>NZ_JAYKYU010000002.1:0-1656404 GCF_035818515.1 Nocardia sp. CDC153 | reverse complement strand
CCACCGCCGACCCCCCACCACCACAAATTCCTCTTTGGGGGGGGCGGTCACCCCCCCCCCCGCCCCGAGCCTTCGAGTGATCATGGGCTTGACCCTCACACCGTGTGAGACCCGAGCCTGGAGGTGTCATGTTCAGTATTGGAGACTTCGCCAGGTTCGGGTCGGTGTCGGTGCGGATGTTGCGGCACTACGACGATCTCGGGCTGTTGCGGCCTTACGAGGTTGATCCGTGTTCCGGCTATCGGTTCTATGCGGCCGAGCAGCTCTCGCGGCTCAATCGAATCGTCGCGTTGAAGGATCTCGGCTTCACCTTGAATCAGGTGGCCGAGATTCTCGACGGGCAGCTGTCCGCGGAACGACTGCACGGCATGTTGCAGCTGCGCCGCGCACAGTTGGCCAATCAGCTCGCCGCGGACACCGCGCGGCTCGCATCCGTCGAGGCGAGGCTCCTGCGTATCGAGAAGGAGGGCGTCATGCCCGAGCAGGAAATCGTCGTCAAACCGCTGTCGGCCACGCTGGTCGCCGAAATGTCCGATGTCGCGGCCGAATCCGGCGAGGCCGCCGTCGGCCCGATCATCGAGAAGCTGTATGCCCAGATGGCGGAGTCGATTCCGGCCTCCGGCCTCACCATCACCGGTGCACCCATCGTGTATTACGAAGAGCTGGAAGCCGGTTTGCGCGTCCACGTCGCCCACCAGGTCACGGGCACCGCCGCCCCCGCCAGCCCCTTCGAGCTGCGCCTGCTCCCGGAGATCCCCCGGGCCGCCACGCTGGCACACCGCGGCAAGCTCGCGGAACTGTGCGTCTCCTTCGAGGCCATGGGCCGCTGGGCCGACGAAAACGGTTACGCCCCCAACGCTCCCATCCGTGAGGTCTACCTGCAGGCCCCCGGCGACCCGGCCTCCGACGAATGGGTCATCGAACTGCAGATGCCCGTCGAGCAGCAGGCCGCTCGATAACCGAATGCGGCGCACAGCAACAGCTGTGCGCCGCACTCGTGAGCCGGTGGCTAGTCCGGTCCGTTGCCCTGGCCCGCGGTCGGCGGCGGGATGCGGACCACGCGGTCGTCGTACTGGTTCGGGTTGCCGTCGGGCTTGTTGACCGTGCCGACCCAGATATTGCCGTCGCCGCCCAGCGTCGCGCCGTCGAGGCGGCCGTACTTGTCCTGCGCCAGCACCGAAGGCGCGGCCGTCACCGCGTGGGTGTTCTTGTCGGCCGTGGCGATCGCCAGACCCTTCTGATTGGTGAGGGAGATGGCCACGCCGTCCGAGGCGGCCGCGCAGCCCGCGACGCCCGGATGGTCGGGCCAGGTCCACGCCTTCACCGCGACGCCGTCCGGACCGACGCGCTGCAGCCGATCCTCGGTGGCGGTGCGGTCGGTGATCCAGATGGCGTCCTTGCCGTCGGTGCAGACGCCGCCCGCCACCCCGATCCCGGACACCACCACATCGGCCGACGCACCGGGCGCGGGGGAGTTGATGCTGAGCAGCTTTCCGGCCATCGAGTTGGTGTCGCCCGCCAGCGCCGGGTTCCCGGCGTCACCGGTGAGGATCAGCATCCGGTCGTGCAGGAAGTCGATGGACCCGCGATTACCGTTGAGGCCCTTGGGGATTCCGGTCAGGATCGGTTTGGGCGTGCCGCCGCCGTCGGTGGAGATGCGCACCACCCGGTTGTCGCTCGCGGTGGTGACGTAGGCGTAGATCAACCCGTCCTCACCGAAGCTGGGGGACAGGGCCAGCCCGGTGAGGCCGCCGTCCCCGGCCGGATCCACATCCACCCTGGCGACCTCGACGGGCACGGGCGGCTCGCCCTCGTCGGTGGCGACGACCTTGAGAATGCGCCCGGTGGTGCGCTCGGCCACCAGCGCGCTACCGCCATCGGGCAGCGCAACCAGCCCGCCGGTGGTGTCCAGACACGACACCACCACGGCGAGATCGGGATCCACGCACGGCAGGTCGGGCCGTTTCGCATTGGTGGGCGGGGTTTTCGGCGTCGTCGTATTCGGTTCGGCGTCCTGCCAGGTCGGCTCGGTGGTGAACGGGCTCGACGCGCGATCGTCGAAGCGCGCGCACCCGGACAGCAGCACCGCCCCGAGCGTCACGCCCAGCACCACTCTCCGCGCACCCACCCCGACATGGCCACCGGCAACCAAACTCATGGTTGAGACGTTACGGAAAACCCGCCGCCGACGCTCGGACGGGGTGTCGCAATCCGGTGCCGTGGCGCGAATCGGACTGCGGACACGCCCGCGTTCTGCTGTGTGTCGCGCCCTTTCTCCTAATAGTCTGGCCGCGTGACTGATAAGCCGACCGAACCGTCCGCCGTGGCGGGCGACGCCACGCCCGACACGCCGCGACCGGCCGGAACGCCGGTCCGCAGCCCCTTCGACTCGCCGACCGAGCAGTTCCCCACCCCGGTCGGCATCCAGACCACCGAAGAACTGAAGACCGAGAAGATCGAGACCACGGCGAAACTGCCGCGCACCGACGAGGAACTCGGCCTGGATCCGGAGGTCCCGCTCTACTCGCAGGTCAAGAACGCGATTCCGGGTGTCGCCAACAGCACCACCGCCGAACCGTCGCCGACCTATTCGTTCGCCAGCATCCCCCCGGCCCCCGCCGCGCCCGCCGACGGCAATGGCCGCCCGCGCCGCCGCGACGAGCGCCGCGGCACCCTGGACCTCGGACTTCTCCTGCTGCGCTTGGTCATCGGCGGCACCTTCGTCTACCACGGGCTGCAGAAGGCCACCGGCTGGTTCCACGGTCCCGGGCTGGACGGCATCAAGACCGCCATGGAGAGCGGCGGCTGGAAGCACGTCGACATCGCCGCGCCCATGCTCATCGCCGGTGAGCTCGGCGGTGGCGTGCTGGTCGCGATCGGCCTGGCCACCCCGCTGGCGGCGGGCGCGCTGCTCGCGGTCATCCTCGACGCGTGGATGTGGAAGCAGGGCATGAACCCCGGCTTCCAGTACTCGGCCAAGGGCAATTCGGTAGAGCTGGAATCGATTCTGGTCGGGCTGACCACCGTGCTGATCCTGACCGGACCCGGCCGCTTGTCCCTGGACCGCAATCGGGGCTGGTCCTCGCGGCCGTTCCTGGGTTCCCTGGCCGCCTTCGTGGCGGCCGTGGTGGCCGCGATCCTCACCTACGTCTATCTGCACGGCGGCAACCCGCTCACGGGTATCGGTCCCTTCGACTGACGACCCCCGAAACACAGAGCCTCTCGAAACACGAAGCGGCCGGGACGATCTCGACGATCGTCCCGGCCGCCTTTTCGCGCCTCAGTACTGACGGGCGGTCCAGGACTCCCACTCGTGGAAGGTCTCCTGGTGCAGCTGCAGCACCCGACCCGACTTGGCGTCGATCTCCCGCTCGAGCAGCGCCCGGTGCGCATTGCTCTGCATCACCTCGTCCGGAGTCATCATGAACTCCGTGGACTCCAGGTGCCGCACCTCCGCGGCCAACTCCTCGGCCTCCGCGAGCAGCGCCTTGGCCTCCGCGTTGCGGGCGTCCGAGCGCTGGAGCATGGCGGTGTACTCGGCCAGCATGGAGTCGGCCTTACCGATGTATTCGATTGTCATTCCTTGGCTTTCTCGACTCAGAGCACGGGCTTACGGCACGCGCCGGACGGCACCCTTGTCGGCGGAGGTGGCGAGCGCGGCGTACGCGCGCAGCGCCGTGGTCACCGGGCGCTCGCGGTTCACGGGCTGCCAAGGCCGTTCGGACGCTTCCATTTTCACCCGACGCTCCGCGAGAACCTCTTCGGGGACCAGCAATTCGAGTGCGCGGGTGTGCACATCGATGCGAATCCGGTCACCGTTCTCGATCAGGCCGATGGAGCCGCCGCTGGCCGCCTCCGGGGAGATGTGGCCGATGGACAGGCCCGAGGTGCCGCCGGAGAAGCGGCCGTCGGTGATGAGCGCGCACACCTTGCCCAGGCCGACGCCCTTGAGGAACGAGGTGGGGTGCAGCATCTCCTGCATGCCCGGGCCGCCCGAGGGACCCTCGTAGCGGACCACGACCACATCGCCGGGCTTGATCTCCTTGCCCAGGATCTTGGAGACCGCCTCCTCCTGCGACTCGACCACCACGGCCGGGCCCTCGAAGGTGAACAGATCCTCGTCGATGCCGGCGGTTTTCAGGATCGCGCCGTCCGGGGCGATATTGCCGCGCAGCACGCACAGGCCGCCCTCGACGGTGTAGGCGTGCTCCTTGTCGCGGATGCAGCCGCCCACGGCGTCGGTGTCCAGCGAGGACCAGCGGTTCTCGGTGGAGAACGGCACGGTGGTGCGGACACCGCCGGGCGCGGCGTGGAACAGCTCGATGGCCTCCGCAGATGCCTTGCCGGAGCGGATGTCCCAGGTATCGAGCCACTCGTCGAAGGACTTGGTGTGCACGGTGGTCACGTCGGTCTCGAGCAGACCGGCGCGGCGCAGCTCGCCGAGGATGGCGGGAATGCCACCGGCGCGGTGCACATCCTCCATGTGGTAGTCCGAGTTCGGCGACACCTTCGACAGGCACGGAACCCGACGCGAGATCTCGTCGATGGTCTGCAGATCGAACTCGATCTCACCCTCCTGCGCCGCGGCCAGGGTGTGCAGCACGGTGTTGGTGGAACCGCCCATGGCCACGTCGAGCGCCATGGCATTGCGGAAAGCCTTGGCATTGGCCACATTTCGCGGCAGCACCGAGGCGTCGTCATCGCGGTACCAGCGGGTGGCGATGTCCACGATCACCTTGCCCGCCTTCTCGAACAGCGCGCGGCGGGCGGCGTGGGTGGCCAGCGTCGAGCCATTGCCCGGCAGCGCCAGACCCAGCGCCTCGGTGAGGCAGTTCATGGAGTTGGCGGTGAACATGCCCGAGCAGGAACCACAGGTCGGGCAGGCGGAGCGCTCGACCTCGGTGAGCCCGTCCTCGGTCACATGCGGCGAGGCGCTCGCGGAGATGGCGGTGATCAGATCGGTCGGGGCCTGGGCCACGCCGCCGACGACCACGGCCTTACCGGCCTCCATCGGGCCGCCGGAGACGAACACGGCCGGAATGTTCAGGCGCATGGCGGCATTCAGCATGCCGGGGGTGATCTTGTCGCAGTTGGAGATGCAGACCAGCGCGTCCGCGGTGTGCGCGTTGGCCATGTATTCCACCGAGTCGGCGATGATCTCGCGCGAGGGCAGCGAGTACAGCATGCCGCCGTGGCCCATGGCGATGCCGTCATCGACGGCGATGGTGTGGAATTCGCGCGGCACGCCACCGGCGGCCCGGACCGCCTCGGCCACGATCTCGCCGACATCCTTCAGGTGCACGTGGCCGGGGACGAACTGGGTGTAGGAGTTCGCGATGGCGACGATCGGCTTCCCGAAATCGGAGTCGGTGAGGCCGGTCGCGCGCCAGAGGGCGCGAGCGCCCGCGGCATTGCGTCCGGCGGTGGTGGTGCGTGAGCGAAGCGGTGGCATGGGTCAGGTCCTCGGTTCGTGTGTCGCAGTGGGCTGTTTCGCGACTTCCGGCGGGCATCAACGTTACTCCCGGGCCATGAACTCGATCACCGCCGGTAGAAACTCCGCACCCCCGAAACGCCTACGACTCGCCGGATTCGGCCTCGGTTTCGGTCGATTCTGCTTCCTCCTCGGTCGGACCCTCGGTTTCCTCCGGCTCGGCGAAGGGGTCCGGGATGCGGCCGTTGGACGCGGCGACCAGAGTGGCCAGCTGCCCGTAGCCGACCGCGGGGAGGGTCACGTCGGAGTCGTCGGCCAGGTGAACCTGGAGGTAGCCGCGCTTGGGGATGCGCAGGCCCTTGATATCGGCCCAGTCGATGTGGCGCGAGCCGAGCAGGGTGCGGGTGTCGATCCCATTGTCCGAGACGGTGGTGCGGGTCCGTTCGACCCAGATCACCATGATCAACGGGATGGCGAAGAGCACCCACAGCACCCGCGGCCAGCCGAAGAAGGGGAAGGCCACGCAGAACAGCAGGATGAACACCCCGAGGTGAGCGAGCCGGGGAATGCGGATCACCTGACCCGCGTCCGATTCGGACTCGGGCGTGTGGGACGATCGAGCAGGTGGCACGGACTGATGCTGTGAGGACACACCCACATCCTTGCATCATGGTGAACGGACCCGAATAACCGCACTGTCTCACATAATGAGACCCAATAGGTCAGCTGTTTGACTGAACGACCAACGCGCAATTACCGTCGAGCGCGTGAATCGAACCGAGCTTCTCGTAATCGGCAAGCGCGTCCAGCGCTGAGCCGACGACTGTAAGTCAATTACGTCAGCTCGCAGCTGCGACGCGCCACCCTCGAACAGCCACCTGGCTGTCGGGGGCTTTTTTGTGTTCAGGCAAGTCCATGAACTGGAACGACAAGCAGTAAAGGAACCAAGACGGTGAGCGCACCTACCGCACGGCCCGGGCCCTCGGCCCGTAAGCCCGCGCCTTCGGCCCAGCCGACCGCGGCTCCGGCCGCTACCCCGAATCGTCGCCAGGTCCCGCCCGAGCGGGTCACCGGCGCGCAGTCCGTTGTTCGCTCCCTCGAGGAGCTCGGCGTCGACACGATTTTCGGTATTCCGGGCGGTGCTGTCCTTCCCGTCTACGACCCGCTGTTCGATTCGACCAAGGTCCGCCACGTGCTGGTGCGTCACGAGCAGGGCGCGGGTCACGCCGCGACCGGTTACGCCCAGGCGACCGGCAAGGTCGGTGTGTGCATGGCCACATCCGGTCCGGGCGCGACCAACCTGGTCACCCCGATCGCCGACGCGCAGATGGACTCGGTGCCGCTGGTGGCCATCACCGGCCAGGTCGGCCGCTCGCTGATCGGCACCGACGCGTTCCAGGAAGCCGACATCTCCGGCATCACCATGGCGTGCACCAAGCACAACTTCCTGGTCACCGACCCGATCGACATCCCGCGCATGATCGCCGAGGCGTTCCACCTGGCCTCCACCGGTCGCCCGGGCGCGGTGCTGGTCGACATCCCGAAGGACGTGCTGCAGGCGCAGACCACCTTCTCTTGGCCGCCGGAGATGAAGCTGCCTGGCTACCGTCCGGTTACCAAGCCGCACGGCAAGCAGGTGCGCGAGGCCGCGCGGATGATCATGGACGCCAAGGCGCCCGTGCTCTACGTCGGCGGCGGTGTCATCAAGGCCGACGCCTCGGCCGAACTGCTGGAACTGGCCGAGCTGACCGGCATCCCGGTGGTCACCACCCTGATGGCGCGCGGCGCGTTCCCCGACACCCACACCCTCAACATGGGCATGCCCGGCATGCACGGCACCGTGGGAGCCGTTGCGGCACTGCAGCGTTCGGACCTGCTGATCACCCTGGGCGCGCGCTTCGACGACCGCGTCACCGGTCAGCTGGACTCCTTCGCGCCCAATGCCAAGGTCATCCACGCCGACATCGACCCGGCCGAGATCGGCAAGAACCGCCACGCGGACGTGCCGATCGTGGGCGACTGCCGCGAGGTCATCGCCGAGCTCATCGAGACCCTCAAGGCCGACCCGGCCGCCGCGGGCAAGACCCCGCTGCTGGAGCTGGGCGAGTGGTGGACCTACCTGTCCGGCGTGCGCGATCAGTACCCGCTGGGCTGGAAGACCCCGTCCGACGGTTCGCTCTCGCCCGAGTTCGTCATCGAGAAGCTGGGCCAGCTCGCCGGACCCGACGCCATCTACTGCGCCGGCGTCGGCCAGCACCAGATGTGGGCCGCGCAGTTCATCAAGTACGAGAAGCCGCGCACCTGGCTGAATTCCGGTGGTCTGGGCACCATGGGCTACGCCGTGCCCGCCGCCATGGGCGCCAAGATGGGCATGCCGGACCGCGAGGTCTGGGCCATCGACGGTGACGGCTGCTTCCAGATGACCAATCAGGAGCTGGCCACCTGTGCCGTCGAGGGCGTGCCGATCAAGGTGGCGCTGATCAACAACGGCAACCTGGGCATGGTGCGGCAGTGGCAGACGCTGTTCTACGAGCAGCGCTACTCCAACACCGATCTGGGCACCCACACCCTGCGCATCCCCGACTTCGTGAAGCTGGCGGAAGCGCTGGGCTGCCACGGCATTCGCGTGGAGAAGGAAGAGGATGTGGAGGCCGCGATCCGCGAGGCGCAGTCGATCAACGACCGTCCCGTGGTGATCGACTTCATCGTCGGCAAGGACGCGCAGGTGTGGCCGATGGTCGCCGCCGGTACGTCCAACGACGAGATCATGGCCGCGCGCGGCATCCGCCCGCTGTTCGACGATGACGAGTCGGCCTCCGAGCCCGCCGTGATCCACGAGGCCATGTCGCACGAAAAGGCTTCGCTGGCCGCCCATGAGCGCGCCGCCCAGAAGGGGACCGAGGAATGACCACCACCCACACCCTGTCCGTGCTGGTGGAGGACAAGCCGGGCGTGCTGGCGCGCGTGGCGTCGCTGTTCTCCCGCCGCGGCTTCAATATCCAGTCGCTGGCGGTCGGCGGCACCGAGATTCCCGAGATCTCGCGCATGACCATCGTCGTCACCGTGGAGGACCTGCCGCTCGAGCAGGTCACCAAGCAGCTCAACAAGCTGGTGAACGTGATCAAGATCGTCGAGCAGGACGCCGACTCCTCGGTGGCCCGCGAACTGATCCTGGTCAAGGTGCGCGCCGATGCTTCCGTGCGCACCCAGGTCATCGAATCGGTGAACCTGTTCCGCGCCAAGGTGATCGACGTGTCGCCCGACGCGCTGACCATCGAGGCCACCGGCACCCGCTCCAAGCTGGACGCGCTGCTGCGCATGCTGGAGCCGTACGGGATCCGTGAGATCGTGCAGTCGGGTGTCGTGGCCGTGGGCCGCGGACCCAAGTCGATCACGGCCACCCGGTAATTCCGGTGTAATTCGCCGGCAGATACTTCAACTAACCAAAACAATCCGAAGGGAACCACAGTGGCAGTCGAGATGTTCTATGACGACGATGCTGACCTGTCGATCATCCAGGGCAAGAAGGTCGCCGTCATCGGCTACGGCTCGCAGGGCCACGCCCACTCGCTGAGCCTGCGCGACTCGGGCGTCGACGTGCGCATCGGCCTCAAGGAGGGCTCGAAGTCGCGCGCCAAGGCCGAGGAAGCCGGTCTGACCGTCGGCACTCCGGCCGAGGTCGCCGAGTGGGCCGACGTCATCATGGTCCTCGCGCCCGACACCGCGCAGGCCTCGATCTTCACCAACGACATCGAGCCGCACCTGAAGGACGGCGACGCGCTGTTCTTCGGCCACGGCCTGAACATCCACTTCGGTCTGATCAAGGCTCCGGCCAATGTCACCGTCGGCATGGTCGCCCCGAAGGGCCCGGGCCACCTGGTGCGTCGCCAGTTCGTCGACGGCAAGGGCGTTCCCGCCCTGATCGCCATCGACCAGGACCCGACCGGCAACGGTCAGGCGCTGGCCCTGTCCTACGCCAAGGGCATCGGCGGCACCCGCGCGGGCGTCATCAAGACCACCTTCAAGGAAGAGACCGAGACCGACCTCTTCGGTGAGCAGGCCGTGCTCTGCGGCGGCACCGAGGAACTGGTCAAGACCGGTTTCGAGGTCATGGTCGAGGCCGGTTACGCGCCGGAGATGGCCTACTTCGAGGTGCTGCACGAGCTCAAGCTGATCGTCGACCTGATGTACGAGGGCGGCATCGCGCGCATGAACTACTCGGTCTCCGACACCGCCGAGTTCGGTGGCTACCTGTCGGGCCCGCGCGTCATCGACGCCGGGACCAAGGAGCGCATGAAGGACATCCTGCGCGACATCCAGGACGGCACCTTCGTCAAGCGCCTGGTCGCCAATGTCGAGGGCGGCAACAAGGAGCTGGAGGCGCTCCGCAAGGAGAACGCCGAGCACCCGATCGAGGTCACCGGTGCCAAGCTGCGCGGCCTGATGAGCTGGGTCGACCGGCCGATCACCGAGACCGCCTAAGGTTTCCGGGATTTCACCCGCGAAGGCCCGCCAGGATCTCCTGGCGGGCCTTCGTTGTTCGTGCCGGAAGGGGAATCCGCACGGGGTATTCGAGTGTCGCCGCGATCTTTCGGGGTTATCGCGAATTACCAGCTGCCCGTGCTGGGCAGCGCGTTGCGCCACCAGCAGTCATCGTTGTTGTTCCACCAGCCGCCGCGGTTCCAGTCGTTGCCGCGGTTCCAGTCGTCGTGATCACGATGGTGGTGCCAGTCGTCGCGGTCGTTGTCCCACCAGGGGTTGCCGCCGCCGTGGTGCGGCCAGGCCACATCGGTGGGGGCATTGTCGAGCGGAACGTCGGCGGAGGCCGGAATGGTCACCGCGGCAAGGGGAATGAGGGCGATGGCACCGGCGACGGCCACGCGGGCGGTCATCCGGCGTAAGGATGTCGACTTCATGGTCAGCAACTGTGCCCGAGTCACCGCCGCTCGCGGAACGGTTTTCCTGTGAATTCAGGGCCGAATGGTTCTTATGTATGACCGCGACCCTGAGCAACCCTGAAACCCATTGCACGGCAATGGCCCGCAGGATTTCTCCCGAGCCGGATCAAATCAGCGCGCCGGTTCCCGCACCGACGATGGTTCCGGCCGCCAGGCCCACCACGCCGCCGATCATGCATCCGGGCGGCCCGGTCATCGCGAAGACGAGCGGAGCGATCGGACCGAACGGAAGTGTTGCGATGGCCGCGCCCGCTACACAACCGAGGACGGCGCCACCGGCGGCTCCGGCCAACGCGCCCGCGGCAATATGGTCGGCGCGGCTGGGTGGGACACCGATGGAACGGGTGAACTGGGAGATCTGCGCTTCGGGACCCGCCAGGGCGGCATTGATCTGGGCGACCTGGTCGTCGCTGAGGAAGTCCGGGGCGATGGTGGTGAGGTCACCGGCGCGCAGTTCGCGCGGGTTGGTGGGGACGATCACGCCGATGTCCGGCGTCGGCTCCGGTGCGTGCAGGTCGCCCGGCTGGATCGGAGCGGGGGCGTAGTCGCGCTTCGGGTCCGGCCGGGTCGGGGCGTAATCGCTTTGCGGCGCAACGCCGTGCGCGTCGTCCTGCGGCGAGACCTGCGGAGCCTGCGGCGGGACCGCGGTCACGCCCGGCTGGGCGCCGCCGGGGGTGGGGGAACCCGGATCCGGTTGCGTCACACCGGGTTGCGGCACGGCCTGGGCGACGGCGCTGATACTCAGCACCGCGGTCATCGGGATGGTGGAGACGGCGGCGCGCAACAATATGCGCTGAGCTGCCGTCTGCCTACGGTGCTTCGCCATGGGCCCCCTTATGTAAAGCTCCGTCAAACCCTATGGCATGGCCGTGCCGAAGATCATAAAACGGACGAAACGTATTGTGCCACAACGGCCCCGTGGGAGCCCTCCCGTGGGGCCGTTCGCGCTGCGGCCGTCAGTAATGCGTGCCGCCGTCGATCCGAATCTCGGTGCCGGTGATGAACGCGCCGTCATCCGACGCGAGCATGGCGACGACGCCCGCGACGGTGTCCGGCGACGCGAAGCCCTGCCCGATGCCGGGGGCCAGCTTCATGAACAGGCTCAGATCGGCGTCCGCGGGCAGCCCCGGACCGCGCCCATCGGTCATATCGCTCGAAATCGACCCCGGCGCAACGGCAACCACGCGCAACCCCTGCTTGGAGTACTCCGCCGCGAGCGCGTGAGTCATGGACATGATCCCGCCCTTGGACGCGGCATACGCGGACATGTACGGATGCGCGAAGAACGCCGACGTGGACGTGAAGTTCACGATCACACCCTTGTCGGACTCCAGCAGCCGGGGGAGCGCTTCGCGAATCATCAGGAAGGTGCCGGTCAGATTGACCGTGATGATCTTGTTGAAATCCGCGAGCGGCATCTCGTGGGTATGCGCCGACCGCAGAATCCCCGCCGCATTGATCAACGCGTCGATCCCGCCGAGCGTCTCGACCGCGGCCGCGACGCCGGCCTGCACCGACTCCTCATCGGCAATATCGATCTTCAGCGTGGTGAGCCGATCCGCATTCCCCTGCTCGGAGGCCTGCTTGGCGGTCTCCGCCAGCCCCGCCTCGTTCACATCCGCCCCGACGACCTGCCCACCCTCGGCCAGAATCCGGTGCACGGTGGCCCGCCCGATCCCCGACCCCGCCCCGGTGATCACTACGCGACGACCCTCAAACCGCTCCATTGCGAATCTCCTCAACTAGGTACTTCAACCTCTGCCTGACACGCTACGCCTACATGGCACACCGTGCCAGACTGGCATCCCGTCGACTAGGATCGCCTGGTAGCCCACCCCGAAGGAGGTGAAATGTCCGCCCAACCCCTCGACCCCCGCCGCCCGTCCCTGGCGGAACGCCGCAAATCCGAAACCCGCATGGAAATAGCCCGCACCGCCGCCCGCCTCTTCGCCGCCCACGGCACCGCCGAGGTAACCGCCGACCAAATAGCCGCCGAATCCGGCGTAGCCCTCCGCACCTTCTACCGCTACGCCCGAACAAAGGAAGACGCCGTAGAACCCATGCTCGCCGCAGGCGCCCAACGCTGGCTAGCCGAAATCGCCCACCTGCCCCACCTCCCCACCCCCTCCGATTTCGAATCCGCCGCAGTCCGCTCCCTAACCCTCGGCGACTCCCCCCAAGACCTCGAAATCACCCGAGGCCTCCTCCAGGCCATGGACTCCGACCCCGCCCTCCGCGCCATCTGGCACCGAATCAACATGGAAGCCGAACGCGACCTCCACCGCCTCCTGGTGGAATTGGCTGGGCCGCAATCGGATCCGATTCACCTACGGCTCCGTGCGGCCGGCGCCGCAGGCGCAATCCGGGTAGCCCTGGAGCTGTGGGCCGCCGCGAACGGTCCTGCGGTAGGCGAAGGCTCCCCGGCCGATCTGGTCAAGCGCTGCATGCGCGACCTGCTGTGAACCCCTGACATCCGAAACGACCGAGTCGTTTCCGATCCAAACTTCTAATAGACCGTCCATTATTGTTAGCGGCATGTCCGACACCGTGGCCTTCGAGGACCTACCGGGATCCGACCTCACGCTGGAAACGGTGTATCTCGGTGGGACACAAGGCAACACGGGTGACGATGCGCTGGCGAGGCTGGTGCCGGTGGGCAATCAGGGCGGGTTCCGATACAAGGGGTCGGTAGCCAGCGGCGAGGTCCTGGTCGCCGCGCTCTATACCAGCGGGACAGAGATCGACTGGCCCGACAGCCTCGACCCGCAAACCGGGCTTTTCACGTACTTCGGAGACAATCGAAGGCCTGGCCGGGCAGACCTGCACGACACTCCTCGGCGCGGAAACATACTGCTGCGCAACACATTCGCTGCGACACACGGTACTGTAGCCGATCGTGCGAAGGTTCCGCCCTTCTTGCTGTTCGAGAAGGTGGCCCCGGGCCGATCCGCGCGCTTCCGCGGTCTGCTCGCGCCCGGTGCAGAGGCGCTCAGTGCTGATGACGATCTGGTTGCGATCTGGCGCACCAAGAATGGACAGCGCTTCCAGAACTACCGAGCCAGATTCACCGTCTTGAACACCGGTCGTGTCGACCGAGCCTGGATCGACGACCTTACCCGGGGATGTCCACCGGGGGATAGCAGCTACTGTCCGCCGAGCTGGCGTGACTGGGTTCGAAACCGCCGCTACGACGCACTCACCGCTCCTTCGACCGCGATCATTCGAAGCAAGGCCGATCAGCTCCCGGACAACAAGGCCGATCTCGAGATCCTGCATGCCATCCATGCCCACTTCGATGGGCGACCGCATGATTTCGAAGAATGCGCGGTAGCCATCTGGCGGATGATCGCCCCCGCAACCGTCTCCTGCGATGTCACCCGACCCAGTCGTGACGGTGGTCGGGATGCGGTGGGCCAGTACCAGATCGGCCACGCCGCCGACCCGATAAAGATCGACTTTGCGCTGGAAGCGAAGTGCTACAACACATCCAACTCGGTTGGGGTACGTGAAATGAGCAGGCTCATCTCACGACTCCGCCACCGAAACTTCGGCGTCTTCGTGACTCTCTCCTACTTCAACGCGCAGGTATACGACGAGGTCCGAAGTGACGGCCACCCCATCACCCTGATCTGTGGTCGCGATGTTGTGGACACCCTCAAGTCGCACGGCCATGGCGACCTCGCAACGGTTGATCTCTGGTTGCAAACCAACTTCCCCCGCCCCACCTGACGAAGACGAATCCACCGGCTGCAATCGCCGGGATCGCGGCTGGTCGGTATCGGAGTGCGGCCGGTCGGTAGGGGTTAGCGTGGGCTATGGCTGCGGATCAGGTTGTGCCCTTTCTGCCGAACGTCCGGCGGAGTTACGTGGAGGCTCGTGGGGTTCGGTTTCATGTGAGCGAGGCGGGGGAGGGGCGGGCGGTGATGGTGTTGCATGGGTGGCCGCAGCATCATTATGTGTATCGGGATTTGTTGGGGGATCCGCCTGCGGGGTTGCGGATTATTGCGCCGGATCTGCCGGGGTATGGGTGGTCGGGGGCGGCGCCGCATCGGTGGGCGAAAGACGATGTGGCTTTGGATGTTTTGGCGTTGATGGATGCGTTGGGGCTCGAGGAGGACGTGCTCCTGGTCGGGCATGACTGGGGTGGGTTCATCGGGTATCGGATGGTGCTTCGGGAGCCCGGGAGGTTTGCTGGGTTCTTGGTGCTGAATATGGCGCATCCTTGGTCGCCCGCGGGGGTGGTGGCTCGACAGGCTTGGCGGTTGTTGGCGTATCAGCCGTTGATCGCGAGCGTGGGGGTGCCGTTGCAGCGGCGGACTCGGTTCTTGGAGAGGCTGTTCGGGGCGGCTACCTCGGAGGGGAGGCGGATGGATCGGGAGACCGTGCGGATCTATTCGGAGCGGTTTCGGGATCCGGTGGTGGCGCGGACTGCCACCGATACGTATCGGACATTCCTCCTGAAGGAGGTGCCGGGGGCGGTGCGGAGGTTGGAGGGGCGGCGGGCGAGGGTGCCGGTGCGGGCGTTGTTCGGGAAAGGTGATGCGGCGGTGCATTATTCGCTGGCGGCGGCCGAGACGGCGCGGGCGGATGACTATCGGCTCGAATTGGTGGAGGGGTGTGGGCATTTCATTGTCGACGAGCGGCCGGAGTTGGTTCGGGAGCGGTTGATCGAGCTGGATCGGGAGACTCGCTGAGTTACGGGCGTGCAAACTCTTGGCCCGGGGATAGGGTGGCGGGCATCGGTCGGGCTGGTCGGGTAGAAATTGGTCAAGTGACCGACTAGTCTTCGGGAAACCTGAAACGGAACAGGTTCACTCTTTGTGGAGAGGCGAGGGCGCGATGTCACTGTCCCGACGGTCGGTGCTGGTCGGTGCCGCGGTGAGCGGCGTGGGAGCCGGTGCCGTGTTCGGCGCGAGCGCGGTTGGGGCGCAACCCATCCGGCATCGGGACGCGGGGCAGGGCTACCTGGTCGGGGTGGGGATCGCGGATATCACCGGTGCCCCGGCGGGGCAGGGGATGATGGGGTATTCGGAGGCCGATCAGGTCACCACGGGGCTGCTGTCGCGGTGCTATGCGCGGGCCTACATCGTGGTGGATCAGGTCACGGGGGATCGGGTCGCGTTCGTGAATACGGACAATGCCTGCCTTTTCCAGTCGGTGCACCTGGTTGTCATGCAGCAGTTGCAGCAGCGGTTCGGGAACCTCTATACCGAGCGAAACGTGAATCTCAATGCCACGCACAACCACAACTCGTGCGGGGGCACCGCTCGGGAGTACGCGTATTCGCTCGCGGCCATGGGGTTTCAGCAGAACTCGCACGACGCCGAGGTGAATGGGATCGTCAAGGCGATCGTCAACGCGCATGAGAATCTCGGGCCGGGGTCGATCATGCTGGGGCGCGGGGAGCTGCACGATGCCAGTGCGAACCGGTCGCGAAACGCGTTCGAAGAGAATCCGGCCGAGGACAAGGCGGCGTTTCCGGACGGCATCGATCCGCAGGTCACCGTGCTGCGATTCCGCAAGGGCGGCACGGATGTCGGGGCGATCACCTGGTTCGCCACGCACGGCACCTCGCTGACCGATCGCAACACCCTCCTCTCGGCCGACAACAAGGGCTACGCCAGCTACCGCTGGGAGCACGACGAGATGGGGGTCCGCAATCTCGACGGTCCGCCGTCGTTCGTGGCCGCCTTCCCGCAGACCAACGCGGGGGACATGACGCCGAATCTGTGGCTGCGGAAGATGCACCCCTCGGGCCCGACCGAGGACAATCGAACCAACTGCGCCATCATCGGCGAGCGCCAATTCCAGGCGGGCAGAGCGGCTTTCGACGCCGCATCGCCGATGGGCAGCGTCGGCGTGGACGCGGTGCTGCACTACGTGAACCTCGCCGACGTCGCCATCGACGGCGAGTACACCCCCGACGGCAAGCCCGCCCGCACCTCGCCCGCCATGATGGGCGCGGCGGCCATGGCCACCAGCACCGAGGACAACTGGAACTCGCAGCTGTCGTTCCTGCAGGAGGGTGACGCCAATCCAATGGTGGCCGCGCTCGGTGGAATCAATTCGCCGATCGAGGAGTGGATGCGAGATGTGCAGGCGCCCAAGCTAATTCTGGCCCCGCTCGGCGTGCTGCCGCCGCGGCCGTGGGTGCCGCAGATCGTGCCGCTGCAGTTGATGCGCATCGGGGATCTGGTGCTGGCGTCGGGGCCGTCGGAGTACACGGTGGTGTCGGGGCTCCGGATTCGGCGGCTGGTGGCGCGGGCACTGGCGGTGCCGTTGGAAAACGTTCTGCTGCAAGGCTATGCCAACGGCTACTGCGGGTATGTGACCACGCCGGAGGAGTACGCCATCCAGCAGTACGAGGGCGGCGAGACCCTCTACGGGCGCTGGACCCTCTCGGCGCACATGCAGGAATTCGACCGGCTCGCAAAGGCTTTTGCGGCACGCGTCGATCTCGGGCGCGGTCCCGCCCCGCTCGACTGGTCCTTCGGATTGCAGCCCAACCTACTACCCGCGGTCCCCGCCGACGTACCGCACGCCGGTCGCGCCTTCGGTGACGTGCTCACCCAGCCGGAGTCGAATTACGCTGCGGGGCAGACAGTCTCGGTAGAATTCGTCGGCGCGCACCCCAACAACAACTTCCGCCCGGACGGCACCTACTTCGAGGTTCAGCAACGCTCCGGCGGCGACTGGCGGCGCGTCTACGACGACAACGACTGGTGCACCGAGCTGCACTGGTCCCGTCCCGACGGCCAACCCGCGGCGTCGACCATCCGCATCCAGTGGACGATTCCGGACAATGCGACGGGCCGCTACCGCATCACCTACACCGGCGACAGCCGCGACGCCGCCGGGGCCCTCACCGAATTCACTGGAACATCGGCCGAATTCGTGGTCGGCTGATCCCATGTTCGTCAGACCCGCCGATCCCGCCGACGAGAAGCTGCTGTGGGCGATGCTCTACGAGGCGTCCTACGCCCACGAGAACGGGATGGATTCCCCGGACCAACTGCGCGATGTGCCCACCCTCGCGCACTACGTCGAAGGGTGGGGCGCCGCCGGTGATCTCGGCGTGGTCGGCGGATTCGACGGAGTTCCGCTCGGTGCCGCGTGGCTGCGCCGGTTCGGCCCCGACGACCCGGCCTACGGCTACGTCGACGCCGACACTCCGGAACTGGCCATCGGTGTCGCCCCCGAGTGCCGCGGCACCGGACTCGGGACGGCCCTCATGTCGGCACTGCTCGATACCGCCCGCGAGCGGTACGACGCGGTCAGTTTGAGTGTGCGGCTGGAGAATCCGGCCCGACGCCTCTACCAACGACTCGGCTTCGTCGACGTCGAGGGCTCCGACAAGGTCAACCTGGCCGGAACCACGAGCGTCACAATGGTTCTCCGCTTCCACTGATCAACTGCGATCAAGACTGGAGGTCGAAGGCGAGTCGGCCCGGCGCGAGGTAGTCGTCGCGGTCGAAGAGCATCCGGATCTCGGGTCGCTGCGCCTCGGGAATTCGAGCCAGCTCCGCGTGCACGGGCGTGCGGAACGCCTCCCCGCGCGCGGTCATGAGCGGCAGCCAATTGTCGTGGTGGTTGGGCACGAACACCTTCGGCCGTAGCGCCTCCACATAGCTGCGCGGATCACGCAGACCATTGGTGAACTGGTTGAAGCCCTGCACCGCGCCGACGTGCACATCCGAGGCGGGCAGGGTGCGCAGCACCTCGAGCACCCGCGGCGCCCTGTCCAGCAGCGGGCCGGAGGAGTCGTGCCAGGTCAGCACGAAATCGCCGAGCCGGAATTGATACAGCAGCACACCGCCCTCCGGCGCGACGAGATTGCGCGCCAGATGACCGGCATCGGTGAAACTCGGCGGGTAGGTGCGCATGTCGCACAGACACGGCCGAGGTCGCACCGGTGTGGAAGCGTCCGGGCCCTCGTGCCGGGCGGTGCGCGCCGAGTGAACGTGGCGCACCGCGGTCACCGAGATCCCCGCGGCGAGCTCGAAGTCATAGCGCTCACCAACCGGCGACGCACTGGAACCCAGTTCCTTACAAGGCAATTCGGCCCCGCCGACCTGCTTCCGCGCCGTCGCGCAGTGCTCCGCGGTCCCGTGCACCACGGCCCCGCTGTCCCGCGCGATCGCCCCGGCATCGGCGGCGTGATCGAAATGTCCGTGCCCGATGAAGATCGCCTCCGGCGCGAGCGCCGCCACCTCCGCCGGCGTCGTCGGCACATACCCGGAGGTGAGTCCGCGCGGTACCCACGCGTCGAGCAGGAACACCACCCCGCCCATGGCCACCGCGAAACTCGCGCAGCCGAACCAGGACACCAACACTCGGTCCTCCCGGACCGCGCCGCTCGCCGGATCCACCGCGTCCGCGCCGAAGAAGCGCTGACGCGCGGCAATGGTCTGACTGTTCGCCACCGGGTCCCCTTGTCTCGAGTCGCGGCGGATGATCAGCGCGCCGCCGCCCGCATTCTGCCCCGAACCAACCGGACTGTCACCCAGATCCCGTGGCGCGCCATTACGAGCGCGACGTTCCCCGTTGGCCTACTGGTCGGTTTCGAATGCCCCCACCCGAATTCGATAACGGTATGGGAATTGGACCCGGGCGCGAATCGGTCGCGCCCCGCGATCCCGATGCCGAGCGGTGCGAATCGTGCCGCTCGGGCCGCACTCGAGCACCCCGGCGAAATCGCACAATCGCGGCTTCCGATGCGGGCTACGCGGTCTCGCGGAGGTAACCGAGACCTTGCCGTTGCTCTGGGCTATCGGTTGGTGAATCCCGGAATCACACCGTGACTAAGCGGATGGTAAATGTTCAGCCCCTCGTTAATCAATCAGCGTTGCATCGAATTCAGAGGTAGCTGAACGACGGCTACCCGTAGGGCAATGGGGGCCTGCACAATGTACCCGGACGTGCGGGTAGTCGCGCAAGACCGCGAAGACCACAAGTACACGATGCGCATCAGCCGGTTGGCGATCGACAAACTCGGCATCCGGCTCTACGACAGGGTTTCGGCGGTACTGGCCGAACTCATCGCAAATTCCTACGACGCCGACGCCACCGAGGTGGAGGTCGTGCTGCCCTGGGGCGCCATGCTGGCCGGAACCGTCAGGGCCGCCGACGAACCCGCGTACGAGATCGTCGTCTCCGACAATGGCCACGGCATGACCGCCGCGGAAGTCAACGAGCACTATCTGATGGTGGGCTCGGACCGGCGCGTGCGCACCGGCTCCGACCTGTCCCGCGAACGGCGGCGGCCGGTCATGGGGCGCAAGGGAATCGGCAAACTCGCTGCCTTCGGCATCTGCCGCACCATCGAGGTGATCACCGCGGGCAGCCGTGACGAGGACCGAACTCCTTTGGGCTGGAACGTCTCTCACATCGTGATGGACCTCGACGACATGCTCTCCGACACCGAGAGCGACTACTACCCGCGACCCGGCCGCCTGGACGGGACCTTCACCGCCAAGCGCGGCACCACCATCATCCTGCGCAATTTCTTTCGCAAAAGGGTGAATACCGGGACCGAACTGAATCGTCAGCTGGCGGCCCGCTTCGGCATCGAGCGCGCCGACTGGCGGGTCGAGGTGCGCAATGCCATCGGGCAGGAGAGCTTCATTCTGAGCCAGTTGCCCATCGATGTCATGGAGGAGACGCGCGTCGATGTGGGCCGGGTGCCGGTGCGATTCGGGCGGCAATTCCTGCCCGTGACCGGCTGGATCGCCTACTCGAAACAGCCGTATCGCGATGAGGCCATGGCGGGGGTGCGGATTTACGCGCGCGGCAAGATCGTCGCGCAGACACGGGATTTCGGAATCTCGGCCGGATTCACCGGGGAATTCAAACTGCGCTCCTATCTGGTCGGCGCGATCAATGTGGACTGGCTCGACGATGATGACGACCTGGTCCGCTCCGACCGCCAGGACATCATCTGGAATTCCCCGCGCGGGGAGGCGCTGGCCCAGTGGGGTCGGGCGCTGATCAAGGAGATCGGCAGGCTCGGCGAGAAGTCGATTCGCCGCCGGGTCTGGGAGGAGTTCGTGGAGCGCTCCCGCATCCACGAGACCCTCGACGCCATCGCCCCCGGTGACCGCCTGTTCCGCGAGTCCGTCCTGGATGCCGCGCGAATCCTGGTGGCGCACAAGGACCGTGCCTCCCTCGACGATCCCGCCCACATCCAGAACATGCTGCGGCTGGCGCTGTCGCTGGGGCCGCAGCGCAGTCTGCTCGACACCCTCAAGGAGATCGCCGAGGAGGAGGGCGATCCCGAATTGGATGTCGTGGTCGCACTGTTCGAGCGGGCGCGGGTGGCCGAGATCTACTCCCTCGGCCAGATCGCCAGCGAACGCGTCGCGGTGGTGGACCGGCTGCGCAGCCTCATCGACGACCGCCGCTCGCTGGAGCGACCCTTCCAGGAGCTCATCGAGAGCGCGCCCTGGCTGCTCGCCCCCGAATGGACGCCGCTGGGCATGAACGAATCCCTCAAGCGCGTGCGCGCCAGCTTCGAACGCTGGTACGCACAGAAATTCGGCACCCCGCTGGTCACCTCCACCATCGGCAGCCCCAAACGCGAACCCGACTTCGTGCTGCTGCACGACTCCGGCGAACTGTGGATCGTCGAGATCAAGCGCATGGACTACCACCTCACCGACGAGGAGTACAACCGCGCCGTCAACTACCTCTACGAACTCGATCACTTCCTGAACGACAACCCCCGCATCGGCGCCCAATTCCCCAGGCGCCGACTGACCTTCATCGTCGACCACATCGACAAGTTGGGCCCGGCCTCGCTCTCCTCGCTGGTCAGCGACCAGCGGGTGGACCGCCGCACCTGGCGCGAACTGCTCGACTCCACCCTGCGCGCGCACCGCGATTTCCTCGAACGCGTCTACGCCATGCGCGGATCCGAGACCGACGACGAGGGCCGCGACATGCGCGCGGGCTGACGCGGCAGACCACCCGCGCCGCACCCTCCGCGCCGGGTCGAAGCGAGCACGACCCGTGAGCCGCGCCGGTGCGCAGCGCGGGCCCCGGTGCCCGGGCCGGACGAGGGGCAGCCCGGGCACCACCCCTCACCGCATCAAGATCAGGGAGCTGGCCCGGCGGCAATTCGCCCGAATTTCCACCTGGAGAGCTGCCTGATCTTGACGTTGCGGCAGAGGTGATGTGGCCCAGGGCACTTGGGGGCCGTGCTCGCGTGAATCGGTCGAGTGGTGAGGCACTCGGGCGGCCGCCGGTGAGTGATGCGGGGTGGGGCGGTTATTCGATATATGGATGGGGTCGTGTGGGCGGCCACTCGGGCACGGGCGGGGCGTGACACCATGGAGCGCGGCACGTGTGGGGGCGTGGATTTTGTCGGATATTCGAGAAGGTTGGTCATGGCGCACGGCACGGTGAAGTGGTTCGACAGCGAGAAGGGGTTCGGATTCCTGAGCCCGGATGGTGGCGGGCCGGACGTGTTCGTGGAGTACACCGCCGTCGCGGGCGAGGGGTTCCGGTCGCTGGCGGAGGGGCAGCGGGTGGAGTTCGAGGTGCGCGCGACCAAGCCGGGGCCCGAGGCCGTCGGGGTGCGCGTCATCGTCACCGCCGGGCACTGACGACGCCGGACCGGGCGGCGATCGCGGGGCCGCCGACGGTCCCGCATCGCCCGCGACGGCGGTCCGTCGCGGGCGATGCTCGCGGGATTCTTTCAGCCGCGCAGGCGGCGGCGGAAGAATTCGGTTGATAGAGCCTGTGCATGTCGCCGTTGGGTGGGATCGTCCCGCACGAATTCCACCGCGGCCCGCTCGAACTCGGTCGAGATGAAATCCGCTATCGGCGTGGGGACTTCGCCCGACCCCATTTCCCGGGTCTTGGACTTCAATTCCGTCAATTCCGCTATGGCCGTGACGAAATCGGGCGAGAGGTCGCATTCGGCCAGGAGCGTCGGCAAATGCATCGGTGCCACGGCTTTGTCCGGATGCTCGTGCAGCCAACGCAATGCCATTGCCGGTCGCAGCGAATAGAACACCTTCTTCAGCGAACGATTCGAGTCGAACAGCTGCCACTGGCGGCGGCCCAGATGCAGGTAATGCCGGGCCACCCGATTGCGGTCGGCGACCTCGTCGGCGAGCGCGCGCAATTCGGTCCGGAATTGCGCGTCACCGCGATAGACGATGGGCGAGGAGAGCCATTCGATCAGTACCGCGTTGCCGTTCACCAGCAGGCGCAGGGCCTTCAACAGATCCCAGCCGTTCACATCCAGCAGACCGATCAGCGGGGTCTCGATGACGTCCCGGCCGGGCCACGGGGTCAGGTAGTCGTCGAGCGGGCGGAGGTAGACGAAACGGCAGTCGTAGTCCGAGTCAGGCGAGGGGAACCCCCACGCGCGGCTGCCGCTTTCGATGGCGAGCAGCACGTCGACGCCGTGTTCGCGGACGATCCGGTCCAGCTCCCCGTCGATCGTGGCGACCACCGCCGGGTCCATGGAATCAGGGATCGAACGCAGTGTCATGGGACCCGACGCTAGCTCCCGAGATCACCCTGGTCCAAGCGATTTTCGTAGATCACGCCCCCAGAAATAGGGGCGTGATCGGCACGTTATATGGCGGGAATTCGACACCCATATGAACGGTGCCACAGAATTTCAAGATCGTGACGCCGGTCACATCGCGCTAATCCCCGTAACGGGCCCGGAATGCCGCCCGATACGCTTCATGTCAGATAAGTTCGCCCGAAATTCGAAGAGGTAATTTCATGATCCCCGTTATCATCGACACCGGTTCCGCTGCTCTGAACGGTCTGCTGAGCACCGGCTCGGCCGCTCTTCACGGCATCCTGGACACCCTGTGGACCGGTTCCTTCGGCCGCTGAGAACTGGCTGACGTCGAATAATTCGACATTCGAAAGCCCGGCATCGGACTCCGTAGCTCCGACGCCGGGCTTTCGGCTATCTGTGACCGGCGTCTCAGTGCCGGAAAAGCCCCACAATCGACGCGTAATTCGCTAGAGGTTTGCCCAAAGTCGGTGCCTCACTTTCGTTTAGACACGCCCTCGGCAATGCCCTATGTTTGCCGTTATTGGACAGTCGTCCCATGACTCACCCGCATTGACGATGCGGACATGGCCGTGTCCAGAGGGAGTGTTGGAGTGGTGGTGTCCACGTGAACGTCGAGGCATTGCAGAGCAGCTGGCGGCTGGTCGAGCGCGTCGGCGATGAGGCCGTGCAGTACTTCTACGCGCACCTGTTCTTGGCGCACCCCGAGGTGCGCGACATGTTCCCCATCCGGATGACCGGCCAGCGCGAGAAGTTCTTCGCCGCCCTGGGTCGGATCGTCAGCAATGTCGAATCCCTCGCGGCCGATCCGGAATTCGTCGCCCAGCTGGGCCGCGACCACCGCCGCTTCGGTGCGGTCGGCGCGCACTACCCGGCCGCCGGGGCCTCGCTGCTGGCCACCCTGGCGCATTTCCTGGGCCCGCGCTGGACCGATGAGCTGGCCCAGACCTGGACCGGCGCGTACTACGCCGTGGCCGACATCATGATCAACGCCGCGGATCAGGCGTCCGACACCCCGGCCTGGTGGGACGCCGAAATCGTTGCGACGGAACGCCGCAGCGTCGACGTCACCGTGCACACGGTGCGCCCGCACCAGCCCTATCACTACGCGGCCGGACAGTCACTGGCCGTGGAGATCCCGCAGCGCCCGCGGCTGTGGCGCTACTTCTCGCCCGCCAACGCCCCGCGCCCGGACGGCACCTTCGACCTGCACGTCCAGGTCGTGGACGGCGGCGAGGTCAGCACCACCTTCGCGCGCCAGGTCCGCCCCGGCGATCAGATCCGCCTCGGTTCGCCCCTCGGCAACGCCTTCCAGGTGCCCTCCGACGCGGTGGACAATCTGCTGTTGATCGCGGGCGGTTCGGGGCTCGCTCCCTTGCGCGCCTTGGTCGATCGCTTCGCGCAGGAGTCGAATCACGGGGCCGTCGTGCCGCGCGTGCAACTGCTGCACGGCGTGCGCACCTCGTGGAATCTCTACGACCACGAGTCGCTCACCGCGCTCACCGACCACCCCTGGTTCTCCTATATCCCCGTGGTGTCGGAGGATCCGGGCTTCCACGGCGTGCAGGGCACCGTCGGCGCGGTCGCCGCCCGCGGCCGCGATCTGACCGGCACCACCGCGCTGGTGTGCGGCTCGCCCGCCATGGTGAACGCGACCGTCACGGCGCTGACCACCGCCGGAATGCCGCGCCACGCAATCAGATTCGAGACGTTCGGACTCCCGGCCCCCGCCGCCGGACCACGCAGCACGGACAAGGTGGCCCAATGGATGTGAAACCCGACGACATTCGCTCCGTCCGTTTCAAGAATGCTCGGCTGGGCCGCAAGGGTTACGACGCCGAGGAGGTCGACCGCTTCCTCGAGCAGGTCCGCGGCTCGATGACCCGGCTCGCCCGCGAGAATCGCAACCTCACCCTCACCAGCAATTCCTCGGAACTGGCTCGCCTGCAACGGGAGAACATGCAGCTGTCCGCCAAGGCCGAGGCGCTGCAGATGCAGATGCAGACCATGGCCTCCGCCGGTGAGGTGGCCGAGCTGCAGCAGCAGCTGGCCAACGCGCACTGGGAGATCGACCGGCTGCAGGGCGAATTGGAGAAGGACGAGCTGGGCATCAGCGCCCGCGCCGTCAGCGTCCTCAACCGCGCGCAGCTCTCCGCGGACGCCATCATCGAACAGGCCGAGAACCATGCCCGCGACCTGATGTCGGTCGCGCGTGCCCAGCAGCGTGAATTGCTGCAGCGGGCAAGGGAATCCGTGGGTTCCACCCGATCCGCGGGCTACCCGGACCCGGAGTTGGAGGACCAGCGCCACGAGCAGCTGCGCGCCTACTCCGAGCTGCTGCGGTCGCAGCTGCAAGCCATGATCCAGACCCTCAACGTAGAGGTGGACAAGCTCGCGCTGCTGCCGCTCCCGGCGGCCAACTACGGTGCGCTGCCGGGTGATTCGTTCACGCCGGACCTACCGTCCGCGGAACGCGCAGCCCAGAACTGAATCCATCGCAACAGCCCACATCGCAACAGCCCACGTGAGAAACGGAATTGGGGACTTCCCTGTGAATATCGAAGCGTTGCAGTCCAGTTGGCAGCAGGTCGACGCCGTCGGCCCGGAGGCCGTCGAGTACTTCTACGACCACCTGTTCGCCGCCCACCCCGAGGTCCGCGGCATGTTCGCCGAGGATCTGGCCCCGCAGCGCGAGCGCTTCCTGGCCGGCCTGGCCCGGATCGTCACCAATGTCGAGACCCTCGCCGACGACCCGTCTTTCGTGCAACAGCTGGGCGCCCACCACGCCCGCCTCGGCGTCATCGCCGACCACTACCCGGTGGCGGGTGCCTCGCTGCTCGCCACCCTCGAGCACTTCCTGGGTGACGGCTGGACGCCGGAACTCGCGCAGACCTGGACCGCGGCCTACGGCGCGGTGGCGGATCTGATGCTGTCGGCCGAAGTCGCCGCCTGAGTCGTGCTGGCGGAAGCCGGTTCCGAGCCACAGCTCGGGACCGGCATTCGCGTTTTCGGCCCCCGGTGCGTTTTCGCCCCCCGCCGGGAAATGCCACCGACCGGCCGCTTTCATCCGATCAATTCTCAAACCCGCTGGTCAAGGCTTTGATGGCACTTGCCTACCAGGCGGTAAAACACAGCAATTCCCAGCCCATTAAGCTGACGCCCGTAAATCCCGGATCCCTTCCTCAGGAGTACCCCACCGTGAGCCAAGCAGGCCTTCCTGTTGTTCTGATCGCCGACAAGCTCGCCCAGTCGACCGTCGACGCGCTGGGCTCCGGCGTCGAGGTCCGCTGGGTCGACGGCCCGAACCGTGCCGAGCTGCTGGCCGCCGTGCCGGAAGCCGATGCGCTGCTGGTTCGTTCGGCCACCACCGTCGACGCCGAGGTGCTCGAGGCGGGCAAGAACCTGAAGATCGTCGCCCGCGCGGGCGTCGGCCTCGACAATGTCGACGTGCCCGCCGCGACCGAGCGCGGCGTCATGGTCGTCAACGCGCCGACCTCCAACATCCACACCGCCGCCGAGCACGCCGTCACCCTGCTGCTGGCCGCCGCCCGCCAGATCCCCGCCGCCGACGCCACCCTGCGCGAGCACACCTGGCAGCGCAGCAAGTTCAACGGTGTCGAGATCTTCGGCAAGACCGTCGGCGTCATCGGCCTGGGCCGCATCGGCCAGCTGTTCGCGCAGCGCCTGGCCGCCTTCGAGACCAAGGTCATCGCGTACGACCCCTACACCTCCCCGGCCCGCGCCGCCCAGCTGGGCATCGAGCTGCTGAGCCTGGACGAGGTGCTCGAGCGCGCCGACTTCATCTCCATTCACCTGCCCAAGACTCCTGAGACCAAGGGCATGCTGAACAAGGAGACCCTGGCCAAGACCAAGAAGGGCGTCATCATCGTCAATGCCGCCCGCGGCGGTCTGATCGACGAGCAGGCCCTGGCCGACGCCATCACCTCCGGTCACGTGCGCGCCGCCGGCATCGACGTGTTCGAGACCGAGCCGTCCACCGACAGCCCGCTGTTCGAGCTGCCGCAGGTCGTCGTCACCCCGCACCTGGGCGCTTCGACCGCCGAGGCGCAGGACCGCGCGGGCACCGATGTCGCCAAGTCGGTGCAGCTGGCCCTCGCGGGTGAGTTCGTGCCCGGCGCGGTGAACGTCACCGGTGGCGCGGTCAACGAGATCGTCGCCCCGTGGCTGGAGATCGTCCGCAAGCAGGGCGCGCTGCTGGGTGCGCTCGCCGACGAGCTGCCGGTCTCCCTCGAGGTCCAGGTGCGCGGCGAGCTGTCCTCGGAAGACGTTGCGGTGCTGGAGCTTTCGGCCCTGCGCGGCGTCTTCTCGGCGCTCATCGAGGCTGAACCCGATGGCGGGCAGAGCCCGGTGGTCACCTTCGTGAACGCCCCCTCGCTGGCCAAGGACCGCGGCCTGGAGGCGTCGGTCACCACCCACAGCGAGTCCCCGACCCACCGCAGCCTGGTCGACCTGCGCGCCGTCTTCGGCGACGGCCGCACCCTGAACGTGGCCGGCACCCTCACCGAGCCCGCCCAGGTCGAGAAGATCGTCAACATCAACGGCCGCAACTACGACATGCGCGCCGAGGGCCTGAACCTGGCCGTCCTCAACTACGAGGACAAGCCCGGCCAGCTGGGCCGCCTGGCCACCAAGCTCGGCGACGCGGGCATCGACATCCTGGCCGCCCAGCTCACCCAGGACCTCGACAAGGAGGGCGCGACCGTCATCCTCCGCGTCAACAAGGACGTCCCCGCCGACGTCCAGACCGCCATCACCGAGGCGGTCGGCGCGGCCAAGGTCGCCCTGGTCAACCTCGACTAGGTAGCTTCCGCACCACGCGATAAGGGCCCCTTCCACGGAAAGTGGAAGGGGCCCGGTGCATTTGCGAGGAGATCAGGTCGTCGAGGCGGGCGTGCGCGCGAGCAGCGCCTCAGCGGCCCGACCGACGGTCCCGGGCCTCGACGGCATCGCGCGCCTCGGCCAATCCGGCGGTCGGATCCTGCTCCCGGTACAGCTTGATGGCCTGAATCTTCTTGCCGCGCCGCAGCAGATCGTCGATCTCGGTGAAATCGGTGACGCTGCCCGGATCGTCGATGCCCAGGTGCGCGATGATCAGATCGATCTTGCGTTCCAGGCGTTGGAGTTTGCGCTCGAGTCGGAGATTGTCGAACATCCGCCGAACATTACCGGCGGCGGGACCCGGGCCCCGAGCCGATCCCGAAGCGGATCAGGCCGTTGCGCTCGTACCCGAGCACGACGCACGTGAGGCGGTCGCCGACGCGAGGCGAGTCCGCGGTGCACGGCCCCGGGCCCGCGTGCAGCAGTTGGCAGTCGATGGTGCCGGAGCGGCCCGAGGCGGTGCGCACCGAAACCCAGTGGGCGCCATGGCCGGTGACTACACAGTGGACGGTCGAGTGGAGCGGATACGACCCGGTCATGAATTGATTTTCGCGCGGAATCCGGGTGAATCGGGCGGGTTTGTCGCGGATTATTGGGGAATGCGTGGAAAGACGCCGCCCACCGAGCCGCTCAGCGCGGGGGAGCGGCGCAAGCTGGTGATCGGCACGGCCGTGGTCGCGCTGCTGATCGTCGCCGGTGCGGTGGCGTGGACGCTGCTGGACCATCGGCCGGATTACAGCCGCTCCGAGAACGGCTGTGTCGCAGTGCTTTCCGCCGGCACGATGGGTGGTCAGCAGCAGCGGGCGTGCGGGGAGCAGGCGCGGCAGTGGTGCCTGGCGGTGTCGACGCAGACCGATGCGCTGGCGGTGAAGGTGCAACAGGAATGCCGCCGCGCCGGGATCGAACCCGCGAACGCGATCCCGGCTACCGGCACGCCGGGGTGACGGGGCGGGCGAATCCCACTGGTTGGGAGTGATTCGCCCTGGTGAAAGGGGTTGCGGGGGCACCCGCTAGGGTGGCGCGTGGACTCTCCTGCCCAGCGCGGAGAGGAGCACCCGCGCGTTATCGAACGGAGCATGGATTTCATGAAACTGGCTGTCATTCCGGGCGACGGTATCGGTCCCGAGGTCATCGCCGAGGCGCTCAAGGTGCTGGACGCGGTCGTGCCCGGCGTGGAGAAGACCGAATACGACCTGGGGGCCAAGCGGTTCCATGCCACCGGCGAGATCCTCCCCGACAATGTCATCCCCGAGCTCAAGCAGCACGACGCCATCCTGCTGGGCGCGATCGGCGACCCGTCGGTGCAGAGCGGTGTACTCGAGCGCGGCCTGCTGCTGCGCACCCGCTTCGAGCTGGACCACCACGTGAACCTGCGCCCGTCCAAGCTGTACCCGGGCGTCACCAGCCCGCTCGCCGCCAACCCGGATATCGACTTCGTGGTCGTGCGCGAGGGCACCGAGGGCCCCTACACCGGCACCGGCGGCGCGATCCGCGTCAACACCCCGCACGAGGTGGCCACTGAGGTCTCCACCAACACCCGCTTCGGCGTCGAGCGCGTGGTCCGCTACGCCTTCGAGACCGCCCGCAAGCGCCGCAAGCACCTGACCCTGGTGCACAAGAACAATGTGCTGGCCTACGCCGGTTCGCTGTGGTCGCGCACCGTGGCCGAGGTCGCCACCGAGTACCCCGACATCGAAACCGCCTACCAGCACATCGATGCCGCCACCATCCACATGGTGACCGACCCGGGCCGCTTCGACGTGATCGTGACCGACAACCTGTTCGGCGACATCATCACCGACCTGGCCGCCGCCGTCTCCGGTGGCATCGGCCTGGCCGCCTCCGGCAATATCGACGCCTCGGGCACCAACCCCTCCATGTTCGAGCCCGTGCACGGTTCGGCCCCCGACATCGCGGGCCAGTCCAAGGCCGACCCGACCGCCGCGATTCTCTCGGTCGCGCTGCTGCTCGAGCACCTCGGCAAGGCCGAGGAGGCCGCGCGCATCGAGTCCGCCGTCGCCAAGGATCTGGCGTCGCGCTCGGGTGCCGCCTCGACGGTGGAGATCGGCGACCGGATCGCCGCGGCGCTCTAGGTTCCACGGTCAAGCCCCCGTTCCCGCGCTCGCGGGGACGGGGGCTGCGTCGTGTCGGTGGCCGAATATCGACGCCGACAAGGTGATTCACTGGTTAGTACCACTGCCCGAATGATCGAAATCCGACCGATTCGCACCCTTCGCCCGTTCCCTCCCGGCCGCCGAAATGCCATCCTCAGAGGTGATTTCGTGAAATCAGCTGGGGCAGTGAGGCATATCGCACAGTTGCATTGGGATGCGAAAACGTAACGGGCACAGGTCTTCCGGATTTGCCCCGAATCAGCGACCCGGATTCGTCCCGGTTCGGCGACCCGGGTCGACCCGAATCGGCGATTCAGCGGGAACCGGTGGGCACCAAAGGGACTGAACCGGCGGGTACCAGCGGCACCGCCGCCAGGGCGATCAGCGCCGCCAGCAGGTACGTGACCGGAAACCCGGCCGCGGTGATCAGCGCGCCGAAGGCCGGGGCGATCGCGGCCGCCGCCAGGTTCTGGCCGGTGTTCTGAATGCCCAACCCGCGCCCCGACCAGTACGGACCGGCGATCTCGGCCACCGCCGTGAAGGCCAGCCCGTTGTCGGCCACCGTGATGACCGAGGCCGCCACCAGGATCGGGATGGCCGCCCACCACTGGTGCGCCCACGCCGCTACGGCCAAGGCGGACATGGAGATAACGGCCGCGATCGCCACCGTGCGCAGCGGCCGCAACCGGCTGCCGACCCGATCCGACCACATGCCCGCGCCGATTCGCCCAGCCGCGCCCAGGATTTGGGTGCCCGTCACCACCGCGCCGGCCGTCGCCAGCGACAGCCCGACATCGCGATGCAGCCACAGCAGACCGAAGGTCCAGATGGTGGCCTGCGGCATGACCAGCAGAATCGACACGGCGTGAATGCGCCACAGCGTCGAATCCCCACGGTAGGGATTCGTGGGACGTCCTGCGCCCCCGGCGGATTCGGGTCGCGGCGGATCCACAATCCCGATCAGGCAGCCGACCGCGGCCACGCCCGCCATGACCGCGGGCACCAGGACGGCCGTCGAGAAGCCGTGTGCCGCAGCGACGGCCGGGATCGTCAGGGCTCCGACGGCCACGCCCAGCGGCTGCGCGGTCTGGCGGATGCCCATGGCCAGCCCGCGCTGGTTCTTCGGGAACCAGCCCACGATGACCCGTCCGCTGGCCCCATTGGTGCTGCCGCCGCCCGCACCGGCCAGGAACAGCAATGCCCCCAGCGCAACGTAGTTCGTGACGAAGGCCGCGGCCGTGCCCGTCACGAAGATCACCGCGGGACCGGCCACCAGCGCCGTGCGCTCGCCCACGTGATCGACGATCCAGCCCCACGCGATCAGCGTGCAGCACAGGCCGACCAGCGGCATGGCGACCAGCAGACCGGCCGTGGCCAGCGACAATCCGCGCTGGGTCAGGGACGGCAGCAGGAAGGGAGCGCCATTGGTCATGACCGCGGTGGAGGTTTGCGCGAAGACTCCGAGGGCCAGCATGCTCCACCGTCGCGCCGCACCAATCTGTGTCACGGTGGTCATGACCCTCACCTCACGTCTCACTATGTGGAACAGATGTCTTACTATTTGAACATCGGCTCTTACGGTACACCTGAGGCGCAAGGTGGTTTCCGGGACGAGCTGTCAGTTTGCTCACATCCGCTTGCCGATCTTGGAAGGCGGCTGGCGGGCGGTGAGTTGCCTTGCGTATAAGTGCTTTCCACATCAGGGCCGAGGCGATGCGGACCGGTATGCCGCTGACGCCGCCCGCCCCCCGCGTCGCGGGGCGTTCGTTCCTCCCGCTGTCACGCTCCGCCCCGCGGTCGGGCGCGTTCGGGCAGGTCGAAGCCGGTCGATAGGATGCCACCCATGCGCCTAGGTCGAGTTGCCAGCCCAGATGGAGTCGCTTTCGTCAGCATCGAAGGCGACGGTTCCGACGCCGTCGTTCGTGAAATCGCCGAACACCCGTTCGGCACCCCGACCTTCACCGGTCGCAGTTGGCCGCTCGCCGATGTGCGCCTGCTGGCCCCGATCCTGGCCAGCAAGGTGATCTGCATCGGCAAGAACTACGCCGCGCATGCCGAGGAAATGGGCGGTCCGGCCCCGGCCGACCCGGTCATCTTCATGAAGCCGAGCACCTCGATCCAGAGCCCCAACGCCCCGATCATCCTGCCGCCCAGCTCTTCTCAGGTCGACTACGAGGGCGAGCTGGCGATCGTGATCGGCCGCCCGTGCAAGGACGTGCCCGCCGCCAAGGCCCACGAGGTGATCCTGGGCTACACCGTCGCCAATGACGTCACCGCCCGCGATCAGCAGCGCCACGACGGCCAGTGGACCCGCGCCAAGGGCTACGACACCTTCTGCCCGCTGGGCCCGTGGATCGAGACCTCCCTGGACCCTTCGGATCTGGAGATCCTGACCGAGGTCGACGGCGTGGAAAAGCAGCGCAGCCGCACTTCACTTCTGCTGCACGATATTCCGAAGCTGATCGAGTGGGTCACCGCCGTAATGACCTTGCTCCCCGGCGATGTCATCCTCACCGGCACGCCGGAGGGCGTCGGCCCGCTGCAGGCCGGTCAGACCGTCTCGGTGACCGTCTCCGGCATCGGCACCCTGTCCAATCCCGTTGCCGCCAAACGCTGAACACGGTGACCCTGAAACGAAAGAGAGCCATGACCGACGTCCGGGTACGTTTCTGCCCGTCGCCCACCGGCACACCGCATGTGGGTCTGGTCCGCACCGCCCTGTTCAACTGGGCCTTCGCGCGCCACCACGGCGGCACCTTCGTCTTCCGCATCGAAGACACCGACGCCGCACGCGATTCCGAGGAGTCCTACGCGGCCATCCTCGACGCCCTGCGCTGGCTCGGCCTCACCTGGGACGAGGGCCCGGAGGTCGGCGGACCCTACGGCCCCTACCGGCAGTCGCAGCGCCGTGACATCCACCTCGACGTGGTGCAGCGCCTGCTGGCCGCCGGGGAGGCCTACGAATCCTTCTCCACCCCTGAGGAAGTCGAGGCCCGGCACCGGGCCGCCGGTCGAGATCCCAAGCTGGGCTACGACAACTTCGACCGCGACCTGACCGACGAGCAGATCGCCGCCTACAAGGCCGAGGGCCGCCCCGCGGTGATCCGCCTGCGCATGCCCGACACCGACCTGTCCTGGCACGACCTGGTGCGCGGCGAGACCACCTTCCGCGCGGGCGTGGTTCCCGATTTCGCGCTCACCCGCGGTAATGGTGATCCGCTCTATACGCTGGTCAACCCGGTCGACGACGCGATGATGAAGATCACCCACGTTTTGCGCGGCGAGGATTTGCTGTCCTCCACTCCGCGACAGCTGGCGCTCTACGAGTCGCTGAAACGGATCGGCGTCGCGGAGTTCACTCCGGAGTTCGGACACTTGCCGTTCGTGATGGGTCAGGGCAACAAGAAGTTGTCCAAGCGGGATCCCGAGTCGAATCTCTTCCATCACCGCGACCGCGGCTTCATTCCGGAGGGTTTGCTGAATTATCTGGCGCTGCTCGGCTGGAGCATCGCGGATGATCATGATGTGTTCTCCATGGCGGAGATGGTGGAAGCGTTCGATATCTCGAAGGTGAATTCGAATCCGGCTCGTTTCGATCAGAAGAAGGCCGACGCTCTCAACGCCGAACATATTCGTCTGCTGACCCCCGGTGATTTTGCTCACCGGCTGCGCGAGTACCTCACCGGACACGGGCATATCGGCGCGGAGATCGACGAGAAGCTGTTCGAAACGGCGGCCGATCTCGTGCAGACCCGGATCAAGGTTCTCGGCGATGCCTGGGATCTGCTGAAGTTCCTGTTCATCGCGCCCGAAGAGTTCGCCATCGACGAGGCGGCGAAGGCGAAGAATCTGAAGCCCGACACCGCTCCGGTATTGCAGGCCACGGTAAAGGCGCTGGAAGGCGTCTCGGAGTGGACCGCGGCCCCACTCGAGGAAGCGCTGAAAACCGCGCTCATCGACGAGTTGGGTCTCAAGCCGAACAAGGCGTTCGCGCCCGTGCGCGTCGCGGTGACCGGATCCCACATCAGCCCGCCGCTCTACGAGTCGCTGGAACTGCTGGGCCGCGGGGTCACCATGGACCGCCTGCGCGCGGCCCTGACCGAGATCTCCTAGAGAGCTGACCGAGATCGCCTTGAGGGTCCGAAATGATGCACAAACCGGCCTCTGACCAGCCGGTTTGTGTATCTACGGGAGGATGCTGCTAATCTTCTTCTCGGCCGGAAAGCGGTCAGGAACTTCCCCCGGGGAGAGCCTGAAAGCCCAGGTCAATGGGGTATGGTGTAATTGGCAACACAGCTGATTCTGGTTCAGCCATTCTAGGTTCGAGTCCTGGTACCCCAGCTGCGAGAACTCCGGTTCTCCATTCGAGTGCACCGGCGGTGGAAACCGCCGGGATCTCATCCTGGTCCCGTCGTCTAGCGGCCTAGGACGCCGCCCTCTCAAGGCGGTAGCGCGGGTTCAAATCCCGTCGGGACTACAAAGCGAAGGCCCCCAACCAACCGGCTGGGGGCCTTCGCTTTTGCGTCTGGAGATCTCGGGTTTCGCGGTTCAATCAGTGGAACCGATCCGACGGCCGCGCGGGAACTAGTCCAGCGGTGCCGCGGTCGTGCCGCCCTTGGGCATCGCGGGCAAACCGAGTTTGCGGTGATCCCAGCTGCGGATTCGTTCCGGCACCACGCGCACGGCAACCCGCTTGTTCAGCATCGCCTCCACGAACGGCTTGGCCTCCTCGCTGTAAGGCCCGGTATAGCGCTCCCACACGCTGATTCCCACCTTGAACAGGGCCTCGGGATCCTCGACGATCTCACCGCGGCCCTCCAGGGAAATACCGCGTAGCTGGTCGTAGGTGTCGCCCGCTTCGATCATCACGGTGATACGCGGGTCACGCCGCAGATTGACCGTCTTCTGGGCCTTGGCCTTGGTCTCGAACCAGATCTCGCCGTCGATGACGGCGTACCACATGGCCACCAGGTGCGGGCTGCCCGAAGCGCTCAGCGTGGCCATGGTGGCGATGCGGCTGCGCTGGATGAATTCGCTGATCTCCGCCTCGGACATCACGATCTGCGCGCGTTGATTAACTCCCATGGCGCGACTGTAGTTTACGGCGTATGGCCGTGGTCACAGTGGCGGTGCGACGCGATGTGGGGCACACCCGCAGTGAGCAAACGAAAGCCCCCCGCCGAGGCATCGGCGGGGGGCCGGGCGGCTGGAGCCGCTGAGGCTGTCGTGACGGCTGTTGTGGGGCCCGAGGGTCACCCCGGGTGCATCACCGACCCGAAAGTCCGTCAGAAGCGCTTCAGAGGCGCTTGTGGAGGGCGTCGGCGGCGGCCACCAGATCGGCGGCCCAGCGCGCGCCCGGGCGGCGGCCCATGCGGTCGATGGGTCCGGAGACCGAGACGGCCGCGATCACCCCGCCCGCGGCATCGCGCACCGGCGCGGACACGCTGGCCACCCCGGCCGCGCGCTCGGCCGCGCTCTGCGCCCAGCCACGGCGGCGGACCTCGGCCAGCGCCCGCTCGCCGAAGACGGCCTCGGGCAGGATCGTGCGCTGCAGATCCGGATCGGCCCAGGCCAGCAGCACCTTCGCGGCCGAGCCCGCGGTCAGCGGCATGCGCGCCCCGACCGGCACGGTGTCGCGCAGGCCCGCGTTCGGTTCCATGGCGGCCACGCAGACGCGGGCGTTCCCGTCGCGACGGTAGAGCTGCACGCTCTCCCCGGTGATCTCGCGCAGGCGCGGCAGGATGGTGGAGGCGGCGTCCAACAGGGGATCGCTGGCGGTTGTCGCGAGTTCCGACAGGGCCGGGCCCGGCCGCCACAGACCCTGGCTGTCGCGGGCCAGCATGCGATGGGTCTCCAGGCCTACGGCCAGGCGGTGCGCGGTGGCGCGGGGCAGGCCGGTACGGGCGCACAGCTCGTTGAGGCCGCAGGGTTGCTCGGCTACGGCGTGCAGGACCGCCATGGCTTTGTCCAGAACCCCGATACCGCTATGCTGTCTCATAGAACGATATTAGCGTCTCGCATGTTGGGAATTGCAAACCAGCCTCCCGCGTCGGACGCGGCGTTGCTCGAAGAGCGGCGCAAGCCCCCGCGTCACCAGCCCGGGCGCGGGACTGTCTATCGAGAGGTGATGGAGATATGGCCGACCGGCCACGCACCCTGGCGGAGAAGGTCTGGGACCAGCATGTCGTCGTTCGCGGCACAGGCGAGGGCGAGAATCGCCAGCCCGACCTCATCTACATCGACCTGCACCTGGTGCACGAGGTCACGAGTCCGCAGGCGTTCGACGGCCTCCGGGCCGCGGGCCGCCCGGTGCGCCGCCCGGATCTCACCATCGCCACCGAGGACCACAATGTCCCGACGATCGATATCGACAAGCCGATCGCCGATCCGATTTCGCGCACGCAGGTCGAGACCCTGCGGAAGAACTGCGAGGAATTCGGCATTCGCCTGCACCCCATGGGCGATATCGACCAGGGCATCGTGCACGTGGTCGGCCCGCAGCTGGGTCTGACCCAGCCGGGAACCACGGTGGTGTGCGGTGATTCGCACACCTCCACCCACGGCGCGTTCGGCGCGCTGGCCATGGGCATCGGCACCTCCGAGGTGGAACACGTGCTGGCGACCCAGACCTTGTCGCTGCGCCCGTTCAAGACCATGGCCATCAATATCGACGGGCAACTGCCCGCGGGCGTCACCTCCAAGGACGTGATCCTGGCGGTGATCGCGCAGATCGGTACCGGCGGCGGTCAGGGCTACGTGCTCGAATACCGCGGTGAGGCCGTGCGCTCCATGTCCATGGAGGCCCGGATGACCATGTGCAACATGTCGATCGAGGCCGGCGCCCGCGCGGGCATGGTCGCGCCCGACGAGGTCACCTACGAATTCCTCAAGGGCCGCCCGCACGCGCCGCAGGGCGCGGATTGGGATGCCGCCGTGGCCGCTTGGGACGCCCTGAAGACCGACGAGGGCGCGGTTTTCGACGCCGAGGTGCACATCGACGCCGCGTCGCTGACCCCGTTCGTCACCTGGGGCACCAATCCGGGACAGGGTGCGCCGCTGGGCGACTCGGTGCCGGATCCGGAGCAGATCTTCGACGAGAACGAGCGCGCGGCCGCTGAAAAGGCGCTGCAGTACATGGACCTGAAGCCGGGCACCCCGTTGCGCGAGGTCACCGTCGACACCGTTTTCGTGGGTTCGTGCACCAATGGCCGCATCGAGGATTTGCGTGCGGTCGCAGAGGTTCTGAGGGGTCGCAAGGTCGCGGACGGTGTACGCATGCTGATCGTGCCGGGCTCGATGCGGGTGCGGCTGCAGGCGGAAAACGAGGGTCTGGGCGAGATTTTCACCGCCGCGGGCGCGGAATGGCGGCAGGCCGGGTGCTCGATGTGCCTGGGCATGAACCCGGATCAGCTTTCCCCCGGTCAGCGCTGTGCGTCCACCTCGAACCGGAACTTCGAAGGGCGACAGGGCAAGGGCGGCCGTACGCACCTGGTCTCGCCGCTGGTCGCCGCGGCCACCGCGGTGCGCGGAACCCTGTCCTCACCTGCGGATCTGAACTGATCGCACGCTAGCGGCGGCCCAGATTCCGCCGCTCCCACAGACTCAGGAGAATCAACGATGGAAGCCTTCAAGGTCCACAAGGGGATCGGCGTTCCGCTGCGCCGATCCAATGTCGACACCGACCAGATCATTCCGGCGGTGTATCTGAAGCGCGTTACCCGAACGGGTTTCGAGGACGGGTTGTTCGCGGCGTGGCGGACGGATCCGAACTTCATTCTGAACACCGCGCCCTACAACCGGGGTAGTGTGCTGGTCGCTGGTCCGGATTTCGGTACCGGATCCTCACGTGAGCATGCTGTTTGGGCGTTGAAGGACTACGGGTTCCGGGTGGTGATCTCGTCTCGTTTCGCCGACATCTTCCGTGGGAACGCGGGCAAGGACGGGCTTCTGACGGCCCGGATGGCCCAGAGCGATGTGGAATTGCTCTGGAAGTTGCTCGAGGAACAGCCGGGTTTGGAATTGACGACCGACCTCGAGGCGCGAACCGTGTCGGCTGGAACGGTCGTGTTGCCGTTCGATATTGACGACTACACCCGGTGGCGTCTGCTGGAAGGTCTGGACGACATCGGCCTCACTCTGCGGCACGAGGCCGAGATCAGCCAGTTCGAAAACGCAAGGCCGACTTGGAAACCCGCTACCATTCCGGCCCGTATTTCGCAGACGTAATCATTGATGAGCGTTAGCTGAACGCCCTCAAACGGGGTAGCTGAGCGTGTGCCATGCGTCATGTATTTCCGCGTGGCACATAGACTCTTGCCGGGAAAGGGTTTACCGTGGTACCTAGTCGGTCCGACGACGGGCCATTAGTCTGCGGAGGATTCAATGAACAAGGCGGAACTGATCGATGTTCTGACCGAGAAGTTGGGTACTGACAGGCGCACCGCTACTGCTGCAGTCGAGCAGATGGTCGACACGATCGTGCGTGCTGTGAACAAAGGTCAGAGCGTCACCATCACGGGTTTCGGTGTCTTCGAACAGCGGAAGCGTGCTGCCCGGGTTGCTCGTAACCCGCGCACCGGCGAAACCGTCAAGGTGAAGCCGACTTCGGTGCCTGCCTTCCGTCCCGGTGCTCAGTTCAAGGCGATCATCGCTGGCAAGCAGAAGATCGCGTCGAGCGGCCCGGCCGTGAAGCGCGGTGTGGCTGCCCCGGTTTCGGGCAAGGCGGGTGCGAAGAAGACCACCGCCAAGAAGACGGCCAAGAAGGCCGCCACCAAGGCCCCGGCCAAGACCACCGCCAAGAAGGCCGCGTCGAAGGCGCCTGCCAAGAAGGCCACCGCCAAGAAGACGGCCGCGAAGAAGACGGTCGCCAAGAAGACCCCGGCGAAGGCCACCGCGGCCAAGAAGACCACGGCGAAGAAGGCCACCAAGGCCACCGCTTCGAAGGCCACCGCCAAGAAGACGGCCAAGAAGGCTCCCGCCAAGAAGACCGCGGCCAAGCGCACCGCGCGCCGTTAATACGGCCACAACCCGTCGCTGACGGGAGTTTTCGAGCAGGACGACATGTGAGACGGCCCGGCATCGCCGGGCCGTTTCGCATATCTGTGGGCGGATAGTGGATCCGGTCGGGGTGGAATCGCCTCGTCCACGGGGGGATTCGCCCGGCCAGGGACCGGTACGGCGGCGTTCCAAGGACTTACGGGGTAGGTGTCAGCGCCCGGTCGATGTGGTCGGCGGCGACCAGGCGGCCCTGGTGGAAACTCAGCACCCAGACGCTGCCCTTGCGGTTGCGCGCCGGTGGCAGGCTGATTCCGTCCTCGGCGGCCCACCAGTCGAGCAGATCCGGAATCACCTTGCCCTGACTGCAGATCACCCGCACCGAGTCCTCGGAGACGAGGTCGCGGGCGCGTTTGCGGGCGGCGTCGGGCGCTGCCGCGTAACCGGATTCGGAGAACAGCGGCTCCAGTTCCACGTCGACGGCGAGCTTTTCCGCCAGCGGGGTCACGGTTTGGACACAGCGGACCGGTGGGGCGGAAACGATTTCGGCCGCGCCGAAGGCGAGCAGGTTGGGCACCAGCGCGCGAGCCTGTGTGCGACCGGCCTTTTCGAGCGGGCGCTCGTCGTCGGCGCCGGCGTACCGGTCGCGGCGACCGGCCTTGGCGTGCCGCACCAGCAGCAGATGCGTGGTATCGGCCGGTTGGCGAAGGAAATTGCGGACGATGGAGCGATCCATGGGGTAGGACAGGGCGTCCATCACGGTGTCGAGGCGGCGCCAGTCCAACTCGTCGACTTCGGTATTGGATTCGAACTTCCCGTCGACGACCCGGGCGGCCCAGTAGTCCACCCGTTTGAGTCTGCGATGCCCGGTGACCGGATAGGTCACGTGGCCCAGATAGCGCCCCAGGCGCGAATTCAGGCCGGTTTCCTCGGCCACCTCGCGCACGGCCGTGATCATCGGCGTCTCACCGGGATCCAGCTTGCCCTTGGGCAGCGACCAGTCGTCGTATTTGGGCCGGTGCACGAGCGCGATCTCGAGCCCGCCGTCGGCGGCCGGCCGCCACAGCACCGCGCCCGCCGCGAGAATATTGGCGGCGACGCGGGGGTCGGCGAAATCGGCGGTGGGGTCGAACTGTGCCGGGCTCACTGGCGATCCGGACGTCGCAGCCGCATGAGGTACTCCTGGTGATCGCGAATCTCCTCGCCGGGGATGTCGCGGTCGGGTTGGGCCTGCCAGCTGCCGTCGGGCCGGAGCACCCAGCAGCGGGTGGTGGGATCCATGGCGGAGTCGAAGATCGCGCCGAGGCGCTCGGCCAGTTTCGGATCCTTGACCTGTGCCAGCACTTCCACGCGCCGGTCGAGGTTGCGATGCATCATGTCGGCGGAGCCGATCCAGTATTCGTGCTGCGCCTGGAAGTGCAGGATGCGCGAATGTTCCAGGTAGCGGCCGAGAATCGAGCGCACCACGATATTGTCGCTCAGACCGGGCACGCCGGGGCGCAGCCCGCAGATGCCGCGCACCACGATCTCCACCGGCACGCCCGCCTGGGAGGCCCGGTACAGCGCGTCGATGACCTGTTCGTCGACGATGGCGTTGGCCTTCAGCCGGATTCGCGCCGCCTGGCCCTGGCCCGCCAGTTCGATCTCGCGTTCGATGCGTTCCACGATGCCCGCGCGCACCCCGACCGGGGCGACCAGCAGGTTGCGGTAGTTGGCCTTTCGCGAGTATCCGGTCAGCGAGTTGAACAGGTCGGTCAGGTCCGCGCCGATCTCCGGTGCGGCCGTGAGCAATCCGACGTCCTCGTAGAGGCGCGCGGTCTTCGGGTTGTAATTGCCGGTGCCGATGTGGCAGTAGCGACGGATGGTGGCACCCTCGCGCCGCACCACCAGGCAGGTCTTGCAGTGCGTCTTCAACCCGACCAGGCCGTAGACCACGTGCACGCCCGCCTGTTCCAGTGCCCGAGCCCATTTGATGTTGGCCTGCTCGTCGAAGCGGGCCTTGATCTCGACCAGCGCGACCACCTGCTTGCCCGCCTCGGCGGCGTCGATGAGCGCGTTGACGATGGGCGAGTCACCCGAGGTGCGGTACAGGGTCTGCTTGATGGCCAGCACCTGCGGGTCGGCGGCGGCCTGTTCGATGAACCGCTGCACGCTGGTGGAGAAGGAGTCGTAGGGGTGGTGCACCAGCACGTCGCCCTCGCGCAGGGCGGCGAAAACGTTTCGGGGCGTTTCGCGTTCGCCGAAGGCCGGCGGGGTGGCCGGAACGTAGGGGGCGTCCTTGAGGTTGGGGCGGTCCACGCCGTAGACCTGCCACAGGCACGACAGATCGAGCAGGCCGGGCACCTGGATGACGTCGGCCGGATCCACATCCAGTTCGCGCAGCAGCAGATCGAGCATGTGCTCGGTCATATCGTCGGAGACTTCCAGGCGCACCGGGGAGCCGAAGCGGCGGCGCGCCAGTTCGCGCTCGAGGGCCTGCAGCAGGTCCTCGTCGCGGTCCTCCTCGACCTCCAGGTCGGCATTGCGGGTGATCCGGAACGAATGCTGTTCCACCACTTCCATTCCCGGGAACAGCTGATCGAGGTGCGCGGCGATCAGCTCCTCCATGGGCAGGAAGGCGGCCACGGAGCCGCTCTGTCCCGCAGCGGAATCGCGGCCGGAACCGTCGCGGCCGGGGGCGTTGGACCCGGCGACGCGGCGGACCCGCACGAATCGATCTACGTTGTCAGGCACCTTCACTCGCGCGAAGTGCTCGCCACCGGTGACCGAATCCTTCACCGTCACGGCGAGATTCAGACTCAGGCCGGAGATGTAGGGGAACGGGTGCGCCGGATCGACGGCCAGCGGGGTGAGCACCGGGAACACCTGATCCTGGAAATACCCGGACAGGCGCTGCTTTTCGGTGTCCTCCAGGTCGGCCCAGCGGATGATGGCGATGCCCTCGGCGGTCAGGGCGGGCAGCACGTCGTCGAGGAAGACGCGGGCGTGTCGCTCGGCGAGGTCCTGGGTGCGCACGGCGATCATCTCGAGCTGTTCGGTGGGGGACAGCCCGTCGGCGGAACGCACCGACAATCCGGTTTCCGCGCGGCGTTTCAGGCCCGCCACGCGGACCATGTAGAACTCGTCCAGATTCGAGGAGAAAATGGCGAGGAATTTGGCGCGCTCGAGAAGTGGCTGAGAATGGTCCTCGGCGAGCGCCAACACGCGGGCGTTGAAATCGAGCCAGCTCAGTTCCCGGTTCACGTACCGGTCCGCCGGGAGTGGCGTGACAGCGGTGGGCGGAGGGGTTGCCGCGGGCGGTGCCGCCGGTAGTAGCGGCGATTGCTTGACGGTATCCGTATCGCTCACTCTCACGATCATTCCTTATGTCGCGGGTGGGGTGCCGACCTGACACCGTCCATTGCAGCGCAGATCACGCGGCGTCAGCACAGTGAAGATCGGGCTCGGTGCAACTCTTCGGTTCCTCGACACGCTTGCGACACGCCGATTTCACGCAGCAGCGCGCCGGTGGCCTTCCCGACGCCGAGCGCGGCGGCGCGCTCGAGGTCCGCGGCGGTGTCCACGTCCTGCCGCAGTCCGGGCCAGTCGCCCAGCAGCTCCACCGCGCCGTCGGCGATGTGGCGGTGGGCGGAGTCCGGACCGAAAAGCGGGTTCAGCGTCACGGATCCGCCGCGCACCAGCAGGGCGACGGTGCCGCTGCCCTCATGATCGGCGACCACCGCGCGGCGATGCCCGGTGCTCGCGAGCATGTCGGAGAGTTCGGCGCAGCGCAGCGCGGGCAGATCCGCTTGCAGGGCAAGCAGATCGACGGGACCGTGTCGGTGCCGGATGGCGGCCGCGCCCGCGGCGAGGGCGGCGTTGAGGCCGCTGGTGTGCGGCGCGGTGATCTCGGGCTCGGGATGCACGTGCGCGCCCAGCCCGCGGACCAACTCGGAGACCATCGGATCCGGCGTCACCACGGTCACCGACGCGATGGCCCGCGTCGCGACGGCCGCCGTCACGGTATCGGCCAGCATGGCCAGCACGAGCCGCGGCCGATGCTCAGCAGGCAACCCATCGGACAGCCGAGACTTGGCTAGCCCGAGACTCTTGACCGCGATCACCGCGTGCACGGACGGACGCATGCCCGAATCCTCCCACTCCAAGATGACGCGTTTGTGAGCGGCGTCGAATTCCTCCGCTCGTCATCCCGGCGCGCTTTTGGCCGGGATCCACTCGACTCGGGCGAGATTCCGGCCAGGAGCACGCCGGAATGACGGTGCGGGGGCCGTGAGATGCCACAACGGCATGGCGGCGAACACACCCGCTTATATTGGGCTGATGGCTAGGGCAGCGGTGTTGGGAGCGGGGTCATGGGGGACCGCGTTCGCGAAGGTATTGGCGGAGGCTGGAACCGAGACCACCATGTGGGCTAGGCGGCCGGAGGTGGCGAAGGTCTTGGCCACCGAGCGTCGCAATCCTTGGTATCTGCCGGATGTCGCGCTGCCGCCGATGGGTGCCACCGATGATCCCGCTGTTGCGCTCGCCGGTGCCGACATTGTCGTGCTGGCCGTGCCCTCGCAGTCGCTGCGCACGAATCTCGCGGCCTGGAAGGATCTGATTCCCGCCGACGCCACGCTGTTGAGTCTGGCCAAGGGCATCGAGACCGGGACGCTGCTGCGGATGAGTCAGGTCATCGCGGAGGTCTCCGGCGCGGATTCGAGTCGGGTCGCGGTGCTGTCGGGGCCGAACCTCTCGCACGAGATCGCCGCCGGCCAGCCCGCCGCGACGGTCATCGCCTGCTCGGATGTGGCGCGGGCCGAGGCCGTCCAGCACGCTTGCGCCACCGGCTATTTCCGGCCGTACACCAATTCCGATGTGATCGGCTGTGAGATCGGCGGGGCCTGCAAGAACGTCATCGCGCTGGCCTGCGGCATCGCCTCGGGAATGGGGTTGGGCGACAACTCGATTGCCACGCTCATCACGCGCGGGCTGGCCGAGATCATTCGGCTCGGGGTGGCGGTGGGCGCGGAGCCGGTCACCTTCGCGGGGCTGGCGGGCGTGGGCGATCTGGTGGCCACCTGCACCTCGCCGCTGTCGCGCAATCGCTCCTTCGGGCACGCGCTGGGCGCGGGCGGGTCCATGGAGACCGCGCTGGAGGCGACTCATGGCCAGGTCGTGGAGGGTGTGAAGTCCTGCACATCGGTGCGGGCGCTGGCCGCCGCGCACGGCGTGGAGATGCCGCTGACCAACGCGGTGCACCAGGTGTGTCATGAGGGCATGTCGGCCGCCGAGGCGGTCGGACAGCTGCAGGGCCGCCGCCTGAAATCGGAGTGAGTTACCGCGCGGTACGGGGTAAGTCCGTCGCGGGGTGGGACGACCGCGTAACACTGCCGCCACAATCGACCGGATAGGGTTCGGGGCATGACCAACAGGACCAGGGTGGCGGTGGTGTTCGGCGGCCGCAGCAATGAGCACGGGGTGTCGTGTGTTTCGGCACGCACCGTGCTGGCGAGCCTCGATCCCGAACGGTACGAGGCGGTTCCGATCGGGATCACGCGCGAGGGCACCTGGGTGCTCGGCGACGCCGATCCCCGCGCGCTCACCGGGTCAGAACAGCACGAAGCGCGCGACCGCGCCCTACCCACGGTCGACGAATCCGGCACGGCGCTGGTCCTGGCCGCCGACCCCTCCCGCGCGGGCGCGCTGGTGCCCCTCGACGGCAAGGCCGCGGTGCTGGGCAGCGTGGACGTGGTGTTCCCGGTGCTGCACGGCGCGTTCGGCGAGGACGGGACGCTGCAGGGTCTGCTGGAGCTGGCCGAGCTGCCCTACGTCGGTCCGGGCGTGCTGGCCAGCGCGGCCGGCATGGACAAGGAGTTCACCAAGAAACTCCTTGCGGCCGAAGGACTTCCGATCGGTGTGCAGGTGGTGCTGCGGCCGGGCGTGGCGACGGTGAGCGAGGCCGACCGGGAGCGCCTGGGGCTGCCGGTGTTCGTGAAGCCCGCCCGCGGCGGGTCCTCCATCGGCATCACCAAGGTGGACGGTTGGGGCGAGCTCGATGCCGCCATCGCCGTTGCGCGCGAACACGATCCGAAGGTGATCGTGGAGGCCGGGATCGTGGGCCGCGAAGTCGAGTGCGGCGTACTGGAATTCCCGGACGGCCGGGTGGAAGCCAGTGTGGTGGCGGAGATCCGGATGCCCGAGGACGACGGCGACGCGCCCGACTTCTACGACTTCGACACCAAGTACCTCGACGACGTCTGCGAGTTCGACGTCCCCGCCAAGCTGGACGATGATGTGTCCCAAGAGATTCGGGAGCTCGCGGTGCGCGCCTTCCGCGCGCTGGACTGCCAGGGACTGGCCCGCGTCGACTTCTTCGTGACCGCCGACGGCCCGGTCATCAACGAGATCAACACCATGCCCGGCTTCACCTCGATCTCCATGTACCCGCGCATGTGGGAGGCCACCGGGATCGACAACCGCACCCTGGTGAGCACCCTCATCGAGACGGCGCTCGCCCGCGGCACCGGCCTGCGCTAGGCGGCGTGGCTGCGCTGGCCGGGAAGAATCAGCCTTCGGGCTGACGCTCGCCGACGTGGCCTACCGGCGCGCGACCGGGCGCACCGCGCTGCCGTGGATGCGCAACGAGGAGAACCGCAAGGCGGCGGCCATCGGGCTCGAGCAGTTCGACGCCGCGTTCAACTCGGCCAAGCGGCACGAGATGGAGCAGCGGCACTCGGTGCTCATGCATCGGGAGAATCCCGGCGACGGAGACGAGGGTGTGGACGTCGATCTCACCGCCGGGAAGGCCACGCTGCGCAAGCTTTGACGGGCCCGATGGCGGCCTCTGACGGATCCGATGGCGGCTCCGACAGATATATCTTGCGTCAGTTCGGGATCGGGTTCGGGTCGATCGGCTTGGCCGGGATGGTCTTGGTGATGGCGTCCGAAACCTCTTGCAGCGGAGTCGCCCCGGCATTGTCGGGCTGGGTCAGCGCGATGTAGGTCCCGCGGTCGACCGCCCACCAGGTGCCGGAGGTGACACCGCTGGTTTGATCGCGCAGCTCGAACCAGTTGACGCCGTTCACGACCTGCAGCGGCGAGGCCTTGGTGAATTCCTGCGGGCGATCCAAGCCGCAGCGCACCACGATCGGGTCCCCGCCGTCGGGCAGCTGCCACGCCTTGGTCGCGGGCGGAGCGGGCTGCACCAGCTCGGAGGTGGTGTAGTCACCGATCGTGCCCGGCAACGCGGGCAGCAGCGCCGAGCACTCCGGGCCGGCGGCGGCGGGGGCCGGAACCGCGCCCAGGGCCAGCGCATCTCGACTGTGATGCCGATTGGCGAGCACACCCATGACGAGCACCCCGACCACCAGCGCCACGGGCAGCGCGACCGCGGTGGCGATGAGCGCGGGGGACCGGCGGACACCGAAATCGTCCGAGTCCGCGGCGTCCGACTCGGCCTTTTCGGCGTCGGTCGCGTCGCCGGCATCGGCGGGCTCGGTGGCCCCGGTGGCCTCGGTGGCCTCGGTGGCCTCGGTGTCGTCGAGCTTCGTATCGGCGAGCTCGGCGTCGGTGCTGTCCGGCTTGGTCTCGGGCTCGCTGCCGCGGGTGTCGTTGCTCATCGGCATCGAGGGTACCGTCGAGCGGTCAGCCACCCGCATCACACTCGCCCCGAAGGAGACCGCCATCACCGCCAGCAACAGGCCGCAGCCGGATGCTCCGGGAGCTCCGGCGGTCCAGCCCGCGCGCACGGTCGGCGAGCTCGGGGAATTCGGGCTCATCGCGCTGGTGAACGCGGGTCGCACGCACACCCCGGGCGTGCTGCTCGGACCCGGTGACGACGCCGCGGTGATCGCCGCGCCCGAGGGGCGGTTCGTGGTGACCACCGACATGCTGGTGCAGGATCGGCATTTCCGCACCGATTGGTCGAGCCCCGTGGACATCGGGCGCAAGGCGATCGCGCAGAACGCGGCGGATGTGGTGGCCATGGGCGCGGTGCCGAGCGCGTTCGTGGTCGGGCTCGGGTGTCCCTCGGAGACGCCGGTCGAGTTCGTGCGGGAACTGGCGGACGGCATGTGGGCCGAGGCCGGTCGGGCCGGGGCGTCCATTGCCGGGGGCGATATGGTCCGCAGCCCGATGCTGATCATCTCGGTGACGGCGTTCGGGGATCCGCGCCGGGCTCCGATCAAGCTGTCGGGCGCGCGGCCCGGTGATGTGGTGGCCGTGGCCGGGAAGCTGGGCTGGTCGGGTGCGGGCCTGGCGGTGCTCTCCGCCGAGGCCGATCCCGCGCACGCCGGGGGACTGGTCGGGGAATTCGCGGATGTGGTTGCCGCGCACCGGGTTCCGCAGCCCCCGTACGAGGCGGTGCTGGACCTGCCGGATACTGCCGAGATCACCGCGCTCACCGATGTCAGTGACGGTTTGCTCGCCGATCTCGGGCATATCGCCGAATCCTCCGGCGTGGCCATCGATCTCGACGCCGCGACCTTGGCCGCCCCCGAATTGGAGGCGGTCGGCAAGGCGCTGGGCGTCAACCCCCTTGACTGGATTCTCGCGGGCGGCGAAGATCACGCCTTCGCAGCGACTTTCGCCGATTCGGGCGATTTGCCCGAGGGCTGGCTCCGCATCGGCCAGGTCCGCCCGGGCTCCGGCGTGACGGTCGACGGCACCCCCCGAACCGGACTCGGCGGTTGGGAATCCTTCGCTTAGACGGGGCCGCTTACGCGATGAAACTCGACACGATAAGTTTTCCCGACATGGGTGCGAAACCACTGTCGGAAGTCATCGATACGGGCTGGGCCGAGGCCCTCGAACCGGTGGCCGACCGCATTGCCGCGATGGGCGAGTTCCTGCGCAACGAAAACGCCGAGGGGCGTGGCTATCTCCCCAAGGGGGAGCATGTGCTGCGGGCCTTCCAGCGGCCGTTCGACAAGGTCCGGGTGCTCATCGTGGGCCAGGATCCGTATCCGACGCCGGGGCATCCGGTGGGGCTGAGTTTCTCGGTGGCCCCGGATGTTTCGCCCATTCCGCGCAGTTTGTCCAATATCTATTCGGAGCTGACCAAGGATCTGGGCCTGCCCATGCCGTCCAATGGCGATCTGTCGCCGTGGTGCGATCAGGGCGTGCTCATGCTCAACCGAGTGCTGACGGTGCAGCCGGGCCAGCCCGCCTCGCATCGCGGCAAGGGTTGGGAAGCGGTGACCGAGCAGGCAATTCGCGCGCTCGTTGCCCGGGATCAGCCGCTGGTGGCGATTCTGTGGGGCCGCGACGCCTCGACGCTCAAGCCGATGCTGGGCAACACTCCCTACATCGAATCCGCCCATCCCTCACCGTTGTCGGCTTCGCGAGGATTCTTCGGTTCTCGCCCGTTCTCCCGCACCAACGAATTGCTGGGTACATTAGGGGCCGCGCCGGTGGACTGGCGTCTGCCGTAGTGCGAACCCCGATGACCTGATTCAGGAGCATGTGTATGCAGAACAAGACTGCCCGTGGTGTTTTCGTCGCGCTGGCCGCCGGTGCGGCGCTGGCCGCGGCGCCGGCCGTGGCCAATGCCGAGGGCCTGCCGCTGGAGAACTACACCCCCGACACCACGCACCAGACGGTTCAGCCCGTCGGCAGCCTGTTCGACACCAACAGTGTGAGCGGACTGTCGTCGAATGTGACCTCGCGCCTGGCGTGCGTGGTGCAGTCGATCAGCCAGCAGGTGGATTGCCTCAACGGCGCGGCGTAGGGATCAGCGCCGGGTGGTGTTTGTGTCGGGGGCCCGGCGCACCATCCGCACTTGGATTGCGGGAGTGAAGGCTTCGACTCGACGTTCGCCGTCGAGTTCGAAGCCGTACTTCTTGTAGAAGGCCTGTGCGCGCGGGTTCTCCTCGAAGACCCACAGCGAGGTGTCGGCCTCGTCGGAGAGCACCGCGGCCATCAAATCGTGGGCGATGCCGGTGCCGTGGTGGGCGGCTCGCACATACATGGCGTTGAGTTCCAGTGGCGTGGGCGAGTTCTCCTCGCTCGCCGGACCGCCCGCCGCGAATCCCACCACGGTTTCGTCGATCAGGGCGACGTGGACCTGTCCCGGATATTTGACGCGGATGCGTTCCCAGGCCGCCGCGCGCTGTTCGACATCGAAGGCGTCCAGCAGGTGTCGCGGCACCAGATCCCGATAGGCCTCACGCCAGCAGGCGATGTGGCATTCGGCCATGCTGTGCACATGCTCAGGCGCGAGCGGAACCACCTGCCACGCGTTCATGCCCACCCCTGAGGTGTTCGGTCCGGGAACGACAAAAGCCCCGGCTCACCCCATTCAGGGTGCCGGGGCCTTCGACGAAAAGCTATCAGCCGCGAACGACCTTGCCCGCCTTCAGGCAGGAGGTGCAGACGTTCATGCGGCGGGTGTTGCCCGGGGCAACCTGGGCGCGCACGGTCTGGATGTTCGGGTTCCAGCGACGGTTGGTGCGCCGGTGCGAGTGCGAAACCGACTTACCGAAGCCGGGGCCCTTGGCGCAGACGTCACAGACGGCAGCCATAGTCGCGAGCTCCTTCATGTCATAGTGGGACGCGCTGCACGGTGCACAGCGTGTCCGAAAGCTTATGTCTTGGACGTACCTACCAGCGAATTGCTGGTCAACGCGGGCCGATACCTGAGAGGGCAGGACCGTGCCTGCGTGAGGCAACCGCACAAGAGTAGCCAACCGCGCCCGGGCGTGTCCAATTGGGTCCCCGGCACCCGTCGCGTATGCACCGTACGAATGCCAGGTGACAGCGTGGTGTCGGTTGTCCCGACTAGGCTGGCGCAGGGATTCCATGACGTGTGCGGAAGGACGGTGACGGTGCCCGGGGTAGCGGATGCTCTAAATGGTCCTGCGGACGCTCTCGACGGTACTGCCCTGCTGAGCTGGGGTCGCTCGGCCCTCGCCGCCCTGGAACTGCATCGGGACGAGATCAACGCCCTCAATGTCTTCCCGGTCCCCGACTCCGACACCGGCACCAACCTGCTCGCCACCATGCGCGCCGCCGTGCGCGGGGCGGAACGGGCGGCCGAGGGTGATCCGCCTCACCCCGAGGCGACGCCCTTGGCTCGGGAGATCGCGGCGGCCATGGCGCAGGCCGCGACGGCGGGCGCGCGGGGGAATTCGGGGATCATCCTGTCTCAGGTGCTGCGGGGTATCGCCGATGCGGTGGCCGACGGGCCGTTGACCGAGCAGTCGCTGCGGGTTGCGCTGCGGCAGGCCGCCCGGCTCGTGCGGGAGGCGCTGAGCTCTCCGGTCGAGGGCACCATGCTCACCGTGCTGGATCGAGCCGCCGAACGGGCGGCCGATTGTGCCGAGCGGAATCTGGTCGCGGTCGCGCTGGCAGCGGCCGACGGTGCGGCGAAGGCGTTGGGGGAGACTCCGGCACAGCTGGGCGTGCTGCGCGAGGCCGGGGTGGTGGACGCGGGGGCGCGAGGGTTGCTGGTGCTGCTGGATGAGCTGGTCGCTGCCTCGGGTGGCAGGGCACCGACCCGGCCCGAGTACCGGCGCGGGGGTGGAGATTCCGCCGGGATGACGAGGGGAGCTCATGCCGGGATGGCGAGGGGGACTCATGCCGGGATGACGGGGGAGGCGCATGCCGGGGTGACGGCTGGCGGTGGTGTGCCGCAGTACGAAGTGATGTTCCTGGTGCGGGGGACGGATGCGCGTCGTATCGATGGGTTGCGGGATCGGCTTGCCGCGCTGGGGGATTCGGTTGTGGTGGTCGGCGATGGGGCGGAGACCTGGTCGGCGCACGTGCATTGCGCGGACGCGGGGGCGGCGGTGGAGGCCGGGCTGGTCGCGGGCGGGCTGAGCGGGATTCGGATCGAGACGTTGACCGGGTCCGGGGAGGCGCACGGTGGGGCGGCCGATCGCGCGATTCTGGCGGTGGCGTCCGGTGCGGGTGCGGTGCGGCTTTTCGAGGATGCGGGCGCCACTGTCCTGCAGGGCGAGGTGACCTCGGAGGTCTTGCTGCAAGCCATTCGCGGGGTGGCGCATCGAGAGGTGCTGGTGCTGCCGAACGGAGCGTTGCCCGCGCACGAATTGGTGGCCGTCAGTGTGGCGGCTCGGGATGGGCAGCGGGAGGTGTTGATGCTGCCGTGCGGGTCGATGGTGCAGGGGTTGGCGGCGCTGTCGATGCACGATGCGGGGCGGGCGGCGGCCGACGACGCGTTCGCCATGTCGGAGGCGGCGGCCGGAACCCGGTGGGGCGCGGTGCGAGTCGCGCCGGAGCGGGCCTTGACCATGGTGGGAATGTGCGAGGCGGGGGACGGGCTCGGATTGGTCGGACACGATGTGGTCGTGATCGATTCGGATCTGCGGGCGGCGGGGCGCACGCTGTTGGACCGAATGCTGGGCCTGGGTGGGGAATTGGTGACCATGCTCATCGGATGCGATGCGCCGGAAGGGCTTTCGGAGGAGTTGGCGGCGCATGTGGCCGCCGGGTTCCCGGGTGTCGAGGTGGTGGTGTATCCCGGTGGGCAGGCGGGGGACGTGGTGCAGATCGGGGTGGAATAGAACCGTGCGGATCGGGGTGAACTGAATGGCTACGCTGGCCGATCGGCTGGACCATGTGCTCGGGGTGAAGGCGGCCGAGTCGCTGCAGGAGAGTTTCGACATGCAGACCGTGGAGGATCTGCTGCGGCACTATCCGCTGCGCTATGCCACCCAGGGGCAGCCGCTCACCGAGGAGGAGCCCGAGGAGGGTGCGCATCTCACGGTGATCGGGCGCATCACCAAGACCGACCTGCGGCCCATGAAGAACCGGCGCGGCAGCCTGCTCAAGGTGAGCCTGGACGCCGGTGGCGCGAAGCCGGTGGACATCACCTTCTTCAATGGCGACAAGGTGCGGCACCTGGTGAAAGAGGGTGCGCGCGCGATGATGTCGGGCACCGTGCACTACTGGCGCGAGAAGCAGTGGAACCTGTCCCACCCGGACTATTTGATCCTGCCCGAGAAGGGTGAGGGCTCGGTCGAGAGCCTCACCTCGGTGCACGGCGGCGGCGCGCTGCGCGGTCTGGCGCAGAGCGCCAAGGGCGCGGGCGGCATCGACATGTCGTTCTTCGAACGCGAGTTCATTCCGGTCTATCCCTCCACCGCCAAGGTGCAGAGCTGGACGATTCTGCGCTGTGTGCGGCAGGTGCTCGATCAGCTCGACCCGCTCGAGGAACCGCTGCCCGAAGCCCTGTGCGCCGAGCATTCCCTGCTGCCGGTCTCGGACGCGCTGCGCCTGATCCACCTACCCGAGCACAAGGCCGATATCGAAGCCGCCCGTGGCCGTTTGCGTTTCGACGAGGCCATGGCCCTGCAGCTGGTGCTGGCCGAGCGCCGCCATCAGGTGGAGGGCCGCGTCGCGCGGCCGTGCCCGCCGCGCACCGACGGCATTGCCGCCGCCTTCGACAAGCGGCTGCCCTTCGAGCTGACCGAGGGCCAGCGCGCGGTCATCGACGAGATCTCCGCGGACCTGTCGCGCAGCCATCCCATGCATCGGCTGCTGCAGGGTGAGGTGGGCTCGGGCAAGACCATCGTGGCCCTGCACGCCATGCTGCAGGTGGTGGACAACGGTCAGCAGTGCGCGCTGCTCGCGCCGACGGAAGTGCTCGCCGCACAGCATTATCGGTCGTTGACGAAGATGCTCGGCGATCTCGGCACGGCCGGGGAGCTGGGTGCGGACGAGAACGCCACCAAGGTGGTGCTGGTGACCGGCTCCATGTCGGCGGGGCAGAAGCGGGCCGCCCTGCTGGACGCCGTCACCGGCGAGGCGGGTCTGGTGATCGGCACGCACGCCCTGATCCAGGACAATGTGGAGTTCTTCGACCTCGGCATGGTGGTGGTCGACGAGCAGCACCGCTTCGGTGTCGAACAGCGAGATGCCTTGCGCGCCAAGGCCAACGACGGCGCGAGCCCGCACCTGCTGGTCATGACCGCCACCCCGATTCCGCGCACCATCGCCATGACCACGCTCGGCGATCTGGAAACCTCCGTGCTGACCCAGCTGCCGCGCGGGCGGTCGCCGATCACGTCGAAAGTCGTTCCGGCCAAGGTGAAACCGTCGTGGGTGGATCGGGCGTGGGAGCGTATTCGCGAGGAGGTCGCGGCGGGGCGTCAGGCCTACGTGGTGTGCTCGCGCATCGGTGACGAGGAGGAGAACGGAAAGGCCAAGGGGCGCAAGGGGAAAGCCGAGGAGAAGGAAGCGCCCACCACGCATTCGGCCGTGGATATGTACGAGATGCTCAGCGCCGGTCCGCTGAAGGATCTGCGGGTGGGCCTGCTGCACGGCCGCCTGCCCGCCGATGAGAAGGACCGTGTGATGCGCGCCTTCAACGACGCCGAGATCGACGTCCTGGTGTGCACCACGGTGGTCGAGGTCGGCGTCGACGTCCCCAATGCCACCGTCATGGCCATTGTCGACGCGGACCGTTTCGGCGTGAGCCAGCTCCACCAGCTCCGCGGTCGCGTGGGTCGAGGCAAACACGCGGGCCTGTGCCTGCTCATCACCGAAACCAATCCGGTCGGCACCGCCATGGCCCGCCTCGAGGCGGTCGCGGCCACCACCGACGGTTTCGAACTGGCCGTCCTCGACCTCCGCCAACGCCGCGAGGGCGATGTCCTCGGCTCCGCCCAATCCGGCACCGCCCGCAGCCTCCGCCTCCTGTCCCTCCTCGACGACCTCGAAGTCATCACCGCCGCCCAACAGGTAGCCCGCGAAATAGTCGAGTCCGACCCGGGCCTGAAAAACCACCCGGGCCTGGCCAGCATGATGCGCGCCGCCGTCGACGGCGAACGCCTCGAATACCTCGCGAAATCCTGACCCACCCCGTCCTCAGACCCTGGCCACCCCTCGAGGTGCGGTCAGTCCATGTAGTCGGAAGGGTCGAGATCCTGTGGGGCGGTGAGGTCGTCGGGCACGTAGATGTCCTCGGGTTCGGTGGGCTCCGGCGTCGTATCGACATCGTCGAGCTCATCGAGATCTTCCGGCGCGGCGAGGTTCGCGGCCGGGTGTGCGGGCGGGGCCGAGTCTTCGGGCGGGGCTGTGTCTTCCACGCCTGCGAGGGTGGCCCATTGCGCGAGTTCGTCCTCGTGGGAGCCGATGCTCGTGGCTTCCACGACGTCGACGGCGGCGGCGTCGTCATCGCCGCTGCCGTGGCGGGTGAGCAGCATGAGGGGCCAGGTGGGTGTGTCGCCCGGCCGACCGTCGAGGGGGTGCCAGTCCCAGGCGGATTCGAAGCGCCAGGTGCGGGCTTCGGCGTCGGCGAGTTGGTCGCCGGGTTCGAGGAATGCGTAGGGGCGGAAGCGTAATTCGAGCTTGCGGGGGATGCCGTCGTCGGGGTCGAAGGTGGCGGTTTCGGGGGAGTCGGGGGTCCGCTCGACGGGGAGACAGGTGATCTCTCGGCGGGGGCGGGGGAGCCTGCCGGTTTGGCGGGGTGGGTCGTAGTGCTGCACTTCGAGTACGCGCACGACGGTGGGCGGAATTCCGATTCGGCATTCCGACTCGGGGGTGAGGTCGGCCGGGGTGGGGCGGATTCGGAACAGCTCGCCGTGCCGGCCCGGTGCGCCGGGGTCGGCGGCCAGGGCGACCTCGCCGTTCCAGGGGTCGCCGGTGGTGTCCGGATCCGCTGTCCACCATGGCCATTCGACGAAGACCCGGTCGTCGGTCAATGCCGTCACCCGCGTCGGGGTGAACGGACAGGACACTTCGAGGATGTCCCCGACTCGGTATTCGGCTGCCACAGCCTCCGAACCTAGCCCGTCTCGGCTTTTCGCGTCTGTCTCAGGGTGGTGAGCGCGGTGGCGGTGTCGGCGGTGCCGGGGATGTGGGCGGCTCCCCACTGGGCCAGGGCGGCGAGGACCGGGCGCAGTTGCTTGCCGGTGTCGGTCAGGAGGTATTCCCGGCGGGGCGGATTGTCCTGGTATGTCACGGTATGGACGATGCCGAGGCGTTCCAGGCGGCGCAGGCGGTCGGCCAGGATATTGGTGGTGATGCGCTCGGGGGAGGCGAGAAACTCTGTGTAGCGCCGCTTTCCGGCGAACATGTCGCGAATCACCAGCATGGTCCAGCGGTCGCCGAGGACGTCGAGGGTGGCCGCGACCGGGCAGGGGGAGCGCAGCGGGTCGATCGGTTCGATCCGCGCGGTGCCGTCGGTCATAGGTTCCTCCCGAGTAGCGTCTTGTCTTTTGCAAGTATGCCTGTCAGGGTGTGGATTGCAATTCACAAGTAACTCTGTGACGCGGTGGAGGCGGAAGACGTGGATGTGGGTGAGCTGCACGGGTTGGTCGTGCGGGGATTCGAAACCCGGCTCGGCGCGGTCGAATCCGAGCAGTGGGGTCGAGCCACCCCATGCACCGAATGGGATGTGCGCGGACTGGTCGAGCATGTGACCGGCAACCATCTGCGGCTGGCCTCGGTCCTGCACGGGCGACCGATCGAAAACGGCGGGGCGGATACCGTTTCCGCGTGGTCGGCCGCCCGCGATCAGGTGCGTTCGGGGCTGGCGGTGCCGGGTGCGCTGGAGTCGCGGGCGCCCTCACCGTTCGGCGGCGAGGCGTCGGGGCGGGATCTCGCCCACATCCTCGCGGCCGATTTGGCCATGCACACCTGGGATCTGGCGCGGGCCATCGGGGCCGACGACACCCTGGATGCGGATGTCGTGGCGTTTCTGCTGCCGGTTTTCGAGCGGATCGCGCCCGGCCTGGCCGCGAGCGGCAAGTTCGGACCGCGGGTGGCGGTGCCGGAAAGCGCTGGGCCGCAACGGCTTTTGCTCGCGCTCACCGGACGCGACGAGGCCTGGAGTCCGCTCGGCTAGCCGACGGCGGGGAACTCGTCGGCCTTCACTCCCTTGATGAAGGCCTCCCACTCGCGGTGGGTGAACAGTAGTACCGCGCCATTGGTTCCCTCCTTGCTATGAGCCACCACGATGCCCCGACCCGGCCAGTAGCCGACCTGGACGCAGCTGCCGTTGGGGCCACTGGCGGTGCTCGTCCGCAGGGACAGTCCAGCAGGCAGATCTGCCTTGGTGATCATGATCGGTCGTCCTTCCTTTCATCGGTTGGTCCGGACTCGAGGCAAGGGAAAACAGCCGGACGGGTCCACGATGCGGGACAGCGCCGTCAGGCATCGGCTGAGTGAATGTGATCAATGCGCGCCCCCTTGCAGGCGTGGTCGCGTCGAGCGATCCACCGGGGGCTTGGGCGGAACAGGTGCGTCCGGCGTTTGGCTACACCGGAACACGATGTTCGACGGCGATCACACTACCGGCTCGATGCTGAGCGCGTGCCCGGTATCGCAGCAAACCGGTGACCCAGCATGAGGATTCACACGCGAAGACCCGATTCGACAATCGCGTGCGCGACCGTCTGCAACCGCAGCTGACTCGTGCGCGCATGTCGGCGGATCAGGGCGAACGCCTCGTCAGGGGTGATTCCGTAGGCGTTGGCGAGCACCCCTTTGGCCTGTTCGATGACGACCCGGGACTCCAGCGCCGCCTGCAACTGTTCGGTCAACCGGTGTTGCCGTAGGCGTCTATCCGCATTGACGACGTAGCCGACGGCGGTGTCCGCCAGCATCTGCGCGATCTCGAGGTCGGATTCGGCCCAGTTTCCGGCCTGCTCGCCGTACAGGTCGACCACGCCGATCGGGTTGTCGCGCAACCGCATAGGGATTCCGGCCACCGCCGCGATCCGGTCGCGGCGCACCACTTCGGCGTACCGCGGCCAGCGTATGGACAGGTGGGCGATATTGCCGACCGCGACCACCTCCCCGCTGCGGTGGGCATCGACGCACGGGCCTTCTTGTCGCTGTTCCTGACATCGCTCGGCGGCGAGCACCCGCGCGCTCGACGATTTCACATTGCGCATTCGTCCGCGCGAGACCATGGCCACCCCCACCCCGGCCAGGCCCAGGACCTCGGTCTCGGCGGCCACGAGTTCGTCGAGCGCGTCACCGGGCTCGTATTCCGTTGGAAGTAGGCGCGAAAATCGGGCCAAGGCCGCAATCAGGGCCGAGCTGTCGTAGGACACCGCTGTCTCCCTCAACGTTGCCTCACATTGGTCATCCCCGGGCATACCCAGCCCGGCCCGACTTGAACGAGCGACGGCGGAGTGACGCAGGTCGGAATCGAACCGACGTGGGTCCTGAGTGAAAATCAGGCTGCCCGTGCCAACAGAGCAACTGCGCCTTGGGCTGTATCGGAAAACCCCTGGGCTATGTGGCCAACCCCTGGGCTATGCGGCGGGACTCGAACCCGCTGATGCCGGTATCACAAACCGGGGCCTCGACCACTTCGGCATCGCACAGCATGGTGGGCGCACGGGGTGGAACCGTGCGGGCCGCGGCGAAGGGGTACGGGCGCTAGCGCTGTTCCGGTTCTCGGAAAGCACGCGACGACGCGGCGGCGGAGGTCGAATGATGATGCACGGCCGGTCCTTTCGTCGTCGGGGCGGTCGGGGTCAACGCTAACTCCGCCGCACGGCCCGACGCCACCGAATTAATGGTGGCCGAGGCGCTACACCTCGAGGTCCTCCTCGATTCCCTTGAGGCGGTGGCGGGCCATGGCGAGGTTGGCGCGGTTGCGGTCCAGGGCGAGATAGAGGAACAGGCCCTTGGACTTGCGCCCGGTCATGGGTCGGATGACGTGGTACTGGTTGGTGAGCGTGATGAGGATGTCCTCGATGTCCTCTTTGATGCCCAGCTGGTCGATGGTGCGCAGCTTGGCGCGCACCACTTCGGTATTGCCCGCGGCGGCGATCTGCAGGTCCAGCGCCTTGGAGCTGCCGAGCATGCCGAGCGCCATGCCGCTGTTGTAGTCGACCACGGCCGCGCCGAGCGCGCCGTCGATCACCATCATGTCCTTCAGTGCGATATCCATGTTGGACATGGGTTTTCCTTTCAATCGGTGTTATCACTTGGGGTTGGGGGTCGGATCGGCCTCGCCGGTGACCGCCGCCAGATGGTCGGCGATGGCGCGGGCGGCGGGCCGCGATTCCAGGTGCAGCCGCCCGATATTCGCGCCGGGACCGGCCAGCACGGTCAGCGAGGCGGTCCAGCCGACGGCGTAGATCACCACGTCCCCGCTCTCGCCGTGCACCACCACCTCGTGGAAGCCGCCGCCGTGGGCGGTGGCGGCGAGCCGGTGCGAGAGCGAGAGTTGCGCGGCGGTCAGGGCCGCCATGCCCGCGGGCTCGATATGGACGGGCAGATCGTGCGCGATGAGCAATCCGTCGGTGGACGCCACCAGTGTTCCGGTCAGCTGCGGCACCCGGTCCCGCAGCGCCTTCAGCTCCATGAGTACCTGCGTGTTCGGTTCTGGGCCGGACATCGCCACTTTGGTCAACCTTCCTATCAATTCACCGAGCCGCCTTCTCCGCGCGGTCACGCGAGTTCCTCCAAGGCCGCCTCCCTATCCGTTCGCCGAGCCGATGTGTGCACCGGGTTCGGTCATGCCAGCTCCTCGAGTGCTGCCCGCAGGCGGATGAGCACATCCCGGTCGGGCGGCTCCCAGCGGTCCGGGATGTCGACGGCCGCGGCCTGCCGGACCCGGCGGCGCAGCGGTGGCACGGAATCGGTTGCCGTGCCGGTCGATACGGGTGCGGCCGGGGCCGATACCGATGCGGCCGGGGCTGATACAGATGCGGCCGGGGCTGATACAGATGCGGCCGGGGCCGGGGCGGGCACGGTGCGGATGGGATCGGCCAGCGCCACCATGACCGGTGGTTCGACCAGTCCGACCGCGGTGAGCTCCCGCACCGCGAGCAGGCAGCCGTAGGTGGTGCGGCCCAGATCCTCGGCGATGCCGGTGATGCTGCGCCGGGCGTCGACGACGGCGAGCACCTCGGCGTGGCCGCCGGTGAGCACGACCCGGCGCCGCCGCACCCGCCGCACCGGCACCACGGCGACCCGGTCGACCAGTTCGACGGGCCAGGCTCCGGCGTGCGGGTCGCCGCGGCGCGCGCATTCGTGAATGAGCGCGCCCGGCGTGATGCGGCAGGTGCGGGCCAGCCGGTGCGGGGGTCCGCCGTGGAATGCCAGCGGCGCCGGCGCGGCCAGCAGGACGTAGGCGGCGTCGAAGACCGACAGCAGCGCAAGGGTTTCCACCCGCGGGCGCTCCAGCAGTCGGTCCTCGCCGCCGCCGCGGGCGCGCCGCCATTGCTCGGTGGTGGCCACTCCGGACGCCACCACCATGCGGTCCAGCGTCGTGGTGCGCGCGCATTCGGCGGCCACGATCGCGCCCTCGACGAAATGAAATGCGCCGTCGCCCACGGTGAGCACGCCGGTGCCGCGTTGCTGTTCGAGTCGCCGTAGTTCGAGGACGAGTTCACTGTCCATGACCGTCCTCGGCGAATTCGGCGAGAATTGATCGCAGTTGGTATCGCGCCATGGCGAGATTGCCGGTGTCGCCGTCGAAGAGGATGTGCACGAAAAGCCGTGCCTCGAAATCGCCGTCGATCAAATTCAGCAGATGATATCCCCGGGTGCCGCAGACGATGATCTCGGTGATGTCATCGCCGGGCATGCCGGTGGCCAGGGCCGGTGAGGTGAGCACCGAGCGCACGACATCGGTTGCGGCGGCGGCGTCTTCGTGCTGGTCGAGCACGTCGTGCCGCCCGGCCGCCGCGATGGCGAGCCCGCTCGCGCCGTCCACGAGGGTGACGCTGCGCGCGCCGGGAATGTCCATGATGCGTTTGAGGCATCCGTCAATACCGATCACCGCGCCACCGCTTGTTGTCGAGAGATTCGAGCGAATCCAGACGCTACACATGATGTGCTCGTGATGTGTGGCGAATGCGGGTCAATACCTTTTGGTATTTGTTTCGTTGTCGCGCAATGGATATCCAGTTTGGATGGGGGAATTGTCCTTTATCCCACCATGTTTCCTCGCGATAGGGGAGAAAGTCACCGGGGCATGCGCGGATACGGCAGATCCGAGCTGGTGTGCTCGGTGATCGCCAGCGGCCGCCCGATCTGCGGGAAGGCGCGCTGGGCGCAGTTGGGTCGCTCGCACACCTTGCAGCCCGCGCCGATGGGTACGGCCGCGGCGGGGTCGTCGAGTTCCAGGCCGCGTGAATACACCAACCGGTCGGCGTATTCGATATCGCAGCCCAGGCCGATGGCGAATTCCTTGCCGGCCGTGCCGAATCCGGACGGCACCGGCGGGGTGGTGCGCGCCACCCACAGGTAGCGCCGCCCGTCGGGCATGGCCGCGACCTGGGTGAGCATGCGGCCGGGATGGTTGAACGCCTCGTGCACCACCCACAGCGGGCAGCTGCCGCCCACCCGGGAGAAGTGGAAGGCGGTGGCGGACTGGCGCTTCGAGATATTGCCCGCGCGATCGGTGCGGATCAGGAAGAACGGCACGCCGCGCTGCCCCTGCCGCTGCAGGGTGCTGAGCCGGTGGCAGACGGTCTCGAAGCCGACCTCGAAGCGCAGGCCCAGCAGGTCGATGTCGTAGTGCAGTTCCTCGGCCGAGCGCAGGAACTTGCTGTAGGGCAGGATGAGCGCGCCCGCGAAGTAGTTGGCCAGCCCGATCCGGGCCAGCGTGCGGGATTCGTCGGTGAGCGAGGGGGTTTCGTCGAGGACCTCGTCGAGCAGCGCGCCGTGCAGCAGGAACGCGAGGGTGGTGGCGATCTGGAAAGCGCGCTGGCCGGGGCGCAGCCGCCGGGCCAGGGTCAGGGTGCGGGTCTCGGGTTCGTAGTGGCGCTTGGGGATGGTCGGGTCGGCCCCGTCGCCGCGCACCAGGACGGTGACCCCGGCGCGTTCCTCGGCCACCCGCGCCAGCTGCCGGTCCAGCGAGCCGATGGTGAGCCCGCTCTCGTCGAACAGCCGCTCCGCCGCGAGATCCAGTTGGGCGATGTGATTGTGGTGATCGTAGAAGAAGTCGCGCACGTCCTCGTAGGGCATGGGCACGCCGGGCGCGCCGGTGGGGGTGGCCACCTTGGAGGACAAAAGATCCAACTGGTCGGTCGCCGCGCGTAGTCGGCGGTGCATGGCCACAACGATTTTCGCGACCTCGGGCATGCGGGTGGCCAGATCCTCGACCTCGGCCACCGGCGCGGCATTGCCGCCCGCGGCCTCGACCAGGATCTCGTGCAGATCCGACACCAGGCGGGCGTCGGAGTCCGCGGCGAAGAACTGCACGTCCAGGTCGAAGGTGGAATTCAGTTTCAGCAGCACGGGAATCGTGAGCGGTCGCTGATCACGCTCGAGTTGGTTGAGGTAGCTGGGGGACAGGTCCAGGGATTTGGCCAAGGCCGCCTGGGTCATCCGCCGTTCCTCGCGCAACCGCCGTAGTCGGGCCCCCGCATACATCTTGCGCACGTGCAGGATGGTACCGATTCGGCTTCGCAAACATCGCAATTTGAGGAGACTCGCCGCAACTTCACGGACCCTGCGTGGCACTTCATCGGAACGACGGTGCTGCGTAGCATGCGAATTCAATGCTACCGGCGGTTTTGCGCGCGAGTCCCCATCGTACGACCCCACCGACGCCACCGCGGTGGAACGAGGTCCGGAATGTGGGCCGAAATCCGCGGGCTCACCCCAAAATCAGGTGAACCTGAAGTTCGCCGACCAGAAACCCGAGCACCGCGCCCACGGCCACCAGCTTCCACACCCCGGGTACGGACGCCGGGCGCGGCAGACTCCTGTATTCGAGGCCAACTAGTCGGTCGGCAAACCGGCGAAACGCCGAAAGTGGTCATGAGCGAAGGGGAATGGGTGCGCGCGCGGCCTGGTTGCCAGGGGCCGCACCTCGGTGCGATTATCCGTTTCCAGCGATACGGGTATTCGTATCGAGGCTCAGGCTAGGAGACCCCGCGTGCCCGCTGGCAAGACCCGGTCCACCGCGAGCTCACCGCCCACGCAACGGGTTATCTCCATCGTGGAGTTGCTGGTGGCCGCACCCGGCCCGCTCACCTCGGCCGAGATCGCCGACAGCCTGGAGTTGAACCGCTCCACCGCGGGCTCGATCCTGGCCGCGCTCGCCGAACGCCGCTGGGTGCGCCGACTGCCCGATCTCAGCTACGAACCGGGCCCCGCGCTCGCCGCCCTCGGTCGCCGGTCCACCGAGGCCGAGGACGATCGCGCTTGGCTGGACCGGGAATTGGAGCGCCTGGCCGACCGCGTCGACTGCGGCGCGGCCCTCACCACCATCACCCTCGACCACCTCGAGTTCCTGGCCGTCACCCGCGACCGCTACACGGTCGGCATCGAGGCCGGAGCCCGCATCCCCCTGCTGGCCCCCGCGGGCGCGGCCATCATCGCCCACTGGGGCACTGCCCGCCAAGAGGATTGGCTGCGCACCCGCGGCCCAGAACGCCGCGCGGAGTACCGCGCGGTCCTCGCCACCCTGCGCACCACCGGACATTGCGTCTGGAAACTCGAATCCGACAGCATCCCGAATCTCCGCGTCCTCTCCGAGGTCGCCGACCACCTGGCCGACCACCCCGCCAGCAAGGAACTGCGCGGCCGAGTCCTGGCGCAACTGGCCGCGATCGGCGGCAGCGCGTACGACCAGCGCACCCTCGACCGCGACATCCCTCTCGCGGTGAGCTACATCGGCGCACCGGTTTTCGACAGCGGCGGCCACGCTGTGATGGAACTCCAGATCGGCCCCTTGCGCGACGACGTCACCCGCCCCGAGCGCCGCCGCTACATCTCCGAACTGACCGCCGCATCCGGCCGCATCAGCGCCGCCCTGGACTCGCTCCCTACCCGCCTCCCTTGATCGCCGAGTGGCACACCCTGGAGGAGTTTTGTCCGAATTCACCTCCAGGATGTGCCACTCGGTGAGTGTGATCACTCGGGGATGGTCGGGTGCCAGTGGTCGGCGGGGGAGGTGGGGTTGGGGTCGTACTCATCGTGGCGACGCCACCAAACGTACGGGGGCTCTTGGGGGTAGCCGGGTGGGGAGTTTTCCCAGGTTTCTTGGCGGCCTAGGGCGGTGATGTCAAGGAGGCTCCAGGTGTTGCCCAGTTCGGCGTCGCCGCGGCCGTTGATGAAGTAGGTGCGGTAGATGCGGTTGCCGTCGCGGAGGAAGGCGTTGGTGCCGTGCCATTCGTCGACTCCGAAGTCGGCGTCGAAATCGTCGGTGATGGTGTACCAGGGCATGGTCCAGTCCATGCGCTTCTTCAGGCGCGCGATCTCGGGTTGGGGTGCGCGCGAGGCGAAGACGAAGGTGGTGGAGCGGGCATTGACGTGGGCGAGATTGCCGATGTGGTCGGCCATCATGGAGCAGCCGAAGCAGGCCTTGCCGCGCTCGACCCCGGCCGTGCCCTCCGGCTGGCCGTGCACGCCCGGGTCGAAGAAGGCGCGGTAGACGATGAGCTGACGGCGACCCTCGAATAGATCCAGCAGGCTCATCGGGCCCACGGGCCCCTCGAACCGGTATTGCTTGTTCACCGCGACCCAGGGCATGCGCCTGCGCGCCGCCGCCATCTCATCGTGCGCGCGGGTCAGTTCCTTCTCCTTGACGAGCAGTCGTTCCCACTCGTCCTGCCACTCCTCGGCTGAAACGATCCTCGGTGCTGTCATTGCAATATCCCATTTCGATTGTGGTCCAATGATTTCGGATATCGGCCGCCGAACGGACTCCAGTGTTCGACACAGAGGTCAGGTATCTCTTTCCAGCTCAGCACCGCGGTCGAGCCCAGTCAATCTCGGCGTGAACTTCGCGCACGGCCGCGCCCGAGCTTCGCAGACTTCGCTGCTCGCCGGGTGTTCGCTCGCCGAAATTCGCCGCTGCGAGCCGTTTTTCGGTCCGGCGAGGCTGCGTAGCGTGCGAAGTATGAAGACCTATCCAGTACGCGCACGCTCCGCGGGTGAGGAGTTCCCGCGCTCGGAGCAGCTGGCCATGCGGATCGCGGAGGTGGCGGTCGATCCGGTCGAGGTCTCGGCCGAGGTCACCGAGATGATCGTGAATCGCATTATCGACAATGCGGCGGTGGCGGCGGCCGCGGTGCTGCGTCGGCCGGTGACCACCGCGCGACGGCAGGCGCTAGCGCACCCGTACACGCCCGGTGCGACCGTCTTCGGATTGCCTGGCACACAGCGGTTCTCGCCCGAGTGGGCGGCGTGGGCCAATGGGGTCGCGGTGCGGGAACTCGACTTTCACGACACGTTCCTGGCGGCCGAATACTCGCATCCGGGGGACAATATTCCGCCGATCCTGGCGGTGGCCCAGCATGCCGGGCGCAGCGGGGCGGAGCTGATTCGAGGCTTGGCGACGGGCTACGAGATTCAGATCGACCTGGTCAAAGGGATCTGCCTGCACGAGCACAAGATCGATCATGTGGCGCATCTCGGCCCGTCGGCGGCGGCGGGTATCGGGACCTTGCTGGGGCTCGATACGGAGACGATCTATCAGGCGATCGGTCAGGCGTTGCATACGACGACGGCCACCCGGCAGTCGCGTAAGGGCGAGATCTCCAGCTGGAAGGCGTTCGCACCCGCCTTCGCGGGGAAGGCCGCGATCGAAGCGGTCGACCGGGCCATGCGCGGCGAGGGGTCGCCCGCACCGATCTGGGAAGGGGCCGACGGTGTGATCGCCCGCCTGCTGGGCGGTTTCGACGCCGAGTACGCGGTGCCGTTGCCCGGTCCGGGCGAGGCCAAGCGCGCCATTCTCGACAGCTACACCAAGGAGCATTCGGCCGAGTACCAGAGCCAGGCCCCGATCGATCTGGCCCGCCGCATGCGGACGCGGATCGGTGACCTCACGCAGATCGCGTCGATCGTGCTGCACACCAGCCACCACACGCACGTCGTGATCGGCAGCGGCTCGGGCGATCCGCAGAAGTACGACCCGACCGCCAGCCGAGAAACCCTGGACCACTCCGTTCCCTATATCTTCGCGGTCGCCCTACAGGACGGCGGCTGGCACCACGAGCGCTCCTACGCGCCCGAGCGTGCGCGCAGGTCGGACACCGTCGAGCTGTGGCGCAAGATAACGACGGTCGAGGATCCCGAGTGGACTCGGCGCTATCACTCCACCGATCCCGCGGACAAGGCGTTCGGATGCCGCGCCGAGGTCGCACTGCGCAGCGGTGAAGTCATCACCGACGAGCTGGCCGTCGCGGACGCACATCCATTGGGGGCCAGGCCTTTCGGACGCCGGCAATACATCGAGAAGTTCCGCACCCTCACCGAAGGCATCCTCGATCTCGACGAGCAGGACCGCTTTCTCGATGCGGCCCAGCGCACTCCCGAACTTCGTGCGGGCGAGCTGGATCGGCTGACCTTCACCGTCGCGCCCACCGTGCTGGACCGCGCTCCGGCGACCCAGGAAGGAATCTTCCGATGATCACCTGCCGAGGAGGTTCAGCCCTCCCACACCAGCGCCTGCGCGGCGATCACCGACGTGCCGTTGAACGTGACCGACGGCGAGCCGTGCAGACGGTAGCCCTCGTCCAGCAGTCCGCTGACGCGTTCGCAGAAGGCGGCGTCGTCGGGTCCGGTGATCAGTCGGTAACGCAGGGGCGGTTGGTCGCTCATGTGATCAGCCTAGGCGGGTGGGTGCGGTGAGCGGGCCGTTGACCGCCGCGACCACGCCGGGCGAGAAGCGGGCCGCACTGCGGGCGGGGCTGGCGAGCGGGCGCATCCAACGCTGGCCCGGCGCCTTGAATCCGCTGGTGGCCAAGCTGATTCAGGAAATCGGCTTCGAGGGCGTCTATGTGTCCGGGGCGGTGGTCTCGGCCGAGCTGGGCCTGCCGGACATCGGGCTGACCACACTGAGCGAGGTGGCCGAGCGGGGCCGGCAGATCGCGCGGGTGACCGACCTGCCGGTGCTCATCGACGCCGATACCGGGTTCGGGGAGCCGATGAACGCGGCGCGGACGGTGAGCCTGCTGGAGGAGGCCGGGCTGGCGGGCTGCCATCTGGAGGATCAGGTGAATCCCAAGCGCTGCGGGCATTTGGACGGCAAGGCCCTGGTTTCCGCCGAGGAGATGGTGCGGCGGGTGCGGGCGGCCGTGGCGGCGCGGCGCGATCCGGGCTTCGTGATCTGCGCGCGCACCGATGCCCGCGGGGTCGAGGGTCTGGACGCGGCCATCGATCGGGCCAAGGCGTACGCCGACGCGGGTGCGGACCTCATCTTCACCGAGGCGCTCGCCGATGCCGACGAGTTCGCCAAATTCCTTGCCGCCGTGGATATCCCACTGCTGGCCAATATGACGGAGTTCGGCAAGTCCGAGCTGCTCTCGACCGGGCAGCTGGAGTCGCTCGGCTACAACGCCGTCATCTATCCCGTCACCACGCTGCGCCTGGCCATGTTCGCCATCGAATCCGGCTTGCGCGAAATAGAGTCGACGGGAACGCAATCCGCGCTGCTGGACCGCATGCAGCACCGCTCTCGCCTCTACGAGCTGCTGAACTACCGCGCCTACAACGCATTCGACACCGATATCTTCAATTTCACCGTGAGCGAGTGATTCCCATGACCGATATCAAGAAGGGTCTCGCGGGCGTCGTCGTCGACACCACCGCCATTTCCAAGGTGGTGCCCGAGACCAGCACCCTGACCTATCGCGGTTACGCCGTGCAGGATCTGGCCCGCCATCGCGGCTTCGAGGAGGTCGCCTATCTGCTCTGGTACGGCGAGCTTCCGAATCCCGCCGAGCTCCAGGAATTCCGCGTGCGCGAGCGCGCATTGCGCGGCGCGGACCGTTCCCTGCTCGCCCTCATCGCCCGGCTTCCCGAGACCTGCCATCCGATGGACGTCGTGCGAACCGCGGTCAGTTACCTGGGTGCCGAGGATCCCTTGGAGGATCGCGGCACCACGCGAGACGCTCTGCTGGCCAAGGCCTTACGGCTGACCGCGGTGCTTCCCACGGTCATCGCCGCCGACCTGCGCCGCCGTCGCGGCCTGGACCCCATCGCACCCGATCCGGCGCGTCCCTTCGCCGAGAACTTCCTCCACATGTGCTTCGGCGAAGCCGGTGACCCGCGCCTGGTCCGGGCCTTCGAAACCTCCCTGATCCTGTACGCCGAACACAGCTTCAACGCCTCCACGTTCGCGGCGCGGGTGGTCACCTCCACTGAATCCGATATGTACAGCGCCGTCACCGCCGCCATCGGCGCGTTGAAGGGTCGCCTGCACGGCGGCGCGAACGAGGCCGTCATGCACGCCATGCTGGAGATCGGCGATCCGGCTCAGGCACGAAAGTGGTTGCGGGAGAGGATCTCCCGCAAGGAGAAGGTGATGGGGTTCGGCCATCGCGTCTACAAGGACGGCGACTCCCGAGTCCCAACCATGAAATCCGCCCTCGCGGACATCGCCGAGTTGACCGGCGGAGACCGGTGGCTGGCCATGTACTCCGAACTCGAATCCGCCATGTTCGAGTTCACCGGCATCGAACCCAATCTGGATTTCCCCACCGGCCCCGCCTACTACCTGCTCGGCTTCGACATCGACATGTTCACACCGATTTTCGTCATGAGCCGAATCACGGGCTGGACCGCGCACATCCTCGAACAGTCCCAGTCCAACGCCCTGATCCGCCCGCTCTCCGAATACGTCGGCGTCCCGCCCCGGCCCCTCGGCGACTAGGCGTCCTCGAGAATTTCGGCGAAGGCGATCACCACGCCGCCGGTGGCGTTTTCGACGGTGGCGGCGACCAGCGGGCCCGCTTCCGCGGCGGCGGCGCTGGCGGCCGCGTAGTCGGTGAAGTACAGGTCCAGCAGTCGGTACGCCGGGGTCGGGCTGCCGTCCTCCTTGGGCCAGACCTTCGAGGCCTGCAGCCGGGTGAGGCCGGGGAGCTTGCGCGCGAGCGTGAGCTGCTCGGGGTAGGCGGTCTCGAAGGCCTCCGGATCGGTGGGGTTGGAGTAGACGAAGCTGATCTTGGTGGGGTTGCCGTTCTCCGACATGACTGACCTCTCGGTTGATCTCGATTCAGCGAGCGCATCCGCTCACGGTTGTCGACAGTATTGAGACGACTAGGCTGCGACCATGACCGCTCCGCTGGGAAAACTTGCCGATCGTCCAGCGCCGCAAGCCGATTCGCCGCCGGACGATCTGCTCTCGGAATTGCTCCGGAGCGTTCGGCTGAGCGGGGAACGCATGGCCGAATACACGCCGGGGCCGACGTTCTCCATCGGTTTCGCCGAGGTCGGCAGTCTGCACCTCATCGAGGAGGGCGAGCTCGACCTGCGGATCGACGGGCGCTCCGGCGTCGACCGTGTCGGCCGCGGCGATATGGTCCTGATCCCGCGCGGCGACTCCCACCGGTTGAGCGATGTCGAGGCCAGCGGCCCGGTGCGCTGGCTACACGGCACCTTCACCATCGGCGACCCGCAGGCGAGTCACCTGCTGCGGAGCCTGCCGGACCTGATCGTGCTCGGCGGCGCGGGCACGCCGGTGCCCGAAGGACTCGAGGTCGCCCGCCGCATGCTCCTCATCGAAATGCTCTCGCCCTCACAGGGTTCCGCGGTCATGATCGCCCGCATCCTCGATCTGATGTTCATCCAGATCATGCGCACCTGGGCCGCGGGCACGGACGTCGAACCGAACTGGCTGGCCGGCGCCTTCGACCCGCAGCTCGGCCCGTCACTGCAAGCGATCCACCGAGACCTCGCTCGGGACTGGACCGTCGACGAGCTGGCTCAGCTGTGCAACCTGTCCCGATCCGCGTTCGCGGCACGCTTCGCGGCCCGCGTCGGAAAACCACCGGCCACCTACCTCGCCCAGGTACGCCTGGACTCCGCGACCGACCTGCTGCGCGGCACGGCGCTGACCATCCCGCACATCGCCGAACGAGTCGGCTACACCTCGGAAGCCGCCTTCAGCCGCGCCTTCAAATCCCGCTACGGCACCCCACCCGCCCGCTGGCGACGAGACCTCCTCGGCCGCGGCTGACATGGCTCGGCTCGGCAGCCGGGATCGACTGCCGAGCCGGGGCCTTGGTTCAGCGCAGGGTCAGGGCCGCTTGGACCATGTTGCGGAGTGAGGCCTCGACCTCGGCGGGGCCTCGGGTCTTGAGGCCGCAGTCCGGATTCACCCAGAGGCGGTCCGCGGAAACGGCTTTCAATGCCTCGGAGAGCGATTCGGTGATCTCGGAGACCGTGGGGATTCGGGGTGAATGGATGTCGTAGACGCCGGGGCCGACGCCCAGCGCGAAGCCCGCGGCATTGAGGTCGTCGAGGACCTCCATGTGGGAGCGGGCCGCTTCGAGGGAGGTGACGTCGGCGTCCAACGCGGCGATGGCGTCGATGACCTCGCCGAATTCGGAATAGCAGAGGTGGGTGTGGATCTGGGTGGCGTCGGAGACACCCGAGGTGGCGAGGCGGAAGGCCGTGATCGCCCACACCAGGTAGGCGGCCTTCGCATCGGCTCGCAGGGGGAGGAGTTCGCGCAAGGCTGGCTCGTCCACCTGGATGATGCGGATTCCCGCCGACTGGAGGTCGAGCGTCTCGTCCCGAATCGCCAGGGCCACTTGGTTCGCGGTGACGTCCAGGGGCTGGTCGTCGCGAACGAAAGACCAGGCCAGAATCGTGACCGGCCCGGTGAGCATGCCCTTGACCGGCTTGTCGGTGAGGGATTGGGCGTAGGTGATCCAATCGACGGTCATGGGCTCGGGGCGGGCGACGTCGCCGTAGAGGATCGGCGGGCGGACGCAGCGGGTGCCGTAGGACTGGACCCAGCCATTGGCGGTGGTGAGGAAGCCGGTCAGCTGTTCGGCGAAGTACTGGACCATGTCATTGCGTTCCGGCTCGCCGTGGACGAGCACGTCCAGGCCCAGTTTCTCTTGCAGAGCAATGACTTCGGCGATCTCGGCGCGCATGCGGTCGCGGTATTGCTCGGGGGTGAGCGTGCCCTTGCGGAAGGCGGCGCGGTCGCGGCGGATGGTCGCGGTTTGCGGGTAGGAGCCGATGGTCGTGGTCGGCAGCGGAGGGAGACCGAGGCGGTCACGCTGGAGTGCACGGCGTTCCGCGGCCGGGGCGCGGCGAGTGGCGTTGGGGCTCAGCGTGTCCAGCCGGGCGCGGACGGTGTCGTCGCGCAGCCGGGCATCGGTGCCGCGGGCGGTGATTGCCGCACGGGCGATGGCCACATCGGCCGCCACTGACTCGATGCCCTCGTGCAGGGCGGTGGCGAGCAGACGCACCTCGGCGATCTTCTCGGCACCGAAGGCAAGCCAAGATCGCAGACTCGGGTCGATCCCGGTTTCGGCTTCGAGCGAATACGGCACGTGCAGAAGCGAACTGGAGGTCGAGACCGCCAGGTCGCCGGTCGATCCCAGCAGGGTGGCGAGCGTGGCGAGGGCGCGGTCCGGGTCGGTGCGCCAGACATTGCGGCCGTCGACGACACCGGCGACCACCAGCCTTCCGGCCAGGCTCGGCACGGAGGTCACGTCTTCGACGGTGGTGCCGGACGTGAAATCCAATGCCACACCCTCGATTCCGGTTTCCGCGAGAATCGGCAACGTCGGACCGGGGTATCCGAAGTAGGTGGCGACAAGCAGTGCCGTACGGCCGGGCGTCGCCGAAAGCTCGTCGTACACCTGCCGAACCAGACCGAGTTCCGCGTCCGAAAGGTCCGTGACCAGTATCGGCTCATCGATCTGCACCCAGTCCGCGCCAGCATCGGCCAAGCGCCGCAACAGTTCTCGATAAAGCGGCAGCAACGCGCCCAACCGCCGCATCGCATCACCCTCGGCGTCCTTGGCCAATTTCAGGAAGGTGAGCGGCCCGATCACGACCGGCCGCGCGGGCACCCCGAGCGCCTGCGCCTCGGCCAGCTCATCGAGCAATTTCTCCGGATGCAAGGCGAATTCGGTGTCCGGCCCCAACTCCGGCACCAGGTAGTGGTAGTTGGTGTCGAACCACTTGGTCATCTCCAGCGGTTCGATGGTCGAGGTCCCCCGAGCGGCCGCGAAATACCGATCCAACGGATCATCGATCCCCGCCACCCGAGACGGCAGCGCCCCGAACATCGCTGCGGCATCCAGCATTTGGTCGTAGTACGAGAAGGTGCCCACCGGCACCGAATCCAGCCCCGCCGCGGCCGCCGCGGTCAGTTGCGCCGCACGCAGTTCCCGTCCGACGGCATGCAGGGCATCGGCGTCGATCCGCTGCGCCCAGTACGCCTCAACGGCCTGCTTCAACTCTCGCTTCGGCCCGATCCGGGGCAAACCGAGAACCGTCGCCTTGAACGTATTCCTTTTGGTCACGGGTCATCTCCAGTGCTCCAAGTCCACTGGCCGCCGCCACAAGCGCACACGAACCTCGACCCCGGCCCCGTGTCCCCACGGCACGCCGAAGCCACCGGCCCGTCCACCCAATCCACGAGGCGCCGACCGCCGGATACGGCGTACCCGACACACTCGGCAGGTATTCGGACTCGCAGGCCCAGCCTCCCGGCCCCCTACTGACCATCGCTTCCCAGACGTACTCGCCCAGTGCTCATGACGGCGTTCGTTCCTGCATACCGCTGCGGGACAGTCCCGGATTCCCACCGGGTTCCCTCTCACCGATCCCCTCTTCCGAGAGAACCGATTTCGACGCCCACGACAAGTCGAGGTCACAACCCCACCCTGCCGCAGCGAACCGAATGCATCGCCAGCATATCCCCACCGCGGCACCCACCGAGTGGCACATCCTGGAGGCGAATCCGGACAAACCCCCTCCAGGATGTGCCACTCGATGACCCCTTACCCCCGGCCAAATCCCGCCCTAGAGTCCTTGTGCGTCGATCTCGGCTTCTACTTCCGGCAACGGCCCTTCCGCCGCGATCTCGCCAGCCGGGTTCGCCAGTACCCACCCGTAAGGGGGTACTCCGCGAGGTGCGAGCATCCAGCCGCCGTTAGCGGCTCGCTTGATTGCTGCCCGAACCGATGGTGACAAGTGCAACACAGGTCGAGAAGGGAACCGGAAGGGTTGTGACAGTTGGGGATTGGACCGTATTCGGGACAGAACTCCGGCGGTTGCGGGAACAGCAGGGCATGTCTGTTCGCCAACTGGGGAAGCAAGTCCTTTACGACCCGTCTGCGCTGTCACGGTTCGAGAATGGGAAACGCAAGCCACCAGCCGATATCGTTACCCGCCTGGATGCGGCGTTGAATGCTGGTGGCATCTTGTGCGCGTTGTACGAATCATTGTCCGGGCCGGACCCGTTCACCCCGCACGAGGCGCTGCAGAATCGTCGCTACGCGGACCAAAAGCTAGCAGGCGACCTGCAAGCCGTCCTAGCCGACACCAGACGCCTAGAGGACGAAATTGGGTCCAAGCTCGTGCTCCCGGTGACCGTTCGTCATTCCAAGATCGCTACAGCTTTGGCTCGTGAAGCCACGTCGAAAGCCCGCAAGCCGCTGGTGGATGCTGCCGCAGGATGGACACAGTTCCACGGCTGGCTCAACGCCTCACTCGGTCGGCATGACGCCGCTATCCACCATTACCGAGAAGCGCTCGAGCTGGCGGAGGAAGCAGGCAATGCCGACATGGTTTCAACCACCCTCGCTATGCGTGGGCATGTGGCGTGGATGGCAGGAGACACCAGCGCATCAATCGGATTATCTCAAGCAGCGCAACGGAATCCGCGGAACCTTTCCCGTACCGTTCTGGCTCTCGCGGTGCAGCAGGAAGCACGCGGCCTAGGCATGGAAGGCGACATGGACGGGATGGAATCCAAGCTGGATACCGCAACGGATTTGATCCTGTTGGGTGACCCGGACAAGCCCGACGCCCAGTACTTCTACTCGGATTCGTTCATTCGCATGCAACGCGGTATGGCGTACCGGCACGCCCGGCAATGGGCCAAGGCTATTGACGCCTTGGAGCACGGGCTACAGGGGTTCGACCGGAAGACGTTGGAGTCGGAGTGGGCTACCTGGTACGTGGCCGAGTTGGCTTGGTCGTATGCCGGTATCGGCGAACCGGAGAAGGCAGCGTCGTTGGCGTTGCGGGTAGTGGAGACCGGGAGGAAGACGCCGGGATCAAGGCTGGTCGGATACATGGGGGAGCTGTATCAGGCCATGGCCAAGCGGTACCCCGGCAACGCTTCGGTAGCTGAGTTGGGTTGTGCTGTGGACGTTCATGCCGCGTGACAACGAAAGTGGTCGCGAGGTAGATGGTGGCGGCGATCGACGATGATGAGTTCGAGCGGCTGCTAACCGTATTCGAGCGCGAAGCTCTCCATTTGGAGATGCGAGACGCCTACGGGACGGCGGTCGAAAAGCATCGCTGGCCCGATGGTCGATGCGGGTGAGGTTATTCGATGGGTGCCACATCGATTGGTGTCGTCAATCGTTGTGCCGGGCACCGATTTCTATCTGTTCGATGATCGTCTAGTGGTCTTCCTGCACTACGCGGGTAACGGCACTGGGACCGCCAAAGTGACTTCGACCAACCCGCAAGATATTCGGCTGTGCCGCACGGCGTTCGAGGCAGTCTGGCCACTGGCCATTCCACACCGTGACTATGAAGCTGCGAAAGGGTGCCCGTTCTAGAGGACTTTGGCTATTGCGGGGATTACTCGCTGGATGAGGGTGTCGGGGGAGGTGGGGGTCCAGGATTGGAAGGCTTGGGTGGATTGGGGGTCGTCGACTATGACGAGTTTGGCGTGGGTGAGGGTGGAGGAGAGGAAGGGGGTGGGGAGGCCTCGGAGGCCGCCGTTGGCGGCTTGTTTGTCGGTGCGGACGACGATGATGACGTCTACGTCGGGGACGGAGACGTCGGAGAGGGAGTAGGGGCGTTGGGGGGAGGTTTCGTCGGGTTTGGCGCGGAGGTCGGTGGCGTAGCGGAAGCCGATGTCCTGGAGGAACTTTGCTTGGGGGCTGGTGTCGAGGTCGGCGGTGACGGAGTTGTCGGCGAAGTTGTAGACGCCGATGGTTTTGCTTTGGAAGGTGGGGTGGGCGGAGCGGACCTGGGCCAGGGAGTCGGTGTGGGGGGTGGTGACGATCGTGGTGTCGCCGGTGGTGTTGCGGTCTACGGCGAGGTAGATCGCGGTGCCCGAAAGGCCCAGCAGGGCAAGGATTGTGGTGACTATCAGGGCCAGGCGTAGGCGTTTGACGCGGCGGGTGGTGGGGTGGTCGATGCGCTCGGTGGGCTGCTCTTCGATCGGTGGCGCGAGCGGTTGTTGGCCGTGGAGGGCCAGTTCGGCGTCGCGGGTGAATTCGCGGCAGGTGGCGTAGCGCCGGGCCGGGTCCTTGGCCAGGGCCTTGGCGATCACCGCATCCAGGGCGGGTGGGAGTCCGGGCCGCAGGGTGCTCAGCGGCGGTGGCGGCTCCTGGAGGTGGCCGAGCATGGCCTGTGCCAGCGAATCCATCGGGAACGGAGTGCGCCCGGTGAGCAGCTTCACGAACGCGCAGCCGAGACTGTAGATATCCCCGCGATGATCCAGCGGCTCGGCCGCCAGGCGTTCGGGGGCGGCGTAGGCGACCGTGGCCATCAGGCTGTCGGTGGCGGTCAGCTCCTTGCCGTCCGAAATCGATTTGGCCACACCGAAATCGGTGAGCAGCACCCGCTCCTCATCCTCGGCGCGGTCCTCCTCGCCGCGCGAGAGCAGGAAGTTGGCGGGCTTCACGTCGCGGTGCAGGAGTCCGCGCCGATGCGCGTAGTCGAGGGCCTTGCCGACCTCGGTGATGATCCGCAGCGCGCGCGGCGGATCCATGCCGTCGGGATAGCGCTTCAACTCGACGGCGGCGTCGGTGCCGGGCACGTACTGCATGGCGATCCACAGGTGCCCGTCCTCCTCGCCGCGCGCGTAGACGGTCACGATATTCGGATGATCCAGCTCCGCAGCGAGATTCGCCTCCCGCTCGAAGCGCGCGCGATACACCTCGTCGTGCGAGAGATCGGCGCTGAGCACCTTCAGGGCGTCGAGCCGACGGGGAAACATCGGGTCCTGCACCAGATACACGGTGCCCATCCCGCCGCTGCCGAGCACCCGAATCACCCGGTGGCCGCCCACGATCGTGCCGGGCCGCAACGGCATGAAAGTTCCTCCTCGGTACTGCCGGATACCCGACTCTTCTCGAATGTAGCAATGTCGGCCGCACCCGGCCCGGCGTCAGATATGCCCGTAGGCGAGCAACTCGTACTGCGCCGAAACCCGTTGCCGCAGATCCTGAGACTGGTCGGCGGACACCTCGGCCAGATACCGCTCGTAGGGCAGATAGCAGACGAATCTCGCCCCGACGGCGTCATCGTCGCGGGTCTGCAGGCAGCGCGCGGTGGGCAGCCCGGGCGGCGGATCGATCGGCTTGTACCGATCGGTCAGCTGGTCGATGAACGCCCCGGTGAGATGCTGCGCCGCCGCCGCGTCCTTGGCCCGGTACAGCCCGCTCAGAGCGTGCGCCACCACATCCACTCCGGCCTCGTCGAATGCGCGCTTGGTGGCGGCCGGGCGATCGTCGACACCGAGCGCGGCATGGGGCGGATACAGCCCCTCGGTGGCCCAGATCTGCCCCTTGCCCGCGGGCAGGGTGCGGCCCAACAACTCGTCGGGATCGGTCGCCAGACCCGCGAGCTTGTCGACCGGCGTGGGTTGGAACCCCTTCATCGAATCGACCGTGTGGTCGAGCACCTTCCGCGTCGTGTCGAGCAGCAGTCCCGGCCCTTCCGGAACGGTCAGGTCATCGCTCGTGAACAGCCAGTACACGTAATTGTCCTGCGCGAACAGGGTTTTCACCGACTCCGAGTAGGTGAGCACGGACTTCGCACCCGGATACCCCGCCACCGTCACCGGCCCCCGGTCCGGATACTGCGGATCGTGATCTCCCACCAGGAAATCCACGGCCGCCGACGCCTGCGCGGACGTGGTGAACCGCATCACCGTCAGATCGACGCTCAGCCCGAGCGAGTAATCCGACCGATGCCGCCCACCGGTCTCCCAACCCGCGATCAACCCCGGCGCGCGATCGTTGAAATCGTCGACACCCATCGGCGGGTAGTCGGCCGTGATCGCGTGCCCGCCTTGCCCGTAGATCAACCGGTCGTCGACCTCGACCGGCAACGGCATGTGCTCGGCGATCCGAATCGACTCCTGGATCAGATCACCCACCGTGATATCGGCAGTCCTATTGGCGATCTGCCGCGGCACCACCGGATAGTTGCCCGGATCCAGTTGGGAGACATCCACAACCGGCACCTTCGACGCGGGCGAGACCGGCGGCCCATGATCGGAACCGCATGCCGTCAGCGCGATAGCCAAGGCCGACACCAGAATTCGACACAAACCCTTCATGGCCGCTACCCGCTCTTGGCCAGCATCGAATACTGCGCCGCCACCCGCTGCGGGAACGACCCGGGCTCCGCGCCACTGAATTCCGCCTGCGCCCCGATCACCGCGACATAGCGTCCGTAGACCACCGCGCACAGATACGTCGCCTGCCGCACCGGCTCGGGCTCATCGAGCTGAACGCAGTGCACGTCGGTGAGCCCGGGCGGGTTCGGGAACTCGTCGTCGTCACGGCCCGGTGTGGTCAACGCCGCCTGTAATCCGAAGGCCGCGGCCAGATCCCGGGTGCGATACACGGTCGCGCCATTGCGGGCGACCAGATCCACCCCGGCCGCCGCGAACGCCTTGCGGGCCGCCGCACCGTCGCGTTCGAAATGCACGGCACCGTCGGCACTGTAGACCCCGCCCTGCCGGAACCCGAACAGATCGGCATCGGAGGAGTCGTACTTGTTCGGCAGCGTCATCCGCATGATGCCGCCCGGATCGGTCGGCAGATCCGGAATATCCTCCAGCGGAGTCGGTTTCAACTCCGACATCTTCGCCAGCTGCGCCCGCAGCATGGCCGTCAACCGATCGGCCAACGCGATCGGATCCGCCTTCGGCATCACCGCGTGCCCGACAATCGCGTACACGCCGTGCGCCGCGAAGATCTGTCCCTTGTCATCCGAGACCGAGGAGGCGCGCGCCGCGAGCCCGTCGATCGGCAGCGCATGCAGCCCGGGCGCGGCCATGGCGTCGGCGAAACCGTCCACCGCCGCCTGCGCGGCCTGCTCGGACGGGAATCGCATGATGGCGAGCGTGATGTGCTTGCGGGCACGAACACTGTTGTTGTTGCGCCAGATGTAGGCGCCCGCGATCAACCGATTCCGCTGAACGATCGGCTGCCAGCTCTTGGGGAACGGCTCGGCGAGCAGACCCGCGTCATCACCGAAATTGCTGTCCGAGTCGTCCACCGTTCGGGCCCCGCCCAAATACGTGACGTCCGGATCGATTTCGTCCGGGCTCACCAGATAGCCGAGCATCCGCCGCGATTCGATCTCGTATACGTCGCTCGCACCGCTGTAGAGCGGTTTGTAATCGGTCGGGGCCGACGGATAGGGCCCCACGGACAGTTTCGACCAGTCGGGCGCGGTCATCCCAGGCAGCGGATGCCCCGGCACCGTGGAGGTCGCCATCGCGATACCGCCCGCCAGCACCACGATCACCACGACGAGCACCGGCAGACCGATTCGCCACCTGCGTGATCGGAGAATTCGACGCATCGGCCTCACCTGCTCGTCACCAGCACGTACTGGGCCGCGGTCTTCTGGTATAGCACCGACACATTGCCCGCCCCCACCTGCACGTTGTACCGGTCCACGTGGAAGGTGCACTGGTTGAACACCACCTGCCCGTTCACCAGATCCGCGAAGCAGCCGATATCGCCCGGAAAACCGGGCGGCGGGTCGATGGTGCGATGCGTATCCGGCTGGTCGGTGGCCGGATTCCACTTGTCCCACAACGCCTTCGCCGCCGCGCCGGTCCGGCTGTGGAACACCAGCGCGTCGCCGTACCCGACCAGATCGACATCGCCGATGGTGAGGAAGTCCAGGTCACTGCTGTCCAGGCTCTGCAGCGCGCCGCGACCGGTGTAGACGCCGTCGGGGTCCGGCCGCAGCGGCTCTTGGGGATTGGTGGGCAGCGTGCGCCCGAGAATGCCGTCCGGATCCAGCGGCACGTGCGCGAACTTGTCGGCGGGCGTGGGCGTGAACTTGTCCAGCAGCGGCAATGCCACGTCCAGCATGCGCTCGGTGCGCGCGATCAGATCCGCGGAATCCGGTGCGGCGGCGAGCTCGTCGACGATCTTGATGAAGACGACGTAGCGATCGTGCACGGTCCACGAGCCGATGGACGCCACGCTCGGCCGCCAATGCGCCTTGCTGTCGGGGTATTTCGGCAGGGTCAGCGGCCGATTGTCGGTGTTGTAGGTGAAGTCGTCGTTTTCGAGCGTCGGCCCCACCGCGGTGGCGCGCCCGGCATCGGGCAGTTCGAGCACCGCGATGCTGAGCTTGCGGTGCTTCTCGTCGTTGTCCGAACCGGTGCACCAGGTATCGACCCAGCCCCCGCGCAGATCGTGCGCCACATCGTCGAAGGTGTCGTTGATGAGGATGTCGCCCAGGCCCTTGTGATTGGTCACCAGGTGCGGTCGCACGTCGTTGGAGCACTCGTAGGTGTAGTCGGTGTCCGCCTCGAAGGGCAGCGCCACGTAATCGGAGAGCCGCTGCGACTCGCGCACCCGGGATTGCTTCTCGGTCTTGGCGTTTCCCACCACCCGCGGCACCGTCTGATAGTTGCCGACCTGCAGACTCGCCGGATCGGTGGTCACGCGCACGGCCGTGCCGGACACGGTGGTGGCGCAGGCGGACACGGCGGCGAGCACGAGCGCGATGACCGCCATCGCCGACGCGCGCGACGCGAAAACTCTCAACGTCCCCCTCCTCGCGCCGGATTTTACCGCCGCTCAACACTTCTCGCGCAGTTTCCGAATCGAGCACGCGGTCGCCGCTGTGGTCTCGGACACGATCTCGCGGCGATCCGGACGCGGGCACGTCTCGAGCGCGCGCCCCGCGCCCGGTGGGCCGTTCGGCCGGTCTGCTTAGCAAGTCGGCGAATTCCGTGGTCGGAGCCCCGCACGCCGCACCGGCAGGCATGTATCACGGTGATTAACACAAATTCGCAGCCGCCGCGCCGGGACTGTGAAGATTGCACCGAACGGGACTTCGGTGCCCGAACCGTATCCACGGGCAGGTACCTTCTACGCATGTTCTCCAAAGTCTTGGTCGCCAACCGCGGCGAGATCGCCATTCGCGCCTTCCGCGCGGCCTACGAACTCGGCATCGGAACCGTGGCGGTCTTTCCGTACGAGGACCGCAATTCCGTGCACCGGCTCAAGGCCGACGAGGCCTACCAGATCGGCGAGCCCGGCCACCCGGTGCGGGCGTACCTGTCGATCGAGGAGATCATCAAGGCCGCCAAGACCGCGGGCGCGGATGCCATCTACCCCGGCTACGGCTTCCTGTCGGAGAACCCGGACCTGGCCGCCGCCTGCGCGCGGGAGGGCATCACCTTCATCGGCCCGTCCGCGCACGTGCTCGAGCTGACCGGCAACAAGGCCCGCGCGATCGCGGCCGCCAAGGCCGCCGGACTGCCCGTGCTGCGCTCGAGCGAACCGTCCGCCGATGTGGACGTGCTCATGGCGGCCGCGGAGAGTATGGAGTTCCCGCTGTTCGTCAAGGCCGTCGCCGGTGGCGGCGGGCGCGGTATGCGGCGGGTGTCGGACCCGGCCCAGCTGCGCGAGTCCATCGAGGCCGCCGCCCGCGAGGCCGAATCCGCCTTCGGTGACGCGACGGTGTTCCTGGAGCAGGCGGTGGTCAATCCCCGCCACATCGAGGTGCAGATCCTCGCCGACCAGCAGGGCAATGTGATTCACCTGTTCGAGCGCGACTGCTCGCTGCAGCGCCGCCACCAGAAGGTGATCGAGCTCGCGCCCGCGCCGAATCTGGACCCCGCACTGCGCGAACGCATTTGCGCCGATGCTGTGGCCTTCGCCCGCGAGATCGGCTATTCCTGCGCGGGCACCGTGGAATTCCTGCTCGACGAGCGCGGCAATCACGTGTTCATCGAGATGAATCCGCGAATCCAGGTGGAGCACACGGTGACCGAGGAGATCACCGATGTCGATCTGGTGCAGTCGCAGCTGCGCATCGCGGCGGGGGAGAGCCTCGCGGATCTCGGACTGAGCCAGGACGCCATTCGGATTCGCGGCGCGGCGCTGCAGTGCCGCATCACCACCGAGGATCCGGCCAATGGCTTCCGGCCCGACACCGGCCGCATCACCGGCTACCGCTCGCCCGGCGGCGCGGGCGTGCGCCTGGACGGCGGCGCGAATGTCGGCGCGGAGGTCGGGGCCTACTTCGATTCCATGCTGGTCAAGCTGACCTGCCGCGGACGTGATTTCGCCACCGCGGTGGCTCGCGCCCGGCGCGCGGTCGCCGAATTCCGCATTCGCGGCGTGACGACCAATATCCCGTTCCTGCTCGCGGTGCTCGACGATCCGGACTTCCGCGCGGGCAAGGTCACCACCTCGTTCATCGACGAGCGGCCGCAGCTGCTCACACTGAAGAGCTCGGCCGACCGCGGCACCAAGATCCTGCAGTATCTCGCCGACGTCACCGTGAACAAGCCGCACGGCACGCGGCCGACCAAGGTGTACCCGCACGACAAGCTGCCCGCCCTGGATCTGACCGTCCCGCCGCCGCCCGGCACCCGGCAGAAGCTGCTCGAGCTGGGGCCGGAAGGGTTCGCGCGGTGGCTGCGCGACCGCGAGGGCGTCGCGGTCACCGACACCACCTTCCGTGACGCGCACCAGTCGCTGCTGGCGACCCGCGTGCGCACCAACGGCCTGCTCGATGTGGCCGGGCACGTGGCGCGGTTGACGCCGGAGCTGCTGTCGATCGAATGCTGGGGCGGCGCGACCTACGACGTGGCGCTGCGTTTCCTCTACGAGGACCCGTGGGAGCGGCTCGCCGCGCTGCGCGAGGCGATTCCGAATATCAACTTGCAGATGCTGTTGCGCGGCCGCAATACCGTCGGCTACACCCCGTACCCCGAAAAGGTCACGCGCGCTTTCGTTTCCGAGGCCACCGCCACCGGCATCGACATCTTCCGCATCTTCGACGCGCTCAACAATGTCGACCAGATGCGACCGGCCATCGACGCCGTGCGTGAAACCGGTACGGCCCTGGCCGAAGTCGCGCTGTCCTACACCGGCGACCTGTCCAACCCGAACGAGAACCTCTACACCCTCGACTACTACCTCAAGCTGGCCGAGGAGATCGTCGACGCGGGGGCGCACGTCATCGGCATCAAGGACATGGCCGGACTGCTCCGCGCACCGGCCGCGCACACGCTGGTCAGCGCGCTGCGCCGGGAGTTCGACCTGCCCGTGCACGTGCACACCCACGACACCCCGGGCGGCCAGCTGGCCACCTATCTCGCCGCCTGGCAGGCCGGGGCCGACGCCGTCGACGGCGCGTCGGCCCCCATGGCGGGCACCACCTCTCAGCCCGCCCTGTCCGCCATTGTCGCGGCGGCGGCGAATTCGCCCTACGACACCGGGCTGAACCTGCAGCACGTGTGCGACCTCGAGCCGTACTGGGAGGCGCTGCGAAAGGTGTACGCGCCGTTCGAATCCGGGCTGCCGGGGCCGACCGGGCGCGTGTACCACCACGAGATCCCGGGCGGTCAGCTGTCGAACCTGCGGCAGCAGGCCATCGCGCTGGGGCTCGGCGATCAGTTCGAGCAGGTCGAGGCCAAATATGCGGCGGCGGACCGACTGCTGGGCCGTCTGGTGAAGGTCACCCCGTCCTCGAAAGTGGTCGGCGACCTGGCCCTGGCGCTGGTCGGCAGCGGCGTCGACGTCGAGGACTTCGCCAATGACCCCGGCCGCTACGACATTCCGGACTCCGTGATCGGCTTCCTGCGTGGCGAACTCGGCACCCCGGCGGGCGGCTGGCCCGAACCGTTCCGCAGCCGGGCGCTGGCCGGACGCGGACCGGCCAAGCCGGAGACCCAGCTGACCGCCGCCGACGAGGCCGGTTTGAACGGCACCTCCGACGAACGCCGGGCGACGTTGAACCGGCTGCTGTTCCCCGGCCCGACCGCCGAATTCCTCGCGCACCGTGAGAAGTTCGGCGACACCACCGGGCTCTCGGCCAACCAGTTCTTCTACGGCCTGCGCCACGACGAGGAACACCGCGTCCAGCTGGACAAGGGCGTCACCCTGCTCATCGGCCTGGAAGCCATCTCCGAGCCCGACGAGCGCGGCATGCGCACGGTCATGTGCATCCTCAACGGGCAGCTGCGCCCGATCACGGTGCGTGACCGGTCCATCGCCAGCGAGATCCCGGCCGCGGAGAAGGCCGACAAGACCAATGCCGGGCACATCGCGGCACCGTTCGCCGGTGTGGTGACCCTCGCTGTCTCCGAAGGCGATTCGGTGTCCGCGGGCGACACCATCGGCACCATCGAGGCCATGAAGATGGAGGCGGCCATCACCGCACCGCGCGCCGGAACGGTGCGCCGCGTGGCCATCGCCAAGGTGCAGCAGGTCGAGGGTGGCGATCTGCTCGTCGAGGTCAACCTCAACGAGGCCGCGGCCGAATGACCCGCATCGTGGCAGGTACCGCCGGGGGACGCCGACTACGCGTGCCCCCGGCGGGCACCCGTCCGACCTCGGATCGGGTGCGCGAGGCGCTGTTCTCGCTGCTGCACGCGCGCATGGACTTCGACGGACTGCACGTCCTGGATCTCTATGCGGGCTCGGGCGCGCTGGCGCTGGAAGCGTTGTCGCGCGGCGCGTCCCACGCCCTGCTGGTCGAATCCGACCGCAAGGCCGCCGCGATCATTCGCGGCAATATCGGCGACCTCGGTCTGCCGGGGGCCGAACTACGCCAGAACAGCGTCACCAGCGTGCTCACCGGCACCCCGCCGGAGCGCTACGACCTGGTGTTCTCCGACCCGCCCTACGCGCTCGAAGTCGCCGACGTGGAAGCCGATCTGCGCGCCCTCGCCGAGAACGGGTGGCTGCACGAGGACGCCTTGATCGTGGTCGAACGCTCCACCCGATCGCCCGAAATCACGTGGCCCAAGGGCTATTCGCACCTGAAGTCGCGCGATTACGGCGAAACCCGCATCGACTTGGCCGAATTCGAGGGCTGATACCAACGCGGCGATGCCCGCCGTGCCATCGCACGGCGGGCATCGCTTGCGACGCGTCGAAAACCTCAGTTCTCGAACAGGTCCCGCAGCGACTCCGGGGCCTTGTGCTGGCAGGTGTTGGCCAGGCAGCCCAGATCCCACAGCTGCTCGATGGCCGAGAGCACCGAGTAGTGATCGGTGACGTCGGTCGAGGTCTTGTGGTGCGGTTCGGGCTTGCCGTGCTCGCCCTTCTCCTTGTGCACCTTGTCGGAGTTGATCACCAGCAGCGGCGCGTCGCCACCGCCGAGGACCACGCCGTTCTTGCCGACCGGGCTGCCCGGGCCGCCGGAGAAGCCGGAGTAGTCGTTCTCGTCCCAGGCGACGACGATGCTGGAGCGGGTCTTCTTCCAGGTGTCCGAGTCCATGATCTTGGTGACGGTGTCCTTCAGGTAGTCGTCACCGAGCTTGATCGGGCCGTGCGCCACACCGGAAGCCGGTTCCTCGCAGGCCGGCTTGTTGATCAGCGTCGCGGCCGCGTGCGACAGGCCGTGCATGTCCGAGCACTGGTCGGGGCTGATCCAGGTGAAGGCGGGCACATTGCCGCTCTTCAGGTCGGCGTCGAAGTTGTTCTCCAGCGGCACGACCTTCTGCAGCCGGGCATTGCCGGGGGAGTTCACGTCCGAGAAGTACATGAACGGGTTGTGCTTCTGCGCGTACAGCTTGACCAGGGTGCCGTTCACCACGCCCGGCGCGTATTCGCCCTGGTACCCGGCCTGCGGCATCGCGCCCATATAGGCCTTCCAGGACTTGCCCTTGGCCTCGAGTTGGTCCACCAGGTTCTTGCCCGCGAACATGTGCGGCATGTTCGTCGCGGAGGCGACCTGCTCGGGGGTCAGCGACGCGCCGGAGGTGCCGTCACCGGCGTCGGAGACGAATTCCTCGGGGGCGCACTTGGAGTCGGCCCCGGCCTTGCAGTCGTCCCAGATGCCCTGGAAGTCGCCCGAGAACATGGACAGGTAGTTCGGCAGTGACGGGTGGGTCACGCCGTGGAAGCCCGTGGAGACGCCGTATTCGCTCGTCAGCTTGTTGATGAAGGGGGCGTCGGCGGTATTGCCGAGAATGTCGTCGTCGCCCTGGTTCTCCATCATCACGTAGAAAATGTGCTCGGGAGCCGCTCCCTGGCCGTTCCCCGGATCGGCGGACGCGTTCGCGCCCACCAGGCCGCTGAACGCGCTCACGGTCGCAGCCACGGTGACTGCGATCTTCCGACCCAACGTTGCCCTTGCCATGCGTTGTACTACTTCCTCATCGAGCGAAATTGCCGATGCAGCTTCGCAATCCGCGCAGGAAACGTTCAACGGGAGCAAACCGAACAGTATGCGAACGGGGGAAGGCCAGCTTCTGGGTTGCAAAACCATAGCCGACCAGGCATGACTGAAATGTCCGATTCAGGTGGGTGACGGTGATGCTCGGGCGGTGCGGTAGCGTTCGGCCATGGCTGGAGCACTGATCCCCGGGTCGTTCGATCCGGTGACCAATGGACATATCGATGTGATCGCGCGCGCCGCCGAGCAATTCGACGAGGTGGTCGTGACGGTCGTGGTGAACCCCAACAAGCAGGGCATGTTCACCGTCGAGGAGCGCATGGAGCTGATTCGCGAGGTGACCGCCCATCTACCCAATGTCCGGGTGGAGTCCTGGCGCGGCCTGACCGTCGACTTCGCCAAACAGCAGGGGCTGACCGCCATGGTCAAGGGCGTGCGCGATGTCAACGACTTCAGCTACGAACTCCAGATGGCCCAGATGAACCGCAAGATCGCGGGCGTCGACACCTACTTCATCGCCACCAACCCCGCCTACAGCTACGTCTCCAGCTCCCTGGTCAAGGAGGTCGCCTCCTACGGCGGCGACATCTCCGACCTCCTGCCCCCATCCGTCCACAAACGCCTCCTCGCCCGCATCGCCGAACGCAAGAACTGACAGCGCCCCGCTGACGGCGAACCCGCTGGAACACAACCCCTTACGCTCCAGCGGGTACCCGTCGTGCCTGGATCCCGGCCAAAAGCATGCCGGGATGACGAGGGTGGGGCTGGGTCATAGGGTGCGGATGGGCAGTTGGCGCGGGGCCGGTATTGGGGCGGGTTCGATTCGGCCGTCGGGTGGGCGGCGGTGGGTGGTCAGGGCTGTGCGGAGGCGGCGGGCGGGGGTGCCTCGGACCAGGTCGTCCCAGGTCCAGCGGATGATCTCGAAACCGAGAGTGCGCAGGTAGGTTTCGCGGGCGCGTTCGCGGTGGGCGAGGGCCGCGGGGTCTTGGCCGGGGCGCAGGAGGCGGCCGTATTCGGTGGGGCCGTCGAATGCGCAGAGGAGACCGGCGGATTCGTAATAGAAGTCGACGCGGGTCACGAAGCGGCCGTCGGGGGTGAGGACATTGCCCTGCGAGCTGGGGAGTGGCAGGCCGTGGCGGTGAATCATGGTGCGGCTCAGGGATTCACCAATGCTTCGACTGCGCCCGTCGAGCACGGCGAGCACCTCTTTCGCCTGATTGATCCCGTAGCGCCCCTTGGCCCGCGCCAGTTCCTCGGCGAGCTGGTCCGCGGTGAGGCCGAACGCTCCCACCAGCGCGTCGCCCGCCACCACGGCCGCCTCGAACGGCAGCGCCAACGCCAGATCCACCACCGTCCGCGCCGGAGTGGTGACCAGCAGGCCGTCCAGTTCGACGACCGAATCCACCGGCGAGCCATGAATTTTCGCGAACGGCCTGATCCGCCCACCCCCGCGCCGATTGCGCGTGACACACACCCGCTCCAAGGGCACATGCCACAGCGTGGTCCCGTACAACACCGCCGCCGACTGATGGCTCACCACGGTCCCCACCGCCATCTCCGCCACCACCGCCGCGATCATCCGCCGATGCCGCTCCCGCCGCCCGACCGTGCTCTCGACCGCCTGCCCGCGACCCCACCGGCGCTCCGAAGCCGGACCGCCGTGGTCGGTGTACCGCGGAGCGCCGCACCCCTCGAGCAGCGCCCGTCGCGATTCCCGTGCCGCGCACTGCCTTCCGCGCCTCGTCCGGCCCGCCTCGGCGTCCTTCGTGCCCGGCCGGGTTACGGACCGGTCGCCCGCCGTGGGCGCGCTCATCGGCCCTCCTTGCGCGGCGGGCGGATCGGTCGGTGTCGGACGCACGACTCGCACACTCGTGCCGGTGGGTGTTGCGGCCGGGGTGTGGCCGAATCTCGGCGTCCGCCAAGGCATCCGCGCCAACGGTTCATGTCGAACCCCTCTCGTCGATCGGATGCTTACTTGGACGATGGGGAGGCGATCGGGGTTCCACTCGCGTCCGGAAACGACGAAACCCCGCACGGCGTGCCGGGTTGCGGCGCGGTGCGGGGTTCCGGGGTACGGGTCAGAAGACCCAGAGGCGGAGGGTGAGGAAGCGCATGGTGCCGACGGCGGCGGTAATGGCCAGCACGGCAAGGGCTTCGGAGATGTCGCCGAGGCCGGGCGCGGTCACCTCGAGGATGGCCAGGCCGCCGGAGGTGATGGCAAGACCCGCCAGGGCCAGCGCGCCGCCCTCCAATTGCGCTGTGTACCAGCGGACTCGGTCGGTGGCGTGGAAGGTGAGGCGACGGTGCATCTCATTGGCCAGGGCGGTGCTGACGATCGATCCGGCCAGGTTGGCCAGCTGCGGGCCGCCGCCGTAGAGCGCCAGGAACAGCAGGATGTAGCCGACATTGCTGAGACCGCCGACCAGAGCGAACCGAATCAGCTGGGGGAGGGCCTTTTCGCCGCGCAGCCAGACGCCGAGTCGCCCCAGCCACCGGGCCCACTCCGCATAGAGGGTCTGCGTGCCGTAGGCATAGGTGCTCACCAGCCCGGGCACGGGCATGGTGGCCCGATCCGGGATCTCGTGGACAGCCATTGTCTTTCCCCATCCGAACACGGTGGTGTCGGCCTGCTCTCGCCGAGAAGTTTCCCGGGTGAGGGTCACCGGCCGACACCTGCTTGCCTAACAAAGGTAACACGAAGTGGAGTGGCTCCCTCCACTTGTTTTTGTGGTCTGTGAGACAGTCCATGTTTCGGAAAACCCGCGACACGCCGTGTCGGACCTTGTTGACAGCGCGGAGATTGGCAGACTGGCGGAAGCGGAGAGTCTCGCCGTGAGTCCTGGCAGGAGAGTGGGGTAACGCATGTACCGGGTATTCGAAGCGCTCGACGAACTGGTGGCCATCATCGAAGAGGCCCGCGGCATCCCGCCGACCCGCAACTGCATCGTGCCGCGCGGTGAGGTCCTCGAACTGCTCGACGACGTCCGCGAGGCCCTGCCCGGCGAGCTCGACGACGCCCAGGACGTGCTCGATCACCGCGACAAGATCGTCACCGACGCCCGCACCGGCGCCGACACCACCATCCGGACCGCGAATGAGCAAGCGCACCACACGGTTACCTCCGCCCGCGACGAGGCCGACCGCATCCTCGCCGACGCGAAGGCGCACGCCGACCGCATGGTCGCCGAGGCCCGCGCCCACGCCGAGCGCCTCGTCGCCGCGGCCGAGGAGGAGGCCGAGCGCACCGTCGCCGACGGTCAGAAGGAATACGACGCCCTCACCAGCCGCGCCCGCGTCGAGGCCGACCGGCTGGCCGACGCCGGTCAGGCCTCCTACGACCGCTCGGTCGCCGAGGGCAAGGCCGAACAGGAACGCCTGGTGTCGGCGACCGAGGTGGTCCGCGCCGCCCATGCCGAATCCGCCCGCCTCATCGACACCGCCCAGGCCGACGCCGACCGTCTGCGTCAGGAATGCGACGACTACGTCGACGGCAAGCTCGCCGACTTCGAGGAGACCCTCTCCAACACCCTGCGCATCGTCGGCCGCGGCCGGCACCAGGTCCGTTCTGGTACGTCCGTCCCGGACTACGCCGCCGAATTCCGCCGCTGAGTTCCCGCCGAAAGCCCCGCACCGTCCGGTTTGGGCCGCGTGCGGGGCTTTCGGTATTGTTGTGTGGTTGCCCATTCCGCACCGAGCACGAGGTGAAGTCCCCGAAATGTCCGCCGATTCCGGTTCCGAGTCGCGTCCTCGACGTCAGCAGACGCCGAAAGACGGTGGCTTCGTGCTGGATACGCGCAGTCTGGGACGCAAGCCCGGCTCGATGAAGCAGTTGCATCGCACCGTCACCACCGAGGAACGAATCGGCCTGGAAATGGTCGGGATTCCGGTCGGCGCGCAGGTCGAGTTGGATCTCACCCTGCAGTCGGTCTCCGAGGGCGTGCTGGTGACGGGAACGGTCGACGCACCCATCGAGGGTGAATGCTCACGCTGCCTGGAACCGTTCACCGACGAGATCCAGCTGCAGCTCACCGAGCTGTTCGCCTACCCGGACAGCGCCACCGAGCAGACCACCGAGGAAGACGAGATCCACCGCCTGATCGACGACATGCTCGATCTGGAACCGGTGATCATCGACGCCGTCGGTCTGGAGCTCCCGCTGCAGCCGCTGTGCGAGCCGGATTGCGCCGGTTTGTGCCCGGAATGCGGGGTCAGGATGGCGATTGCAGGTTCGGACCATGGTCATGAGATACTTGACCCTCGCTGGGCCGGACTCGCCAAGTTCAACGCTGAGTCCACCGACGCCGACACTGTTTCCTCCGGGGCAGATGCGGTGTCGGACCCATCAACCGATTCCACCCTCGCGGCGCACAACGGTGCCGTGAGTAAGAAGACAGAGGAGAGCTAGTCGTGGCCGTTCCGAAGCGCCGGATGTCCCGTGCCAACACCCACGCGCGTCGCAGCCAGTGGAAGGCCACCGCGCCGACCCTGATCACCTGCCCGAACCGCGCCTGCGGCCAGAAGACCCTGCCGCACATCGCGTGCCCGTCCTGCGGCACCTACAAGGGCCGTCAGGTCACCTCCGCGATCTGATTCGCGTTCAGCGACCGTGACCGCCAGCAAGGATGCGGCGGATATTCCCGCCGTAGGTGATGCAGCAGACCATGCCAGCCTGCTCGAGGCTCTCGGCGTGGACGTACAACCGGAGCTTTTGCGCCTAGCGCTGACGCACCGGTCGTACGCCTACGAGAACGGTGGCCTGCCGACCAACGAGCGCCTGGAGTTTCTCGGCGATTCGGTGCTCGGCCTGAGCATTACCGAGCGCCTGTACCTGGAGCACCCGGACAAGTCCGAGGGCGAACTGGCGAAGCTGCGCGCGAGCGTGGTCAACATGCACGCGCTGGCCGAAGTCGCCCGCGGTCTCGGTGAGGGCGGTCTCGGCCGCCATCTCCTGCTCGGTAAGGGCGAGGAGCTCACCGGCGGCCGGGACAAGCCGAGCATCCTGGCCGACGGCATGGAATCGCTGCTCGGTGCGGTGCATCTGCAGCACGGCATCGATGTGGCACGCACCGTCGTGCTGCGGCTGTTCGCCGAACTGCTCGAGCGCGGTCCCCGCATGGGGGCCGGGCTCGACTGGAAGACCAGCCTGCAGGAGCTGACCGCCGAGCGCGGCATCGGCGTGCCCAGTTACGAGATCACCTCCACCGGACCCGACCACGACAAGGAGTTCACCGCCACCGCGGTGATCGGCGGGAAGGGTTACGGCCAGGGGGTGGGCCGCTCCAAGAAGGAAGCGGAGCAGAAGGCCGCGGGCGCGGCCTACAAGGCGTTGCACGCCGAGAACGCGCCCGAGGGTTCGGACGGCTCGAAGAGCTAGATGCCCGAACTTCCCGAGGTCGAAGTCGTCCGGCGCGGGCTCGCCGAGCATGTGGTGGGCCGCGTCCTCGACCGGGTGACCGTCAAGCATCCCCGTTCGGTGCGCCGCCACGAGCTCGGCGGGGACGATCTCGCGGCCCGCTTGGCCGGACTGCGCGTCGAGGGCGTGCAGCGGCGGGGCAAATTCCTGTGGCTCACCTTCGATGAGCCCGATACCTCTCTCGTCGTGCATCTCGGCATGTCCGGGCAGATGCTGGTGCAGCCCGCGACCGCGCCGCTGGAGAAGCACGCGCACATCGTGGCGGCCCTCGACGACGGCAACGAGCTGCGGTTCGTGGATCAGCGCACGTTCGGCGGCTGGATGCTCTCGGATCTGGTCGAGGTGGACGGGACCTGGGTGCCCGAGGCCGCCGCGCACATCGCGCGCGACCCCCTCGACCCGCTCTTCGACGCCGACGCCGTCGTGAAGACGTTGCGCGGCAAGCACTCCGAGATCAAACGGCTATTGCTCGATCAGACCGTGGTGTCGGGCGTCGGCAATATCTATGCCGACGAAGCCTTGTGGCGGGCCAAGATTCACGGTGAGCGGCCCGGGGCCAAGCTGACCCGGCCCGCGCTGCACAACCTGCTCGTGGAGACCCAGAACGTCATGGGCGAGGCCTTGCGGGTCGGTGGGACCTCCTTCGACGCGCTCTACGTGAACGTCAACGGCGAGTCCGGCTACTTCGAGCGCTCGCTCAATGCCTACGGACGCGAGGACGAGCCCTGCCGGCGCTGCGGCGCGATCATGCGGCGGGAGAAGTTCATGAACCGTTCGTCTTTCTCCTGCCCGCGTTGTCAGCCCCGCCCGCGCGGCTGAGACCAGCAGGTTTTCTTCGATTTCCGGCCAATCGGTCGTGATCGACCCTCCCTATCGGCGGCACTCAGGCGCTACCTTTTCAGTAGCGGCATGCGTTGTGTCGCCTGGAGGAAACAGATGCGCAAACTGACTTACTACGTCGCGGCCACCATCGACGGATTCATCGCCACCGATGACGGTTCGGTCGACTTCTTCCCGGTCGGGGGTGACCACGGGCCCGCGATCATCGCGCAGTATCCGGAGACCCTCCCGACCAAGGTTCGTCAGGTGCTCGGCGTCGACAAACCCTGCCAGAACTTCGACACCGTGATCATGGGGCGCAAGACCCACGACTTCGGCGTCCGCACCGGCACTTCCAGCCCGTACGCGCACCTGCGCCAGTTCGTGGTGTCCACCACGCTGCCGGAGAATCCCGCCCCCGATGTGGAATTGATCTCCGAGAACGCGCTGGAGCGGGTGCGAGAACTCAAGCGCGAGAAGGGACTCGGCATCTGGCTGTGCGGCGGCGGCGAGCTCGCCCAGACCCTCATGCCCGAGATCGACCAGGTCTTCCTCAAGCTCTACCCGATCGTCCTCGGGCACGGGCGACCGCTCTTCGGCTCGGGCGCCCACCTCCCCGAACCCTCCCGGTTCCGGGTGATCACCAGCCGCATCTTCGAAGACGGCGTCGCCTTCATCAAATACGGCCGCATCCGCTAGAGGATCGCCACCGCCACGACCAGTCCGATGGCCAGGTGCCCGGCCGAGACCACCACGGATTCGATGCTGAACTCCGGGTTTTTCAGCACCGCACCGATATTGATGCCCAGGACGAATTCGACCGCGCGGACGGCGATCACCTGGGCGGCAATGCCGACCAGTCCGTAGACGGCGGTGGCGATCAGGCCCTCGGCCAGCTTGCCCGCCTGCGCGTAGATGGCCAGCACCACGATGAACGCCGTGCTGAGCATGGCGGCGGCACTGATGACCACGGCATTGGGCAGCCCCCGCGCCACCATCGAGCGCAGCGGGCCGGGCGTGGTCCAGTCCACGACCTGGAAGCCGATGAGCAGGAGCACCAGGCCGAGCAGCGCGTAGAGCACGATCGCGCCTACGCCGCGGCCGAGGGAATGCCAATACCCTGCTTCGAGCGCGAGTGCGGTGGTCATCGGTGCTCCTCCGGGTCGTGGATCAGGGGGCTACTGAGGTATTCGGTGCGGGACGAAGGTGGAGCTGTCATCGGTGATGAGACCGACGGTTTCCCGGATGCCCAGGCCCGCCGAGGTGTCGCCCACGATCCAAGCACCCAGCACCGGTCGCATGCCGTCGAATTCGGGGAGCGGGTCCAGCAATTGGTAGACGTAGCCCTCGTCGCCGTAGACGCCGCCGGTGGCGGTCTCCAGACCCGCGCCGACAATGGTCATGTTCGCGCCCTCACGACCGAGCTTGGGTTTCTTGATGTACTCGGTGAGCTCGTGCGGGTCGTCGAGGTAGGCGGGCAGCAGGTTGGGGTGGCCGGGGTACATCTCCCACAGCACGGCCAGGATGGCCTTGTTGGACAGCAGGGTCTTCCAGAGCGGTTCGATCCACATGGTTTCCGGCAGCGATTCGACCACGCGCTTGCCGAAGTCGTCGTCGAGGGCCCACTCCCACGGGTAGAGCTTGAAGATGGCCTCGATGGGCGCCTCGGCCAGATCCACGAAACGGTCCAGCTCCGAATCGAATCCGACCTCCTCGATGGGGAGGGCGACGGTGTCGAAACCGGCCTCGGCGGCGGTCTCCTGCATGTAGGCGGTGGTGACATTGTCCTCACCGGAGCCGTCCGCGCTGGACCAGCTGAAGTGCAGCTGGCTGCCCGGCAGGCGCTCGCGCATCTCGCCCCAGCGCTCGACGAGCTTCTCGTGCAGGGAATTCCACTGGTCGTCGTCCGGATGGGTGTCGGTGAGCCAGTGCCACTGCACGATTGCCGCCTCCAGCAGGGAGGTGGGCGTATCGGCGTTGTACTCCAACAGTTTCGCGGGGGCCTTGCCGTCGTAACGCAGGTCGAAACGGCCGTAGATGTGCGGGTCGGAGCGGTGCCAGGACTTGGTGATGTGCTCCCAACTCCACTGCGGCAGACCGAAATCCGCGAAACGCTCGGTCAGCACCACCTGTTCCACGGCGTGCAGGCACATCGAATGCAGGACTTCGACCTGCGCCTCCATGGCCAGGATCTCGTCCATGTCGAACTCGTAGTGCACCGATTCGTCCCAGTACGGCCGGGGTTGACCGTTCGCGTACTGCCCCGGCGACCCGTAGACCAGACCTTGCCCCTCGATGATCCGCTGCCAGCCCGGCCGCGGAGTGCTGCGCACTCGCCGCACTTAGGAACCGCCCTTCCCATGAAGCTTCGCGCCGAGACCGCCGCGTTGAATCGTGCTGCCGCTCTTGGTTTTCACCGTCGCCCCGCTGGGCGGGTTGATGCTGCCCCCGGTCGGCGCGTGCCCGATGGTGCCGGTGCCCCCGTAGTAGTAGCGGTACGAATGCCCCGCGAGGAAGAAGAACCCCGGATTGATGCCGCTGTTGCCGTGATCCTCCGCGTCCGAACAGTAGTTGTCCGGAACGGTGATCTCCTGATTGTCCTGGGTGGCGGTCACGGTCTGCCCGTTCCCAATGGGCACGACCTCACCGTTCTTGGCCACCACCGTGCAATACGCGGTCACCTCGGGGCCGTTCCACGCCTGGGCGACCAGGTATCCGCCGCCCACCAGCGCCGCGATGCCGACCACCGCCGCGCCGCCGATGAGCACCCGCTTCTTCTTGCGCCGCTTGGCTTCCTCGGCTTCGGCCGCGGCGCGTTCCGCCTCCTCGGCCCGCTTGCGCGCCTTCTCCCGCGCCCGCGCCTCCGCGACCGTCGGCGGCCGCGGCTGCGTAACCCCGGCCTCCTGCGTGGTGATCTTGCCCCGCCGCGGCGGCGTCGCGATCGCTGGCAACGGCGGCGCTTCCGGCTCCAACGACGGCACCGGCAAATCGAACGTCGGCGGAGTACTCACCCCGACCTCGGGCTCCCCGAAAGGCCCGGCCCCACCGTGGGATTCCCCCGCCAACCGATGATGCGGCTCATGTCGCTCACCCTCGCCCGCCCCGAAATCCGCGGGCAGCGGCAAGGTCGGCCGGTGCTCACCCGGGCCGCCGGATTCGCCCGCACCGCTACCGGATTCGCCGGGCAGCACGAGAGCCGGATCCTGGCCACCCGGCCGGTCCTGCCCGCCGCCGGGGGTCTCGGCCGCGCCGCCGGGCGCAGGTGCCTCGGGCTCGCCCTCCGGATACGGGGGTACGGGGTGGTGCTCGAAATGGTCCGCGCTGAAGTCGGATTCGCTCGGTAGCGCGAGCGTCGGCTCATGGCTGCCGGGGTGGCCCGAGGCGGGCGCACTGGGCAAATCGGGCGCGGGCTGGTCGGTGGCGGGCGTAGCGAACCGGATCGTGGGCTCGGAACCGCGCGCCGCTGCGGCCTCGTCCGGGTTCGGGGGTACGGGGTAACGCTCGAGCCCAGGGTGGGCCGCGGCGTCCTCCGGGTACGGGGGGAGCGGGTGATGCTCGTGGAGCGGCCGGGTGGGATCGGTTCGGGCGGAATCGGGTTCGGCGGGGTGGGCGGGGTCGGGGGTGGGGTGGTCCGGGGTGTCCGGATCACGGGGGCGGTCTGTGGGCATTGGTCGACTCCGTGGGCTCGCCGCTCGCTAGCGTTCTTCGAATCCTGTCATGCCGCCCTGGGCGGTGTTCCAGTCTTCCACCACCAGGTTTACCCGGCCCGGTGTAGTACCGGAACGTAGCAGGTCGAGCAGGGTTTCGCAGCGATCGCGGGGACCTTCGGCGACGACGTGGACGCGGCCGTCGCGGTGATTGCGGGCGTAGCCGGTCAGACCCAGCTCCAGGGCGCGCGAGCGGGTCCACCAGCGGAAGCCGACGCCCTGGACGAACCCGTGCACCCAGGCGCTGAGTCGGACCGGGTCAGCGCTCATTCGTCGACGCGGAAGGTGAGGTTCACGGTGGTGCCCGCCTTCAGGGTGCGGCCCACGGTGCACACCTTGTCGATGGCGCGCTGCGCGGCGACCAGCAGGCGCTCGCGCGATTCGGCGTCGAGTTCGCTGAGGTCGAGCTCGACTTCCTCATTGAGCTCGGGATACACCTCGTTCTCGCGATCGGCGTCACCGGAGACGTGCACGGTGGCGTCGAAGGTGTCGCCCAGGCGGCGCGAGAGGGTGAAGTCGGCGCTGAGCCCGGTGCAGCCCGCGAGCGCGATCTTCAGCAGCTCACCCGGGGTGAACGCGCCCGGCACGCCCGCGGACGCGATGAGCACCTCACCGCCGCGGTTGTTGCGGCCGGTGTAGGCGCGGGTGCCGGTGCGTTCGGCCCACAGCTTGACCGGCTCGGCGGACAGGTCGGCGGCGGTCTGCGATGCGGCGGTCTGATCGGACATAGGGACAATCCTCCCATTGAGTCACCCGGGACAACCATCTGGTTGCCGCTCGTTCGGAACACCGGCGCCGTCAGCGGAATTCCGCCACCAGTTCGGGCGTCACGTCCTTCAGGCTCTCGGCGACGGCCGCGGCGAGCGCGATGGCGTCGGCGGCGGGCGGATATTTCGGGTGCGGGACCGCGATCACCGTCATGCCCGCCGCGGCCGCGGCACGCAGGCCATTGCTGGAATCCTCGACGGCCACACAGCGGTTCGGTTCGATGCCGAGCCGGGCCGCGGCCTCGAGGTAGCCGTCGGGCGCGGGCTTGCCGCGCTCGACCTCCTCGGTGGACACCGTCGCGGCGAACAGCTCGGTGACACCCATGTGGTCGAGCACCACATCGATGAGCCTGCGCGGAGACGAACTCGCGAGGCCGAGCGTGTAGTCGGCTCCCAGTCGCCGCACGGTCTCGACGGCGTTCGGCATGAGCGGCAAATGGTCGCTGTAGCGCGCGGCCATGCGCGAGATCACATCCTCGGCGACCTGTTCGGGTGTGCGGCGGCCGTCGAGCAGGTCCTTGCTCGTGTACTCCGACCATTCGGCCGTGCTCATCCCCATGAACCGGTCCTGGGTGTCGGGCAGCCAGCGCCCGCCCAGTTCGTCGATGTACTCGCGCCGCACCTGCTCCCAAATGGGTTCGGTGTCGATGAGCACGCCATCCATGTCGAACACGATCGCCGCAACAGCCATGGCCTCCATCGTGGTTCATCCGGGCTCGCGCACTCGATCTGGGGTGTGTCCACTGAATGAGATGGCGTCCTCGAACCGCACCGTCCACCGCGGCTCGGGGTTAGCGTCCGAAGCGAGAGACGCAGACCCGCAAGTGAATACCGAGGTGGGCCGTGGGTACGGTGACCGACATCTACGATCCCGAGCTGTACGTCGCCGGGCCGATCCATGAGATCTTCGCCGAGCTGCGGCGCACCGATCCCGTGCATTGGCAGGACATGCCGGGGGAGCCGGGCTACTGGGCGGTCCTCAAACACGCGGATGTGGCGCACGTGGCACGCAATCCGCGGTTGTTCTCCGCCGAGCGCGAGGGTGTGATCCTGGAGAATCTGCCGCCCGAGCGACTCGAGCAGACCCGCAACATGCTGTTGATGATGGATCCGCCGCGGCACACCGAATACCGCAAGCCGCTGGCCGAGCATTTCAAGGCCCGGGTGGTCGGCGAGCTGGAGGACCGGATCCGGGAGCTGACCCGCGCCCTGCTCGACACCGTCGACGGCGACGTGGAATTCGTGCACGACGTGGCGGGCGTGCTGCCCAGCCAGGTGATCGGCGGGCTGTTCGGGATTCCGGAGCAGGACTGGCCGAGCATCCGGCGGTGGGCCGAACAGTCCACCAGCCAACAGGATCCGGAGCTGGTCGGCGATTTCGACGTGACGGCCGAGCTCACCAATATGGCCGTCTACGCCATCCAGTTCGCCATGGCGCGCCGGGCCCAGGAGCCGAAGCCGGACATCACCTCGCTCATCCTGGCCGGGGCGTTCGGCGGACAACCCATGTCGGACTTGGAGTTCGGCAGCTTCTTCACCCAGCTGGTGACGGCGGGCAACGACACCACCAAGACCATGCTGTCCTCGGGTCTGCAGCTGCTGCTGCGACATCCGGAGCAGCTCGCGGCCCTGCGCGCCGACCCGTCCCTGATTCCCGGTGCGGTGGAGGAGATTCTGCGCGTGGCCAATCCGATCCACTACTTCCGCCGCACGGCCACCGCCGACACCGAATTGCGCGGCGTCCCGATCAAGGCGGGCGACAAGGTGGCCATGTGGTACACCTCCGCCAACCGCGACGAGGACGTCTTCGCCGACCCGCAGACCTTCGACATCCGCCGTAACCCCAATCCGCACTTGTCGTTCGGCCTGGCCCAGCACTTCTGCCTGGGCGTGCACCTGGCCCGATTGGAGGGCCGCGTGTTCTTCGAGGAGCTGCTGGCCCGCTTCCCGCGCATGGAGCAGACCGGCGACGCCCGCCGCATCCGCTCGAATCTGAACAACGGCCTCAAATCGCTGCCGCTGCGCCTGACCCGCTGACCAGCGACCAATGTTCGCGGCCCGATCACCGCCGCGACGCCCGGCCGTTACCCGCGCCCGCAACCCTTTCCGGAATCTCGGCACTCGCGTTCAGGGTGTCGGATGTGAGGAAACGGAGTTGAGACAGGTGCGCAAGGTGGGTTACCGGCTGGCAGCGGCCGGTGCGTGTGCGGCAATGGGGATGGCGGTCGCGGCGTGTGGGAGCGGCGATTCGGTCAAGCACGATCAGCATGTGCTGCTGCTGTCGATCGACGGCATGCATCAGTCGGATCTGGCCGATTACGTGGCGGCGCATCCGGATTCGGCGCTGGCCAAGCTGACCGCGCGCGGCGCGCAGTACACCAACGCGCAGGTGCTGGCCCCCGCGGACTCCTTCCCGGGCACGATCGCCATGATCACCGGCGGCAGCCCCAAGACCACCGGCGTCTACTACGACGACACCTACGCCCGGGACCTGTTCCCGGCGGGCACCAAGGACTGCGCCACCGCCAAGAAGGGCGCGCAGGTCCCGCTGACCGAGGAGATCGACAAGAAGACCGAGGACCTGGATGGCGGCCAGGGTCTGTCTGGGCTGCCGGACGGCATCATGGCCATGACCGACGATCCGAGCGCGGTGCTGGATCCGGCCAAACTGCCGGTGGATCCGACCACCTGCAAGCCGATCTCGCCGTCGGACTACCTGAAGGTGAATTCCGTGTTCTCGGTGGTGCACGCCGCCGGCCAGCGCACCGCGTGGTCGGACAAGCATCCGGCGTACCAGATGATGAACGCCAAGGGCGGCAAGTCGATCGACGATCTGTTCACCCCGGAGATCGACTCCAACTCGCCCAAAGGCGCCGCCTGGACCAAGGACGCGGACCAGACCAAGCGCTACGACACCTACAAGGCCGACGCCATCGTCAACGAGATCAATGGCAAGGACCACTCCGGCGCCAAGCAGGTCGGCGTGCCCGCGGTGTTCGGCATGAACTTCCAGGCGGTGTCGGTCACCCAGAAGCTGCCCGCCTCCAAGGGCTACACCGCGGACGGCAAACCCGGTGCGCTGCTGTCGGATTCGCTGGACTTCGTGGACCAGCAGATCGGCCGGTTCGTCGGCGCGCTGGACAAGGCGGGCCTGACCGACAAGACCACCATCGTGGTGACCGCCAAGCACGGCCAGTCGCCGATCAGGCCGGACGCGCTGACCCGGGTCGACGACAAGCCGATCATCGACGGGATCAACAAGGAGTGGGCGGCCACCCACCCGCAGACCCCGCAGCTGATCGCGCACTCCATCGACGATGCCGCCATCCTGTGGTGGCTGGCCGACCGCTCGCCCGAGGCCACCGCCTTCGCCAAGCGAAAGCTGCTGGAGGCCAACGGAACCGGCACCGACATCAACGGCAACCCGAAGCCGTTCACCGCCTCGGGCGTGGACCAGAACCAGGTCTACGCGGGCGCGGACGCCACCACCTACTTCGGCGCGGCCACCGACGACCCGCGCGTGCCCGACCTGTTCGCCGGCACCAACGGCACCGTCTACACCGGCGGCAAGTCCAAGATCGCCGAGCACGGCGGCGCCAGCCCCGAGGACCGCCACGTCCCGCTGCTGGTTGTCGGCTCCGGCATCGCCAAGCACGAAGTCCCCGACCAGGTTTCCCTCACCCAGATGGCACCCACCATCCTCGACCGCCTCGGCCTGGACCCCCACAAACTCGACGCCGTGAACCTCGAACACACGGCAACCCTGCCGAGCTAAAGGGTCCTACCCAGATCAGGGAGCTCTCCGCGCGGAATCCTGTCCGATTCCCCGCGCTGAGAGCTCCCTGATCTTTTCTCGACCGATTACGCCTGGAAGCGGTAGCCCATGCCCGCTTCGGTGAGCAGGTGTTTGGGCTGGGAGGGGTCGTCCTCCAGTTTGCGGCGTAGTTGGGCGAGATAGACACGCAGGTAATGGGTTTCGGTCGCGTAGGAGGGGCCCCAGACCTCGCGCAGCAGCTCGCGGCGGCCGACGAGTTTGCCGCGGTTGCGGACCAGCATTTCCAGCACGCCCCATTCGGTGGGGGTCAGGTGCACGTCGTGGCCGTGGCGGGTCACCTTCTTCGCGGCGAGATCGACCGTGAAGGAGGCGGTTTCGATGATCGGCTCGGCGGTGTCGGCGGCGGTATTGGCCGAGCGGCGGACGGCCGCGCGCAGGCGGGCGAGCAGTTCGTCCATGCCGAAGGGTTTGGTGACATAGTCGTCCGCGCCCGCGTCCAGGGCCTCCACCTTGTCGGAGGAGTCGGTGCGCGCGGACAGCACGATGACCGGCGCGGTGGACCAACCCCGCAGGCCCGCAAGGACTTCGATGCCGTCCATGTCCGGCAGGCCGAGGTCGAGGATGATGACGTCGGGATGCTTCTCGGCAGCGCCGCGCAATGCTGCGGCCCCATTGCTCGCGGTGGTCACGTCGTAGCCGCGCACCGACAGATTGATGCGCAGGGCGCGCAGAATCTGTGGTTCGTCATCGACCACGAGTACTTTGGTCGGCGCTACCGCCGCGTTCGTCACCCGATCTCCTTGTCCGAATTCGTATCCGTGTCGGCGGGTTCGTCACCCGCGGGCAGATCGATCACCATGGTCAAGCCACCGCCGGGGGTGGGCTCCGCGTGCACGGTGCCGCCCATGGCGTCCACGAAACCGCGCACCACCGAGAGTCCCAGACCCACGCCGGTGGAGTTGTCGCGGTCGCCGAGCCGCTGGAACGGCTCGAACAATTGATCCTCGAGGCCGGTCGGTACGCCCGGCCCGGTATCCACCACGGTAATCGCCACCCGCATCCCGACCTGTTCGGCGGCCACGCGCACCACCGAGTCCCGGGGCGAATAGCGGGCGGCATTGTCGATGAGATTGGCCAGCACCCGTTCCAGCAGGCCCGGATCGGCGCGCACCGAGACCGCGTCCACATCGACCTTCACCCGGTCCATGGTGGTGCGGCGCATGCCGCGCGTGCCCATGCCCATGAGTGCGTGGTGCACCACCTCGTCCAGGTAGACCTTGCGCACCTGCGGCTTGATCACGCCGACCGCCAGGCGCGAGGAATCGAGCAGGTTGCCGACCAGCGCGGTCAGCTGATCCACCGATTCCTCGATGGTTTCCAGCAATTCGGCGGTGTCCTCGGGGGAGAACTCCACGTCCTCGCTGCGCAGGCTGGAGACCGCCGCCTTGGCCGCGGCCAGCGGGGTGCGCAGATCGTGGCTGACCGCCGAGAGCAGGGCGCGGCGCAGTTTGTCGGCCTCCATGACCGCCTGGGCGGCGGTGGCCTCCTCCTGCAGTTGCGTCTGATGCACCAGTCCGGCTGCCTGATTCGCGACCGCGCCCAGGACGAGGCGATCCCCGGAGTTCACGGGGCGTCCGCGCAGCAGCAGCCAGTGGATGTCATCGCCTGCCTCCAATGCGGTGAGGGAGTCGTCGACCTTGCTGGGCGGGTTCTCGCCCGCCGACGCGACCACCTCGTGGTCGGTGATCAGGCTGACCGCCTCCTGGCCGTAGGTCTCGCGGGCGCGCTCGAGCAGATCCTGCAGATCCGCGCCGTGCAGCACCGAGCCCGCGAACAGGGCGAGCAGTTCGGCCTGCCGAGAGGCCTTGCGCGCCTCCCGGGTTCGCTTGGCCGCGGTGTCCACCAGCGCCGCCACCGCGACCGCCACGAACAGCAGCACCACGATGGTGAGGAAGTTGTCGAGCTGGGCGATGGTCAGGCTGTAGCGGGGTTCGGTGAAGAACCAGTTCAGCAGGACACCGGACAGGATGGCCGACAGCGCGGCCGGGGCGATGCCGCCCAGCAGCGACACCGCGATGACGCCGATGAAGAACAGGGCGCTCTCGCCGCTGAGGTCCAGCATGCGATCCAGCCAGAAGTAGGTGACCGCGCAGATGAGCGAGGGCACGAAGAACGCGGCCGACCAGGAGGTGACCTTGCGTTCGTTCCGGCTCAGGGCGGACCAGCGGAATTTGCCGCCCTTGTTGGATTCTTCGTGGGTCACCATGTGCACGTCGATCTTGCCGGACTCCTGCACCACGGTCGCGCCGATGCCCTCGTCGAGCATGCGCGCCCAGCGCGAGCGCCGGGAGGTGCCCAGCACCAGCTGGGTCGCGTTGACCTGGCGCGCGAAATCCAGGAGGGCCGTGGGCACGTCCTCGCCGGTGACGGTGTGCAGGCTGGCGTCGAGACTGGTCGCCAGGTCGCGCAGGCGGGCCAGCCGCTGCGCCGACACCCCGGCCAGCCCGTCACCGCGCACGATGTGCACCACGATCAGCTCGGCGCTGGACTTGGCCGCGATGCGGCTGGCGCGGCGCACGATGGTCTCGGATTCCGGGCCGCCGGTCACGGCCACCACCACGCGCTCGCGGGCCTCCCAGGTGGTGGTGATCTTGTGGTCCGCACGGTATTTGGCGAGCGCGGCATCGACCTGATCGGCCAGCCACAGCAGCGCCAGTTCGCGCAGGGCGGTCAGATTGCCGGGGCGGAAGTAGTTGCGCAGGGCCGCGTCGACCTTCTCGGCGGCGTAGACATTGCCGTGGGACATCCTGCGGCGCAGGGCTTCCGGGGTGATGTCGACCAGCTCCACCTGGTCGGCGGAGCGAACCACCCAGTCCGGCACGGTTTCTCGCTGCACCACCCCGGTGATCTGCTCGACCACGTCGTTGAGGCTCTCGAGGTGCTGCACATTGACCGTGGACACCACGTCGATGCCCGCGTCCAGCAGTTCCTGCACGTCCTGCCAACGCTTCTCGTGCTTGCTGCCCGGGACGTTGGTGTGCGCCAGCTCGTCGACCAACACCACGGCCGGGCGTCGCCGCAGCACGGCCTCGACATCCAGTTCCGGCATTGTCGTGCCGCGGTATTCGATCAGTTTCGGCGGAATGCGCTCGATCCCGCCGAGCAGACCCGCCGTTTTCGAGCGCCCGTGGGTCTCCACGACGGCGGCCACCACATCGCGCCCACGCTCGAGCCGCCGATGCGCTTCGGAGAGCATCGCGTAGGTCTTGCCCACACCGGGGGCAGCGCCGAGATAAATGCGTAGTTGGCCGCGTTTCACTCGTCCATCATCGCGCGCGGTGCGCGGATGCCCTGTTGCGCCGTGCGGAGGGGTTCGCGAGTGCCTTCGGCGGCGGCGAGTGCGCGCAACACCAGTGCGCAAGCGATGAACCCGAAGATCACCATCAAGGTGACGGCGACGTGCGGCACGGCTTCTCCTTACATATGCCCGAGGTCGGTGCCCGGCCGCGCGTTCGTGGGCGCGGCCGGACTCTCCACTTCATACATTCTGTGCTGGTCAGATCACCGTTCCTGACGGTTTCTTTACGCTCGCGTGTCGAGTTGTTGACAGGATCCGAGCGGACCGCACCGGACCGCCCGGTACGAGATCTCGCGCGGCGGGGGAGCCGACCCTAAGCTGTCGCACGTGAGTTCCGGGCGGGCAATGGTCGACGGGCGTTTCGAGTTGCTCGAGCCCCTCGGTAGCGGCGGCATGGGCACGGTGTGGCGGGCCTACGACATCGCGCTGCATCGTGAGGTGGCGCTGAAGGAAGTGCGCGCCGAGGGCGATACCGGATCGGCCCAGGGCGATACCGGTTCGGCCGAACAGCAGCGCGAACGGGTGCTGCGCGAGGCCCGCGCCCTGGCCCGCATCACCCACCCGAATGTGGTCGCCATCCACCACATCGTCGACACGCCCGCCGAGAAACATCCGTGGATCGTCATGGAGTTGGTCGCGGGCGGCTCGCTCGCCGACAAACTGGCCGAGGGACCCATGCCTCCCGCCCACGCCGCGTGGGTCGGCCGGGGGATTCTCGCCGGACTGCGCGCCGCGCACGCCGTCGGCGTCCTGCACCGCGATGTGAAGCCGCCGAATGTGTTGCTGCGCACCGACGGTTCGCCCGTTCTCACCGATTTCGGCATCGCCGCCGTCAACGACCTGACCGGCCTCACCTCCACCGGCAGCGTGGTGGGCTCGCTGCCGTATGTCGCCCCCGAGCGTCTTCAGGGGCACGAGGGTAACCCGGCCTCCGACCTCTGGTCGCTGGGCCTGGTGCTGTTCGCCGCCGTCGAGGGCTACCAGCCGATGCGCCGGGACACCGACGTCGCCACCCTCGCAGCCGTCCTCATGGGCTCGGTCCCGCCACCCCGCCAGGCCGGACCCCTGACCCCGGTCCTCAACGCCCTGTTGGTCCCCAACCCCGGCCACCGCCCACCCGCCGACCAGGTCGACCGTATGCTCGCCCAGGTCACCGGTGAAAACCCCGCGGAACCACCCGCTTTCCACCAGCTTTCGGGCCCGAACCGGACGGTGACCGCGCCGCGGGAATTCCTGGCGACACCGCCTCCTCGGCCCTACTCTCCGCAACCGCCGCCGCAAGGATTCCACGCGCCGCTGGCGTATCCGCCGATTCCGCCGGACCCGGTCACCGATGCGCCGCAACGCAATTCGCGCCCGTGGATCTTCGCTGGCGGTGCGGTGGTGCTGGTTGCCGCCGCCGTGGCGGCCATCGCGCTGTGGCCTTCTTCCTCGGACGGCCAGGGTGGGGCCGGCCAGCCGCCCGGCCGGGCTCAGCCCTCCGGCATCGCGCTGCCCAGCGGCGTCATCCCGCCGACGGTCATCGCCCCCACGACCGCCAAGAGCGCCGCCACCGTCGATCTGCTGACCCCCGACGGCATGCGCACGGCCGTCGCCGCCCTTGAGAAGGTAGCGGGCGGAAAACAATTCACCGAGACCACCATCTACCCCGAATACGTCATCACCGGTGCACCGGTGCCGAACGAGCCCAAGCACTACGACAAGTTCACCTACCGCAATGGCGCGGCCACCCATGACGGCATCGGCGGCCGACTCACCGACCCCACCATCGATCTCAGCTCCGTCAACTGGGACATCCTGCCCACCCTCCTGGCCACCGCCGCCGAGCAGCTGAAGGTCCCCAACCCGACGAGCCGCTACATCATCGTCGACACCGCCGGAACCTTCACCAACGGCCAGCAGGTGCTGCGCGTCTACCTCTCCACCGCATACGGCGACGGCGGCTACGTATCCGCCGCCCTTGACGGCACCATCCTCCGGGTTTACGCGAAATAGCTGGTCCTGACGGTTTCTTGACGCCTACGCGCGGGATGTCGACGACAATTGTGCGCCACGCCACGTCACCCTGTAAGCGGAGCGTCAATGCGGAGGTCTGGCACGCTAAGAAGGCGTAAAGGACCTCGAATCCATGCATTTCGGGCGCTTGACTCACTCCGGCGCGTCTCGGGACGTGCCAAGTAGAGAGAGGTTTCGAGACATGCTCGTCGTGGTGTTCACGGTGCTGACGGTGGCGCTCTTCGCCCTGTTCGGCTTGATCCAACGCGGGGTGGAACGGCTGTGACGCAGAACATTATCGGTCTGGTCCTTGCCATCGGTATCGCCATCTATCTCGTGGCGGCGCTGCTGTATCCGGAGAGGTTCTAAGTGAGCACTACAACAGCGGGGATCCTGTTCGCGGTATCCCTTGTCATCGCGCTGGCCGCGGTGCATGTGCCCCTGGGCGACTACATGTACCGGGTGTACAGCGGTGAGAAGCACTCCAAGGCCGAAAAGGGCATCTACCGACTGATCGGCGTGCAGCCGGGCGTCGAGATGACCTGGGCCATCTACGCGCGCAGTGTGCTGGCCTTCTCGGCCGTCAGCGTGCTGTTCCTGTTCTTCCTGCAGCTGATTCAGGGCAAACTGCCGTTGCACCTGAACGATCCGGGCACCAAGATGACCGCGGATCTGGCGTGGAACACCGCCATCAGCTTCGTCACCAATACGAACTGGCAGAACTATGCCGGTGAGTCGACGATGGGTCACGTCGTGCAGGCCGTGGGCCTGGGCGTGCAGAACTTCGTCTCGGCGGCCGTGGGTATGGCCGTGGCGGTCGCGCTGGTGCGCGGTTTCGCCCGCCGTCACACCGGCGAACTCGGCAACTTCTGGGTGGATCTGGTGAGGGGAACCATCCGGATTCTGTTGCCGTTCGCCATTATTTTCGCGGTCGTGCTGGTCGCGGGTGGTGTCATCCAGAATCTGCACGTCTACGACCAGGTCGCGACGACCGTGGGCAACACCGGTTCGCAAAACCTGCCGGGCGGACTGGTCGCTTCCCAGGAAGTCATCAAGGAACTGGGCACCAACGGTGGCGGCTTCTACAACGTGAACTCCGCGCACCCGTTCGAGAACCCGACCGCGTGGACCAACTGGATCGAGATCTTCCTGCTGCTGGTGATCAGCTTCTCGCTGCCGCGCACCTTCGGGCGCATGGTCGGCTCCAAGAAGCAGGGCGCGGCCATCGCCGCGGTCATGGCGACCCTGGCACTGCTGAGCCTGACGGCGATGAACGTCTTCCAGCTGCAGCATCACGGCACGGTGCCGTCGGCGATCGGCGCGTCCATGGAGGGCGTGGAAACCCGCTTCGGCGTATCGAATTCGGCGACCTTCGCCACGGCGACCACGCTCACCTCGACCGGTGCGGTGGACTCCGCGCACGACTCGTACACCAGCCTCGGCGGCATGATGACCATGTTCAACATGCAGCTCGGTGAGGTCGCGCCCGGTGGTACCGGTTCCGGTCTGTACGGCATGCTGATCCTCGCGGTCATCACCGTGTTCGTGGCGGGCCTGATGGTCGGCCGCACCCCGGAGTACCTGGGCAAGAAGATCACCCCGAAGGAAATCAAGCTCGCCGCTTCGTATTTCCTGGTGACGCCGCTGATCGTGCTGACCGGTACCGCCATCGCCATGGCACTGCCGGGCGAACGAGCCGGCATGGCCAACTCGGGTCCGCACGGACTCTCGGAGGTGTTGTACGCCTTCACCTCCGCGGCCAACAACAACGGTTCGGCCTTCGCCGGTCTGAGCGGCAATACCGTCTGGTGGAACACCGCGCTCGGCCTGGCCATGGCGTTCGGCCGCTTCATCCCCATGATCTTCGTGCTGGCACTGGCCGGTTCGCTGGCGGCGCAGGGTCATACCCCCGCCTCCGAGGGCACGCTGCCGACGCATCGGCCGCAATTCGTCGGCATGGTCGCGGGCGTGACCGTCATCCTGGTCGCGCTCACCTTCCTGCCCATGCTGGCGCTCGGCCCGCTCGCTGAAGGAATCCACTCATGAGCACTCCCGTAATCGATTCCGCGCCGGACAAGAAGGCGCACGGCAAGCCCAAGCGCGGCGGCGTCACGGCGGGGTTGTTCGACCCCAAGATGCTGGTCAAGTCCCTGCCGGACGCGGTGAAGAAGCTGGATCCGCGTGTCATGTGGCGCAATCCGGTCATGCTGATCGTGGAGATCGGCGCAGTCTGGAGCACCATTCTCGCGGTCGCCAAGCCGACCTTCTTCGCGTGGGCGATCGTGGCCTGGCTGTGGCTCACGGTCATCTTCGCCAACCTGGCCGAGGCCGTGGCCGAGGGCCGCGGCAAGGCGCAGGCCGACACGCTGCGCAAGGCCAAGACAGACACCATCGCCCGCCGTCTCGTGAACTGGTCCCCGGGCGCTCGTGTGGTCGAGGAGAAGGTCGCGGCTCCGGAACTGCAGCGCGGCGACTTCGTCGTCGTCGAGGCCGGACAGGTCATCCCCGGTGACGGTGATGTCGTGGAAGGCATTGCCTCCGTGGACGAATCGGCCATTACCGGCGAGTCCGCGCCCGTCATCCGGGAGTCCGGCGGCGACCGTTCCGCGGTCACCGGCGGCACCACGGTGCTGTCGGACCGCATCGTCGTCAAGATCACGCAGGAGCCGGGCGGCTCGTTCATCGACAAGATGATCGCGCTGGTCGAGGGCGCCTCGCGGCAGAAGACGCCGAACGAGATCGCGCTGAACATCCTGCTGGCCGCCCTCACGATCATCTTCGTGTTCGCGGTGGCGACCCTGCAGCCGCTGGCCATCTTCTCCAAGGTCAACAACCCGGGCGTGAGCGACAACCAGGCACTCGACATGAACGGTGTCACCGGCATCGTGATGGTCTCGCTGCTGGTCTGTCTCATCCCGACCACGATCGGCGCGCTGCTGTCCGCCATCGGCATCGCCGGTATGGACCGCTTGGTGCAACGCAATGTGCTCGCCATGTCCGGTCGTGCCGTGGAGGCCGCCGGTGACGTGAACACACTGCTGCTGGACAAGACCGGCACCATCACCCTCGGTAACCGTCAGGCCGCGGACTTCGTGCCGATGCCGGGCGTCACCTCCGACGAATTGGCCGACGCCGCACAGCTTTCCAGCCTCGCGGACGAGACCCCCGAGGGCCGCTCCATCGTGGTGTACGCCAAGACCGCGTACAACAAGCGCGAGCGCACCCCCGGCGAGCTGGTCGGCGCGACCTGGGTGGAATTCACCGCTCAGACCCGCATGTCGGGTGTGGACATGGCCGACGGTCATCAGTTGCGCAAGGGCGCGGCCAGTGCCGTCACCGAATGGGTTCGCTCCAATGGCGGCGAGGTCCCGGCTCAGGTCGGCGAGACCGTCGACGGCATCTCGGCCTCCGGCGGCACCCCGCTGGTGGTGGCGGAGATCAAGAAGGGCACCGCCAAGCTGCTGGGCGTCATCCACCTCAAGGACGTCGTCAAGCAGGGCATGCGGGAGCGCTTCGACGAGATGCGCAAGATGGGCATCCGCACCGTCATGATCACCGGCGACAATCCGTTGACCGCCAAGGCGATTGCCGACGAGGCGGGCGTGGACGACTTCCTCGCGGAGGCGACTCCGGAGGACAAGCTCGCGCTCATCAAGAAGGAGCAGGCCGGTGGCCGCATGGTCGCCATGACCGGTGACGGCACCAACGACGCGCCCGCGCTCGCGCAGGCCGACGTGGGTGTGGCCATGAACACCGGTACGTCCGCCGCGAAAGAGGCGGGCAACATGGTCGACCTGGACTCCGACCCGACCAAGCTGATCGAAATCGTGGAGATCGGCAAGCAGTTGCTGATCACCCGCGGTGCGCTCACCACGTTCTCGATCGCCAACGACATCGCCAAGTACTTCGCGATCATTCCCGCGATGTTCGTGGTGCTGTTCCCGGGCCTGGATGTCCTGAACATCATGCGACTGCACTCGCCGCAGTCGGCGATCCTCTCGGCGGTCATCTTCAACGCGCTCGTCATCGTGGGTCTGATCCCGCTGGCGCTGCGCGGTGTGAACTACCGTCCGTCGAGCGCGTCGAAGCTGTTGAGCCGCAACCTGTACATCTACGGCCTCGGTGGCATCATCGCGCCGTTCATCGGGATCAAGCTCATCGACCTTGTCATTCAATTCTTCCCGGGGATGTCCTAATGCGTATGTCAGCTTGGATTCGCCAGCACATCGCGGCGCTGCGAGCGCTGCTGGTGCTCACGGTGATCACCGGAATCATCTATCCCGCCGTCGTTCTCGGCATCTCGCAGCTGCCGGGGCTCAAGGACAAGGCCGACGGGTCGCTGATCAAGCAGGACGGCAAGATCGTCGGGTCCAGCCTGATCGGTCAGGCCTTTACCGACGGCAAGGGCAACGCGCTGGTGCAGTACTTCCAGACGCGTCCGTCCAACGCGGCGTGGACCGACGGAGACAACCCGAGCCCCGACGGCTACAACCCGCTGAACTCCTCCTTCGGAAACATGGGCCCGGAGTCGGTGGTCGACACCCTCGACGCCACCGATCCGAAGAAGGACAAGCTGAGTCTGCTCAGCACCGTCTGCTCGCGCAGCCAGGCGGTCGCCACCCTCGAGGGCGTGGACGGTAGCCGCCCGTACTGCACCTCCGGCGGGGTCGGCGCGGTGCTGGCGGTGATGGGCGACCGTGATTCGCACGGCCTGGTCACCCACCCGACCCAGGTGATCAGCGTCAACGAGGCCTGCTCGACCGATGCGAAGAATCCGACGGTGCCGTTCCAGCAGGCGTACGAGGGTGTGACGGTGGAGTGCGCCAAGCGTGGCGAGGACTACTCCGCCGGTCAGATCGTGCCCATCCGCGGCGACGCCTCGGCCGACACCCCGGTGCCGACCGATGCGGTGACCGCCTCGGCCTCCGGCCTGGACCCGCAGATCTCCCCGGAGTACGCGGCCATCCAGGTGGCGCGAGTCGCCAAGGCGCGCAACGTGTCCGTCGACCAGATCAAGGCGCTGGTGGATGCCCACAAGAGCGGCCGGGCGCTCGGCTTCATGGGTGAGCCCACGGTCAATGTCGTCGAGCTGAACTACGACTTGGACAGCAAGTACCCGTTCAAGGGCTGATCCTCGCTCGCCGCTCGGGCCCCGGTCCGCTCTTGGAGTTCTCCACAGTGCTCACGAGAGTGACCGGGGCCCTTGGCAATTCAGGGTGTGCAGGCGGTCGGGTTCGGTAGTTCGCCACACGGGGTATTGCCGTGCGCGCGCAGGACGTCCTTGCCCGTGCCGCTCGTCAGGAAGCGCAGGAAGGCGGCAGCCGGGGAATCGGCGGGGAGTTCCCCATTGCTGTAGGCGTATTCGACACTCCAGAACGGGTAGGTGTGGCCGAGGACCTGTTCGCGGGTGGCCGCGTATCAATCGATTGTCACCGTTTTGACGCCGGAATTTCCTGCGGCGTAGGAGTATTCGCTGTAGCCGATCGAACCCGGCAGGTCCGCAATGGTTTTCAGCATGTCGTTGGTGAGCGGGACCTCGCAGAAGGAGGCTCCCGACGGGTTGGTGGCCGCGAGGGTGCGGCAGCTGGTGGCGGCCGGCGCAGGGGGCTGGTCGTCACCGAGCACGCGTTGGGCGTCCTCCCGGGTGCCGATGCCGGTGCCGGGCTTCAGACTGTCGCCCATGGCGTCATCCGACAATTCGGTCACCGCCATGCCGATCACCCGGCGATTCGGCCGTTAGGAATCGGTAAAGAAGCCGGGGCGTTGCGAACAGGTGCCGTCAAGATCGGCCGTCCAGTACTGGCCGCGCTCTAGCGTCGAGGCCATGAACGACCGTGCGGATGAGCTGTCCGCATTGCGCATGTTGGTGAATCACCGGGGCGTGGTGGAACTGCTCGATCAGCTGGCCCAGGGCCCGCGCACGGTTCGCGAACTCCGTTCGGTTCTGGGACTGCGCCGCCCCGGCGTCTCCCGCGTCCTGCGCGTGGTCGCCGCCTACGGCCTGGTGACCGCCGACGGCATCGGCAGCTGGGACGACCTCCTCGACCTCACCACCCCGATCCGCCTGACCCCCAGCGGTTGGCGCACCGTCGAATTGCTCGCCAGCTTCGCGGTCTGGGAAGCGCTCTACGAGCACACGGATTCGACCCTGGACCGCTGAGCCGTCGAGACCCCCCGACCGATCCTCGGCCGCCGCCCGGCATGCCCCGACCGAATGCGCACGATCGACCGGTATCGTCCGGGCGATGCGCGGGCAACCGGTCGAGTCCGTGCGGAGGAGGACGGTGTGGCGATGTCGGCGAGCGGGTCGGCGGGTGAGATGGTCGCGCAAGCGCCTTCCGGGCATACGGGATCACGGGTCGCGCTGACGGTCGGGGCGCTCGGGGTGGTGTTCGGGGACATCGGCACCAGCCCGATCTACACCTTGCAAACCGTCTTCAATCCCGATGACCCGCACCCGGTTCCGGTGAGTCGGGACAATATCTTCGGCGTCGTCTCGCTGGTGTTCTGGTCGGTCATGATCATCGTGACCGTCACCTACGTGCTGCTCGCCATGCGCGCCGACAACGAGGGCGAGGGCGGCATCATGGCGTTGATCACGCTGCTGCGCCGTTGGACCCTGCCGGGTGGGCGGCGGACCGCCGTGATGCTGGCGGCGCTCGGAATCTTCGGGGCCTCACTGTTTCTCGGCGACAGCATGATCACCCCGGCCATCTCGGTGCTCTCGGCGGTGGAGGGCGCCAAGACCGTCTCGTCCTCGATGGGCGATTTCGTCGTGCCGATCACCGCGGTGATCATCCTGGTGCTGTTCCTGGTGCAGCGGCGCGGGACGGCCGCGGTCGGACGGGTTTTCGGGCCGATCATGATCGCCTGGTTCCTGGTGATCGGGGCCTGCGGGATCGGGGGCATCACCAAGAATCCGGACATTCTGCAGGCGCTCTCGCCGACCTACGCGCTCGGATTCCTGTTCGGGCACTTCGGGATCGCGTTCTTCGCGCTCGCCGCCATCGTGCTGGCGGTGACCGGCGCGGAAGCCCTCTACGCCGATATGGGGCACTTCGGTCGCAGCGCGATCACCCGGGCGTGGCTGCTGCTCGTCTTTCCCGCGTGCGTGCTCAGCTACCTGGGCCAGGGCGCGTTGATCCTCGACAACCCGGCCAATATCAGTGCGCCGTTCTTCCTGCTCACTCCCGGCTGGGGACGGCTGGCCATCGTGCTCTTGGCCACGGCCGCAACGGTCATCGCGTCGCAGGCGGTGATCACCGGCGCGTTCTCGGTCGCGGCGCAGGCGGCGCAACTCGGCTATTTGCCACGGCTGCGGGTCGCGCACACCTCCGAGACCACGGTCGGACAGATCTATGTGCCGTGGATCAACTGGCTGCTCATGGTCTCGGTGCTGACCCTGGTCTTCGCCTTCCGCAGCTCCGAGGCGCTGGCCTACGCGTTCGGCATGGCGGTGACCGGCACGATCAGCATCACCACGCTGCTGTTCTTCTACGTCGCGCGGGCGCGCTGGCAGACGCCGATGTGGCTGGTGCTGCTCGGCGCGATCCCGCTGCTCACCGTGGACCTGCTCTTCTTCGCCGCGAACCTGACCAAGCTCGTGCACGGCGCGTGGCTGCCGCTGCTCATCGCCGTCCTCGCGTTCACGATCATGACCACCTGGCAGCGCGGACGCGAAATCGTCACCGCCGAACGGGAACACACCGAAGGGTCGCTGCGGGAATTCGTGGATGGCCTGCGCGCCGATCCGTCGCAGGTGGTGACGGTCCCGGGCACCGCGATCTTCCTCAATCGCGGCAAGGAGACCGCGCCCCTGGCCATGCGGGCGAACGTGGAACACAACCACGTCCGCCACCGCCAGGTCGTGATCCTGACCATTCACACCGAAATGGTGCCGCGTATTCCTGTGGCGGAACGGATCTCGGTGGATCACCTCGGTTACGCCGACGACGGCATCATCCACGTCACCTCCCGCTACGGCTACATGGAAACCCCGAATGTCCCAGCGGCCCTTCGCCTCCTGGACCCCGCCGACACCGAGGGCGTGCTCGACCTGGACCGCCCGTCCTACTTCCTGTCGAAGATCGAACTGCTTCGCGGCGACGCCCCCACCATGGCCATGTGGCGCAAACGCCTCTTCATAGCCACCTCCCACATCACCGCCGACGCCGCCGAATACTTCGCCCTCCCCCGCGAACACACGGTGATCATGGGTTCCCAGATCGAGGTGTAGCCCGCCAACGGCGAAGCCGCCGCGACCCTGTGGGGGTGCGCGGCGGCTCCGGTTCCTCGGCGCGGGCCGTGACATGCCGGTGACGGCCGTGCCGTAGGTCTTCAGCGCTGGTTCGGCTTGTGGCCGTGGTTCGCCTTCTTCTTGCGGCGTGCGCGCTTCTTGCTGGCTCGTTTGGACATGTCTCTCCTAGTGGTCAGGCCGTGTGCGCGAGCTGGTTGCTCCACGCGGCCAGGCGGGTGCGGGCCCGCGAATTGCGGACCAGCGCTGCGGGGTTCGCGGGTTCGGTGCCTTGGTAGTAGCCGCCGTTGCGCACCGCTGTGGTCGGTGCGGCCAGTTCGGTGAGGGTCGCGGCGGCGGGGTCGAGCGGCGCGGTGCGGTGGCTGCGCAGCCGGGGCAGGTCGATCTCGAAATCGGTGGGCTGCACGCTGATCGAGGTCAGTCCTTCGGGGCCGGTCTCGGCCAGGGAGCGGCTGAACATGGTCAGGGCCAGCTTGGACTGGGCGTAGATCGCCAGCGGGGTGTAGATGCCGCGACGGCGGTCCAGGTCCGAGTAGTCGATGCTCCCGGCGGAATGCAGCTTCGAGGTGACCGAGACGACCCGGCCCCGCGCCGCCGCCAGGGCGGGCAGCAGCGCCATGGTCAGCCGTTGCGGCGCGAGATAGTTGACCTGGAGGGTCAATTCGTGGCCGTCCTCGGTGTGGGTGCGCGCGTCGGGTGCCGCGATCGACGCGACATGGATCAAGGCGTCCAACCCGGTGAGCTCGGCGGCCAGGGTGCGGCCGAGTTCGTCGACCTCGGCCAGTCGCGCGAAGTCGGCCTGCACCATCCGGACCTGGCCCGGCCGGGCGGTGGCCTGCAGTCGCTGGGTCGTCTCGTCGGCGTGGTTCTTGTCCAGGATGTGCGCGATGACGGTGTCGCCGTCGGCGATCACCCGCTGCGCCGTCGCGAAACCGAGCCGCGTATCGGCTCCGGTCACGAGAACGACGCGGGTGCTGGACAGGGCTGCGGACATAGCTCTCCAATCAGATGGCGTGCGCCCCGCCCAGATGCGGGCGCGCACGAGAAACTCCGCGAAAGAACTCGCGGGATGTGATGGACCGCCGCCCGAGAACCGGCGGCACCGCGCGCGGATCACGCTGCGCGGGAAGGGATGTGAGTTCGGCTAGGCCCGACTCGGCGGCTCGTCCTCACTCTGGAACCCGAAGAGCTCCAAAGCCGACGGCGTGCACTCGAATCGGTGCCGGGCACCACCGACGACGACGCGCAGGGCGCGACGAGGTCCGGCGAATGCGATCACAAGAGCGATATCACCGCATCCGGTGACCGCGGACAAGATGTTCCGGCCCGATTTGATGGATCCTTGACGGCCCAGCTGTCTCCCGATCGGCCTGAACCGCGCCACGATGGCATTGGCCAAACCCGGATGGTCCCGGAAAGCTTCGCCGGTGCGCGAATTCGACGTCACACCCGTGTCGATCCGATGCGGGCGAGCAGCGCGGCGTGGCGGCGCAGTACGTCGTCGCGGTCGGATTCTTCGGCCACGTACTGGCGGACCGAGCGCTCGATCATCGCCGCCTGCTCGAGCAGTACCTGACGCCGATCGGGGTCGTGGGTGTGCTCGGCGATCTCGGTCAGGGCGTCGAGCTGGCGAATCTGGATCGCGGGCATGCCCTGTCCGGCCTGGCGAATCTTCTCGAACGCGCGTTGGACCAGGCGTTCGTAACTCACCTGGGTGGCGATGACCCGCACGTAACCGTGGCGATCCCGGTGGACCGGCACGGGATGCCAGGCGACCGCGATCCGGGACAGACAGTCGCCGAGCCAGTCGATGCAGGTCAGCGCCGTGAACGTGTCGTTCACGGCGGGAGACAGTGCGCGCAGGGCGATTTCGACGATCTGGTCGATGCCGAAGGAAATGTCCTGCGTCAGCGTCCGGGTCGGGCCGGCGACATGACCGCGGTCGAAGTTCTCGGCGATCCGTTCGGCCGCCTCCGGTGGCCACACGTGCGCCACGACCTGACCCTGGGTGAGGAAGTGGCCGGGCCGGTACGGCAGATGGATGACCGCGTTCTCCGCCGCCGCCAGCCGGACCAGCTTCTCGTGCCGGATGTACTGCAGGTACCCGCTTCCCGTCACCCGCACCTGGCCGCCCGAATCGCGCAGTACCGCCAGCAGTTCCTCCGCCGAGGGTCCGTTCTCTGGCAACTGCGCCGAGGTGGCCCGGCCGCGGTCGGCCGCGATCGCCACTTCCGCGGCGATACCCGCGATCACATTGGGCAGCTGGATCGCCATCGCGATGTGGTTGATGAAATAGATCAGCATTGCCAGATCGACGACCATCGAGGCGATCGCGACGGTGGTCGAGATGTGCGGGACGAAGTCCGAGCCGACCGAGACCAGTGCCGCGATCGCGTAGACGAAGCTCGCCACGAATGTCCCGAGCGTGAGCTGAGTGCCGCGATCGCGAATGAAGTTGCGCAGCATGCGCGGACCGAACTGGGTCGACGCCAAGGTCAAGGCGACGATAGTGATGGAGAAGACCACCCCGACCACGGTGATGATCGCCGCGGCGATCGCGGTCAGGACCTGCCGCGCGGCATCGGGGGTGCCGCCGATGATCCATGACGGAATCGCCAGTGCGCCACGGTATATCGCGCGATCGAGAGCGTAGGTCACCGCGAACAAACCCACCGCCGCCAGGACTTCGAGTGTCGGGACGAACCACAGGTTCGTGCGCAAAGCCTCGCGGCGGCGGTCGAATTCGAGATCGGACCTGGGTGGCCTGCGCCTCACGCAGCCGGGCGGTCGGCGGAACGACCGTGGCGGCGTTGGCCGTCGATCAGATCGATCAGGGTGTCGATGGCGGCGAGGGAGGACCATTCGTTGCGGGCCACCAATCCCGGGTAGAGGTCCGATCGGGCGATGAACGCGGCGTCGGAGGTGGACCAATGCACCTGGACAGACGACAGGCAGACATCCGTGTCGATGATGCCCATGATTGTTGCCTCTTCTACGGGGGTGGTGGATCGGGATCTCGATTCAACACCGTGGCAGTGGCGGCCGGTTCGGCATTTACGGTTCCATTACCGCGGTGCGGGCCGGATTTCCGGTTCCCTTGCGGTGGATGTGAGCGCGGTCACCAGCCGGCTTCGCCGTAGAAGTGCCGCGGGTCGCGGTGGGCGTCCTCCTGCAGCGGCTGTGGCGAATCAGATTGGCGCGGAAGGGTTCCGGTGATCGGCGGGAGTACGGTGCGGACGTCGGGCGCGCCGGGAACCAGGTCGCTCAAAGTAGGTAGGCCGGTGCGGCGTCGCTGGAAGTCCGCCATCAGCTCGCGGACCTGGCGAGCGGCGTCGGCCGCCGCCTCGGCCGCGGCACGGACGACAGCGTCCGCGATCTCCGGATAGTCGAGATCCTGTATGCCCGAAGAGAATCGGACGTCAGTGACGACACCATTGGCGTCGGTGGTCACCGTCACCCGCTTGCGGATGGTGGCGCGGCCGACGATCCCGGCTCGCTCACGTTGAATCCGCGCGACTTCCGCCATCTGCCACCGCATTTCGTCGAGCAGATCCGCCATCTCGGCCTTGGCACGTTCGTTTGTCACAGTGAATTCCTCGAATCGCCACCGCCGGCATCGATCCCGCCATTGGACCGACCACCGCCATCCACGTGGCCAGTGGGCGGCGACGGGGGGTCCGGCGTTGGGTCAGGGGTAGGTGTGGGATCTGGAGTGGGTGTGGGGTCGGGGGTAGGCGTGGGTGTTGGAACTGGTGTCGGGTCGGGCGTAGGAGTGGGTTTGGGGTCGGGAGTGGGCGTGGGTGTTGGATCCGGCGTGGGCGAGGGTGTTGGAACTGGCGTCGGTGTCGGATCGGGCGTAGGGGTGGGGTCCGGTGTGGGATCTGGGGTAGGCGTGGGTGTGGGGTCGGGTGTGGGGTCGGGTGTGGGTGTAGGAGTCGGGGTCGGCGTTGGCGTTGGCGTTGGCGTTGGATCAGGGGTAGGCGCGGGTATCGGGTCAGGTGTCGGCGCTGGGTCCGGGGTGGGATCCGGGGTCGGTTTGGGTTCGGGCTGCGGCTGCGGCTGGGGTTCGGGCTGTGGCTGTGGTTCGGGTTGTGGGTGCCAGATCGAGTCGGGGGGCGGGGGTGCGGGGTCGAAGTGGGGGATTGGGGGCAGGGTGAAATAGCGTGGGGTGTAGGGGGTTTTCGAGGTGGTGTCGGGCCACTCGTCGTTGTCCGGGCGCGGGCTGGGCTCTTCCTCGCCTCTGGTTTGCGGTGCCTGCGGCTGCGGAGCCGGGGTCTGTGGGTCGGGGGTGGTCACAGGGTCCGGGGGCGTGACCGGGTCCGGAACGGTTTGCCGGGGGTCGGGCGTGGTCAGAGGGGGCTGCGGGACGGCGGGGTCGGCGACATCGGCGAGGTCGGCGCGCAGGTCCCGGCGGAGGCCGAGGAATTCGTCGATTTGCTTCTGTAGTTCCATCCGCTGGACCCGGAATTCGTGGGGGCGCAGGCCCGCGCCCTCGAGGGCGGCGGTCCGGTTTGCGAACTCGTCGGCCTTCTTCGCGAACGCGTCTTCCGCCGCCTGGCGCAACCGCTGCGGACTCATGCCATCCGGATCAACGCCCAACTGCCGCAGCTTCTCCCGCGCCGGGTCCAGCGAATCCCCACCCACGGACGGCTGCCGAACCTCCGGCTTCGTCTCCGGCGCGGCCTCGGCCCCGGTCTCCGTCTGGGCGTTGGGCTCGGCCTTGGATTCCGGCTTGGGGGTGGCCTCCGATTGCGGGTGGGGTTGGGGTGCCGCGACCGGCTGGCCGGTGCCCTTCGCGGCGTGGGGGTCACCCGCGCCCGCGCGGGATTCGGCACCGGCGGTACGGCTCTCGCTCGCGCCGCCCCGCTGGCCGTTCGACCCACCGGACTTCTGCGGCGACTCCGGCGTTCGCGCACCATTGCCCGCCGGAGCGGCACGGTTCTCCGTGCCTCTGCCCGGTGCTTCCGAAACTCCCGGGCGGCCTTCGCTTCCGCCCGCGCGCCCCTGGGGCGCACCGGTCCGGCCCTCCGGAATCGTCGCGCGCCCCTCGGGCACGCCGCTCGGACCGCCGACCCGGTTCTGCGGGTGCTCGGTGCTGCCGTCGCCGCCCATGCTGTGGGCGGACTGCGGGGACGGCGAGGAGGACGGCTCCGGTGCGGGTGTGCTTCCGTCGCCGCCGCGGCCGGGTGGGGTCGTGGCCTCGCCCGGCACGTGCGGACGTCCGCCGGGTGCGGGGTCGGCCGCGTTGAAGGGCCGGGCTTCGGGACCACCGGCATTGGGGCTGTGGCGGAAGCCCTTGGAGCCGCCGACTGTGACGCCGTAAGCGCTGGCGCTGGTGAGGATGCGGGGGTCCCAGGTCCAGCCGTTGGCGAAACCGCCTATGCCCCAGGCGCCGACGCCGCCCGCCATGCCGGAGCCCGCGCCGACTACCGCGCCCTTGAAGGCGTCGCCGATTCGGCCGCCCGGCAGGTGGATGTGGGTGGCGGCTTTGCCGAGTAGCGAGCCCGCCGGGCCGCCGACGGCACCGGCCGCGGCGGCGGTGTAGGCGGTGGTGCCGACGCGGTCCCAGTCGATGCCGTCGCGGTGGCCCGCGCCGGCCTGGTAGGCCTGGATCGCCAGATCCTGGCCCGCGCCGAGCACCGTCGACACGACCATGTGCTCGGCCGCGAACTTGGCCAGCGCGGCGAGACCGGTTTTGGCGGCGAAGCGGGCGATGGCGGCCACCGCGCGCTCGCCGAGCAGACGCACCGCCACCCGGGTGGCCGTCGTCGCGAGCGCTTCGGTGAGGGGTGCGGTGGGCGGCCACAGCCAGGCCGCGGCGATCTCGATGGCCAGCATGCCGAGCGAGGAGATGATGAGGATCTTGGTGTATTCGATCTCGGTGCCCAGGCCGTCGGCGGATTCGGCGACGGCGTCGAGGATTTCGGCGAGGTGGCGCAGCGATTGGTCGCCGTGGTCGAGCTGGTCGAGGGCCTTGGTCATGGCCTCGATGCCGTCACCCCAGGGGTAGGCCTCGATGGTGGCCCGCTTGGCGGCCGCCAGGTCGGGCAGCAGCTCGCGCAGGGCGCTCGCGGCGGCACGCCAGTCCTCGCCGATGTCCCACATCGAGTCTTCGTCGCCGTCGGGCCAGTCGGAGCCGGCGATCCAGCCGAGCCATTGCAGCTCACCGGGAATATTGATCGACACCGGTGCGCGCTACCGCCGGAAGCCGTTGCCGCTGCGATGGTCGGTGTGCGCCAGCAGATCCGCGGCCCGGTGCTGGCCGTCGGCGTAGGAGCCGAGGGTGGTGGCGGTATTGGCGATGCCCTCGACGAGGTTCCGGTGCGCGGCGAGGTAGCCCTGATCGCCGTCGGCGAAGGTGCTGCCGTATCCGTCGCCGCCCCAGGCGTTTCCCTTGGCCGACAGCGAGTTCTCCAGCGTGCCGAGGATGCCGCGCACCCGGTCGCGCAGATCCGCCATCTGTCCCGCGGCCCCGCACAACTGCTCCGGCGTCACTCCAACCTTCAGCGCCACCCGCACACCCCTTCACTCGTCGACGGAATGTCGACGGTCGCACGCTGTGAGCCCGCTGAGAATGACCTGCTTGGCGAATTAACGTGCCCCTGACGGAATTCCAGTGACCTCTTGACGAAATCTTGGCGACGGCAGCGATTCTCAGTCGGCGCGCACGGCGGTGCCCGGCCCCTACTCGGCGCGGATCCAGTGCAGGGCGTTGACCAACACCCGGTCGCCGACCGGTGTCGGCGGGGTGCTCAGCACCAGGCGGTCGCCGGAAAGCTCCACTGTGCGGCGCTGTTCGGTGCCGACCCAGTTCGGGAACAGGCTCATGCGCAGGGTGTGGATGACGGTGTCGCCCTCCACACGGTATTCGCCGCTGTAGGCGATGTAGGTCGAATATGCCTGTGCGCGTTCGGCTTCGCTGCCGGCCAGGGCGATCGGGGTGGCGAGGTTCGGGCGGGGGTCGGCGGCGAGTTGGCCGCTCATCCACCCGCCCGCCGTGTAGATCACGCCGCCTTGGGGCTGCGCCCCGAAGGGCATTGTGACCGCGCCGGTTTCATCGGTCGCCGTCCATGCCGTCAACCGCCACCGCCCCACCAGGTCGTCGATCGTCATGAATCCGATGCTAGGCCCGCCACCCGCCCTCGCGGCCACCGGCGGAAATCGGCCCCCGTACATGCGGGAGGATGGGGCGGTGAGCACCGAGACCGATCGGCCCGCGCCGCCGCCTCCCAGCGCTTCGATCATCCTGCTGACCTTGGCGCACCGGGTGGAGGCGGAACTGGCCGCGGGGCTGGCGGAGCTGAATCTGACCGTCGCCCGGCTGGCGCTGCTCGGGCATATCGCGAGTGTGCCCGGGGCCTCCTTCAGCGATCTGGCCCGCATGGGTGGGATCAGCGTGCAGAGCGTGCACACGGCGGTGAAGGCCATGGTGGCCGGGGGATGGGTGCGGGATCGGACGGCACGGGCCGGATCGGCGTCCACGATCGAGCTCACGGCCAAGGGGCGGCGGCTGTTGCGGGCGGCGGAAGCGGTGGTCGCCGAGGTGGACGAGCGGCTGTTCGGGACCGCCGCCGAGCCGCATCAGCGGCAGGTCGGCGCGAGCCTCGTGGCCGCGTTCAACGCCCGAAACGCGCGCTGAGCATCCAGCTTTCGTGACGGCGGTGACCTTTCACACAACCTTCAATCAGACTGAAGCCCAGAGCTATGCTTCAGCCTGACTGAAGGTTGGAGGAATCGCAATGCAGAAGGCACTGCTCTCGCTGCACGTGCTGGCCGGGATCATCTTCGTGGGCGGCTCGGCCGTCGCCGCGAGCCTGTTTCCGCGCTACGCGCCCGTCGCCGGATCCGCAGCTCCGGAGCGGAACATCGCGGTGGCGAAGGCATTTCACCGCATCACCGGTGTCTACGCGGTGCTGGCCCTGAGCGTGCCCGTCGTAGGCATCCTGCTGGCGGACCTCCAGGGCCGGATGGGCGAAATCTGGGTCACCCTCGCCATGGCGCTCACCTTCCTGGCGGGCGGCCTGCTGGCGGTCTTCATCCACCCCGACCAGCGCAAGGCCCTCGATCAGCCCGACGATGGGCGGCTGCTGCGGCGCCTGTCGATGCTGGCCGGGATCTACAACCTGCTGTGGGCGGTGGTGGTCGTGCTCATGATCGTGCGCCCGGGAGCGCACTGATTCACCACCAGTCGAGGATGGGCTGGAGTTGCCGGCCCAGCTCGGGGGCCAAGGAGCGCGAATAGCTTGCGGTCAAATGATGTTCGTCGTGGTAGACGAGGATATTGCCCTCGACGACGGCACACACGTCCGGCTCGCAGACGGCGTCGTTCAGGTCGATGAGGTGCATGTTCGGAAAGGCCGCGGCCGGTGCGGCGGCGGGGTTCTCGGGGGAGAGCGCGTCGGTTCGCTTGATGCCGCAGCTGATTCGATTGCCGCCCCCGGCCAGGCAGTCGATGGCCCGGTAGCGAATGCCGTTCTTGCGCAGCCACGGGGTGTCGCGAATGCCGATGAGCCGCAGGTTGCGTTCGGTCAGCGCGGTCCAGACATCGACGTAGTCCTGGGGCGTCTCGTCGCCGCCACCGTCGCTGGGGCGGGTGGCGGTGGTGAAGACGAAATCGGGGTGCTCGACGCCGAGCCGGTCGATCACCTCGGCCGACCAGTCGCGGCAGTCCGGATTGTGTTGGCCCTTGTACATGGGCTCCTCGGCGACCGTCAGCGGGCACCCCATCTTCAGGTAGACCACGACGCGGAAGTGGTACTCCTCGCCGAGGATCTGGAACGCCGGAATCCAGTGCTCGGCATGGGAATTGCCGACGACCGCGATGGTGCGGTGGGCATTCGGATCGCCGTAGGTACAGGTGGTCACGGCCCGGGTGTCGAAGTCGGAGATGCAGCCGTCGCGGGTCGGGTAGGCGATGTCGGCGGGGGCTTCCTCGGTGGTGGGCCGCATGGGTGCGCGCGGCACCAGCGCGTGGTCGGTCAGGGCCGCCGCGCCAGGGTATTTCGACGGATCCAGCTCGCCGACCGCGTGCGCCCGCGCGCCCATGCTCCACTGCCACGCCAGCGTCGAACCCAGCAGCAGCACGCCCACCGTGGAGACGGCCACACCGGTGAGCACGCGGGCGCGGGCGGGGGTGGCGGAAGGCTTGGAGCGCAGGCGCAATGGCTCCTCCACCAGATGGTGGGTGAGGTAGGCCAGCAGCAGCGAGACCAGGATGATCCCCAGCCCGCCGATCGCGCCCGCCCGCCGCTGATGGGTCTCACCCAGGTAGAAGATGAGAATCGGCCAGTGCCATAGGTATAGGGCATACGCGAAGCCGCCCAGCTGCACGATCGGCCCCGCGGCCAGCAGCCGGTTGACCAGCGGCTGATCGGCGGTGTTGCGCCCCGCGCCCGCGAGAATCAGTGCGACCGTGGCGAGTACGGGAATCAGCGCGGCGGGCCCGGGAAAGACCAAGACGCCGTTGACGATCCAGCCGCAGCACGCGATCGCGGCGATTCCCGTCCAAGCGAACACTTCTCGCGTCGGCTTCGGCAGCCGGATCAGCGGCGCGAGAATCGCCAGCAGCGCACCGGCGAGCGGCTCCCACGCGCGCGCGAAGGTGTCGTAGTAGTTCCAGCCCTGCTGGGTCGAAACCCCTTCGGTCGCATAGCAGAACGACGTGATCGCCACGACGGCGAAGATCGCCGCCAGCGTCATCCGCAGCATGCCGTGCCGTCCGGCGCGACGTAGGAACGGACGTCGCGCGGCCAGTTTCCACGCGCCCGCATCGAGCACCCGGCGTAGCGCGAACGCGACCGATGCGACCACGACCAGCAGCGCCAGATACATCTGCCCTTGCACCGACATCGACCACAGGTGTTGCAGCGGACTCACCGACGGGTCGGCGGCCAGATAATCCGACCACGACAGCGCCAGATACCAGTTCTGGTAGTAGAACAGCGAAGCGATCGTCTGTCCCGCGATATCCGACCACCGCGTGTGCGGCAGCAGCGTCACCGTGGCGACGACCACCGCGGCCAACACCACCACCATGGCGGGCAGCAACCGCCGCAGCGTGCGCCGCACGGTGGTCACCACACCCACCGGACCGCCGTCGGCGCGCCGGATGAGCATGCCGGTGAAGAAGAATCCCGACAGCACCAGGAACACGTCCACACCGCCGGACACCCGCCCGGCCCAGATATGGAAGGCGACCACCAGCGCGATAGCCACACCCCGCAGGCCATCCAGATCCAGCCGGTAGCTGCCGGGGATCGCGGGGGCGTCCGGTGCGTCCTGGCGGTCGCTGTCCGGCGCGGTCGGGTGATCGGTGCTGGATATGGACATGGCGGCTGCCATTGTCGGTCAGCCTTCGCAAAAATAGCCAATCGCCACACAGAAGGTGTCCGTGTTGTGCCCTTTGTCGCAGGTCAGGCGAATACGAAATAGCGTAGCCACAGATACGGGGCGGCCACCGCGACGGTGACCGCGGTCACCAGAATGCCCTTGCGGGTGAATTCCCAGAACGAGATCGGATGGTCCGACCGCCTGGCGATCCCGAGCATAACTACGTTTGCGCTGGCCCCGACTGCTGTGAGGTTGCCACCGAAATCCGCGCCCAATGCCAGCGCCCACCACAGCGCGTCCGACTGCACCGGGCTGTCGACGTGGTCGGCCAGCTCCGCCACCAGTGGGGCCATGGTCGCCACGTACGGGATGTTGTCGATGACGCCCGAGAGCACCGCTGAGACGACGAGTATCAGCATGGTTGCCACAAGGGCGTTTCCGCCGGTGAGTTCGGTGGCGTATTTCGCCAGTCGGCCGATCACGCCGGTTTTCACCAGCGCCCCGATCATCACGAACAATCCGGCGAAGAACAGCAGCGTCTCCCATTCCACCGCGGACAGGTAATCGCGTTGCGGCAGACCGGAAATCAACACCAGCACGCCCGCGCCGAGCAAAGCCACCAGCGACGGTTCGAGCTGGAAAATCGGGTGGCCGAAAAATCCCGCGAAAACCGCCGCGAGCACAATTCCGCACTTGATGAGCAGCTTCGGGTCCTGGATGGCCTCGCGCTCGTGCAGCTGCATGATGTCGGCGGCCCGCTCGGGGTCCACCTCGAACGAGCCCCGGAACAGTCGCGGCAGCAGCAGCGTGAACACCGCCAGCTCGATCAGCACGATCGGGGTCATGTTCAGGAAGAAGTCGTTGAACGACAGCCCCGCCCGGCTGCCGATGATGATGTTGGGCGGATCGCCGATCAGGGTGGCCGCGCCGCCGATATTGGAGGCCAGCACCTCGGCGATAAGGAACGGCGTCGGCGAGATCTCCAGGCGCTCGCACACCAGCATGGTCACCGGGGCGATGAGCAGCACGGTGGTGACATTGTCGAGAAAGCCCGAGGCGGTGGCGGTGATGAGGACCAGCAGGATCATCACCCGCAGCGCGGATCCCTTGGCGCGCTTGGCCGCCCAGATCGCGACGTATTCGAAGATGCCGGTCTGGCGCAACACGCCGACGATGATCATCATGCCGAGCAGCAGGTAGATGACGTTCCAGTCGATGCCGGTCTCGTGCGAGTAGAAGACGTCGTCGGAGTCGACGATGCCGCACACGATGACCACGCCGCCGCCGACCAGCGCGGCGACCGTCTTGTGCACGCGTTCGGACGCGATGAGGATGTAGGCGATCGTGAAGACCGCGACCGAGATGGCGACGGTCATGGCCGCCACCGCCGCGGCACATCGGGGCACCGCCCCGGCGGGCTCAGTTCGCGAGCGCCACTTCCAGCAGCCGCGAGGACGTGATCACACCGAGCACCGTGTCGCCGTCCTGCACCGCCACCAGTGGCGACTTGTACTTCGCCATGAGCGCCGCCACCTCGACGATATTGTCGTCGGCCTTGGCGGCCGGGATCTTGGTGAGCCGCTCCGGAATCACGTCGCGAACCTTCTTGCCCCGCAACCGCTTCACCACCTGGCCGCACATGGATTCGTTGAGCACCCCGGCCAGCGTCGAATCGTCCTGCACGTACTTCGGCACGATGAACAGCACCACCTGGGAGGCGGGCAGCACCGAGTGCGGCTTCCCGTTCGCGTCGAGCACCAGGATCCCCGGGAGCCGATGCTCGGCCAGCAACTTCGCCGCATCGATCGCGTCGGAGTCCAAATCGATCACCGGATATTCCTCGGCCATCTGAGCGGCATGCATATGTGCAGGATACGACGGATAGCCGAGCGTTCACGGCAGCAGAATACGTCAAGATCGAAAATGGCGGCCGCATAGAAACTCCCAGGTCGGACCCTACGGCCCGAGGTTTCGGACCGGCCGACCAGACTTCCCGGCACGCCGTCGGTAGAGATTCCGTTAAAGGATAGCGAAAGCGGTTTCACGCGTCGGCCGGGCGTGTCGGTGTGTAGACGCGGTAGGCGCTACGGATGACCGCGTAGGAGACATTGCGGACCTCGACACCGCCGGGCGTGCGGCCGAATTCGGTGCCGCCGTGGGCGTGTCCGTGAATGGCCAGCACCGCGCCGCCCGCGTCGACGGCATCGGCGAGCTGCTGACAGCCCAGGCCCGGGTAGATCTTGGGGTTCTCGCCGACCAGGGTGTCGACCACGGGCGCGAAATGCATGAGGGCGACGCGCATGTCGCAGTCGAGGGATTCCAGGGCGGCGCGCAGCCGCACGGCGTCGGCGGGACCGCGCAGAAAGCGCTGCCGGTGCTCCATGCTGCCCTCGGCGGGATTGCCGGGGTGGCCGGGGAAACCGCCGCTGCCGCCCATCACACCGGCGATGCCGAGGCGAATGCCGTTGAGGGGCAGGGTGATCGCCGTGCCGTCGAGCATGTGCACGCCGATGTCGTTGAGCTTGGCCGAGATTCGGAAGCCGAGTCGTCGATCGTGGTCGTGATTGCCGAGCACCGCCACCACCGGCACCGGCAGGTCCTCGATCTCCGCGCACAGGGCGTCGGTGTCGCGCAGGGTGCCGCCATTGGTGAGATCGCCCGCCAGCAGCAGGACGTCGGCGTGCGCGCCGAGGGCGAGCAGCGCGGGACGGAATCGTCCGCGCATGCTCTCCCGCATGTGCAGATCGCCCACCGCCGCGATCCGCACGCTGTTCACCTCGGCCCCGCCGACACGGCTGCTCATACCGTCAATCAGCCACAGACCGCGCGGCCTGTCAACGAGATTCCGGCGAGGTGGGTCGGCTCAGTGCTCCGGCGGTTCCAGCCGCATCGGCACGCCGATCCGGTTCCACAGATTGATCTGCGCGGTCACCGCGACCAGTCCGGCCCGCTGGCCCTCGTCGAAGTGCTTCTCCACCGCGGCCCAGATCTCATCGCTCACCCCGTGCGGGCCGAGTGTGGTTGCGGCCTCGGCGTATTCCAGCGCCGCCCGCTCGGCCTCGGTGAACAGGGCCGACTCGCGCCAGGCGTTGAGATGCCAGACCCGGCGTTCGGTCTCGCCCTCCTTGCGGGCCTCGGTGGCGTGCATGTCGATGCAGAACAGGCAGCCGTTGATCTGGGAGACCCGCAGCTTCACCAGTTCCCGCACCGTCGCGTCGAGCGGGCCACGGCGAATGGCGAGCTCGGCATCGATCCACGCCTGGTAGATCTCGGGGGCGGACTTCTGCAGGTTCATGCGGGCCATGGGTGCGTCCTTTCCTCGGTTCGAATGCACCCCTTGGACGAGACAGGCCGGGGAAACGTGACGGGTGGGCGACTATGAGCCCGGTCACACCCGTCGTCGACCGAATACCCGCCCGAAGAGCCACGTTTGCCGTAATTGTGCGAAATGCGGCATGGCGGACAATAATCCGCACGTGGGAACAGTTCTGCTGATCGCGCTGGGTCTGCTGTGTTTTGTCACAGGGCCCGCATTGGCGCTGGTTATCGTGCTCGCCGTGCGTGGTTCGGCCCGTGGGGCCGCCACTACGCGAGAATCCGCCGCGCGCGATGCCGAACGGATACCGGTCAGCAGCAATTACGGACAGCGGCGTTAGTGGCCGGGTCCCGGCGGATCTGGCACATGATCCGCCGGAACCCCGGCCTGGCACCGGATCACCCCTGAAACCGGTGCGCGGGAACCGCTACGGCCGCGTCAGGGCGGCGTAGCGGGCGATGTGCTGATCGGTGGTGCCGAACTCGTACTGAACGGCCGTGAGGCGCTTGAAGAAATGGCCGATGGCCAGCTCCTCGGTCATCCCCATGGCACCGTGCAGCTGCACCGACTCCTGGCCGATGCGACGCGCGGCGCGGCCGATGGTGGCCTTGGCGGCCGAGGCGGCGCGGGCCCGCTCGGGCGCGGGCGCATCCAGCTTGAGCGTCACCAGATAGGTTGCGGCCACGGCCTGTTCGAGCTCCAACAGCATGTCCACCATGCGGTGCTGCAAGGCCTGGAAGCTGGCGATCGGGACGCCGAACTGCTGGCGCTGCTTGGTGTAGGCGACGGTGTCGGCGAGGACCTTGCGCATGGCCCCGACCGTTTCCGCGCAGACCGCCGCGATGGCCTCGTCGAGGGTGGCGGCAATGGCCGCGCCCGCCTGCGCCAGCAGCAGCGCGTCCGCGGGCAGGCGCAGATTCGCGAAGCTCAGATCGGCGGCCTGACGCTCGTCGATGGTGCGATACGAGCGCGCGGTGAGACCGGCGGGCGGGTTGGCGGCGTCGAAATCCACCACGAACAGCGCGATATCGCCGTCCACGGCCGCGGTCACCAGCAGGTGGGTGGCCAGCGGCGCGGAGGTGACCACCGTCTTCTCGCCGGACAGCAGCCAGTCGTCGCCGTCGCGGACGGCGGTGGTGGCGACATTGGTGTAGTCGTAGCCCGATTGCGGTTCCAGCGCGGCGAATCCGGTCACCACCTCACCGGCGGCAATGCCCGCCAGCAGATCCTCGGCCCGCTTGCCGGTGCTGCGGCGCAGCAGACCGCCGCCGACCACCACGGTGTCCACATACGGTTCCAGCACCAGCGCCGCGCCCAGCGCCTCGGCGATGATCATGGTCTCGACCGGCCCGCCCCCGATGCCGCCCACCGACTCCGGCAGGCTCGCGCCGAGAATCCCGACCTCCTCGGCCAGTCCGCGCCAGATCTCCGGCTGCCACCCGGCCCCGGTGCGGGCCGCGGCCCGGCTCGCCTCCAGCGGGTAACGGGCCGTGAGGAATTCGGTGACGGTGTCGCGGAGCAGTTCCTGCTCGGCGGTGAAAGAGAAGTCCATGGCTACAGTCCCAGGGTGGCTTTGGCGATGATATTGCGCTGAATCTCGTTGCTACCGGCGTAGATCGAACCGGCGCGGTCGTTGAAGTACCGCAGCGGGGCGACCGCCTGCCACTCCTCGCCGGTGACGAAACCGTCGGCGGGCGGGGTGAAATCGGCGATGGGGCCGCCGGGCATGGTGGCGTGCGGCTGATACGCGCGACCGCGCGGACCCGCGGCCTCGAGGGCCAACTCGGTGAGCGTCTGGCTCAGCTCGGTGCCCAGGATCTTGATGGTGGAGGCGGCCGGACCCGGGTCCTTGCCGCTGGAAACCAGTGCGAGCGTGCGGTATTCGAGAATCTCCAGCACGTCCGCGCGCAGACGGGCATCGGCCAGCCGGTGGGCGAAGGCCGGATCGTCCAGCAGCGCACCGCCGTTCGGTCCGACCTGATCCTTGGCGGCCTGCGCCAGCTCCTCGGCCATGACCTGGAGCATCGGGGCCGCCGCGCCGCCGCCGCGCTCGAAGTTGAGCAGGAACTTGGCGACGGTCCAGCCGTCGTCGATCTGTCCGAGCATATTGGCCTTGGGCACCCGGACCTGATCGAAGAAGACCTGGTTCTGCACCTGCTCGCCGGAGGTCATGACCAGCGGCCGGATCTCGATGCCCGGGGTGCGCATGTCGATGAGCAGGAAGGTGATGCCCTGCTGCTTCTTGGCCTGCTTGGAGGTGCGGACCAGGGCGAAGATCCAGTTGGCCGCGGTGGCGTGGGTGGTCCAGATCTTGGAGCCGGTGACGATCAGATCCTCGCCGTCGGCGACCGCGGCCATGGACAGCGAGGCCAGGTCCGAACCCGCCTCGGGCTCCGAATAGCCCTGGCAGAAGAAGACTTCGCCGGTGAGGATGCGGGGCAGGAAGTAGTCCTTCTGCTCCGGGGTGCCGAAGGCCATGATGGCGTGCGAGACCATGCGAATCCCCATGGGGGACAGGTTCGGCGCGCCCGCGAGGGTGCATTCGCGACCGAAGATGTAGTGCTGGGTCAGGCTCCAGTCGCAGCCGCCGTATTTCACCGGCCACGCCGGGGCGGCCCAGCCCCGCTCGTGCAGGATGTGCTGCCACTTCATGCTGGCTTCGTGGTCGGGATAGACGCTGGTCGCCAACCGCCCGGCGCGGCGAAGATCGTCGGTTAACTTTTCGTCGAGAAAGCTGCGCACTTCATCACGAAACGCCAGATCGGCAGCCGACCATTCGAGGTCCACGATGACTCCTTGTCCGAGAACTGCCACTAACGATCGCATCCTATAACCCCTGCTGGCAAATGTGCTGGCACCCGCCCTCACTTTGAAGTGCTTGACATTCCACTGTGGAGTTTTATCCTGGACCTACCAATGTTCCACAATGGAATATCTACCGCCTCTCGACCGTTGAGGATCGACATGGACATCACCACCGGCACCCGCGCCTCCGACACCGAACGCGCCCACGTCGCCGACCTGCTCGGTCGCCACCTCACCGACGGCCGTCTCGACCTCGCCGAATACAACGACCGCCTGACCCGCGTCTACGCGACCACCACCCGCGAGGACCTCCAACTCGTCCTCCAGGACCTCCCGAAGCTGCCCAAGACCATTGCATCCCAGTCCACTTCGCGCGCACGCTTGCCGATCTGGCAGCAAATCGAAGGCAGCGCCTGGCTGGGCGTCAGCCTCCTGTGCCTGTTCATCTGGGCCGCGATCTCCTTGGCCGCAGGCGAATTCACCTACTTCTGGCCCATCTGGGTCACCGTTCCCTGGGGCGCGGTCCTCGTCTTCCGCGTCGTCATGGGTTGGGAATCCGCGGCCTGGAACCGCTACCGCACCCGTTGAGCCCGGCGGCCGCCCCGCTCACAACCCGTGGAGGTGGGCCATGCCCACATACACAGCCCTCCTGGCCCTGCACATCACCGTCGGCACCCTCGGTCTACTCCTGGGCCCCGTCGTCGCCTGGACCGACGTCAAATCCCCGCCGCCCCAGCCGATCTGGTCCGCACCCCCGGCGGCGAGGCACCCCCTCAACGGGTGGCCCTGGTACCTGAAAACCCTTGCCGCCATTTGCATCACAGCCACCGTGATGGTCCTCTGGCACCGCCCCGACCTCTGGTGGCTGATCCCTGTCTCGGCCCTCACCTACGCCCTGGCCGACCTGGGCCATAGAGCCCGCTACCGCCGCGGCGCGTGGACCCACGCCTACGTCCACGGCCTGGGCGGCTCCTACATCGCCCTCTGGACCGCCACCCTCGTCGTAGCCTTCGCCCTCAACGGCCCCCTCTACGGCCCGTCCGAGCTCATAGCCTGGCTCGGCCCAACCTTTGTGGCTCTGCCTTTGCTCGAACTGTGGCGTCGCCACCTCCGCATACCGATCGCGGCCTGACTTTTCCGAACCGGGCCCGCGCTGGTCCGATCTGGGGACTCGGCATTCCGGCATACTCGGGGCAATCGTGGGGGAGGGGGTAGTCTGGGCCGCTGTGCACCTGAAGAGTCTGACGCTGAAGGGGTTCAAGTCCTTCGCGTCCGCGACGACGTTGCGATTCGAACCCGGGATCACGTGTGTGGTCGGGCCCAACGGGTCGGGGAAGAGCAATGTCGTCGACGCGCTCACCTGGGTGATGGGTGAGCAGGGCGCGAAGGCGCTGCGGGGCGGGAAGATGCAGGACGTCATCTTCGCCGGCACCGCCGGCCGCGCGCCGCTCGGTCGTGCCGAGGTCACGCTGACCATCGACAATTCCGACGGGGTGCTGCCCATCGAGTACTCCGAAGTGTCCATTACGCGCCGAATGTTCCGTGACGGCGCGGGCGAGTACGAGATCAATGGGAACTCGTGCCGCCTCATGGATGTCCAAGAGCTGCTCAGCGACTCCGGCATCGGGCGCGAGATGCACGTCATCGTGGGTCAGGGGCAGCTGTCGGCGATTCTGGAGTCGCGGCCGGAGGATCGGCGCGCCTTCATCGAAGAGGCCGCGGGCGTGCTCAAGCATCGGCGGCGCAAGGAGAAGGCCGTCCGCAAGCTGGACGCCATGCAGGCCAATCTGGCCCGCCTCACCGACCTCACCACCGAACTGCGCAGGCAGTTGAAGCCCCTCGGACGGCAGGCCGAGGTCGCCCGGCGCGCGGCGACCGTCCAGTCCGAACTCCGCGATGCCCGATTGCGCCTCGCCGCCGACGATCTGGTGACCCGCCGCCGCGAGCTGGAGAGCCAGCAGAGCAAGGAGGCGTACGCGCGCGAACAGCACGTGAACGTCCAGGCCGAGCTGGATGCCGCGAATGCCGCCCTGGCACAGCAGGAATTCGAGCTCTCCAAGCTGACCCCGAGCGCCGAGGCGGCCGCCCAGACCTGGTTCCAGCTGTCCGCTTTGACCGAACGCGTCAATGCCACTATCCGGATCGCGCGTGATCGTGCTCGCAACCTCACCATCGAGCAACCGACCGGCACCGGCCGCGATCCGGAACAACTGGAACGCGAGGCCGATCGCGTCGAGGCCGAAGAGGCCGAACTGCGCGAAGCGGTCGAAATGGCTACGGAGACCCTGGAAGCCGCGCGCGAGCAACTGCACGAACGAGAGCAGGCCGCCAAGGCCGCCGAACAGGCCCACTTGGCCGCCGTGCGCGCCATCGCCGACCGCCGCGAGGGCCTGGCCCGACTGTCCGGTCAGGTCGACACCCTGCGCACCCGCGCCCAATCCGTGGACGGCGAGATCGCCCGCATGTCCACCGCCATCGCCGAGGCCCGCCGCCGCGGCGAGGAGGCCAATGCCGAATTCGAGGCCGTCCAGGGCGAACTCACCGAACTCGACGCGGGCGAGGAAGGCCTCGACACCGCCTACGAACACGCCGCCCAGGCCCTCGCCCTGGCCGACCAGCGCGTCACCGAACTGCGCGAAAAGGACCGGGAGGCAGGCAAACGCGTCGCCTCCCTCACCGCCCGCATCGAGGCCCTCACCATGGGCCTGCGCCGCAAGGACGGCGCGGCCTGGCTGCTCGAGCATCGCGCCGACGGCCTGCTCGGCCCGCTGTCCGGATTGATCCGCGTGCACGGCGGTTTCGAATCCGCCGTCGCCGCCGCCCTCGGCCCGCTGGCCGACGCGGTGGCCGCCGATACCGGCCCCTCGGCCCACGCCGCCGTCCGCGCGCTCAAGGAAGCCGACGGCGGCCGCGCCGCCCTGGTCTTCGCCGACGCCACCGGCGGTGCGATGTCCGCTGCCGGGCAGGCGGATTCGCGACTACCCGGTGGGGCGCGCTGGCTGAGCGAGGTCGTGGACTGCCCGGCGAACCTGCGCGCCGCCATCGCCGCGCTCACCGCGGGCATTGCCGTCGCCGATGATCTGGCCACCGCGGCCCAGGTCATCGCCGCGCGCCCGGAACTGCGCGTCGTCACCCGCGACGGCGATCTGACCGGCACCGGATGGGTGCTCGGCGGCTCCGACCGGGCCCCCAGCCAGCTCGAGGTGCAGGCCGAGATCGATTCCGCCAAGCAGGAATTGGAGTCCTGGCAGCGGCAGGCCGAGGAGTTGGAGGCCGCGCTGGCCGGGGCCCTCGCCGAGCAGACCGATCGCAAGGAGGCCGTCGACCACGCGCTGCTCGCCCTGCACGAATCCGATCAGGCCCTCGTCGCCATCTACGACCGGCTCGGCCGCCTCGGGCATTCCGCGCGCACCGCGCAGAAGGAATGCGATCGCCTGCTCGCCCAGCGCGCCGACGCCGAAACCGGCCGCGAGGAGACGCTGGCCAAACTGGCCGAACTCGAGGACCGGCTGCGCCACGCCGAATCCGAACAGGCCGATATGGATCCGGAGGCCGCGGGCACCGAGACCGCCGGATACGCCCGCGAGGAGGCCGCCGCCGCCCTCGCCGAGGCGCGATCCATGGAGGTCGAGGCCCGGCTGGCCGTCCGCACCGCCGAGGAGCGCGCGGAATCGGTGCGCGGCAAGGCGGATTCGCTGCGTCGCGCCGCCCGCGCCGAACGTGAGAACCGGCAGCGCGCCGAACGCGCCCAGGCCGCCCGCCGCCAGGCCGCCGCCGTCGCCGCCGTGGTCGCGCAGTCCGCTGAGAAGGTGGCCGCCGAACTCGAGCAGGTGGTCGCCCAGGCCGCCACCCGCCGTGACGAATTGGTGCGCCGCCGCACCGAATTCGCCGCCCAGGTGGATCAGACCAAGGAGCGCTCGCGCGCCCTGGCCACCCAGCTGTCCCAGCTCACCGACGCCGTGCACCGCGACGAGGTGGCCCGCGCCCAGGCCGCGCTGCGCATCGAACAGGTCGAGCAGAACATTGCCGAACAGTTCGGCCTCAGCCTCGACGACCTCATCGCCGAATACGGCCCGGACGTCCCCATGCCGCCCACCGCGCTGGAGATGATGGAGTACGAGGCGGCCCGCGAACGCGGCGAATCCGTCAGCGAACCGCAGCCCATGCCCTACGACCGCGCCACCCAGGAGCGCCGGGCCAAGCGCGCCGAGAAGGACCTCACCACCCTCGGCAAGGTGAATCCCCTTGCGCTGGAGGAGTTCGCGGCCCTCGAGGAGCGCTACACCTTCCTCAACACCCAGCTCGAGGACGTCAAGAAGGCCCGCCAGGATCTGCTCGACGTGGTCGCCGAGGTGGACGAGCGCATCCTGCAGGTCTTCACCGAGGCCTACGAGGACGTCGAGCGCGAATTCGAGGGCGTGTTCTCGCGGCTGTTCCCCGGCGGCGAGGGGCGGCTGCTGCTCACCGATCCGGCCAATATGCTCACCACCGGCGTCGAGGTGGAGGCGCGCCCGCCGGGCAAGAAGGTCAAGCGGCTCTCGCTGCTCTCCGGCGGTGAGAAGTCCCTGGCGGCAGTCGCTTTCCTGGTGTCGATCTTCCGCGCCCGCCCCTCCCCGTTCTATGTCATGGACGAGGTCGAAGCCGCGCTGGACGACACCAACCTGCGCCGCCTCATCGGCCTGTTCGAGCAGCTGCGCGAGAAGAGCCAGCTGATCGTCATCACCCACCAGAAGCCGACCATGGAGATCGCCGACGCCCTCTACGGTGTCAGCATGCGCGGCGACGGCATCACCCAGGTGATTTCGCAGCGCATGCGCGGAGAGAACCTGGTCGGCGCGACAACCTAATTCACCACGACGACACGATGACCGGCCATCCCGCTGAGCGGGAATTCTGGTCAACGCCAAAGTGAAACGCCTGCGCGTCGCACGGGTGGGGCGCTAGCGTCCCGCCCCATGAGACGCTCCCTCGCCGTAGTGGCCGCCGGACTCGCCGTCGGCCTCGCCGCCCCGCTCCCCGTCGCCCTGGCCGATTCCGGATCCTCCGGACTCGGCTCCGGATCGGCCTCGGGGTCCGGCACCGGATCGCTGTCCGGCTCGGGCGGCGGCGGCAACCTGCCCCCGTACAGCCAGTGGATCAGCGATGTCACCACGGTCGCCACCGCCGCCCAGACCTACCTGACCACCGCGCTGCCGGGAGCCACCAAGCCCGCCATCGTCTTCGACGTCGACAACACGGTGCTGGAGACGACCTACCACCCGGGCCCGATCACGCCCGCCATCCCGCCCATCCTGAAACTGGCGCAGTGGGCGAAAAGCCAAGGCGCGTCCCTCATCTTCGTGACCGGGCGGCCCTCGGTCATCAACTTCTACACCCAGATCAACCTGTCGTCCGTCGGCTACTCGGTGGACGGGCTCTACGGCGGCGGACTGACCACCGGGTCCAGCGGGGCGGCCGCGCTCGCCGACTACAAGACCGCCACTCGCGCCTCGATCGAGGCCCAGGGGTACACGATCGTCGCCAATATCGGCAACAGCGCCTCGGACCTGTCCGGCGGGCACGCCCAGCAGACCTTCAAACTGCCCGATTACAACGGGGCACTGCAGTAGTTCACCGTCGCACGACGGCTCGCCAATCCAGCAGCGACTTCAACCGCGCCGCACCGGATTCGGCGAGCCACGCGTCGAAGGTCCGCAGGCCGGGATGGATTTCGCGTAGGGCGGGGATGTCCGCGTGCCAGCCCTCGCCCTGGCGCGACAACCGCCACGCCGCTCCGACCTCCGGACCCATCGCGTCGGCCTCGGCCTCGGTGGCCTCCACGTACCGGATCTCATGACCGGTGGCGGCGGAGATGGCGGCCGCGGCCTCGGGCATGGTGAGGGCGTCACCCGCCAATTCCAGGATCTGGCCGTGGAATCGGGCCGGATCGTCGAAGGCCAGCTGCGCGAACACGGCGATGTCCTCGATCGCGATGGATTGGACCGGCCGGTCGGTGGGGAACAGATGCTTCTGCACACCGTCATTGATGCCGTCCACCGGATGGCCCTGCATGAAGTAGTTCTCCATGAAGCGCGCCGGACGCAGAATCGTCCAGTGCAGCCCGCTGTTTCGCAGCGCCTCCTCCACCCGCCGCTTCCCCTGCGCACCCCACTTCCCGTCCTGCGTCAGCGAGGCGACGGTGGTGAACACGATGAACTCGACCCCAGCGGCGCGGGCCGCTTCGATGAACCGCACGCCCCGCTCGACCTCCAGATCGGTGTCCCACCCGTTCGGTCCGAAGGTCGCCGGCGGCACCAGGAATGCCGCGCCCACCCCCGACAGCGCCGCCGCCACCGTCTCGGGAGAATCGAAATCCCCCACGGCCACTTCCGCCCCCGCCGCCGCGAGTTCCTGTGCGGCAGTCGATTCCGGATCACGCACCAGTACACGCACCGGCCGCCCCACGGCCAGCAACCGCCGCGCCGTCACCCCGCCCTGCTTGCCGGTCGCACCCGTCACCAGAACCAGATCACTACGAGAAGACATGGTCACCCGTTCGTTCGGTAGTATTCGGGTCGGTCGACCCGTATCCGAAACTAGAACCACCCGTTTCCGGTTGGCCACCACCGGAAAGGACCGGCGTAACGAAATGTCCGCCCCCACCCTGCCCCACGACCAGTCCACGCCCGGAGCCATTGCCCGACCCGCGGGATCGTCCCCTCGGCGGGCCCGAGCGGACGGGCTGGCCGAGGAGTCTGCCGGACGGTCCCGCGAATCGGGCACGGACGCAATCGAATCGGTTGTCGGAGCGCGCTCTTCGGACGCGCGATCGCGCCCCGCGGACCATGCGCGCGCCGATGCGCGGCGCAATCGCGCCCTGGTCCTGGCCGCGGCGCATCGCGCCCTCGCGGAGGGCGGCACCTCGGTCTCGTTGGCGGAGGTGGCTCGCCGGGCCGGTGTGGGTGCGGGCACCGTGTATCGGCACTTCCCGACCAAGACCGCGCTGGTGGAAGCGGTTATGCAGCAGCGGATCGATCGATTGACCGGGCTCGCGCATCGGTTGCGGGACGCCGCGGATCCCGGAGCGGCCTTCTTCTCGTTCTGTACCGAGGTGATCACCTCCGCGCATCGCAATCAGGCGGTCTGCGACATGGTCAGCAATGACGGGTGGCCGCGCGAGCTCGTGCGGGGCGCGGGGGACCGCTTTCACACCGCGCTCGATGATCTCCTCACCGCCGCCCAGCGGCACGGCTCGGTGCGGCCGGATCTGTCACTGTCGGATGTGCTGGCCCTGTTCACGGGATGCGTTGCCATCCAACGGCTGTCGCCCGGCTCCGAACTGGCCCACCCGGCCGCCCTGGTGTTGGACTCGATGCGCCCACGCGTGGCACCCGGACCCGTAACGAAACGTCGGAGGACGACTCCGCTCCGTGACGAAACCGCCATGCGTAACGGAACCCCTACACCACACTGCCCGATCTGCGCGACGCCCTTGCACCCCAATGGAACCGGCCGCCCGGCTCGCTACTGCTCACCCGCCTGCCGTCAGAAGGCGCACCGTCGCCGCCACGCACCGCGGACCGCCTGAATTTCGGCCCCTCCACGGGGTCGATTGTGAAACCCGTTGGGGCCCTTCGTGACCTGCGTGTGTCCGAACCGACGCGAAGGTGTGACGAGCCCTCTCGAATGGCGAAAAATGCTGGTAGAACGGCATATACGGCGTCACGGTATCAACCCGCAAACCGGCAGTGGGGAAGTACGCTCCCTGCGTGGTATGGGTGTCGGCCGCGGCGTTCGGTGTCGCATGGTGGCTCGGTTTGTATCTGCTGGCGCGGGATCCGCGAAAGCCCTTGTTACGCAGGGCTGCCAGCGGTTTGCTGGTATACGCGGCGGCGGTGGTGGCCGATCGACTGGCCGGGGCCCATCCCTGGTTCGACGGGGTTCGGATCGTCTTGGTGTGCGCACCGGTGCTGGCCTTCAGCGGGGTGTTCGTCCAACTGCTGCCGGAGCGGGCGGTCGCGCGGGTGGACCGCGTGTGGCGGGTCGGGCTGATACCGCTGTGCGCGGTGCTGGCCATGCCCGCCGCGGGCGGATTCCTGCCCGCCGGTTACCTTCTCGGCGCGATCACCCTGCTGGCGCTGCTGGGCACCATGCTCGGCATGCTGGGCCAGCACGCCGAATGGTCGGAGGACTCGCGGCGTTCGGCGGCCGGACTGCTCACCGTCGGCGCGCTGCTGCTGGGTCTGAGCGCGGCGCTGATCCTGTTGGGCCTCAATGTGCTTCCACAGACCGCCATGCTCTCGGTGCTGGCCGCCGACCTGGTGGTGCTGGGCCTGGGCATCGCCGTGGTGGACGCCTACGACGAGGGAGAATCGCTGCGCGCGGCCATGATTCACTCGCTGCTGGTCTCCGCGGCCACCGCCGCCGTATTCGGCGGCCAGGCCGCGCTGGCGCTGACCCTGGCGGGGGAGCGGCCCGCCCTGGTGGCCCTGTTCTTCGGGGCCGTCGCCGCCGCCATCTCGCTGCAGGTGCTCAATGGCCAGTTCCACGCCGGCGCCGATCGCCTGGCCTTCGCCTCCGACCCGCAATTGGTGGCGGCCCGGGTCGAATTGCGCAGCGCCACCGACGCTCTCCTGCGCAAAGCCGGGGACATGCCCTGACCGGTCGGGTCAGGGCATGAGCGGACGCGGGGTCAGAGCAGGTCGCTGACGTCGTCGGGGACGTCGACGGCGTATTTGCGCAGAGTCTCCATCGGAACGACCTCGAGCGCGTTCTCGTGCGTCGCGGCCAACACCACGGGCGCGGCCACGCCGTCCTCGTGGGCGTGCAGCCAGCGCACGGCCACCACGCACCAGCGGTCGCCGGGTTGCAGGCCGGGGAAGTTGTTCTCCGGACGCGGGGTGATGAGGTCGTTGCCGATCGACTTCTGGTGCTCCAGGAACTCCGCGGTCACCACCGTGCAGACGGTGTGGCTGCCCAAATCCTCGGGGCCGGTGCTGCAGCATCCGTCCCGGTAGAAGCCGGTGAGAGGATCGGTGCCACACTCCTCCAGCGGTCCCCCAAGCACATTTCGATCGGTCACGTCGCCGATCCTATTGTCTCGGTGTCGCATTCGCCGCTCCTTCCGCACTGTGGCACGTAGACGAGCAGACCGGTCGGTAGTTGTTGGGATTTCCAAGCCCCACCCCGGCGTGTCGACGGCGCGCACGGCATGGCCGTGTGATACACGACACTGCCCGTCGACGCGTCGGTAGGTATGTGAAACCGGCAATACAACTGCCTCTGAAAGGATGGGGGCGTGACGACTGCAGAAGCTTGGATCCTCATCGCCGCGATCGCCGCGGTGCTGCTCGTGGCGCTGGTTGCCGGATATGCCCTGAACAAGCGCCGCCGTATCTCGCTGACCCCGGAGACCACCGAAACCAAGGAGATCACCGACCGGTCGGGCGGATATCAGGCCTCGAGCGGATTCAGCTTCAGCCAGGGCTCCACCGCGGAGAGGGAAAAGGTCCCGGCCGCCAAGCCGAAGCCCAAGCCCCTCCCGCCCGAGCGCACCGACGACGAGGGCCAGCCCCACATCGGCGACGACGCCGCCATCCCCCGCGACGCCGCCAAACGCAGCATCACCAACGTCCGCCTCCCCGACCCGGTCCAGGGCCCCGAACCCGCCCCGACCGAAGAGTCCGCCGAAAAGTCCGTCACCTCCACCGATTCCACCGCCGCCGACAAGGCGGATGCAACTGGTAAGACCACGCCGACCGCTGCTGGTCAGGCCAATTCCGGCACCGCCGCGCAGGATGGAACCCCTGCCGCCGGCGGATCCACCGCCGCGAAGGGGACTGCCGGCGCGGCCGACCGGAATGCGACCGCGGATGAATCCGCCGCGTCGCAACGCGCCGCTGCGACCGAGGCCGAGGCGCGGGCGGAGGCCGTCGAGGAGGCCGGGCAGGCAGGTGAAGCCGCCGCCGACCAGGGTGCGGGTGAGGTTGCCGAGCAGCCTGTTTCGGAAGAGGCCGCGGCCGAGGAAGCCGCCGAGGCCGCTGTCGCCGCCGCTGAGGTGGCCGCGGGGGCGGAGGCCGCTGTCGCGGCTCGTGCCGGTGCGCCGAGCGCCACGCCCGAGACCGCCGTTCCGGCCGAGACTTCCGCCCCGGCCGTCGCCGAGATCGAGCCCACCGCGGGCCGTCTGACCCGTCTGCGCGGTCGTCTGTCCCGCTCGCAGAACGCGGTCGGCAAGTCGCTGCTGGGTCTGTTGGGTGGTGGCGATCTGGACGAGGACTCGTGGGAGGAGATCGAGGACACGCTCGTCATGGCGGATCTCGGTACCGCCAGCACGGCCGCCATTGTCGAGCGCCTGCGCGAGGAGATGGCCGCCCGCACCGTGCGTACCGCCGCCGAGGCGCGGGCGCTGTTGCGCGAGGTGCTGATCGAGGCGCTGCGGCCGGAGCTGGATCGGTCGATTCGGGCGCTGCCGCACGACGATCACCCGTCGATCCTGCTGGTCGTCGGTGTGAACGGCACCGGAAAGACCACCACCACCGGCAAATTGGCGCGCGTGCTGGTGGCCGACGGGCGTCGGGTGCTACTCGGTGCGGCCGACACCTTCCGTGCCGCGGCCGCCGATCAGCTGCAGACCTGGGGTGAGCGCGTGGGCGCGGAGACCGTGCGCGGCAGGGAGGGCGCGGATCCGGCGGCCGTCGCATTCGACGCGGTGTCGGCCGGTATCGATCGCGGCGTGGACGTGGTGCTCATCGACACCGCGGGCCGCCTGCACACCAAGACCGGTCTGATGGACGAGCTGGGCAAGGTCAAGCGCGTGGTCGAGAAGAAGGCCGCGGTGGACGAGGTGATCCTGGTGCTCGACTCCACGGTCGGCCAGAACGGCCTCATGCAGGCGCGCGTCTTCGCCGACGTCGTGGACATCACCGGTGTCGCGCTGACCAAGTTGGACGGAACCGCGAAGGGCGGCATCGTCTTCCAGGTGCAGCACGAGCTCGGCGTACCGGTCAAACTGGTCGGTTTGGGAGAGGGCGCGGATGATCTCGCTCCCTTCGAACCCGGTGCCTTCGTCGACGCGCTGCTCGGATAATCCGTACTGACCTGCGCCGATACCGAATTCAACATCATCCTCACAATGTCGTCGTAACAGTGGCGCGGTTTCGGAAACGTGACCGCAACACTGCAATCTCATCCGTTCACCTACGCGAAACGCCGCAGGATCACGGAGGAAACACCGACTGACGAATCTCATTGCAGGCTTATTCGCAGGTTGCTGCGGGGCCGTAGATGAGGAGGACAAAAAGGTGGCGTATCCCATCGTTGATGTGCCGAACACCGGCGACACGGCATGGATGCTCGCGAGCTCGGCATTGGTGCTGTTGATGACCCCTGGGCTCGCGTTCTTCTACGGCGGCATGGTCCGTAGCAAGAACGTGCTCAACATGATCATGATGAGCATCAGTGCCATGGGCATCGTCGGCGTCCTATGGGCAATCTTCGGATTCTCGACGGCGTTCGGCAACAATAAATTCGGACTGATCGGTGATCCGACCCAGTTCTTCGGACTCAAGGGTCTGATCGGCTCGGACGCCCATCCGGCGGTGGCCGCCGACCCGTCCAAGGGCATTCAGGCCGCCGACGCGATCGGCATCCCGCTGGCGGGTAACACCGGCATCCCCATGACCGTGTTCGTCGCGTTCCAGCTGATGTTCGCGATCATCACCGTCGCCCTGATCTCGGGCGCGGTCGCCGACCGCCTCAAGTTCGGCGCCTGGGCGCTGTTCGCCGCGATCTGGGCCACGGTCGTCTACTTCCCCGTCGCGCACTGGGTCTTCGACTTCAACGCCACCGACTCGAGCGGCAACATCATTCACGCCGGCGGCTGGATCGCCAACAAGCTCAAGGTGATCGACTTCGCCGGTGGTACCGCCGTCCACATCAACGCCGGTGCCGCGGGTCTGGCGCTGTGCCTGGTCCTCGGCAAGCGCAAGGGCTGGCCCAAGACCCCGATGCGTCCGCACAACCTGCCCTTCGTCATGCTCGGCGCCGGTCTGCTGTGGTTCGGCTGGTTCGGCTTCAACGCCGGTTCGGCGCTGTCCTCCAACGGCACCGCGGGTTCCACCTTCCTGACCACCACCTTCGCCACCTGCTCGGCCATGCTCGGCTGGCTGCTCGTGGAGAAGCTGCGTGACGGCCACGCCACCTCGCTGGGCGCCGCGTCCGGCATCGTCGCGGGTCTGGTCGCCATCACCCCGTCCTGCTCCTCGGTGAACGTCCTCGGCGCGCTGGCCATCGGTCTGATCGCGGGTGTCGCCTGCGCCCTGGCCGTGGGCCTGAAGTTCAAGCTGGGCTTCGACGACTCGCTCGACGTGGTCGGCGTCCACCTCGTCGGCGGCATCATCGGCACCCTGATGATCGGTCTGGTCGCCACCAAGGAGGCTCCGGCCGGTGTCCAGGGTCTGTTCTACGGCGGCGGCTTCAACCAGCTGTGGCGTCAGGCCGTGGGTGCCGGTGTGGTGCTTGCGTTCTCGTTCATCGTCACGCTGATCATCGCCTTCGCCATCAAGTACACCATCGGCCTGCGCTCCTCCGAGGAAGATGAGTTCGTGGGCTTGGATGAGTCGGAGCACGCGGAAACCGCATACGATTTCGCTGCTGTGGGTGGTGCGGCGCGCACCGCCGCCGTCAAGGAGGCATGACGAAAATGAAACTGATCACTGCGATCGTGAAGCCGTTCACCCTGGAGGACGTGAAGACCGGCCTGGAGCAGGCGGGCGTGCTCGGCATGACCGTCAGCGAGGTTCAGGGCTACGGCCGCCAGAAGGGCCACACCGAGGTCTACCGCGGTGCCGAGTACTCGGTCGACTTCGTCCCGAAGGTTCGGGTCGAGGTGGTCGTGGACGATGCCTCCGTCGACAAGGTCGTCGAGGTCATCGTCGAGGCCGCCCGCACCGGCAAGATCGGTGACGGCAAGGTCTGGGTGACCCCGGTCGACGCGATCATCCGGGTGCGCACCGGCGAACGCGGAGCCGACGCTCTGTAATTCGCGATGCGCTGACTCGAAGCGGATCCAGTGGCGGCCCCGGCCCCCGTCGGTGTCGAACCGGCGGGAGGCGGGGCCGCCCCCATGTGGGAGACGCACCACGTGGGTGACGAACTGAATTGAGATGGGTGGTGGGTTGTGGGTTTTCAGCAAGCACGCGACGAGAAGGCCGGGGCCGACAAGGTTTCCAATGGCGCTTCGGATCTGGTGAGGGCCCGCGACCAACTGCTGAGTGAGCACAGCGCCAACGGCCGCTCCTCCCGTCTCGACGCCGAGGCGCTGCGCGAGGCGCTGGTGGACCTGTTCGAACTGTGGTTGACCACCAAGGGCCACGAGGTCGGCATCACCGCCGACAGCGGGCTCGCCATCGTCGCGGTGGGCGGATTGGGCCGGCGGGAAATGCTGCCCTACTCCGATCTGGATCTGGTGCTGCTCTACGACGGGATCGACCCCAAGCGGGTCGCCGAGGTCGCCGATCAGCTCTGGTATCCGCTCTGGGACGCCCACATCAAGCTCGATCACAGTGTGCGCACCGTCCCGCAGGCGCTGCGCGTGGCCGCCGACGATATGACCGCCGCCCTCGGCCTGCTCGAGGCCCGGCACATCGTCGGCGACGAGGGCCTGAGCAGTCTGCTGATCAGCGGGGTCCGACGGGACTGGCGTGCCGGAATCCGGTCCCGTTTCGACACCCTGATCGAGCAGGCCCACACCCGTTGGCGCCGAAGCGGAGACGTCGCCCACCGCGCCGAACCCGATCTCAAGAACGGCCGCGGCGGGCTGCGCGACATTCAGTTGCTCGACGCCCTCGCCATCGCACAACTGACCGACGCCATGCCGGGGCTCGGTCCGGATGTGCCGGGCGGCGGGCTGAAGCAGGCGCATCGCCGACTGCTGGACGTGCGGACCGAACTGCACCGGGTGGCGGGCCGGGCCCGCGACCAGCTGCGCGCCCAGGACGCCGACGAGATCGGGGCGGCCCTGCGGCTGGGGGATCGCTTCGATCTGGCGCGGACCTTGAGCGATGCGGCCCGCACGGTCAGCTACTCCACCGATGTGGGGCTGCGGACCGCGGGCAACGCACTGCCTCGGCGCGGGCTCGCCCGCCTGCGCCGCGTCCCGGTGCGCCGACCACTCGATGAGGGGGTGGTCGAGCATTCCGGGGAGGTGGTGTTGGCGCGTGACGCGCGGCCACAGCGCGATCCGGGACTGGTCCTGCGGGTGGCCGCGGCCTCGGCGCAGACCGGGCTGCCCATGTCGGCGACCACGCTCAACCGGCTCGGTGAGGACGCGCCGGAACTGCGCGAGCCGTGGCCCAAGGACGCGCTCAACGACCTGCTGGTGCTGCTGGGGGCGGGCCGCGGGACCGTGGACGCCATCGAGGCGCTGGATCGGACGGGCCTGTGGGGCAGGCTCTTTCCGGAGTGGGGCGTGGTGCGTGACCTGCCGCCGCGCGACGCCATGCACACCTGGACCGTGGATCGTCACCTGATGGAGGCGGTCGCGCAGGCCGGTGCGCTGTCCACCCGGGTCGCGCGACCGGACCTGCTGCTGTTGGGCGCGCTGCTGCACGACATCGGCAAGGGGCGCACCGAGGATCACAGCGTGGTCGGTGCGGAACTGGCGGTGTCGATCGGAAAACGGTTGGGGCTCTGGCCTTCCGACGTGCAGACGCTCTCGGCCATGGTGCGCCATCACCTGCTGCTGCCCGATACCGCCACGCGCCGCGACATCACCGATTCCGACACCGTGAAGATGGTGATCGACGCCCTCGACGGCGACCCGCACCTGTTGGAGCTGCTGCACGCCCTGGCCGAGGCCGACGCGCTGGCCACCGGGCCGGGCGTGTGGAACGACTGGAAGGCCTCGCTCATCGGCGAACTGGTGCGCAATTGCCGCCGCGCCATGGCCGGGGAGGAACCGGCCGAGCCGACCCCGATTCCCGAGGAGTTGCGCAAACGCGCCGAAGCCGGTGGCGTGCACGTGGATCTGCAGCCGGGGGAGGGCCGCTATCACCACGTGGTCACCGTGGTCGCGCCGGACAATCCGGGACTGCTCTCGGATGCGGCGGGCGTGCTCGCGGTGCATTCGCTGCGGGTGCTCTCGGCCGAATTGGCCAGTGTCGGGAAGTCGGCCATCGACACCTTCGTGGTGGCCCCGCGTTTCGGTGATCCGCCGGATCCGGGTCTGCTGCGCCAGGAATTGATCCGGGCCATCAATGGCGATCTGGATCTGGCCTCGGTGCTGGCCCGCAAGGAGCGCGATGCCGCGGGCACGGGCCCGAGTCCGTTCGCGCAGGCGCAGCCGCGGGTGTTCTGGCACGAGACCGCCGAGCCGGGCCGGGTGCTGCTGGAATTGCGCGCCGAGGACCGGATCGGCCTGCTCAGCCGTTTGGCCGCGGCCTTCGCCGACGCGGGGGTGAATGTCTGCTGGGCGAAGGTGGTGACCATGGGTTCGGCGGTCATCGACTCGTTCTGCCTGGATCTGGGCGCCACCGACACGCCGGAGCGGCGCGCCGAGATCACGGCGGCGGTGCTCGCGGTGGTGCCGCCGCAGCAACCGAAGAATCCTCCCGAATCGGACAGCTGAATTGGATCTTCCGGCGGTTTTCTGATTAATCGCCAGGTATCGGAATTAGCTGGCAAACCGTACGATTGCCAGTTAATAAGAATGTTGCAGGCAATTTGCTGAAATACCGGTCGAGTGACCGGTGTCACACCCTAGTATTCGCGTGCAGGTCTCGATCACGAGCTCCGGAATTGGGCACGGCTGTCCGCGGAATGAGGGGAGCAGGTCGGTGGCAATCGAAGTCGTATCCGCGTCGATGATGACGAGTGATTTGACCTCTCACATCGCACGCTGCGTCGGCGGCGACCGCTGGGTCGTCTCCTGGCTGCCCGGTCGTACCCTCACCGGTCAGCAGGCGGTGACCGCCATGACCATCGCCTCGACGGTCGCCGAGACCGAACTCGGTGAGGTCGAATGGGCGATGCTCGACGGGCTCGCCCTCGAATTGGGGCTCACCGCCCGTGAGGCCGTCGGCATGGTGACGACGGAGAAGCACGACCTGCGCAGGCCGGGGCCACGGCCACGCTCACTCGAATAGCCCACTACCCTGGTATCTCGAGTGACAGTCCCTCGAGATTCAGGAGAGCATCGGTGTTCGAATCCCTTTCCGACCGGTTGGCCGGTGCCCTCAAGGATCTGCGTGGCAAGGGACGCCTCTCGCCGTCGGACATCGACGCGACCGCGCGCGAGATCCGATTGGCCCTGCTCGAGGCCGACGTGGCGCTGCCCGTCGTGCGCGGCTTCATCGCCAAGATCAAGGAGCGGGCCAAGGGCGCGGAGGTCTCCGCCGCGCTGAATCCGGCCCAGCAGGTCGTCAAGATCGTCAACGAGGAGCTCATCAGTATCCTCGGCGGCGAGACGCGGCGGCTGCGGCTGGCCAAGAACCCGCCCACGGTCATCATGCTGGCCGGTCTGCAGGGTGCCGGTAAGACCACCCTCGCGGGCAAGCTCGCCAAATACCTGAAGGGACAGGGGCATACGCCGCTGCTGGTGGCCTGTGACCTCCAGCGTCCCGGCGCGGTGACCCAGCTGCAGGTGGTCGGTGAGCGCGCGGGCGTGCCGGTCTTCGCGCCGCACCCGGGCACCTCCATCGGCGGCGGCGAGAACCCGCTGGGCGTCTCGGCGTCGGATCCGGTCGATGTCGCCCGCGCCGGTATCGAAGAGGCCAAGACCAAGCAGTACGACGTGGTCATCGTCGACACCGCCGGTCGCCTCGGCATCGACGAGGAGCTCATGCGGCAGGCCGCGGGCATCCGCGACGCCGTCAACCCGGACGAGACGCTGTTCGTGCTCGACGCCATGATCGGTCAGGACGCGGTCTCCACCGCCGAGGCCTTCCGCGACGGCGTGGGCTTCACCGGTGTCGTGCTCACCAAGCTCGACGGCGACGCCCGCGGTGGTGCGGCGCTGTCGGTGCGCGAGATCACCGGCCAGCCCATCCTTTTCGCCTCCACCGGCGAGAAGCTCGAGGACTTCGACGTCTTCCACCCCGACCGCATGGCCTCGCGCATCCTCGGCATGGGCGACCTGCTCACCCTGATCGAGCAGGCCGAACAGGTCTACGACGCCAAGCAGGCCGAGGAGGCCGCCCGCAAGATCGGCTCGGGCGAGCTGACTTTGGAGGACTTCCTCGAGCAGATGCTGGCCATCCGCAAGATGGGCCCCATCGGCAACCTGCTCGGCATGCTCCCGGGTGCGGGCCAGATGAAGGACGTCCTGGCTCAGGTCGACGACAAGCAGCTCGACCGCGTCCAGGCCATCATCCGCGGCATGACCCCCGCCGAGCGCGCGAACCCCAAGATCATCAACGCCTCCCGCCGCCTGCGCATCGCCAACGGCTCCGGTGTCTCGGTCTCCGACGTCAACCAACTCGTCGACCGCTTCTTCGAGGCCAAGAAGATGATGGGCGCGATGAGCCGCCAATTCGGCATGCCCGGAGCCCGCGCCAACAAGGGCAAGGGCAAAGGCAAGAAGGGCAAGAAGGGCGGCCGCGGCCCGACGCCGCCGAAGGTGCGCGGCGGCTTCCCGGGCATGCCCGGCCTGCCCGCCGGCATGCCCGACATCTCCAACCTCCCCGCCGGCCTCAACGAACTCCCGCCGGGCCTGGAGGGTTTCGACCTGTCGAAGCTGAAGTTCCCCAAGAACTGAGTTCCCCGAGCCTGATTCGGCCCAGCCTCTCCGGGCGGGGCCGAATCGCGTTCCCGGTCGCGGGCCGCGGCGGCTAGTCCGTTGGCTGCGAGAGGATTTCGACGTAGCCGTCGGTGCCGTTCACGCGGATGCGCTGGCCGTCGCGGATCAAGGCGGTGGCGTGCTCGACGCCTACGACGGCGGGCAGTCCGTATTCGCGGGCGATCACCGCGCCGTGCGTCATCAGGCCGCCGACCTCGGTCACCAGGCCCGCGATCGCGACGAACAGCGGGGTCCAGCTCGGGTCGGTGTAGGCGGTGACGAGGATGTCGCCGGGTGCGAGATCGGCCTGTCCGATGTCGGTGACGACGCGGGCGCGGCCCTCGATGGTCCCGGTGGACACCGCCATGCCGGGTAGCGCGCCGGGCGGCAGGTCCGCGCGGCGGTAGGCGCCGGTGAGGGCGCGGCCGTCGGAGGTGAGCACCCGGGGCGCGGTGAGCGTCCGATACGTGCGGAAGGCCTCCCGGCGCTCGGCGATGAGCCCGGCGTCCGCGGACCGGGTGCGGACGACCTGCGCGAGTTCGTCGAAGCGCAGAAAGAAGATGTCCTCGGCGTCGGCCAGCACACCCGCGTCCACCAGCCGCCGCGCCTCGGCCAGCAGGGCTTGCTTGTAGACGAAATAGCGGCTGACCATGCGGTATTTCGGGTATTCGCGATAGCCGGAGAAGGTGCGGACCCGCGCGATCATCCGCTCGGTCTCGGCGGCCTTCTGCTCCCCGTCGGGCAGGGCGCGCAGGCGTTCGAGCAGGCGCGCGGCGGTCTGCTCGGCCTCGCGCAGGCCGTCGGCGAAACGCCGTGCGCCCGCGCCCGGCTCGAAGTGCTCGATATTGCCGAGCAGCGTCGGCACCAGGGTGGCGGGGCTTTCGCTCCAGCGCGGCCGGGTGATGTCGATCTCGCCGGCGCAGCGCATGCCGTACTTGTCGAGGAAGCCGTCGATCGCCGCCCGCGCCTCCGGACCGCCCGGATGGGCCGAAAGTTCTTCCAGGAAGGCGGTTCCCGCGGGCTGCGCCTGCTCGACCTGCCGCAGGTAGGCGATCACCTCCGGGTACGGCCGGATGGCGTCGGCGACGTCCAGCAGCGCCAGGCCCATCTCGGAGGTCACGTTGCCGGGCACCGACTGGGTCAGCGCGTCGGCGGAGTTCTTCTCGCCCAACCAATCTCGCAGCCGGTCATTGAGCCAGGCCGAGGCGTTCATCGCCGTGGTGATCATCTGCAGACCGCGCGGGGTGAACAGGACCCGTTGCAGCTCAGGGATATCCGCGCGGATGAAGTCGAGCAGCGCCGGGCCCGACAGGGGCGCGATATCGCGCTTCAAGGTGGCGAGAGAGGCCTCGGCGTCGGCGATCACCTCGGCGACGAGCGCGGGGTCGGCATCCAGGGGCGGGGCCGCGGCGGCGCGCATCGCGGTCGGCGCGGCGGAATCCGATTGCGGAGCAACGGGAACGAAGCCGCTGTCGATCACGGTTCGCAGGGCGTCACCGATCAGCGGATCGGAGCTGCCCAGCCCCGCGATCAAGGCGTCGCGGGTTTCCGGGGACGACAGCGGCTTGGTGACGTCCACGAACAACCGCCCGCCCGCGTCTCGCATGGGCCCGCGGCTGGTGAGCTGCCACAGCGAAATGCCCAGGGGCTTCATGGCATCGGTCATCATCTGCTGGTGTCCGACCGACACGTAGACGTGGTTCTCGTCATCGTCGGCTTCGGGAATCGGGAACAGCGTGGTGATCGGCCGACTCTGCACGATGCGGAAATCGTCACCGTCGAGGCACCATTCGATGTCCTGCGGGCTGCCGAAATGCGCTTCGATGCGACGCCCGAGCCGCGCCAGCCCCAGCGCCTCGGCGTCGGTGAGCACCGGCGCGTCACGCTGCTCCGCCGCGATCTCCCGCACCTCGGTGCCGCCCGCGGCCACCGGCTCGATGGCGAGCTTCTTGCTGGCGATCGTCCGGGCGACGATCGCGTTGTCGCGCACCTGGTACACATCGGCGTTCACCAGCCCGGAGACGAGCGCCTCACCCAGCCCGAAACCGGCATCGATGGACACCACCGTCCGATCGGAGGTGACGGGGTCGGCGGTCATCAGGATGCCCGAGGCGCGCGGGAACACCATCCGCTGGACGACGACAGCCATCCGAACCGCACTGTGCCCGAAGCCATTTCGCAGCCGGTAGGTCACCGCCCGCTCGGTGAACAGCGAGCCCCAGCACCGGCTCACGTGCTCGAGAATCGCCGCGGCTCCCACCACGTTGAGGTACGTGTCCTGCTGTCCGGCGAACGATGCCGACGGCAGATCCTCGGCCGTCGCGCTCGACCGCACCGCGTACGCCCCCGCCACCCCGAGCCGCTGGTGCGCACCGACGATCTCGGCTGCCACTTCCTCCGGAACGGGCAGCCGTTCGATCGCGTCCCGGATCTCCCCACTCAACGTCCGGATGGCGGCCTGATCCTCCGCCGCCGTCCGGGCGAGCTCATCGAGCAGGGCCGCCAGCCCCGGCGCCGCTGCCACCGCCCGCGCGAAGGCCTCCGTCGTCACACAGAACCCGTCCGGCACCGCGACACCCTCGATCCGAGCCAACTCACCCAGATTCGCGCCCTTCCCGCCCACGCTCGCGACCTGTGTCCGATCGATCTCCCCGAAGCCCAGCACAAAACCCATCCCGCAACTCCTCACCTGGTGTTTCGGCATTTCGCGAGCGATTATGGCCCAAGATCCGGGGCCGCATGAGGCCCCGAATTCGTGTATACAGTGGAAAGGGGAGGGGAACGACATCCGTGGGGATTGTCGGTACGGTTTGCGCGTGAAGATCGAGCAGGTATCCGAGTCCGTCTACGTGGTGGCGGGGACCAACGTCAATTGGGCGGTGGTCAGTGATGAGCGGGGCGTGACTCTGGTCGATGCCGGGTATCCGGTGGATACCGGGGATGTGCTGAAGTCGGTGCGGGAGATCGGGAATGACCTCGCCGACGTTCGCGCGGTGGTGGTGACGCATGCGCATTTGGATCACATCGGGGCCATTCCCACATTGGTCGAGAAGCTCGGGGTGCCGGTTTATACCGGGGCCGAGGAAGTGCGGCATGCGAAAAGGGAGTACCTGCAGCAGATTACGCCGCTGCAGATGGTGCAGCGGTTGGGGAGTCGGCGGGGGATCGTGTGGGTGGGGCAGACCGTGCGGGCGGTGATCGGGCATATCGGGATGAGTGTGCCCACAGCCACGGAGGGGGACGCCGAGACGTTGGCTGCGCTGCCGGGTGGGCTGGTCGCGATTCCTACGCCGGGGCATACCAATGGGCATACCGCGTATCTGATGCCGTCGGAGGGGGTGCTGTTTTCCGGGGATGCGCTGGTTACCGGGCACAAGCTGGTCGCGGAGACGGGGTTGCAGTTGCTGCCTGGGTTCTTCAATCACGACCAGGCGGGCACGCTCGAAAGCGCTCGCGCGCTCAGCGGCGTCGAGGCTGGGATTCTCGTTCCCGGGCACGGCGCGCCGATCCGGCAGGACCTGCCGCGACTGATCAGTGAATTCGCCCGCGGGTGAAGGCGGGGGTGAGGTGGATACCGAGGGCGCCGCAGGCGCAACGGGTATAGGTGACCAGGCCCTCGGAGGTGTGGTGGCACGAAAGTACTTGGAAGGGTTGGGTTGTGGGCCAGCCGCAGTGGGTGCAGGGTTTGTCTGATGCGGTCATGAGAACAGTGTTCGCGGCGGCGGTAGGCTGGGTCCATCGAAAGTTTTCGTAGCCAATCGTATGGAATTTCCACATGATCGATCCTCGGTTGCAGGCCCTGCGGGTGTTGCGTGAGCACGGGACGGTGACCGCAGCCGCGGCGGCGCTGCATCTGACGCCGTCCACGGTGTCGCAGCAGTTGCGGGGGCTGGCCAGGGAACTGGATGTGGAGTTGCTCGCGCAGGTGGGGCGGCGGGTGCAGTTGACCGCGGCCGGGTACGCGCTGTTGCGGCACGCGGATCTGCTTGCGGCGCAGGCGGAGAGCGCGCGGGCCGAGCTGGCCGCGCATCGGGCGGGGATCGCGGGCGTGCTGCGGATCAGCGCGATGCCCACCGCGCTCGCGGCACTGGTGGTCGCGGCCGCCGCGCGCCTTCGTGACGAGAATCCCGGTCTGACAGTGGAATTGATCGAGGACGAGAGCCAGCACTGCTTCGAGACGCTGCTGGCCGGGGACAGCGATATCGCGATCGTGCTGCCCGCCCCCGGCAGCCCCGCACCCGATGACCCGCGCTTCGAGCAGCGTCCGCTGTTGACGGAGCCACTGGATTTGCTTGTGCCGGTGGGGCATCCGTTCGCCGGACGCGAGACGGTCACGCTGGCGGATGCGGCGCACGAGCCGTGGATCACCGGGCGGGCGCGGATCACCCATCACCTCGTGGTGTCGGCCGCCTGCGCGGCGGCCGGGTTCACGCCCCGAATCGCCGGGCAGGCAGTCGATTTCCCGGGTGTGGCGGCCATGGTGTCGCACGGTTTCGGGGTTTCCCTGGTGCCCCGGCTCGCCTTCCTGCCGCCCGAGTCGGCGGTGGTGCGCGTCCCGTTGCGTGATGATCCGGCCCCGGTGCGCCGTCACCTTTCGGCGGTGCGGCGGGGGAGCGCCGAGCATCCGGTGATCGCGGCCGGGCTGCACGCCATTCGACAGGTGTGCGCGGCGCGGACCGATATCACCGTGCTGGACGACTGATGCGATAGTGGACCCGGGTGTCGAGACATTCCGTCCAGGCGAGGAGGCCGGATGCGGCTGCATTTCCGTGGTGTGGTGCTACCGGAGGGCGAGGTCCGCGACCTCTGGGTGCGTGACGGGCTGATCTCCGACGAGCCGATCCGTGACGCCGAGACCGTGCACACCGGCGGCTGGATCCTGCCGGGGCTGGTCGACGCGCACTGTCATGTCGGCATCAAACACGGTGGCGGGCACGAGGATTCGGCCGGTGCGGTGGCTCAGGCGGAGGTGGAGCGGGACGCGGGTGCGCTGCTGCTGCGTGATGCGGGCTCACCGATCGACACCCGCTTCATCGACGACCGCGACGATCTGCCGCGCATCATTCGCGCGGGTCGCCACATCGCCCGACCCAAGCGCTACATTCGCGAACTCGGCATCGAGGTCGACGACGAACGCGAGCTGCCCGACATCGTGGCCGAGCAGGCGCGGCGCGGCGACGGCTGGGTCAAGCTGGTCGGCGATTGGATCGACCGCTCGGTCGGCGATCTCGCCCCGCTGTGGTCCGACGCCATCCTGAAGGCCGCCATCGACGCCGCCCACGACGCGGGCGCGCGCGTCACCGCCCACGTTTTCGGCGAGGACGCCCTGCCCGGCCTGCTGAACGCGGGCATCGACTGCATCGAGCACGGCACCGGCCTCACCGACGACACCATCGCCCTCATGGCCGCCCACGGCACCGCCCTCGTCCCCACCCTCATCAATATCGACACCTTCCCCGGAATAGCCGACGGCGCAACCAAATTCCCCACCTACGCCGCCCACATGCGCGACCTGCACCGCCGCTCCCGCGAGACGGTCGCCAAGGCCCACGAGGCGGGCGTCCCCATCTACACCGGCACCGACGCCGGCGGCGGCATCCACCACGGCCGCATAGCCGACGAGATCCGCGCCCTCACCGAAGCCGGCTTCACCCCGCACGCCGCCGTCGCCGCCTCCTCCTGGCACGCCCGCACCTGGCTCGGTCACCCCGGCATCGAACCCGGCGCCCCCGCCGATTTCGTTGTCTACCAGGAAGATCCGCGCGAGAACCCGGCCGCCGTCGCCACCCCGGCCCTGGTCGTCCTGCGTGGCCGCGTCTACCACCGCCGCTCCCCGGTCACCGCGAATCGCTAGCGGATTCCCCGGCCCGAGTGCCGTGTCCTGGAGCCGGTGGCCGCTGCGCGCTTGTTGCTCACCGCGTGAGCGGGCGGGCGTGGGACAATGGCGATCGGATTGGGCCGCTGGGGGATTGGTGATCCGCGGCGAGAACTCATCGAGGAGGGCGGGTCGTGAGGACGGTGTCGGCTCCGCGGCGGGGCGCGTACGGATTGGATGCCCCGGCGCAGCTGTACTGGATGGGCGCGGTCGTTGTCGCATTACTGGTCGTGGCCTTGGCGGTCTATCCGGCGCTGGGGCTCGGAATCCCTTGGTATCTATTGGTTCTCGCGGCGCTGTTCGCGGTGCAGTTCGGGCTGTACCTGCATGCCACGCGGTGGGGGAAGTTCGTGGTGTGGGATCGGCTGCTCGATGAGATGGGGCTGCGCGGGGACGAGCGGCTCCTCGATATGGGGTGCGGGCGCGGGGCCGTGCTGTTGGCCGCGGCGCGGCGGTTGCCGAACGGGCGGGCCGTGGGTGTGGACCTGTGGCGCACGGTGGATCAGTCCGGGAACGCCCAGGACGTCACCGAGCGCAATGCGGAGGCCGAGGGGGTGGCCGATCGGGTCGAGCTGCATACCGCGGATATGACGGAGCTGCCGTTCGGTGCGGGGGAGTTCGACGTGGTGGTGTCGAGCCTGGCCATTCACAACATCCCCTCCGCCGCGCTGCGCCGGGCCGCGGTGCGGGAGGCGCTGCGCGTGGTGCGGCCGGGTGGCCGACTGGTCCTCGTCGACATCTTCAAGACCTCCGAGTATCAGCGGGCGCTCGAGGAGTTCGGCGCGCTGGAGGTGGAGGACCGGTCGGTCGGCTGGCGGATGTGGTGGGGCGGTCCGTGGGTCGCGAGCCGGATCGTGACCGCTACGCGTTCTCTGTGATTCGGCTGCGCGATAAAAGTGAATCGGTCATGCTTCAGACGTTTGAATCTCTACCTGATGAGGAGATGACCGTGGGGTCCATTGAAACCCTGGCTATCAGCGTGTTGGCCGGTTTGATCGTGAAGCTGCTCACGTCCGGGAGCTCGAGCCCGGGGCCGGTGCAGCCGTAGGTTCGTCGCCGGACGCAGCCCATCGGGGTCGACCCGGTGGGCTGTCGCCGTTTCAGGGGGTGGTTCGGGGCGATTTCTTCGGGGCGCGGGGGTTCTGGCAGAATGAACGACCGTCCTCGTCGAGGACAGTGTCAGCCCGTCCCCGGTTCCGTACCGCGCGGCGGTCACAGCACTTGACGCAAAACCGGGTCCGCCTCGCGCGGACCGCTGAATTGCGACGTGACCAACCATTTGAAAGGCATCAGCTCATGGCTGTTCGTATCAAGCTGACCCGTATGGGCAAGATCCGCAACCCGCAGTACCGTGTCGTCGTCGCCGACGCCCGTACCCGTCGTGACGGCCGCGCCATCGAGGCCATCGGCATCTACCAGCCCAAGGAAGAGCCCTCGCTCATCCAGATCGATTCCGAGCGCGCCCAGTACTGGCTGGGTGTCGGCGCGCAGCCGACCGAGCCCGTGAAGCGGCTGCTGGAGATCACCGGCGACTGGCAGAAGTTCAAGGGTCTGCCGGGCGCCGAGGGCACCCTGAAGGTCAAGGCCCCCAAGCCGTCCAAGCTGGACCTGTTCAACGCCGCGCTGGCCGCCGCCGAGAACGAGCCGGTCACCGAGGCCGTCACCCCCAAGAAGAAGGCCGCCAAGAAGGACGAGGCCGCCGAGGCCGAGGCCGCTGAGGCCACCACCGAAGCCGCCGAATAATCATGAGCGCCGTCGTCGCCGATGCCGTCGAGCACCTGGTTCGCGGCATCGTCGCCAATCCCGACGACGTCCACGTCGAGCTGATCACCAGCCGTCGTGGCCGGACCGTCGAGGTGCACGTGCACCCGGACGATCTGGGCAAGGTGATCGGTCGCGGCGGTCGTACCGCGACCGCGCTGCGCACCCTGGTCGCCGGGATCGGCGGTAAGGGCATTCGCGTCGACGTGGTCGACACGGATCAATAGATGGAACTCGTCGTCGGGCGGGTCGCCAAATCGCACGGTGTGCGTGGCGAACTCGTCGTAGAAGTCCGCACCGACGAGCCGGAACTGCGGTTCGCGCCCGGCAGCCTCCTGAAGGGGAAGCTGCCGCGCGCCAACCAGACGCGGGAATTCGAAGTGGAGTCGGTCCGGGAGCACTCGGGCCGGCTTCTCTTGCGTCTGGACGGCATCGCCGACCGCACGGCCGCGGATGCGTTGCGGGGCATGGTCTTCGTGGTGGACACCGCCGACCTGCCGCCCTCGGAAGACCCGGACGAGTACTACGACCACGAACTCGAGGGCCTGCGCGTCGAACTCGGCGACGGGACCGAAGTCGGCACCGTCAACGAGGTGCTGCATTCGGCTGCGGGAGAACTGCTTTCGATCAAGGCCGGGGACGCGTTCCCGCCCGCGGGCCGGGAGATCCTGGTGCCGTTCGTGCTCGCCATGGTCCCGACCGTGTCCGTCGCGGACGGGCTGATCGTCATCGACCCGCCCGAGGGCCTGCTGGACCCGGAGTAGCGCCATGCGTATCGACGTAGTGACGATCTTCCCCGAATACCTCGAGCCCATGCGAGCGGCCTTGCTGGGCAAGGCCATCGACAAGGGGCTACTCGAGGTGGAGGTGCACGACCTGCGGCAGTGGACGCACGACGTGCACAAGTCGGTGGACGACACCCCGTACGGCGGCGGGCCCGGCATGGTCATGAAACCGACCGTGTGGGGCGACGCGCTGGACGCGGTGTGTCCGGACGACGCACTGCTGGTGGTGCCCACGCCCGCGGGCGTGCCGTTCACCCAGGAGACGGCGCAGCGGTGGTCGGGCGAGCAGCACATCGTGTTCGCGTGCGGGCGCTACGAGGGCATCGATCAGCGGGTCTTCGATGACGCCGCGCGCCGGGTGCGCGTGGAGGAGGTCAGCATCGGCGACTACGTACTGATCGGCGGCGAGGCCGCGGTGCTGGTCATGACGGAGGCGTTCGTGCGGCTGATTCCGGGCGTGCTCGGCAATCAGCAGTCCCACGAACAGGATTCGTTCTCCGACGGCCTGCTCGAAGGGCCGTCCTACACCCGGCCCGTGAGCTGGCGCGGCCTCGACGTCCCCGAGATCCTGCTGTCGGGCAATCACGCCAAGATCGAGGCCTGGCGGCACGAACAATCCCTGCGCCGCACCGCCGAACGCCGCCCCGATCTCCTGCCGGAGAACGGCGCGAAGGAGTAATCATGCGCAAACCCAACGGTTTTCTCGGTGCGACCCTGACCGGCCTGGCCCTGTTCACCGCCATCTTCGGCGGCGGCAAGGCCGTCGCCGACAACCTCGACTCGCTGTTCTTGAGCAAGCTGGGCGACACAACCGTCACCTCCCCGGGCTACGAGAACACCGAGGACGGCCAACACCTCATCGCCGAGGGCAAGGACGTCTGCGCCCGCCTGCACGCGGGGATCCCGGTCATAGCGACCGACCAGTGGGGTTACGAGCAGCGCTTGATCCAAGCAGCCGTCGCTGTCTACTGCCCCGAATTCAAGGCCTCCCCAAGGAATTTCGGCTGAGCGTGTCCGTTTCGCGCGAAATGGTGACGGAATCGTGTGTGGGGGTTGCACGGGCTGTCAGGTGGCGGCGGTAGTGTCTGCGGGCGTGACGACAGCCTCCGAAACCGTCAGCGCAGCATCCACGGGTGCCGAAAGCACAGTCCGCCTCGCCAGCGTCGGCAGGCGCATCGCCGACGAGTTGGGTGTGGGCGAGCACCAGGTGCGCGCCGCCGTCGAACTCCTCGATGCCGGGTCGACCGTGCCGTTCATCGCCCGCTACCGCAAGGAAGTCACCGGCGGGCTCGACGACGCGCAGCTACGCACCCTCGACGAGCGCCTGCACTACCTGCGCGAACTCGACGAGCGCCGGAGCTCGATCATCGAATCCATTCGCGGCCAGGGCAAATTGGATGAGGCGCTGCACGCGCAGATCATGCTCGCCGACACCAAGGCCCGCCTCGAGGACATCTACCTGCCGTTCAAGCCCAAGCGGCGCACCAAGGCACAGATCGCGCGCGAGGCCGGGCACGAGCCCGTGGCCGACGCCCTGCTCAACGATCCGACCACCGATCCCGCGCAGTACAACGCCGAACAGCTCGACGGCGCGCGGGCGATCCTGGTGGAGCGCTTCGCCGAAGACGCCGACCTGGTCGGTGAACTGCGCGAACTCATGTGGGAACGCGGTCAGATCACCTCGTCGGTGCGCCCGGGCAAGGAAGAGGCGGGCGCGAAGTTCGCCGACTACTTCGAATTCTCCGAGCCGTTCAACAAGCTGCCCTCGCACCGGATTCTGGCGCTGCTGCGCGGTGAGAAGGAAGAGGTGCTCAACCTGCACCTCGAACCCGACACCGAGGAGCTCGAGGAAGGCCAGCGTTCGATCTACGAGGGCCGCATCGCCATCAAGTTCGGCATCGCCGACCAGGGCCGCGCCGCCGACGCGTGGCTGCTGGACACCGTGCGCTGGGCATGGCGCACCAAGCTGCAGGTGAGCCTGGGCATCGATACCCGAATGCGGTTGCGGCAGTCCGCCGAACGCGACGCCGTGGACGTGTTCGCGGCCAATCTGCGCGACCTGCTGCTGGCCGCCCCGGCCGGAACCCGCACCACCATGGGCCTGGATCCGGGCTACCGGACCGGTGTGAAGGTCGCGGTCGTGGACGCCACCGGCAAGGTGGTCGCCACCGAGGTCATCTACCCGCACAAGCCGCAGGGCCAGACCGAGAAGTCGCTCGCCGTGCTGGGCGCACTGGTCGCGCGGTTCAAGGTGGAGCTCATCGCCATCGGCAATGGCACCGCCTCGCGCGAGACCGACGCGCTTGCCGCCGAGCTGATTTCGCGCATCCCGGAGAACAAGCCCACCAAGGTCGTCGTCTCTGAGGCGGGCGCGTCGGTGTACTCGGCATCGGCCTACGCCTCGGCCGAATTGCCCGATATGGATGTGTCGCTGCGCGGCGCGGTGTCCATTGCCCGCCGCCTGCAGGACCCGCTCGCCGAACTGGTGAAGATCGATCCCAAGTCCATCGGCGTCGGCCAGTACCAGCACGACGTGTCCGAGACCCTGCTGGCCCGCTCGCTGGGCGCGGTCGTCGAGGACGCGGTGAACGCCGTCGGCGTGGACGTGAACATCGCCTCGGTGCCGCTGCTCTCGCGCGTGTCGGGCATTTCCAACTCGATCGCGGAAAGCATTGTGGCCCACCGCGACGCCAATGGCCCGTTCCGCAGTCGCACGGCTCTCAAGGATGTTCCGCGCCTGGGCCCCAAGGCCTTCGAGCAGTGCGCGGGCTTCCTCCGCATTCGCGAGGGCGACAACCCGCTCGACACCTCGGGCGTGCACCCCGAGGCCTACCCGGTGGTCCGGCGCATCCTCGACGCCAGCGGCAAGAGCATCAAGGAGATCATCGGCAACACCAGCGCCCTGCGTGCGCTGCGGCCCGCCGATTTCACCGACGAGCAGTTCGGTGTTCCGACCGTCACCGACATCATCGCCGAGCTCGAGAAGCCCGGCCGTGACCCGCGCCCCGAGTTCAAGACCGCCGAATTCGCCGCGGGCATCGAGAAGGTCGCCGATCTGAAGCCGGGCATGGTGCTCGAAGGCGTCGTCACCAATGTGGCGGCCTTCGGCGCGTTCGTCGACGTGGGCGTGCACCAGGACGGCCTGGTCCACGTGTCGGCCCTGTCCCACAACTTCGTCAAGGATCCGCGCGAGGTCGTGAAGTCCGGCGACGTGGTGAAGGTCAAGGTGCTCGAGGTCGACGTCCAGCGCCAGCGCATCGGCCTGTCCCTGCGCTTGGACGACGAGCCCGGCAAGCCCAAGCAGGACCGCGGCGACCGCGGCCCGCGCAACAACCAGGGCGGCGGCCAGCGTGGCGGCAACCGTGACAACCGTCAGGGCGGCAACCGCCAGGGCGGCCAGGGCGGCGGCAACCGAAACAACGACCGCCGCAACCAATCCGCCCCCAGCGGCTCCATGGCGGACGCCCTCCGCCGCGCCGGATTCGGCAAGTAGCAAGACCACGCGCGAGCGGGCCCCGGGAACCCCGGGGCCCGCGTCGTTTCCGGAGTCCGCCGCCGCGATTCGAGGCCGCCGTGGAATCACCCGATTGCTTATGCGCTGCCCTTCCGGTGGCCCCCGTTATCCCTCGGCCCCAACCACATTCGCAGCCCACAACCAGCGCTCCAGCTCGTAGTAGCTGATTACCGGGTCGGTGCGGTCAGATGGGCAGGGAGGAGCCGACTCGGTGGAGGGTGCCGTCGGGGTCGACGTAGGCGAATTCGCGTAGGCCGTAGTCGGTGTCGGTGGGTGGGACGAGGCGGCCGGGGAGGGCTGCGGCCCGCCACTCGGCGTACACGGCGTCGGCGTCGGAGACGTAGAAATAGACTGCGGACGCGGTGCGCTTGGGATCGTGCTCGGGCCACTCGGTCAGGTGCAGGGCGACGCCGCCGCGGTCGGCGAAGCCGTAGCGGGCCCGACCCTCGTAGGCGTAGGCGGTGAAGCCGAGGCGGCGATAGCGGTCCAGGGCGGCGTCCAGATCCAAGACCGGAATTACGGGTGCGGCGCTCTCGAAGACGATCTCGTCCGACACGTTTCTCCCCTTCATCGGCAGCGACTCACCCCTGACGGTACAGCCGCCCACCGACATCGCCCCTCCGGCAACGGCCTCCACGAGGAGCGAGGGAATCGCGCGCCACGGGCGAGCATGCCGCCATCGGGAGCAGGGCACCACCGCTGACCGGCGGCCCCGAGGAGCCTGGGCGCTCCAGGGAGCCAGGCGCGGTCGGGGACCGCCGCCACACGGCGCTCGCCTTCATGGCAGCCCATCTCACCGGCATGCGGCGCGCGGTCGGGTCCGGTCGGTGCCGAAAACGAAGCGGCCGAGGGGAATCCGGGGATTCACCTCGGCCGCTTCGGCGTGGGGCTATTCGACGCCGAGGGAGACCTCGGTGGACTTGATGAGGACCTTGACCGGGCGGCCGTCGGTCAGGCCGAGTTCTTCGGCGGCTTCGCGGGTGATGGAGGAGGTGATCTCGTCGCCACCGGTGAGGCGGACGCGCACTACGGCCATGGCCTCACCCTTGGTGACCTGGGTGACGGTTCCGTCGAGTTGGTTTCGTGTGCTGAGTTTCATAGGCGTGAGCCTAGTCGCGGAGCCGGTCAGGCCGTTGGCTGGCCGATTGCTATCTCACCGCGTCGGCGTTTGTGATCTCTGCCCGCCTGGCTCCGGCGCGGGTAGCGTGGCTGGGGTTGGTGTTCGCGCGAGGATTCCGGGAGACGACACGGGCATGCATGTGCATCGGTGGTGGGAAGATGTCGTGGTGGCGCACGGCCGATTGCCGCTGGCATGCCTGCTGCTCGGGTTCATCGTGGGTTTCCTGCTGATTCGAATCAGCGTGCGGCTCATTCGCAAACGGGTCCGCTGGTGGCCGGGCAATGTGCGTGCGGGCGACGTCCACATTCACCACATGGTGTTCGGCGTGGTCCTGGTGCTGGGCTCCGGCATGGGACTGGTCGCGCTGTATCAGAGCAGCGTCGGCGTGATCAGTTCGCTGGCCGCGGTTTTCGGCGTCGGCGCGGCGCTCGTGCTCGACGAGTTCGCCCTCATCTACTACCTGCGCGACGTGTACTGGGAGGAGCAGGGCCGCACCTCGGTGGACGCGGTGTTCGTGGCCATCGCGGTGACGGGCTTGCTGCTGTTGGGTTTTCATCCGCTGTGGCTGCTCGACATCGGCAATGTGCGCGACTTCCGCTCCGACCCGAATGTGCCCGAGCGATTGTTCACCGTCACCTTCGCGCTGGTGAATCTGCTGCTGGCCGCCATTGTCATTGCCAAGGGCAAGATTTGGACCGGTCTGTTCGGCATGTTCTTCCCGCCGCTGCTGGTCATCGGCGCACTGCGGCTGAGCCGTCCGGGCGCGCCCTGGGCGCGCTGGCGCTACGGCGAGGGCCTCATGCGCCGGGCCATGCGCCGCGAGCGCCGCTACCGCCGCCCGGTCATTCGCGCCAAGATCTTCGTCCAGGACCTGCTCGCCGGTAAGCCCGACGCCGCCCACGTGCTGCGCGCCGCCGAGGAGGAGCTGAGCCGCACCGTGGTGCCGGCCCCGCCCGCCCCGCCGCCCTCGGCCCATCTGCACCTGATCACCGGCCGCAAGCCCACGGACCGACATCCCGAGACCCGACCGGTCGAACGCCCACCCGAATCTGTCGATAGCCAATAGGTTGCTGATGCTCGTTCGGCGTGCCAGTGTTGACCCATGGGCTACGTCGTGGGTGACTACCTGCTCGATCGGCTCCAACAGCTCGGCGTCACCGAGATCTTCGGTGTGCCGGGCGATTTCAACCTCCAATTCCTCGACCACGTCATCGCGCACCCCGACATCCGCTGGATCGGCAGCGCCAACGAGCTGAACGCGGGCTACGCCGCCGACGGCTACGCCCGCCTGCGCGGCATCGGCGCGGTCGTCACCACCTACGGCGTGGGCGAGCTCAGCGCCGTCAATGCCATCGCGGGCAGCTATGCCGAGCACGTCCCCGTCGTGCACATCGTGGGCGTCCCGGCCAAGGACATCCAGGCCCATCACCGCGTCATCCACCACACCCTCGGCGACGGTGACTTCCACCACTTCCGCCGCATCGCCGCCGAAGTGACCTGCGCCCAGGCCGATCTCGGCGCGGCCGACGCCTGCGCCGAGATCGACCGGGTGCTGAACTCGGTGCGCGTGCACCGGCGGCCCGGCTATCTGATGCTGGCCACCGACACCGCCCGCGTGGAGGTGTCCCCGCCCACGACGCCGCTGGCCCCGCCCGCCGATTTCAGCAGTGCCGGAGCCCGGGCGGCCTTCGAACGGGCGGCTCGCGAATTCCTCGCCGGCCATCGCGTGACCGTGCTGGCCGATATCGTCGTCGACCGTGTCGGAGCGACCGGTCGGTTGCGCACGCTGGTCGGGCCGTCCGCCGATCAGCCGCAGGGTCTGCCGCACGCCACCCTGGCCTGGGGCAAGACCCTTGTCGACGAATCCGCGCACAACTTCCTGGGCATCTACACCGGTGCGGCCTCACCGCCCGAGGTCCGCGCCGCGGTCGAGGACGCCGATCGCCTGGTGACCGTCGGCGTGCAATACACCGACAGCATCACCGCCGGATTCAGTCAGCGCATCGACCCGCGCCGGACCATCGACATCGGCCCGGAGCGCACGGTCATCGGGGGAGTGGACGCCTTCGCGCCGCTGTCGCTGCCCGCCGCGCTGGAGATCCTCATCGATCTGGCCGCCGAATTCGCCCCGCCCGCACCTTTTCCGGCCCACGACGGCACCGTCGGTCTCGAATCGCCCGCCGCCGACGCCCCGCTCACCCAGGCGATTCTCTGGCCGATGGTCGCGGAGGCCTTGGGCAACAACAATATTGTCGTGGCCGACCAGGGCTCGGCCTTCTTCGGGCTGGCGACCCTGCGCATGCCGACCGGCATCACCTTCCTGGGCCAGCCGCTGTGGGGTTCCATCGGCTACGCCCTGCCCGCCGCGCTGGGTGCGGGCATCGCCTGCCCCGATCGGCGTGCGGTCCTCGTCATCGGCGACGGCGCGGCGCAGCTGTCCATTCAGGAGCTCGGCATCTGGATTCGCGAACAGCTCACCGGCGTGATCATTCTCGTCGACAACAACGGCTACGCCATCGAGCGCGCCATCCACGGACCCGACGCGCCGTACAACGACATCGCCCCGTGGCGCTGGTCCGAACTCCCGCACGCCTTCGGCGGCGACGCCGACTCCGTCCTGAGTCTGCGCGCCACGACGGCCGGTGAACTGCAACAATGTCTGAAAGCCGCCACCGACGAGCCGGACCGATTGGTCTTTCTGCAGGTGGTGACCGGAACCACCGACTACCCGCCGCTCGTCTCCGACATCGCCTCGGCGCTGACTCGGGCCAATAAGGGCACGTAGGGGCCGATTAACAGCCGCATCGCGGGGTCTGGCACAATACTCGGGTTGCCTTGGGCGCAGTCATGCCCGGGCACCGCCCAAATATCCGGAGCACGAACCGGTCGAGCACCCCACTCGTGGGGGTTGGCCGCCAGGTTCCTCTGTTCGCGCGAACTCCAATAAGGACGGAAATGAACACCCTCGACTTCGTCGACGCAAGCTCGCTGCGCAGCGACATCCCGGACTTCCGCCCGGGTGACACGGTCAACGTGCACGTGAAGGTTATCGAAGGCAACAAGGAGCGCATCCAGGTCTTCAAGGGCGTCGTCATCCGCCGCCAGAACGGTGGCATCCGCGAGACCTTCACCGTGCGCAAGGTCTCCTTCGGTGTCGGCGTGGAGCGCACCTTCCCGGTGCACAGCCCCAACCTCGACAAGATCGAGGTCGTGACCCGCGGTGACGTGCGTCGCGCCAAGCTGTACTACCTGCGCGATCTGCGCGGCAAGGCCGCCAAGATCAAGGAAAAGCGCTGAGGTAGCAACCTGCCCCGACCCGTCGGGGAGGTTCTTCAAACGCCGAGTAGCCCGGCACCGCATGGTTCTTCGCGGTGCCGGGCTACTCTGTTCCGGTGGCAGACGAGAGCGAGTCGGTGACGATGTCTGGTTCGGGCGACGACAACGGGGCCGAGATCCACGGCACCCCCGAGACCCCCCAGCCGAAGCCGAAGAAGAAGCAGCGCCCGTTCTGGCAGGAGCTTCCCATCCTGGTCGGTTTCGCGGCGCTCATCGTGGCCCTGCTGGTGACCTTCATCGGACGTCCCTACGTCATCCCGTCGCAGTCCATGGAACCGACGCTGCACGGGTGTGCGGGCTGCACCGGCGACCGCATCTACGTGGAGAAGCTGAGCTACTACTTCGGCGATCCCGAGCCGGGTGACGTGGTGGTCTTCGTCGGACCCACCAATAGCTGGAACAACCACTACAAGTCGATCCGCTCGTCGAACACGGTGGTGCGCGGCGTGCAGAACTTCCTGTCCTTCTTCGGCCTGGTGCCGCCGGACGAGAACGATCTGGTGAAGCGGGTCATCGCCACCGGCGGGCAATCGGTCAAATGCTGTGACGCGCAGGGCCGAATCCTGGTGAAGGACAACACTCCCGGGTCGGACTGGAAGCCGCTGGACGAGCCGTACGTGAAGTTCAACAACCCGTTCGATCCGGCCCACCCCGACGTGCAGTTCAATGCGGGCGGGCGGGCGTTCCCGGAGGTCAAGGTGCCGGACGGGAACCTGTGGGTGATGGGCGACAACCGCGCCGAGTCCGCCGACTCCCGCTACCACATGACCGACGAGCTGCAGGGCACCGTGCCGGTGAAGGATGTGCGCGGCAAGGCCGTGTTCAAGATCTGGCCGCCGAGCCGGATCGGTCCGGTCCGCGCGGTGGATCCCCAGACGAACTGAGAATCGCGGGATAATCGACCGGTGGGGAAGATGGCGAGCGGTGCCGCTGCGAACCGGAAAGAGCGCGGCGGCAAGAAGATTCAGCGGATCGAACGCGGTGACTGGCCGCCGCGCGTGGTCATGCGGTCGGCCGGTGGCCTGCGCACGCTCGAGGCCGCGCTGATTCGCGGCGGGCTGGGTCCGGTGGCGGGCGTGGACGAGGCCGGACGCGGCTGCGCGGCCGGGCCGCTGGTGGTGGCCTCGTGTTTGCTGCCGCCCAAGGCCTACGCCTCGCTGGCCGGTCTCGACGACTCCAAGAAGCTCACCGAGAACGTCCGCGAACAGCTGTTCCCGGTCATCAAGCGGATCGCCCTGGCCTGGCAGGTGGTGGTGATCCCGGCCTGGGAGATCGACGCCATCGGCATTCACGTGGCCAATATCGAGGGCATGCGCCGGGCCGTGGCCGGGCTCGATCCGGTGCCCGGCTACGTCCTCACCGACGGCTTCCGGGTGCCCGGCATTCCGGTGCCGAACCTGCCCGTGATCGGCGGCGATGCCTCCGCGGCCTGCATTGCCGCGGCCAGTGTGCTGGCCAAGGTGACCAGGGATCGCATGATGGTGCGGATGGACGAGCAGTACCCGGGGTATGGTTTCGCCGCGCACAAGGGTTACAACACCCCCGAGCACAATGAGGCGTTGACCCGCCTCGGCATCACCCCCGAGCACCGTCGCTCCTGGCGAAACGTCCGGGAGACCGGCCGAGTGGCTACCGATACGGCGTATGCGGGATGATGTCTCTACACCCAGCAGTTGGGCGACAAGGAGGACGTTCCACCCGATGAGCGCCGAGGACCTCGAGAAGTACGAAACCGAGATGGAGCTATCCCTGTACCGCGAGTACAAGGACATCGTCGGGCAATTCTCGTACGTGGTGGAGACCGAGCGCCGCTTCTACCTCGCCAATTCCGTCGAACTGCGTCCGCAGAACGCGGATGGCGAGGTGTATTTCGAGGTGCGGATGTCGGATGCATGGGTATGGGACATGTACCGGCCCGCGCGCTTCGTGAAGCACGTTCGCGTCATCACCTTCAAGGACGTGAATATCGAGGAGCTGGAGAAGACCGACCTGCGGCTTCCGGAGTAATCCACAGCCCGCGAGTTATCCACAGCTTCACCGTTTTCCCAGTTCGGCTTGGCCGGTCCCGTCACGGGTCCGGCCATGCTGGCTGAATGGCACAGCATCTGGCGCTCGGAGCGCAGGGGGAGGAACTGGCGGCGAGCTTTCTCAGCGCCGCCGGTATGGCGATCATCGCCCGCAACTGGCGATGTAAGTCCGGCGAGATCGACGTCATCGCCGAAGACGGCGGGATGACCGCGTTCGTCGAGGTCAAGACGCGTCGCGGGCTGTCCTGCGGGCGGCCGGAGGAAGCGGTCACCCCGCTCAAGCAGCAGCGCATACGGAATGCGGCGCACGTGTGGCTGCGCGAGCACAAGGGGCCTTGGCGCGATGTGCGCTTCGATGTCGTCGCGATCGTGCTCCCGCACGGGCGGGCCCCGGAGATCCGGCATCTCAAGGCGGTGTTCTGATGCCGCTGGGAAGGGCCTATTCCGTCGCGGTCAACGGCGTCGAGGGCCAACTCGTGGAGATCGAGGCCGATATCGGCCAGGGGCTGCCGTCGGTGCATCTGGTGGGCCGCCCGGACACCACGCTGCAGGAATCCCGGGACCGGGTGCGGGCGGCGGTCACGAACTCGGGGGAGAAATGGCCGGACGGGCGCGTCATCCTGGCCTTGTCCCCGGCGACGTTGCCCAAGGTGGGCAGCGTGTACGACCTGGCCTTGGCCGGGGCCGTGCTCGATGCGGCCGGGGCGATCCCCTCGAACCGGCTGTCCGAGGCGGTGCTGTTGGGGGAGTTGGCCCTGGACGGTCGGGTGCGGCGGGTGCGCGGCATCCTCCCGGCGGTGTTGGCGGCTCGGACCGCCGGCCGTCGCGCGGTGATCGTACCGACGGCCGCGCTGCCGGAGGCGGGTCTGGTGGACGGTGTCCGTGTGCTCGGCGCGGCCACGCTGATCGAATTGTTGGATTGGCTGCGAGGTGGCGGTGAGCTGACGCCGCCGGACCCGATCGTGCCGCCGGTCGCCCCGTCGATCGGCGATTTGCGGGAGGTGGTCGGCCAGGACGAGGCGCGCTGGGCGTTGGAGGTCGCGGCCGCCGGTGGTCACCATCTGCTCCTGACCGGGCCGCCCGGCATTGGCAAAACGATGCTGGCGCAGCGTCTTCCGGGGTTGCTGCCGCCGCTGCGGGAGCGGGATTCGCTGGAGGTCACCGCGATTCACTCGGTGGCGGGCACCCTCTCGGATGATGCGCCGCTGGTCACCGCGCCGCCGTTCGTGGCTCCGCATCATTCGTCCTCGGTGACCGCCATGATCGGCGGCGGTTCCGGAACAGCGCGGCCGGGCGCGGTCAGTTGCGCCCATCGGGGGGTGCTGTTTCTGGACGAATGTGCCGAGATCGGCACGAAAGTCTTGGAAGCCCTGCGGACTCCCTTGGAGGAGGGCGAGGTTCGGATCGCACGCCGTGACGGTGTGAGTCGCTTCCCGGCTCGCTTTCAACTGGTCCTGGCCGCGAACCCCTGCCCCTGCGCCCCGGCCCGCGATATCGATTGCATCTGCGCCCCTTTGGCGCGCCGCCGCTACCTCGGCAAGCTGTCGGGCCCACTGATGGACCGCATCGACCTCTCGGTGCAGATGCACGCCCAAGCCGCCGGGGCCTTCACGGGTGATGAGGTCGAGAGCAGCGAGACAGTCCGAGCCCGGGTGGCCGCGGCCCGCGAAGCGGCGGCGAAACGGTGGGCGGAACTCGGCATGTCGACAAATGCCGAGGTCCCGGGTCACGTTCTCCGCCAACGCTTCCGCCTCCCACACGAGGCGCTGGCACCGGTGGAAAACGCACTCCGCCACGGGCGAATGTCCGCCCGCGGAGCCGATCGCGCGATAAGGGTCGCCTGGACTGTTTGCGACCTTCGCGGTGGCGAACTGCCCAATGCCCAGGACGTCCTGCAGGCCTTGAGTTTCCGACAGCGAGGTGGAGCATGAGCGAGCCCGATATGACCTTGGATCAGAACACCGGTTCTCCTGCGGAATTCGATTCGGCGACAACGCATGCGCCGTCGGAGCGACTCTCGGAATTCGGTCGGGGCTCCGGGTGGACGGGAGCGATGCACGGGGCGAAAAGCGGTGGCGGCGAGCCGATTGGGGGTGGGTCGGCGGATGAGCGGAGGTTGGCCTGGGTGTATTTGTCGCGGGTGGTCGAAGGGCCGTGTGCGGCGCTGTCGGCGTTGATCGAGTCGGTGGGGGTGATGGAGGCGGCGCGGGCCGTGCGGGAGTGCGAGCTGCCGGAGGTGCTGCGGGGGCCTACCGAGTTGCGGCGGGGGATCGAGAGGGCGGAACGGGATTTGGCGCATATCGAGCGGTTGGGTGGGCGGGTGGTGACGCCGGACGATGCGGAGTGGCCCGCTTGGCGGATGCTGGGGCTGGGGCAGTTGGACCCGGAACAGGATCCGGACGCGGCGATGCCCTTGGTGCTGTGGGTGCGGGGTAAGCGGTCGCTGCTGGAATCCACCGAGAAGGCGATCGCCGTGGTGGGTGCCCGGTGCAGTACCGGGTACGGGAACCACGCGACCGGGGAGATCGCGGGCGAACTGGCCGTTCGCGGGTGGACCATTGTGTCCGGGGCGGCTTTTGGCATAGACGGTATGGCGCATCGTGCCGCTCTCGGCGTCGGCGGCATGACGATCGCGGTGCTCGCCTGTGGTCCGGATCGCCCGTATCCCGTTCAGCACGACCAACTCCTGGCCGAGATCGCCGATACCGGACTCGTCGTCACCGAGTACCCGCCGGGCACATCCGCGCGAAAGCACTATTTTCTGGCGCGCAATCGGCTGATCGCGGCCCTGGCGGATGGAGTTGTGGTGGTGGAGGCTGGAATTCGCAGCGGCGCGCGCAACACCGTGAAATGGTGCCGCCGCCTCGGCCGCCCGGCCATGGCGGTCCCCGGCCCCATCACCTCGGCCGCCTCGATCGGCTGCCACCGCATGATCCGCGAGGGCGAGGCGTTCATCGTGACGCGCGCCGAGGACATTCTCGATGAGGCCGGACCACTGCGACTCTCGCTGCCGGGCGCGGTGCCGCCCAGCCCGGAAGACAACCTCTCCGGCGACGAGGCACTGGTCCTCGCCGCCCTCCCGAGCACCGGCTCCCGCCTGCCCCGAGGCGTCGCGGCCGACACCGGCCTGCCGGTGCCCGCGATCCGAGCGGCCTTGTCGGCCTTGGAGATCGCGGGCTTGGTCGGCTGCGACGGCGACGGCTGGTACCGCCTGACCCCACCGTCGTCATCGGCCACCACCATCGCCGCCGCCCACGAGCGACACCGATGACCGCGCACGAGCGAGCGACCCGGTCGGGGCCCACCGGACCGTCAGTCGGGCAGGCCCGCCAGGCGGTGGGGGGCGAGGAGTTCGGCGACGGTTTCGGCGGTGAGGAGGCCGAGTTTGGTGGCGACGGTGGCGACGGACTGACCGGTTTGCAAGGCGTGCTTGGCGATTCGGGCGCTGGCGGCGTAGCCGATGTGGGGGGTCAGGGCGGTGACGATGCCGATGGAGCGGTTGACCCCGGATTCGAGGTGGTCGCGGTGGGCGGTGATGCCGTTGACGCACTTGGTGGCGAGGGTGTCGGCGGCGGCGGTGAGGTGCGCGGTGATGCGGAGCAGGCTGTGGGCGATGATCGGCTCGAAGGCGTTCAACTGGAATTGGCCGCCCTCGGCGGCCATGGTCACCGTCAGGTCGGCGCCGATGGCCTCGAAGGCGATCTGGTTGACCGTTTCCGGGATCACCGGGTTGACCTTGCCGGGCATGATCGAGGAGCCCGCCTGCACCGGTGGCAGGGTGATCTCGCGCAGGCCGGTGATCGGTCCGGAGGACATGAGCCGCAGGTCGTTACACGTCTTGGACAGCTTCACCGCGACCCGCTTGAGAATGCCCGACACCTGGACGAACGCGCCGCAGTCCTGGGTGGCCTCGATGAGATTCTCGGCCGGAACGACGTTCTCCCCGGTGATCTCGCCCAGCCGCGCGCAGGCCAGCGCCGGATACAGCGGATGCCCGTTGATGCCCGTGCCGATGGCGGTGCCACCGAGATTGACCTCGCGCAGCAGCGCGGTGCCCTCCTCGAGCCGGGCGCAGTCCTCGCGCAGCATGATCGCGAAGGTGGCGAACTCCTGCCCGAGGGTCATGGGCACGGCATCCTGCAGCTGGGTGCGACCCATTTTGATGACATCGGCGAATTCGGCCGACTTGCGGGCGAATTCGTCCGCGAGCCGCTCCAGCGCCGCGACCAGCCGCCGAATATGCGCGATGACGGCGAGTTTCACGGCGGTCGGGTAGACGTCATTGGTGGACTGGCCGAGATTGACGTGGTCGAGCGGGTCGAGCTCGGCGTAGTCGCCGCGCTCGTAGCCGAGCAGCTCCAGCGCCCGATTGGCGATGACCTCGTTGGCGTTCATATTCGTCGAGGTGCCCGCGCCGCCCTGGATCGGGTCGATGGGGAACTGCTCGTGCAGTGCGCCGCCGCGGATTTCGGCGCAGGCCGCCTCGATGGCCTCGGCCCGCCGCTCATCGAGCAGGCCGAGTTCGCGATTGGCCTGGCAGGCGGCCTGTTTGACCGCGGCGAGCGCGGTGATCAGCGCGGGGTAGTGGCCGATGCGCTCGCCGGAAATGGCGAAATTGTCGAGGGCGCGGGCGGTATGGACGCCCCAGTAGGCGTCCCGGGGCACCTCGAACGTGCCCAGCGAATCCTGTTCGGTGCGGGTCTCGGTCGACTCGGTGTGGGTGTCGGTCGATTCGGTGTGGTTACCGGTCATTGTCGTCTCCATGCGTTCGGCTTGTGGCTGGCAGGAAGGAAAGGGGAAAGTCATTGGTGCGAAGTGGGATCGGCGAGTTCGCCGACCAGATTGGTTGTCATCCACCGCCGCACCTCGTCCGCGTCGAGCCCGAGTCCGGCGAGATGGGCGAGTTTGGCCAGCGCGGCCTCCCGCGTCAGATCGCCGCCCCCGATCGCGCCCGCGGCCAGCAGGGCGCGCCCGGGCTCATACAGGCCCAGGTCGACGGTTCCGCTGTCGCAGTGGGTGATCACGACGACGGGCGTCCCGCGCTCGGTCGCCCGGCGGATCGCGGTGACCGTGTCGTCGGAGGTCGGCATGGTTCCCGCGCCGTAGCACTCCAGCACCACGCCGCCGTGGTAGATCCGCAGGGCGGCATCCAGCAGGGTGGAGTCCATGCCCGGGAAGACGGTGAAAAGCCCGACCGGACCGGGGGTTTCGACCCCGGGGGAAGCCGCCGGACGGGCGGGTGGCATCGACGGCGGGGTGAGTGGGCGGACCGTGGTGAACCCGTCGTAGCCGTCGCTGCTGCGCTTGCTGGCCCGCACCGCCGGATGCAGGGACGACCCGAAGGCGATGAAGGTCCCCGGAGCGGGTTGGGTGGCAATCGAATTCAGCGCCAGCATCAGATTGTCGGCGGCATCGCTGGCCGGTCGGCCCAGCGGGATCTGCGCACCCGTCAGGACCACGGGGACGGCGATGTCGTGCAGTTCGAATGCCAGGCGCGCGCCGGTGTAGGCCATGGTGTCGGTGCCGTGAATGACGATCACACCGTCGGGCCCGGTGGTGACACCGTCGGGCCCGGTGGTGACACCGTCGGGCCCGGTGGTGACACCGTCGGGCCCGGTGGTGACACCGTCGGGCCCGGTGGTCGCGATCGCGGCGCGTACCCGGCGGGCAATGCGGCAGGCGGTCTCGGGATCGGCATTGGCGCTGTCGATGACGCGGTCGAGTTCGGTGTAGCGGAACTCGACCGGAATCCCGAACCGGTCGGTGTAGGCGTCGACCAGGTCGGCGACCTCACCGCCCATTCCCGCGCGCGGACGCAGACCGCCGCCGCCCTCGACCATGCCGAAAGTGCCCCCGGTGTACAGGATTTCGACCCTCAGCACCGAGACTTCCGGCACAGCGAGATCGGCTGCCGCGCGGGTCATAGGGCGGACTTCCCTTCGCCAGCGGCGGAGTCGACGGGCGCGAGCACCTCGGTGTTCAACCGCCCGCGCACCCGGTACCAGCCGATCACCATGGCCACCACCACGCCGAGGAACGTCACCAGCGTGATGCGCCCGATCTCGGTGTCGAAGAACATCAGCACCACCACCGCGAGCAGGAACCCGAGGGTGAGGACATTGAGCACGGGTGCGTACGGCAGCCGGAATTCCGGTCGCGCGTACTCGCCCCGTTCGGCGCGGCGCACGAAGATCCAGTGGCAGATCATGATCGAGGCCCAGGTGCCGACGATGCCGAGTCCGGCCAGGTTCAACACGATCTCGAAGGCCTTCTGCGGCACAACGAGATTCAGCACCACACCGGCGATGCCCACCGCGCTGGTGAGCAGGATGCCGCCGTAGGGCACGCCGCGGCCGTTCATCCGCGCCGCGAACCGCGGTGCGGTACCGGCGACCGCCATCGAACGCAGCGTCCGCCCGGTCGCGTAGAGACCGGCATTGAGGCTGGACATGGCGGCGGTGAGCACCACCAGGTTCATGACGTCACCGGCGTGCGGAATGCCGATCTTGCCCATGACCGTCACGAACGGGCTCTCCCCGGCGGAGTAGGCGGTCCACGGCAGCAGCAGCGTGAACAGCACGACCGATCCGGCGTAGAACAGCACGATCCGCCACATGATGGAGTTGACGGCCTTCGGCACCACGGCGCGCGGATCATCGGATTCGCCCGCGGCGACACCGATCATCTCGGTGCCGCCGAAGGCGAACACCACGCCCAGGGCGATGGTCAGCATCGGGGCCAGACCGCGCGGGAAGACGCCGCCGTTGTCGGTGATGGTCGACAGGCCCGGGGTGTGGCCGCCGAGGTCGGTGCCGGTGACGATGAAACCGATGGCCACCAGCATGAATACGACAATGGTGCCGACCTTGACCAGCGCGAACCAGAATTCCAGTTCGCCGAACAGCTTGACGGACAACACATTCAGCCCGACCACGATGCCCAGCGCGACCAGCGCCAGCACCCACTGCGGCACCGGCACGAAGAACGACCAGTAGTGCACGTACAACGCGACCGCGGTGATGTCGGCGACCAAGGTCGTCGACCAGTTCAGGAAGTACAGCCACCCGACCGAGTACGCGCCGCGCTCGCCGAGGAATTCGCGGGCGTAGGAGACGAACGCTCCGGACGAGGGGCGGTACATGACCAGTTCGCCGAGCGCGCGCACCACCATGAAGGTGAACACGCCGCAGACGATGTAGACGATGGCCAGCGATGGTCCGGCCAGGGCCATGCGGCCGCTGGCGCCGAGGAACAGGCCGGTGCCGATGGATCCGCCGATGGCGATCATGCGCATGTGTCGCTTGCGCAACTGCTTCTGATAGCCGAGGTCACCGGCGTCGACGCGCGCGGCGGGGGCCGTCGGCGCGGTGGTGGGCGCCGCGGACGGCGGTTGGTCGAGCTGCATGGAAAACCCTCCTGGGGGGCCGCATCCAGCCTTTGCGAGCGTGGATGTGCGCTCAGGCAGTAAGGCTGTCAGGCTGTAAGACAGGTGAACTGTAAGTGGCGTCACACGGGCTGTCAACGGCCGGGTGGCTCACCGGGAAACGCCGTGGCGAGCGTTTTGCGCGGCTCGAGCCGGGTCGCCCATACTGGTCGCGTGACTGTCGAAGAGGGACGTGTGCAGCGCATCGGCGCTACGGAAGCGGTCTTTCGTCGACTCAAGAGCCTGATCACCAGCGGTGAGTACGCGGTCGGCGACCGCATGCCGGGGGAGATCGCGCTGGCCAAGGAATTCGGGGTGAGCCGCCCCGTGCTGCGTGAGGCGCTGCAGGCCTGCGCCATTCTCGGACTCACCGAAACACGCACCGGCCGAGGCACTTTCGTCATCTCGACCGAGGAGAAGGAGCGGCTGACCTTCGCCGGTATCGCCGCCGCGGATCTCATCGAGGCCCGTCGCCTGGTGGAGATTCCGGCCGCGGGCTTCGCCGCCGAACGTCACACTCCCGAACAGCTCGAGCACCTGTTCACCCTCCTCGACACCCTCGCCGCGGCCACGGACGCCCGCGAATGGGTCCGCCACGACGGCGAACTGCACACCGCCATCGCCGCGGCCAGCGGAAACAAGATGCTGACCTCGATGGTCGCCGACACCCGCCGCGCCCTCGACGTCCAGTCGGAGTTCCTCAACCTGACCCAGGACCGCCGAGCCGACTCCGACCGCGAACACGAGGCGATCGTCCGCGCCATCCAAGCCCGCTCCCCCGAGCAGGCCCGCCTCGCCATGACCGAACACCTCGAGCGCGTAGCCGAAACCCTCGCCCGCATCGACACCTGACACCCCGATCCCACCGGCCGGTCACCTGCTTCGAGGACCGGACCGCCGGAATCCACGGTGCGAACGCCCACCGCTCCGCGCGGCGCTCGATCGGCAACCCGCCGCTCGCTGCGCACATTCGACTACTGTGGCGCGCCAGTGGTGCGAGCGGTGGGTTCCGGCAGCACCGGTTTCGTAGACCGGGCCGGCTGGGACAGCGTCGGGGCGGGGACCGCGGCGTCGTCGTCGGCGAGGGTGCTTGCCTTGGGGGCGGATTCGCGACAGCGTGGGGGGATGAGTGAGCTGCCCGAGGATTTGGAGGCGCTGCTGGCCGAGTATGGGCGGCATTTGCGGTTGGGGCGGAATCGGTCGGAGCACACGGTGCGGGCGTATGTGGGGGATGCGCGGGGGCTGTTGGAGCATCTGTTGAACCGGGCGGTGGATTCCGGTGTGGGGGAAGTGGATCTGGCGTTGTTGCGGTCGTGGCTGGCGGCGCAGTCGGCGGCGGGGGCGGCGCGCACGACCATGGCGCGGCGGGCGTCCTCGGCGCGGACGTTCACCGCGTGGCTGACCCATACCGGGCGGCTGGCGGTGGATCCGGGGCCGCGGCTGGGGTCGGCGCGGGCGCATCGGGTGCTGCCGTCGGTGTTGGGGAAGGAGCAGGCCCGGGCGGCCATGGAGGCGGCGCAATTGGGGGCGGAGCAGCGGGATCCGATGGCGCTGCGGGATCGACTGATCGTGGAGATGTTGTACGCCACCGGGATTCGGGTCAGCGAGCTGTGCGGGCTGGACATCGAGGACGTGGATCGGGAACGGCGGCTGGTGCGGGTGCTCGGGAAGGGGAACAAGGAGCGGGCCGTGCCCTTCGGTGGGCCGGCCGAACAGGCGTTGGAGGCGTGGCTGCGGTACGGGCGATCGGCGCTCGCGACGCCCGAGTCGGGACGGGCGCTGCTGCTCGGCCGCAAGGGGCGGCGCATCGATCCGCGTCAGGCGAGAACCGTTGTGCACGAGGTGGTTTCCGCGATTCCCGGGGCACCCGATATCGGTCCGCACGGATTCCGCCACACCGCCGCCACCCATCTGCTCGAGGGCGGCGCCGATCTGCGGGTGGTGCAGGAGATCCTGGGACACGCGAGTATGGCGACGACGCAGCTGTACACGCACGTATCCATCGAGCGGCTGAAAAAGGTTCACGACCAAGCTCATCCGCGCGCCTGAACGCCGAGGTCTCGACAATGCTCATCCCCGAATCGGTCGAACTGCTCCCGGGTGCGGCCGATTCGCCGGTGCTGCTGCACGTTCCGCATTCCGCCCGCGCGATACCGCCCGCGGTGCGCGCCGATCTGCTGCTCGACGATGCGGCGCTGGAGCGGGAACTCGACGCGATCACCGATGCGCACACCGCGCGGCTGGCCGAACACGCGGCGGATCTGGCGGCGGTGCGTCCGTGGCGATTCGTGAATCGGCTCTCGCGGCTGGTCGTCGACCCCGAGCGCTTTCCCGACGAGCGGGAGGAGATGAACGCGGTAGGCATGGGCGCGGTCTATACGGCCACCACGGATCGACGGCCCTTGCGCGCACCGGAGTTCGACCCGAATCCCTTGCTGGACCGGTATTTCCATCCCTACGCGCGCGCCATGACCGAGGTGGTTGCCGATCGGCTCGCGGCGCTGGACCGTGCCGTGATCATCGATCTGCACTCCTACCCGAGCGAGCGGCTGCCCTACGAACTGCACGGCGACGGTCTCCGCCCGCCGATCTGCCTGGGGGTGGACACCCTTCACACCCCGCCCGAACTGCTGACTCGCGCCGCGGGCGCGTTCGTGGAGTTCGGCGGTGTGGGCGTCAACAGTCCGTTCGCGGGAACCTATGTGCCGCTCGACTTCTACGGCCGGGAGGCGCGGGTCGCCGCGCTGATGGTGGAAATCCGCCGCGACACGTATATGGCCGAGCCCGGTGGGCCGCCCGGCGCGGGAATAGATCAGCTGGCGGCGGCGCTGGCATCGCTCATCGCCGCGATCTCATGACCGACGATTTATCGAAACACTATCGACGACCTATCGGAATTCGTGCTAGCGTCACTTAGGTAATCCTAATAATGGAGGTGGCCCCTTGGCACGCACACGCACGACACTGGTGGTCCAGAACACGATTCGACTGACCGACCACCTGATCCGGGTCCGCCTCGGCGGTCCCGGTTTCGCGACCTTCCAGCCCAACGAATTCACCGACGCCTACGTCAAACTCGTCTTCCCCGGCCCGGACGGCGACACCGTTCGCACCTACACCGTGCGGGAGGTGGATCGGGCCGCCCAGGAAATCGCGATCGATTTCGTCTACCACGGGGACGAGGGCGTGGCCGGGCCCTGGGCCGCCGCGGCCGAACCGGGCGACAGCATCGAGCTGATGGGACCCGGCGGCGGGTACGCCCCGCGCCCCGACGCCGACTGGCATCTGCTGGCCGGTGACGAATCCGCCCTCCCCGCCATAGCCGCCGCGTGTGCGGCCCTGCCCGGCGATGCCGTGGGGCAGGTGTTCGTGGAGGTCGCCGGTCCGGCCGACGAGCTCACCTTCGTCCATCCGGAAGGTCTGGAGCTCACCTGGATTCACCGTGGTGAGGCCGAACCGGGCGAGCGCCTCGCCGCGGCCGTCCGGTCCGCGCCGTGGCTCGACGGTCAGGTCCAGGTCTTCATTCACGGCGAAGCCCAGGCCGTCATGCACGACCTGCGCCCCTACATCCGCAAGGAACGCGGCATCCCCGCCGAATGGGCCGCCTCCATCTCCGGCTACTGGCGTCGCGGTCGCACCGAGGAAGGCTTCCGCCGCTGGAAGTCCGAACTCGCCGAGCGTGAGAAGTCCACTCCCGCAGGCGTTTGAGCGAATCGCCCGCGAAAAACACTCGACGCGGGAGGTTTGCCGCCGTACGGTCGCGACCATGACAGCCCAGAACACGCCCCTGCGTGAGCGATTGCGTGCCGCTCTCCCCACCGCCATGAAGGCCCGCGACCGCGCCGCCGTCGCGGCCCTGCGCTCCGCCCTGGCTGCCATCGACAACGCCGAAGCGGTAGACGGATCCGACGTGCGCGCTGGGGCCATCGAATCCAGCCCCGTCGGCCTCGGCACCGCCGAAGTGGCCCGCCGCCACCTCACCGAACCCGACATCACCGCCATCGTCCGCCGCGAAATCGACGACCGCCTCACCGCCGCAAAGGAATACGACTCCCACCCCAACGGCACCGACCGCGCCGCCACCCTCCGAGCCGAAGCCACCGCCCTAGCCACCCACCTCGACCTGCCCTGACCGGCAGCCGGTCTGCCCGGGCCGGTCATCTCGGCCTGGGCTGGCTGGTCGCCGGTCAACTCGGGCCCTGCCGGGCCGCGATCAGCCTTGCGCTGGCGACGTCGAGTGCCTGCGCGCTACCGCCTCGGTGCGGGCAGAGCGTGTGCGCGGCGGGGCGAAGCCCGCGACCTGGCCGCGTATTCGAGCGACCGAGCGTCGTCGAACACGCACGGCTGATGCGCCTCGCAGCTTCTGTCGGTGCGCCGGAATGCGGTGTGAGGCAGGTAGGTTCGGTCAGTTGGGGCGGAGGGTGGCGATGTAGCGGTGGGCGAACCAGCGTTGGATGAGGCGGACGATGGGGCCGCCCAGGCGGACGTACCAGACGCCTGGCTTCGAGAAGGCTACGACGATGCCGTAGACGGAGTCGTCGGTCGGGTCGTATTCGACGGCGAAGAGTTCCTCCCCGATTTCCGGATGGCCGGGGAGGGTGCCGTAGGCGAAGCCGCGGCGGTCGGGTTCGTCGAGCACGTAGACGACTCGGCAGGGTGCGTTGATACCTAGCGGACCGAGGCCGAGGCGGACCGTCAGTTCGGTGCCGGGCTCGGCGGTGGGGGTGGTGGCGTGCTGGAAAATCCCGGTGCCGCGCTGCATGCCGTAGGCGCGGATCTGTTCCCCCGCTCGCTCGAAAAACGCTCGGCCGGAGCCGATTCGAAGGCGAAGGCGAAAGTGGTGATAGCCCGGCGGGAACTCACCCCGGGTCGCGCCCACGTCGGGGTAGGTGAAGGGCGCGGGAGCAGCGGACTGAGACATGACTTCATCCTTCCGGATTCCTCGGTTCGCGGGATTGCCGAGTTGTTCGGATCACCGCGCGATCGGGTGCGAACCCTCGCCCGACCACGACAGTTTCGTCGGCCTCTTGGATGTCGGATGCCCAGACTCCGGGCGGATACTCAGGCATCGGGGCCGTCCGGGGTGAGGGGTTTCAGGCGGATGGGCGCGTGGTGGAGCAGGCCCAGTGGGTTCAGGTATTCGCGGTCGCGGCGGGCGCCCCAGTGCAGGCAGGGGGAGCAGGGGTGGTGGCCGGGTTGGAGGGTGCCGATGGGGGAGCCGCGAGTTACCCTGCGGCCCACCGGGATTGTGGCGGTGACCGGTTCGTAGGTGGTGCGCAGTCCGCCCGGATGGTCGAGGGAAACGACCGGCTTGTCGGCGACGGTTCCGGCGAAAACCACCACCCCATCACCCGCCGCCAGTACCGATTGCCCCTGCCCGCCCGCCAGATCCACGCCCCGATGCCCGGGAAGCCAATCGTGCTCCGGCTTGTCGAACGCCCGCACCACAGCCGGACGCGGCCGCAACGGCCAGTCGAAGTCGCCCGCCGCGGCCGCGGCCGCAGGCAGCCCGATTGTCGCCACCACCGCCAACATCACGGCAGCCCACGCGGCGAGAACCGGGACGACCCGTCCGATTGGAAACGGAATAGCCGGTATGCCCAGGGCTGGTCTGCCCGAGGCTCCTGACTGGTGCGTGGGTGATGGGTGTGGGGGCATGGGATCAGGGTGCGCTTGTGGGGGCGCGGGCGGGATAGCGTTGTCGGCGAGTGTGGATGACACGACTCGTTGTGAATAGCGGCGACGTCACTTGGGGGTTGGAGGGATATTGGGGACTAGCTCCAAGGAAGAGGAAGCACCGCCGATCGATTACCGGTTCACGCTGGCCAATGAGCGGACGTTTCTGGCGTGGATGCGGACCGCGCTCGGGCTGCTCGCGGGTGGGGTGGCCGTGCACGAACTGGTCAGGCCGTTTCGGCAGCACGGGCTGCGCAGTGCCGTGGCGATGAGTTGCATTGTGTTGGCGGCGATCATCGCGGTCGGCGCGTACGGGCGTTGGCGGCATGTGCAGGCGGTCATGGAGCGCGGGGGCAGGTTGCCGCGAACGGTGATGGTGCCGATTCTCGCGTTCGGTATCGCCGTCATCGCGGCATTGGCCAGCGTCGGCCTGCTCCTCTCGTGACGAGCCCGGAGGCGGGGCTGGCCGCCGAGCGGACCGCGCTGGCGTGGCGTCGCACCGCTATCGGGTGCATGGCCAATCTGCTGTTGTTCGTGCGCGTCGCCGCCAGTAGCGATTACCGGCCGGTCGTCATCCTCGCCCTTGTCGCCATGCTGGCGTCGGCCGTCGTGACGGTCATCTGCGTCCGCCGCAGCGCCGTGCTGCATTCGCATCGAAAAGGCAACTGGAGCAATGGAAAACGCTCCATCACCGCCTTCGCGATCGCGATTTTCGCGGTGGTGGCGACGGCCCTGGCGATCTCGATCGCCTATTCGGTCTCGGCGACCTGACCCGGGTTCGCGAGGGCGAAGTGGATCATCGGCCCGAGCACGCCGGGCACCGTCTCGAACGGCCGCATGCCCAGCCGCTCCACGACCGCGATGGACGCCGTATTGCCCTCGTCGATCTCCGCGAGCACCCGATCCACCCCCAGCACCTCGAAGGCGTAATCCACCACCGCCGCGGCCGCCTCGCTCGCCAGCCCACGCCCCCACCAGGCCGGATCCAGGTTGTAGACGACCTCCACATCGGGCCCGTCATCGAGCCTGCGCAGCCCGGCCGTCCCGATCAGCGACCCGTCCCCGCCGATCTCCCGCACCGCCCAGAATCCGAAATTCTCGGTGGCGAAATCCTTTTCGGAATTTGTGATGAGCTCCACTATCCGCTCGTCCGACAACGTCTCCCCGTCGAAGAGGAACGCACGAACTTCCGCCCGTCGCCACAGCCCGCGCAACTCGTCGCGGTCATCGGGATGCAGTGGCGACAGCAGCAGTCGCCCGGTTCGCAGCATCAGCCCACACTATGCCGCTGACCTGCGGTTCCGCATCCGCATTTCGCTCGTCCCGGGGCCGATTTCGGTCTGCGGCCCGCGCTGCGTAAACTGGTCCAGCGGTTTGCGTGAACGCGAACCGACTTCGCGCGCCCACTGTGAGCGTCGCCGGCTGGTCCCCTGAATTCGTTTTCGGAGGTTCCGGCGGCCGTGGGCGCCAGGGCAGGAATCGCCGATTCCTGTGTCAACCAGCAACGAGAGGAAGTTACGGAGCCATGGCTGTCGTAACAATGAAGCAGCTGCTCGACAGCGGCGCGCACTTCGGTCACCAGACCCGCCGGTGGAACCCGAAGATGAAGCGGTTCATCTTCACCGACCGCAACGGCATCTACATCATCGATCTGCAGCAGACGCTGACCTACATCGACAAGGCCTACGAGTTCGTCAAGGAGACCGTTGCCCACGGCGGCACCGTTCTCTTCGTCGGCACCAAGAAGCAGGCCCAGGAGTCGATCGCCTCCGAGGCGACCCGTGTCGGCATGCCCTACGTGAACCAGCGCTGGCTGGGCGGCATGCTCACCAACTTCTCGACCGTCCACAAGCGGCTGCAGCGCCTGAAGGAGCTGGAGTCGATGGAGCAGACCGGCGGTTTCGAGGGTCGCACCAAGAAGGAAATCCTCATGCTGACGCGTGAGAAGAACAAGCTCGAGCGCACCCTGGGCGGCATCCGGGACATGGCCAAGGTTCCCTCGGCCATCTGGGTTGTCGACACCAACAAGGAGCACATCGCCGTCGGCGAGGCGCGCAAGCTGAACATCCCGGTCATCGCGATCCTGGACACCAACTGCGATCCCGACCTGGTCGACTACCCGATCCCGGGTAACGACGACGCCATCCGTTCGGCCGCGCTGCTGACCAAGGTCGTCGCTTCCGCCGTCGCCGAGGGTGTGCAGGCTCGTGCCTCGCGTGCCGCCGGTGACTCGAAGCCGGAGGCCGGCGCGGGCGAGCCGCTCGCCGAGTGGGAGCAGGAGCTGCTCGCGCAGGCTGCCCCGGCCGCCGAGGCCGCCCCGGCCGAGGAGTCGGCCGCGGCTCCGGCCGAGGCCTGATTTTCCCGCCGCGAGGCATCTGTTCACCTTGCCGACCGTTCTCGGTCGAAAACGGTCGGCAAGGTTGACCACCACAGACTTTCACTCACAAAGGGAGGCTCGCCCGAGATGGCGAACTACACCGCCGCCGATGTGAAGCGGCTCCGCGAGCTCACCGGCTCCGGCATGATGGACTGCAAGAAGGCGCTCGAGGAGAACGCGGGCGACTTCGACAAGGCCGTCGAGTTCCTGCGCATCAAGGGCGCCAAGGACGTTGGCAAGCGCGCCGAGCGCGCCACCGCCGAGGGCCTGGTCGCCGCGCAGGACGGCGTGCTGATCGAGATCAACTCCGAGACCGACTTCGTGGCCAAGAACCAGGAGTTCCAGGACGTCGCGAACGCGATCGTCGCGGCGGCCGCCAAGGCCCGCCCGGCCGACCTGGACGCCCTGAAGGCGGTCGAGGTCGACGGCAAGACCGCCGACCAGGTGCTGCAGGAGCTGGCCGCCAAGATCGGCGAGAAGCTCGAGCTGCGCCGCGTCGCCACCTTCGACGGCCAGACCACCGTCTACCTGCACAAGCGTGCCACCGACCTGCCGCCCGCCGTGGGCGTCCTGGTCGAGTACACCGGTGACAACGCCGAGGCCGCCCGCGCCGCCGGTATGCAGGTCGCGGCCCTCAAGGCCAAGTACCTGACCCGCGAGGACGTCCCGGCCGAGCTGGTCGCCAAGGAGCGCGAGATCGCCGAGGCCACCGCCCGCGAAGAGGGCAAGCCGGAGGCCGCGCTGCCGAAGATCGTCGAAGGCCGCGTCAACGGTTTCTACAAGGACGTCGTCCTCCTGGAGCAGGCTTCGGTCACCGACTCCAAGAAGACCGTCAAGGCCCAGCTGGACGAGGCCGGTGTCACCATCACCCGCTTCGCCCGCTTCGAGGTCGGCCAGGCGTAATCGCCTGACACATTCAGAAATGCCCGTCCTGCATCGGAGTCCGATGCAGGACGGGCTTTTTGTAGAACGGGTAGACCAACCGCCCGAGCCAGGAGCTGCCGGTGTCGATGAGAGCGCTGCCGGTCTCGGGGTTGAAGAGCTGGTAGATGTTGGAGCTGCCGGTGTCGATGGCAGCGCTGCCGGTATCGAGGACGGGTGGTGCGGAGACCGGGGTGAGCATGGTGTCGGCCGTGGCCGGACCCGCGACGGCGACGAGACCCGCTACGAGGGTGAGGGTGGCGAATCCTGTTCGGATCAACCGGTATTTCGAGATCATGGATGCGGATCATATTTGAAATAATCGTGGTTCAAACATGATTCGCGGCCCGAATTGCTGGGGCAGCAGTGTGATGCCGTCGAGGTGCCGATCAGTCGAGGGGGCGGTTCTGGAGCGGGGTCAGCTGGTGGATGTCGTGCTTCAGGCGAAGCTCGGCGATGAGGTCGGGGGTGGCCTCGCCGGAGAGCAGGAGTTCGCTCAGTTCGGCCAGGTACTTCTCGTGGCCGGAGGGGGTGACCATGAAAAGCATTGTGGCCGTGATGGTTCCGGGGTTGTAGAAGGCGTGGGGGCAGCCTGCGGGGACGTACATGAAACTGCCCGGGCCGCCGCGGTAGACGGTGGTGCCGTCCTCGGCCTCCCATGTGAGCCAGTCGCCGACGGCCTTGGCCTGCGGGTGGAAGGCCAGCAGGTTCAATTCGCCCTCGACGACGTAGAAGATCTCCTCGGCGTGGCCGTGCCAGTGGGCGCCGACGTCGAAACCCGGTGGGACCGTGGCCTCGAAGGCCGACCAGGCGTCGGAGCGGTCGGCTCCCACCTTCATGGTCATGGTGGGCTGCACCTTTTCGCCCGCGCCGGGCGGGAGCAGTAGGCCGTCTGCGGCCAGGAGTCCGTCGGTCATGGTGTGCTCCTCAGAGTTTCCAGTCGGTGTGGCGCACCCAGTCCTCGAGCGTCATCAGCTCGGGCAAGGCGGCGCGCAGGGCGGGGATATCGGCGGCGGGGGTGGGGTGGGTGTTGAAGAAGGCGAACATCTTGCCCACCTGTTCGTCGAAGGCGCGGATCTGCTCGACCGGGACCTGGACCACACGCGGGATCAGTCCGGCCGCGCGGGCGAGGGTTTCGGCGATTTGCCGGGGCGTGGGGCTGTCCCCGGCCAGGCCCACCACACGGCCGAGGTACTCCTCGGGCCGGTCGAAGACCAGCGCGGCGAAGCGGCCGATGTCCTCGATGGCGATCAGCGGCATCGGCGCGTCCGGCGGCACCGCCAGGGCCAGCACCAGATCGTCGCCGTCGCGGGTCGGCTTGCTGTAGGTGGCGAAGTTGTCCATGAACGACACCGGCCGCAGCATGGTCGCGGGCAGGCCGAGGGCGCGGATGTGGTCCTCGATGTGCTCCTTGGCGTCATAGTATTCGATGCCCGAGCCCATGCCGACCCCGTTGAGCGAGCTGTAGACCAGGTGCGCGACACCGGCTTTGGCCGCCAGGTCGGCGACGGCCTTGCCGCGACGCTCCTCGGCCGCGACCGCCTCGAGGCTGATGTGGACGCCGTCCATCATCGTCAGCATGAGGAAGATGCCGTGCACGCCGTCCATGGCCGCGCGCAGCGATTCCTCGTCGTCCAGATCGCCGACGGCCAGCTCCGCACCGGCGTCCCGGAGCGCCCGCGCCTTGGGCGCCTCCGAGTCGCGCACGAAAGCCCGTACCGGCCAGCCCTTTTCGAGTAATGCCGTCACCGTGGCGGTGCCCTGCCGTCCGGTGGCCCCGATGACCAGCACCGGCCCGCGCTCTGCGTTCATGGTTCAACTCCTGCTCGTCGATCTCGCTTCGACGGTAGGAATCCGGGCGCGCCCCTGTCCTGGTGGCCATACTGCTAGTCAGGCATCTGTACAGGGGGACGCCGAAATGGTAAGCGGCAATGGCACTTCCGGTGGACCGCCGAACCGGCACGCGCAACTGGGCGAATTCCTGCGGGCGCAGCGGGCCCGGTTGCGGCCCGAGGACGTGGGTTTGACGCCCTACGGCGATCCGGCCCGTCGGCGCACGCCGGGATTGCGGCGCGAGGAGGTCGCCGAGCTCTCGGGCGTGGGTTTGACCTGGTACACCTGGCTCGAGCAGGGGCGCGAGGTGGAGGCCAGCCGGCAGGTCATCGACGCCCTGGCCCGGACCCTGCGGCTGGACGCGGATCAGCATCGGCATCTGCGGTTCCTGGCCGGGCTGGCCGAACCCGAGGAGCGGCGCGCCACCGCCGACCGGGCTCGCCTGCAACGACTCGTGGACGCCGTCATGCCCAATCCGGCCAGCATCTACGGCGAGGACTTCGACTATCTGGTGTGGAATCGCGCCTATGTGCGGGTTCGCGACGATCCTCTCGACCTGCCGCCGGGCCGACGCAATCTGCTCTGGATGATGTTCACCGACAAGACCAATCGCATGCGCATGGCGCATTGGGAGGGCGCGGCGCTGGCGGTGTTGAGCCAGTTGCGCGATGCGCTGGGCCGCCGCCCGAGCGATCCGCGCCTGACCGACCTGGTGGCCGGTTTGATCGCCGAGAGTCCGGAGTTCCGCCGCTGGTGGTCGGAATACCCGGTGCGCCGGTTTCGTCCGGCCACCATCGGGGTGCGGCATCCGCGCGCGGGTCTGATCGAACTGGAGGTGTTCCAGGTGCGCCCGGTCGAGAATCCGTTCTTGCTCATGGTGGTACAGGTTCCCGCCACGCCGGTGGCCGCCGAGCGAATCGCCGCGCTGCTGGCTGCGGAATGACGGGTCGAATTGTCACGAATCGGGAGCCGGTATCGAGGGTCGGCTCACCGTCGTGACCGTGCGTGAGGCAGGATAGATGAAGCTTTGTTGCCGTCCCGTGCAATTCGTCGGCCGGGATGGTCTTTTCATGTGCCTGCGCACGCTCGACCGCGAAGACAAGGAGACCGATGACGGACCCGGATACCGCCCCCGACCGCAAGGGCTATCGCCGAGTTCTCCTCAAGCTGGGTGGCGAGATGTTCGGCGGTGGCCGGGTGGGTCTCGATCCCGATGTGGTGCAGATGGTCGCCGAGCAGATCGCCGAGGTCGTCTCGGAGGGCGTCCAGGTCGCGGTCGTCATCGGCGGCGGCAACTTCTTCCGCGGCGCGGAACTCGAGGAGCGCGGCATGGAACGCGCCCGCTCGGACTACATGGGCATGCTCGGCACCGTCATGAATTCCCTTGCGCTGCAGGACTTCCTGCAGAAGCAGGGCATCGACACCCGGGTGCAAACCGCCATCACCATGGGCCAGGTCGCCGAGCCGTACCTGCCGCTGCGCGCCAAGCGGCACCTGGAGAAGGGCCGCGTCGTGATCTTCGGCGCGGGCATGGGCATGCCCTACTTCTCGACCGACACCACCGCGGCCCAGCGCGCGCTGGAGATCGGCGCGGAAGTGGTGCTGATGGCCAAGGCCGTGGACGGCGTCTACACCGCGGACCCGCGTGAGGACCCGGACGCCACCATGTTCACCGAGATCACCCACAAGGAGGCGTTGGAGCGCGGCCTGAAGGTCGCCGATGCCACCGCCTTCAGCCTCTGTATGGACAACCAGATGCCGATGCTGGTGTTCAATTTGTTGACCAAGGGAAATATCGCCCGCGCTGTCGCCGGTGAGAAGATCGGCACCCTGGTCAGGTCGTGACCGTGGACCAGGGTCCGGTCGTGACCGACGACAAGAACCATGACGCAGTGGAGGAAACGCCGTGATTGAAGAAGCGCTCTTCGACGCCGAGGAAAAGTTCGAGAAGGCCGTCTCGGTGGTGAAGGACGATCTCGGTTCTATTCGGACCGGTCGCGCGAATCCGGGCATGTTCTCCCGGATCGTGGTCGAGTACTACGGCTCGATGACACCGATCACCCAGATCTCCTCGATCACCGTGCCCGAACCGCGCATGGTGGTGATCAAGCCGTACGAGCAGGCGCAGATGCAGCCCATCGAGACCGCGATCCGCAATTCGGATCTGGGGGTGAACCCCACCAACAACGGTGACATCATTCGGGTCGCCATCCCGCAGCTCACCGAGGAGCGGCGTCGGGAGATGGTGAAGCAGGCCAAGTCCAAGGGCGAGGACGCCAAGGTCGCCATCCGCAATGTCCGCCGCAAGGCCATGGACGAGCTCAACCGCATCCAGAAGGACGGCGAGGCGGGCGAGGACGAGGTCAGCCGCGCGGAGAAGGAACTGCAGAAGACCACCGACAAGTACGTGGCACAGGTCGACGAGCTGGTGAAGCACAAGGAAAGCGAACTGCTCGAGGTCTAGTGCTCGTTGTTGCGAGTGCTGAGACGGCCGAGTTTCGGCCGGGGGTAGGGACGAACGGACGACAAAGTTGAGCGACGGGACAATCGTGGCCGAAGAGATCGCCGCCACCGGCGAGAAGCCGGAGGAAGCCACCGTGCCGACCGCATCCGCGGCGGCCACGGCCGCGGCCGGGTCGGGCACCCATTCGGCCACGCCGGGCGGTGAGTCCGGCAATGGCGTCGACTCGGGTAGTGGCGAGTCGGGTAGTGACATCGACTCGGGTCGGGGCGGTGCGCCCGCCGCGGGGCAGCCGAGCGCGCCGAAGTCGAAGGCGGGACGCAATCTTCCGGCAGCGCTGGCGGTCGGATTCGGACTCGGGTTGTCGCTCATCGCGATTCTGCTGTGGGCGCCCAAGGTGCTCGTCGGCGTGATCGCGGTGGCGGTCGCGGTGGCCACCTGGGAGGTGGCCAAGCGGCTGCGCGAGGCCGATGTGCTGGTGCCGCGGATTCCGCTGCTGGTCGGCGGGCAGGCGGTGGTGTGGCTGGCCTGGCCGGTCGGTCCGCAGGGTGTACTGGGCGCGTTCGGGGCGACGGCGCTGACGCTCATGGTATGGCGGCTGTTCGACCACGGCCTGCGCGCGACGCCGCGAAACTACTTGCGCGACACCGCGATCTCGGTGTTCACACTGGTCTGGATTCCGCTGCTGGCGGCGTTCGCGGTGCTCATGCTCTCCGAGGACAAGGGCAATCTGCGGGTCCTGACCTTCATGATCCTGGTGGTCTGCTCGGACGTCGGCGGGTATGTGGCCGGGGTGCTGTTCGGCAAGCATCCGATGGTGCCGCACATCAGCCCGAAGAAGTCCTGGGAGGGCTTCGGCGGCTCGCTGGTGTTCTGCGTGATCGGCGGGCTGCTCACGGTGACGCTGCTGCTGCAGGCGAATTCGATGATCGGCGTGCTGCTGGGCGTGGGTTTGGTGCTGGTGGCCACCAGCGGCGATCTGATCGAATCGCAGATCAAGCGGGAGCTGGGCATCAAGGACATGGGCACGTTGCTGCCCGGCCACGGCGGCATCATGGATCGACTGGACTCCATGCTGCCGTCGGCCTTCGTGTCCTGGCTGGTGCTGACCGCCCTGCTCTGAGCGCTACTGGGCCTTTTTCGCGACTCGGCGGAGCTGGAATATGCGGTATCCGCCGATGAGCGCGGTCACCAGCGCACCCGCGATCACCGACAGCAGGACCAGCACGCCCAGCGGCAGATTCCACTCCCAGGCGAAGACGGTCACACTGACCTGTTCGAGATTCTGGAGGATGAAGACCAGCAGTGCGATGCCGATCAGGGCGGCGATGACCAGCCCGATCCACGCGTAACCGGCGCGGGTCTTGAGCGCGCCCTTGTGCTTCGAACTTCCCTTGCTCGGGGTCGGATCCGCCCCGGCGTCTGGCACGGCGGTAGTCATAGCAAGATCGTATGTGACGCGGGCTAGGACACCGAGCATCCGGGCGTCAGGGGTGCGCCCGCGAAACGGTCGGCCATGAAGGCCATGCCCCCGGGCGCCTCCACGATCGCGGTGGCCTTGTGTCCGCCCGCGGGCGAACGATGCGCCAGCACCGTGGATTTCGGGCCGCAGTAGCGCTGCGTCAGGGTGTCGAACCCGGCGATGGGAATGGTCTCGTCGGTGGTGCTGTGGTACAGGTACAGCGGCATATCGGGGGCGTCGTCGCCGAGTTCCTGCTGGCGCGCGGCCGCGGCGAAGGCCGACTGCGACAGCAGCTCGGGCGTTTTCGAGTACTCGTCGAGATGTGTGTCCGAATACCGGGTCAGCAGATCCAGTCCGCAGGAGCCCGCCGCCTCGGACAGGGCGGCCCGGCCGCGGTCGTTCAGCAGGCCCGCCAGCTCGGAGCCCGGCGCGTTGCGAATCAGGGCCAGGACGATCAGCATGCTCAAGCCCGCCTGCGCACCGCCGTCCGCATTGCGCGCCATGGTCGCGAGATCGGTCGGAATTCCGCCCGCGGTGACACCGGCGATGGGCAGTTCCGGCGCGTAGGCGCGGCGCAACTGGGCCGCCCACAGGGTGGCGAACGCGCCACCGGAATAGCCCCACGCGCCGATCGGGCTCGCGGTGCTCAGACCGGCGGGTGCGAAGGTGCGGGCGGCGCGGATGCCGTCCAGCACGGCGCGGCCCGAACTCACACCGTCGAGGAATCGCGACTCCGGGCCCTGGTAGTCCGGCACGACCACGGCCCACCCGCGCCGCAGGGCGTCGACGATGAACGGCGTCTCGATCGCGGTGCTCGAGACCGCCGAATCCCGGCCGCCGTGCAGGGCGAACGACGGGGCGCAGCGGGTGCCCAGACTGTCCTCGGCGACCTGATAGGACAGCAGCGGTCGAGCGCCGGGGCCGGGCCACGGCGTTGCGGACACGATGACCGTGGCGACCGTGGCGATCGGCCGCCCCTCGGGGCCGGTGGTCCGGTATTGCAGGTGCCAGGTCGAAACCCGAATCGGCAGACCGAAGATCGAGATCTCGCGGTGGTTCAGGACCGACCCCGGCGCGTGCTCGGCGATATCGGAGGGTGCCGAATAGAACGGGTCGTCGTCGGGCGCGACGGGCTGGGGCCGCGCGGGCGAGACGCTCACACCGAGGGCGATCAGCAGCGCGGTGCCGCCCAGCAGAACGCCTATACGTCGGATGTCGGGCACGGATCGCAACCCTATGTCAGCGGTGCCGATCCGGCCGGTAGCGAATCCGGACAATGTCGGTACGTACACTGGACGGGTTATGACTACCCCCTTGCCCCTCGTTTTCGATGCCCCGCGTCGCGGTATGCCGCCGCGGCATCTCGCCGACCTCGATGCGCAGGAGCGCAAGGCGGTGGTCGAGGAGCTCGGGCTCCCCAAGTTCCGTGCCGACCAGATCGCGCGCCAGTACTACGGGCGGCTGGTCGCCGACCCGGAGCAGATGACCGATCTGCCGGAGGCCATGCGCGCCAAGGTCGCCGAGGCGCTGTTCCCGCGCCTGCTCACCGAGATCCGCCACATCGAGTGCGATGACGGCACCACCCGCAAGTCGCTGTGGAAGGCGAACGACGGCACCCTGCTCGAGTCCGTCCTCATGCGCTATCCCGACCGCAACACCCTGTGCATCTCCTCGCAGGCCGGCTGCGGCATGGCCTGCCCCTTCTGCGCCACCGGCCAGGGCGGCCTCAACCGCAACCTGTCCACCGCAGAGATCGTCGACCAGGTCCGCGCCGCCGCGGCCGCCCTGCGCGACGGCGAGGTCGCGGGCGGCCCCGGCCGCCTGTCCAACATCGTCTTCATGGGCATGGGCGAGCCCCTCGCCAACTACAAGCGCGTGGTGAACGCCGTCCGCCGCATCACCTCCCCGTCGCCGGAGGGTTTCGGCATCTCCCAGCGCTCGGTGACGGTCTCCACCGTCGGGCTGGCCCCCGCCATCCGCAAGCTGGCCGACGAGAACATGTCGGTGCGACTCGCTGTCTCCCTGCACACCCCGGACGACGAACTCCGAGACACCTTGGTACCGGTCAACAATCGCTGGCCGGTCGCCGAAGTCCTCGACGCCGCACGGTATTACGCCGACAAGTCCGGCCGCCGAGTCTCGATCGAGTACGCCCTGATCCGCGACATCAACGACCACGGTTGGCGAGCCGACATGCTCGGCAAGAAACTCCACAAGGCCCTGGGCCCCCTGGTCCACGTCAACCTCATCCCCCTCAACCCCACCCCCGGCAGCAAATGGGACGCCAGCCCCAAAGCGGTCCAAGACGAATTCGTCCGCCGAGTCCAGGCCCAGGGCGTCACCTGCACCGTCCGCGACACCCGAGGCCAAGAAATCGCCGCCGCCTGCGGCCAACTCGCCGCCGAGGGCTGAGCGGACGGATGCTGGCGGTTCGCGGCGTTGTAAGGCGGGTGTAATCGCGGGGGTTCAGGATGGGCGGGTCGATGTGGCTCGTTCGGACTCTTGGGAGATGTTTTGTACCGCAGCGTTAGTGCCTGCCTTGTTTTGGGTGCCGCCGTCGCCGTGTTGAGTGGTTGCGGCAGTGATCATTCGGCGTCGTCGACGACCGTTGCCGCGCCGCAGGGGGGTGTGACGACGAGTTCTGTTGCCGCGGGGAAGACTTCGGCGGCCGCGCCCAGTTCGGTGCAGGCGGAGGGTAGCGGGGATGCCTGCACCGAGGTGCAGTATGAGATCGATCTCGCGCATGCGTTGCAGCAGGGGCAGGAGCCGAGTGATCGGCAGGGGGCCGAGAAGCGGCTCGGGACGTTTCAGCCGCATGTGCCCACCGAGATCATCGCGGCTTACTCGCAGGTGGATTCCGTGATCTACGGGCACCTCGAGCACAAGGGACAGGACCAGATCAACAGTGCCGCGGTGGGCCTGCTGCTCGACAAGCTGGTCGCGTGGAAGAGCAGCCACTGCTGACCGAGCCTGCGAGGTGCCGACAGCAGCTAGGAGGCGGCCTCGCGGCGGGCGCGGCGGAGGGCGGCTTGCATGCGGGCGATGTAGAGGGGAGTGGGTGGGACCCAACCCAATTGGGTGGCCTGGCCGAGGTCGTCGCGGTTGGCCCAGTGTTCGATGAGCTGGCCGTCGACGATGCGGCACCAGTGGGATTGGGTGACGGCGAAGGTCTTGCCGGTGGAGGGGAAGGCTTGGACGGGGCGGGCGTTGTCGTCGTAGACGATGAACGGGCCGATCTGGCGGCCGGACATGGTGGTGTGGACGGCGACGAGGTCGCCGGTGCCGACAATGTCGTGGATTTCCCAGTGCAGGTCGGCGAACGCGCCGCGCAGCCATTGGGCGCTGGCCCATACGGCGGCGGGGCCGCGGCCGCGGGCGGCGGGAGGCTCGGCCTTGGCCTCGCGGTTGATGGAGTCGGGGTGGACGAGTGCGTCGAATTCCTCGCGGGTGCCGTCGCCCATCATGCGGATGCAGCGCACGGCGATCCCGTGAACACCCGAATAGGTGTGCGTCATGGGAGTCCCCTTTCTGGTGGATCGCAATGACCTTCGACCGTATTCGGGACCTGTTTCACCACAATTACAGCTCGGCGGTGCCGGTGAACAGGGCAATCATGTCGGTCCAGGACAGGGTCGGATCGGCGGTCACGGTGTCGAAGGCGCGGCGGACGCGATCGATCAGGTCGGGACCCGCGAAACCGAGGTAGCGGCTGGGATCGGTGCCGAGCCGGTCGGCGTGCGCGAGCGCCGCGGCATGGAGTCGAATCGCGGTGTCGGCGTGGCCGAGTTGGGCGAGGGCGTAGCTTCCGGCGTAGACGGCGGCCAGTTCGTCGGAGAAGTGCGGCTGCTGTTCGAAGGACCGCACCGCGCGCTGCAGGAGATCCAGGGCGCGACGCAGCACAGCTCGATCGGCCGCCGGATCGGCGAGCAGACACCAGGCGACCAAGAGGTCGGTGATGCCCGCGCCCGAGACGAATCCGCCGCGCGCGCTGAGTTCGTGTGCCCGGGTGAGGGTTTCGATGGCCTGCTCGTGTTTGCCGTCCTGGAATTCCACGATGCCGATGCCCCACAGCGCGGTGGCCCGCAGATAGTCGGGGGCGTCGCGCTGATCGCAGGCGGCGGCGAAGGTGCTCGCGGCGGCCGGCAGCGCGGTGGTGTCGCCCAGGTCCGCCAGGGCATTGCAGCGCCGCAGATGCGCCTCGAGCAGCAGCAGGTCGTGGTCCGGGTCGGTGTCGTCGAGCAGAGCGAGGGCGTCCTCGGCGTATTCCAGCGCGGACTGGGTCGCCCCGATGTGCGCCGAGGTCAGCGAGAGCGCGATCAGGGCGCGGGCCCGGTCGGCGGCGGGTGCGGACGGGCAGGCGGCCAGCGCCGCGCGCAACAGCCGGATGCCCTCCGGCACCACACCCGCGGTCACCCAGAAATAGGTGAGCGCGCCGGTACTCCGAAGCGCTTGCAGCGGAGCGTGTTCCAGATCGTGGGCGATGGCCGCGCGCAGGTTCGGCAGTTCCCGCACCAGGGTGCGCACCGCGTCGGTGAAGCGCGGCCCGGCGAACAGTGCCACCTGATCGGCGATGAGCGCGCGAGCCCACTCGGCGTGGGCGGCAAGGGATGTCGTTGGATCCGGATCGAGCTGGCGGCAGTAGCGGCGGATGGTCTCGAGCAGTCGGTAGCGGCCGTGCCCGGAGGTCAGATCGACGGTGAGGACGGATCGGTCCACCAGATCGGCCAGGCTCGCGAACACGGCGGCGGTGGCGGTCTCGTCGCGAACGGATTCGGCTGCCCGCCAATCGAATCCGCCCTCGAAGGGCCAGAGTCGGTGCAGTAGCGCGCGGTCGGTGTCGGGCAGTTGGTCGATGCTCCAGCCGATCGCGGCTGCGAGCGACGGGTGCGGTGAGATCGACCCGCGCGGGGTGGCACCGAGGACGTCGAGTCGCTCGCGCAGACGTTCCGCGAGATCGTGCAGGCCGATGGAGCGGACCCGGGCCGCGGCCAACTCGATCGCCAAGGGGAGACCGTCCAGCACGGTGCAGATTTCGAGGGCGGTCGCGGTGTCCGCGGCGCTCGGCCGCCAGTCGGGGCGATGGGCTCGGGCACGGTCGAGGAAGAGTTCCAGAGAGGCATCCCCGATCGCGAGCGGGGCGAGCGGAAGGACCTGCTCGCCTTCGATTCCGGTGGGTCGGCGACCGGTGGCGAGAATGCGCAGCCCGGGACTCCGCGCCAGCAGCGGCAGCACGAGCTCGGGCAGATCGTCGACCAGGTGTTCGCAGTTGTCGAGAACGAGCAGCTCGGTCCGGTCCGCGATCGCCCGCCCGATCGTGTCCGGGGACGCCGCGGCCGGTCCGCTCAGACCCAGCGCCGCCGCGGTCATGGACACGAGCGCGCCGGCCTCGCGCACATCGGCCAGCCGAACCAGCCGGGTGTCGTCCCGATCGGCGGCGTATTCGATGACGAGCCGGGTCTTGCCCACCCCGCCCGGGCCGGTGACGGTCACCAGGCGGGACCGCTCCAGCAGCTCCGTCAAAAGCGCCGATTCCCTTGCCCGGCCGATGAATCGAGTCGACGGCCGAACAATGGCCGGAGCGACCGCCTCCGGCACCGCCTCGATCGACACCGGCGCGGCCGCGGGCAGCAGCTCCGGATCCTGCGCGAGCATCCGGCGCTCCAACTCCCGCAGCGCCGGTCCAGGTTCCACCCCCAACTCGTCGATGAACAGCCCGCGCACCCGCCGCAGCTCGGCCAGCGCCTGCGCCTGACGCCCGCCGCGATACAGCCCCAAGGCCAGTAGTTCCCACAGCCGTTCCCGAAACGGCGTCTCGACGACCGCCTCGCTCGCGGCCGCGATGACCCGCGCGGTCTCCCCGCTCGCCAGCCGCGCGGCCTGCAACTCCTCGAACGCCACACCCCGCAGCTCGGTCAGCCGTGTCCGCATCCCCGAAACATGCAGCGAATCCCCGAGTTCGGTGAACGGCTCGCCACGCCACAGCCCCAAGGCCGCCTCCAACGCTTCGGCCGCTCCGGCGGCATCACCGGCCGCCAGCCGCCCCAGCCCCGCCTCCACCCGTTCCGCGAACACCTCGTGATCGAACCGCGCCGCCAACGCGTACCCCCGCGCCGTGCGCGCCACGGCCGCCCGCCCCACCGCCACCCGCACCCGATGCACCACCACCCGCATCATGTTCTTCACCTCGTCGGTGAGCCCCACCCCCCAAACCAGTTCCGCCAGCACCGAATCCTCGACCGCACCCCCACCCCCGGTAGCCAGCGCGGCCAACAGCCGCCGCGGCATCGCCCCACCGACCTCCCGGGCGACACCGTCCACCTCGATCTCCACCGGACCGAGATCTCGACACACCAACACCTCGCCACGGTAGCCGACAAGCAACCGACGAGCCCGCCCCCGAACCCGGAGGCAGCCGGACACACCTGTAAGTCATCTGAAATGCCCGCCCGGAACAGTGGTCACCGACGTCGGCCGACGGCCGAACCCGGTCGGCCCGGCCGTCGAGGGGTGCCGTACCGACCGGGGCCGACCCCGATCTTGATCACGGTGCGGGGGAGGGGATTTGCCGACCCCCGCCTCGGAAGAGTTTTTCCGCCTGCGTTGGACCCCGTGATCGGCTTATGCTCGGGGTGAAAGGCTCGTTTTCGTATCGGGGTCGCTATGGCGCATGTCGATCCGTTCTCCACGCGCCGCGAAGTGACCAATGGGTTCGCGGCGGAGTTGGAGGCTGCCGGGTTCGGGGAGCCCACCGAGATCGGGCGGGGTGGGTTCGGGGTGGTATATCGGTGTTTTCAGGCCGCGTTGGAGCGGACCGTGGCCATCAAGGTGTTGACGGCGGATTTGGAGTCCGAGGCCCTCGAACGGTTCGTGCGCGAGCAGCTGGCCATGGGGAAGCTGAGCGGGCATCCGAATATCGTGACGGTGTTCGAGGTGGGATCGACCGATACCGGTCGGCCGTTCATCGTCATGCCGTATCACGCGCACGGGTCGCTGGACGGCCGGATTCAGGAGCGCGGGCCCGTCGGATGGCAGGACCTGCTGTGTTTCGGGGTGAAGCTGTCGGGGGCGTTGGAGACCGCGCATCGGCGGGGGCTGCTGCATCGGGATGTGAAACCGGCCAATATCCTGCTGACCGAATACGGGGAACCGCAGCTCGCCGACTTCGGGATCGCGCGGCTGACAGGCGGTTTCGAGACCGCGGCCGGAACGGTCACCGGGTCGCCCGCGTACACCGCGCCCGAGGTGCTGCAGGGGCAGGCCCCGGATGTGACGGCCGATGTCTACGGTCTGGCGGCCACGCTGTTCTGCGCGGGAACCGGGCACGCGGTGTTCGAGCGGCGCAGCGGCGAGCAGTTGGTCGCGCAGTTCGTGCGGATCACCAAGCAGCCGATGCCGGACCTGGCGGGTGCGGGACTGCCGCCGGATCTGACCGCGGTGATCGAATCCGCCATGGCGCGCGAGCGCGGTGACCGGCCCGCGTCGGCGGCCGAATTCGGGTCGGCGCTGCGGGAAATTCAAGAGCGGCACGGACTTCCGCTGGACGAGATGGCGATTCCGCTGCCCGCGGCGGACCTGGGGGAGCAGCGGGCGACATCGGGCACCACGAGCGTCGGCGCACCGACCGGTCGGACCCCGACCACGGGCCGCCGCCGCACCGGGCGCACGACCGCCGCGACCCCACCCGTCCCCGCCACCCGCCTGCGTCCGCCCACCGTCAGTCGCGCGCTGGTCGAACGCCCCCGGCTGTTGGACGCCCTGCGCTCGGGCCACGATCGCCGTCTCGCGGTCGTCCACGGCCCCACCGGATTCGGCAAGACCACCCTGGCCGCGCAGTGGTGCGCCGCCGTCACCGCACAGGGCGGTTCGGTGGCGTGGCTGACCGTCGACAGCGACGACGACAATGTGGTCTGGTTCCTCTCCCATCTGATCGAGGCCATCCGCGCGACCCGCCCCGCCCTGGCCCGCGAACTCGGCGACCTGCTCGAGGAGCACGGCGACGAGGCTGGACGCTTCGTGCTGACCTCCCTGATCAATGAGATCGACCGTCGCGGTGAGCATCTCACCGTGGTCATCGACGACTGGCATCGCGTGGCCGACACCGGCACCCAGGCCGCGCTGCGCTTCCTGATCGAGAGTTGCAGCCCCGCCCTGCGCATCCTGGTGACCAGCCGCCGCCAGACCGGCCTGCCCATGAGCTCGATGCGCGCCCGCGGCGATTTGGTCGAAATCGACACCGCCGCACTGCGATTCACCGCCGACGAGGCCTACGCGCTGCTGGTCGACCTGGGTGGGCTGGATCTGGATCGCGGTGACGTGGAGGACCTCGTCGAATCCACCGGCGGCTGGGCCGCGGCCCTGCAACTCGCGGCCCTTTCGCTGCGCGGCAGCTCCGATCCCGGCATGCTGATCGGCCAGCTCACCGGCCGCCACCACGCCATCGGCGAATTCCTGGCGGAGAACGTGCTCGAGACCCTGGAACCCGGCGTGCTCGACTTCATGGTGACGACCTCGCTCACCGAACGCACCTGCGGCGACCTGGCTTCCGCGCTCACCGGTGTCGCGGACGGCAAGGCCCTGCTCGAGCAGATCGAGCAGCAGGATCTGTTCCTGCGCCGACTCGACGGCGGCCAGTGGTTCCAATACCACCAGCTGTTCCAGGATTTCCTGCGCCAACGCCTCGAACACGACCACGCCGAGGAGCTCGACGAGCTGCACCGCGCGGCCTCGGCATGGTTCGCCGAGCACCGGCACGTGAGCGAGGCCGTCGACCACGCGCTGCTGGCCGGGGACGAACAGCGGGCCGTGGAAATCGTTGAGCGCGATGGCATGTCGCTGCTCGAGTACGGGCAGATGGCCAGCCTCATCGGGCTGGTGAACAAGCTGCCGCCCGCGGTCATCGAGACCCATCCGCGGCTGCAACTGGATCTGGCATGGGCGAATATCCTGCTGCACCGGGCCGGTCCGGCCGAACGCGCGCTGCAACTGGCCGAATCGACCCTCGAGACCGGTGAACTCGACCGGCACACCGTGGATCTGCTGCGCGCCGAGGCGGGCGTGGTGCATTCGGTGATCACCGTCCGCGCCGATGTGCTGACCGGCGTGGAGGAACGGCTCACCGCGTGTTTCATGCTGGCCGACGAGCTGTCGCCGTATGTGGTGGCCATTGCCGCCAATGTCGCCAGCTTCGCGGCGGGCTACCGCTACGACTTCGAGGAGGCCGTGCGAATCCAGGAGTGGTCGGCTCCCTACATGCGCCGAAACAAGGGCCAGTACAACAATATTCACGGCCTGTGCTTCCTGGGTCTGGCTGCCAGCCTGCAACTCGACATCGCCCGCGCCGAACAGTATTTCCGCAGCGCGTTGAAGATCGCCAAGCAGTCCGGCGGCACCCACTCCTACGGCACCCGCCTGGCCGGTTCCCTGCTCGGTGAACTGCTCTACGAGCGCGGGGAACTCGCCGAGGCGGAACGCCTGCTCGACGAGGGCTACAAGCTCGGTCCCGACGCCGGTGTGGTCGATTTCAAGCTGGCGCGCTACGTGGTGGGCGCTCGCGTGAAGGCGCTGCGCGGCGATCGCGCCGCCGCCATTCGCCGCCTGAACGAGGGTGCCCGCGTGGCGATGTCGATGTCGCTGCCCCGGCTGCGCGCCGAGGTCGAGAACGAACGCCTGCGTCTGGGTCTGCCGCCGCACCCCGAGTTCGGTCCCCTGCCGGTCGTCGATTACGCCCACCGCCGCATCCCGACCGACCCCATCGACGAATTCACCATCCTCTACGAGGAGTTCACCGCGATCCGCCTGCTGCTGGCCGAATCCACCCGCGACAGCCTGGAACTCGCGTGCGTCTGGGCCCAGGAATGGGTCGACCGCCTGGCCGCCGTCCACCGCCCGCGCGAACTCCTCAAGGCCCGCCGCCTGCTCATCGCCTGCCTGGCCGCCAGCGGCCGCATCGACGCCGCCAAGGCCCTGTTGGCCACCGTCACCGCCCAATGCGCCGAACACGGTTCGGTCCGCTACATCCTCGACGGCGGCCCCTACGTGGTCGCCACCCTCGCCGCCCTGCACGCCGACCAAATGGCGGGGCGCTGGCATCCGGACTGGCCCGAGGTCCCGCCCGACTTCCTGCGTGCCCTGGTGGACGCCCACGCCGCCCAAACGATCTGAACGGTCGTTCGCTCAGGGCTGCACTGTTCGCCGGGTTCGGGAGAGTCGCGCGCGGTTAGAGTGAGCCGGCTGGGCGGTGGCGTTAGGCGGGAAAATGAGTGTGACCGAACCTGTGCACGAGGCGCACGAGCGGGCCAGCTGGGCCGAGCTGTTCTTCGATCTGGTGTTGGTGTTCGCGGTGACGCAGGCCGCGCATGTGGCGTTCGCCGGGCAGAGTTGGGGAGCGGTCGGACAGACGGTCCTGTTGTTGGCGATCATGTGGTGGTCCTGGGTGGGCACCACCTTGGCCGTGCACGGGGTCGAGGATTCCACTCGACAGCGCCTGTTCCTGTTCGCCTGCGGGCTGTGCATGTTCGTGGTGGCGATCACCGCGCCGCACGCCTTCACCGGACACGCGCAGCCGCTCCTCCTGGCGGGCGCGCACCTGGTGCTGCGCGTACTGCTGTGGGCGGAAATGCAGCGCAAGCGGGCGTTCGCGCAGGCGGGGGCATTCGGGAACTGGTTCAACCCCTTCACCGTCACGGTCATCGCGGCCGTGATCCTGGTGGTGGCGGGACTGGTGCCCCCCGGGGGAATCCGCAACGGGCTCTGGATCATCGCGGTCGCGCTGGCCTTCGGCGGTCCGGCGCTGCTGGCCCGCAAGCTGGAGACCGTGCAGTTCGGCGCGACGCATCTGCCGGAACGGTTCGCCACCTTCGTGATCATCGCGCTCGGCGAGACCGTCGCCTCGGTGGGTTCCGAAGCGGCCGAAGCACATCTGGGCGTCGTGTCCTGGATTGCCGTGGTGCTGATCTTCGCGCTCGGGTGCGGCCTGTGGTGGCTGTACTTCGCGTACGGGTTCTCGGCGGTCGAACATTCCCTGCGCACCAACCAGATTCGCGGCACCGTGGTGCGGGACGTGCTCAGCTACGGTCACATGCTGCTGGTCGTCGGACTGGTACTGGTCGCGGTGGGATCCCGGACCCTGGTCGAGCATCCGACCGCGGTGGCGCACGGCGCGACCGGATACCTGCTGCCCCTGGGCGCGACGCTGTTCGTGGCCGCGTTCCTGTTCACCCGCTGGCGCATGTTCGGCGCGGCCACCCTGGGCCGACTCATCACGACCGTCCTGCTGGCCATCCTCACCCTGGCCGCGCCCGTGCTGCCGCAGATCGCCGTTCTCGCGCTGACGACCGCGATCCTGGCCGGGCTCAATGTCTTCGAGCACTGGGTCGTCGCGACCGGCCGCCCGCTGCTGCTCCTGCGCAACCCGCTGCGCGCGCGTTAGCCCAGCAGCCGGGCGAGGCGATCGCGCAGCGTCGTGCGGACGGGCTCCGCGCCCAGCCAGTCGGCGATATCGGTGATCACCTCGGGGTCAACGTGATTCGGCTCGACATAGTCGCCCGGCGTGGACGGTCCGGTGCCGGGGAAGAGCAGGTGGTCATCGGCGGCATGGACGCGAATGGTGACGTCGGGCGAGCCGGACAACCCGTTTCGCCAGAGTCGGAGGTCCTCCTCGACGGTGACCTGGTAGTCGCGCCCGCCCTGCACGAGGAGAATCGGGCGGTTCAACGCGGCGGCCGTGGCGACCTGGTCGTAGTCGCGCAGGTCCAACCAGTAGGAGGCGGGCCAGTTGAACAGCAGCTCCGCGGTCGGCGTTTCCGGTGAGAGCGTTGGGCTTTCGGTGCGAGCCACCTGCAGGCGAGTGGATTCCACGGTCTCGGTCATGTCGGTGTCGGGCTGCACTTCGGCAATGTGCGCGAGGGCGCGGAGGATCGAGCGGGTGAGTGGAATCGTGTCTCCGGCAAGGATTCCCACGCCCGCGATGGCGGAATCGGCGGCCGCGATACGCGGGGCAGCCTTACCGCCGCCACTGTGGCCGACCACGTAGACGCGCGCGGGATCCACACCGGGTTCGCGGCGCAGCGACTCCACCGCGGCGAGGGCATGCGGAAGGTACTCCTCGACCATGGTGAAACCCGGCGCGCTCTCGAATCCACTGTGCGCGTAGGTCAATTTGTCGAACCGCACCACGGCCGCACCCCGACTCGCGAGCCCCCAGGCCAGGTCCTTGAACGGCTTGTTCGGCCCGATCGTGACATCCCGATCGACCGCCCCGGACGCCACCAGCACCACGGCGGGTCGAGCCCCACGGCCTTTCGGCATGGTCAGCGTGCCGGACACCGCGGTCTCACCGCCACCCAGCGTGATCTCCCGCTCGGTGAACCGGCGCGGATCGGCGTAATCCGGTGGGGTCCAGGCGGATTCGTCGGGCGCCGCCAGCCGCAACCCGTGCAGCTCACCCCGTCCGTCCACGGCCATGTGCACCACGATCCCGCCGCGTTCGCAGGTGAGCGCGACCCGCACCCGCGTCAGCCCCGCGTCCGCGGCTTCCCCGGCGGGCGTCCCGACCGTGCGAACCGCACCGACCTTGGCGATCTCACCGGTCCATCCGACCCGCACGGTGTCGGCCGACACCACCTCGGCCAACCGCGGCGCGAACAAGGTCGCCAGCTCGTCGAAGCGTTCGTCACGCAGCAGCTCGACAACCTTCGATGCCACGGTCGCGGAATCCATGTCAACGCTCATGCCCCCAACCTTTCTTAATCAGTGCAATCATTCTTACAATTGAGAAAGGTAGCAGTATGTGAGAAGGTTTGGTAGTGGAAACCTTCGAGCTGCTGGCGAATCCGGCCCGCCTCCGCATCGTTCACGCCCTGCGCGGCGACCGGACCCTGACCACGGGTGAACTGTGCGCCCGGCTGCCCGACACCTCGAAGGCGACGGTGTACCGCCACGTCGACACCCTCACCGCCGCGGGCGTGCTGGAGGTGGCCGAGGAGCGGCGCGTGCGCGGCGCGGTGGAACGGCTCTACCGGCTGCGCCAGGACAAGGCGTCCATTCCTGCCGAGGCCGCGGCCGAGCTGCCCGCCGACGCCTACCGCTCCGTTTTCGCGGTCGCCATGGCCGTGCTGATGGCGGAGTTCAACGGCTATCTCGACGGCGAGAAGGCCGATCCGGCAGCCGATCTCGTGGGTTTTCGCCAGCACGCGCTGTGGCTGAACCGCGCCGAACTCGAGCAGATGATCGCGGAACTGCGCGCGGTGATCGCGCCGCGACTGGCCAATCAGGCCGAACCGGGCCGCGACCAATATCTGTTGAGCCCCATCATTTTTCCGATCGAGCGACCTCGCTGAGGCGGCGGGTCAGGTAGGCGCGCTCGGCGTCATTGGCCGTGAGGTCGAGCGCGATCCGGTACTCCCGTGCGGCGGCATCGTTTCGGCCGAGGCGACGAAGCAGGTCGGCGCGGGTGGCGGCGAGCGCGTGCGCCTGGTCGGGACCGGGGGCGGGCAACTCGTCCAAGAGTTTCAGCCCGACCTCGGGGCCGGAGCGCATGGCCACGGCGATGGCTCGATTCAATGCCACGGTGGGGGAGGGCACTTGGGCGAACAGGGCATCGTAGAGCGAGACGATGGCCGCCCAGTCGGTCTGCTCCGGCGTCTCCGCCGCGACGTGGCAGGCCACGATCATGGCCTGTAACTGATACGGCCCCAACCGTTCCCGGCGCGCGGTGCGGCGCAGCTCGGCCATCCCCACCGCGATCAGCTCGCGATCCCAGCGGGTGCGATCCTGCTCCTCGAGGGGAATCAGCGCACCGTCGGCATCGGCACGCGTACGGGCCCGCGACTGTTGCAGCAGCACAAGCGCATTCAAACCGCCCGCCTCCGGATCGTCCGGCATCAGTTCCACCACCAGCGCCGCCAGCCGCTGCGCCTCGGCCGCCAGATCGGCCCGCTGCAACCGCGGCCCGGCACTGGCCAGATAGCCCTCGTTGAACAGCAGATAGATCACCCCGAGCACCGCGCGCGTGCGTTCGGGCAGCAGATGCGCGGGCGGCACCCGGTACGGAATCCCGGCGTCGCGGATCTTCTGCTTGGCCCGCACCAGCCGCTTGGCCATGGTCGGTTCGGGAACGCCGAAGGCGCGGGCGATTTCGGCGGTCGTGAGCCCGGTCAGCGTGCGCAGCGCCAGCGCCACCTGGGCCTCGAAGGCCAGCGCCGGATGGCAGCAGGTGAAGATGAGCCGCAGCCGGTCGTCGGGAATGGTGTTGTCGCCCACGGACTCTCCCGGACTCTCCAGCGGTGCCAGCGCCCGCAGCTTCTCGGCCCCGACCCGCTCGCGGCGCAGCCGGTCCAGGGCGCGGCGGCGGGCGGCGGTGAGCAGCCACGCGCCCGGCCGCTCCGGAACGCCGTCGCGCGGCCAGGTGCGCGCGGCCAGCGTGAACGCCTCCTGCGCGCACTCCTCGGCCAGATCCCAATCGCCCAGCCCGCCGATGAGGGTGGCCACCAGCCGCCCCCACTCGGTATGGAAGGCGGCGGTGATGGCGTCGTCGACCTCGGTCACGTGCGGACCGGGCGGATCTCGACCTGTCCGAACCGGCACGCCGGATGCCGGGCCGCGATCTCGATGGCCGCGTCGAGATCCTCGACCTCGATCAGCGCGAATCCGCCGATCTGATCCTTGGCCTCGAGGAACGGCCCGTCGGTGAGCAGCACCTCGTCGCCGCGCACCCGGACCGTGGTGGCGGTGTGGCTGGGATGCAGGCCCTCGTGGGCGGTGAGCACGCCGCGGGCCAGCAGGTCGTCCATCCAGGCCCGGAACTCGCGTATCCCGTCCTCGGACACCTCGTCGTCGATCCGGGATTCGTCGGCGCTGATCAGCAAGAGATATCGCATGGTCGTCTCCTTTCACCCCCACGACGAACGAGCGGGACGGGGATGGACATCACTATGCCGATCTCCGCTGTCCATCGCCGGGATTCCCGTTCGTCGTTCCGGTGTCAGCACCCGATCGATGGAGACCCGACATGCCCACCGCAGACATCAGCACCGTGAAATCCGCCGATGGCACCGTCATCGCCTACCACCGCGCCGGTACCGGCCCGGCCATCGTGTTCCTGCCCGGCGCCTTCAACGACAGCACCACCTGCGCGCCCCTGGCCGAGCAACTCCAGGACCGCTACACCGTCATCCGCCCCGACCGCCGCGGTCGCGGCGAGAGCACCGACGCCATCGGCCCGACCGCGGCGATCACCTACGACATTCGCCGCGAGATCGAGGACCTCGACGCCGTGATCGCCGATATCGGCGGCAGCGCAGCGGTTTTCGGCTTCTCCTCCGGCGGCATCCTGGCCCTCCGGGCCGCCGTGGCGGGCTCGCACATCACCCGACTCGCCCTCTACGAACCGCCCTTCGCGCTCGCGGGCCTGTCCGGCCACCTCCCGCAACGCCTCCCCGAACGCCTGGCCGAACTGATCGCCCGCGGTGAACGCGGCGCGGCCGTGGAGCTCATGCAGCTCGAAGGCATCGGGCTCCCCGCGGAATTGATCGCCCAGGCCAAGCGGTCGCCGATCTGGCCGCAGCTCGAGGCCATCGCGCAGACGGTGGTCTACGACGCGGCCATCTGCCGCCCGCCCAATGTCCCCACCCCGGACATGGCCCGCCTGGACCTCGAAACCCTGGTGATCAGCAGCCCCGAATCCTGGCCCGGCGTCCGGACCGCCGCCGAGGCGCTCCCGTCGCACCTGGCCCACGCCCGCTACGTCGACGTGCCCGGGGGAGCCGACCACGGCATCCCCGCCGAGGCCACCGCCAAGGTCCTCGACGCCTTCCTCTCCGAGGACCGGCACCGAAATCGTTGACTTCCGCCCTCCGACACCCGAATCCACGCCATGGTTACTGTGAGTAAGGAATTCGGTGAGGAGTGATCGCATGTCGAAGGCGGATCTGCTGATTCGGGCGGGAGCCATCCACACGCTGGTGCCGGGCCAGCCCCCGCAGCGGGCGCTCGCGGTGCGCGGGGATCGCATCGCGGCCGTGTCGCCGGACCGGAACGGGCTCGACGCCTGGGCCTCCGGCGACACGGTGGTGATCGACCGCCCCGACGCCACCGTGCTCCCGGCCTTCGACGACACCCACACCCACCTCATGATCGCCGCCAACAGCGCCCACGACGTGCCCGTCCACACCGCCCGCGATCTCCCGGAGTTGCTGGAGCTGATTCGCGAACGCGCCCAACGGACCCCGCCCGGACAGTGGATCCGCACCACCGCCAACTGGCAGGAGATCAACCTGCCCGAGCGACGGTTTCCCACGGCACGGGAACTGGATTCGGCCACCGACAAGCATCCCGTCCTGGTCATGCGCGGCGGCCACAATATCGTGGTCAACAGCGCCGCTCTGGAATTGGCGGGCATCACCGCCCAGACGCCGGTCCCCGCCGGTGGCCACATCGGGCGCGACGCCGACGGCACCCTGAACGGCTGGCTGCAGGACAATGCGATCCCCCTCGTCGCGCGCCTGCTGCCCGAGGCCACCCTGACCCAGCGCATCGACGGATTCCGCACCGCCACACAGGATTACGCGGCCAAGGGCATCGGCACGGTCCGCGACGCCATGGTCCCGGTGAGCGACCTGCCCGTGCTGCGCGCCGCCCTGGCGGCCGACGCCCTGCGGGTGCGGGTGCGAGTCATGGCCTCCGCCTTGGGATTGCGCACCGTCGACGCCGTCGACGACCTGCTCGACCGCCTCGAGGAATGGCGCTACCTCCCCGGCCCGTGGCTGCGCGTGTGGGGTGTGAAGTTCGGCCTCGACGGCGGCATCGAGGCCGGGGCCACCCGCGAACCGTACGCCTGCGACCACGGCTTCCACGGCTACCTGACCTGGGAGCCAAAGGTTTTGACCGAGGCCATGGACCACGTGCTGCGGCGCGGCTGGCGCATCGGCACCCACGCCTACGGCGATCGCGCCGTCGAGCAGCTGCTCGACATCTACGCCGAACTTCAGGCCCGGCATCCCGGCCTGCCCGCCGGTGCGCTGGTCATGGAACACGGCGGCCTGGCCGACGCGCAACTGCGGACCCGCGCGGTCGAGCTGGGCATCCCGGTCACCATTCAGCAGCCGCTGCTGCACGACATCGCGCGGATCGAAGACACCTACTGGGGTCCCGAACGGGTGAATCGCCTGTTCCCGGCGCGCGGTTGGCTCGACGCGGGCGCGCTGGTCACCGGCGGCTCCGACTATCCGGTCGGCGCGTACGGGGCGATGCGCTCGGTCTGGGGCATGGTCACCCGCGAGACCGTGACCGGCGTGCGCGGCCCCGAACACGCCATCACCGCCGCCGAGGCCATCGCCCTGCACACCACCAATGCCGTTGCCCTGCTGGGCGAATCCGACGTGCGCGGTCTGCTCACCCCCGGCCGCCTGGCGGATCTGACGCTCTGGGACGTCGATCCCACCGTCGCCACCCCCGACCGACTGCACGGCCTGAACCCCACCCACACCGTCCTGGGCGGTCGGGTGGTACACGGTCGCCCCTGACCCGCCCGCGAGCTAGCGGTCACGTCCCGTATTGATAGCTAACTGATTGCTAATGTGACGCCATGGGTGCAGACCAGCGACTATGCCGATCGCGACCCGTATGCCGATCGCGACCCGCCGGGTTCCCGTGACGATCCGGTGGAGCCGGGAGGCGGTGGAGACGCTCACCGCGTTTGTGGCCGCGCTGATCGCGGGCCTCTCGCTCATGGTGCCGATCGACTTCGCCTGGACCTCGCGGAGTTCGGCCCTGCATCTGAATCTGCTCGTTTTCAGTCTCCCGCAAGCGATTGCGGCGGGTGCGCTGATCGCCGTGGTGGCCGCCGTGCTGGCGACCGCGCTGGGCGGGCAGAGTCTGCGCTGGGGTGTGGCGCTGGGCGGCGCCGTGCTGCTGTTCATCAACCATCTGCTGGGTCGGCACGCCGTGCTGGGCACCTCGCTGGCGACCCTGAACTTCCTGGACACCATTGCCGGTGGCCTGATCCTGGGCGGCTCGGGTGCGGCGGTGCTGTCGCGCTCGCGCATCGAATCCCGGTACTCCTGGACGGTTTTGGCGTGGCTGCTGGGCGCGATCAGCGGGGTCATGGGCGACGAGTTCGCACCGGAGATCCGCGCCACGGGCGTCGATCAGCACTTCCCGCAGAACTGGCCCGCCCTCGACAATCCGCCGCTATGGCTCATCACCGTCGCCCTGCTGCTGATCGGGCTGCGATTCCTGCGCGAGCCGGGCGCCCAACCGGCCGAACCGTATTCGATTCAGCTGCCGATCGTGCCGATCATCGCGGGCGGGCTCGTGATCGGGGTGAGCCTGCTGTGCTCGGGCGTGCTGGCCCGGCACGGCGACAGTCTGCCCGCCATCGCGGCCACCACGGCGGCCGCCATCGCCGCGGCGGTGCTCGCCGCGCTGCTGCTGCCCGACCGCGACGGCACCCAGGTACTGCTGGCGGTGGCCCTGGCCGGTGCGGGCAGTTCGATTCTGGCGACCGACATTCCGGCCTGGTCGCTGCCGATCCTGCTGCTACTGCTCGGAATCGGGCTGCTGGCCGGAACCCGCTGGCCCGGGGTGCGGGTCGCGGCCGTCGGCATCATCGGCCTGGCGGCGTACTCGGTGCTGGTGGTGGCGGCCGGGCACGCCGCCGTGCTCACCGGGCTCGGGCACGTGCTGCTGTGCCTGCTGGCCGGATACGGCTTCGGCGCGGTCACCCCGCGCTACGGTTCCACCCGCGTGCTCGGCATCGCCCTGATCTACGTGCCCTCCCCGGTCCTGGCCCTGCGCGATTTCGCCCGCCGCGGCCACTGCCTGCTCACCGACTCCGGAAAACCCTGCACCCTGAGCGATTTCACCTCCTTCGCACCCGGCTGGATGGCCACCGCCCTCGCCACGGGCTGCGCCGTGGGCCTGTGGTGGCTACTGCGGCGACGCCCCGACAGCGATCCCGAGGGCTGACCCGGCCCCGCCTGGGTACGGTGGCGGACATGAACTCGCTGCTGCACCGGATCCTGGATATCGCCCCGATCTGGGTGTACCTGGTCGTCACGCTGCTGGTGTTCGCCGAGGACGCCATCTTCGTCGGATTCGTGATCCCCGGTGAGACCGCGGCGGTGCTGGGCGGCGTGGCCGCCAGCCAGGGGCACGTGGTGCTCGGGGTGATGATCGTGCTCGTGGTGGCGGCCGCCATCATCGGTGACAGCGTGGGGTACGAGGTCGGCAAACACGTGGGACCCCGACTACTGCAGGCCAAAATGCTGGACCGGCACCGCGGCCGCCTCGACAAGGCCCAGGACTATCTGGCCCGGCGCGGCGGCTGGGCGGTGTTCCTGGGCCGGTTCACCGCCTTCTTCCGCGCCATGATGCCCGCCCTCGCGGGCACCTCCCGCATGCCCTACCGCCGCTTCCTGATCTTCAACGCGGCGGGCGGAATCGTCTGGGGCACAACGTTCGTGGTGCTCGGCTATGTGGCCGGGCAGTCCTACGAGCGGGTGGCCAAGGCCGTCGGCCGCGATATGGCCATCGGTGTCGCGGTCATCGTCGTGCTCGCGCTCATCGTGTGGAAGCTGCGGGAACGGCGTCGCGAGAAGGCGTTCGAGGCGGAGTACGAAGCGGCGCACGAGGCGGAGTGACCTCCTCGCCCTCGATATCGATCGTGGGCAGCACCCGGTCGAGACGGCGCGGCAGCCACCACGCGGCCCGGCCGAGCAGCGCCAGCACCGCGGGCACCAGGGTGAGGCGAACGGCGAAGGCGTCCACCAGGACTCCCACCGCGAGCGCGAAGGCGATCGGCTTGACCAGGGCGTCGTCGGTGGGCACGAACGACGCGAAGACCACCACCATGATGGTCGCCGCCGCCGTCACCACCCGGGCATTGTGGCGGGTGCCCGCGACGATCGACCGCGGCGCGTCACCCTCGCGCAGCCACTCCTCGCGAATGCCGGACACCAGGAACACCTCGTAGTCCATGGCCAGGCCGAACAGCACACCGACCAGGATGATCGGCAGCACGCTCACCACCGGACCCACGCGTGAGACCCCGAACAGGTCCGCGGCCCAACCCCATTGGAACACCGCCACGGTGGTGCCCAGCGCCGCCGCGACCGACAGCAGGAACGTGACCGTCGCCTTCACCGGCACGGCGATCGACCGGAAGACCACGATCAACAGCACCAGACTCATGCCCACGACAATGGCCAGGAACGGCAGCAGCGACGCGGAAAGCCGTTGCGACACATCGATGGTGACGGCGGTGTCACCGGTGACCGCGATCGTGGTGGTGGGCACCGTGTCGGGTACCTGACCGCGAATGGCGTGCACGAGATCGGCGGTCTGCTGGGACTCGGGTGCGGTCTTCGGGACCACCAGGACCAGCGACTGGCCGGCCCGCTGGGTCGGCTGCGGCGGCGCGACATAGGCGACGTTCGCGAGCTTGCCCACCTCGTTCGCGACGCGCGCGGCCGCGGTCGTATCACCCTGCGGCGCGTCGACGACCACCACCAGTGGGCCGTTGAATCCCGGGCCGAACTTGTCGGCGATCGTGTCGTAGGCCTGACGCTGAGTGGAGTTCACGGCGGCGGAACCGTTGTCGGGCAATGCTGTTCGCATCGACCCGACGGGCAGCGCGAGCAGGATCAGTGACCCGGCCACGGCGGCCACGGTGACCCAGGGCCGCGCGGTGACCAGCCGCGCCCATCGCGCGCCCATGCTGTCCGTCCCGGAGGCCGTGGCCCGGCGATGCGCCCGCGACCCGGGCCTGGGAGCCAAACGGCCACCGGCGAATCCGGCCAATGCGGGCAGCAGCGTCAGCGCCACCGCCACGGCGACCAGCACCGCGCCCGACGCGGCCAGGCCCATGACGGTCAGGAACGGAATGCCGATCACGCTCAGCGCGGCCAGCGCGATGATCACGGTCGTACCGGCGAAAACCACTGCGCCGCCCGCGGTCTGGTTTGCCCGCACCACCGATTCCCGAGGCGACAATCCCGCCGCCAGTTGCGAGCGATGCCGCGACAGAATGAACAGCGCGTAGTCGATCCCGACCGCCAGCCCCAGCATGAGCGCCAGCGTCAATGCCGTCGAGGACACCGACACCACCGAGGATGCGGCGAGCAACCCGCCGACCGTCACCGCGACGCCGAAAACCGCCGACAGCAAAGGCATTCCGGCCGCCAGCAGCGAACCGAAGGTGATCAGCAGCACCAGCACCGCCACCGCGAGACCGAGGATCTCGGTCATGCCCGGATGCATCTCGCCGGCCCCGAACGCGGAACCGCCGACCGAAACCTCCAGTCCCGCAGCGCGTGCCGAGTCGCCGGAGTTCTCCACCGCCTCGCGCGCCGCGGCTGTGACCTTCGAGCGATCCCCGTCGAAGTGCACCACGCCCACGGCGGTGCGCTGATCCGGCGACACCGTCCCCGCCTGCTGCGGTGTCGTCACCCCGATCGCGCCCGGCGCGGTCCCGGCCACCTCGAGGGTGTGCGCGATGGCCGCGCGATAGGGCGCTTCGGTGATGAGGTGCCCTTCGGGCGCGGTGAAGACGACCTGCGCGGTCGCGCCCGCGGTCTCGGGCGCGGTCTCGGACAGCGTGTCGAGGGCGTGCTGGGATTCGGCCCCCGGCACGGTGAAGCGGTCGTCGAGTCGGCCGCCCGCGAGGGCCGCCGCGGCGATCACGGCGATCAGCACCAGGGCCCAGATCGAGACGACCAGGCCCCGGCGTCGGAAGGCGAAGTCGCCGATCCGCCCGAGTAGTGCGCTCATGGGTGATTCCTCCCGGACGAGAGCGATGTTTACGGGTGTGAACTTTATGGGTGTTAACTTGCCCGGGAATCTGTACAGGTGTCAACATCAATGTTGTGGACGTCACCGACGAGACAGCCGCCAAACCGGCGCGCGAGGCCCCCTATCACCACGGGGACCTGCGCAATGCGCTCGTGCGGGCCTCCGCGCAGCTCGCCGAGATCGGCGGCCCGGCCGCGGTCACCGTCCGCGCCGCGGCCCGCGCGGTGGGCGTCACCGCCACCGCCGCCTACCGGCACTTCAGCGGGCACGAGGAGCTGCTCGCCGCGGTCCACGAACAGGCCGAGGCGGCCCTGTTCGAGGCGCTCGCCACCTCCATGAACGGTGTTGCGGACCAGGGTGATCCGACCACCACCGCGATCGCCCGGCTGGCCACCGCCGGGCGCGCCTACATCGAATACGCCGTCCGTGAGCGCGGCCTGTTCCGAACCGCGTTCTGCGGCAGCGATATCGACGCCCATCTGGACAAGGACGTCTTCGAAGACCCCATCTTCCAGCTCATCGGCGTCGGGCTCGACGCCCTGGTCGCGGTCGGCTACATGGATCCGCGGCAGCGTCCGGGCGCGGAGTTCACCGCCTGGGCGGCCATCCACGGACTGGCCACCCTCCTCGTGGACGGCCCACTGGTCGACGCCGAGGCCGCCGACCGCGAGGCCGCCATCCAGCACGCCATCGCCACCGTGCTGCGCGGTTTCGCCACCGGACCTGACGCCGAGCCGTACCGCTCGACCGACCCGAATATCGCTCTGCCCGCCTGAATCCGGCGACACTCCCCACGAATCGCCCCGTGTTCACCGGCATGTCGCGCGTCCGTAAGCTGGCGGCGTTTTGATGTCGTCGCTAACAGACTCACGGTGACAAGGTGTCCTGGATGTTGAATCCTCCCGGCTCGGTGCCGCGCACGGGCATTCCCGCGCGCCTGACCGCGCAACTGACCATGGACGAGCAGTACGAGTGGCATCGGTCGTACCTGCGACGACATCGGGTCAGCCGCCGGAACTTCCTGCGCGGCAGCACCGCCGCGGCCATGGCGGCCGGACTCGGCGCGGCCTTCGGCGGACGCGGCGTCGCCTATGCCGAGGACGCGCCGCTGACCGTCGGCGGCCGCCGCGTCGGCTACGGCACCGATGCCGCCAGCCAGCTGCGCTTCTCGGCCCAGCTCTCGCGAAATCCCGGCGCCACCAAGGTGTTTCTCGATCACGGGCCGACCCCCGCGCTGGGCGGCACGCTCGAGGCCGAGGTACGCAACCTGGTCACCCAGCTCCCGCGCACCGACGGGGGCGTGCTGTCGGCCGAACAGTTCTACGTGCACGCGCCCGTGGACGGCCTGCCCGGCCGCATGCCGCACTTCTACCGCTGGCGCACCGCCGACGGCTACCTCGGCGATGTGCTCTCGGCCAATACCGCCATGCCCAGTTCCCGTGCGGCGCTGCTGCCGTTCCGGTTCACCATGATGGGCGATCAGGGCATCGACGACACCCCCGCGCAGCCCACCGGCATGCCCGCCGGGGCCTACCGCAACAAATACGGCGAGGGCGACGCCCCGAGTTCCCGCAATGCCGAGAACATCCAGCGCCAAATCGTCGCCAGCAACCCGGAATTCCACATTCTCGCCGGCGACATCTGCTACGCCGACACCTCGCACGGCGGCGGCCCGGACTGGTTCGTGCCCAATGGCAAGGCCGACCGCGAGGACATCGACGCCTACAACCCGTTCGTGTGGGACACCTACCTGCAGGCCATCGAATCCAGTGCGGGACACGTCCCCTGGATGTTCGCCACCGGCAACCACGATATGGAAGCCGTCTACGGCAACCACGGGTACGGCGGGCTCACCGCGCGCATGGACTTCCCCGACAACGGGCCCGCGGGCTGCCCCTCGGTGTACTCCTTCACCTACGGCAATGTGGCGGTGCTGTCGCTGGACGCCAACGAGGTGAGCTGGCAGGTGCGCGCCAACCTCGGGTATTCCGGTGGGGCGCAGAACAGCTGGGTGGAATCCACGCTCGCCGCCTACCGGTCGAACCCGGACATCGACTTCATCGTCTGCTTCTTCCACGAATGCGCCTACGCCACCGGCATCGGCGGGGCCAGCGACGGCGGCGTGCGCGGAGCCTGGGCCGACCTGTTCGACAAATACCGGGTCGATCTGGTGCTGCAGGGCCACAACCACAATTTCGAGCGCACCGATCCGCTGCGCGGCGGGCAGCCCACCAAGGCCGCGCCCGACAACTCGATCGTCTACCCGGACACCGACGGCACCGTCTACTACGTGGTCGGTGGCGGCGGCGCGGCCCACGGCACCTTCGCGGCGGGCGACACCTACCGCGGCAACGAGAAGCCCGACACCTTCGTGCCCGAGAGCACCCTGTGGGGCGCGGACGGCAAGGAGGGCAAGGAGGCCGCCGCGTGGTCGCGGGTGCGGTTCAGTCGGTACTCGTTCATTCGCGTGGATGTGCGGCCGGGCGTGTTCTCCAGCGAGATGGACGTGGTCGCCGTCGACGAATTCGGGCGCGAATTCGACAAGGTCACCTACCGTCGCCTGGTCTCGCGCTAGGCGGATGCGCCGCGTCACGATGACCGGTTGCGCCGCGTCCTGGTGGCCGGATGAGCGGCCCGTGCGGCGCGGCGCATACTTGACGCCGTGGTTGGGATCGAAACACCGCTGCACATGAGCGGTTTGGTGAGCGCGTGGCGGTGGGACACCTCGACCGTGCTGGTCGTCGCCCTGCTCGGGCTGGCATACGGCTACTGCTTCGCCAAGGGACGCCAACGCGGCGAACGGCTTTCGACCGGACGCCTGGTCACCTTCCTGCTCGGCGGGCTCGGCGTGTGGCTGTACTGCGGGCTCGGCATGATCGGCGTCTACTCCGACACCCTGTTCTGGGTGCGCGCCCTGCAGGTGCTCCTGCTGCTCTACCTGGTGCCGTTCGCGCTCGCCGCGGGCGGTCCGCTCACCGTGCTGCGCGCGGCGCTGGGTCCGCCGGGCCGGAAGCGACTGGACGCCATGCTTTCCGGGAGCGTGGCCCGGCTGCTCACCCATCCGGCCACGGCCTCCATGCTGATCCTGCTGCTGCCCTGGGCGCTGTTCCTCTCGCCCTGGTACGAGGCGGTGCTGCGGCACGGGGGAGTGGACGCGGTCACCCGGATTCTGGTGGTGGCCATCGGGTTCCTGTACTTCTACTCGCGGCTGCAGATCGACCCGGTGCCCAAGCACTTCACCCAGGGCCTGTCGCTGCTCATCACCATCGCCGAATCGCTCGCCGACGGCATTCTCGGCATCGTGCTGTGGCTGGGTCCGCTCATCGCCACCGGCTACTACTCCTCGCTGGGGCGCACGTGGGGACCGGACGCGCGTCTGGATCAGACCATCGGCGCGGGCATCCTCTGGCTGCTCGGCGATCTGCTCGGGCTCATCTACTCGCTGGTCGTCATGCGCGCGTTCGCCGCGGACGAGAAGCGCAAGGCGAGCGAGATGGACGCCGAACTCGACGCCGCCGAGGAGCGACGGGCCCGGCGGAAGACGGTGTCGCGCACGGCGGCTCCGGTCGAGGAGGACGACGAGCCGGTCTCGACCGGACTGTGGTGGGAGAACGATCCACAGCTCAGGGACCGCTTCCGGCGCTGAACCGAGTCCGATTGTGGCCTGGCTCACGACTGTGGCAGTTAGTGAGTCTTGCTATGAAAGGACATTTGTAGCTATTTCTCAGCTGATTCTTAATGGACACTTGACTAGGACGCCCGAAAACCACGTCCACTTCGCTCTCGGGAGAACCCAGAGGAAGGTCCACCCCCGTACGAAAGCAAGTGTCATGCAGTTCAGCAAACTCGCCGCCACCTCGGCGATGGTCATTGCGGCACTCGGCGTCACCGCCGGTACCGTCCACGCGGATCCCGCCCCGGCCCCCGTTCCGGTCATCCCGTCCCTGATCGACGGCATCAACCAGGGCATCGACCAGGTCGCCCCGGGCATCCACTGGAACGCCAAGGTCGACGGCAACGCGGTCGTGGTCGATATCGACCAGGGTTCGCTCAGCACCGACAACGGCCAGCTCCAGGTCCGCGACAATGCTGGCAACGTGGTCACCGCGGTTCCGCTGTCCTACACCCTGGACGACCTGGACCACCCGATCCAGGCGACCGTCGAAGGCCTGCGCGCCACCCTGGTTCCCAATACGGACCCGGCCGCCGCGCGCCCGAGCAACCCGCTGCTGCACGAGGTGACCAGCGATCGCCAGAAGAGCTTCGACGATGCCGTCGGCGCGGCCGCCACCCAGTTCGGCCTGGCCACCGCCATCGGCACCCTGGTCGGCACCGTCATCGGCGGCTCGCTCGGCTGTGTCGTCGGCGCCGCCGTCGGTACCCCGGGTCTGGTGCCCGGCTGGATCGGTGGCTGCATGGCCGGTGCCGCGGTCGGTATCACCCTGGGTGCCGCCGCCGGTCTGGTGCTGGTCGGTGTGCCCGCCGCGATCGTGGTCGGCATCGTCTTCTTCAACCGCATCAACAACCCGGCCGAGCAGTAGCCGGTAGTTCGCGAAGAAAAAGGCCCGCTCTCGCTGTGGAAGAGAGCGGGTCTTTTCGTCTACTCGAAACTTGCTCGAGGGCAGCCCTGACTGCCATGGAACATGGTCTTTACCGGAAACATACGTCAAGAATCCTTTTCGCTACGACATAGCAACAATTAGGCAACATTTGCTGACGATTCTTGTCTCGGGTGCTCGATGAGGACCTCGCTCCCAAGGAGGGAAGCGCCCGTTCAAGAAAGCGACGAGAACCAATGCGATTGAAGAAGTTCGCCGCCACCTCGGCTCTGGCCATCGCGGCACTCGGCATCAGCGCCGGTACCGCCTACGCCGACCCGGCCCCCGCCCCCGAGGCGTCGGCCATCCACTGGGACGCCAAGATCGAGGGCGCGTCGGTCGTGCTGAAGACCGATCTGGGCTCCCTGGACACCCAGGACGGCCGGTTCGAGGTGCGTGACGACCAGGGCGCGCTGGTGACCGCGTTCCCGCTCTCGTTCCAGATGGACGGACTGGCGCACCCGGTGGCCGCCCAGATCGACGGCAACACCGCCACTTTCACCCCGAACATGGATCCGTCCGCCGCCACCCCGGCCCCGCTGCTGCACAACGTGGCCAGCCAGGCCGATCAGGATGCCGCGTGGTCCAACGCGTCGTCGCAGTTCGGCATCGCCACCGGCATGGGCACCCTGATCGGCACCCTCATCGGCGGCGTCGGCGGCTGTGTGCTGGGCGCGTTCCTCGGCACCCCGGTGCTGCTGCCGGGCTGGGTCGGCGGCTGCCTCATGGGTGCGGGCGTCGGCATTCCGCTGGGCGCGGCGGCCGGTCTGGTGCTGACCGGCGGGGTCGCGGCCGTCGCCATCGGCATCGGCCTGTTCAACCGTCTGAACGCGCCGGACGCCTCGTAATCGACTGATCGAGAACACAATCAGGGCCGGATCGTCGGGGGCGATCCGGCCCTGATGCGTAGGTGTGGGGAACTAGCGCGGGCGGCGCGAGAGGATCGAGTCGCGGATCAGAATGCCGGCGATGCCGACCGCGAACAGGATCAGGAAGATGTAACCGACATTGCCGGTGCCCGACGAGCTGCCCTGCTGGTTCTCGAACAGCATGGCCAGCAGGATCACGACGACGACCCAACCCGCGGCGCGGGCGGTCCGGCGCGATTCACCGCTCCAGCCCCACGCGGCGGACGGAACCTCGGCGGTGTCGACCTTGGTGACGACATCCTTCGGGTGCGCGGGTTCCAGTTCCGTGGCGGCCACTTTGGCTCCTTTACGGCTCGAATCGATTGCTGGGCAATATCGTGACATACGACCCGGCGTCGTAGCGACCAGGGGGCTGACAACACTCCGATCAGGTCAAGGGACAATGGCCCCGTGTCCGACGTTGTGAGAGTTCTGCTGCTGGGCAGCACCGGTTCCATTGGTACGCAGGCACTGGAGGTGATCGCGGCCAACCCCGACCGGTTCGAGGTGGTGGGTCTGGCCGCGCGCGGGGGAAACACGGAGCTCTTGGCGGCGCAGATCGCGGCCACCGGGACCAGCAACGTGGCGGTGGCCGACGCGGCCGTGGCGGCGAAACTCGGTGTGGCGCTGGCGGGTCCGGACGCGGCGACCGAACTGGTCCGCCGCACCGACGCCGATGTGGTGCTCAACGCGCTGGTCGGTTCGCTCGGGCTGGAGCCGACCCTGGCCACCCTGGAGTCGGGGCGTCGGCTTGCCTTGGCCAACAAGGAATCTCTGGTGGCGGGCGGCTCGCTGGTGACGCGGGCGGCCAAGCCCGGCCAGATCGTGCCGGTCGACTCCGAGCACTCCGCGCTGGCGCAGTGCCTGCGCGGCGGGCGCGCCGACGAGGTCGCCAAGCTGGTGCTCACCGCCTCGGGCGGGCCGTTCCGCGGCTGGACCACCGAGATGCTCGAGTCGGTGAATCCGGCCGAGGCCAAGACACATCCGACCTGGTCCATGGGTCCGATGAACACGCTCAACTCGGCCTCGCTGGTGAACAAGGGCCTCGAGCTGATCGAGACGCACCTGCTGTTCGGCGTCCCCTACGACCGCATCGACGTGACCGTGCACCCGCAGTCGATCGTGCACTCCATGGTCACCTTCGTCGACGGCTCGACCCTGGCCCAGGCCAGCCCGCCGGATATGAAGCTGCCCATCGCCCTGGCCCTCGGCTGGCCCGACCGGGTCCCGGGCGCGGCCGCCGCCTGCGACTTCTCCACCGCCGCCACCTGGACCTTCGAACCGGTCGACAACACCGTCTTCCCGGCCGTGGAACTGGCCCGCCAGGCCGGTAAGGCCGGTGGCTGTGTGACCGCGGTGTACAACGCCGCCAACGAGATCGCGGTGCAGGCCTTCCTGGACGGACTCATTCGATTCCCCGACATCGTGCGCACCGTCGCGCGCGTCGTGGAGTCCGCGGACCGCTGGGCCGCCGAACCCGGTAGCTTGGACGAGGTGCTCGCGGCCGACACGTGGGCGCGGGAGACCGCACGCACGATCGTGCGGCGCTGACAGCAGGAGGGTTCGGAAACCGAATGGGCTACGCGATCGGCTTCGTACTGTTCGCCCTCGGCATCACCGCCTCGGTCGCCTTGCACGAATGCGGCCACATGTGGACCGCGCAGGCCACCGGCATGAAGGTGCGGCGCTACTTCATCGGTTTCGGACCCAAGGTGTTCTCGTGGCGGCGCGGCGAGACCGAATACGGTCTGAAGGCCTTGCCGCTGGGCGGGTTCTGCGATATCGCGGGCATGACCGCGCTCGACGAGCTCGAGCCCGAGGAACTCGACCGGGCCATGTACCGGCAGGCCACCTGGAAGCGGCTGCTGGTCATGTCCGGCGGCATCCTGATGAACTTCCTCATCGGCTTTCTGCTCATCGTGGTGCTCGCGGTGGGTTGGGGGCTGCCCAGGCTCGATACGCCGCCCGCGGTGATCAGCAAGCTGACGTGTGTCGCCGATACGACCCCGGACGGCGGCACCAAGGACTGCACCGGTTCCGGACCGGCCGAGGCGGCGGGCCTGCGACCGGGTGACAAGGTGACCGCGGTCAATGGCGTGAAGATCAAGGACTGGGACGACTTCACCAAGGAGACCCAGAAGCAGACCGGTACCTTCACCTACACCGTCGACCGTGACGGCCAGACCCTCGACCTTCCGATCACTCCGCAGATGGCTGTGATCTACGACAAGGACGGCAAGCCGAAGACCGTCGCCAAGGTCGGTGTGCAGCGCGACCTGTACGGTCCGGTGAAATACGGTGTGCTCGCGGCGATTCCGGCGTCCGGTGCGTTCACCGGCCACTTCGCGGTCCTCACCGTCGAATCCCTGGCCAAGATGCCGAGCAAGGTCGTCAATCTGTGGCACGCCGTCACCGGCGGCGACCGCGATCCCGAGACCCCCGTCAGCGTCTACGGCGCGAGCCGGATCGGCGGCGAAACCGCCGAAAAGGGCCTGTGGTCGGCGTTCATCCTGACTCTCGCCAGCCTCAACTTCTTCCTCGGAGCCTTCAACCTGCTGCCCCTGCTCCCGCTCGACGGCGGCCACATCGCGGTGGTCCTTTTCGAGAAGCTGCGCAACCTGTTCCGCAACCGCAAGGGTCTGCCCGACGGCGCTCCGGTCGACTACATGAAGCTCCTTCCCGCGACCTACGTGGTCGTGGTCATCGGTGGCGCGTACATGGTTCTCACGTTGGTCGCCGACATCGTGAATCCGATCAAGTTGTTCCACTAGCGGGTGGCGCGCTCGGCACCGCCATGTCGCGTAGCAGGGTTCGGCAGAGCCGGTCCGCGCGGCGGGTGGTTTCGGGCTGACGGTATTCCGGGGTCAGCGAAAGCACCTGGGCGCAGGCGGTTTCCAGGTCGATCAGGTGTCCCACCGAGACGAAGACCGGTTTGACGTCGGTGCGGGTGCGCAGCGCCGCGCCCACCGGGTCGCCGTCGATGGTGATGACGCTGGAACAGCCGCGCTCACGGCCGGGTTCGGTGTAGTCACCCCAGGCGTTCTTGGCCACGCCGATGGTCGGAACGCCGGTCAGCAGGCCGATGTGGCAGGCGAAGCCGAAGCGGCGGGGATGGGCCAGGCCCTGGGCGTCGCAGATCAGCAGATCCGGTGTGACGGTGAGGTTTTCGAGCGCGGTGAGGGTGGTCGGGAGTTCCCGGAAGGCCAGCAGGCCCGGGACGTAGGGGAAATCGGTGGTGCCGCGGGCGGTGGCGACCTCGACGGTTTCCAAGGTTGTGGCGTCGAGCACCACGATCGCGGCCGCGACATTGCCGTCCTCGTCGTAGGCCGAGTCGAGGCCCGCTACCGTCCGGAAACGCGGTGGCCGGGGATTCTCCGCGATCACCCGGGAGCGCAGGTGATCCTGTAGTGCCGCAGCCGCTTCGGGGTCGGCGGGCCACGAATCCGGTTTCGCTACCTTCACAATTCAGACCGTAAACCTTCGCGTCACTTGCGACGAATAAGAGTTGTAGGCCCCGGCCGATTCCGAGCCCCACCTCCGACCCGGGTACCCTTGTCGCCGCCGTCACAGGGCGACCGGATATCGAGCCTCGGTAAGCTCGGAACCGGTAAGGGTGAGGACTTAGTCGAAAGTAGGCAGCCGATCGTGAGCAGTGCCATCGCTTTGGGGATGCCGGCCGCACCGGCGGCCGTCCTCGCACCGCGGCGCAAGACGCGCCAGCTGATGGTGGGCAATGTCGGAGTGGGGAGCGAGTTCCCCGTCTCGGTCCAGTCCATGACCACCACCAAGACCCATGACGTCAACGCCACCCTGCAGCAGATCGCGGAGCTGACCGCGTCCGGCTGCGACATCGTGCGCGTGGCCTGCCCGCGTCAGGAGGACGCGGACGCCCTGGCCACCATCGCCAAGAAGTCTCAGATCCCGGTGATCGCCGACATCCACTTCCAACCGCGCTACATCTTCGCCGCCATCGACGCGGGATGTGCCGCGGTGCGCGTGAATCCGGGCAATATCAAGGAATTCGACGGCCGCGTCAAGGAGGTCGCCAAGGCGGCCGGGGACGCGGGCATCCCGATCCGCATCGGCGTCAACGCGGGTTCGCTGGACAAGCGGATGCTCGAGAAGTACGGCAAGGCCACCCCCGAGGCGCTGGTGGAGTCCGCGCTGTGGGAGGCCTCGCTGTTCGAGGAGCACGGGTTCGGCGACATCAAGATCTCGGTCAAGCACAATGACCCGGTCGTCATGGTCGAGGCCTACCGCCAGCTGGCCGCGCAGTGCGACTACCCGCTGCACCTAGGTGTGACCGAGGCCGGTCCGGCCTTCCAGGGCACCATCAAGTCGGCCGTCGCCTTCGGCGCGCTGCTGAGCGAGGGCATCGGCGACACCATCCGCGTCTCGCTCTCGGCCCCGCCGGCCGAGGAGATCAAGGTCGGCACCCAGATCCTGCAGTCGCTCAATCTGCGCCCCCGCAAGCTGGAGATCGTCTCCTGCCCGTCCTGCGGCCGCGCCCAGGTCGACGTCTACACCCTGGCCAATGCCGTCACCGCCGGTCTCGAGGGCATGGAAGTGCCGCTGCGCGTTGCCGTCATGGGCTGCGTCGTGAACGGCCCCGGCGAGGCCCGCGAGGCCGACCTGGGTGTCGCCTCCGGCAACGGCAAGGGCCAGATCTTCGTCAAGGGCGAGGTCATCAAGACCGTCCCCGAACACCTCATCGTCGAAACCCTCATCGAGGAGGCCATGCGCCTCGCCGAGGAGATGGGCGACGAGGCAGGCAGCGGCGCTCCGGTCGTCACCGCGGGCTGAGCAACCCACCAATCACGGCCCGGTCCTACAGGACCGGGCCGTTCGCCGTTTACCGGAGCCTTGCCAGCGAGCTTTTCGATTCGGGTGCACGATACGAAGGCGCGGAAACTGGTCGGTTGGGGTTGGGTGGGTTGGGGTTTTCGCTGGTTACTGGGCGGTTGGGGGCAATCGGGCGGCGTGGGGGCGGAAGTTCTGGCAGGCTGTGAGCGTGCGGAGTGTGCTGGAGCCGACTCGCCGGGGCCGGGTGTCCGGGGCCCGTCAGCTCGCGAACCGCGATCTGACGCAGGTTTTGCGCGTACTGGACGACGATCCGGTGGCGACCTGCATGGTCGCCGCGCGGCTGCAGGAGTTCGGGCTGGATCCGCGGGGAACCTACGGGGAACTGTGGAGTCGCGGCGGTCCGGCGGAGTCGCTGTGCTTCTCCGGCGCGAATCTGGTTCCGCTGCGCGGCGGTCGCGATGCCCTGAAGGCCTTCGCCGACCGCGCGGTCAAGGGTCCGCGATTGTGCTCGTCGGTGGTGGGCCGACGGGAGTTGGCGCTGCCGCTGTGGGAGTTGCTGAGCGAACACTGGGGCCCGCCGCGCGAATTGCGCGAGGACCAGCCGCTGCTCGCGCTGGAACGCCCCGCGAGTGTGTCCCCGGATTTGCGGGTGCGCCGCGTGCGCCCCGAGGAGCTCGACCGCTACATGATCGCCGCGGTCGCCATGTTCACCGAGGAGATCGGCGTCGATCCGCGCCTGGGCGATGGCGGGCGCAGCTACCGCCGCCGGGTGGCGGGTCTCATCGAATCCGGCCGGGCCTGGGCGCGATTCGAGGACGGCGAGGTCGTCTTCAAGGCCGAGGTGGGCGCGCTGTCGCGGCGCACCGGGCAGATTCAGGGCGTGTGGGTGCACCCGGACCGGCGTGCGCAGGGCTACGGCACCTCCGGCACCGCGGCCGTCGCGAATGTCGTGGTCTCCTCCGGTCGCACCGCCAGCCTGTATGTCAACTGCTACAACAGCGTTGCGCGCCGCGCCTACAACAAGGTCGGATTCCGGCAAATCGCCACGTTCGCGACCGTGCTGCTGGACTGAGCGCCTTTCTGTGATCTAGTCGTGAAATCCGTTCCGGTGCAGTGTGTCGCGCCGGTTTGCCGATAGTTGGCTCTAGCATCTGACCCGATGTCGACACGGGTCTTCTCCACACTGATCGCCACCGCGGTCACCCTGCCGGTCGCCGTGCTCGCGGCCGGTTGCTCGTCGGGTCCGCAGGGCCCGGCGCAAACCGCCGAGGCGTTCGTCTCCGCCTTCGCCGACCACGATGTGCAGGCGGCCGCCGACCGCACCAGCCAACCCGAAAAGGCCCGTGCCGCACTGGCTTCGGCCTGGGACCAGTTGCAGGCCGAGCAGCTGATCGCCACCACCGGCGACGCCCGCATCACCGGCGACACCGCCATCGTCGACTACACCTACGAATGGCATCTGCCCAAGGACCGCGTCTGGACCTACCAGGGCCAGTTGCAGATGGGCCGCACCGAGGGCCGCTGGGAGGTCCGCTGGTCCTCCGCCGACGTGCACCCCCAACTCGGCAATACCCAGACGCTGCAACTGCGTTCGATCCCCGCCCCGCGCGCCCGCGTGAACGAACGCGGCGGCGGCGACGTCCTGGTGCCGGGCTCGCTGTACCGGGTGCTGTTCAAGCCGTCCGCCTCCTCGGACCCGCGCGCCGTCGCGGCCACGCTGGCGAATGCGTTGCACCCCTTCGACGAACACCTGGCCCCCGATTCGCTGCTGGCCGCGGCCCGCAAGGCCGACGGCGCGTACACCGTCGCGCTGATCACGGAATGGGAGTTCGGCGAGGTCGATACGCAGCTGCTGGGCCTGTCCGGGGTCACCTTCAGCAAGGAATTCGATCTGGTCCCCACCGATCGCCGATTCGCCCCGGACCTCATGACCCAGGTGCGCAAGACAGTCATCGACGAGGTCGACGGCAAGGCGGGCTGGAGCGTGGTCACCGTCAACGCGAACGGCGTGGACACCGATGTGCTCAAAGAGGTTGCCCCCGAGACCTCACCGTCCTTCTCCCTGAGCGTCGACCGTTTCGTGCAGAACGCCGCCCAGAGCGCGGTGGACGCGCGCACCGAGCAGACCATGATGGTGGTGTTGCAGCCCTCCACGGGTGCGATCCTGGCCATTGCCCAGAACGAGGCGGCCGACGCGGACGGCCCCGTCGCCGCCACGGGCCTGTATCCGCCCGGCTCGACCTTCAAGACGGTGACCGCCGCCGCGTCCATGACCGCCGGTCACGCCACCCCCGACACCTCGGTCCCATGCCCGAGCCAGATCGTGGTGGGGGAGCGCACGATTCCGAACTACAACCTCTTCAGTGTCGGCACGGTCTCCATGGCCACCGCCTACGAGCGCTCCTGCAACACCTCCTTCGCCAAGCTCGCCTCGGAGTTGGGCGGTCAGGATTTGCGCACGGCCGCTTCGGCTTTGGGCCTTGGGCCCGATTACACGGTGGTGGGCCTGCCCACGGTGTCGGGTTCGGTGCCCACCGACGACGATCTGGTGCAGCGCGCCGAGGACGGCATCGGCCAGGGCAAGGTGTTGGCCAGCCCGTTCGGCATGGCGTTGGTGGCGGCTACGGTCGCACACGGTTCGACCCCGATGCCGTATTTGATCGCGGGCCATCCGACCCAGATTTCCGGTGATCGGTCCAAGCTGGCACCGGAGGTGATCGACGGTCTGCGGCTGATGATGCGCAAGGTGGTGCTCGGCGGTACGGCCGAGCGCATCGTCGATCAGGGTGAGGTGTACGGCAAGACCGGTGAGGCCGAGGTGGACGGCGGTTCGCACGCGTGGTTCATCGGCTACCGCGGTGATCTGGCCTGGGCCACGCTGCTGGTGCGCGGCGGAAGTTCGGACAATGCGGTGGCGGTGACGCGGGACATGCTCGCGGCGCTGCCACCAGGCTATTGATCGGCGCTGCCGCCGGGCTATTGATCCGGGGATGAATCAGCGGTCGCCGGACTGGGAATCGTTGCGCAGGCAGGCGGTGGCGGGATGCAGTCCGCCGATGGAATCGCTGATGAAGCGCTGCTGGGCGAGGGTTCGCGCGGGCGGTCCGTCGGCGGAGGCGTCGCCGATGATCTCGGTGACACCCGCGCCCGCGAGAATCATTCCGGCGGTGGTCAAGAGCAATAGGGCCGAGCGCTTCATATCCCTCTCCCTTGTTTGGGGATGAGTTGAGGAGACCCGAATGGTCGTTCGGGGCTCCGGTGCTCTTAGGGTTGGCTGACTGTTAGCCAATGCCCGAAACGGTAATCGGTCACTTATCTCGGGGCAACCCGCCGGTGACCGGCGAACCGGCCGCTCACGGGGCATGTTGCCGGGATCTGACCAAATCGGTATCGGATGTTTACCGTCGGGTCGCGCGTCGCCGGATCAGTTGGCCCGCTGCATGGTGGCCGCGAGGTGATGCGTGAGCGGCTGCTCGACGGCCGCCATGCGCAGGGAGTATTCGAGGGTGTCACCGGTGACGGTGATGGTGCGGCCGAGTGCGGTCACCGATTTGGCGCTGCTGCTCAGACCGATCGAGGTGGAGTCGAGTTCGAGCCGCAGTTCGCCGTCCTCGTTCACCAGCCGGCCCTCGCAGATCTCGGTGATCCCGGTGGGGTGGGCCAGGATCAGCTCGATGCGGTCGGGTCCGGTGGCGCGCAGGTATCCGGTCTCGCTGTGCATGGGTCGACTGCCGTCGGCGGCCCGGGTGCGCTGCCGGTAGGTGAGGAAGGGGCGGCCGACGTGCCCGAAGTGCACTTCCTCGAGGTACTCGAACGACTCGATGGTCGGGTATTCCCCCTGTCCGCGTCCGCGCCAGGTCCCCAGCAAGGGGGCGAGGTGGGCGATATCGGGATGGGGCGCGACGGCGGTTTCGGGTTCGAGCACGGCGGTCAGCTTAATGCGCCCACCCGATCTCGGCGGCCCGTCGACGCGCCCGCCGCCCGGTATTTACGGAAAGGGGCCTGGATGGTCGGGTCAGCGGCGGCTGGCGCGGCGGTATCCGTAGGCGGCGGGGACGGCGAACACGACGATCAGGCCCAGCGACCAGGCGATGGTGAGGGTGAGCGGGGTGGCCACCGGTCCGCCCTCGGCGAGCGCGCGCATGGTGTCGACGGCCACCGACATGGGCTGATGCCGCACGACCGGTTGAATCCACTTGGGATAGGCGGCAAGTGGGACGAATCCGGTGCTGAAGAACATGAGCAGCGACGACAGCAGCGCGACCGCTTCGACCAGTGTCGACTTGGCGGTGAACACGGCGATGGCGGTGACCATGGTGGCGAAGGCCAGCCCGAACAGGACCGGCACCCACAGGAACGCAAAGGCCTGCAACGGCCCCTGCCGGAAGCGGAAGCCCAAGGCCATGCCGAACAGAATGATGACGACGGTTCCGCAGAAGATGCGGCAGCCCTCGGCGAGAATGCGCGCGGCCAACCCGGAGGCGCGGTGCACGGGCAGCACCCAGAACCGAGACAGGATGCCCGCCTCGCGTTCTCGCCCGAGCATGACGCCGCTGGCCACCGTTCCCGACAGCGCCCCGACGAGAGTCACCATGGGCGTGGACCCGTACAGCGCGCTGTGCCCGGAGAACTTCTGGATCTGCGACCCCACCACGATGTCGAGCATGAGCAGCAGCAGGCACGGCACGATCAGCGTTTCCAGCAGTGTGATCGGGTCGCGCACCCACCGCAGCAGCAGTCGCTGAGTCTGAATCCAGGTGTGGCGCAACAGCGCCGGGGCGGAGGCCTCGCCGAAGACGAGGGTGTCGGAGACGTCGGGTCGGTCGAGGGTTGCCATCACGACCTCTTCAGGTTCTGCCGGGCGATGAAGAAGCACGACACCGCGACGATGGCCGCGATCCACAGCAGTGGCGGTGTCATGAGCGACCAGGTCACCGGCGCGGACTTGCCGAGCGAGTCGCCGCCGAGCGCGCGCAGCCCCTCCGCGAATTGCGACACCGGCTGATTGCGCACGAAAAGCTGGACCCAGTGCGGGAATTGGTGGGCGGGGGCCAGACCGGTGGAGAGCATGCCGAGGATGAGCGGCGGCAGCACCAGCATCTGGGTGGTGGCCTCGGGGCTGCGGGTGAAGGTGCCGATGGCGTCCGCGCCGAGGCAGAAGGCGATGCCGATGAGCAGTCCCAGGGCCAGGAACCCGAGGGTGTGGGCGGTGCCGCCGTCGAAGCGGAAGCCGATCACGTAGATGCTGGCCACGGCCGAGGCGAGCCCGATGAGCAGCCGAAAGACATTGGAGGACATGCGGGCCGCGGCCGGGACCAGGGGGTGCATGGGCATGGAGTCGAAGCGTCGGTCGAGTCCGGAGACCGCGTCGGTGGCGGCGCGGAAGGCGGCCGAGACGGCGGTGAACGCGGCGGCCTGCAGGATGACGATGGGTGCCATGAACTGCGCGTAGCTACTGAATCCCAGTCCCGCGAAGGTCATCACGCGATTGAGCGGGATGTAGAAGCTGACGGTGAAGGTGATGGGCGCGAGGATGGCGGTGACGATCTCCCCGGTCTGCACCGACGGCACGATGAGCCGCACCGTGAGCACCCACCACTGCGCGAGCGTGGATTGCGTCGCGCGCGCGTCGGTGAGCCACCCGTTGGAAGCGGTGCCCGCGACCGCGGTCATGCCCGGGTCCGATCCTCGGAGGTGAATCGCCCGTCCGCGGTCCGCAGCCGGAACGACGGCGAATCCTCCTCGGGTTCCTCGACTTTGGCGATGTGCCCGGTGAGTTCGAGGAACACGTCGTCGAGCGAGGGACGCCGCAGCGCGATGTCGACCAGCTCGAGTCCGGCCGCGTCGAGCCGCCGCAGCGCCTCGGCGAGCGTCTTGGCCCCCTCGGGCGCGGGAATGGTGACCCGGTCCGAATCCACGGTCATCGCGTCCCGGTTCGCGGTGGGCAGCAGATCCCCGAGCGCCTTGGCGATGATCGGCAGCTCCTCCATGCGCAAAGGCACGATCTCGCAATAACTTCCACCGGTGCGGGCTTTCAGCTCGTCGGCGGTGCCGTCGGCGATGACCACCCCGTGGTCGATGACGATGATCCGATCGCACAGCGCGTCGGCCTCTTCCAGGTACTGCGTGGTGAGCAGCGTGGTGATGCCGTGCTTGCGGAATCCGCCGACCAGGTCCCAAACCCCTTGGCGGCTGCGGGGATCCAGGCCGGTGGTGGGTTCGTCGAGGAACACCACCTCGGGCCGCACCACGAGCCCGCACGCGATGTCGATGCGCCGCCGCATGCCGCCGGAGTAGGTGCCGACCCGGCGTCCGGCGGCCTGGACCAGGTCGAATTCCTCGACGAGTTCGTCGGCGCGGGCGCGGGCGGCGCGTTTGCGCAGGCCCATCAATCGTCCGAACATGACGAGGTTCTCGTACCCGGACAGCGCGTCGTCGAGGGCCGCGAACTGCCCGGTCAACATGATGGACCGGCGGACCGCGGCGGCCTGCGAGACCACATCGTGCCCGGCGACGGTGGCGCGTCCGGCGTCCGGTGCGATGAGCGTGGACAGGATATTGACCGTGGTGGTCTTGCCCGCCCCATTGGGTCCGAGGATGCCGAGCACCTCGCCGGGCGCGGCCTGGAAGGTGATCCCGCGCAGCGCCTGGACCGAGCCGAAGGATTTCTCGACGCCCTCCACGACCACACCGTCGAGGCCGGTGGCGGCGGGCGTGGCGGGGGCGACCGTACTGGTTTCCACATTGGTTGTATCGGGTTTGCCACTGTCGGTGTTCACGGCGTCCCTCCCGGAGATGCGTCGAGATTGCGGGCCCAGTGCTCGTCGAGTACCCGCGCGATGGCCGCGAGCGCGTGCGGTGCGGTCAGTTCGTCATGGCTGACGTCGATGTCGTGATTGCTGATGGTCCCGGTGATCCAGGGCCGCCAGCCGTCGGGCCCGAAGATGTCGGAGGTGTGCACGGTGGCGCTGAAATACAGTGCGTCGCCGTGGAATACGGGCCGCCGATAGCCGGTGCGGGTGTCGGCGGAGGCATTGTAGGAGGCGGCCATGCGTTCCAGGGTCTGCGCGTCGACGAGTGAAACCCCGCCCATGCGTTCGTTGATCAGGGCGGCCGCCTGTTCGGCGCTGGTGTCGGCGGGAATGTCGCTGATGCCGAAGACCGATCCGAAGGTGGCGACGAACGATCCGGCGGTGAGCTTGTCGATGCTGCCGCCGTCGATATCGGTGCTGTCCGCGTCGAGCAGGGCCAGGGTGGCGACCTCGTCTCCGGTTGCCTCGAACTGGGCGGCGACGGCGTGGGCGATCAGGCCGCCGAAGGACCATCCGAGCAGATGATAGGGGCCGTGCGCCTGCAGTCGGCGGATTTCGGCCGCGTAGCGTCGCGCGAAGTCCTCGATGCTGCGGGCGTGGGGTTCGCCGGACAGGTCGGGGGCCTGGAGCCCGTAGATGGGTCGGCCGGGGGCGAGGGCGTCGGCCAGACCGAGGTAGGTCCAGGCGATGCCCGAGGACGGGTGGATGCAGAACAGGGGTGCCCGCTCGCCGTCGGGCCGAATGGGCAGCACCACGTCCAGGCCAAGGCCGGGTGCCGAATCCGCCCGGGCGGCGGCGAGTTCGGCGGCGGCCTGCTGTTCGCGCAGTTCGACCATGAATTGGCGTTCGGCCTCGGCGGCGAGTTCGGCGGCGGGGGAGGTCGCGAAATAGGCCGCGGCGGACAGCGCGTCGGTCCACTGGTGGGCCAGCATCGTGACTTCGTGGCGGGGCAACAGGGTTTCGGGGAAGGTGAAACTGGCCTGCAGCCGATCCCCGACCACGACCGCGTTGATCTCGATCTCGGCGGTGACGGGCACGTCGGGACGCTCGGTGGCGTGCAGGTCGCCGAATTCGTCGGTGGGCAGCCAGCCGAGATCCTCCAGCCCGGCCGGAATGTCGGCGGTGGCGTAGCGGCCGAGGTAGTTGAATCCGATGCGGCCGGGCACCCGCGCGGGCAGCCGGGTGCCGGTGTCGGAGTTCAGGTAGCGCAGCATGCCGTAGCCGATGCCCTTGTCCGGCACCGCCGCCAGCTGATGCTTCACCGCGCGAATGGCCTCGCCCATGGCCGGTCCGCCCGCGAGCGCGTCGCGAATCGGTATGTCGGACAGGGCCAGTCGGACCGGGTAGACGGTGGTGAACCAGCCGAGGGTGCGCGACAGGTCGGCTCCCGCAACGATCTCCTGTTGCCGCCCATGGCCTTCCATCCGCACCAGCACGGCTTCGAGCGGCTCCATGCGCCACCGCTGGATGGCCAGCGCCAGACTCGCCAGCAGGGCGTCCTCGACGGTGCCGTCGAACAACGCGGGCAGGGTGGTCAGCAGCGTCGTGGTGGTCTCGGCGTCGATTTCCACTTCGACGGACCGCACGGCCGATACGGTGTCGACGGCCGGGTCGAGTTCGCGTGAACCCAGGCGCGGGTCCGGCGTCGCGGCGACCTCACGCCAGTAGTCGAGCTCGGCGGTCCGCCGCGGCTGCTGGGCCGCGTCGGTGAGCGCGTAGGCCCAGCGCCGCATGGACGTTCCGGTCTCGGCCAGGATCGGTGGCTGGCCGCCGCTGATCTGCGCCCAGGCCGCGATGAGATCCGGGATGAGGATGCGCCAGGACACGCCGTCGATGACCAGGTGGTGTGCCACCAGGATGAGACGGCCGCGCCGATCGGGCGGGCTGTCCGGCGCGGGATCGAGCCAGACGAGTTGCAGCACGGTCCCGGCGTCCGGATCGAGGCGGTCCAGCGCCGAATTCAGTTCGGTGACAGCGTATTCCCGCAGCTCGACGCTGTCGGCGGTATCGAACTCGATGCGGTGCAGCAGCCCGTCGACCGCCACCGCGCCGGGCGGCCGGGTGCGCAGCCGCCACTCGCCGTCGATGAACGCCAGTTGCGCGCGCAGCATGTCGTGCTGGTCGACCACGGCGGTCACGGTGGCGACGAGTTGCTCCCGCTCGATGCCGCGCGGCAGCTCCAGCACCGCCGTCTGCGCGAATCCGCGGTGATCGCCGCCGCGTTCGAGCATCCAACGAACGATCGGGGTGAGCGGTATCTCGCCGACTCCGCCGCCGGGCAGCTCCGCGAGGACGACGGTCTCGCCCGCCGCGGCCGCGAGCGCGGCCAGCGCGGCCACGGTGCGATGCTCGAACACCTGCAGCGGAGTGAGTTCGATGCCGCGCAACCGGGCCCGGGACACCAGTTGGATGGCGAGAATGCTGTCGCCGCCGAGGGCGAAGAACGAGTCGTGCACGCCGACCCGGTCCCGGCCCAGCAGTTCGGCGATGATCTCCGCCAGGACGGTTTCGAGATCGGTGGTCGGCGCGCGGTATTCGGTCTCGGCCTCGAAGACCGGCGCGGGCAGCGCCTTGCGGTCGAGCTTGCCGACGGCATTGAGCGGGATGGCGTCGAGCACCACGAACGCCGAGGGCACCATGTAGCCGGGCAGCCGGTCGGCGGCATGGGCGCGGACGGCGGCTATGTCGACCTCGCGGCCGGGTTCGGCCAGCAGGTAGGCGGCCAGGGCGGTGCCGCCGCCCGGGCCGGAAACGCCCAGCGTGACCGCGAATTCGACGCCGTCGGCCGCCGACAGCGCCGCGTCGATCTCGCCCAGTTCGATGCGCTGGCCGCGCACTTTGACCTGGAAGTCGGTGCGGCCCAGGTATTCCAGGCGAGGTTCGTCCAGGTAGCCGGTCCAGCGCACCAGATCGCCGGTGCGATAGAGCCGTTCACCGGGGCGACCGTAGGGGTCGGCGACGAAGCGGGCGGCGGTGAGCCCGGGCCGTCCATGGTAACCACGGGCCAGCGCGGGCCCGGCCAGATACAGCTCACCGGCGACGCCCATGGGTACGGGACGCAGCCGGTCGTCGAGGACCAGGGTGCCCGCGCCGCGAATGGGCATGCCGATGGTGACGGGCTGCCCGGCCACCAAGGGCTCGGAAGCCGTTGCCCAGATGGTGAATTCGGTCGGACCGTAGAGGTTGATCAGCGTGCGCCCGGTGGCCCAGCGCGCCACCAGATCCGGGCCGATGGCCTCACCCGCGACGGCCAGTACCCGCACGCTCGACACGGCGTCCGGATCGAGGGTCGCCAGCGCCGACGGCGTGATCACCAGGTGGGTGACCCCCTGCGCGGCGATGAGATCGGTGAGCGGCTGTCCGCCGAACACCTCCGGCGGCGCGACCACCGCCGTCCCGCCGGACCCGAACGCCATGAGTGCCTCGAAGGCCGAGGCGTCGAAACTCGGTGAGGCGACCTGCAGCACGCGGCAGTGCTCGCCTAGGGCGAGCAGTTCGCGTTGCGCCCGGACCAGATCGGCGAGCCCGCGATGCGAGACGGACACGCCCTTGGGCGTCCCGGTGGATCCGGAGGTGTAGATCAACCAGGCGGGCTGGTCCGGATGGGTGGGCATGGCGCGAACCCGCCCGCGCCCCAGCTCGATTCGCACACTGGACGCGGCGGGGTCGTCCAGCACGAGCCAGCCGATGCTGTCGGGCAGCACGCCCCGGTGCGCGCTGGTGGTGAGCCCGAGCAGCGCGCCGGAATCGCCGAGCATGTGATCGATGCGCTCCATCGGATGGCGCGGATCGATCGGCAGGAACGCGGCTCCGGCCTTGGCGCACGCCCAGATCGCGGTGATCAGTTCCGCGCCCCGGGACAGCGCGAGCGCCACCACGGTTTCCGACCCGGCCCCGGCGGCCGACAGCTGCATGGCCAGCCGCTGCGAGGCGGTGTCGAGCTCCCGGTAGGACACCGTCCGCCCGTCGGCGATGATGGCCGGGCACAGCCGGTGTGCCGTGGCGGCGGCCCGGAAAACCTGTGCCAGCGTGGTGAGTTCGACGTTCCCGGGTCCGCGCAGCGGCACCAGCGCGGCCCGCTCGGCCTCGTCGAGCAGGTCGATGTCCGACAGCCGCACGCTCGGATCGGCGGTGACGGCGGTGAGTATCCGCTGCCAGCGCGTCACCAGCCGTGCCGCCGTGGCCTCGTCGAACAGATCGGTCGCGAAGGTGAGCGTGCCCTCCAGCCCGGCCTGTTCGGTGCCCGGCAGCGGCGAGCGCAGATCGAAGGTCAGATCGAATTGCGAGGCATCGCGTGCGAGGGGCTCGACCTCCACCCGCAGCCCCGGGAATTCCACGGCGGGCGTGGTGAAGTTCTGCAGCGACAGCGACACCTGGAACAGCGGATGCTGTGCGGTCGAGCGCGGCGGATCCAGCACCTGCACCAGCCGTTCGAACGGCACCTCGGCGTGCGCGAAGGCGTCCAGGTCGGTGGCCCGCACCTCGCCGAGGAACTCCCCGAACCCGGTGGCCGGGTCGACGATCGTGCGCAGTGCCAGCGTATTGACGAACATCCCGACCAGGTCGTCCAGCGCGGCCGCCCCGCGCCCGGCGACCGCGGTCCCGATCAACACGTCGTGCGTCCCGGCCAGGCGCGACAGCAGCACCGCCAACGCGGCATGCAACACCATGAACAGGCTGGTATCGGTCGCGGTCGCCAATTCCGTGAGCGCCGAATGCAATTCGCCGTCCAGCCGGAAACCCAGGTCGGCACTCCCCATGGACTGCACCGCGGGCCGCGGCCGATCCGTCGGCAACTCCAACACGTCCGGCGTCGCCGCCAACCGCTGTGACCAGTACCGAATCTGCTGTGCCGCCCGGGATTCCGCGTCCTGCTCGTCCCCGAGCAGCTCCCGCTGCCACAGCGCGTAATCCGCGTACTGCACCCGCAACGGCGGCCGCTCGGCCCCCACGCCGGAAGTCCGCGCGAGATAGGCCGCCATGAGATCGGTGGCCAGCGGTGCCATGGAGGTGCCGTCCGCGCTGATGTGGTGCACGACCAACACCACGACGTGCACATCGCTGCCCGGGAGCACCCGGAACAGTCCGACCCGCAGCGGCGCTTCCCGGGTCAGGTCGTAGCCGCCGCCGGTCAGCTCCTCGATCCGTTTGCGCAGTGGCGCACCGTCTTCGACATCGGCGAGGGCGATATCGGGTGCGGCGGCATCCGCGCCGAGCACCACCTGGCGCGGGCCCTCGGCATCGGCCGGGTAGATGGTGCGCAGGGTCTCGTGGCGCGCCACCACGTCGGCGACGGCACCGCGCAGCGCGTCCACGTCCAGCTCGCCGGTGAGCCGCAGGGCGGCGGTGATGTTGTAGGCGGCGGAGGCCGGATCGAGGCGGTTGAGGACCCACATGCGTTGTTGGGCCGGGGACAACGGAATTCGGTCCGGCCGGATGCGCGGGGCCAGGGTGGGCAGGCCCGGGATCTCGGAGCCGGGGACGATGCGAGAGGAGAGTTGGGCGACGGTCGGGGCATCGAACAGGTCGCGCAGGGCGATGGTCGCACCGAGGGCGGCATTGACACGCGCCACCACGCGGGTGGCGGTCAGCGAGTTGCCGCCGAGTTCGAAGAAGGAGCGGTCGATACTGACCCGCTCGGTCTCGAGCACGTCGGCGAAGACCTTGGCGACGGCGGTCTCGACCGGTGTGCGCGGGGCCAGGTACCGCTGGTCGAGGGTGGCGAAATCCGGTGCGGGCAGCGCGTTCCGGTCCAGCTTGCCGACCGGGGTGAGCGGGACGTCCTCGAGTTCGATGAGGTAGCTGGGCACCATGTAGCCCGGCAGCGCGGCGGCGATGCGGGTGCGCAGCAGTTCGGTGTCGAGGGTTTCGCCGGGTGCGGCGACCACGTAGGAGACCAGCACGGTCTGGCCGCCGGGCCCGGGGCAGCCGAGGGTGGCCGCGTAGTCGACCTGCTCGTCGGCGGCGAGCACCGCGTCGATCTCGCCGAGTTCGATACGCAGGCCGCGGATCTTGACCTGGAAGTCGCTGCGCCCCTGGTACTCCAGTTCCAGCTCCGCGCCCTCGGCGGTCTTGACCTCCACCCAGCGCACCATGTCCCCGGTGCGGTACATCCGCGCGCCCGGCCCGGCGTAGGGGTTGGCCACGAAACGCGCGGCGGTCAGCCCGAACCGGTTGAAGTAGCCGCGCGCCAGGGCGGGCCCGGCCAGATACAGCTCCCCGGTCACCCCGACCGGCACCGGCCGCAACCAGGTGTCGAGCACCAGTGCGGCGGCCCCGCGAATGGGCGCGCCGATGGTGATGGGCTCCCCGGGCAGCAGCTCGCCCGGCCCGGTCGCCCACACGCTGAATTCGGTGGGGCCGTACAGATTCACCATGCGCCGACCGGCCGACCAGGCCGCCACCAGTTCGGGCCCGGCCGCCTCACCGGCCACCGACAGGCAGCTGAGTTCGTCCAGCCCTTCGGGATTCATGGTGGCCAGCACCGACGGGGTGATGACCGCGTGCGTGACGCCCTCGGTACGCAGCAGCTCCTCGAGCGCGCTGCCGCCGTACACGTCCGGCGGCGAGATGACCAGCCGTCCGCCCGCGCCGTGCGCCATGAGCAGCTCGTGCACCGAGGCGTCGAAGCTGGGCGAGGCCACCTGCAGGGCGCTGGTGGTCTCGTCCAGATCCAGCAGACTCTGCTGGGAGGCAACCAGATTGGCCAGACCGCGGTGGCTGAGCAGCACCGCCTTCGGCTTGCCCGTGGATCCGGAGGTGTAGATCAGATACGCGGTCTGGGCCAGGTTGATGGGCCCGCCGCGTTCGGCGTCGGTGATGTGCGCGTCCGACACCGTCATGACCCGGCGAATGGTGTTGAGGTCGTCGAGCAACAGCCAGTCGATGCTGCCGGGCAAGGTCTCACCCACATCGCACACGGTCACGCCGATGGGCGCGCGGGAGTCGGTGAGAATGTGCTCGATGCGCTCCACCGGATAGTTGGGATCCAGCGGCAGGAACGCCGCACCGGTCTTGGCCAGCGCCCACACCGCCACGACGGATTCCACCGAGCGGGTCAGGGCCAGCACCACGAAGGTCTCGCGACCGACCCCGCGCCGCAACAGGACTCGCGCGAAGCGGTTGGACCAGGCGTCGAGATCGCGGTAGGTCATGGACAGGCTGCCGGAGCTGACCGCGATGCCGTCCGGATTTGCCCGCGCTCCCGCGGCCAGAATGTCGGGCAGGGTGCGCAGGGGCGTGGGTTCACCGCCGCGCACGGGCAGCAGCCGCTTGCGCTCGATCGGATCGCAGTGCTGCAGTTGGGCGGTGCGCCACCCGGGGTGATCGGCGATCTGGTCGAGCAGCAGCGCGAACCGGTCGAGCAGTCGCCGCGCGGCCGCCTCGGGCAGTTCGTCGGCCATGAATTTGATGGTGAGACACAGGCTTTCGCTGCCGTCGGCGGCGCGCTGCGGGATCACCATGAGATTCAGCGGATACGGCGTGGCATCTGTGCCGGACACGTCGAGAATCCGCATGCCCGCGATATCGAGTGCGCGCGAGAGGGTTTCGCGGTCGATCGGATACGACTCGAACACGGTCAGAGTGTCGAACAGTTCGGGCAGCCCGACCGCCCGGTGGATGGCCGCCAGCCCGACATGCTGGTGATCCAACAGCTTGGCCTGCTCGTCCTGCACCCGGGCCAGCAGATCGCCCACGCGCTCGGCCGGATCCAGCCGCACCCGCACCGGCAGGGTATTGATGAACAGCCCCACCATGTCCTCGACCCCGGCCAGCTGCGGCGGCCGCCCGGAGACGGTCCCGCCGAACACCACATCGGTGCGGCCGGTCAGCATGGCCAGCAGTAGCGCCCAGGCGGCCTGCACCGCCGTGTTCACCGTGGCCCCGCTGCCGCGCACGGTGGCGGTCAGCCGGTCCAGTCGGACGGTGCCGAATTCGACCGAGACCATGCCGGATTCGGTGGAGGTGATGCCCGCGAGGGTCGGTATCGCGCGGGTCGGTGAGTCGACCCCGGCCAGCGCCTCGGTCCACACCGCGATCGAGGCCGCGTCGTCCTGTTCGCCCAACCAGGACAGGAATTCGCGATACGAGTGCGCCGGTGTCTGCGGCAGCTCGTGCCCGGTGACCGCGGCCAGGTACCCGGCCAGCAGTTCGCGCACCACCAGCGGCGTGGACCAACCATCCAGTGCCAGATGGTGATTGGTCATGAGCAGCGTGTACGCCTCGGGCTCGGTGCGGACGAGGCTGAAGCGCAGCAGCGGCGGGCGGGTCAGATCGAAGCGGGTGCCCGCGTCCACGGCGATCAGGCGGGCGAGTTCCCGCTGCCGCTCGGCGGGTTCGGCGATGGTGGTGAGATCGACGTCCTGCCAAGGGAGTTCGGCCTCACCGAGGACGAGCTGGCGCGGACCGTCGGTGGTCTCGACGTAGGCCACCCGCAGCACCTCGTGTCGATCCAGCAGCGCCGCGGCCGAGGTCCGCAGTCGCGCGGCATCGACCCGTCCGGCCAGCTGCAACTGGGTCTGGACCGTGTACCCGTCGGCGGTGTCGGTGTCGTAGCGCGCGTGGAAGAGCAATCCGTATTGCAGCGGCGACAAGGGCCAGACGTCGGCGAGATTCGGATAGGCCCGCTCCCACTCCTCGATCTGGCGTTGCGACACCGGAACCAGGGGGAAGTCCGACGGCGTGAACCCGCCCGCACCGGCGTGGCGGGCATGCCCGACCAGGGCGGTCACCGCCCGGCCCCACAGCTGGGCCAGTTCCCTGACCTGGCTCGCGCCGAGCACGCGGGAGGCGTAGGCCCAGGTCACCTCGAGACCGGCGTCGGTGTGGAAGGCATTGATGTCGACGACCGCCGCCAGGGGTGCGTCGTCGTCCTGGGTGGACGCGAATCGCGAGGGCACCCAAGGGGTTTCGGAGCCGCCCGCGCTCTCCACGCCCGCCCCGGTGCGACCGAGATAGTTGAAGCTCAGCTGCGGCGTCGGCGCGCCGGCGAGTTCGGCGGCCGTCTCGGCGTCGAGATAGCGCAGCATGCCGAATCCGACGCCCTTGTCCGGAATCGCGCGCAGTTGTTCCTTGACCGCCTTGAGCGCCGCCCCCGCGGCCGGGCCGCCGCGGAAGGCGTCGTCGAGATCGATGCCGGCGAGATCGAGCGCCACCGGGTACACGCTGGTGAACCAGCCGATAGTGCGGGAGATGTCCGCGCCCGGCAGGATCGACTCCTCGCGGCCGTGGCCCTCGACCGTGAGCAGGGTGCGGTGGGTGCGGCGCAACTGTCCGACGGCCAGGGCGAGCGCGGTCAGCAGGGCGTCGTCGAGTCCGCAGTGGAAGCGCGCCGGAATGAATTCCTGTGCGGCCGCAGCGGTTCCGGCGTCGATCACGGTGCGCAGGCGACCCATGGTGGCCACGGTGTCGACCCGGCGATCGAGGGCGCGGGTGCCCAGTCGCGGGTCCGGTGTCGTGAGGATCCTGCGCCACATCGGGAGTTCGTCCGCGCGGGCCCGGGTCTGCTCCACCTGGCCGTGCGCCCACCGCCGGAAGGAGGTGCCGACCGGTGCGAGCGTGCCGCCCGCCCAGGCGGTGGCCAGGTCCGGCAGCAGAATGCGCCAGGACACGCCGTCGGTGACCAGGTGGTGCAGCACCACCCACAGCAGCGGCAGCGCCTCGCCGCGGTCGATCAGCACGAAGCGGGCCACGATCCCCGCGGCCGGATCCAAAAGGTCGGCCGCGCGCTGCAATTCGTCCTCGCCGTCGCTGGCGGCGGTGGTGGTGACGGTCTCGATGAGAGCACCGGCCTCGACCGCGCCCACCGCGCCGACCCGCCATTCCCACGCGTGGGTGCCATCGGCCGAGGTGTGGGTGAGGGTGCTGCGCAACAGGTCGTGCCGGTCCAGCAGGGCCTGGACGGCCGCGGTCAGCTTGGTGCGGTCGATGTCGTGCGGGAGCGGAATCAGCACGGCCTGAGCGAATCTGGGCCAGGTGTCGCCCTGCTCGAGCATGTCGTGCACGATCGGGGTGAGCGGCACCGTCCCGACCGGGCCGCCGGGCAGCTCCCGCACCACCGGCGCGGTCACCTCGGTCGCCACCGCCGCCAAGCCCGCGACCGTCTTGTGCTCGAACACATCCCGGGCCCGCAACCCCAGTCCGGCGGCCTTGGCGCGGGCCACCAGTTGAATGGCGACAATGCTGTCACCGCCGAGCGCGAAGAAATTGTCGTCCGCCGCAACCGATTCCACGCCCAGCACCGCCGCGAACACCTCCGCGAGCAGGCGCTCACGCTCGGTGGCGGGTGCGCGGCCGACCCGGGCGCGCGTCCCGAAATCGGGGCGGGGCAGCGCGCGGCGATCCACCTTTCCAGCCGGGGTCAGCGGCAGCGCATCCAGCACCATCACCACCGACGGCACCATGTGCGCCGGAAGCTGCTGGGCCACCGTCTCTTTCACGCTCTCCGAGCTGACCGCGGCATCGGCGGCCAAGACATACGACACCAGGGCGGTCGCCCCGCCGGGCGTGGTCGCGCCGACCGTGATCGCCATCTCGACGCCGGGATGCCGCGCGACCGCCGCGTCCACCTCACCGAGTTCGATGCGGAAACCGCGCACCTTCACCTGGGTGTCGCCGCGCCCCAGGTACTCCAGTTCCCAGCGCCCGCTGCGCCGCCGCCACCGCACCAGGTCCCCGGTCCGGTACATGCGCTCCCCGGGCGCGAACGGGCTGGCCACGAACCGCTCGGCGCTCAGCCCGATGCGCCGGTGGTAGCCGCGCGCCAAACCCGCGCCGCTCAAATACAGTTCGCCGATCACACCGGGCGGGACCGGGCGCAGCCACGGGTCGAGCACGATGGCCGAGACACCGCGCGAAGGCGCGCCGATGGTGATGGGGTCACCGGGTGCCAGCGGTGCGCTCAGCGTCGCGGTGATCGTGGTCTCGGTCGGCCCGTAGCCATTGATCACACACCGCCCGGCCCACCGCACCGGCAGCTCCGGCGGGCAGGAGTCGCCGCCGACCACGACCGTCCGCAGCCGCGGCAGCGTATCCGGCTCCAGCGAACCCGCGACGGCCGGAGTCACATTCAGGTGCGTGACCTCGAGCTTGCGCAGCACCCGCGCGAGGTCGTCGCCCGCGTAGGCGGCGGGCGGGACCACCGCCACCGTCGCGCCCACGGCGAAGGCGACCAGCAGTTCCTCGATCGAGATGTCGAAGCTCGGCGAGACCGCGTGCGCCACCACGGCATCCGAGCCGACCCCGAACGCGGCCCCGGAGCCGGTGACCAGATTGGTCAGCCCGCGATGGGTGACCGCGACGCCCTTGGGCAGACCGGTCGAACCGGAGGTGTAGATCAGATAGGCGACCTGGTCCACGTGCACGGGCGCGTGGCGGTCGGCGTCGGTGATGGGGCCGGAATCGGCTGCGGCCAGCCGTTTCTCGGTCTCGGGCGCATCGAGCACCAGCCACGCCACCCGATCCGGCAGCGCGGCCCGCGACCCCGCCACCGTCACGCCCGCGACCACCCCGCTGTCGGTGATCATGTGCTCGATGCGGTCGACCGGATAGCCGGGATCGATGGGCACGAAGGCCGCGCCGGTCTGCGCCACCGCGCACATGGCCAGCACCGACTCCGCCGACCGCGGGATCGAGATGGCCACGGCGCGTTCGGGTCCCGCGCCCGCCGCGATCAGGACCCGGGCCAGCCGGTTGGCGTACTCGGTGAGCTCCCTATAGGTGTAGGCGGTCCCGTCGACCCGCATGGCGATGGCGGCGGGCGCGCGCTCGGCCCCGGCGGCGAGAATCTCGGGCAGGGTGTGCGGGCGACTGCCATTGCGGCCGTGCGCGGGCACCAACTCGGCGTGCTCCTCCGCGGAGACGGCCGTCACCGCGGCCAAGCGCTGCTCGGGGCCCTCGGCGAGGAAGCGGTGCAGGAACTCGAGGAACCGGGCGTGCAGGCCCGCCAGTTCGGTGTCGCCGTAGCGGTTCGGATTGGCCTGGAAGTCGATGTGGGTGCGTTCGCCGCCGCCACCGGGATACACGTTCACGAACAGGTCGTCGATGAGTCCCGAGGTCAGCACGTGCAGCCGCCCGGTGACCTCGCCCAGGCGAATGCGGGTGTCGGCGAGCATGAGATTCACCGTCGGACCGAACCCGGCCACCTCGTCCATGGCCCAGCCGAGGTCGCGAATGATGTCCTCCTGCCGATACCGCTGGCGGCGCAGGGCCGCGGTGAGCTCACCCTGGGTGCCGCGAATCAGGTCGCCGACGGTGGCGGTGGGGGCGGGACGCAGGCGCAGCGGAACCACATTGGCGACCATGCCGCCGGAGCGACGCAGCGTCGCGGTGGTGCGACCGGACACCGGCAGGCTCAGCACGATCTCGCCCGCACCGGTCATCGCGCCGACGAAGGCGGCGAAGGCGGCGACCACGACGGGGGCCGGACTGGTGGAGAGGGCCGAGGTCAGCGAATCCAGCAGGGCCGCCGTCGATTCCGGCAGCTCACCGCTGAGCAGCCGCGGGTGGGCGTCCACCGCGCCGGTGCGCCGACCCAGCATGGCCGGTTCGGGCAGGCCCGCCAGGTGTTCGCGCCAATAGTCGCGATCGGCCTGGAGCTTGTCCGAATTACGGTACGCCGCATCGGCTTCCACGATCCGCTGCAACGGCTCGGCCTTGCCGGGCGGGATCTCGCCGCCGGTACGGGCGGTGTTGTAGATCTCCGAGGTGCGCTGCAGCATGGTGAGCGCGCCGACGCCGTCGAGCAGGATGTGGTGAAACCGCGAATACCAGTAGAAGCGATCCGGGGCCAGCCGCAGCATGGCGACCTTGCACAGGCGGTCGCGGGTCAGATCCAGCGGCGCGGTGTACTCGGCGTACATCCACGCCCGGGCGGCCGCCTCCGGATCGGGGGCGCCGCTCAGATCCACGGTGTCGATGCGGTCGTCGAGTGTGGTGTCGACGAGCTGCATTGGCAGTTCATCGATTTCGATCAGCCGCAGATAGCCGGTGCCGAACTCGCGCCCGGCCCGCCGCGCCGCGTCCGCGAGCGACTCGATGTCCACCGCCCCGCTGAGCTCCACATACTGCGCGATGGAGACGGGCGTGTCCCCGGCCAGCTGCTGGGCGAACCAGATGCCGCGCTGGGCCGCCGAGAGGGGGAAGGCCGCGGCGGCATCGGAGGTGGTGGCGGACAGGGTGCTGGGAGAAGCCATGCTGCTGAAACCTTCTGCGGCCTATGAAGTTTCGGGCGGACCGAGGGCGCTCAGGAAGCCTTGCGCGCCAGGTGGAGTTCCGCCTCGGTGAGCGGCGCGTCCGAGCCGGTGAGGTACTGCACCAGCGTGGAGCGGTCGTCGAGCACCAGCCAGCGGCTGGCGTCGGTGATCAGCCCCCGCCCGGCCTTGGTGGTGATGCCGAAATCGGCACGCGCCAGGGTGGTTTCGGTGGTCAGCGGCACCGGCGTCGCGCCGGTCTTGGCAATGGCCATGCGGGCCACCACGGCCTCGAGCCGCGGGGTCTCCGCGATCGCGATGCGGGCGCCGGGGTGGGCTCCGAGGCGCAGCAGCATGCGCGCCAGGCGATTGCTCCAGCGGTCCAGTTCGGCGTTGTTCAGGTCGCAGTCGGCGGCGGACACCGCGATACCCGTGGGAGACGCAGCGGTGCTGCCCTTGGGAGACACGGAAGCGGGCGATTCGACCGGCTTGCACATCGAACATCATCCTCTCGAAGGGGGCGCTTGCGGTGGTGTTCGGGATGTATCCACTGTCGCCTCCGCGCGCGGTGGTCGATAGCGACCACAGTGCTGCGCATTTCCGCTCCGAGGGTGCGGGTTCACCCACCCTGGGGTGGGTGGAAGATCAACCGCTGGAATCGATCATGAGCGTGTCGATCATGACCGTTTGTCCAGGTCGATCATGGTCTGCTGGATCATGGTGATCGAATCGCGCGGGCTCAGCGCCATGGCGCGCAACTGGTCGAACATCACCCCGTAGCGCCGCACCTCCGGATGACCCTCGATCAGCTCATCGCTGGCGATGCCCTCCACGTAGACCAGCTCCGGGTCGGCGGGATCCGGGAAGTCCAGCAGCGTGAACGAGCCCAGCATGCCCGGGTGCGCGCCCGCGTCGAAGGGCAGGATCTGCAGGATCACATTGCGCTTCTCGGTGTGCTCGAGCAGCAGGCTGAACTGCTGGCCCATCACCCCCGGGCCACCCACCAGGCGGCGGATGACGGCCTCGTCGAGCACCACCCACAGCTCTAGCGGATCGTCCTTGGTGAGCACCTTGGCCCGCTCCTGCCGCGCCCGAATCCGTTGCTCGATAACCTGATCCGAGACCTTGGGCATGGTGGTCTGATAGACCGCGTTGGCGTACGCCTCGGTCTGCAGCAGGCCGGGGACATAGGTGGACTGGAAGAACCGCGCCGAGAGCGCCTCGGCCTCGAAGTTGATGTACGCGCCGTAGACCTCGGAGACGGCGTCCTCGAAGGAGCGCGCCATGCCGGGGCGCAGCGCATCCACCAGCAACTGCAAGGCATCTGAACGCTGCGGCTCGCCGATGCCGTACAGATCCAGCATCGCGGTCAGGGTGCGGCGCTGTGGCCTGGCCTGAGCGGTCTCGATGCGGTAGAGCGTGGTCACATTGATGCCGGTCTTGGCGCTGACCACCTCTTTGCTGAGCCCCGCGCTCTCGCGCATCTCGTGGAGCATCGCGGCGAGCCGCCGCAAACGGACGGTAAGCACGGTGCGCTTGCCTGCCATGACAACCCTTTCGCTTGGCGCACAAGCAAGAACGCATTCTTGCGTTCTTGCATTTGTAAGAGCATGATCCAGCTAGCCTATTCGTGTACGGCCGATCCGATGACCGGTATAGCTGAATCCGGAGACCAATCATGTTGGTGCGATTAGTGATGCTGTCGGGTGCGTTTTGGGAGTCGCGATGACCATGTCCATAGCCGGTGTCCTGCCGACCGCTCCGCAATTGCTCTGCGCCTTCCAGGGCAGGCGATTTCAAGATCGAGTTTTGTTGCGGTCGGCGCACGCTCTCGCCGAACTGCACGAACGTCGTGCCCAAGTGCGGGATCCCATGATGGTCAGTGAGATCGATTGTCGCCGCGGCGAACTCGTTGACGATATCAACGATTGGGTGGAGCAGGAACTGCCACAACACCGCAACGGCGCCGCGTTGCACACCGAGAGTCTGGGCGCGGTGGTGGACCGCATGGCCCGGAGCTGGGTGGAAGCCAATCAGGTGATAGATCATGAAGGCGCGGCCAGTGATAACACCCATAAACACTGGTACCATCTTGCCGAACTGGTTGACGGCTACACTGATCTCGTAATCGACGTGGCCGGTGGCCGTCGCCGTTTACCAGAACAATGATTCTAAATGCATTGACACAATTGATGTATTGCTAGCGAACCATTGATCGTCAGCGGTGACGTCAACCGAGTAGCGCTATCGGACCAATAGCTCGCTCGAACCGTGAGACGTCGCCCGCCCCAAGACGGCGGGCGCAACGGGGCGCCCCGCCCGGCGTGCCGCGTGGTCGACTGGCGCGGCACGCCCGTCCCGAGCTTTCCATTGCGGGGTGCCGCAACCTCATTCGCACTGTGTCCTTTTCACGAAGGCGCGACCACACACGTGCGGGTGTAATCGGCATTTCCCACCGCGAGGGACGGAGTTCATTCATGAACGCGGGCGAGGCCTCTGCCCAGGACCTGTATCGGCGGGCCGGTGACGGCACGTTCCGCCTGGAAGTTGCGACGGCGCGCAAGTGTGCCGCAAACTTCCTGCGGTTCGCAGATGCGCTGGACCCGCAACTCGAGCGCAGCCGTGACACGCACTCCCTCACCGGCTTCGGCGATTTCGATTCCGCCCACCAGCTCCGCCGCGGATTCGAGCACAAGGGCCGCGACCTCACCGCGGTCCTGACCGCGCTGCAGGACTCGGCCCTGGACATGGCCGCCGCCTACCTCCTGGCGGCGGGCCTGATCCAGACCACCGACGACACCCATTCCCGCACCCTGCTCGCGGCCACCGCAGAGCTGCCCGGGTGCCCACCGACTTCGGGGTTCTGATCCCTCACCCGGAGAACAGTTGGGCCGGTACCTGAATCCCCAGGTACCGGCCCAACTCTCGGTTTCCGGCCGAGGAGCGCTCAACCGTTCCCGGAGAACGCCATGGTCGTCCCCACCCCGATGATCATCACCCCGCCGGTGGCCCCCACCGCCTCCACCCGCTTCGGCGACCGCGCGAACCACTCCCGCGCCGAGGCCGCCCCGACGGCCCACACCGCGTCCGAAAGCACCTGCAACACAGGGAAACACGCCCCGATGATCAGGAACTGCACCGGCAGCCATCCCGCCGAGGGCACCGCGAACTGAGGCAGCACCGCCGCGAAGAACACCACGGTCTTCGGATTGGTCACCCCCACCAGGAACCCCTGCCGCACCACGCGCCGCGCCGTTCCGTCCGGCAGCGGCCCCCGCAGTGCCTCCGACAACTTCCGCCGCTCCCGAATCGCCATGGCCCCCAAGAAGATCAAATACACCGCCCCCGCGATCTTCACCGCCAAGAACAACATCGCCCAGGCCATCAGCAGCGCCCCCAGCCCCAGCGACGCCCCGATCAAACACACCGTCGTCCCCATCCCCGTCCCCACCACCGACAGCACGGCGGCCCGCCGCCCCAACGCCAATGCCCGCCCCACCGTGAACATCACGTTCGGCCCGGGAATGACGATCAGGATCAGCGCGGCCACCCCGAAGGCGACCACATGCGACAGCGGCACCATCAGCGTGTCTTCCAGTAGTTGTCGGGGCCCACCACCTGGATGACGGTGTGGGCGGGGGCGTCGACATTGGGTTCGAGGGAGGAGTCCTGGGTGAGGTTGATGTAGAGGGCGTAGGACTCGTAGAGGTAGCGGTATTGCTGGCGGCCCCAGCTGGAGTAGGTGGCGGCGAACATGGTCTTGAGGTTGGCCTGGCAGACGGAGCTGCCGACGCCCTGGGTGGGGCACCAGACGTCCCAGGTCTGGTCCTGGCCCTTGAGGCCGGTGTAGGTGGTGTCGGCCTCGGTGTTGGAGGGGAAGGCGAAGACCTCGATGGAGACCAGGATGGTCTGATCCGGGTTGAGGTAGACGCCGGTCATCATCTGCTGGCACTTGTTGTTCTGCAACGCGGTTTTCACGTTGTCGGACATGTTCTGCGAGACGCAGTCCTTCGCGCCGGAGGAGGTGCGGTTGTAGACCACGCCCTTGCTGTCGGTGAAGGTCGAGGGCAGCAGGGCGTCGGCGGTGAACGGCGTCTTGTCGGTGGCCTGCTGGTTGAGGGTGGACTTGTCGAAGGCCGCGGTCGTCGTGGTCGGCGGGGCGGTGGTGGTAGTGGTGGGCGGTGTGGTCGGGGAGGCGGTGGGCTTGGAATCCTTGCCGGAGAGCACGACCGCGCCGACGGCGATGGCGATGACCAGCACCACCAGCAGCACACCGAGGATGACCTTCAATGCCGTATTGGGGCTGTTGCCTTGCGGCGCACCGGAATACGCGACCTGCGGCTGCGGTTGCGACCAACCGGTCGGTGAGGGAACCGGTGCGGTCAGCGCCACGGTCGGCAGGGCGGGCGCGCTCGCGGGCCGCTGCCCGGCGTGGCGATCCAACACGGCCAGACTCTCCGGCACGTAGTTCGCCCCGTCCGGTGTCAGGTACGTCGCCCGCAGCGCGTCGCCCCACTCCAGCGCGGAAGGCCGTGCGTCCGGCCCGAATCCGCCATTGCCGAACGCCCGATCGAACAGCGCCCGCACCCGCGGATCCAGATCCGGTGGATACCCGACCGCGGGCTGCCACGGCGCACCCGGCACGGCGGCCACGCCGGGATCCAGGAACAGGATGCGGTACAGCAGCACCGCCAGGTCGTAGCGATCCTGGTACCGGTCGTAGGCGGCGTCCACGGGCCGCAGCCCGGCGGTATCGATCACGTACGCCAGCGGCGCGGCTCCGTGCCAGAGCACGTTCTTCGGCGACAGGTCCCCGTGGATCAGCTGCCGATCCTCGAACACCCGCACGATATCGCACAGCCGAATGGCAAGTCCCGCACGGAAATACGCCTGCACTTGCCCCGGCGTCGCCCACAGTGCGTCCAGCGTGCGCGGCCGTCCGTCGGGCTGGAGGTAGTCCATCGGGATCAGCGGCAGCACCACCCCCGGCGGCGTCCCGTCCTGCACAACCAGATCGATGGGCCAGTTGATCGCCTCGGCGGCATTGCCGGTGGATCCGCCCGCGGCCTCGGCGGCCAGTACCGTCTGCCGTCCGAAAAGCATTGCCTGGCGCGCCCATTCGATCTCGGTGGGCGAGGTCAGCGGGGCGCGGAACTGTTTGAAGAGCCGCTGCTGGCCGCGTGGATCGCGGCACAGGTACTGCACCGAGCGGCTGCCCGCCGCGTAGAAGGGTTCGGCGTCCACGTCATAGGACTCACCCGACAGACCTGCTACGACCACCATCGAACTTCCCCCGCCCGATTCATGACACCAGCAATGAGCCGAGCATACCGAGCCGCTCTCCGCCACGCCCGGCCATGAACGCAAGACACCGCTGACCGTCCCCTCACGCACGGTCAGCGGTGTGGTGCGGTGAAACCGATACCGACCCGGGGGTCAGCGCAGCGCCGCACGACCTTTCAAGCGGCCCAGGATGACCAGGGCGATCAAGGTGACCAGCACCAGCAGCGTGGTGCTGGCGGCGGCGTCGAAGACCGCGCCGCGGTCGGTGGCCGCGAAGATGGTCACGGGCAAGGTCTTCCAGGTGGCGGGGTAGACCATGATGGTCGCGCCGAGCTCACCCATCGACAGCGCAATGGCCAGGCCCGCCGCCGCGCCCAGCGCGGGCAGCAGCAGCGGCAGCGTGATGCGGAACAGGACCCGGGCCGGCCCCGCGCCGAGGGATTCGGCGGCCTGCCGGTACCCGGGGTCGAGCCGGTCCAGCGCCGCCGAGACGCCGCTGAACGCGTAGGCCAGCACCAGCACCGTATGGGCCAGAATCACAATCCATTTGGTGCCGCCGAGCAGCAGCGGTTTCTCGTTGAAGGCGATCAGCACACCCAGACCGATGGCCACCGACGGCACGGCGACCGGCACATGGAAGACCGCGTCGGTGATCCGCCGCAGCCAGGCCGGAGCCTCCCTCGAGGCCAGCGCCGCCCAGGTGCCGAGCACCAGCGAGAACAGCCCCGCCAGCAGAGCGGTCTGCAAACTCACCGACAGGCTCGCGGATTCCTCACCCGAGAGCGCCCGATCGAAATTCGCGAAGCCCAGATGCGAGGGCAGCGGCCCGGTCCACCGTCCGGCCAGCGCCGCGGCCACCACGGTGGCGATGGGCGCGACGAACACCACGGTGACCACGACCCCGAACACCGCGAGCACGATGGCCCGCCCGCGTCGCGTCCACACCAGCATGGGTCAGCTCTCCTTCCGCGCACCGGTCAAGCGCGCGAACAGCAGTCGGTATCCGAGATACAGGCTCAGCGACAGCAGCACCTGCACCGAGGCCAGCACCGCGGCCCCCGGCAGGTCGAAGGTGACGATGCCGCGGGTGTAGATCAGCGCGGGCAGCGTGAGCACGCCCTTCGCGCCGGTGAACAACACGATGCCGAATTCGTTGAGGGTCAACAGCAAGGTGAGGCTGCCGCCCGCCGCGAGCGCGGGCCACGCCTCGGGCATGACCACCTGCCGCAGCACCCGCCACGGCGAAGCGCCCAGGCTCGACGCGACATCCAGTTGCTCGCGCGGCAATTGGGCGAACGCCGCCAGCAGCGGGCGGACGACGAACGGCGTGAAGAACGTGACCTCGGCGAGAATCACACCCCACTGGGTACTGAGGAAGTTCACCGCCGGCTGGTCCCCGCCGGTGATCTGATGAATCAGCGCGTTCACCGCGCCCGCCGTCCCGTAGAGGAACGTGAACGCCAGTGTCACAAGGAAAGACGGCAGGGTCAGCACCGAGTCGATGAGCCGCCCCACCACCTGCGAGCCGGGAAACGGCACGAACGCCAAGACGATCGCGAGGAACGTCCCCAACACCAGGCACCCGAGCGTCGAACCGACCGCGATCATCACGGTCCGCCACAACGCATTCCGAAACGACTCCTCCTGCAACACATTCGACCAGGTCTGGACCCCTCGCCCGGACTTGGTCTTGGTCGACTCGGACAGCACCCGCACGATCGGATACACCGCCATGCCGATCACCATCAACACCGGCGGCAGCGTCCACAGCACGGGCCGCCACGACCGACCCGCCTCCCGTGCTTCGGGAGCCTCGGGCGCGGAAGGGGTTTCGAGGAGCGCGGTCATGCGCGGGCCTCGCCGTCCGCGGCCGCTTCGGTGCCGATGCCCGGGGGAATGAGCACACCGGCCGGATCGGGGAAGCGGATGCCGATGTGGTCGCCGGGGGCGATGTCGGTGTGGCCCAGGACGTCCGCGGTCAATTCGTCGGGCAGGCCCGCCACCTCGAGGTGGAGGCGGGTGGAAGCGCCCTTCCAGACGCTGGTGATCACGGTGGCGCGCAGGGCGTCTCGCTCGGTGAGCGGCACGACCGCGATGGTGTGCGGGCGAATGCACAGCTGCGCCTCGGCGTTCGGCACCCAGTCGGGGCGGCCGACGCCCGGGCGCGGGGCCTCGGCGCGCAGGGTGCGTTCGCCGACCTTCACCAGGGCGGCGGTGCCGGAGACGTGCTTCACCTCGCAGGCCAGCAGATTCGCGCCGCCCAGGAAGGAGGCGGTGAATTCGGTGGCGGGCTGCTGCCACAGCGTGTGGGCGGTGTCGATATCGACCAGTCGCGCGTCGCGCATGACGGCGATCCGGTCGGCCAGCGCCAGCGCCTCGGCCTGATCGTGGGTCACATACAGCATTGCCGTGTCGGGCAATGCCTTTCGCAGCTGCTGGAGCTCGCCCAGCATGTTCTGGCGCAGCTGGGCGTCCAGCGCCGCGAGGGGCTCGTCGAGCAGCAGCACCTTGGGGCGAATGGCCAGCGCACGCGCGATGGCCACGCGCTGCTGCTGTCCGCCGGACAGCTCTCGTGGCAGCCGCTTGGCGTAGGCGCCCATGCCGACCATGTCGAGGGCCTCGCGCACCCGGGCGTCGATTTCATTGCGCGCCACGCGATGTGCCTTGAGCCCGAAGGCCACATTGTCGTGCACCCGCATGTGCGGGAACAGCGCGTAGGACTGCACCACCACCCCGATCCCGCGCTTGGCGGGGGACAGGTCGGTGACGTCGCGCCCGGCCAGCCGCACCGCGCCGGAGGTGGGCCGGACGAATCCGGCCAGTGCCTTGAGCGCGGTGGACTTGCCGGAGCCGCTGGGCCCCAGGAGTGCGACCGTCTCCCCGGCGGCGACCCGCAGGTTGAAATCGGCCAGTGCGACAGTGGTTTTCTTGCCACGGCCGTAGGTGACACCGACCCGGTCGAACACGATGGCGGGTTCGGCGGTCGGGTCGGCGACCACCGCGGATGTCGTCGTCGGGGAGGACATGGTGCGCTGCTCCTGGGGTGGTGAGACGTTAGCTACCGGTGGCCTTGGTGTAGGCCGCCACGTCGGCGTCGAGGTTGTCGAGCACGGTGGTCCAGTCGGGGTGCAGGACGGTCACGTCCTTGATGGTCGTGGCCGGGGAGGGACCGGTGCCGGTGGCCGGGGCATTGGCCAGATCGGTGCGCGAGGGGATCGCGAACACGTCGGGCAGCGACTTCTGCACGTCGGCCGAGAGCAGGAACTCGAACAGCTTCTTGGCGGCGTCGGCGTGCGGCGCGCCCTTGGCCATGCCCATCAGGTACGGCAGCGAGACGGTCGAGCGCTTGCCGTCGGCGGAGGCCGGGAAGAAGACGTTGAACTTGGAGCCGCCCTTGACGCTGTCCAGGTTCATCTGCACGTCGCCATTGGCGACCAGCAGCTCACCCTTGTCGACCTTGGCCTGCAGCTTGCCGGTCGAGGACGACGGGCCGACATTGTTGGCCTGCAGTTTGGCCAGGTAGTCGAGCGCGCCCTGCTTGCCCAGCAGCTGCTGCAGCAGCACCAGCACCGCGGTGCCGTCACCGGCCTGGCCGGGGGTGGAGTACTGGATCTTGCCCTTGTAGTCGGGCTTGAGCAGGTCGTCCCAGGTGACCTTGGTGGTGTCGACCGAGGGGTTGGCGATGAAGCACAGGTAGTTCCCGGCCAGCGACACCCACTTGCCGTTCGCGTCCTTGTCGGCCGCGGCGACCGCGCCGGTGTCCACGCCGCTGGCCTGCAGCAGCCCGGACTTGTCGGCCTTCTGGATGAACGGCGGCAGCGCGACCATCAGGTCGGCCTGCGGATTGGACTGCTCCTTCTCGACGCGGGAGACGACCTCGCCGGAACCGGCTTCGACATAGTTGACCGAAATGCCGGTCTGCGTCTTGAACTTCTCGAAGACGGGCTTGTACCAGTCGCCGAGACCATCGGCGGAGTAGACGGTGACCGTCTTGCCGTCCTTGGCGTCGCTGCCGGTGCCGCCGCAGGCGGTGAGGCCGAGAGCGACCGCGGTGGCGGAGGCGACAATCAGAGCGGATCGGGCGATGGTGCGTGCGAGGCGGTTGTTCGAATTACGCACGGTGACTGCACTTTCAGTTCAGGGGACGGTCGAGTCGTAGGGACGGTGGGTACTCCGCCGGGGCGGCGGAATTCTCTAGCCGCGCTCGGCCAGCAGCAGCTGCGCGAACTCGGTGACGGAAGCCACCACGTGGGTCGCGCCGGCGGCCCGCAGCTGCTCCTCGTCGTGCGCGCCGGTCAGGGTCCCGGCCACGATGCGGGCCCCGGCGGACAGCCCGGTGCCGATATCGCTGGCCGTATCGCCCAGCACCGCAACGCGATCCACGGCGTCGATGCCCAGCCGCAGCACGGCGGTGAGCACCATGTCCGGGTACGGGCGGCCGCGACCGGCGTCGGACGGAGCGAGGGTGAGGTCGGCGATCTCGTTCCAGCCCAGGGCATCCAGCAGCTTGTCCTGGGTCTCGCGGCTGAATCCGGTGGTGAGCGCCACCTTGATCCCCGCCGCCCGCAATGCCGAAATAGCTTCGGCGGCACCGGGAATCGGGGCGACACCGGTCTCGCTGGCGAGTTCGGCGTAGGCAGTCTCGAATTCGGCGTTGGCCCGCCGGGCCCGGTCCTCGTCACCGCCGGTGAGCGCGCGGAAGACGACGATCTTGGACTGACCCATGGTGTCGATCACGTACTGGCGCGCGGCCTCGCGCTCGGGGCCCTGCTCGGGAATGCCCGCCGCGGTGGCGGCCCGTTCGAAGGCGCGGAGCACCAGGCCGTCGTCGGAGACGGTGGTGCCCGCCATATCGAGCACCGCGAGATCGATCTGCTTGTCGGACACGCTGATTCCTTCGCTGGTCGAGTCAGAGATTGAGGAGATCGGCGGTCTGTTCGCCGATCGCGGGGCCCAGCGTCATGCCGCGCCCACCCGGCCCGGTGACGACCCATACGCCGTCGGAGGCCTGCGCGCGGGTCACGATGGTCCCCGGATCGATGGACTGGCTGTACACGCCCGCCCAGCGCCGCACAATCGGCGGCAGCTTGCGGCCCAGCAGCTCCTCCATCACCCCGGTGAGGTGCTCGTACGGGGCCTCGTCCACATCGAAGGTGAACGGCTCGTCGTACTCGTGGGTGTCGCCGATGGTGAGCCCGCCGTGCAGGCGCTGCACGGCCAGCAGCTGCATCTTGTGCTGGGCGGCCGTGAACGGCTGCGCCTCTTCACGATTCAGCTTGTCCAGCTCCGGGCCCGCGAAGGCGGGGTAGTAGCGGAAGCTGTCACCGTCGGCGATGGCGGTGGTGAGCGGTTCGCCCAGCGGAGCGGTCTGCATCATCTGCAGGCGCACGCGCCGCACCGGAATGTCGCCCACCAGTTCACGAGTCAGGCCGGAGTGCGCCGCGCCCGGGCAGACCAGGACCAGATCGCCCTCGTGGCGGCGGCCGCGATCGTCGACGACGGTGGTGCCGGTGACGGCGCGCGCCTCGGTTCCGGCGTAGAACGTGTAGCGCTCGCTGGCCTCCAGATAGCGGCGCAGGGCGGGCAGCGCCTGGCGCGACTCCACGGCGGCATCGGTCGAACAGTGCAGGCCCGCACGGAATTTGCCGCGCAGCGCCGGGTTGATCGCGCGCACCTGCTCGGGGTCGAGCAGTTCGAAGCCGCGCTCGGCGGCCGACGGGCTCGCCATGGCGGCCTCGGCCACCGCGAGCTCATTGTCGGTGCGCACCAGGGTGATCGAGCCCGCGGGCCGGAAGCCCACGCCCGGCACCTTGCCGCCGATCTCCTCCCACAGCTGCCGGGACCGCAGTGTGAGTTCCAGTTCGCCCGCGCTGCGCCCGGACACCCACACCAGACCGAAGTTGCGCACGGTCGCGCCGCGCGCCTCCACCTCCCGTTCGAGGTGGACGACTTCGTGGCCGCGCCCGATGGCGGCGAGAGCGTGGGCGGTACCGAGGATCCCTCCGCCGATGATGACCAATCGCATGACCAACATCCTGGGCAATGGTCTAGACCTAGGAGTGTTTCGTGTGGAAACGCTGGGTTAATAATTGGTATAGACCAATCTTGTGTACGCTGGGGGCATGGAGACGAGGGAGGCCGCCGGGGTGGAAGGTCGGGCTGCTGGGCCGGAAAACCACTCGGAGGCGGGTCGAGGGTCGGGCGAAATGCCCGGTGCGAGTGCCGATTCCGTGCTCACCGGCGACGCGCGCCTGCCCAAGTCCTACCGCGTGCGCGCGGAACTCGAGGAGCTGTTGGCCGAACTGTCCGAGGGCGATCCGCTGCCCTCGGAACGTGAACTCGCCCTGCGCTGCGGTGTCGCCCGGGAAACCGTCCGCCAGGCGGTGCGAGAACTCCTGGTGGAGGGGCGGATTCGCCGTCAGGGGCGCGGCACCGTGGTCTCGCGGCCGAAGATGGTGCAGCCCTTGTCGCTTCGCTCCTACACCGAGGGGGCGTTGAAGTTCGGCCGCACGCCGGGGCGTCTGCTGGTCGGCTGGAACGATGTGCCCGCCGATTCGGACGTGGCCCGGGATCTGGGTGTCGCGCCGGGCACCGTGGTGACGCATCTGGAACGGATCCTGCTCGCCGACGGCGAACGCATCGGGCTGGAGAGCACCTGGATGCCCTTGCCGCGCTTCGCCTTCCTGCGCGAGTTCTACGACCCCACCACCTCCCTGTACGCCGCGACCCGCTCGCGCGGCGTGGTCTACGTGTCCGCGACCGAGCGCATCGAGACCATGCTGGCCTCACCGCGCGAGGCCGCCCTGCTGGAATGCACGACGGCCCTGCCGATGCTGCTGCTGCACCGGCGCAGCGTCGACGCGGAGGGCTCGCCGATCGAACTCGTGCGGTCGCTGTATCGCGGCGACCGCATCGCATTTCAGGCCACCCTGCGCGATTACTGAGGCCTACTGCCCGGCGAGAGTGGCGTCGAGCCAATCGAACAGGCGCTGCAGGGTGAGCAGGACCGCCCCGGTGTGGCAGTGTTCGCCCGCGCCCTCCGGCTCGGTGCCGGTGATCAATTCCTTCTTGCAGGTGAGCGCCTCGTAGACGCGCGCGGCCTCACCCTGGAAGAACAGGTCGTTCTCGGCGTCGAAAACCAGTGTGGGGCATTGGATCTTGTCGGCGATACCGGCGAGGGTGTAGTCGGCGGTCATGCGCACGTACTCGGCGGGTGAGGCCGCGCCGAAGGTCCACACGCCATTGCGCAGCGCCCAGCGCAGGGTGGTGCTCTGCGTCATCATCAGCGCCGCAACGGCATTCGCCTCCGCGTCGCGGCCCCGCGCGATCCACTCGGCCAGGAACGGCGGCATCATCCGCTCGTGCGCGTAGTGGTAGTCGAACAGGCCGTCGTCGAGGATGAGCGCGGCGAGGCGATGCTCGAAGGCCGCCGCGCGGGCGGTGAGATAGCCGCCGAGGCTGTAGCCGAACAATGAGATTCGCGCCGGATCGATCTCCGGCCGGGTGAGCGCGAAGTCGACGACGGGGGTGATGACGGCCTCCCAGTCGTGGCGGAAGGTCAGGCCCTGTTCGCGAATCACCGCGCCCTGGCCGGGTCCGTCGAAGGCCAGCACGTGATAGCCGCGCGCGATGGCCCCGGCCGCGAGCGCGAAGTACGACTCCTCGAGGGTGGAATCGAAGCCGCTGGTGAAGATGACGGTCGGGCGCGGCGTGCCCGAGTCGTCGGCCAGGTACAGGTAGCCCGGCAGTGTGGTGTCCTCGTACGGAATCTCGACCGGCAGTACGGGGGTATCCATGAGTTGTGCTGCGGCCCAGAAGGTTTCGCGGGACAGCCGGGACAGCTCGCGCGCCTTCGGATCGTGCGCCGGATCGTCGCGGCGGTAGAACTCCGCGGTGCGGTAGTAGTTCGAGGCCCGCAGCAGCGCCTCGCGGGCGCTCACCCGGCGACCCGCGCTCGCGCTGGCCTCGCCGATGGCCTGGGCGCGGCGGGCGGTGGCCTCCCACTCGCGCAGCCAGGCGTCCTCATCGCCCTCCGGGATGCGGGCGGCGGTGGCGAGCACCTCGCCCAGTTCCGCGCCGCCGTAGCAGGCGAACCCGGCGGCGCGCAGGGTCTCGTAGGCGAAGGATTCATCGTCGAAGAGGAATTTCATGGCTTCTACCTCGCTCTTAACGTCGATACGACACCGTTTCGTCGTATGAGTGGAACGGTAGACCGGTCTACGACGAAACGCAACCGTATCGTCGTTGCTAGACTGCAGCGCATGAGCGACGAATCCGGTTCCCGCACCCGCAAACCCGCGGGTGCGGCGGTCATGCAACCGCAGGTGACCGCGGCCATCCGCGCGGCGGCCTTCGAGGAACTGGCCGAGGCCGGGTACGGCAAGCTCTCCATGGAGGCGGTGGCCCGGCGCGCGGGCGTGAGCAAGCCGACGCTGTACCGCCGCTGGTCGAGCAAGGAAGAACTGGTGACCGCGCTCATCTCCGAGGTCGCCATCGACGCCGCCGACTCCCCGGACACCGGCACCCTGCGCGGCGACATCCGCGCCTTCCTCGAATTCTCGGCCCACGCGCTGACGAATCCCCTTGTGGCACGCATCATTCCGGACCTGCTGGCGCAGGCTGTGCGCGTACCCGCCCTGCGCGAGGTCATGCAGTCGGGCATCGGCCGCTCGCGCCGAGCCAAGGTCGCCCAGATTCTGCACCGCGCCATCGCCCGCGGCGAACTCCCCGAGACGCTGAACATCGAACTGGCCCTGGACTTCCTGGGCGCACCCCTGTTCCTACGCGTCATGCTCGGCGGCGACCCGACGACCCCCACTTATCTCGACCAACTCACCGACATGCTGCTGACGGCCTTCGGCGCGACCACGCCCTGAAGGGACCGTGAAACAGATTCGGCCCGGTCGTTTCGACCGGGCCGAATCCATTGTCACTCAACGCACCTGCGGTGCCACCTTCGCGCCGAGCAGCTCGATATTGGCGAGCACCTTCTCGTGCGGCAGCGTGCCCACGCTGCTGTGCAGCATGAACCGATCCAGCCCGAGCGTGTCGCGAACATTCGCGATCTTCTCGGCCACGTAATCCGGCGTGCCCACGAACAGCGAGCCGCTCTGCGAGCGCAGCGCGTCGAACTGCTGCCGGGTCATCGGCCCCCACCCGCGCTCACGCCCGATACCGGACATGGCCCGCGCGTAGGAGGCGTAGAAGTCCGACACCGCCGCCTCGTCGGTCTCGGCGATGTACCCGTGCGCGTGTACCGCCACCGGCTGCGGCTCGTGCCCACCCTCGTCCAGCGCGCGGTGGTACAGATCCACCAGCGGCTTGAACCGCGCGGGCTGCCCGCCGATGATGGCGATGGCCAACGGCAGGCCCAAAAGCCCGGCGCGCACCACGGATTCGGGACTGCCGCCGACCGCGATCCACACCGGCAGCGGCCGGTTCTCGGTGCGCGGATAGACGATCGCGTCGGTCAAAGGCGCGCGGAACTTGCCCGACCAGGTGACCGGCCCCTCCTCCCGAATCTTCAACAGCAGCGCCAGCTTCTCCTCGAACAGCTCGTCGTAGTCGTTGAGGTCGTACCCGAACAGCGGGAACGACTCGATGAACGACCCACGGCCCGCCATCAATTCGGCCCGGCCGTTCGAGAGCCCGTCGAGGGTCGAGAAGTCCTGGAACACCCGCACCGGATCATCGGAGCTGAGCACCGTCACCGCGCTGGTGAGCTGAATCCGCTCGGTGCGCGAGGCGATGGCGGCCAGCACCATGGCGGGCGAGGAGGCCGCGAAATCCTTGCGGTGGTGCTCGCCCACGCCGTACACGTCCAGCCCGGCGCGCTCGGTGGCCACCGCTTCCTCGACCACCTGCCGCAACCGCTCGCCCGCGGTGGGCACCGGCCCGTCACCGCCGACGGGATGCGTTTCCGCGAATGTCGTCAGTCCCAATTCCACGGCCGCAGCCCCTCTCGAGTCTCGTTTCCACGCCAACTGGAAGCATAAACGGACCATGGTCCGGAAAGATTCCCCGGTGCCCCGGACCTGGGAATCCCACGATTCGGACCGGCAGATACTCTGGTAGCCATGTCTGTGCGCACCCGCAAGCCCCTCGTACCCGGCACGCAGTCGCCCATCCGCGAGGTCCCCAAGAACATCGAGCGCCCCGAGTACGTCTGGAAGAAGACCGCCAAGGAAGGCTCCGAGCCCTGGGTGCAGACTCCGGAGACCATCGAGAAGATGCGGATCGCGGGCAAGATCGCGGCGCAGGCCCTGGAGGAAGCCGGTAAGGCCGTCGCGCCGGGGGTGACCACCGACGAGCTGGACCGCATCGCGCACGAGTACATGTGCGACCACGGCGCATACCCGTCGACCTTGGGCTACAAGGGTTTTCCCAAGTCCTGCTGCACCTCGCTGAACGAGGTCATCTGCCACGGCATCCCGGACTCGACGGTCATCGAGGACGGCGACATCGTCAATATCGACGTGACCGCCTACATCAATGGCGTGCACGGCGACACCAACAAGACCTTCCTCGCCGGTGACGTGGACGAGGAGGTGCGCCTGCTGGTCGAGCGCACCGAGGAGGCGACCATGCGGGCCATCAAGGCGGTCAAGCCCGGTCGCGCGCTCAATGTCATCGGCCGGGTGATCGAGGCCTACGCCAACCGCTTCGGCTACGGCGTGGTCCGCGACTTCACCGGCCACGGTGTGGGTCCCACCTTCCACTCCGGTCTGGTCATCCTGCACTACGACCAGCCCGCCGTGGAGTCGGTCATCGAGCCCGGCATGACCTTCACCATCGAACCCATGATCAATCTGGGCGGTATCGACTACGAGATCTGGGACGACGGCTGGACCGTGGTCACCAAGGACCGCAAGTGGACCGCCCAATTCGAACACACACTCGTCGTCACCGACGAAGGCGCAGAAATTCTTACTCTCCCGTGAACATCGCAATGCCCCAGCGGGGCACCAGAACTCGCGCCCTCGGCTCCCGCGGCCCCCGGCGCAAGCCCACCCGCGTCCTGCCCCCGAACCCCCGCGACGACGGCCTGAGCGCCATGCGCGCCACCATGCGCCGCCACGTCGAACTCGCCGCGGGCCGTCCGGTCGACGACCCCGAAAGGCCCGAGGACGTCACCACCGACAGCGGCGACGCCTACGTCGACCGCGACGCCTACCGCGGCAGCGGTCGCGACCACTACGTCTACCGCCCCCGAGCGGAGTACAGCACCCGGTGAAGGGCGCTCTGCTCGTCGCCGGAACTACCTCCGACGCGGGGAAAAGCGTTGTCGTAGCGGGACTTTGCCGCATGTTGGCGCGGCGCGGCATTCGTGTCGCGCCGTTCAAGGCGCAGAACATGTCGAACAACTCCGTGGTGACGCTCGACGGCGGGGAGATCGGGCGGGCGCAGGCGTTGCAGGCTCGGGCCGCTGGGCTCGAGCCGAGCGTGCGGTTCAATCCGATCTTGTTGAAGCCCGGTAGTGATCGGCGATCGCAGCTCGTGGTGCGGGGCAAGGCGATCGACACCGTGGGGGCCAAGGATTACTTTCGGCATCGGACCGCGTTGCGGGCGATCGTGGCCGAGGAATTGGCTTCGCTGCGGGACGAATTCGATGTGGTGATTTGCGAGGGGGCCGGATCGCCTGCCGAGATCAACTTGCGGGCAACGGATTTGGCGAACATGGGATTGGCCCGGGCCGCGGACGTTCCGGTCGTGGTGGTGGGGGACATCGATCGCGGGGGAGTGCTGGCGCATTTGTTCGGGACGGTCGCGATTCTGGAACCCGAAGACCAGCGGCTGATTTCCGGGTTCATCGTCAATAAATTCCGGGGCGATGTGGATTTGTTGCGGCCGGGGCTGGATCAGCTCACGGCGCTCACCGGGCGGCCCACCCTGGGGGTGATTCCGTTCGCGGAGGACCTCTGGATCGACGCGGAGGACTCCCTCGGCACCGTGGCGGACGCCCCGGTCGGGCGACCGCGCCCGCCGCTGGGCACCGAATGGCTGACCGTCGCCGCCATCCGGCTACCGCGCATCTCCAACTCCACCGACGTCGAGGCATTGGCCTGCGAACCCGGCGTTTCGGTCCGCTGGGTGAGCGATCCATCCCGCATGGCGGGAGCCGACCTGGTCGTGGTGCCGGGCAGCAAATCCACCGTCGGCGATCTGGAATGGTTGCGGCGCACCGGCATTGCCGATGCCCTCGCCGCCCGCGCGGCGGCGGGCGCGCCCATCCTCGGTATCTGCGGCGGCTACCAGATGCTGGCCCGCACCATCGTCGACCCGGTCGAATCCGCCGCGGGCACCGTCGCGGGCCTGGGTCTGCTCGACCTGGAGATCGAATTCGCCGACCCGAAGGTGTTGCGCCGCTCCAGCGGTCGTGTGCGGGATCATGCGACCGCCGGGGGTAATAACGATCTCCCCGTGCACGGCTATGAGATCCACCACGGCCGCGTCACCCACTCCGGCGACGCCCCCTGGTTCGAACTGGACGGTCTCCCGGAAGGCAGTGTGCGCGAATCGATCTGGGGCACCCACCTCCACGGCGCCTTGGAGTCGGACGAATTTCGCCGCGCCTGGCTGCGCCGCGTCGCCGAGCGGGCGGGCCGCACCGGTTTCGTTGTCGCCGAGGACGTTTCGGTCGCCCAGGTCCGCGCGAGCCAGCTCGACCTGCTCGCCGACCTCATGGAAAAGCACCTCGACGCAGACCTTCTCGACCGCCTCATCACCGCCGGAGCCCCCGCGAATCTCCCCGTCCTCACCGTCGGCAAGTGACCGGCGTCACAGCAATCCGCCCGAGTCGCAGTCGACCCCACCGTGCCTCCTGTAGCGTGATTGACCATGGAATCTCGGCGGATCACGGTCGGTGACCGCGAGTGGGCGGTGCGAGTCGGCGGACCCGAAACACGGCACCACGTCCTGCTGCTACCCGATGCGGGTGATCCGGCCGATGTTTACGACCAGGTCTGCGCCCGGCTGCAGACCTCGGACCTGCACACCATCGCGATCGAATCGATCGACGGTCTCGACGCCACCGCGGTGTTCGCCATCCTCGACCAGCTGAAGGTCCCGTGGGCCAACCTGGTCGGCAGCGGCGCGGGCGCGGAACTGGCCTGGCAGTTGGCCGCCCGCGGCTTCGGCCGCTTCATGAGCCTGATCGTGGCGGGCGGCGGTCACCCGGCCGCGCCCGGCAATGACGGCACCGTCAAGGACGCCTCCTGCCCGCCGGTGGAGATCCCCACCACCCTGCTGGCCACCAAGCGCCTGCCGCGCGCGGTGGCCGAGGGCTCCAGCCGGTTCGTCTACGGCGAATTCCGGCTGGTCCCCATGGATGTCACCGATGTGGCCGCCGAAGCGGGCCACGAACTGGCCACCGAAGTGGTGCTACGCACCAGCTTCTGGTGATTTCGCCAGCCACTCCAGCCAGGAATCGAGCTCGGCGAAGGCCTGGGCGCGTGGCTTCTCCGCGGACAGGAACACATCGTGCCGCGCGCCCTCGATCGGCACGATGTTGGTCCGGTCGCCCAGGCAGCCCGACCAGCGCTGAATCTGTTTGACGTCCAGCACCAGATCGGCCAGATCGGCGGCGGGCCCGTACTCGCGCATGAACTTGGTCAGCTTGGAGCGCAGGATCAGCGCGGGGACGCCGATATCGAGGCCCTTGTGCAGCCGGAACTGCCCGCGCCGGATGGCCCGCAACCAGCCCGCGTGAACCGCGTAGCCGCTCAACGGTTTCCAGTCCAGGTTGTAGTCCCACTCGCCGGACACGCTCTTGTGCAGGCTGTCGCCGTAGGCGGTGGACACGCCCAGCGGAATCTTGGCGAACGCGCGCAGTCGACCCAGGCCCTCCAGCAGCGGCGTGCCGATCGAGCGGTAGTAACCCGGCCCCTGCAGATCGAACCACGGGCTGTTCAGTACCAGACCCGTAATCCCTTGCGCCGCAGTGCCTCCCGCGGCCTGCAGGCGGTTCAGCCACAGCGAGGTGACCAGACCGCCGGTCGAATGCGCCATGACCAGGACCGGCAGCCCGGTCTCCGCGCGCATGATCTTCAGCGCGCGATTCAACTCCACGTCGTAGAGCGCCAGGTCGGACACGAAGTGCGGCGTCTGCCCGCTGCGCTGCGAACGCCCGCATTTGCGCAGGTCCAGCGCGTAGAAGGCATAGCCCTGCGCGGCCAGGTGCTGGGCCAGGTGTTCCTGGAAGAAGTAGTCGGTGAATCCGTGCACGTACAGCACGGCCCGGGTGGCGACCGGGGCGTCGGCCGGGGTGTAGCGGACCAGCGTGGCGACCACGTCGCCCTCGCCGTCCGGATCGGGTCCCAGCGGGATCGTCAGCTGCTGGTAGTCGTCACCCAGCACGTCGGGCTGCCAGGCGCCGGGCCGGGTGGTGTCGGGCAGCGTGGTGTCGGGCGACGAGGTGGTGGATGACGTATCGGAGGTCACAAGCCCAAGATAGACCGCGCCACAACGATGTCCATTTGGGAGGGATCTCTCACATTCGGGGTTTTCGAAGGGGGATTCGGGAATGCTCAGGGGCAGAATTAGGCTCAAGTGAACGACGGGTAACCTAACTCCCACCTGGTGACCCATTCAAGGACAAGGAAGTCGACGAACGCCGTGTCGAACGCTGCCACGATTGAAAAGACCGATGTAGTACTGATCGGCGCAGGCATCATGAGTGCCACCCTCGGTGCCTTGCTCCGACAGGTGCAGCCGGACTGGTCGATCAATATGTTCGAGCGCCTGGACGAGGCGGCCGGAGAGAGCAGCGATCCCTGGAACAACGCGGGCACCGGTCACTCCGCGCTCTGCGAGCTGAACTACACGCCGCGCAACGCCGACGGCTCGGTGGAGATCACCAAGGCCATCGACATCAACGAGCGCTTCCAGGTCTCGCGGCAGTTCTGGTCCTACGCGGTGGAGAACGGCGTCCTGGCCAACCCGTCGAACTTCATCAACCCCATCCCGCACGTGAGCTTCACCCACGGCACCGACGGCGTCGAATACCTGCGCAAGCGCTACGAGGCGCTGTCGCGGCATCCGCTGTTCGAGGGCATGGAATTCATCGACGACGCAGCCGAATTCAGTCGGCGACTACCGCTGATGGCCAAGGGCCGCGACTTCTCCGACCCGGTCGCCCTGAACTGGACCCAGTACGGCACCGACATCGACTTCGGTGAGCTCACCAAGGAACTGCTGGCCTACCTGGGCGCGTCGGGCGCGGACATCGCCTTCGGTCACGAGGTGCTCAACCTGACCAAGCAGTCCGACGGCTCGTGGCTGGTCAAGGTGCGCAATCTGCGCAGCCGCAAGGTGCGGGTGATCAACGCCAAGTTCGTGTTCGTGGGCGCGGGCGGCGGCGCGCTGCCGCTGCTGCAGAAGTCGGGCATCAAGGAGATCGCCGGATTCGGCGGCTTCCCGGTGTCGGGTCTGTTCCTGCGTGCCACCAACCCGGATCTCGTCGCCGCGCACGAGGCGAAGGTGTACGGCCAGGCGTCGGTCGGCGCGCCGCCGATGTCGGTGCCGCACTTGGACACTCGCGTCATCAATGGCGAGAAGGGTCTGCTGTTCGGTCCCTACGCCGGGTGGACGCCGAAGTTCCTCAAGGACGGCAAGCTGACCGACCTCATCAAGTCGGTGAAGCCGAACAACCTGTTCTCCATGCTGGGCGTCGGCGTCACCGAGATGGGTCTGGTCAACTACCTGGTCTCGGAGTTGCTGAAGTCACAGAACGGCCGCATCGACTCCATGGAGGAGTTCATCCCGCGCGCCGAGTTGGGCGATTGGGAGCTGATCATCGCCGGTCAGCGCGTGCAGATGATTCGCCGCAAGGGCATCGGCGGCGTGCTGGAGCTGGGCACCGCGGTCGTCGCGGCCGAGGACGGCACCATAGCCGGTCTGCTGGGCGCCTCGCCGGGCGCGTCCACCTGCGTGAGCGCCATGCTGGACGTCATGAAGCGTTGCTTCCCGCGCGAATTCTCCACGTGGGAGCCGAAACTCAAGGAAATGGTGCCGTCGCTGGGCGTCAAGCTGTCGGAGAATCAGGCCCTGTTCCGCGAGGTCTGGGACTGGTCGAGCAAGGCCCTGCAGCTCGATTCCGCCAACACGCCAAAGCACGCCGGTATCGCTTCTCACGCCTAGATGTGATAGCAAGACGCGATGATGTCAACGGTTGCTCTCAAACGGTCGTGGTCCCAAGACCTGGACACCGCGACGCTGTACAAGCTGTTGAAACTTCGCGTCGAGGTGTTCGTCGTCGAGCAGAAGTGCGCCTACCCGGAACTGGACGGGTTCGACCTGCTGCCGGAAACCCGTCACTTCTGGCTCGACGATGAGGGCGAGGTCATTTGCACCCTGCGTCTCATGGAGGAGCACGAGGACGGCGTGAAGTCCTTCCGCATCGGCCGCCTCTGCACCACCCCCGAGGCGCGCGGACACGGCTACACCACCCGCCTGCTGCAGGCGGCGCTCGCCGAGGCCGGTTCGGCCACGGTCCGCCTGAACGCGCAGACCTACCTCGTCGACATGTACACCAAGCACGGCTTCAAGGTCGACGGCGAGGAATACATCGAGGACGGCATCCCCCACATCCCGATGCGCCGCGGCTGACCCAACCTTCATAGGACAACCTCGAGCGCCCGCCGTGCGACCCACGGCGGGCGCTCGGCCATTCACCCGAGGGTGGTGGGGTTGGGGTGTGGGGGCGCGCATAGAGTTGGGGCGTGTCCGTTTCTCCTGTGGCTTACTCCGAAAGTGTTCGTGCGGCCGGTGATGAGGCCGGGTTTCCGTTCTCCGCTGTGGTGGGGCAGGAGCGGCTGCAGCTGGCGTTGATTCTGTGCGCGGTGCATCCGGGGATCGGTGGGGTGCTGGTGCGGGGGGAGAAGGGGACCGCGAAATCGACCGTGGTGCGGGCGCTGGCGCAATTGCTGCCGCCGGTGGTGGACGAGTCGGGGGCGCGGCCCGCGCGGCTGGTGGAGTTGCCGGTGGGGGCGACCGAGGATCGGGTGGTCGGCTCGCTGGATTTGGAGCGGGTGCTGCGGGACGGGGAGCAGGCGTTCAAGCCGGGGCTGTTGGCCGCCGCGCATCACGGCGTGCTCTACGTCGACGAGGTGAACCTGCTGCACGATCATCTGGTGGACGTGCTGCTGGACGCGGCCGCCATGGGGCGGGTGCACATCGAGCGCGACGGCGTCTCCCACACCCATCCCGCGCGATTCGTCTTGGTGGGCACCATGAATCCCGAAGAGGGTGAGCTGCGCCCGCAGCTGCTGGACCGCTTCGGCCTGACCGTCGACGTGGTCGCCTCCCGGGACGTGGACGTCCGCATGGCCGTGGTCCGCCGCCGCCTCGACTACGAGGCCGACCCGAACGCCTTCGCCGAGCGTTATCGTGCCGCGGATCGTGAAGTGGCCGAACGCATTCTGACCGCCCGCGACCGGCTGGGCGAGGTGGCGCTGGACAATGTCGAGCTGCGCCGCATCGCCGCCCTGTGCGCGGCGTTCGATGTCGACGGCATGCGCGCGGACCTGGTGGTCGCCCGCACCGCCACCGCCCACGCCGCCTGGCGCGGGGCCACTGCGGTCACCGAGGCCGATGTGCGTGTCGCCGCGGAATTGGCTCTGCCGCATCGCCGTCGCCGCGATCCGTTCGACGAACCCGGGATCAGCGAGGAGCAACTCGACGAGGCCATGGATCGGGCGGCGGAGGAAGCCGCGCGCGCCGAAGGGGATGACCGCCTGGGAAAAGGTGAAGCGGTCCCGCCGAATGACGATGCGGGACCGCAGGATCCGACCGATGGGCCGAACCCGAAGGATTCCGCTGCCGCCCAGCCGGATTCACGTGATCGGGGTGCGGCCGAGGACTCGGATCCGGCCGGTGGATCGGACTCCCCGAGGAATGATTCGAATTCCCCGCTGAGTGATTCGGACTCGGACGAGGGCCCGGACTCTCCGGACGGCGGGCCGGATTCCCCTGGGGGAGGCCAGAATCCGCCCGCTGGCCCGAGTGGCGACGGCCGTGATGACCGGAAGAGTTCCGGTGACCGTCCCGCTCGCGAGGGCCGCGTCGCGGCTCCCACCGCCACCCTGCCCAAGCCCCCGCGCTGGGAGGTTCCCGGTGTCGGTGAAGGCGCGCCCGGCCGCCGTTCGCGCGCCCGCACTCGCCAGGGCCGGGTCGTCCAGGCCACCGACGACACCTCCACCGGCCTGCACCTGCTCGGCACGATCTTCGCCGCGGCCCCGCACCAGTTCGAGCGCGGCCGCCTGACCGGCCCGCTCGCGTTCGCTCCCGGGGATCTGCGCGGGGCGTATCGCGAAGGCCGGGAAGGCAATCTGGTCGTCTTCGTGGTCGACACCTCCGGCTCCATGGCCGCCCGCGACCGCCTCTCGGCCGTCACCAACGCGGTGGTGGCCCTGCTCCGCGACGCCTACCAGCGCCGCGACAAGGTCGCCGTCATCACCATGCGCGGCCAGCAGGCGGAGCTGGTCCTCCCCCCGACCTCCTCGGTCGACATCGCCGTCCGCCGCCTCGCCGACCTGCGCACCGGCGGCAAAACCCCACTGGCCCAAGGCCTCCTGAAGGCCCGCGACCTGATCCGCCGCGAACGCCTGCGCGACCCCCACCGCCGCCCGCTGCTGGTCCTGCTCACCGACGGCCGCGCCACCGGCGGCACCGACCCGGTCCCGCGCGCCCGCGCCGCCGCCCGCATGCTCGCCCACGACGCCGTCACCGCCATGGTCGTCGACTGCGAACGCGGCATGATCCGCCTCGCCCTCGCCCGCGACATCGCCACCGAACTACGCGCCGGCTACCTCCAATTGACCGACCTCACCGGCGATTCCGTCGCGGGCATCGTCCGCGCCACCCGCGCCGCGTAACCCGTTGTCCTCGCGTGGACCTGGCCCTCGCTGAAATGTGTGGCGGCGGCTTACGATTGGGTGAGTCGGGCCGGAGACTCCAGCACCGGATCGACCAGAGTCACCGGGGGCGAGAACATGGGCTATTACACGCACGGCTGGGCCGAATCTCAGCGTGACATTTCCGATGTCGTCGCTGCGGCGAAGGCGGCCAAGGCAGCGAGGCGCGGGCGGGGCGTTTCCGACGAATCTGTTGCGACCAGGGCCGGGCAGTCGGCTCATTACGCCACGGGTGGTCGTGCTACCGGTCGGCGCGATTACGGCGAGGCGATCATCCAGACGGGAGCGGCACTGCTCGGCCCGACACCCGTCCCGGGCATCGTCGTCGGTGGTATCTGGGGCGCGATCAAAGGCTTCTTCGACAACCTCTAGTGACCGCGGTCCGGGCCGGGGGTCGTCGTGTCGTAGGCGTATGGCACCGTGATTCCCGGACTTGGTTGTCGTGGAAGGAGCTGGGGTCGATGCCGAAGGGTGTGCCGCTGCCGGAGAGCATTCCGGATGACGGGCTGACGACGCGGCAGCGTCGGAACCTGCCCGTGTTAGCGGTGCACACCGGGCCGGGGAAGGGGAAGTCGACCGCGGCGTTCGGGATGGCGTTGCGGGCGTGGAACCAGGGCTTCGATGTCGCGGTGTTCCAGTTCGTGAAGAGCGCCAAGTGGAAGGTGGGGGAGGAGGCCGCTTTCCGGACCCTCGGGCAGCTGCACGACGAGACCGGCGTCGGCGGTGCGGTGGAGTGGCACAAGATGGGCGAGGGCTGGTCGTGGACTCGCAAGCAGGGCAGCGATGAGGACCACGCGGCCGCCGCCCTGGCCGGGTGGAAGGAAATCCAGCGGCGGTTGGGGGCCGAGGAGCATCGCTTCTATGTGCTCGACGAGTTCACCTATCCGCTCAAGTGGGGATGGGTCGATGTGGACGAGGTCGTCGAGACGCTGCGCGATCGACCCGGCAACCAGCACGTGGTGATCACCGGCCGGGATGCCCCGCAGGCGTTGATCGACGCCGCGGACCTGGTCACCGAGATGACCAAGGTGAAGCATCCGATGGACGCGGGCCGCAAGGGCCAGCGCGGCATCGAATGGTGAGCACACCCGCGGTGGTCATCGCCGCACCCGCCTCGGGGAGCGGAAAGACCACGGTCGCCACCGGATTGATCGGCGCACTGCGCCGCGCCGGGCACCGCGTCGCGCCGTTCAAGGTGGGCCCGGACTACATCGATCCCGGCTACCACGGTCTGGCCGCCGGCCGCCCGGGCCGCAACCTGGACCCGGTCCTGGTCGGGGCCGACAGGGTGGTGCCGCTGTATCTCCACGGCAGCCGCGACTGCGACCTCGCCGTGGTCGAGGGCGTGATGGGCCTGTTCGACGGCCGCATCGACGAACACAACACCGAGCCCATCGCGGAAGGCTCGACCGCTCAGATCGCCGCCATGCTGGGCGCACCGGTGATCCTGGTCGTCGACGCACGTGGCCACAGCCAGAGTTTGGCGGCCCTGCTGCACGGATTCGCCACGTACGACAGCGGAATCCGGCTCGGCGGAGTGATTCTCAACCGCGTCGGCAGCGAGCGGCACGAGCAGGTGCTGCGGGCGGCCTGTGCGCGTGTGGGTCTGCCGGTGCTGGGCGCATTGCCGCGTATGGCCGAATTGGCTGTTCCCTCACGGCATCTGGGGTTGATTCCGGCGGTCGAGCACGGTTCGGCCGCGCAGGCTGCGGTGGACGCCATGACGGACCTCGTTGCGGCACATATCGATTTGAATGCCGTGGCGGCATCGGCGGCTTCGAACGCTGGTGGATCTGTGTGGGATCCTTCGGCCGAGGTAACTTCCGAGGAGTCCGGCCCGGTGGTGGCGATCGCCGGTGGACCGGCATTCACATTCGGCTACGCGGAACACCGTGAACTGCTGGCGGCGGCGGGTGCCGAGGTCCGAGTTTTCGACCCGCTGCGTGATGAATTGCCCTCCGGTACAGCCGGGTTGGTCATTCCGGGTGGATTCCCGGAAGAACATGCCGCCGAACTCGCCGCGAACACCGCCCTGCTCACCTCGATCGCCGACCTCGCCGCGCGCGGCCTCCCGATCCACGCCGAATGCGCGGGCCTGCTCTACCTGACCCGCACTCTCGACGGCCACCGCATGGCCGGAGTCATCGACGCCGAAGCCGAATTCAGCCCCCGCCTCACCCTCGGCTACCGAGACGCGGTGGCCCTCACGGATTCTCCCCTCTGGAGTGCCGGTGAACGAGTCCGCGGCCACGAATTCCACCGCACCCGCCTCACCGCCCCCAGCTCGGCCGCCCCCGCCTGGGCCTGGCGCTCCCCATCCGGCGAAACCATCCGAGAAGGCGCAACCCCGTACCGAGTCCACGCCTCCTATCTCCACACCCACCCCGCCGGAAACCCCACCGCCATAGGCCGATTCGTAGCCGCCGCAGCCGACTTTGCCCGAACCCATGCCCCGGCTTGAGCTGGTCGTGGGTGTCGGACTACGGCCTGGAACCCCGGCTGACGAGATCGTCGCGGCAGTGCGGGAAGTCCTGGGCGACGCGATAATCCGCCAGCTGGCCACGATCGACCGCCGCGCGGACGAGCCGGGTTTCCGCACGGCGGCAGAGCATTTGGGAGCCGAAGTGGTATCGGTCCCCGTCGTGGACCTGCAAGTGGTGCAGGTCCAAAACCCCTCGGCGCGAGTAACAGCGGCCTTGGGCACATCGAGTGTCGCTGAGGCCGCAGCGCTTTCGGTTAGTGGCGAAAAGGAATTGATTACACCGAAGACGATAGTCTCCGGTGTGGTTATCGCCGCAGCGCCATTTCGAAACGCCGAATAGTCTGAAATCCCTTATATCACAACGGAATTCGCCTTCTATTATGATCAATTCGGCGGTAGAATTGAGGTATGAATTCGAAGGGGGAAACACTCGACAGCACCGGCATCGGCGCGCTGATGACCGCGATCACCAACGTCGCCGATACCGTCCTGCATGGCAAACTCAAGGCTCGGACAGATATCGATGCCGTGGAATTCCTGCGCGATCTGGAGATCTGCAAGCGCCAACTGGCCGCCCTGGATTCGGCGCTCGTCATCGAGATCGCGGAGCGGGACCTGCCGCGCAAGGCCGGGGTGAAGGATGTGGTGCCGTTCCTGCGTCAAACCCTGGGCCTGTCGCGCTATGACGCGGCGATGCGGGTGAAGATCGCCGCAGCCTGTGGGGAATTCCTCGGAGTCGACGGCACGCCGCGCCCGGTTGCTTTGGAGGCGACCGCGAACGCGTTTGAAGCGGGGGTGATTTCGCGTGATCACGTGCGCGGCATCGTCGACATCATGACGCATCTGCCCGCCGAGGTGCCCGCTCCGGCGCGGGTCGAGACCGAGGCACTGCTGGTGGAGCACTGCGTGACCGGTCACCCCGACGACCTGCCGAAGATCGGGCGCGAGATCCTCGCGCGCCTGGATCCGGAGGGCACGGTGATCTCTGATGCCGATCGTCGTCGCCGTCGCGGCATCACGATCAGCCGTCCCGGGGTGGATGGGATGTCGAAGATCGAAGGCTGGCTCACCCCCGAACTGCGGGCGTTGTTGGATGCGATCTTCGCCAAGCTGGCGCGGCCCGGTATGTGCAACCTCGATGATGCTGATGCCGAGATCCTCGCCGCCACCGCGCACGTCGAGTCGAAGGTGTTGGAAGCGGCCGCGCGCCGGGATCGTCGCGACGCAGGGCAGCGCACCCACGACGCGTTGTTCGCGCTCGTGTCTGCTCTGCACGCCGGTACCGATGGTGCCGTTACCGACGCGGGCGTTACTGCGGGTACCGCTGGTGTCGCTGCGGCCAAGGCCGGTAAGCCGGTGAAGTTGGGTAAGCACCGTGGCCTGCCCGTCGAAGTCGTTGTCACGATGAGCCTGGCCGACCTCGAAAAGGGTGCGGGCGTGGCCACCACCGCTTCGGGTGGGCACCTGTCCATCAACGAAGCGCTCAAGTTGGCCAAGAACCCTCGCCCGGTCCTCGCGATCCTCGACAAGGACGAGATCCCGCTCTACCTCGCCCACGGCGAACGCCTCGCCAGCTCGGGGCAGCGGTTGGCGTTGATCGCCCGCGATCGCGGCTGCACCCACCCCGGCTGCGATGTACCCGCGAGCATGTGCGCCGCGCATCATGTGATCGATTGGGCCAAGGGCGGACCCACCGACCTCAACAACCTCGCCCTGGTCTGCGATCACCACCACGCCATGGTCAACGACAGCGAGAACGGCTGGAAGACAGTGATGTTGGGAAAGGACACCGCCCACCCGGGTCGGGTGGGCTGGATTGCTCCAGCGGCGTTGGACCCCTCCCACACCCCGCACGTCAACGACAAACATCACCTCGGGGAGCGGGTCGCCACGGCAGTCGATTCCAGTTGCCGGAAGTGGGGTTCACGGGCAGCGTGAAACCCGGCTGCTCGTGCCCGGCTGGCGTACGCAAAACAACGGGAAGTGTGGTCGCCTCGCCTGCCCTACCGGACTTGGGCTGACGCCGGGTTGGGAGCCGCCACCTCACCTCCCAGCCCACGGACTGCACGCATCACCTACTCGAGACAACCCAAGAAACACCATCTCGAACCGTTCGACAGCCCCACGGCTTCAAGCTCTTTGACAATTCCACAGAGACGAAGAACGGCCGAGCCGTGAGGGGGCTGGTAGGTGAGAGGGCCTCGCAAGCTCGGCCACCCTCTCTCCCTCCTCCAGGCGTCTTTTGGTTTTTGTCTTTCGGCGAGTGGGCTGGGAGGTGAGTGAGGTTCGGTAGGTGAGGCGGCTGGTAGGTGCGGTTTTTGCGGGAGGGGGCTGGTGGGTGAGAGGGCCTCGCAAGCTCGGCCACCCTCTCTCCCTCCTCCTGGCGTCTTTTGTCTTTTCTCTCTTTTTGTCTTTGGCTCTTTGGGTTTTGATCTTTAGGGTTTTGTCTTGTGGCAGATCCGACCTTCGCGCAGGACGACCGGTGGCGCACCTATCTGACCTGGTGGGTGTTCTGGGGGTTCGTCGGGTTCTGCGTGACGGGGTTTCTTTCGTTCCTCATCATCAGCGATATGGATGGGGTCCCGGCCTTCTGCGGGTGGCGGCACCCCTGTTCGCCGATCATCCTCGGAAGCCTTGGAATGCTCCCGCTTTACGTGTGGGCGGGGGCCGGCGGGATCGCCTGGAAGTTGGGCCGGATGGCACTGGATAGAGGCCGGAGGGCGGCTTGGGGGATCGTGGTCGGCGGGTTGGTGTTCGTCCCCGGCGTGCTTCTCAGCCTCTATCTGGTGGCGGATTACTGGTGGCCCAACTCGTGATCAGGCGAGGTCAGGGCGCGACCGAGCCCCAGTCGACCATGCCGGTGGGATCGTGGCGGCCCATGGTGCCGTGTTCGAAGAGTCCCCAGCCTTCGGCGTCGCCGCAGCGGGCCTTACCCACGTGGTCGATGACGCCGAACGGGATTCGGCCCGCGATGGCGGGGTCGGTGAGGTCGTAGAGCTTGCTCTCGACCCATTCGCGGCCCTTCCACTGACCGTGCTGCCAGTCGGGGTCGCCGCCGTATCCGCAGCCGACATTGAGGGCCATGAAGGTTCCCGCCTCGACTTCCAGCTCGAGGGGCTTGCCTTCGCCGGTGGTGAGGTCCAGGCGCACCTTGGTCGGGATCCGGGTGCCGGGCTTGTAGGTCAAATGCACACGCGGCCAACCGAGTTGCTCGATTCGCCCGTCCTTCCAGATGCGGGTGGCGTCGTTCAGGGTGCGGAAGCCGTTGGGCTCCTCCTGCACGATGACGATGATCGAGAACTCGTCGAACAGCAGCGGCACGTACAGCCACCAGAAGCCCTCGGACGGTTCGGAGGCCAGCCGACCCGGATGATCGGATTCGCCGACCGGACGAATACCCCACGACCGGTCCCGGGTGCCACACCACGCCGACGGATCCACGGCGATATCGGTGCCATCCACACTCAATGTCCCCGACCAGGTTCCGACCTGAGCGAAGCGCTGCGCGTCGATGATGGGCCGATGCACCCCGGTCAGAATGGTGTGCGGCTGCTCGGCCACCGCCGGGAACGACCCCTCCCACGTGAGGTCGAACGAGAGATCCTCGTGCTCGCACAGCACCCGAATCTTCTGCAGCGGTTCCACGATCTCGATGCGATATCCGCCGACCTTCGGTTCCAGACTCCGCTCACCGAGCGCGTCGGAGAACCGCACCGCCCGCTGCGTGTCCCCACGGCGCACGGTCGCGAAGGCGTCGGTCACCCCGAGGTTCGGGTACACGCCGAAGCCGGTTACCAGAAAGGTGTCGCTGCCCTTGTCGAGAGCGTTGAAGTAGTTGCGGTCGTAGAAGTTCCGATCGCTGGTCCCGACCCGCGACATGGACAGCGGGGTCTGGTGGATCGGATATTCGTCGAGCGAGTTGATCTGATTCTGCGTCATTCTCAATCCCACGAGTAGGTGCCGTCGAGCATTGCTTCCAGTAGTGGCCGGTGCATCACGTAGTCGTCGCGGTCGTCGTTGTCGGCCGCCTCGCCGAAGTGGATCATCCGCCGCCGAATCCGGGCCATCACGATGCCGTGCCGCAGCGCGGAATACATGAGGTACCAGTCCATATCGCGCGGCGCGTGCCCGGTGGCATCCTCGTAGAGCTTCTCCACATCGGCGCGCCGCATGTAGTCCGCCAGACCCGGCTGATCGAAGCGGGTGGCGATGTCCTGGAAGAAGCGGTGGATGAAAATGGTCCACGCGATATCGAGTTCGCGCGGTCCGATGGCGGCCATCTCCCAGTCCAACACCGCGACCGGCTCGAACCCGTCGAACATCACATTGCCCGGCCGGGCGTCGCCCCAGCTGAGCACATCCGGCCCGGTATCGGTGGGGAAGTTCTGCTCCAGCCAGTCGAAGGTGCGCTCCAGCAAGGGAATCCGGTAGCCGTCCCGGGCCAGCGCCCAGTCGTACCACGCTTTCTGCGCCTCGAAATGCCGCCGCAGCGCCGAGCCCTCCCCGTCGAACATTGGGAACCGTTGCGCCGGATCGGGAATCGAGTGCACCTTGGCGATGATCTCGACGGTGTGCCGGGTGACCTGATACCGCTGCTCCGGCGTCGCCTCGTGCAGCCAGCCGATGAACACGTAGGGCGGATTGTCCTCGGGCACACGGCCGTTCACCCGTCGCATGACGAAGAACGGCGCACCCAACACATTGTCGGTGCCGGTCTCGAGCCAGCACAGCGGCGGCACCGGCAGATCGGTGGCCTCGGCGACGCCCTTGATCACCGCGAATTGCGTAGCCAGATCATAGTTCTCGAATACCGGGAACGAGTTCGCGTCGGGCGCGAGCCGAGCCACGAAGGAGCCGCCCGCAGCCTCACCCTTGTCGGTCCACTCGGCATCGAAGAGCAGCGTCGTGCTCGACATGCCGCCCGCCTGGGGACGGGTGATCGAGGTGACCCGCGGCGGCTCATCGGACTCGACCTTGGTCCCGAGCCACTGCGCGAGTTCGTCCGCGAGTTCATCGAGATTCTGGTCGGAGACGGTGAGTTCCATCCGCTGGTTGGGATCGGCGTTGGCCGAAGTCATGAGGTCCTCCCTGCACGGGTGTAGCGGCGCGTGTCGACGTGTGGTAAGCCCCCGCGTGGCACGTTGAGGGAAATGTAACCCGTTCTAAATGTGTCCGTAAGGGGATCGGACAGACCTGTTTCACCAGTACCGGTGACCGGGATGCGGGTTGGTCGCCACCGCGCGGTCGTGCTGGTACGTACGCCTCGGGAAGTAGTTCCTATCAGGCATATTCCGGGTCGACTCAGGGTGATTCCGGAGGCGTGCGGTGTGTTGCCGTACCTACCGTCGATATGTGCAGACAATCGATACCGCTGCAGAATCCGCGACCGACCGGGACGCGACGAACGCCGAATCGACCCGGTCCTGGAATCCGATGAGCCGCATTGTTTTCCGTTTCGGATTCCTGTACTTGGTCCAGTTCTGTGTCTTCTACCCGCAGTTGCTGATCGACTTCATCGGACCGTTCCAACGCCTGCTCCCCGCCGACTGGGCCCGCTACTGGATGGCGCCGTCGCTGCCTGTCGTGAAGTGGGTGGGCAGCAGCCTCTTCCATACCGATGCCACACTGCACGATTCGGGCAGTGGCGATCAGACGGCCCTCTGGGTGTTGCTGTTCTGCTTACTGGTCATCGCCGCGGTCGGCACCGTGCTTTGGACCGTCCTGGACCGAAACCGGAGCGACTACCGTCGCCTATCCGCCTGGTTCTTGCTCTTCCTGCGCGTCTGTCTGGCCGGTCAGATGCTGGGGTACGGCTTCGCCAAGGTGTTTCCGCTGCAGATGCCCGAGCCCGCGCTCGCCACCCTGCTCACCCCCTACGGTGACTTCGCGCCCATGAGCGTGCTGTGGAACCAGGTCGGTGTGTCCCCGGTCTACGAGACCCTGCTCGGCACCGCCGAATTACTGGGCGGCCTGCTCCTGCTGTTGCCCCGCACGCAGCTTGCGGGCATCTTGCTCAGCCTCGTGGGCATGGCGCAGGTGTGGGTGCTGAATATGACCTTCGACGTCCCGGTGAAGCTGCTGTCGTTTCACATGATGCTGTTCTGCCTGGTCCTGCTGGCACCCGAACTGCCTCGGCTCACCGCGGTACTGACCGGCCGCGCCGCCGGACGGGCAGCCACGCCGCAACCGTTCCGTACCCGCCGGGCGGTGCGCTGGGCGGCGTCAGTGCAGGTGCTGCTCGCGGTGTGGCTGACGGTGGGATACGTCTGGCTGGAGTTGGACAACTGGCGCGAGATCGGTCCCGGCAGGCAGAAGTCCGAGCTCTACGGAATCTGGACGGTCACCGACTTCACCCGCGACGGCCAGTCGGTGCCACCACTTCTCACAGACGAGACCCGCTGGCGGCGAATGGTTTTCGATCAGCCGCAGCTGGCGGTGGTCCAGCGCATGGACGACGAGCTGGCCCCCGTCGCCGCCCAGATCGACACCGGCGCACACCGGCTGGCGCTGCGCTCGGAGCAGGGTGCGGAGCTGGCGGACCTGTCCTACGAGCGTCCCGCACCGAATCGCCTGGTGCTCACTGGTCAGCTGGACGGTCACGCGGTCGCCATCGCGCTAGACCAGGTCGATCTCGCGCAACTTCCGCTCCGGCAAGCCCGCGGCCTGCATCTCGTCCAGGATTACGCGAACTTCGGGAAGGTCATGGGTTAGTGATATCGGGTCATGAACCGGTGATGTCGCTGATCTGACTGGCCCACCGCGGATTCGGAGTGAGAAACTCGCCGGTTCCGGTGACGAAGGCCCGCTGCGCGGAGGCGTCCCCGAGTAGCCGCGCGGCCAACCAGGCGGTCGGGTAGCCCAGATACCCGAACACACCCGATGTGCAGGGCCAGGCCGCCTCCGCGCAATCCGGTTGGCCCTGCACGTCATTGTGATTCGGGCCCACCAGTGTCCCCCATGCCTTCGGCACCGTGCCCGGCACCGCGTCGTAATAGGCACGCACGGACTGCAATCCGGCGATCTGCGGCGGCAATGCCTGGTCCGACGGCGAGATGATGGTGTCCGCCGACCCGTTCACGAAGAACACCGATCCCTCGGTCATGCGGTGGGTGTCCGGGCACCCGCCCGCGAAGCACCACATCTGTGCCGGAAGCTCGATCGGCACCGCGGTCTCGATCCGCCCGCCGGAGTTCATCATGGCGTTCAACACCCCGGTAGCGCCCTGTGAATGCCCCACCGCGCCAATCGCATCCGGGTCCAGCCGACCGTGGAACACGCTGCCCGGGTCGGCGGCCAGCGCCAAGAGCCTGTCCACCGCCCCGGCGATATCGACCCCGGATCCGGTGGCCGCGTTCTCGGTGGCGATCACCACGAAGCCCCAGGACGCGAAATGCCGCAGCAGATAGTCGTATTGGCTCGGATGCGCATTGGTCCCGTCACCCCAGGTGATGATGGGATGCCGAAACCCATTGGCTCCCAGGCTCGTCGGATACCAGATGTCGTAGGCCGCGCCCGTGGAGTCGCAACAGGTGAACGCATGCTCCGCCGTCACCGCCCACGGCCCCGGTTGCGAATACGTCGATTCCACCGCTCCCGCCGCCGATTCGGCCGCTGCCGTCGAATCCGCGTGTCCGATCGGATACCGCACCCCCAAAGCCAACAATGCTGCCAACACACAACTGCGAATCAACACGGCGCAGCGGGTCATAGCCATCAAGCATAGAATCGCCCGACCGGTTCCGACGCAAGATGGCCCCGTCACGGTGAGCTTCGTATCGATTGCCGGACGGCAGCCGGGCGAGTGTTTCCTGTCGGGTGGCACGCCGTACGCTGAATCCTTGTGCAGAACGCCTCACCCACCCCCGATGACCAGCCGGTTCCGGATTCGCAAGCCCCGACCGGTGACCCGAACTACCTGGTCGGCCTCGATCTGAACGGTCGCCGCGTGGTCGTGGTCGGCGGCGGCACGGTGGCGCAGCGGCGGCTCGGACTGCTCATCGCCTCCGGTGCCGATGTCCACGTGATCAGTCGCGAGGTGACGCCCGCGGTCGAGGGCATGGGCACCTCCGGTCAGATCAGCATCGAATTGCGCGCGTACGCCGACGGTGATCTGGACGGCGCGTGGTACGCCATGGCCTGCACCGACGAGCCCGAGACCAATGCGGCCGTGGTCGCCGAGGCCACTCGCCGCCGGGTGTTCTGCGTGCGCGCCGACACCGCCCGCCTCGGCACCGCGGTCACCCCGGCGACCGCCCGCTATGACGGCATGACCCTCGGTGTGCTCGCGGGCGGCCAGCATCGCCGTTCGGCGGCGGTCCGCAATGCCCTGCTCGAGGCCCTGCAATCCGGTGTGGTGACCGATGATTCGGCCCCCGTCGCCCCCGGTGTCGCGCTGGTCGGCGGTGGTCCCGGCGATCCGGATCTGATCACCGTGCGCGGCCGCCGCCTGCTGGCCCGCGCGAATCTCGTTGTCGCCGACCGGCTCGCGCCGCCGGAGTTGCTGGCCGAGCTCGGACCGGACGTCGAGGTCATCGACGCGGCCAAGATCCCCTACGGCCGGGCGATGGCGCAGGAGCACATCAATGCCGCGCTCATCGAGGGCGCGAAGGCGGGCAAGTTCGTGGTCCGGCTCAAGGGCGGCGACAACTATGTCTTCGGCCGCGGCTACGAGGAACTCGAGGCCTGCGTCGACGCGGGCATCCCGGTGACGGTGGTCCCCGGCGTCACCAGCGCGATCTCGGTGCCCGCCCTGGCCGGTATCCCGGTCACCCATCGCGGCGTCACCCACGAATTCGTGGTCGTCAGCGGCCACGTCGCCCCCGACCACCCCGATTCCCTGGTCGATTGGCCCGCCCTGGCCCGGCTGCGCGGCACGATCGTCCTGCTCATGGCCGTCGAGCGCATCGAGAAATTCGCCGACGCGCTCATGGCGGGCGGCCGCCCCGCCGATACCCCCGCCACCGTCATCCAGGAGGGCAGCCTGCGCACCCAGCGCGTCCTGCGCGCCGACCTGGCCACCATCGCCGAACGCGTCCGCGCCGAAGGCATCCGCCCGCCCGCCATCATCGTGATTGGCCCGACCGCCGGTTTCACCGCGGGCGCGCCTGACGAAGGCTGATGCTCATCCACGCATCTATTACAGTGGCCACGTGCTCGATAACCCCGCTGCGACGATGCAGTATCCGGTGACCAAGCGGGCGTTCGGGCTCGCCATTCTCGTGTTGAGCGGGCTGCAGCTGATGGTGGTGCTGGACGGCACCGTCATGATCCTGGCGCTACCGCGACTACAAGAGCAGCTCGGGCTGTCCAGTGCGGGCAGTGCCTGGACGGTGACCGCCTACGGACTGCCCTTCGCGGGATTGATGCTGTTGGGCGGACGGCTCGGTGACTCGTTCGGCCGCAAGCGGATGCTGATTCTCGGCGTCACCCTGTTCACGATCGCCTCGGCGCTCTGCGGTACCGCGCAGAACGAGGCGTGGCTGATCGCGGCCCGCGCCCTGCAGGGCACGGGTGCCGCGATTGCCGCGCCGACCGCGTTCGCGCTGGTCGCCAGCACCTACGCGCCCGGGCCCGCCCGAAATCAAGCGATCGCCATCTTCGGTTCCATGGTCGGTGTCGGCTCGGTCGGTGGTCTGGTGATCGGTGGCGCGCTGACCCAGGTGGACTGGCGCTGGATCTTCTGGATCAATGTGCCGATCGGTCTGCTCATTGTGTGGGGCGCGATCTACCAGCTGCGCGACACCGAGCACCACCGCATGTCCATGGACGTGCGCGGCGCGATCCTGGGGACGCTGGCGTGTGTGTCGATCGTGTTCGGCGCGACCGAGGGCCCCGAAATGGGTTGGAACTCACCGGTCATCCTCGGCACGCTCATCGGCGGCTTCGTGCTGCTGATCGTGTTCGTCTTCGCCGAGCGCGACGTGGAGAATCCGCTGCTGCCGTGGTCGCTGTTCGACAGCCGCGACCGCGTGATCACCTTCGCCGCCATCTTCCTGGCCTCCGGCGTGCTCGGCGCGACCACCTTCTTCGTCGCCCAGTTCCTGCAGAACGTCTTGCGCTACAGCCCTTTGCAGGCCGGTCTGGCCAGCATCCCGTTCACCCTCGGCGCGGGTGTCGGCACGGCGGTGGCGTCCAAGGCGTGCATGTACATTCGGGCGCGCTGGCTGCTGCTGGGCGCCGCGGCGGTGCTGGCCGGTGCGCTGTATTTCGGCTCCACGCTGGACAGTTCGGCCGACTACTTCCCGACGCTGCTGGTCATGATGTCCATCGTGGGCTTCTGCATCGGCATGGCCATCGTGATTCTGCCGCTGTGTGTGCTGGTCGGCGTGGACATGGCGCATATCGGCCCGCTGTCGGCGGTCGGGCAGATGTTCATGAACATGGGTACGCCGTTCGCGGTGGGCGTGCTGAGCCCGGTCGCCCTGTCACGCACCCTGTCGTTGGACAAGGGCGCGACGGGCAAGGTGAGCGAGATGTCGCAGCATCAGATCGACGCGCTGGGCAACGGGTACACCTTCGTCCTGCTGGTGTGCGCCATCGGCACCGCGATCATGGGTTTGCTCGCCTTGACGCTGCGCTACACGCCCGCGCAGTTGGCGCAGGCGCAGCACGCGCAGGACGAGGCGCAGAAGAACTGACGCGCAGGCGAATCAGGGCACGCGCGTCACGCCGATGGCGGTCTCGGTGAGACTGCCGAGGTAGATCACCCCGTCCTGTTCCGCGACCCCGGTGACCATGGCGTAGTCGGTGCCCTCCCGCTGCAGATCGTGCACCAGGTTCCCCTCGAAGTCGAACGCCTGCACCCACACCGTGCGCGCCGGTTTCGGTTGCAGGCGTTGGGGAATCGCCCACACCAGCCGCCGTAGCAGGCCGGGCAGCGGAAGCAGCATGTCCAGCAGTGGATTTCGCGGCGTGACGAGAGCGACCCAGACCAGTCCGTCGCTGCCCAGTCCCATATTGTCGGGGAAGCCGGGCAGGTTCTCCACGAAGTAGTCGTGCGTGCCCACCTTGTCTCCGGACAACCAGTAGCGGGTGATGCTGTACCCACCCGTCTCGGCGACCAGGACGCACGAGCGGTCCGGGGCCAGCACAATGCCGTTCGCGAATTTCAGCTCGCCGACCAGGGTTTCGACGCGGCCGTCCGGATGGCGGCGCAGCAGCCGCCCAGTTTCGGAGTGCTCGAGCATGTCGCCCATGTACTCGTCGAGTTTCCAGTGCCGGGTGGATTCGGTGAAGTAGACGGTGTCCCCGTCGGCGAACACATTGCTGGTGAAGTTCAAGGGCACGCCCCCGATCTCGTCGACCAGCACCTCGATCTGCCCGCCGGGCTTGTCGAGCCGCAGCAGTCCGCGTTCGGCATCGCAAATCAACAGCGAACCATCGGAATTGGCGTGTAGTCCCAACGGCCGGCCGCCGGTGTGCCCGATCCTCTCCACCGTCCCGGTGCCCGGGTCCACCGCCACCAGCGCACCGTCCGCGAGCCCCGCGACCACTCTGCCGTCGGCCGCGACCACCACATCCTCCGGCCCCTCGCCGGGCACTTCGAGCCGCTGTAGCGCGGGCATCGGTGGTTCGCTGTGGTTTTCGCGCGCGCGTGGCGTGGCCTTGGGAGGCTGCCAGCGCCGAGGCTGTAGAGACATGGCCTCATTCAACCCCGGGACGGGCGACACTTGGGTGTCAACAGATGTTGGCCTACACTTGTGGGCATGAATGTGGAGACGACTCCCCGGCGCTCGGACGCCACCAAGGCCGCCATTCTGGAGGCCGCGCGGCGCCGCTTCGCCGAGGACGGCTATCGGAAGGCAACCATTCGCGCGATTGCCGCCGATGCCGGGATCGATCCCTCGATGGTCATGCGGTACTACGGCAACAAGGACGGATTGTTCGACGCCGCACTGGATATCGACCTGGAGCTGCCGGATCTGGCCGCGGCCGCACCGGATTCGCTCGGGGCGCTGGTCGCGGGCCGCTTTCTCGAGCTGTGGGAGCAGCCGCCGACCAGTGAAATCCTGCTCACCCTCATGCGATCGGCGCTCGGCGACGACATGGTGGTCGAGCGCACGCAGCGGATCTTCGCCCAGCAGCTCATGCCCGCGGTCCTGCGGTTCGGCGATCCGTCGGATGCACCGCATCGCGCGGGCTTGATCGCCACGCAAATTCTGGGCCTCGCCCTGTGCCGTTATGTGCTGAAGCTGCCGCCGGTGGTGGCGCTGACCCATGAGCAGATCGTCGCCGACATCGGTCCGACCGTGCAGCGTTACCTCACCCTCGGCCAGCGGTGAACCCATTCGCGCAGTGGTGAAAACCACCGTGCCCGAGGCCTTTTCTCCGCGCGGAACTTCGGTCACACTGCCTCGATGGGGATGAGCCCGCACGCGGATCTGCTGGACCGCTGGACGAAATTGGCCGGACCGCGGGCGCGGGCGGTGGGGGAGGACCTGGTCCGCCGCTACAGCGAGCCGCACCGCCGCTATCACACGGTCGAGCATCTGGCCGCCATGCTGGCCGTCATCGACGATCTGGCCGCCGACGCCGCCGACCTGGACGCGGTCCGCTACGCCGCCTTCTTCCACGACGCCGTCTACGCCATGGACGGCGGCGACAACGAGGAGGCCAGCGCCCGCCTCGCCGAAACCACCCTCCCCGCACTGGGAGTCGACCCGGACACCGTCGCCGAGGTGGCCCGCCTGGTCCGTCTCACCGGCGGCCACCACCCCGACCCCACCGACCGCAACGGGGCCGTCCTCTGCGACGCCGACCTGGCCATCCTCGCCGCCGACCCCGAGACCTACGCCGCCTACACCGCGGCGGTCCGAGCCGAATACGCCCACGTCCCCGACGAACTCTTCCGCACGGGCCGCGCCGCCGTCCTCACCGCCCTGGCCGACCAACCCGCCCTCTTCCGCACCCCCACCGCCCGCACCCGCTACGAATCCGCCGCCCGAGCCAATCTGGCCGCCGAATTGGCAACGCTCACAAGCGATTAGGTCAGCGGGTGCCGTATTTGTAGGTCTGCTTGCGGAGTTTCAGGTACATCATGATTTCCGCGTGGCGGACGCCCGCCAGGGCGCGGATGCGGTTGGAGACGAGGTCGAGGAGGGCTTCGTCGTCGGGGCAGACGGCTTCGCAGAGGATGTCGTAGCGGCCCGCGCAGACCACCACGTAGTTGATTTCCTCGATGGCGGCCAGGGTGTCGGCGACCGGTTGGACCGGGCCGTCGACGGTGATGGCGATCATGGCCTGGCGGAACAGCCCGACCTGGAGGGGGTCGGTGACGGCGACGATCTGGATCACCCCGGCGTCGGCCAGTTTCTGCACGCGCTGGCGCACGGCCGCCTCGGAGAGGCCGACCGCCTTGCCGATGGAGGCGTAGGCGCGGCGGCCGTCCTCCTGGAGTTGGGCGATGATCCGCTTGGAGATGTCGTCGAGGTGCGGAGCTCCCCGGCCGGAGGTCTGGTCGGTCACGCGAGATCATCCTTCCCGATGCGCACGGTACGTTGGATAGCACGCCGGATCCGGCGGCCTTCGGTCCGACAAGGATGATCTCCCGTGAAGTACGTTCCGCGCGCGGTTCTGTTCCTCGGCATTCCCGCGCTTCTGTTCGCCCTGCCGTGGTGGCTGCTGGTTTACACCACCCTATCCGGGCCCGGGTTCTGGCTGGGCTCGGCGGCTTTCCTGCTCGGCTATCTGGCGCTGCCCGCGGGCATGCTGCTCGGCCACGGACCCCGGCAGTCGGATGCGGCGTCGCTGGTCGGCGACACGCTGCTGGGTGTGATGTGGGTCCTGTTCACCTGGTCGGTGATCGGCGCGGTCGTGCGGGCCGGGCTGGGGGTGGCGGGTGTGGACGATCCGGCGCGGTCGCGGATCGTGGCGCTCGGCGTGCTCGCGATCTGGATCGGATTGAGCGCCTGGGCGATCTACGAGGCGCGGCGCGTGCCGCGGGTGCGGACCCTGGAGGTCGAGATCCCCGGTCTCGGTGCGGGTTTGGACGGTCTGCGAATGGTGGTCGTCACCGACACCCACTACGCGGCCACCGACCGCCTGCGCTGGTCGGAGCGGGTGGTCGAGGAGGTGAACGCGCAGCGCCCCGATATCGCCTGCCATGCGGGCGATCTCGCCGACGGCTCGGTGGCCGCGCGCCGGGCGCAGGTCGACCCGCTGGGCAAGGTCGAAGCCGAGTACGGGCGTTTCTACATCACCGGCAACCACGAGTACTTCGGCGACGCACCGGGGTGGATCGACCACATGTCCGGCCTGGGCTGGCAGCCCCTGCGCAACGCGCACGAGATCATCACCCGCAATGGCGACAGCCTCGTCCTCGCGGGCATCGACGACCCGACCGGTGTTTCGCTCCCCGGCCACGGCCCCGACATCAAGACCGCCTTGACAGGAGCCGACCCCGCGCTCCCGGTGATCCTGCTGGCCCATCAGCCGAAGCAGGTCACCGACGCCGTGTCCGCCGGTGTGGCCCTCCAGATTTCGGGCCACACCCACGGCGGCCAGATCTGGCCCTTCCGCTACCTGGTCCGCCTCGACCAGCCGGTCGTCTCGGGCCTCTCCCGACACGGCACCCACACCCAGCTCTACACCAGCCGAGGCACCGGCTTCTGGGGCCCCCAACTCCGCCTCTTCGCCCCCAGCGAAATCACCGTCCTTATCCTCCGCACCCCGATACAACCGGCAGCACTACCCTCCTGATTCGACATCGCCGCCTCGTCCTCCCGGCCCGAGCCTCTCGGCAATCCGGCCTGAGCCCCTCAATCCGGCCCGAGCCCCCTCGTCATCCCGGCATGTTCTTGGCCGGGATCCATCCTGCCGTGGTGGATTCCGGCCAAAAGCGCGCCGGGATGACGGGGGGTTGCGGCCACCGCGCCTCGGTGGGTGGGGCGGCCGCGGCGCTCAGCTGTCGAAGCCCAAGCCCGTGTAGTCGAGGGTTTTGAGCCACAGGTTGCGGCGGCCCTGGTGGGAGTCGGCTCTTGCCAGGGACCAGCGGGTGAGGTGGATTCCGGCGGAGCGCAAGGGTTCTGGGGGGAGGGGGAGGGGGCGGGAGCGGACCAGGCGGAGGCGGGTGCGTTCGGTGTCCTCGTTCCAGAGTTGGTCGAGCATGACTTCCGCGCCGAAGCGGGTCGCGCCGACGCCCAGGCCGGTGTAGCCCGCGGCGTAGACGAGTTTGCCCTTGTAGGCGGAGCCGAAGAAGGCGCAGAAGCGGCCGCAGGTGTCGATGACGCCGCCCCACCGGTGGGTGAAGCGCAGGCCGTCGAGTTGGGGGAAGGTCTGGAAGAAGTGTTGGGCCAGGGTTTCGAAGGTGGCCTCGTTGTATTCCAGGTTCGGCGCGATGCGGTTGCCGAAGTGGTAGATGGCGTCATAGCCGCCGAACAGAATGCGGTTGTCGCTGGTCAGGCGGTAGTAGTGGAAGCGGTAGGAGGCGTCGCCCAGGCCCATGCGGGTGTGCCAGCCGATGCTGTCGAGCTGTTCACGGGTGAGCGGTTCGGTCATCAGCGCGTAGTCGTAGACCGGCACCACATGCCGTGACACCTTGGGCACCGGTCCCGCGAACGCACTGGTGCACAAGGCAACTCGGGGTGCGCGCACTTCCCCGTGCGGGGTGTGCAGCGTCAACGTCCCGCCGCAGGATTTCGAAATCCGTTGCACGGGAGTGCCTTCGTAGATCCGCACCCCCGATTCCAGGCAGGCGCGCCGCAATCCCCAGGCCAGCCGCGCCGGATCCAGCATGGCGACACCGTCGCGATCCCACCAGCCGCCCAGGTAGGTGGGCGAGTGCACCATGCCCTGCACCTGCGCCGCGTCCAGCAATTCGGTGCGGTAGCCAAGGGATTCGGCCGCGTCGTGGCTTTCCCGCAGCCATTCGACCTCGTGCGGCGCGGTGGCGACCTCCATCTCACCGGTGCGTTCGAAATCGCAGTCGATGCCGTAGCGCAGGATCGCCTTCTCGATATCGTCGAGGTTGGAGCGGCCGAGGCGTTCCAGCTCCCCGATCTCGTCGGGGAAGCGTTCCATGCCATTGGCGAGGCCGTGAGTCAGGCTGGCGGAACAGAATCCGCCATTGCGGCCCGAGGCCGCGTGTCCGCAGAGACCGGATTCCAGCAGCACCACATCGGTGCCGGGATTGCGTTCCTTGGCCAGCAGCGCGGTCCAGAGCCCGCTGTAGCCGCCGCCGATGACGGCCAGATCCGCGTCGGTCGCGGTGGTGAGAGGGTCGGTGGGGGCCGGCCGCTCGGGCCGGTCGGTCCAGTACGGCGTCGGCGCTGCGTCTTTCAGGGCCGACGCCCACAGTTTGCTTCCTTTGGCCGACATGGCCGATCAACTCCTTCGTTCCTGCCGTACGCGACGGCACACCTCGACTCTCGAGGATGGATTGGGGGCTGTCCGGAACCGCGATGCGTCGGGTCGACGGGCGGTTCGGGATGCGCGAAAGCCGCCGATGGTCACGCGAGGTGACCAGTCGGCGGCCTTCGAAGAATTCAGCTGGTGGCGGCGCGATCGTCGCAGCGGCGGCGCATGCGCAGCTGCCCGGCGATATTCATGGCTGCGTGTCGCAGCCTCGGGTCCAACCCGGCGGTGCGGGTTTCCACGGTCGACCACCTCGGAATGTGATGTGTGCCGTGAGGATAGCGCAAACCCGAAGCGATTACGCGCAGCGGGCGTAACCGTGTCGCCGCCGTTATGCCATCAGACGGTGTGCCCGTCGGCGATGGTCAGTGCCTGGTCGAGAATCGCGAGTCCCTCCTTGGCCTCGGCTTCGGAAATGATGCACGGCGGGACCACGTGCAGGCGATTGAAATTCACGAACAGCAGCAGTCCGGCGGCCTTGGCGGCGGCCACGGTCTCGGCCATGGCCGGGCTGCTGCCGCCGTAGGGTGCCAGCGGTTCGCGGGTGGCGCGATCGAGGACCAGCTCGACCGCCCAGAACACGCCCTTGCCGCGGACCTCGCCGATGCTCGGGTGCCGCCCGGCCAATTCGCGCAGGGTCGGGCCGATGACCCGCTCGCCGATATCGGCCGCGTTCTCGACGATCCCCTCGTCCCGCATGGCGTTGATGGTCGCGACCGCGGCGGCCGTGGCGAGCGGATGCCCGGAGTAGGTGAGCCCGCCCGGATACGGCCGATCATCGAAGGTGGCCGCGATGTGCGGCGCGATGGCCACGCCGCCGAGCGGCACATACCCGGAGTTGACGCCCTTGGCGAAGGTCAGCAGATCCGGCACGACATCGCCCGCGTGCTCGATGGCGAACCATTTGCCGGTGCGCCCGAATCCGGACATCACCTCGTCGGCGATGAACACGATGCCGTAGCGGTCGCACAGTTCGCGAACCCCGGCCAGGTATCCCGGTGGCGGAACCATGATTCCGGCCGTGCCCGGAATGGATTCGAGAATGATGGCCGCGATGGTGCTCGGTCCCTCGAACACGATGGTCTGCTCGAGGTGCTGCAGCGCGCGTTCGGTTTCCTCGGCCTCGGTGCCGGCATGGAATTGCGAGCGGTACAGGAACGGTCCGAAGAAGTGCACGACCCCGGCATTGCCGTGGTCATTGGGCCAGCGCCGGGGGTCGCCGGTGAGGTTCACCGCGGTCTCGGTGCCGCCGTGATAGGACCGGTAGCGCGAGAGCACCTTGTAGCGGCCGGTGTGCAGCCGTGCCATGCGCACCGCGTGCTCGACCGCGTCCGCCCCGCCATTGGTGAAGAAGATCCGGTTCAGCTCGCCCGGTGTGCGTTCGGCGATGAGCCGCGCGGCCTCGGAGCGGGCGTCGTTCACGAAGGCCGGGCCGATGGTGCACAGCGTGGCCGCCTGCTCCTGAATCGCGGCCACCACCTTCGGATGCTGGTGTCCGATATTGGTATTCACCATTTGCGAGGAGAAATCCAGGAGTCGATTCCCCTCGCCGTCCCATACGTAACAGCCTTGGGCGGCGGTGATCACCATGGGATTCAACGACTTCTGCGCCGACCACGAATGGAAGACGTGCGCGCGATCCAATTCATAGGCGCGGGCGGCTTTTTCCCGCGCCGCGTCGGGGGTCAAGCCATTGGGCAGTGTCATGGCGATGTCCTTCGAGGAGTCAGCGTCAGTGGTTCTGGGGGAAGCCGAGGTTCAGGCCGCCGTGGCTGGGGTCGAGCCAGCGGGTGGTGACCGCCTTGGTGCGGGTGAAGAAGTGCACGCCGTCGGTGCCGTGCGCGTGCGAGTCGCCGAACAGGGAGTTCTTCCAGCCGCCGAAACTGTAGTAGGCCATGGGAACCGGGATCGGGACATTGATGCCGACCATGCCGACCTCCACCTCGTTGTGGAAGCGCCGGGCCGCGCCGCCGTCATTGGTGAACAGGGCGGTGCCATTGCCGTAGGGGTTGGCGTTGATGAGGGCCAGGGCGTCGTCGTAGCTCTCGACGCGGACCACCGACAGGACGGGGCCGAAGATCTCGTCGGTGTAGACGGTCATATCGGTGGTGACGTGGTCGAGAATCGTTGGGCCGAGCCAGAATCCCTCGGCCGCGCCGTCGGCGTCCACCGCGCGGCCGTCGAGCACGACCGTGGCCCCGGCGGATTCGCCCGCCGCCACGTAGGAGGCCACCTTGTCGCGGTGCGCCTGGGTCACCAGCGGGCCCATGTCGGTGCCGCGGGTGCCGTCGCCGGTGCGAATCGTCTTGGCGCGCTCGGCGATTCGGGACACCAGGTCGTCGGCGATGGAGCCGACCGCCACCAATGCGCTGATCGCCATGCAGCGCTCACCGGCCGAGCCGAAGCCCGCGTTCACCGCGGCGTCGGCGGCCAGGTCCAGATCGGCGTCGGGCAGCACCACCATGTGGTTCTTGGCCCCGCCGAGCGCCTGCACGCGCTTCCCGTTGGCGGTGCCGTTCTGGTAGACGTACTTGGCGATCGGGGTGGATCCGACGAACGAGATCGCCTTGATGGCAGGGTTTTCCAGCAGCTCGTCCACGGCCACCTTGTCGCCCTGCACCACATTGAACACGCCGTCGGGCAGTCCGGCCTCCTGCCACAGCTCCGCCATCCACAGCGACGGTGACGGGTCCTTCTCGCTGGGCTTGAGCACCACCGTGTTCCCGGCCGCGATGGCGACGGGGAAGAACCACATGGGCACCATGGCCGGGAAGTTGAACGGCGAGATGATCGCCACCGGGCCCAGGGCCTGGCGCACCGAGAAGATGTCGACCTTGGTGGAGGCGTTCTCGGTGTAGCCGCCCTTGAGCAGATGCGGTATGCCGCAGGCGAATTCGACGATCTCCAGGCCGCGGGTCACCTCGCCGAGGGCGTCGCTGAGCACCTTGCCGTGTTCGGCGGTGATCAACGCGGCCAGCTCTTCCTTGCGCTCGTTGAGCAGTTCGCGGAAGCGGAACAGGACCTGGGTGCGCTTGGCCAGGGAGGCGTCGCGCCAGGCCGGGAAGGCGGCCACGGCGGCGTCGACCACCGTGCGGACGTCGGCGGCGGAGGCCAGGGCGACCTGTCCGGTCACCACGCCGGTCGCGGGATTGGTGACGGGCGCGCTCGCCGTGGAGGAACCGGCGAAGGGTTTGCCGTCGAGCCAGTGGGCGATGGTCTGCATGTGTCCTCGATTCCTCTGATGCTGTGCTGCCGTCCCTACTCTGCGGCATTACCCGCCGGTTGATGCCCGACATAATGTCCGTGGTTTCCCGTTTCGTTTTACACTTCGTCGATGCACCTCACCGTTGCCGACGTCGTAGCCATGCCCGTTGTCCAGGCCGGGCAGCCCGAGCACGCGGGCGGCGGGAGCCTGGACCGGCCGGTGCGGTGGGTGCACGTGAGCGAGCTGCCGGAGGTGGCCGAGCTCTTGGTCGGGCGGGAATTGATTCTCACGACCGGGCAGGCGCTGGCCGGATCCGACGCGGCGACCGTGGCCTATCTGGAATCCCTGGCGGCCGCCGGGGTTTCGGGGCTGGTCGTCGAATTGGGCACTTACGTGCGGAGATTGCCGCCGGTGGTGGTGCGCACGGCCGATCGCCTGGGCCTGCCGGTGATCGCGCTGCACGGCGTGGTGCGCTTCGTGGAGATCACCGAGGCGGTGCACCGGGTGATCGTGGCCGACCAATACGCCGAACTGGAATTCGCCCGCACCGTCCACGAAACCTTCACCGCCCTCAGCGTCCGCCGCGCCGCCCTGGCCGAAATCGTGAAGACAGCTGCCGAAATGCTGGACGCCTCGGTCGTCCTCGAAGACCTCACCCACCGCGTCCTCGCCCTGACCGCCCGCCACACCAACACCCCCGCCCTCCTCGACCACTGGGAAACCACCTCCCGCCTCCTCCCCGACACCGACCCCAATGTCGTTCCGGTGGGGCCACATACGCAGGCCTGGGGCCGCCTCATCCTCCGCGCTCCCGAAGGTGCCGATGCCCGCGCTCGCATGGTCCTCGAACGTGCCGCCCAGACGCTGACTCTGCACCGCATGGTCGAACGCGATCGCTTCGGCCTGCACCGCCAGGCGCAGACCGGGCTCATCGACGATATGGTCACCGGCCGCATCACCGATGAGCGCGACGCGATCGCGCTGGCCGCGGCTCTCGGTCTGTCCCGTCGTGCCCGTTATGTCCCGCTCGCCGTGGATATCGCCGCGACCGCGGAATCGGATCCCGTTGCCCAGCAACGCCGTACGGCCGCCCTGCTCGACGCCACCCTGCACGGTGTCGCCCTCGCGAAGGCGACCGCCCTCGCCGCCCCCGACCACGGCACGCGAATCACCCTGGTACTGGCCATCTCTCGCAGCGGCGACCTCGACACCGCCCTCACCGCGGCCTGTTCCGCCATCCTCGCCGAAATCCGCCGCGTCCCCGGCGTGGACCGCGCCGTCATCGGCACGGCCGCCGAATCCGACTCCCTCCTCGACACCGCGCGCGAACTGGCCCAGGCCGCCCACGTCGCCGAAGTCGCCCTCTCCCTGGCCCCCTCGACCCCCCGCCCCTTCTACCGCAGCGGCGACATCCGCCTGCGCGGCCTGCTCTCCCTCATCCGCGACGAGCCCGGCGTCCAACGCTTCGCCGAAACCGAACTCTCCGCCCTCCTCCGCCACGACATCCGCAACTCCACCGACCTGACCTCCACCCTCCGCAACTTCCTGGACCTGGCCGGCAACAAAACCGAACTAGCCAAACGCCTCAACATCAGCCGCCCCACCCTCTACGACCGTCTCTCCCGCATAGAACGAATCCTCGCCATAGACCTGGACAACGGCGAAACCCGCACCTCCCTCCACACCGCCCTCCTCATCCGCGACCTCCTCCCCGCCCCCCGCTGACCCACGAGCATGCAATCCAGCAGGCATCGGCCGAGAAGACCCCTGCCGAATTGCATGCTCGTGGGGTGAGAGTGGGGGCGGGGCATACTGCTGGCGTGGAGTTCGGGATTTTGGGGGCGGTGGAGGCTTGGCGGGGGGATGGGACGCCGTTTCCGATTGGGGGGCCGCAGGTGCGGGCGCTATTGGCGGTGCTGGCGTTGGAGGCCGGGCGGGTCGTAGGGCGGGAGCGGCTGATCGACGAGCTGTATGGGGAGCAGGCGGCGGGGGATGTGGGGCATGCGTTGCAGTCGCAGGTCTCTCGGTTGCGGCGGGCGCTGAGGAGTGGGCTGGGGGAGGGGGAGTTCGTCGAATCGGCCGGTGCGGGTTATCGATTGGCCGCCCCGGCGGAGGCGGTTGATGCGCACCGCTTCGCCCGGTTGGCGGGGCTGGGTCGGAAAGCGTTGCGGGACAATGATCCCGCCGCCGCGCTGCCGCTGCTGGAGCAGGCATTGGCGTTGTGGCGCGGGCCCGCTCTGGCCGATGTGCGTGATGCGCCGTTCGCGCAGGCGCAGGCCGCCCGCCTGGACGAGGCGCGATTGGCCGCCGAGGAGGACCGGGCCGAGGCCGCCCTGGCCGTCGGTGAGCCGGACGCCGTCCTGGGTGCGCTATCGGAATTGGTTGCCGCCCATCCACTTCGGGAACGGGCCCGCGCCCTGCTCATGCGGGCCCTCTACGCGGCGGGTCGCCAGGCCGAAGCCCTGGACTGCTTCGAACGCGGCCGCCGCCTGCTCGCCGACGAACTCGGCACCGACCCCTCCGCCGAACTCATGGCCGCTCACCTCGCGATCCTTCGCGCGGACGAGCTCGCCCCGGCCTCGGACCGCCGCCTCCCCACCCCGCTCACCAGCTTCATAGGCCGCGAAACCGAACTCTCCGAACTACTTCCCCTCCTGGCTCAATCCCGCCTCGTCACCCTGGTGGGCCCCGGCGGCACCGGCAAAACCCGCCTGGCTCTCGCGGCGGCCTCCCGCCTACGCGGCGAAGTCCGCTTCATCGACTTGGCCCCTCTCACCGACGGACACCAGATCCCCCAGGCCGTAGCCGCCGCCCTCGGCGCGACCGCCGGCGGCGAGGTCGAGCGGCGGTTGCGGACCATGCTGGCCGATCGGCGGATCGTGCTCATTCTGGACAACTGTGAGCAGGTGGTGCTGGAGGCGGCGCGGTTCGTTCATCGGCTGCTGGTGGACTGTCCGGGGGTACGGGTGCTGGCCACCAGTCGCGAGGCCTTGCGGATTACCGGCGAATCCGTGTTCGTCGTACCGCAGTTGCCGCTCGCCAAACCGGATTCGCCACTGGCCGATCAGCTTTCCGGACCGGCCGTGCGGCTGTTCGCGGATCGCGCGTCCGCCGTTCGTCCCGGCTTCACCGTTGACGCGGGCACCATCGGCATGGTCGCCAGAATCTGTGCCCGCCTGGACGGTTTGCCGCTGGCGATCGAACTGGCGGCCGCGCGGCTGCGGACCCTCGAGCTTCCGGAGATCGATGCGCGGCTGTCCGATCGCTTCCGCCTGCTCGCCCGGGGCGACCGCACCGCCGAACCCCGCCATCAGACCCTGCAGGCCGTGGTCGCCTGGAGCTGGGACCTGCTGGATTCGAGTGAACGGCAACTGGCTCAACGCTTCTCGGTGTTCGCGGGCGGTGCGACCGCGGCGGCCGCCCGGCAAGTCTGCGGTCTCGACGATATCGACGACCTGTTGGCCGACCTGGTCGACAAATCGCTGCTGAACGTCGGCCAGGGACGCTACCGAATGCTCGAAACCATTCGCGAATTCGCCCGGCGGCGGTCCCTCGAATCCGGCGACCACGAACGCACTCAGCGCGCCCACGCCGAATACTTCACAACCCTCGCCGAGACCTCGGATCCCTTGCTGCGCGGCCCATCCCAACTCGACCACCTCACCCGCCTGGCCGCCGACCACGACAACCTCCAATCGGCCCTGCACTGGTCCGCCGCGGCCGACCCCGCCCTCGCCGCGCGCCTCATCGCCGCCCAGGCCTGGTTCTGGTGGCTCACCGGCCGCCCCGGAGACGGTCCCGAATTGGCCAGGAAGATACTGCCCCAACTGGATTCGAGTTTCGGCGGACCTGAGTGCCAAGTCGAGACCGACGCGGCGCGCCAGGTCGAGCTCGACGTGGAGCGGTATGCGTTGTGCGTCGCGGTCGCGGCGCGGGGCCGGGTGGATTTCGGTTCGGAGGTCGAGCGCGCCGCAGCGGGGCTCGCGGCGCTGAAAGAGCCACTGCGGCAACCGCATGTGATCCTCCTGCTCGCCCTGGCCGGTGGCATGGTGCCCGGCGAGCCCGCGACGCTGCGGCGGTTGTTCGGATCCGACGCCTGGTCGCAGGCCTTCCTGCGGTTGGGCGACGGCCTCGGCCTGTTCATGTCGGGCAAGATCGTGGAGTCCGAACCCGAATTCGCCGCGGCGCTAGCGGGTTTCCGGGCGACGGGGGACCGGTGGGCCATCGCCGCGAGCCTCGACAAACTGGCCGCGGTAGCCGAGCGGCAGGGCGACCGAACGACCGCACTGGCATTGATCGACGAGGCGATCGCGGTGAACACCGAACTGGGTTGGGTCGCCGACACGGCCGAGCTCCTGACCCAGCGCGGCGATATCCGCCTCGGCGGCGAGGGCGAGCACCGCGATATCGAGGCGGCCCGGGCGGACTACGAGCGTGCGGCCGAACTGGCCCGCACCCACGGCGCGACCGACATGCACGCCAACGCCCTGCGCGGCTTGGGCGATGCGGCCCGAATCCAGCATTCCCCCGCCGCGCACACGTATTACGCGGCCGTACTGGACATCCCGGTCGACGGCTCGCCCACCCTCGCCGCGGCGCACGAGGCCGCACGCCGCGGACTCGCCCTACTCGACGAGGCGTGATCAGCGGTCGCGGGCTTCGTGTAATCGCAAGTCAGGCGGTTGGTGAGGGGCGGTGAGGCGATGGTGAAGGTTTGGTGAGGGGTGTTGGCGAAGGTTTGTGCATGACCAACACACAGCAGTTCGCCAACAAGACCGTTCTGATCTCCGGGGCCAGCGTCGCCGGCCCGGCGCTTGCCTTCTGGCTGCGGGAGTACGGGTTCACCGTGACCGTCGTGGAGCAGGCTCCCGCGCTGCGGGAGGGCGGGTACAAGGTCGATATTCGTGGTGTCGCCATGGAGGTCATCGACCGGATGGGGCTGTCGAACGAGATCCGCAAGGCCTCGACCGATATGCGGGGCGGGGCCTGGGTCGATGCGAACGGGAAGCCGCTGGCCACCCTCGGCCCAGATCTGATCGGCCTGCGCTCGCCCGGTGACGACGAGGTGCTGCGCGGGGACCTGGCGCGAATCCTGTTCGACGCCAGCAAGAATGGCGTCGAATACCGCTTCGGGGATTCCATCACCGGGCTGGTCGAGCACGCCGACGGCGTCGAGGTGCACTTCCGCACTGCCGCGCCCCGCGTCTTCGATCTGGTGATCGGCGCGGACGGCATGCATTCCACCGTGCGCCGCAGCGTTTTCGGCCCGGAGGAGCGGTTCGCCCGCCACACCGGCATGGCCGCCTGCGTCATCTCGGTGCCCAACTACCTCGACCTCGATCACTGGGAGTTGCTGCACGCGACACCCGGCAAGATGGTGCAGGTCTACAGCACCCAGCAGGCATCGGCCAAGGCGCAGTTCATCTTCCCCGCCCCCGAGCAGCTGCCCGACCGCCGCGATATCGCCGCCCAGCAGCGCCTGGTGGCCGAGGTGTTCGCCGACGGCGGCTGGGAGGTCGCGAATCTCCTGCGCGCCATGCCGGATTCGCCGGACTTCTACTTCGATACGGTGAGCCAGATCCACCTGGAGCACTGGTCGCGCGGCCGCGTCGCCCTCCTCGGTGACGCCGCCTATTGCCCGTCCCCGCTGTCGGGGCAGGGCACCAGCATGGCGCTGGTCGGCGCGTACGTGCTCGCCGGTGAACTGCGGGCCGCCGCGGGCGATCACCGCGTCGCCTTCGCCGCCTACCAGGACCGGCTGCGCGAATACATCGACGCCAACCTGACCCTGGGCTGGAACAATGCCACCCAGATGGTCGCCGGTGACGCCAAGGCCCTGCGCATGCAGACCACCATGTTGAAGATGCTGCGCTACCTGCCGTGGAAGGGTCTGGCGCTGCGCCCCATCATCAAGCCGATCGAGAAGGCCGCCAACGCCGTTCGACTGCGGACGTACTGAGCGACCCCCGAGGTCGACCCCGGGTCGTACCCGGGGTCGGGGGTTTTCGGTCTCCGGGTGGATCCCCGATGTGCGCGAATGCCGTTCGATGGGACTCTCGAGACATTCGGCTCGAACCGCGAAAGGACCGTCGCCCGTGAACATCGCCGTAGTGACCACCTGGGTGTGGCTGGCCTTCGAAATCGCCCTGCGCGTGCGGGATCGCGTGCGCGGGACCGGATCCACGGCCGGTGACGGTCATACCCGCCTGGCCATCATGCTGCTGGTGGCGGCGGCCATGACGCTCGCGAACGTGGTGGCCATCTTCCTGCCGTCCGACAGCCCGCTGCGTTTCCCGGGCCCCGCCGTACCGTGGCAGGTGCTCGGCGTCGCCCTCATGTGGCTCGGCCTGGTGATTCGGACGTGGGCAATCGCGGTGCTGGGCAAGCACTTCCGCACCACCGTCGAGGTCGACGCCGACCAGCCGGTCATCAGCCACGGGCCCTATCGCTGGGTCCGTCACCCCTCCTATACCGGCGTGCTGCTCATCACCGTCGGCTTCGGCATCGCCACCGCGACCTTCCCGTCGCTACTGCTGACCGCAGTCGTCCCCACCTACGCCTTCCTCCGCCGCATAAATCTGGAGGAGAAGACCCTCGTCGCGACGCTCGGCGCACCGTACGAGACCTACCGCATGGCCACCAAGCGCCTGGTCCCCGGCGTGTACTAGGCGGGATCGGCCCCCATCGGATTCGGGTAGGGCACCTCGCCGCTGCGCACGACCGCGCGAGCGGCGGGGGTCAGCACCGAGAGGGTTTCGACCATGCCGGGGACGTCGCGATAGGCCGTCATGGCCAGGGCGTCGGTGCGGGCCTCGATGTGCTGCCGCAGCGCCCGCCCGGCGTCGGTGATGCCATCGGCGTCCAGGAGCCCACGTCCCCGCAGCCGCTCTCGCGCTGCCTGCCAATCGGTTTCGCTCCAGCCCCGATTGTCGCGCCACAGCTGCTCGGGCGTCCCGGTCGCCGCCGAGAACAGCGCATGCGCCTCGCACCCGTCGATGCCCTCGCTCAACAGACACGCCACATGCCCGTCACCGCGATGCTCACGCAGCGCCGTGGCCGCCTGCCAGAGCGCGTGCACCGCATCGCCCGGTGTCGGCAGATCACGATTGGCGGCGAAGAGCGGGCGGCCCGGCGCGGGCGCGGCGGCAATCGCCTCGTACAGGTGGGGGACCGCGCGGGCGGCAATGGTGGTGATGTCGGGCACCACGTTGCGCAGCACCGCGGCCGCCGCGATGGTCCGGGTCGCGATCACCGCGTCCGGTGTGGCGAAACCCCAGGCGTCCGGAATGGCCCGCCGAACCATGGCCGGATGGAAGTTGTAGAACGTGGCCTCCACCACCGACGGACCGACCGTGCCCAAAGGCGCCGAACGCGATGCGAAATACCCCATCCAGAATCCCCGGAGCCCGACGGCCTTGTTGGCGGCAATGCAGTCGGCGGCGAAATAGGAGACGGCATGCAGCGGCTCCAGCACGCGCCACATGTCGCGGGCGAACGCGTTGTCCATACGCCCACCCTAGCGACTGAGTTCAGCGAACTGAAGCCAGGATGGTTGGTATCTGCTGGTAACCCCAATTCATATCGAGGCAACAATCGAAACCGCACAATTCCTCCCATGACCGACACGCAAGCCCGGTCGGCCTACGGTGACAAGGTGATCGCCGTAGAGCCCGGCGGCGACGATTACATTCCCGAGGATGCCCGGCACGGCACGCCGCGAAAACTGTTCTGGACGTGGATGTCTCCGAACATGGAATTCGCGACGGTGTTCGTCGGCGTGCTCGCCGTCACCGCCTACGGCATGAACTTCTGGCAGGCGAGCCTGGGCCTGGCGATCGGGTTGGGGCTCGGCGCGGCGGCGCACTATTTGCTGTCGGTGCGCGGTCCGCTGCACGGGGTTCCGCAAATGGTGTTGGGCCGCTTGGCCTTCGGATACCGCGGCAATACCCTTCCGGCCGCGTTCATGTCGATCATGTGCGGTGTCGGCTGGTTCGCCACCAACTCGGTGAGCGGCGCGTTCGCACTCAACTCGCTGACCGGGCTGCCGAAGGTGCCCGCGCTGCTGGTGATCGTGGTGGCGCAGACGGCCTTCGCGTTCTTCGGCCACAATCTGGTGCAGGCCTTCGAGCGAATCGCCTTCCCGCTGTTGGCCATCGTGTTCGCGCTGGTGACCGTGGTGATCTTCAGCAAGGCATCGCTGGGCGCACCCGCACCCGCCGGGGGCATGGGCGGCATGGGTGGCTTCCTGCTGACCGTCGGCACCGCCTTCGGCTACGGCGCGGGCTGGAATCCCTACGCGGCGGACTACTCCCGCTACCTGCCCGCCTCGGCCTCCAAGACCGCGACCGGCGGCTATGCCTCGGCCGGACTGTTCCTGTCCTGCTTCTGGCTGTCCGTGGTCGGCGCGGCGTCGGCTACCGTGGCGAGCACCGCGCAGGGCAGCCCCACCGATGTGTTCACCGCCAACCTGCCCCCCTTCCTGAAGGATCTGACGCTGCTGGCCATCGCGGTCGGCGCGGTGGCGGCCAACGCGCTCAATGTGTATTCGGGCGCAATGGCTTTCGTCACCATGGGCTTCAGGTTCTCGGTGCGCGCGCAGCGGGCGGTGGTGTCGGTGGCGTTCGGCGTGATCGGATTCCTGGTCGCCTGGTGGGCGCTGCCGGACGCGGCGGCCAGCTACGAGGGCTTCCTGCTGATCGTGGCGTACTGGATCGGGCCGTGGCTGGGTGTGGTGTTCGCCGACGAGTACCTGCGGCGCGGCCAGCGCATCGACCATCTGCTCTACGACCGGTCCTACGCCAACTGGGGCGGGGTGGCGGCATTCCTGATCGGGCTGGTCGTGTCGGTGGTGCTGTTCTCCAACCAGGAGAAATTCGTCGGACCCATCGCCAAGGCGGTGCCGCAGCTGGGCGACATCACGTTCTTCGTCGGCTTCCTGCTCTCCGGCGCGGCCTATCTGATCCTGGTGCGCTCCCGGATTTCCCGCGCCGCGGTGGCAGCATGATCGGCATGATCAATGCACAGGATCTGCTGGTCACCGCCTATGAAGAGGCACAGCTCGGACTGCGCGAGGGCGGGATTCCCATCGGCGCGGCGCTGTTCGACGCGAGCGGGAACCTGCTCGGCCGCGGGCACAATCGGCGCGTCCAGAACGACGATCCGAGCGTGCACGCCGAGACCGACGCCTTCCGCAATGCGGGGCGACGGCGCGATTACCGCGACACCATCATGGTCACGACGCTCTCGCCCTGCTGGTATTGCAGCGGTCTGGTGCGGCAGTTCGGGATCGGCGCGGTGATCGTGGGCGAATCGCGCACCTTCACCGGTGGACACGATTGGCTTGCCGCGCACGGGGTTTCGGTCACCGTGCTGGACGACGCGGAATGCGTGGACATGATGACCCGCTTCATCGCGGAACGGCCGGAGCTATGGAACGAGGATATTGGAGTGGCGGAATGACCCCGATCGCGACCGTGGACCTGGACCGCTGGCGCGCGGGCGGCGAGTCCGCCGCGGCCGTGCTGCGCGAGGTGGACGAGGGCATGCAGCGGGCCGGATTCCTGCTGGTGCGCGGACACGGTGTGCCCGAAGGACTTCCGGCCGCCCTGCGTGCGGCGGCCCGCCGGTTCTTCGCGCTGCCGGAGGCGGTCAAACAGCGCTACGCGGTGTCGGTGGGCGGGCGCGGGTGGATCGGACCCGGGCTCGAGGCCAACGGCTACGCCGAAGGCACCGAAACCCCACCGGATCTCAAGGAGACCTTCGCCATCGGCGCGGACACCCGCACCGGCGACGCCCTCGTCGACGACGTCTGGTTCCTCGACAATGTCTGGCCCGCCGAGGTGACCGAACTGCGCGAGCTGTTCCTCACCTACACCGACGCCATGCGCGTGCTCTCCGACGAACTGCTGGCCCTGTTCGCCGCGGCATTGGCCCTGCCCCACAACCCTTTCCAAGGCTTGGCGAGCCGCCCCACCTGGACCTGCAACATCAACTGGTACCCACCCCTGACCGAGGTGGGCCCACCCGAGCCCGGCCAGTTCCGCATCGGTCCCCACACCGACTTCGGCACGGTGACCATCCTCGACCGCGAACCCGGCGCGGGCGGCCTGCAGGTCTACACCGACGACGGCGGCTGGGAGGACGCTCCCTACGACCCCGCCGCCCTCACCGTCAATATCGGTGACCTGCTGGCCTATTGGAGCGCCCAACGCTGGCCCGCGGGCCGCCACCGCGTCCTCCCGCCCCAGGAATCCGCCCCTGAGGAAGACCTCGTCTCCCTCATCTACTTCTACGAACTCGACCACGACGCCCAGGTGACACCCCTCGCCCCACCCATCGGCCGCGTCGAGAACCTCCCCCCGGTCATCTCCGCCGACTTCCTCCGCACCCGCCTCGACGCCATCACCCTCGGCTGAAACATCAACCTCGCCAACAAGTCTGGCGACCCCCAGTCCACCGGGCGAGTTCCCACGGCCGTCGTAGCATCGGCGGCCGTGGGGGCGATCTCCTCGCCAATCCCGGCAGTGCCCCTCGTCATCCCGGCGTGCTTTTGACCGGGATCCACCCCCCGGCAGCGAATTCCGGCCAAAAGCATGCCGGAATGACGAAAAGCGTGGGTCCGGCGGTCGGGGAGTCGGTCGCGGCGGCTAGGCGGCCTCAGCGCGGGTCAGCGCGATATCCGCTGCGGCACCCGCGGTTCCACGCGCCGAGTCGTGGAAGCTGAGGGTGAGGAGGCCGAGGGACACGACCACCAGGATCGCGCCGATCCAGCCCAGTGAGCCCGCTCCCCACCACTGCACGCCGAGGCCGCCCGCCGCGCCGCCGAGGGCGATGCCGAAGTACTGGGCGGAGGCGTTGAGGCCCAACAGGAGTGGGGAACCCTGGGGTGAGAGTTCCACCAGGCGGTGCTGCTGTGCCACGGCCCAGATCCAACCGGGGATGCCGAAGGCGATGCACCAGGCGATGGCGGTGGGGAAGTGCTGGCCGGACGCTTGGACCAGGGCCAGCACGACGATCGCGCCGATCAGGGTGAAAGGCATGATCTTTCGGGAACCCAGGCGGTCGACGAGACGGCCGCCGAGGGTGCTGCCGACCACCGCGGTGAAGCCGTAGACCCACAGCAGGATGGTGAAGCGGCCCGTGCTGTCACCGGTGGCGGGGTGCATGGCCGCCGCGAGATAGGTGTAGACGGTGAACATGCCGCCGAAGAGCAGGACCGCGTGGAGCAGGCCGGTGGCAATCGTCGTGTCGCGCAAGGGCATCAAGCGATCGCGCAGGCGTGCCGGAGCGGGCAGGTGGACCGCCGGGACGATCGCCGCGACGCTGATCAACGCCACCGCGCCCAGCGCCGCCACCAGCCACAGGGTGGCCCGCCAGCTGAAGGAGCCGCCGATCCAGGAGCCGATGGGCACGCCCAGGGCGGTGGCCACGGTGAGTCCGCCGATCACCACCGAGATGGCCCGCCCGCGCCGCTCGGGCGCAGTGAGCGCGGCGGCCACGGCCGTGGCGTTCGGCGTGTACATCGACGCGCCCGCGGCCGCGATCACCCGCGAGGCCAGCACCAGCCCGAAGGCCCCGGCCAGCGCGGTCACCACATTGCCGAGCACGAACAGCGAAAGCGCGATGAGCAGCACCCTTTTCCGGGACAGCCGGGCGGTCGCGGTGGCCAGGACCGGCGACAGGATCGCGTAGGACAGCGCGAAGACGGTGACGAGTTGCCCGGCCGCCGAGGTCGATACGCCGAGGTCTTTGGACACGGGCGTGACCAGTCCGGCGGTGACGAAGGCGTCGATACCGATGGTAAATGTCCCCAGCGCCAAGGTAATCAGTCGAGAGTTCACCCGAGTCTCCTCGTGGAGGGTGAGCGGGAATCCGCATTGGTTTGACGATCGTCATACTATGAAGACGGTTCGATAGATGTCAAACAATCCAACAGTTGCTACGGTGATGCCATGCGGTACCTGCCCCAACCCGCCACCGGCGACATCGAATTCGTCGCCGTCATGCACGCCCTGTCCGACCAGGTGCGCCTGCGCCTGCTGGACCGCCTCTCCGACGACCAGGAACACGCCTGCGCCGCGGCGGCCGAGGGCATCGAAGTCCACAAATCCACCATGTCCCACCACTTCCGGGTCCTGCGCGAATCCGGCCTCATCTCCACCCGCCAGGACGGTCGCAACCGCTTCGTCAGCCTCCGCCGCGACGACCTGAACACCCGCTTCCCCGGCGTCCTCGACGCCGCCCTGAGCGCCGCCTCGGCCCTGCCTCAGGGGGTATGACGCCTCGGGTGCCGGGTCTCTCCTTCACCCTGACCTGAATTCGCCCCCTGTCGGTCCGACGCCGGGAACATCGGTTGGCCGCATCGTGTTGGGAGCGGGCATGACGACGCTTGGATTGATCGGGAGTGGGAATATCGGCGGCACGCTGGCCAGATTGGCCGTCGCCGCGGGGATCGATGTGGTGCTCAGCAACTCGCGCGGGCCGGAGACATTGGCGGACCTGGTGGCCGAGCTGGGGGACAGGGCCCGGGCAGCTACGCCCGCCGAGGCCGCCGCGGCGGGCGACATCGTCGTGGTGACCGTGCCGTTGAAGGCGTATCAGCAGGTGCCGGTCGAGCCGTTGGTCGGCAAGGTGGTCATCGACACCAACAACTACTATCCGGGGCGCGACGGCGAGATCGGTGAGCTGGAAGCGGGCGGTGTCACGAGTTCCGAACTGCTGCAACGGCATTTGCCGCGCTCCCGGGTCGTGAAGGCGTTCAACAACATCTTCTTCAAGCACCTGGCCACCCTGGGCCGTCCGGCCGGTGCCGCCGACCGCACCGCCCTGCCCATCGCGGGCGATGACACCGAGGCGAAAAAGGCCGCGGCGGAACTGATCAACGCCCTCGGCTACGACACCGTCGATATCGGCGCACTCGCCGACAGCTGGCGCACCCAACCCAACACCCCGGTCTACGCCACCCCATACGGTGCCGCCGAACCGTTCTACGAACACGACGGCGCACCGGTCAACGCCGACACCATCCGCAAACTGGTCGAGTCCGCCGAACGCTGAATCATCTTCTGAAGAGATTGCGGGGCAGAGATATTCGGGCCGGGCGATGGTGTCAGGGCCGTCGCCCGGCCCGTCTCGTCAGTCGTTGCAGATGGCGGCGCGCACCAGGTACGAGTCGGGGTACCACAGCGCGGAGCTCTCCGCCTCGGACGGGGTCGCGCCGTAGCCGCCGGTGTACTTGTTCATCGAGTTCGAGAATGCCGCCGCACCGCAGCCGGTGAAGGTGGTGATGGTGGAGCAGCTGGCGCGGCCGCACTTGTCGACGGCGGCCTGGCTGGCCTCGCCCTCGGTGTCGTAGTTCCAGGCCCAGCCCAGATCGCCGTTGTCCGACACCGCGATCGCGCCCCACGACGCGGGCGCGGCCTGCGCCGGGGCGGTGGGCAGCACCGCGGCGGCGGTGGCGAAGGCGAGGCCGGTCAGGGCGAACAGAGTCTTGCGCATGTTGTTCCTAGCGTTGAGCGAAATGGCGCGCGCACCCGTCAGGGTTTAGGTGCAAGCGCCGTTGTCGCACTCATGATCGACAGGTTTCGGCAACGCGTTAACCGTGGGGATCCGCTGGGGCGCAGGAACTTCCGATCGCCCTGCTCAGTGCGCGGAACCGGCGGCGAGATCGGCCCACCGGTTGGCGGTCAGCTGGAAGCTGGGCAGGTCGGCGGTGGACATGGTGTATTCGTACAGGCGCTCGTAGCCGGTGGTGGCAATGCGCCACACGCCGTCCTCGCGACGATAGGTGTCGTTGTAGTACGCCGCGCCCCGAATCAGCAGCCCGTAGTCCGCGGCGATGATGGTGTCCTCGAGACACCAACTGCCGCTTGCGGTGTCGCCGTCGACGGTGATCTCGGGGTGGTTGGCGACGTGCACGCTGATGATGTTCTTGCCGTCCAGCGAATTGCGCATGAAGTCGACGATCTGATCGCGGCCGTGGAACTCGGCGGGCAGTCCACCCGAGGGCGAGCCGTACTTGCCGACGATGTCCTCGCACATGGTGTCGCCGTAGACGTCCCACTGCTTGAGGTCCAGGCCCCGCAGGTAGCGGTGCTTGAGTTGGCGAATCGCCTCGAGTGCTTCGAAATCCATCACCGCAATGTAACCGAATCGGACCCGTACCTACCAAGCATTTGCTACGTTCGCGGCATGATTTCCACCCTGGTCTGGGGTACGGGCAATGTCGGCCGTGCCGCTATCCGGGCCGTCGCCGCCCATCCCGGGCTGGCGCTGACCGGCGTCCTGGTCCACAATCCGGCCAAGGTCGGGCGCGATGCCGGTGAATTGGCCGGTCTGGACACCGAATTGGGAATCACCGCCACCGCCGACATCGACGCGGCCTTGGCCGCGGGCCCGCGCGCGGTCGTCTACGCCGCCTCCGGTGACATCCGCCCCGACGACGCCCTCGCCGATATCGAACGCGCCCTGAGCGCGGGAGCCGTCGTCGTCACCCCCGCCCTCTACGCGCTCTACGACCACCGCAGCGCCCCAGCCGAACTGCGCGACCGCGTCGAGAAGGCCGCCCTGGACAGCGGCGGCGCACTGTTCGTCTCCGGCATCGACCCGGGGTGGGGCAACGACATCATGCCGCTGCTCATGAGCGGACTCGGCAGCACCATCGACGTCCTGCGCTGCCAGGAGATCTTCGACTACACCACCTACGACCAGCCCGATTCGGTGCGCTACCTGGTCGGCATGGGCCAGCCCATGGACTATCAGCCGCCCATGCTCGCGCCCACCATTCCAACCATGGTGTGGGGCGGGCAGATTCGCCTCATCGCCCGCGGGCTCGGTGTGCCGCTCACCGATATTCGCGAGGTGGTCGAGCGGCGCGCCCTCGACGACACCGTCGAGACCGAACGCATGGGCGCCTTCGAGGCGGGCACCCAGGGCGCGGTCCGCTTCGAGGTGCAGGGCATTGTCGACGGCAGCCCGCGCATCGTGATCGAACACGTCACCCGCATTCACGCCAGCTGCGCACCGGACTGGCCGCAGCCGCCCAGCGGCGCGGGCGCGCACCGCGTGCTGATCGAGGGCCGCCCCCGCATCGAGATCACCGTCCAGGCCACCGACGAGGACGGCAATCACTCGGCGGGCGGAAACGCCACGGCCGTGGGCAGATTGGTGAACGCCATCCCGTGGCTGGCCGCCGCCGAGCCCGGACTCTACGACGCCCTCGACGTCCCGTTGCCCTTCGGCACGCTCGGGAAGCAGTAACACTCACAAGGAGTACGGCATGATCATCGACATCCCCGAGGGCAAGGACCCCATCGGCTACGTCTGGGGCGAAATGGTTCCCGGCATCGGTGTGGCCGCCTCCAACTTCTCGCTGGCCGTCTACTCCCACTCCACCTTGGGCCTACGCGAATTCGAGGCCGCGCGCTTGCGCATCGCCCAGATCAACGGCTGCCTGTTCTGTCTGGACTGGCGCACGGATCGCAATGGCGAGAAGGTCGAGGAGTCCTTCGCCGACGACGTAACCCAGTGGCGCACAACGGAGAACTTCGACGACCGCACCCGCATGGCCGCCGAGTACGCCGAGGTGTACGCCCTCGACCATCACGCGCTCGACGAGGAGTTCTTCGACCGCATGAAGAAGCTCTACAGCGACAAGGAGATCGTCGAACTGTCCATGTGCCTGGGTTCCTGGCTGGCCTTCGGTCGCCTCAACCACGTGCTCGGACTCGACGCCGTGTGTGTCCTGCCGGGTCACAGCGCCTCATAGTCCGAGCCACACCGCCCACAGCGTTCCGCCCGCGGCCCCGTGACCGGAGTATTTCCGGTCACGGGGCCGAGTCTTGTCCGGGGTCGCCCCCGGGAGTACTCTGACCAGAGTAATCGACCATACTCTGGACAGAGTAATTGGAGGTGGGTGTGGCCGCGCAGCGGGCATTTCGGCGGGTCAATCCCTTGGCCTTGGCCGTGCTGATGGTGCTCTGGGAGCGGCCGATGCACCCGTACCAGATCTCGCAGACCCTCAAGCAGCGCGGCAAGGAGGGCAGCGTCCGGATCAACTTCGGCGCGCTGTATCCGGTGGTCGAGTCGCTGCTCAAGCAGGGGTTCATCGAGGTCGTGGGTGCCGAGCAGGACGGCAATCGGCCCGCGCGCACGGTGTACCGGATCACCGGGGCCGGGGCCGCGGAGGCTCGGGACTGGATGCGCGAGTGGCTGTCCGAACCGCAGAAGGAGTACCCGCGGTTCATGGCCGCGCTGTCGTTTCTGCCCGCGGTCGGTCCGGAGGAGGCCATCGCGCTGCTGCGGCATCGAGTCGCCATGCTGGACAAGCAGATCGCCGAACTCGAGGAGTTGGTCGCGCCCGCGCGCCCGTGGCTGCCCGAGGTGCTGCTCGTCGAGAGCAACTACGAGACGCGCATGCTCGAGGCCGAACGGGACTTCGTCACCGAACTGGCCGAGCGCATCGAATCCGGTGTGCTGGGCGGCCTCGACGCCTGGCGGCAACTGACCGAGTTGTCCGCGCGGTACCCCGACGGCGGTGTGCCGCCGGAAGTCAGCGACAAATTCTTCGAGGATTGGGGGATGCCGAAACCACCCGAGTGAGCAATCCGCTCGAAAACAACGGAAGCCCGGGTGCGCCAACACCCGAGCCTCCGCCGAATCCGAACGACCGACGGCGAACCGCCGGATGCTCGAACCGCATTCACAGCATATCCATCGGTGCCGTGGTCGTTCTCCACTCCCTGTACGAGGAGACGAACCATGTCTGTCACACCCATGCCCTCGGCCGCGGTCGAGGTTCATGACCTGGTGAAAACCTATCCCGGTGGCCGCCGCAAACCCGATGTGCGGGCCCTGGACGGCCTGAGCTTCAGCATTGCCGCTGGCACCGTCTACGGGATGCTCGGGCCCAATGGCGCGGGCAAGTCCACCACGACCAAGATCTGCACCACCTTGTCGCGGGCCGATTCCGGCACCGCGCGGGTGGCCGGATTCGACGTCACCACCGACGCGGCCGCCATCCGGCATCGCATCGGCTATGTCTCGCAGGGGTCCGGCGCGGATCCGCGGCAGACGCCCTTCGAGAATCTGGTCATGGCGGCTCGCCTGCACGGGCTGTCCCGGCACGACGCGATGCTGCGCGCCGACGGACTGCTGGATCAGTTCCAGCTCACCGATGCGCGGAATCGTAAGGTGGCCAAGCTGTCCGGTGGTATGCGGCGCAAGCTCGATGTCGCGGTCGGGTTGGTGCACACCCCATCGGTGCTGTTCCTGGACGAGCCAACCACCGGCCTGGACCCGCAGGCCCGGGCCGAAATGTGGTCGGAGATCCGGCGATTGGCCGCCGAGGCGGCGTTGACCGTCGTGCTCACCACCCACTACTTGGAGGAGGCCGACGAGTTGGCCGACCGCCTGGTCATCATCGATCACGGCCGCACCGTCATCGAAGGCACACCGGCGCAACTGAAGTCGACACTCGACGGCGACACCCTCACCGTCGAGCTCATCGAACCCGATGTGGCCGCCGTGCGCGCGGTCGGCGCATCCATTCCGGCGCTGCGTGACATCGTCGTCGAGCAGGACGGACCCAAGGGCAAGCTCATCGCCCGCACCGACGACGCGTCCGGCGTGGTCGGCAAGGTCATCGCCGAATTCGACGCCGCCGCCATCAGTTTCGGCGCGGTATCCATCTCCCGACCGACCCTGGACGACGTGTACCTGCACTACGCGGGCCGCTCGTACCGGGCCGACAACCACAGCGACCGAGTGGAGGTGGCGGCATGACCGCGATCACGACCTACGACCTGCCCCGCGAAACCCCTTCGGCCGGTTGGCTGGTCGCCGCGGGACAGATCTACCGCCGCTGGGCGGTCAACAATGTGCGCGAGGCGTGGGGCATCGGCGTCGGCCTGCTGCAGCCGGTGGTGTGGATTCTGCTGTTCGGCCAGGTCTTCAAATCGGTGGGCAGCATCCCGGGTTTCGGATCCGGCAGCTACATCACCTTCCTGGCCCCCGGCATTCTGATGATGACCGTGCTCTACTCCGGGGTGTGGGCCGGGACCAGCTACATCGAGGATATCGACAACGGCGTCATGAATCAGACATTGACCGCACCGATTTCGCGCAGTGCGGTGGTGGCGGGCCAACTGGGGGTCCAACTCACCCTCGGCCTGGTTCAGTCCGGCCTGGTCCTGGTCATCGGTTACCTGGGCGGTGCCCGCTACCCCGGCGGCGTCACCGGCGTGCTGCTGGCCCTGGCCGCCGCCACATTGCTGGCAATCATCTTCTGCGCCGGTTCGGTGGCGATCGCCCTCACCACCCGCAGCCAAATCGCCCTGATCGGCCTGTCACAGATGATCATCCTCCCGGCAACGTTCCTGTCCTCGGGCATGATGGCCCCCAACCTCATGCCCGGCTGGGTCCAAACCATCTCGAAGTACAACCCGGTCTCCTGGGCCGTCGACATCGGCCGCAGCGCCCTGGCCGGAAACACCGACTGGCCCTTCACCTCCGAACACCTCGGCTACCTCGCAGCCCTCGCCGCACTGTCCTTCTGGTGGGCAGTCTCCGCCTTCCGCGGCTACCAGCGCACCCAGTAGCCCATCCCCCAAAAGTCCGGTCCACGAGGCGTTTTCGCCACGCGGACCGGACTGTCAGGTACGCATTCCATCCCACGCCTACCGTAGGTCCGGCTTCCCTCGGACGGCCGGAACGAAGCGACGAGGGGAATGCGGATGAGCTGCGAACGATGGGAGGAATCGAGCGGTGTGCCCGGTACCATGACCGGTATGCCGACCCCACCCGTCGAGCGACCTGACCTGCCGGAATACATGACGTGGGAGGAGTTCGAACAACTGCCCGACGAGATCGCCGGGGAGATCGAGCTGTGGGAGGGCCGCGTCGTATGGGTTCGCAAGGGGCCTGCCGAACATCAGGACTACTCGGTGGAGTTCCGGAACTCGTTGCGTCGATGTGCTCGCGAGGACATGTCGGGTGAGCCGGAGCGCTGCTGGCGAGTATCGGTGGAGACCAATGTCTTCTTCGATACCGCAGTCAAATCCGACTTCGTGACCCCGGATTTCCTGGTCTACCGGTGCCTCGAGCACGAATACCAACTCATCCACGCCTCCGATGTGCTGATCGCGGGCGAAGTGCTCTCACCCTCCAACACCGAGCGGGACATCGACGCGAAGCGAGCCAAGTACGCGGCGGGTGGAATCCCCTGGTATTGGGAGGTCACACTGGGACGCAATCCCCGTCACATCGCGAGCGTCCGCGCCTTCGCCCTCGAAACCGGCCATGGCACGCTGCCCGACGGCGTAGCACCTTTGCATTCCACCAACTACCTGCTCGCGGGTGAATGGCTGGCCAACGTTCACAACGGCATCGACTTCGACCACCCCTTCCCGATTCACATCCCCTGGTCCGAACTCGAATTCTGAGTCGTCGACATCGGCCGGCTACCTCGGAGTGCTTGCCGCGCTGTCGCTCTGGTGGGCGGTTTCCACCTGGCGCAGCTCCAGCGCACACGGTAGCCGATTTTGCGAAAGTTCCGGTCCACGTGCTGTTTCGCCAGGTGGATCGGACTTGACTCGGAGTGCACTCGAAGTCGTAGGTTCGAGGGTATGGATGAACGCAGCGAACTCGTGGATCGTGTCGTGCTGGTCACCGGTGGGACGCGGGGCATCGGACGCGGTATCGCTCGGACGCTGGCGCGTGCCGGGGCGGCCGTTGCCGTGAACTATTGTTCGCGTGCCGAGGAGGCCGCAGCTACGGTCGCCGAGATCGAGCAGGCCGGGGGTCGGGTCATCGCGGTGCGGGCGGATGTTGCCGTGCGGGACGAGGTCGAGGCGATGGTCGAGGGGGTCGCGGCGGAGCTCGGGACCATCGACGTGCTGGTGAACAATGCCGGGATCGCGACCATGCGCGGCGTGGACGACATCACCGAGGAAGACTTCGACCAGACTCTGGCGATCAATCTGAAGTCCGCCTTCCTCTGCACCCAGGCCGTCCTGCCAGGGATGCGCAAGCGCGGCTGGGGGCGGATCGTGAACGTCTCCTCGGTGGCCGCCCGCGGCGGCGGCGCGGTCGGCGTCCACTACAACGCCTCCAAGGCGGGCCTGGAGGGCCTGACCCGTGGCTACGCCGCCCGCCTCGCCCCCGAAGGCATCACCGTCAACGCCATCGCCCCCGGCCTGATCGACACGGAAATGGCTGCGCCGCTCAAGGAATCGGGCGTGGCCGACCGCCTCCCGGTGGGCCGCATCGGCACCCCCGACGAAATCGGCCAGGCCGTCCTCATGGTGATCGGCAACGCCTTCCTCACCGGCCAGACCATCGCCGTCAATGGCGGCGGCAGCTTCCTCTGAATCGGAGTAGGGTTCCGCTGGTGGCCGACTCCGAAGAACTGTTCGCCGCCATGGATACGATTCAGGCCCACCTCGAGCGCCTCGTGAAGGAAGGGTGCCCAGTCGATCCGGACGTGTTGGCGAAACTTCATACGGTTTTCGATGCCATGGAGGAACGGGTTCGGGAGGAAGTGCGTCGGCGCGGGCTGCGGCTACCGGACTCATTGGACGATGCGGGGCAGGGTGACCGCCCCGCATGAGGTGCGGGCACTACCGGTCGAAGAGCTTCAGATACTTTGTCTGGCCGAACATTTCGGCGGCGTCGCGGGCCGAGGGGCTGCCCGCGTTGGGGTCCGCGCCTGCGGCCAGGAGGGCCTGGACGATTTCGTCGGAGCCCTTGAAGACTGCGCCGGAGAGCGGGGTCTGGCCCTTGTCGTTGCCGAAGTTGGGGTCGGCCTTGCGTTCCAGCAGGGCGCTCACGGCTTCGGGGTGGGAGTAGTAGGCGGCCAGCATGAGCAGGGTGTCGCCATTGTCGTTGGTGAGGTTCACCGGCACCCCGGCGTCCAGGTACGCGGCCAGGGCGGCGGCATCGCCGCTGCGGGCGAGGTCGAAGATCTTGCTCGCCAGTTCGAGCACTTCCGGGTCCAGATCGTTGGGTTCCACCAGGCCACTCTATCGAGCGAAAGCGGCCCGGCCGATCACGGTTTCCATATATGTGATCACTGCTCAGGAGGTGATGATGAGCAGTTCGGTGGGGGAGGCGATCTCGGTGCGGAGGCCCGACTTCTCGGCGATGCGGGCCAGGCCGTCGATATCGGAGGGTTCGGTGCGCGAGAGCACCAGGGCCCGGGCCAGCAGGCCCTTGTGGTGTTTGTTGAAGTGGCTCACCACGGTTCGCTTGCCGTCCGGTCGCTCGGTGAGGACGGTGGCGGTCACCGCGCCCGGGACGCGGCCCAGATTCATGTAGGTGCCCGAGCGCAGGTCCACGACCAGTTGACCCGCGGCCTCCGCGCGCAGGGCGTCCGGCAGTACCGGCTTCCACAGGGACTGCAAGGTGGGCAGGCCGGGGAGTTTGGAGCCGCCGGAGAGGCGGTAGGCGGGGATCGGGTCGCCCGCGCGGATCACGCCGAACAGCGCCGACCCGATGCCCAGGCGCGCTTCGGCCTTGGCGCGCTGGGCCTTCGTGAACCCGGGCGCGTCGAGCGCGTCGTAGAGCACACCCGTGTACCGGTCCAGCGCCGGGCGTGTCGCCGAGGTGCGCAGCGCGGCATTGCGCGCGATTTCCGCGTCAGCCCCCTTGCCCAGTCCGAGCGCGGCGCGCGCGGCGTCCGCGTCGGCGGCCAACTCGATCACCTGCGTGACGAGTTTGTCGCGCACCGCCGTGAGCTGCGGCATCGCGAGGGAATCCAGGTCCAGGGGACCGCCCGAACCACCGTCGGACTTGGTTTCTGAGGGAGGCAGCAGCACCAGCACGAGCCAACACGGTAATGCCTTCGCGGCATCGCATGAGCAGCGGCTACTGTGTTGAGCCGTGATCACCCGCCTCTCCCACCTGTTCCTGCGTACCCTGCGTGACGATCCCGCCGACGCCGAGGTGCCCAGCCACAAGCTGCTGGTGCGCGCCGGATACGTGCGTCGCATCGCGCCCGGCGTCTACTCGTGGCTGCCGCTCGGCCTGCGCACGCTGCGCAAGGTCGAGGATGTGGTGCGCTCGGAGATGAACGCCATCGGCGCTCAGGAGATCTCGCTCCCGGCCCTGCTGCCGCGCGAGCCCTACGAGACCACCAACCGCTGGACCGAATACGGCGACGGCCTGTTCCGCCTGAAGGACCGCAAGGGCCAGGACTACCTGCTCGGCCCCACCCACGAGGAGCTGTTCGCCCTCACCGTGAAGGGCGAGTACAACTCCTACAAGGACCTGCCCGTCACGCTGTACCAGATCCAGACCAAGTACCGCGACGAAGGCCGCCCCCGCGCGGGCATCCTGCGCGGCCGCGAGTTCATCATGAAGGACTCGTACTCCTTCGACCTCGACGAAGACGGCCTGAAGAACAGCTACAGCGCCCACCGCGAGGCCTACCAGAAGATCTTCGACCGCCTCGGCGTGAAGTACGTGATCGTCGCCGCCACCTCGGGCGCGATGGGCGGTTCGGCGTCGGAGGAGTTCCTGGCCGACAGCCCCGTCGGCGAGGACACCTACGTCATCTGCCGCGAATCCAGTTATGCCGCGAACGTGGAGGCCGTGGTCACCGCCGCCCCGCCGGAGATCCCCCTCGAGGGTCAGGCCGAGGCCGTCGTCCACGACACCCCCAACACCCCGACCATCGACACCCTGGTCGCCTGGGCCAATGCCGAGAACGTGCTGGGCCGCGAGGTCACCGCCGCCGACACCCTCAAGAACATCCTGGTCAAGCTGGTCTACCCGGACGGCAAGACCGAGATCCTCGGCGTCGGCATCCCCGGCGATCGCGAGGTCGACGAGAAGCGCCTGGAGGCGTCGGTCGAGCCCGCCGCCGTCGAACTGCTCGACGAGGCCGACTTCAAGGCCAACCCCTTCCTGGTGAAGGGCTACATCGGCCCGAAGGCCCTGCAGGCCAACGGCGTTCGCTACCTGGTCGACCCCCGCGTGGTCTCCGGCACCGCCTGGATCACCGGCGCGGACGAGCCCGGCAAGCACTACGTCGGCCTGGTCGCCGGTCGTGATTTCACCCCCGACGGCACCATCGAGGCCGCCGAGGTCCGCGACGGCGACCCCTCGCCCGACGGCCGCGGCGTGCTCGAGGCGGCGCGCGGCATCGAGATCGGCCACATCTTCCAGCTCGGCCAGAAGTACACCGACGCCTTCGAAGTCGACGTGCTGGGCGAGAACGGCAAGCCGGTCCGCCTCACCATGGGCTCCTACGGCATCGGCGTCTCCCGCATGGTCGCGGTGCTGGCCGAGCAGATGCACGACGACAAGGGCCTGCGCTGGCCCCGCGAGGTCGCCCCCTTCGACGTCCACGTGGTCATCGCCAACAAGGACGAGGGTGCCCGCGCGGGCGCGGAACAGGTTGCCGCCGAACTCGATTCGCTCGGCTTCGAGGTCCTCCTCGACGACCGCACCGCCTCCCCGGGCGTGAAGTTCAAGGACGCCGAACTCCTGGGCATGCCCTACATCGTCGTCGTCGGCCGCGGCTGGGCCGAAGGCAAGATCGAACTCCGCGACCGCTTCGCCGGCACCGCCGAGGAACTCCCCGCCGACACCGCCGTGGCCACCGTCGCCGCCAAGATCCGCGGCTGACAGCCCTTTTCGCGAAACCGCAGGTGGCGCATCACTTCCCAGGTGATGCGCCACCTGGGCGCGTGACGGATTCGCCCGCACGCCAAACGTTGGTCCGCGATACCAAGGACGGCGGCCGGGGGCCGGTGCTGGAGTTTCCTGCCGATATGTGGGCGGCATTTATTGAAAGTGGCATCTATGCGCGCTGACGCGGAGTAGTTAATTCGGCGGCGACCGGGGTATTTGCCGGGAAGTAACGCGCGGGAACTGGGCGCGATGTTTCTGGCAACACCTATTCAGGAGGTCGGAATGCTCTCTGCTAAGCGGCTTGCTGCGGGCGCTGTTGTTGTCGCCGCTACCACGGGCACCATGCTGGTTGGTGGCGGTGTCGCTCACGCTGATGATGTGCCGGTGTGGCAGGCCAACTGCCATGTGTACAACATTTTCAATACCGGCGGGATGTCCACCTGTGAACTGCCGACCTGGCATCAGGTGAAGCTCACCTGTATCGCCTGGCCGATCCCGTTCACCTACTGGAAGTACGGACCCATCCAGTATGGCCAGAACCAATCCTGGGCCAGCTGCGACTCGTTCAACGCCTTGGTGAATGTGGAAGTCATCCAGGCGTATCCGTGAGGGGTGTGATGGGCCGATTCCTGCACAATCTTGCGTCTGATGGCAGATTCCTGTCAGATTCGCTGTGATAGTGCAGGTTTCGGCCCATTTCCCAACCTCTCAGCCCACCGGCGGGCCAAGCAAATCCCATCTGTTCCCGGCGATATCGAGGAACACCGCGACCTCGCCGTAGGATTCCATCCGCGGTTCGGTGACGAATTCGACTCCCGCATCGGCCATTCGGCGGTAGGCGCTCGCGAAGTCGTTGACGCGCAGGAAGAACCCGACGCGCCCGGCCACTTGATCACCGATGGCATTGCGCTGTCGCTCACCGTCGGCGCGGGCGAGCAGGATCCCCGTCGAGCTTTCGGGTGGGCGCACCACCACCCAGCGTTTGGGCCGCCCGTCGTTGGTGAACGAGGGCGAGTCCTCGACCAGGTCGAATCCCAGGGTGCCGACGAAGAATTCGATGGCAGCGTCGTACTCCTCGACGATGAGGGTGATCAGCTCCAGCCGCACGCCCCGAGCGTACCGACACCCGGGTCCCAATCCACCGATGTCGTTGTGCCGGTGAACGCCCTACGATCGTGCCCGTGGCTGCCACGACATTGCGAGCGTCCGATGCGAGCGGGCGGACGCTCGACGATCCGACCGACACCGAGGTGCACGACCTGTTCGCGGATCTGAACGCGCGCTGGCCCTTCGCGATCGTCGAAAGGCTCGATCGCGAACCGAGTGGCGAATTCTTCTTCCAGATCCACCTCGACTACGTCGGCGACCACGACGAAGCGATCGATGTCGACTACGACGTCGAATTCCGCGACGGCGGGCCGGACCGGCACTTCCGCGCCCGAATCTCCGGTGCGCACGGATTCGCCGGAATGGATCTCGTGCACACTGTGTATCGCGCCTGGCAGTCCGATGATCCCCGGCTGCCGGAGCTGCTGCCCTGGCAACCGCTGGACTCCGACGGCTGAACTGGGCGGAATCAGGGCCGCGGTGCGCGGTGTTGAGTCGTGGAGTAGGGGAGTACCGACCGCTCGAAGTTAGGGAATTATGGCCGACGAATTGACGATCATGGCTGTCCACGCCCATCCGGACGACGAGGTCCTCGGTACCGGCGGAATGTTCGCCAAGTACGCCGCCGAAGGTATTCGCACCGTCCTGGTGACCTGCACCAATGGCGAGCAGGGCGATGCGCCGGGCGGGATCAAGCCCGGTGAGCCGGGCCACGATCCGAATGCCGTGCGGGCGCTGCGGCTGGCCGAGCTGAAGGAATCGGCGGCGGTGCTGGGCATCGAGCATGTCGAGCTGCTGGGCTACCGCGACTCCGGGATGGTCGGGTGGGATGCCAATCAGGACCCGGAGGCCTTCTGGAACACACCCGTCGACCAGGCCGCCGAGCGGCTGGCCGAGCTCATGCGGCAGTACCGGCCGCAAGTGGTCGTCACCTACGACGAGAACGGCAACTACGGCCACCCCGACCACATCCAGGCCAACCGCATCGCCTTGGCCGCCACCGCGTCCACCGACATCCCGGACAAGCTCTACTACGCCGTGATTCCGCGCGAGCGCTCCCTCGAGATGTTCAAAAACCTACGGGCACAAGGCCTCATCGACTTCGACCCGCCGGAGGACTTCGGCACCCCCGAGGAGCAGATCACCACGGTCCTCGAGGTCGCACCCTTCGCCCAACGCAAATTCGAGGCGCTCCAGGCGCACGCCAGCCAGGGCGACAGCGTGCCGTTCCTCCGAATGCCCGCTGAAATCCGCGACGCGATGTTCGCGACCGAGACCTACGTGCGCTACTTCAACCGGGTGGCCGCCGCCCCCGACCAGGAGACCGACCTTTTCGCGGGCCTGCGCTGACCGCACCGCCGACCCGAATGGGCCTATTCGCCCCCAACCCATCGACGACGGGCAGGTTTCCGCCAATCCTGCCTCTCCCGGGGATGCTCAGGCCCATTCGTCCTCCGCACGGACCACGACGTCCCCACTGCTGATCACGAACTGGACGACCTTCGAACCAGGGCGTCGCGCGCGGCCGGGCACGCCTCCTCGCTCGGCATTCCGAGCTCGAGGTCGTGGGCCGATTGGGTCTCGTGCGTCGCGCCAACCGTGGCGCGTCCATGCCCGCCGAGGAGATCGAGGTCTCCCGGGGCCGCCGCTGATCAGGAACTTGACAGGGTTCGCACCAGGGCGTCGAGCGCGGCGGGGTAGGCCCCATCGCTCGGTGAGCCGAAGCCGATGACTATGCCCTGTCGCGCGTGTTCCTCGGGGGCGATGAACATGCCGGAGAGGCCGTCGATCGCGAGGCCGTAAGCGGCTGCGCGGGAAAGAACTTCGGCCTCGGTGAGACCGGCGGGTTCGAGGCGGATGAGGGCATGTAGCCCGGCGGAGATGCCACTGAGCGCGAAACCGGTGAGAGGGCGGCCCGCCCGCGGCTTGAGACGGTCGGCGAGAAGGTCTCGGCGTTTGCGGTAGCGCAGGCGGCACGAGCGGATGTGGCGGTCGTAGGCGTGCGAGGTGATCATCTCCGCCAGCGTCAGCTGGCCGAGCGTCTCGGAGTGATTGTCGGCCAGCCGCTTTGCCTCGGTGACCGGGCCGACCAGGCGCGGCGGGAGGACCATCCAACCCAGGCGGAGACCGGGGCCGAGCGTCTTTGAGGCGCTACCCAGGTAGACGACGTGGTCGGGGGCTATGCCCTGGATCGCGCCGATCGGCTGCCGGTCGTAGCGGAACTCGCCGTCGTAGTCGTCCTCGATCACCAGGTGTCCGGCCCGCGCCCACGCGGCCAATGCCTTTCGCCGCGACGGGCTCAATGTCGAGCCGATCGGGAATTGGTGGCTCGGGGTGACCACCGCGGCACCGACGCCGTCGAATTCGGGCGTGGTCAGCAGATCGACTCGCGCGCCGTCGTCATCGACCGGCAGGGTGACAACCTTTGGCCCGGTGGCCTTTACGGCCTCGTGGAATTGTCGAATGTAAGGGTCCTCCATCGCGATCACCGGCGTGCTCGACGCGGCCTGAACCGTCCCGAGCAGGCTCAATGCCTGCTGCACGCCGGTGGTGATGACGATCTGGTCGGGGCTGGCCAGTACACCGCGCGTGCGGCCCAGGTATTCGACCAGCGCGGAACGCAATTCGATCCGGCCGCGCGGATCGCCGTATCCGAAGGCGTCACCAGGTGCGCGGCCGAGGGCTTGGCGGGAGGCGCGCAGCCACGCCGAGACCGGGAACCGACTCAGATCCGGGGTGCCCGGCCGCAAGTTATGCCGCAGTGACACATCGGGTTTCGGTTTCGGAGCCGTCGCCGCCAGCGTGCTCACCGTATCCGCCACGCGAGTCCCCGACCCCTGCTGCGCCACCAGATGCCCTTCGGCGATCAACTGGTCATACGCGGCGCTGACCGTCCCGCGCGAGAGCCCGAGCTCCGCCGCGAGGGTCCGCGTCGACGGCAGCCGCGTCCCCGCGCCGAGCCGCCCATCGCGAATCGCGTCCCGCAGCGCGTGCTCCAAACCATTGCGCCGACCAGCGCCGGAGTTCACCGGCAGATGCAGGTCGATGTCCAAAGTGGACCAATAATCAGACATGTAATTGGCTCCTAAAGTAAGGCCATTATGTCGTTACGGTCGAAGCATGACAACGAACACCGAAGCCTACGTACTGCCCACCACCCGCCTGGCCATCGACGACCTGAGCCCCGAGATCGCCCGCGCCATGAACGGCCTCGAGCGCGCCGCTCAACACACCACCCTCGAAGCGCCGCTGCGTGAACTGGTGAAGCTGCGCGTCGCCCAGATCAACGGCTGCGTCTACTGCGTCGACATGCACTCCCGCGACGCGGTGGCGGGCGGCGAGACCTGGCGTCGCATCAGCCTGCTCCCCGTCTGGCGCGAATCCCCCTTCTTCACCCCGCGCGAGCGGGCCGCCTTCGCCCTCGCCGAGTCAATGACCCGACTCGCCGACAGCGAAGTCCCCGACCAGATCTGGGCCGAGGCCGCCGCCCACTTCGAGGAAAAGGAACTCTCCGACCTGGTCTGGCACATCGCCATCATCAACACCTGGACCCGCCTCGGCGCCACCGCCCGCCCCTGGACCCTCTCGGGCGACGCGAACTCGTAACCCCCCAAACCCCTTCCACCCCAAAGGAGCCCGCCATGCCCGCCGTCGTCATCACCTACTGCAAGCCGTGCGGCTACCTGAAACGAGCCCAGGCCGCCGCCACCGCCCTCGAATCCGAACTCGGCATCACCCCCGAACTGGTCGCGGGCGGCGGCGGAGTCTTCCGGGTAGCTGTGGACGGCACCGTCGTAGCCGCGAAGTCCCGCCAGGGCTTTCCCGGCCCAGACGAAATCGTCCACGCCGTCTCCGAATCCATCACCTCGAAATCTCTCGCCTAGCGCCCGCCTCGTGCGGGGACCTCGACGAATTCACGGCTAGGGCGCTGCGGGTCTCGCAGTGCCCTAGCCGTAATGGTGTGCGGTCAGCTCGCGGTGATCCGCCCGTATTGCACGAGCGCCCAGCCGAGCACGCCGACCGCGGCGGTATTGACCAGGCCCCGGACGACATTCCAAGCCACCCAAGGGGTTTCGAAGTCGTGGCGCAGGCCTGCGTAATCGATGGGGCCGGTGGCGGTATCGGCGGTGGCGAGGTGATTGTTCAAGGGGATGTTGAAGATTCCGCTGATGGCCAGGCTCAGGATATTGAGCACGACGGCCGCGAGGATCCACAGCAGGATCGGGCGGTAGTCGGCGCGAAAGAAGAACAGCGCCGCGACGATCGAGAAGACGACCGACCCGAGGAAGCTGAGCATGAAGATCGGGTTGACGATCACGACATTGATCTTGTTGAAGACCTCGACGAAGGTCTTGTCGTCCAGGCGGTGAAACGCGAGCATGACCGACGTCGCGTAGGCGTAGTAGGTGCCCGCCAAAAGCGCGGTGGAGATCAGGGCGACCAGGAGTGCGATGACACCGGGCATGGTGACCAGGGAGTGGCGAGGTCCGGCGGCGGTGGTGGATGTTGTCGTCATGGCGGTTCTCTCTGACCGAGTTTGTATGACAGACAAACTATAGAAGACAAAGTATGTCGTTGTATAGTATGAATCCGCCGGTACGACAACTGAGAGAAGTCTGGAGGGCCCACGGGATGGCCGACGCGGAGCTGCCCGAAGACCTGGCGCGACTGTGGCGACGACCCACCGGATCCGGCTCCCGCATGGGCCGCCCCGCCGCCCTCGATGTCGACCGGGTCGTGCGGACGGCCGTCGCCCTCGCCGATCGGCAGGGCCTGGCGGGCGTCACCCTCCCCAAGCTCGGCGAGGAGCTCGGCGTCACCGGAATGTCGTTGTACCGCTACGTCGGATCCAAGGACGAACTATTGGTCCTCATGGGCGACACCGCATTCGCCACCGAGTACATCGGCGTCGACGCCGTCGAGTCCTGGCAGGACGGCATCGAACAGTGGGCTCGCGGCCTGTGGCGGGCCTACCAGGCCCACCGCTGGCTGGCCGACCTCCCGACCTCCGGCCCCCCGCGCGGCCCGAACGCCATCGCCTGGATGGACGCGGGCCTGCGCGCCATGCGCCCCCTGCCCCTCGATCCCATGACCAAGGTGGGCATCCTCACCCTGGTCAGCGGCTACGTCAATACCTCGGCCCGCATGGCCCAACAACTGGAACAGAGCTGGCGTCAGTCCGGTCGCGTAGACCCGGCCGTGGCCGCCCAACAGTACGGCCGCGAAATGGCCCAACTGGCCACCTCCGACCGGTATCCCGATGCGGCCCAAATCTTCTCGTCCGGCACCTTCGAATCCGCCGCCGGCCCCGCCACCACAACCCCCGCCGACCCCGCCGAATCCAACTTCGTCTTCGGCCTGGAAGTCCTCATCCGCGGCATAGAGGCCACAACGGCCTCCCTGAACCCCGCCGAGGGTTGACGACACCCCAGCCCGGGTAAAAGGCTGTGTGACCGAAAACGCAGCCGCCGCACCCACATTCGTCCTCGTCCACGGCCTGGCCAGCAATAGCTTCTACTGGGCTCCCGTGGTCCGCGAGCTGGCCCTGCTCGGACATCGCAGCCTGCCGGTGGATCTACCCGGACACGGGCTGGACGCCTCGATACCGCTGTCCTATCAGTCGCAGGACATTGCGGCCTTCGCCGCAAGTCCGTCACCGCTCTCGGCAATCTCCGTGCAGGACAACGTCTCTCACGTCATCGATGTGGTGCGACAGGTGCGCCGCCATGGCCCGGTGACCCTCGTCGGCCACAGCCTCGGCGGCATCACGATCGGGTTGGTCGGCAATGCGATCCCCGAGATGATCGATCGCCTCGTCTACGTCTCGGCGTTCTGCCCCTCCACTGCGGAGGCTCCCAGCGCCATGGCGTTGAGCCAGACACCAGAAGCACTGAAAGACGTCCCCGTCCCGAACCAGGACCACTCGCTGTTCCTGGGCATGGAACCGGTCACCCGCGGCCTCATCCGCTTCAATCTGCGGTCGGCCGATCCCGCGGCGCTGGAGGACTTTCGGCTCACCAATATGCCGGAGGCCACCCTCGAGCAGATGCTCACTGTCATCAATTTCGGCATGCAACCCGAGGATGGCGCGCAGACGAGTTTCGCCGACGCCCGGGTCGAGGCCGAGACGTGGGGGCGCATTCCGCGCAGCTTCATCCGACTGACCCGGGACAATGTCATCTCTCCGGCGTTGGCCGCCAAGATGATCGAGGATGCCGACCGGCTCACCCCCGACAATCCATTCGACGTGCACAGCCTGGCGGCCGGGCATGTGGGCGTCGTGCTGCAGGCTCGGGAGTTGGCGGGCATTCTCGGTGGGCTGGGTCAGTTGTAGGACTTGGCGACGCCGTCGAGGAGGTGTTCGAGGGTGTCGTAGTCGGGTGGGGTGACCTGGTTGATGAGATTCACATCGACTGGGATCTGGTGTGCGGTGGTGACTTTCGTGAACAGGCTCACGTCGGTGGGGCGGAAGCCGTGCTCGGCGGCCAGGCGCTGGAGGTCGGGGTCGGTGGTGAGGAGCTTGCCGATCTGGTCGCCCTTGTCGTTCAGCGGCACCACCGTGTGCTGGGACATGACGGTCGGGCTCGGGTACATCAGCACCATGTCGGGCCTGAGCTGATCGTGGGCGGCGGCGTCGACGTACTGGGCCTCGTAGATCCACGCCATGGGGACCGTGCCCATGCCGTTGGCCAGGTAGTCCTTGAACGGGCCGTCGCTGCTGGACTCGGTGAAGCCCTGCCGGGTGAACAGGCGCGAAACACGGGATACCGCATAGTCTTCGGCCTTGGTGCCGCGCACGATGGTGTTGTCATTGGCGACGTAGGCGGTCACCGCCAGGTACATGGCCGCCGAGTTGGAGGTGCGCGGGTCGGTGGTGGAGACCAGCACGTTCTTCGACACCGGATAGGTCGAGTTGCCGTCGAGCTGATTCCACTGGACGCCCTTCTCGGCCAGCGCCAGATACTTCTCGATGTCGAAAGTCGTTGTCGCGCCGGTCTGCACGATGCCGGACTGTCCCAGCAGATCCGCGATCGGCTTGAACGTCGCGATCGCCATGGGGGAGGAGAACGGCACGTACTTGCCGCTCACCCCGCGCTGCCGCTGAATCCGCTCGGCCGCGGCCGAACTCGACGGAAACGCGAAATCGTAGGTGCCCAAATCCACCGAGGTGGCGATCTGCCGCGACCCGGCGGGCTCGATCTCCACCTTCAACCCGTGCTTGGCCAGCACATCGGCCACCCGCGGATCATCGAAGAACGCCGACTTCTCCGACCCCACCACCCCGCGCACGGTCGTCAACGCGGTCGCGGCGGATGTCGCGGACGGCGAATCCGAGTGCTGCACCGCCAAAACCGCCCCGGCGGCCAACACCACGGCCACACCCGCCGCCACCGCACCCAACGCCCGCTTGTTCTCCACCAACCGCACGGGCACGAACCGCCCCGCCACCGCCGCGAAAACACTCGTGGTCTCCGCCGGACTCTCCGCGGCACCCCCCACCGCCCCGTCGGACGCCTTCGACAAATCCACCTGTCCCGCGGCGTTCTTCCCCCGCTTCGGATCCAATTCCCGCCGCGCAATCCGCTCGACGAGAATCGGTACGAACTCGCGCACCGCATGCCCCTCGAACCGCTTGCGAACCGCCCCCACCACGGCCTCCACCCGCTCCGCCGGATGCGCCTCGCCGTAGTCCTCGACCAGTCGGCTGGTCACCTCACGGAGTGCCTTCTCCTCACGCGCAGCATCGACCGCCACCACATCTCCCTCGACCTAGCACCGAATGTGATTGCGCGGCAGAAAAATACGAGAAGCCGCGCCGCCAGGACCCTAGCCAGCCAGGGTGCCCGGCCACGGTCGGGAACGGAAACGTCCCCTACGCCCGGGCGAACTTTCGGTGACGAGGGTTGCTCAGGGCTGGCCGGGCAGGGCCACCGTCGCGGGATTGGTGCCCAGGATGGACTGCCAGGTCGCCAGGCGCACAGCGCATTCGGTGAGCGCCTCGACACCGGTCCGGCGCAGGTCCGGATTGTCGGCACGCTCCACCACCGAACGCCAGGCGGCGGCCGTATCGGACTCGACGATGACCGCCAGCTTCGCCGACGGAATCGGATCGTTCACCGGAATCGGCGAGGTGTAGGCCGCGGCCGGTTCGGGAACCGTTGCGCCGGAGGCCTTCAGCGCGTCGATGGTGGCGTCGCGGCGGGCGCGGTGGGCCGCGGTGTACTCGGCCACCAGCTTGTCGCGGTCGTGATTGGCGTAGGCGGCGATCACGCCATAGGCGTAGACAGCGGCGTACTCGGCGCTCAACGCATCGATGAGCGCCTGTTCGTCGGTCGTGGTCATGCCAGGAGAACCCCCGCGTGCGTGGCGCAGGACGCGCTGATGGAAGCGAGCAAACCGGCACGGTAGCCGGACAATTGGGTGGCCAGATCGGCGGCCGACCGCTGCGACTGCTGCAACTGGGTGCGCAGGGTGGCCACCGGCGGAGGCGGCACCGGCGCGGTCGGGATGACCGGCGGGATGCGGCGGCTGGGCGTGCTGCCATCACCGTAAACGCCTATGGCGCGGTCGATTTCGGTGCGCAGCGCATCGGCGTGCGCGGTGCGCTGGGTGGCGATGGTCTGCAGTGCGCCGGCCTTGTCCGGAGACGTCGCGATGGCCGCGGTCGCGGCGGCGGCATCGGTGCGCGCCGCGGTCTCCTGGGCGATCAACGGATCCGGCGCCGAGGGCTTGTCGTCGGTGCCGCACGCGGCCAGCGCGCCCACGGCCGCCACGGCGAACACACCCCCACCGGCCAGCCGCAGCGCGGCACGACGGTTCACGGGGGCGAGGGGAGACGGGGATCCGAATCGGTCCGGCGGGACCGTGAGACCGACGACATCGGCCGGATGGCCGCTCTGACTGCTGGGCACGGAATACATGGTGCCAGCCGTCGCCGACCGCTTGCTGCGCCAGGGCCGTCGGATAGGCTGTGATCAGGAACGACGGGTAACCGTCATGGGCGCGTCGCACACTGACACGCCGCCCGCACCGCAGGGCCGACCATGCCGAACTCGAGCGAGTTCGCTGGTCCTTTACACTCTTTCCGCGCGTTACGCTAGACCTTCGGCCCGGTATTTCGCCGAACCCCGACAACTCAACCCGTGACAACTGAACCAGGAGCCGCCCCACATGCCGATGCCGACCGAGGAAAGGGTGAGCCAGCTAGTTGCTGAGCTCGTCGAACGCCGAGGATTCGACCTCGAAGGCGTCGCGATCTCGGCTGCGGGGACAGCGCATTCGAAGGTCACCGTCACCGTCGACAGCGACGGCACCGCCGACCTGGACACCGTCGCGGAATTGAGCACCGAGATCTCGCAGGCCCTCGACGACGCCGGAGACTTCGGCGAAACCCCGTACCTGCTCGAGATCACCACCCCCGGCATCGACCGGCCCCTCACCGAACTACGCCACTGGCAGCGCGCCCAGGGCCGCAAGGTGAAGATCGTCCTACGCCCCGGCGTCGAATCACCGGAGGAGAAGGGCAAGACCACGTTCGAGGCCCGGGTGGGCGTCGCCACCGACAGCGATGTCGCCCTGGTCCTCGGCGGCAAGCGGAAGCCACACCGGGTGACGGTGCCGCGGGCCGACATCCAATCCGCCGTCGTCCAAGTGGAATTCAATCCACCCGGCGCGGCCGAACTGGAACTCGCAGGGGGAGTAGCACCGGGCCGTCCCCAGCCCGGCGCTCAGGAGGTATCCGACACCGAAATCGAAAACGAAGCAGCAGCGTCCGATTCACCGACCGAAGGGATCGTGGAATGAACATCGAAATCGAAGCCCTGCGCGCGATTGTCGCCGACAAGGGGATCTCGATGGAGACCGTGATCTCCGCGATCGAGTCCGCCCTACTCACCGCCTACCGGCACACCGAGGGCCACCAGCCCAACGCCCGCATCGACATCAACCAGAAGACCGGTGTCGTGCGTGTGATGGCCCGCGAGCTCGACGCCGACGGCAATGTCATCTCCGAATGGGACGACACCCCCGAGGGTTTCGGTCGCATCGCCGCCACCACCGCCCGCCAGGTCGTGCTGCAGCGGCTGCGCGACGCCGAGAACGAGAAGTCCTTCGGCGAATTCTCCACCCACGAGGGCGATATCGTCGGCGGCGTCGTGCAGCGCGACGCCCGCATGAACGCCCGCGGCACCGTCGTGGTCCGCATCGGCTCGGAAGCCCATGGCGCGGAAGGGGTCATCCCGCCCGCCGAGCAGGTGCCCGGCGAGACCTACGAGCACGGCGACCGCATCAAGTGCTACGTGGTCGGCGTCTCCCGCGGCCCGCGCGGCCCGCAGATCACCCTCTCGCGCACCCACCCGAACCTGGTGCGGCGGCTGTTCGCGCTCGAGGTCCCCGAGATCGCCGACGGCTCGGTCGAGATCGTGGCCGTGGCCCGCGAGGCCGGACACCGCTCCAAGATCGCGGTGCGCTCCACCGTCCCCGGCGTCAACGCCAAGGGCGCGTGCATCGGCCCGATGGGCCAGCGCGTGCGCAATGTGATGAGCGAGCTGGCGGGCGAGAAGATCGACATCATCGACTACGCCGAGGACCCGGCCGCCTTCGTCGGGAATGCTTTGTCGCCCTCGAAGGTTGTCTCCGTCACGATCGTGGATCCCGAGGCCCGCGCGGCGCGGGTGGTGGTCCCGGACTTCCAGCTCTCCCTCGCCATCGGCAAGGAGGGCCAGAATGCCCGCCTGGCGGCCCGGCTCACCGGCTGGCGGATCGACATTCGCTCCGACGCCGCACCCGACAACCAGGGCGGCGTGCGCCCGGCGGCCGGGGCCGATGCGCATCGCGGCGACGCCGGATCGGCTCGTGGTGACGCGGCATCGCATCGGGGTGACGCCGCAGCCCATCGGGGTTGATCTTGCCGGAGGCATCCGGCCCGGTCGGTCCCGAGATTTGTGAAACAGACCCCTGGGATGACAGGTTGGTAACTTCCAAGGGGTACGGATGCGGAGATCGGGACGTGACAGCGGTAGAGTGGACGCAGGCTCAGCACGAGTCGTCGGCTTCTCTGCGCGCCGAACGGGTTTCTTCAAGATCAGAACCCGTCCGGACCTGCATTGGATGCCGAAGGCGCGAGCTGGCTGCCGATCTGATGCGGGTCGTGGCGCAACGTCCTGTCGAAAGTGGACAGGGGTCTGTCGACAGTGGGCAGACAGTTGTGGTCGTTCCGGATCCGCGGCGCAGACTTCCCGGGAGGGGTGCGTGGTTGCACCCCTCGTCGGCTTGTCTGAGCCAAGCAGTTCGGCGCCGAGCAATCGGCAGAGCACTACGAGTGTCCGGACATCTGGATATCTCAGCCCTGGAGCATTACGTAGAGAACAGGCACGAGCACTCATGAGCACACCGTGAAGTCCCAGAAATGATCGGCCTTCGAAATTAGTCGAGGTCGTGCGCGCGTCCCGTCGTGAAACGGGCTGCCGCGCTCGACCTCTGAGTGAGGAGAGCAGTGGCAGGCAAGGCCCGCGTGCACGAGTTGGCTAAAGAACTCGGTGTCACGAGCAAAGAACTACTCGCGCGGCTCAAGGAGCAGGGCGAGTTCGTGAAGTCGGCGAGCTCGACGGTGGAAGCACCCGTCGCGCGCCGGCTGCGGGAGTCGTTCCAGGCGAAGAGCGCCCCGGCGAACGGTTCCGCCAAGACGGCCAAGCCCGGACCCAGCACGTCTGAGCGTCCGGCGGCGAAGCCGTCCCCGGCGTCCGGTGGCCCGCGCCCCGGACCCCGTCCCTCGGCCCCCGCGCCGAGCCCCGCGCCCAAGCCCGCGGCGGCACCCGCCGCCGAGGCGGCCCCGGCCGCCCGCGCTGAAGCGCCCAGCCCCGCGTCGGCGGCCCGCCCGGCCCCCGCGCCCAAGCCCGCCGTGCGCGAAAACGCCGCTCCCGCAGCGTCTTCCGCCCCGGCGACCCCCGCGCAGCCGCGCACCGACACCCCGCGTCCGGCCGCGCCCGGCCCGCGTCCGTCGGCGGCTCCGCAGCCGAACGCCGCGGCCCCGAGCCCGTCGGCCGCGCCGCGTCCGGCCGGTCCGAAGCCGGGCCCGAAGCCGCCGCGCGTCGGCAACAACCCCTTCTCGTCGGCTCCGGAGCGTCCCGCTCCGCGTCCGGCACCCCGCCCGGGTCAGCAGCAGGGTGGACCGCGTCCCGGTCCCGCCCAGGGCGGCCCGCGTCCGGGTCCGCAGGATCGCGGTCCCCGTCCGGGTCAGGATCGTGGCCCGCGTCCGGGTCCCGGTCAGGATCGCGGCCCCCGTCCCGGTCCGGGTCAGGGCGCTCCGCGTCCGGCCGCTGCCGGTCAGGGCGGTCCCCGTCCCGGCGGTCCGCGTCCCAGCCCCGGCTCGATGCCTCCCCGCCCGAACCCGGGTGCCATGCCCGCGCGCGCTCAGCGCCCGGCCGGTCCGGGTGGCGGCGCGGGTCGTCCGCCGCGTCCGGGTGGGCCCGGCCAGGGTGGTCCGCGTCCCGGTGGCGGTGGCGGCGGCTACCGCGGTGGCGGCGCTCCCGGCGCCGGTGCCGGTGCCCCGGGTACCGGTGGCGCTCCCGGTGGTTTCCGGGGTCGTCCCGGTGGTGGCGGCGGTGGCCGTCCCGGTTCCGGTGGTGGTCGCGGCGGTGCCGCGGGTGCCTTCGGCCGTCCGGGTGGCGCCCCCCGCAAGGGTCGTAAGTCGAAGCGGGCCAAGCGCGCCGAGTACGAGAACCAGCAGGCTCCGATCGCCGGTGGCGTGCGGCTGCCCCGCGGCAACGGCGAGATCGTTCGCCTCGCCCGCGGCGCCTCGCTGTCCGACTTCGCGGAGAAGATCGGCGCCAACCCGGCCGCTCTGGTCCAGGCGCTGTTCAACCTCGGCGAGATGGTCACCGCTACCCAGTCGGTGAACGAGGAGACCCTCGAGCTGCTGGGTTCGGAGATGAACTACGTCGTGAACGTGGTCTCCCCGGAGGACGAGGACCGCGAGCTGCTCGCCAACTTCGACCTCACCTACGGCGAGGACGACGGCGACGAGGACGACCTGCAGGTCCGTCCGCCGGTCGTGACCGTCATGGGTCACGTCGACCACGGTAAGACCCGACTGCTGGACACCATCCGCAAGGCCAACGTCCGCGAGGGCGAGGCCGGCGGCATCACCCAGCACATCGGCGCCTACCAGGTCGAGGCCAATGTCAACGGCGACGACCGACTGATCACCTTCATCGACACCCCCGGTCACGAGGCGTTCACCGCCATGCGTGCCCGTGGTGCGAAGGCCACCGACATCGCGATCCTCGTGGTCGCGGCCGACGACGGCGTCATGCCGCAGACGGTGGAGGCCATCAACCACGCGCAGGCGGCCGATGTGCCGATCGTGGTGGCGGTCAACAAGATCGACAAGGAAGGCGCGAACCCGCAGAAGATTCGCCAGCAGCTGACCGAATACGGTCTGGTGGCCGAGGAATACGGTGGCGACACCATGTTCGTCGACATCTCCGCCAAGCAGGGCACGAACATCGAGCAGCTGCTCGAGGCCGTCGTCCTGACCGCGGACGCCGCCCTGGATCTGCGGGCCAACCCGGACATGGACGCGCAGGGTGTGGCCATCGAGGCCCACCTCGACCGCGGCCGCGGCCCGGTGGCCACCGTTCTCGTCCAGCGCGGCACGCTGCGCGTCGGCGACTCGATCGTGGCGGGCGACGCCTACGGTCGCGTGCGCCGCATGGTCGACGAGCACGGCGACGACGTCGAGGCGGCCCTGCCGTCGCGGCCCGTCCAGGTCATCGGCTTCACCTCGGTGCCGGGCGCGGGTGACAACCTGCTCGTGGTCGAGGAAGACCGCATCGCGCGTCAGATCGCCGACCGCCGCAACGCTCGCAAGCGCAACGCCCTGGCCGCGCGCAGCCGCAAGCGGATCTCCCTGGAAGATCTGGATGCCGCTCTGAAGGAGACCTCGGAGCTGAACCTGATCCTCAAGGGCGACAACTCCGGTACCGTCGAGGCCCTCGAAGAGGCGCTGCTCGGTATCGACGTCGGCGACGAGGTGCGCCTGCGCGTCATCGACCGCGGTGTCGGTGGCGTCACCGAGACCAACGTCAACCTGGCGTCGGCCTCCAACGCGATCATCATCGGCTTCAACGTCCGTGCCGAGGGCAAGGCGACCGAGCTGGCGAACCGCGAAGGCGTGGACATCCGCTACTACTCGGTCATCTACCAGGCGATCGACGAGATCGAGAAGGCCCTCAAGGGTCTGCTCAAGCCGATCTACGAGGAGCACGAGCTGGGTCGGGCGGAGATCCGCCAGATCTTCCGGTCCTCCAAGTTCGGCAATATCGCGGGTTGCTGGGTGCTCTCGGGCTCGGTCAAGCGCAACGCCAAGGCGCGCCTGATCCGCGACAACGTGGTGGTCGCCGAGACCACCATCCAGTCGCTGCGCCGCGAGAAGGACGACGTCACCGAGGTTCGCGAAGGCTACGAGTGCGGTATGACCGTGGGCTTCAACGACATCAAGGATGGCGACATCATCGAGGCCTACGAGCTGCGGGAGAAGCCGCGCGACTAGGAAGCAGTACACGATCCCGCCGGACCCGTCGTGGTCCGGCGGGGTTGTGCCCCTTCCCTTTCCGGGTAACCGTGCGCGCATTCCCCGGGGCGCGTTCATATGACTGAAAAGATGTTTTTCGGAGCGCTCGAGTTCGATATCTTGCTCGGTGATGTGCATTCACTGAAGGAGAAGCGCTCTGTCATCCGCCCGATAATCGCGGACCTGAAACGGTTCGACGTGAGTGTGACCGAGGGCGGAGATCATGACCGGTATCGGCGATCATTGCTCGGTGTGGCAATGGTCAGCTACGGCATGAATCACCTGACCGAGGTGCTGGACAAGTGTGAACGGCACGTCGCCAATCGTCCGGAGTTAGAGTTGCTGTCGGTGCGCCGTCGCATCTTCGGACCCGAAGACTGAAGAAGTGAGGAGGGCTCGCAATGGCTGATCAGGCCCGAGCACGCCGACTCGCAAAACGCATCTCGTCCATCGTCGCCACGGCGATCGAATACGAGATCAAGGATCCGCGACTGCGGTTCGTCACCGTCACCGATGCCAAGGTGACCGGTGATCTGCGTGAGGCGACCATTTACTACACCGTCATGGGCGAGACCATCGACGCCGAGCCCGATTACGCGGAGGCCGCGGCCGGACTGAAGAAGGCCGCGGGCATTCTGCGGTCCAAGGTCGGCGCGGGCACCGGGGTGAAGTTCACCCCGACCCTGGCGTTCAAGCTCGACACCGTGCCGGATGCGGCGCGTGAGATGGAGGAACTGCTGGCCAAGGCCCGCGCCGCCGACTCGCGCGTGGCGCAGGTGGCCGTCGGCGCGAACTACGCCGGTGACGCGAACCCATACAAGTCGGACGAGGACGAAGAAGACGACGAAGCCTGACCCGCCGTGACCCCCGTCGATGTCACCCCTGCCGTCGAGGTTCTCGATGCCGCGAAATCGGTGACGATTCTCTGCCACGTCCAGCCCGACGCCGACACCATCGGCAGTGGGCTGGCGCTGGCGCAGGTGCTGCGTCGACGCGGGGTCCCGGTCGTCGTCTCCTTCGCCGAACCGGCCGAGCTGCCGGTGTCCATGCGGTCGCTGCCCGGCACCGAGCTGTTGGTGCGGGCGGATCAGGTGCCGCGCGCGGTCGATGTGCTGGTGTCCGTGGACTGCGGCAGCGTCGGGCGGCTCGGCGCGTTGCGGGACCGAATCGACGGTGCCGCAACGACTTTGGTGATCGACCACCATCGGTCCAATACCCGCTTCGGGCAGGTCAACGTGGTGGACGAGGCCGCCGAATCCACGGCGGGGGTGATCGCCCGCATCCTGGATGCCTGGGGCGAACCCATCGACCGCGATATCGCACATTGCCTTTTCGCCGGATTGGTCACCGACACGGGCTCGTTCAAGTGGGCCCGGCCCGGCTCGCACACGCTGGCCGAACGGTTGCTGGCCACCGGTATCGACGGTGCGGCCATCACCCGGACGCTCATGGACACCCATCCCTTCGCGTGGCTGCGCATGCTGTCGCGAGTTCTGGCCTCGGCGCAGCTGATTCGCGACGCCGCGCACGGTGCGGGCCTGGTGTACGCGGTGGTGCGCCGCGAGGACACCGACGCCGTCCGCTCCGAGGAGGTCGAATCCGTCATCGACTTGATCCGCACCACCGCCGAGGCGCAGGTCGCCGCGGTCTTCAAGGAATCGCGTGCCGAGGCCGACCACTGGACGGTCTCGCTGCGTTCCCACGCCAATGCCGACGGCAGCCCGGGTATCGATGTCGCCTGCGTGGCCACCGCGCTCGGCGGCGGCGGACATCGGTATGCCGCGGGCTATTCCACCGTTGGCGAGCTGGACGTCCTGGTCGAGGCGCTCAAAGCGCGCCTGAGTGACTGAGCCCACCGTCGGGGTCGAGCGTGAATCACCGCACCGGCGGGCACCCGCGGCACGGTGACACGGTCGGCGGATCTCGTTGCGCCGCCGCGTGGTTCGGGCCCGAGCGGCGCTGTGATCAGCGATCATCGCGATTTGCTATGAAATAACGGGGTCGGCAGACTCCCGGGGAACATTTTCGTCCTTGGGAGTCACAACAGTCATGGTCCGAGCCACCCGCCTCGCCCTCGTGCTGGCGATCGCCACCGCGATCGCCGCCTCCACCGCCACCGCTGCCGCCACCGCCGATCCGGCCGCGTCCAGCGGTTCCGTCGGCGTCACTGCGCCCGCCGCACCGAGCGTCGCGCGGGCCCTCACCCCGGCCGAAAACGCCGAACTGGTCGCCCTGTCCGACCCCGACACCCTGACGGACCTGCACGAGGGGCAGCGGCGGATGGAGCGGATCACCGACATCCTCACCGGGGCCAAGGATCGGCGCGGCATCTTCGCGGTCTTCTATCGCAATATCCTGCGTGATGCGAATCCGCTGTTGGACGCGGGTGACTTCGACGATCCGCAGTGGGCGCGCGCGGTGAGCTTCGAGTTCTTCCGGACGTATCTGGAGAACCTGCACGGGCATCTGACCGGCGGTCCGGTCACGCCGGGCTGGCAGCGCTACTACGCCATGGCCGCGGATCCGACGCGGTCGGCGGGGCGGGTGGCCGCCGCCGCGTTGGACGCGCATCTGCTCGTCGACTTCCCCAAGGCCATTGCCGCCACCGATACCGGGGTCGATCACACCCGGGACTTCTTCACCATCGGCGATTCGCTGATCAACACCACCGATCACATTACCGACGAGTTGAGCGCGCTCTACGGGGCGAAACTGGCGGGGTTCTTCCACCTGTACTTCGTCGGACGCGCGGCGGATGTGGTTCTCGGGCAGGGCAATACCAGCTACGTCATGTTCCAGAGCGTGCGCGGGATCGCGCTGGCCTCCGGTATCGCCATGCGGGACGCCGCGACCCGACGTCCCGCCGAGGCGAGCATGCGGGAGCTGTACAACCTGGCCGAATCGGTGTTCAACGGACTGGAAGCCGTCGGCCAGATCTGAACCGCCGGAAGGGGTTTCAGTCCGGCAGGCCGAAGACGGTGACCCCCTTGGGGGTCTCCACCCGGTAGCCGAGGTTGATGGTGGTGGTGGCCTGCGGGGCAAGATCCTGTTTCCAGGTGAGGATTCCGAGGTCGTCCCGGTTGGCCGGGGGCGGCTTCAGAACCGTTTCCTTGACGGTGACATTGGTGTCGTGGGCTACCGGGAGGCGGTCCAGGACGGTGACCGTGGTGGGGCGCGCGCCGTGGTTGGCGACGGTGATCGTGTACTCCATCTCGATGCGGCGGGACGAGCCGAGGGTGGCCTTGGAGACATTGCGGCGCACCAGTTCTCGCTCGACGCGGATGCGGTCGTCGACGCCGAGGGCGAGCTCGCGTTCCTCGCCGGGGGCCCAGATGTCGAGGGTGGTGGCGCCGACGTATTCGCTGTCGTTGAACAGGGAGGCGCGGCCGCGGGGGAGGGTGTGCTCGGAGGTGTTGCGGGCGGTGGCGCGCAGGATGGCCTCGGGGGAGCGGGTGGGGGCGGTGACGTGATCCAGGTCGGCCTCGAGATCGAGGGCCGTGATCAGGGTGCGGTGTTCGGTGCCGTCGGCGGCGATGGCCACCGGACGCTGCGGTGCGTAGGTCGCGGCGGTGGCGCCGTGGTCGACGGTGGTGACGGCCTCGCGGACCTTGGGTGCGGGCGGAGGCAGTGGCGGGGCGCCGGCGGGGGCGGCCGCGGCGAGCATCTGCGGGGGAGCGGCACCGTCGAGATCGTCCGAGATGGACCGTCGCGCACGGCGTTTCGGCTCGGGCGGGGTGGTGCTCAGGTACCAGGGGTCGAGTTCGGGGATGTCGAGGGCGACGGCCGGGCGGGCGGTCGAGAGTTCGAGGCGGCATTCGGGCCAGTCCTCGCCGGTCCGCTGACTGACCAGGCCGAACCAGCGCAGCGACAGGCCCTTGTCGTCGATGCGCAGGTCGTAGGTGCTCGACCAGGTCGCGCCCGGGACCACGTAGGAGAGTTCCAGTTCGGCGGTCGTCGGTGCGGCGGCGTCGACGGTGATGATCGCGGCGCGGATATCGGGCCGGTTCTTGCGACCCAGGTCCGCCAGCTGCCGTTCGAGCGAGTTCTTCTCGCGAATCTTGTCCTGCCGCAGGCGCGCTCGATCGCGGCGTCCGGCGTGAATCGCGGCGTACTGCGCCTCGAGGCTGTCGCCGAACGCGGCCACCCGCTCATCCGACGCCTTCGCCAACGACCCGGCCGACTTGTGGACGAGCCGCTGCAGGAATTCGACACGGGCGTCCGCGGCCTTGTCCGCATCCGCGAGCTCGGTCAACTCCGCATCGACCGCATCGCGGCGCGCGGTCAGCTCCGTCACCTGCTCATCACTGGGCTCCGGCTGCCGCTCGGTGACGATATCCACCCCGAGCACCGTCACCTCCCCGCGCCCGGCCACCCGAATCGAATCCCGCAGTAGCTCCAACGGCAGCGGCGAAACCCGCACCCGATGCTCACCCGCCTCCAGCATCGCCTTCCCCGACCGGGTCACCCGCGCCCGATCCGGATACACCGTCACCGCCGCAATCGCTGTCTCGAGATCCACCATGCGGACCAGCCTGCCCGAGCCCCCGCCCCGAGTCGACGAAAATCCGCCCACCGCCACCCCCACACCGGAGAGTCGCCACGAACACCGCGGGTCGCGAGGGACCCGCTCCCCAACGTGGACACGGACATATGTCTACCCGGCCATGAATTCCGACCGGCCGGTTGGCGGCTGAGTGGGGGTGTCGGGGGCGTATGGGATGGTGAGCGGATGAGCAGCACCGAGGTTTTCGGCGATGCGGGCGAGGATCCCGGATCTATCGACGCGGGTCAGGGGGTCGGGGAGTCCCAGGGTTCGCGGGTCGCGCGTGGGGCGGAGGCTGCGGCGGCGGGGCCGGGGCGAATTTTGGGGATCGCGATTCCGACGTTGGGGGTGCTGGTCGCGGAGCCGATTTATCTGCTGTTCGATATGGCTGTCGTGGGGCGGCTGGGGGCGTTGGCGTTGGCGGGGCTCGCGGTGGGCGGGTTGATTCTGGCGCAGGTCAGTTCGCAGTTGACGTTCTTGAGCTATGGGACGACGGCGCGGGCCTCGCGGCGGCATGGGGCGGGGGATGAGCGTGGGGCCGTGATCGAGGGGGTGCAGGCCAGTTGGATCGCCGTCGGGGTGGGGCTGGCGATCGTGCTGGTGGTGCAGGTGTTCGCGGGTCCGATTACGCGGGCCATCGCGGGTGGGGACGATATTGCCCGGGCGGCCGAGTCGTGGGTGCGGATCGCCTTGTTCGGGGTGCCGTTGATCCTGTTGTCGATGGCGGGGAACGGGTGGATGCGCGGGGTGCAGCAGACACGGCGGCCCTTGATGTATGTGCTTGCGGGGCTGGTGGTTTCGGGGATTCTCTGCCCGACGCTGGTGCACGGTTTGTTGGGTGCGCCGCGCCTGGCCTTGGAGGGGTCGGCGGTCGCGAATCTGGTGGGGCAGGCCATTTCCGGTGGCCTTTTCGTGAGCGCGCTGTGGCGGGCCAAGGTGCCGCTCGCACCGCACCTCGAAATCATGAAGGCGCAGTTGGTACTCGGCCGCGACCTGATCGTGCGCAGCCTCGCCTTCCAGGCGTCGTTCGTGTCGGCGGCAGCGGTGGCCTCTCGCTTCGGCGCGGCCTCGGTCGCCGCCCACCAGCTGGTCTTGCAGATCTGGAATTTCCTTGCCCTGACCCTGGATTCGCTCGCCATTGCCGCGCAAACCCTGGTGGGCGCGGCCCTGGGTGCCGGAAACGCGCGCGGCGCACAGGGTTTGGCCCGCCGCATCACCGCCTGGTCGACCACCTTCTCCCTCGCCCTGGCCGCGATCTTCGCGGCCGGATACGCCGTCATCCCTCAGCTGTTCACCACCGACCCCTCGGTCCTCGACCGAACCCATGTGGTCTGGTGGTATTTCGTCGCCATGATCCCGGTCGCGGGCGTCGTCTTCGCCCTCGACGGTGTCCTGCTCGGCGCGGGCGACGCCGCCTTCCTCCGCAACGCCACCCTCGGCTCCGCCCTGATCGGCTTCCTCCCCCTGATCTGGCTCTCCCTCGCCTACGACTGGGGCATCGGCGGCATCTGGACCGGCCTGGTCGCCTTCATGCTGCTTCGCCTGATCGCCGTGGGCTGGCGGGCGCTGTCGGGCCGGTGGGCGCGAGTCGGGGCCGAGATCCCAGGACGGACGGCGTAATCAGGGTTGGCGGCGTAGGGGCATCACATGGCATTCCATCGGTAGCAAGCCACGGCTGCCGCCGATGACACTGTCTCCAAGCGGTTTTCGAGAAATGGAGACAATACGATGGCGACATTCGTTCTGGTGCCCGGCGGCTGGCACGGTTCCTGGTGCTACGACGGGGTGGTGCCGTTGCTGGAGCGGGCCGGGCATACCGTGCACGCGCTCACCCTGTCCGGTCTGGGGCCGGACGACGATGAGGTGACCGTCGCGACCGCCAATCTGGACACCCACGCCGACGATGTGCTGCGGCTGTTCGATCGAGCCCGGCTCACCGACGTGACGCTGGTCGGTCACAGCTACGGCGGGATGGTCATCGCCGCCGCGGCCGACCGCGCTCGCGGCCGGGTCACCCGCCTGGTGCACCTCGACGCCTACGTCCCGCACGACGGCGAATCATGCTGGTCCGCAACGAACGACATCTACCGGCAGCGGTTCATCGCGGGCGCGGCGGGCATCGGCTATGCCGTGCGGCCACCGGAGGGCGGCGATCCTCGTCGCCGTCCCCATCCGTTCGCCTCGCTCGTGCAGACGGTCCGGTTGACGGGCGCGTTCGACGAGGTGCCCCGCCGCGAGTTCGTCTACTGCTCCGGATGGGAGGACGCGACGCCGTTCACCGCGCAACGCGACCGGCTGCTGGCCGATCCCGGCTGGCAGGTCCACGATCTGCCCACCGTCCACAACGCCATGCGTGAGGACCCGCGGGCCGTCGCGGCGATCCTGGCGGGCACGCCCGCTCGTTCGCAGGAACCGGCGATCAGTCGGTAGCGCCGTTCGCCTGTGCGGCGGCCTGTTTGGCGAGGTTCTCGGCGACCTCGGCTTGCCAGTTCTTGTTGGCGTGGGTGGTGTCGACCTCGTATTCGAAGCGGTCGGTCATTTCGGGTTTGATGTCGGCGACGTCGACGTAGAACTGTTCGTACCAGCGGCGGTGTTGGTAGACGGGGCCGTCTTCCTGGGTGAGGAGGGGGTTGTCGATGCGGGTTTTGTGTTTCCAGATCTCGACGTCTTGGAGGAAGCCGACGCCGAAGCTCTTGCCGAAGGCCTTGGCGAGTTTTTCGGATTTCTCCGGCGGCAGGCCCTTGATGCGTTGGACGCTCACGCCCCATTGCAGGACGAAGGAGTTGTGGGTGACCGGGTAGTGGCAGTTGATGAGCGCCACCTCGACGGTGTTGTCGCCGAAGTCGTTGTGCAGGTAGTTGATCATGTAGGAGGGGCCGAAATACGAAGCCTCCGAACGCAGGAGCGACATCTCCTGCGAGTAGTTGGACTTCGCGTGAATGTCGGGGCGGCCCTTGGAATGCAGGTACTGGGTGGCCACGTGCCCTTCGAACACATTCTTGAAGTACACCGGGTACGCGAAGTGAATGTAGAAGAAGTGCGCCATATCGACGTTGTTGTCGATGATTTCGCGGCAGTGCGCGCCCTCGATGAGGAGGCTGTTCCAGTCCCAGTCGCTCCACTCGTCGGTCTCGATGCCCTCGATGTGGGGGATCGCGACCTCGGGCGGCGGCGGATTGCCCTCGGGATCGTTCCAGACGAAGAACTGCCCGTTCTCCTCGCAGGTGATCCAGGATCTGGTGCGCGCCAAGGGCGGAACGCGGCGGGCGTACGGAATGGCGGCGCATTTGCCGTCGCCGCGCCACCGCCAATCGTGGAACGGGCAGGCGATATTGTCGTCCTTGACGCTGCCGTAGGACAGATCCGCGCCCATGTGGCGGCAGTAGCCGTCGAGGGCGTGTATCTCGCCCTTGCTGTCGGACCAGATCACCAGTTTGGTGCCGAAGGCGTTGATCGAGTGCGGTTGCCCGTCCCGGAAGGTCTCGGCGAGCCCGAGGCAGTGCCAGCCGCGGGCGAACCTCGTCATCGGCTCGCCGACATCGATGCTCCGATAGTGCTGACTCATGCGCGTCCTCCGTGCTCGAGGTTCCCCTCGCCGAGGCTAAGCACTGGTGCTTGGTAGAACAAGTGTCAGTTTATCGGAGCTCCGGGATCAGGACCTGCGATAGCGGCGCACAACGACTTTCGCGGGGCGAATGGAGCGATCACCGACGGTCAGACCCGGCTGTATCACCGACTCGACGGTGCGGTCGGCGTCCTTGTCGTCGGTGTCGGTGAGTTCGGCGGCCTCCATGACATCCGGATCGAAGGCCGCGCCGCGGAACGGCGTCACCAACTGGCCGCCGCGCTCGGTGAGCATGCGCTCGACGCGGCGGCTGATGGCCTCGAAACCGGGGCGGTCGGCCTCGGAATTGGAGGTGGAGGCGAAGGTCTGGGCCAGGCCGTGCAGGGCGAACAGATCGCGAATCAGGGGCGCGTCGGCCTCGGCGCGCTCGTCGCGGATCTTCACCTTCGCCTCATCGGCTAGTCGCTCGATGGTGGCGGCCTGTCTGGCGATGACCCGCGCGAGGTCGTCGATGCGTTCGGTGATGCGGTCGAGGGACGTCGAGGACACCTCGGTGGTAGTGGGGACCTCGGTAACAGCGGCCGCCGGGGCTGGATCGGTCATGCTCGAACCATAGACCCAGCGGTCGGCGCTGACTGCTACCATCGCCCACGTGGGGGTCTACGGAATCGATCTTGGCACAACGAATTCGGCAATCGCGGCAATCGACGCATACGGCCGACCCGAGGTGCTGATCGGGCTGAAGGGCGAACCAACCGTTCCCTCTGTGGTCTTGTTCGCCTCGGCCACCGACCACGTGGTGGGCGAGGGCGCGCGGCGACAGGCCCGCCTGGATCCCGAGCACGTGTGCACGCTGGTGAAACGCCGCATGGGGGATGCGGAATGGCGGTTCGGGGCGCACGGGCAGCTGTGGTCCGCGCCCGCGGTGTCGGCGCTGATTCTGAAAAGCCTTGCCGCCGATGCCGAATTCTCCGGCGGCGAACCGGTGCGGCGCGTGGTCATCACGGTGCCCGCCTACTTCGGTGACGAGGAGCGCCGCGCCACCATGCAGGCCGGGACGTATGCCGGATTCGATGTGGCGGGCGTGCTGTCCGAACCCATCGCGGCGGCGCTGTCCTACGGGTTCGGGCGGCTGGACGGCGGCATCGAGATCGACAAGGGCCCGGCCCGGGAAACCGTGCTGGTCTACGACCTCGGCGGCGGCACCTTCGACGCCACCGTCATCGAACTGGCCGATCGACGCATCTCGGTGCTGGCCGTGGAGGGCGATCACCAGCTCGGCGGCGCGGACTGGGACGAGCGGCTGGCGCTGCATCTGTCCCAGAAGTTCTGCGCGGCGAACCCGGATGCCGAAGACCCCCTGGATGATTCGGTCGGATCGCAGCTGCTGGTGCTGGCGGCCGAGCAGGCCAAGCGCGAACTCACCACCGCCGAGCGCACCGAAGTCGTGATCGCCCACGACGGCGCGCGGGCGGTCATCGAGGTGACCCGCGATGAGCTCGAGACCATGACGGCCTCGCTCATGCGCCGCACCCTCGATCTGACCAAGGCGGTGCTGGCCGCGGCCGAACAGCGCGGGGTGCGGCACGTGGATCGGCTGCTGCTGGTCGGCGGCTCCTCGCGCATGCCGATGGTGGCCGAGCAGCTGCACAAGGAATTCGGGCTGTCCGGGGAGCTGCGCGATCCGGATCTGTCGGTGGCGCGCGGTGCCGCGCTCTACGGCGAGAAGCTGGAGATGGAACGGCTCGTCACCGCCGATCTGGTGACCCGCGGGCGGCTCCGCGATCATGCCGAGCTGAGCGAGGCCGCGCCCGCCGATCTGGAGGCCGCGCTCAAGCGGGTGGCCGACTCCTTCGGGCAGCCGGTTGCCTTGGTGCGCCGCATGATCGAGATCCAGGTCGACACCGTGGTGTCGCGGGGCTTCGGGGTGCTGGCGCTGGATCCGTTCAATGGGCTGGCGGCCAGCTGGCTGGTGCATCGCAATCAGACGCTGCCCATCAAGGTGCGGCGCTCCTACGGCACGGTGCGCGCCGATCAGGATCAGATCGAGCTGACCATTGTCGAGCAGCAGGGGCAGGCGGCCTCCACCCGGCCCGAGGACACGAAGGTATTGGTGGAGGGCAGGATTCGTGATATCCCTCCCGGGTATCCGGAAGGCAGTGAAGTCCGGGTGACCTTCGAGATGGGATTCGACGGCGTGCTGCACGTCACCGCCTACCACGTGGACGCCGACATGCCGTTGACGCTGTCGGTGCAGACCGGCGCCACTCTCTCGCAGGCGGATGTCGAGCGCGAACTGGATCAGCTGCAGCGCACGCGCCGCCGCGAATCTTGAATCGACCCGCCGGACCCCGGAAACCCATGCACGCCTTCGACCCCAACGACTATCGCAAACGAGTACTCGCCGCCGTGGAGCGTCGGGGCGGCGTCGAGGAATCGGATGCGTTCGAGCTGTACGACATTCCGCTCGAGGAGGCCGCGCGGCTCGGCGATGCCGAGGTGGCGGCGCGGGTCGCCGAAGTGTGGGCGTTCTGGCAGAAGCAGCGCGACCATCCCAAGTATCGGGTGCTGGTCGGGCTGCTGGTGGACGCGCACCGGGAACTCTCGGAACCGTTGCTGCAGACCGGGTCTCGGCTCATCGAGGCTGATCGGGTGCGGCAGTTGCGTTCGCGCCGCGAGGCCGAACGCTACGAGATGCTCGATGTCGCCATCGAGCGACTGGTGCAGCGGCACGGGGGAATTCCCGCCGCCAAGATTCCCGGGCTCGAGGACATCGGCCGCATGGGTGGGCTGTCGCTGGCCGAGATCGCCGCGCACATTCGCCGCCATCGCATCATCGACGACGGCCCGACGGCGACGCCGCCCCCGACCGTCGAGCTGAGTCCCGAACGGCGGCAACAGATTCGCAAGCTGCTCGCCGAATACGAGCGCCTGCTCCCCGGCGACCCGGTGCCCACCCTGCTTTCGCTGCTCGGCCTGGACTACTCCGCCGCCCACCGCACCTCCGAGATCCGCCTGCGCGCGGAGGCCTTGCGCGCCCGCACCCGCGAACTCCCACCCGGCCGCGTCCGCGTGGTGCTCGACGAACTCCTCGTCCACGTCCGCGACATCCTCGAACCCGGCGGCGACATCGTCGACGCCTACCTGCTGGTCATCGTCGAGACCGTCACCGACGACCTCCGCCCGAAGGTCCGCGCCGCCGTCCTCGTCGAAGACCTCCTGGTGGCAGCCGATTTCGACTACCTCGTCCGCGAAGCCATCCGCGCGGGCCTCGACCACCCCACCGCCGAACGCGTCCTGATCACCCTCACCGACGAACTCGGCACCGTCGTCGAGGGCCGCGAACATCTCGCGGCCCAACCGAAAAGCGGCGGCGCGCGCGACTATTCGACCGGGTCGAGCGCGGGGCAGGGTGGGGCGGGAGCTCCTGCGCCGGAGCGGTGGCAGGAGATTCCCTATTCGGGTGGGCGGCCTTGGGAGGCGGCGTTGCGGGCGGCGCGGGCCGCGTTGCGGGGTGGGCGGGTGAACGAGGCGTCCGTGTTCGTGGCGGATGCGCGGCGGAATATTGGGGACGACAGTGTCGGGGCGACCTCGGTCCGGGCGGTTGCCGAGGAGATCGAGCGGGTGTTGGCCGAGGCGGTCGTGCATTGGCGTGGGGCCGTGTCCTGTTGCGCCGGAAAGCGATTCGTGGAGGCGCTGGCCGAGCATCTGGATTTTCTGGATCGGCGGGCGAACGATGTGCCCAATCCCGATGCGCGGGGGGACAGTCGGGAGCTGTTGATCGGACGGGCCCGGGCGGCGGTGATCGAGGCCGGGCGGATGTTCGAGGAGGTGCCCGGTGGGCCGCCGCAGGCGCGGTTGCGGGCGGTGTTGGACGTGCTCGGGGTGTGCGCCGATCATCCGGAGGCGCTGGCGGCGCTGGCCGAATTGCAGGTGGGTGCGCCCGGGCAGGTGACCGCCCGCCGCCAGCCGGACGGGACCGTGGTGATCGCGTGGACCGCGTCGGTGACCGAGCAGGTCGAGTACCGGGTCAAGCGGTTGCAGGGCGACGGGGCCTGGCGGGTGGTGGGCCGAACCCGGGGGACGGAACTCGAGGACGGCGGGGCGGCGCCCGGGCCGGTGCCCGTGTACGGGGTGGTCGCCGCCGTCGGCGGGCAGACCTCGGAAATGACTCGCTCCGACGGCAATTCGGCGAACGAGGCCGCAGCCGAGGATATGGACCCCCAGCCCAGCGGCATGCCGACCGTGCGCGGCCTCACCGCCCAACGCGGCCTGCTGGTCTTCGAATGGCCCACCGGCCTCACCGAGGTCATGGTGGTGGCCCGCCCCGACGCCCCACCCGTCGACCCCGAGGATCCCCACGCGCGTCGCTGGAAGGTCACCAATATGCGCTACGAAATCGACGGCGGCGTCCGCATCCCACCCGAAATCCCCCGCCCCTGCCACGTGGCCGTCGCCTCCTGCCGCCGCGACCCCTCCGGAATGCTCACCGTCGCCACCGGATTCGCCCCCACCGCCAGAATTCGCTGGGTCGGCTGAGCGATCGCCTGGTACCGCCGCGATCTTCGGGGCCCCTCACCGCCGCGGACAGGCCGTCGAGCAGGCCGCGTGCGCCCCCACCGCCCGGCATCCGCTGGGTCGGTTGAGCCCATTCGCCGCGCGATTCGCCGGGTCGGTGGCGATCGGCCGCGCGGGGGCGTGGGAATCTGGTGGGGGTCGGGGCTGTTGGTCAGTACCGGTCGTGATCAGAGAGGCGGAGCTGGGTGAATCCGAAGTTGATGGCGGTGAGCGACATCCATGTCGGTCATCAGGGCAACAAGCCGGTGGTCGAGGCGATCCGCGCGGATTCTCCCGAGGACTGGCTGATCCTGGCCGGTGACGTCGGGGAGAAGACCGATGACATCCGGTGGGCCCTCGAGACCCTGCGGGGCCGCTTCGCCAAGGTCATCTGGGTGCCGGGCAATCACGAATTGTGGACCACCTCAAAGGATCCCGTGCAGATGCACGGCGCGGCCCGCTACGACTACCTGGTCTCGCTGTGCCGCGATCAGGACGTGCTCACCCCCGAGGACCCGTTCCCGGTGTGGGAGGGCGCGGGCGCGGAGCACTACGGCGGCCAGGTGACCCTCGCGCCGCTGTTCCTGCTCTACGACTACTCCTGGCTCCCGGCGGGCGCGAAGACCAAGGCCGAGGGCCTGGCCATCGCCAAGGACCGCAATGTGGTCGCCACCGACGAATACCTGCTCTCCGCCGAGCCGTATCTGACCCGCGACGCCTGGTGTCACGCCCGCGTCCAGTACAGCCAGCGCCGCCTCGACGCCCTGCCCGCCGACACCCCGCTGGTCCTGATCAACCACTGGCCGCTGGTCCGCCAGCCCGTCGACATGATGTGGTACCCGGAGTTCGCGCTCTGGTGCGGCACCGACCTCACCGCCGACTGGCACACCACCTACAACGTGGTCTGCGCCGTCTACGGTCACCTGCACATTCCCCGCACCACCTGGTACGACGGCGTCCGCTTCGAAGAGGTCTCGCTCGGCTACCCCCGCGAGTGGCAGCGCCGCGGCCTGCCCGACCGGCTGCTGCGGCAGATCCTGCCCGTGCCGGACTACGGCGACACCCTCAACGAGTGGGGCGGCCACTTCAAGATCACCCCCGAAATGCGTGCCGCCGCGCTGAAAATGAAGGAGTCCATCGAGCGCCGCCGCGGCCTCGCGTGACCCGCCGCTGAGAAAACACCGTGAACTTCGGCCGCGGTGCGCCCGCGCCGCCGGTTCGGCCGTATTTCCCAGCATGATGGTGGGATGGTTGAGCGGGTGAGCGCATGCGTACATTGCTGATTTTGATCGTCGTGCTGGTGGCGGCGGTGATCGTGGGGGACCGGGTCGCGGTCGTCATGGCGCAGAACGAGATTGCCCGCCGCATCGCCAGCGAGTACAACTTGCCGCAGCAGCCGAGCGTGCGCATCGGGGGCTTCCCGTTCCTCACCCAGGCCGTCGACGGCACCTATCACGATATCGATATCCGCGTCGGCGACTGGAACGACAAGGATGTCTCCGTCCACGGTCTCGATGTGAAGCTCACCGATGTCGCCGCGCCGCTGGACGATATTCTCAACGGCCGCATCACGAATCTGGTCGCGGCGTCCGCCACCGCGAACGGCGTGGTCGCCTACGACACCGTGCAGCATTACGCGCCCGACGGCATCGAGTCGATCACCTATGGTCCCGACGGCATGGAAGCCAGTGGGAAGTTCTCGGTGCAGGGCATCAAGGTGCCCGCCAAGGTGGTCGCGACCGTCGCGGCCACCGATGACGGCATCAAGATCACGCCGGTATCGGTGCGTCCCGCGGCGGGCGGGCCCGCGATTCCCTTGGCGCTGGTGAGCGAATCTCTCGCCTTCACCGTGCCGTTGAAGCAGCTGCCGCTCGGCGCGCATCTGACCACGATCAAGGCCGCTTCCGATGGCATTCACGTTACGGCCGTGGCCAAGTCCGTGCACTTCTCGGACCTGCCGAAACCCTGAATCGTCGCCATTTTGGACGAATGACCAGTAAAGTCCTGGGGCGGTCGCCTACCGGGCGTGGTTGGGCCGCAAACGGACTGGTCTGGGAGATTATTCGGACATGAGACGCTCACGAATGCTGTGCTCGATACTGTCGACGCTGGCGATACTTGCGAGCGGGTCGGCCACGGTGGCAGCGGCACCGGCGGATATCGCGGGAGGGGGATCCGGCAGCGCGAGCGGGTCGGGATCGGGGAGCGCCAGCGGATCCGGCACGGGCAGCTCGGGCGCGCCGACGAGCGTGCCGTCGCTCGGGTCGGACTTTCTGTGGGGTGTGGCCATGGCGGGCTTCCAATCCGAAGGGCATGCGTCGGACAGCAATTGGAGCCGGTACGCGAACTCGGGGAAGGCGCACGACCGCTACGGTGACTCGGTCGACTTCTTCGACCGATACGCCGAGGACATCGACCTCGCGGCCGGAATGGGCTTGAAGGTGTTCCGGCTCAGCATCGAATGGGCGCGGGTGCAGCCGCAGCCGGGAGTGTGGGACGAGCGCGGATTCCAGTTCTACGACACCGTGATTCAGAAGATTCGAGCCGCCGGGATGCGGCCGATGCTCACCCTCGACCACTGGGTGATTCCGGGGTGGGAGTTGGATCGCGGCGGGTGGAAGAACCAGGGCATTGTGGCGGACTGGCTCACGAATATGCGACGGGTGGTCGATCGGTACGCGTCGTACGATCCGATGTGGGTGACCATCAACGAGCCGATGGGGTATGTGGCGCAAGAGATTCAGATCGGTGATATCGGTCTGCTCGACGCCCTGCCGATGTTCGACCGACTGGTGCAGGCGCACAACGGGATCTACGACTACATCCACCAGCGCCAGCCCGGGGCACGGGTGACCAGCAATATCGCCCAGTATCCGATCATCCAGAATCTGACGGACCTGCTGTTCGCCGATCGCATCCGCGGCAAGCTCGACTACATCGGCATCGACTTCTATTACGGTGTCTCGCTGCAGCATCCGCCGACCACCGCCCTGGTCGGCGAGGACCTGTGGAACAACGCCATCGAACCCGAGGGCATCTACTACGACCTGCGCACCTACACCGAGAAATTCCCCGGCCTGCCGATCTACGTGGTCGAGAACGGCCTCCCCACCGACAATGCCGCCCCGCGTAGCGACGGCTACGACCGCGCCGACCACCTGCGCGACACCGTCTATTGGCTCCAACGGGCGAAGGCCGACGGCATCGATGTGATCGGCTACAACTACTGGAGCCTCACCGACAACTACGAATGGGGCAGCTACTCACCGCGTTTCGGCCTCTACACCGTCGACGCCAAATCCGACCCCACCCTCACCCGTCACCCCACCGGCGCCGTCCCCGCCTTCCGCGCCATCACCACCCACAACGGCGTCCCCGCCGACTACCGCCCCACCCGCAAACCCGCCCTGTGCTCGATCGTCACGCCACTGGAGAGCTGCCTCCGCCCGGTCTCGGTGCCGTAGGTCCTGTCAGTCGGAGGAGAGGCGCAGGCCGCCCGCGAGGGCGTCGGCCATGGTGTGGAGCAAGGGGTTTCGGGTGGTGGCGCGCCAGGCGGCGGCGTAGGTGATGACCAGCGGGCGCGGGTGGAGGGGCCGCCAGACCAGGCCGGGGACGGTGGCGGTGCGGGCGGAGCCGACGCCGATGGCCTTGGGACGCAAGGGGAGTAGTTGCAGCATTTGGGCGTGGCTCATGGCGCTGTCGCTGAGGACCACCGACGCGCCGCGCTCGCGGAGTTGGTCGAGGACCGCATCGTGGACCTCGGGCGCGGTGTCGCGCGGGAACATGATGAGCTCGTGGTCGCCGATGCGGGCCGGTTCCACCGAAACCTCTGCGGCCAAGGGGTTTTCGCGGGACATGACGATCCCGAGCTGCTCCTCGGCGATGGGCGTGTAGGTGAGATGCTCGGCCAACCGAACCGGCAGCCGCAAGACCGCGAGGTCCACCTCGTCGCGATCCAACAGCCGCGCCTGATCCCCGCTCGTCCCGGTGGTCAGTGTCACCCGCACCCCCGGCTGCCGCGCCTTCAACAGCGCCTCGATCCGCCCCGGCAACCACTGCGGCGCACCGTTCACGATCCCCAACCGGAACACCGCGTTCCCCGGCTGAGCCACCGCCCGCGTCTCGCGCAGCGCGACCTCCGCCGCATCCAGCACATTCCGCGCGGTCTTGAGTAGCACTTCCCCCGCCGCGGTCAACTCCACCCCGTGGTTCCCCCGAATCAGCAGCGGCCCACCCACCTCCCGCTCGATGGCCCGGATCTGCTGACTCAGCGTCGGAGTCGATATGAACAATCGCTCCGCCGCCCGCCGAAAATGCAGCTCCTCGGCCACCGCAACGAAGTACCGCAACTGCCGCAACTCCACCCTTGAACTGTAGGCGGCCCCACCCGCGTTGGGAGAACCCGCCGACAACGGGGTGGATGGAGTCCTATGCCCAACCGGGGTTGGAGGAGGGCTGGGTGACGGTGGCCCAGCGTTCGGCGATGCGGCGGCCCTGGAAGCGCCACAGGACGAAGCCCTGGAAGGTCATGGGTTGGCCGGTGGCGCGGTCGGTCCAGTGCCAGACGTTGCGGCACATGACCTTGTCGCCCTCGGCGAGCATGTCCAGGACGCTGACGTGCAGGTCGGGCATGGCCTCGTACATGCCGAGCATCATCTTCTCGTCGCCGGTGAGGTCGGTGGGTTGGCCGCCGGGCCCGTCGTGGTCGAGGAAATCCGGGGTCATATTGCGGTGAATGACCGCGGCATTGCGCCGATTGACGAACTCCTCGAAATGGTCGGCGACGAACTGCTTCATGGAATCCAGGGACAGATCGGTGGCCATGATCGCCTCCTCTGAAACGGTCGTACGACCTTTCCATGGTGCGCCGATTCCCCGCCGCCCGTATCGCTTTGGGCAGCGATAGGGCAGCCGATCGTCAGAGGTTGGCGGGGCGGATGACCAGGAGCGAGGAGGCGCGTTTGCCGGATTCCTTGACCAGGGCGATGGCCTGGCCGGTGGGGTCGATCGCGGCGTAGACGCCTTCCAGACCAATCGGTTCCAGCCAGCGGCCGTTGCGGAGGTATTCGGCCTGGGCGTCGGTGATGTCGCGGGTCGGGAAGGCGGTGCGGACGGCGGCGTCGATGTCCAGGCTCAGCATCGGCTCGTCGGCCGCGGCGGCCGCGGACAACTCGTCCAGGGTGCGGGCGTGCTCGAGGGTGAAGGGGCCCACCCGGGTGCGGCGCAGAGCGGTGAGATGGCCGCCGACACCGAGCTTCTCGCCGAGATCGCGGGCCAGGGCCCGAATATAGGTACCCGAGGAGCACTCCACCTCGACATCCAGATCCACGAATTGGGTTGTGCCGGTATCGATATCGCGGCGCGCCAGCACATCGAAGCGACTCACCGTGACCGGGCGCGCGGCCAACTCCACCTCCTCGCCCGCGCGGGCACGGGCGTAGGCACGCTCACCATTGATCTTGATGGCGCTGACGGTGGCGGGCACCTGCTGAATGTCTCCGGTCAATTCGGCTATGCGCGAAGCGATCTCGGCATCGGTGAGATGCCCGGCCGCCGTCGTAGCGGTGACCTCGCCCTCGGCGTCGTCGGTGATCGTGGACTGACCCAGCCGAATCGTGGCGGTGTACGCCTTCGTGGTCAGGATGAGCTGCCCGAGCAGTTTCGTGGCACGCTCCACGCCCAGCACCAGCACGCCGGTCGCCATCGGATCGAGCGTGCCCGCATGCCCAACCTTCTTGGTGCGCAACAGACCTCGGCACTTGGCGACCACGTCGTGACTGGTCCACCCGCCGTCCTTGTCGACGATCACCAGCCCGCCGAACGCATCCACCCGAGGCGGCAGCTTCTCCCGCCGCGGCGCGTTCTGCTTGTCGCGCTTGGTCTTGGTGCGCTCGTGGGTCTGCACCGTGCCGGATTCGGTTCGGGTGGTGCCGGATTCGTCGGTCATCAGGCCTCCACGATCGCGGTCAGGATGAGGCCGTCGGAGATCAGCCAGCGGCCGTCGAAGGAGGTCAGGGGGGAGCCGCCGTCGGTGGTGTGGCCGGGGATGAGGAGGTCGCTGTGGAAGGTGCCCTCGCCGCCGGATTCGGACTCCCGATCCACGGTGAAGGTGATGTGGGCGTCCTCGAAGCCCAGCCAGCGGCCGGTCAGCGGATTCCACGCCTTGTAGGTGGCCTCCTTGGCGCAGAACAACAGTCGATCCAGGTGCAGGCCGGTGCCGGGCAGCACCGCGGTCAGCCATTCGCGTTCGGCGGGCAGGCTCACCGAATCCAGCACGCCGTCGGGCAGTTGCGCATGGGGTTCGGCGTCGATGCCGATGGAACGGAACCGCAGCCGGTGCGCCAGAGCCGCGGCCCGGTAGCCGTCGCAGTGGGTGAGGCTGCCGACAATGCCGCGCGGCCAGGCGGGCGCCCCTCCCTCGGTCTTGCCGATGGCGACCGCGGGCTCGCCCAGCTGGCTCAGCGCCTCGCGGGCGCAGTAGCGCGCCCCGATGAAATCGCGCCGCCGCTTCTCCACCGCGCGGGCGATCAAATGCTCCTCGCCGGGATGCGGTTTCAGATCCTCCGGGTACACCGTCAGCTCGGCCGCGGCCACCCCGTTGGGGAGGATTCTGCCGAGAATGCGCGCCGACCCCGTATTTCCCGAGGGACCGTGATTCGCCGCGACTGCCCGCTCCTCGATGACCGCCTCCTGCTCACGTCCTGCACTGCCGAATCGAGCCTACCGGGCCCCGCGTGCCGGCCCGACCGGGGAAGCCGCCCGGTTCGTGATGGCATCCAGCGCGAGGGCGGTCGGATAGACCGACCGCAGCCGCTGTTCGGCGGCGGCTCCCGCGTCGAGATAGTCCAGGCCGAGCAGCGCGGCCCCGAACACCGGGGGCGCCACCACGAGCCGAGGCTCGGCCAGGGGAGCGGCCTGCGCGAGCCGGGAAATCACATTGTCGATCAGCAGCGGCTGACCGGCCGCCAGCACACCACCGCCCAGCACGACCGGCGTCGGCTCGGTGAGCAATCCGAGTCGGCGCAGGGCCACGACCGCCAACCGGGCGATCTCGTCGGCCTGCCGGTCGATGAGCCCGAGGGCGGTCGGATCACCCGCCTCGGCCGTGGCGAACAGCACCTGCACCAACTCGTGCAACCGATCCGCCGGCAGACAGCCCAGATGGATCGCCTCGGCCACCGCGTGGGCCCCGTCGAGCCCGAAATGCGCGCCGATCGCCGCCGACAGGGCGGTGGGTTCACCCCGCCCATCCTCGGCGCGCGCCGCGTGCCACATGGCCTCGGCGGCGATATGCCCGCCCCCGCCCCAGTCGCCGGTGAGCATGCCCAGCGCCGGAAACCGCGCCGTGCGACCGTCGGGAAGCATTCCCACACAATTGATTCCGGCGCCGCACACCACCGCCACCCCGCGTGGCCCATCCGTCCCGGCGCGCAACACCGCGAACGTGTCGTTCGCGACGGCAACGCTCATACCCCAGCCCCGAGCGGACAGGGCGTCCTCGAACCGCCGTTCCTCCACGGGCAGATCGACATTCGCCATACACGCGCTCACCCGCAACGCGAGCGTCCGCCCCGGCGACAGGCCCGCCCGCACGGCCGCCTCCTCGACCGCCGCCGCCACGTGGCCGACGGCGGCATCGGCGCCGTCACTGTGCGGCCGGAACCCGCCGCCGCGTCCACTGCCGAGCACGGTGCCATCCCTGGCGACCAGCGTCGCATCGGTTTTGCTGTTGCCCGCGTCGATGGCCAGGACGCCGGCGATCCCCTCATCTCGATCCACGGTCGGGGGCCTGCTCATGCCCAGCTCAGATAGGCGCGATTGTGCAGCACCAGCTCATCGGTCAGCCGCTCGGCGAGCTCGTACTGACCAACCAGCGGATGGGCCAGCAGCGCATCGAAAACCCGTCCGCGACCGCCACGGAGCGCGGCCTCGAGCGCGAGGTGCTCGTAGGCGGTGACATGGGCGATCAGCCCCGAGTACCGCGATTCGACCGGGCGCTGCGGCAGCGGGCGCACCCCCTCGGGGTCGACCTGCGCGGGCACCTCGATCACGGCGTCGTCCGGAAGGAAGGGCAGCACACCGTCATTGCGGGTATTGACCACCTGCACACTGCCACCGCCGGTACCCAGCAGCGCGGCGACGAGCTGGACCGCGGCCTCGGAGTAGTACGCCCCGCCGCGTTCGCCGAGCAGCGCGGGCTTGGTGTCCAGCGCCGGATCGGCGTACATGTCCAGCAGCCGCCGCTCGATCTCGGCGACCTGGTCCGCGCGCGGACCACTGGCCTGCAGCTCCTCGACCACCGCGTCGTGCCGGTAGTAGTACTTCAGGTAGTACGACGGAACCGCACCCAGATGCCGGATCAGTGCCAGCGGAATCTCCACGTCCTCGGCGATTTTCGCACCGAATCGATCCAGCAGCTCGGGCAGCACGTCCCGCCCGCCCACCGTGACCCCGCGCTCCCAGGTGAGATGGTTGAGACCGACATGCTCGAGCCGAACCGATTCCGGCGGCACACCGAGACTGTCGGCGAACTTCCGCTGCAGGTGGATGGCGACATTGCACAGTCCGACCGCCTTGTGCCCGGCGGATTGCAGTGCGCGCGTGACGATTCCGACCGGGTTGGTGAAATCCACGATCCACGCGTCCGGATTGGCCCGGCGCACCTGCTCGGCGATCTCGAGCACCACCGGCACGGTGCGCAGCGCCTTGGCCAGACCTCCCGCCCCGGTGGTTTCCTGTCCGACACAACCACACTGCAACGGCCAGGTCTCGTCGTCGCGCCGGGTGGTCTGCCCGCCCACCCGCAACTGGATCAGTACCGCGTCGGCGTCCACGGCGCCGTCGGCGACCGTGGCGGCGGTCGAAATCCGCGCGCTGTGGCCTTGTTTGGCGAAGATTCGCCGCGCCAGCGCGGCGATCGGTCGCAGCCGGTCCGCCGCCGGATCGATGAGCACCAGCTCATCGATCGGCAGGGTGTCGCGCAACCGGGCGAACCCGTCGATCAGTTCCGGTGTGTAGGTGGAACCGGCGCCGACGATCGCCACTCTCGAGGACGGCATCAGCCTTTGACCCCTGACCATCAGCCTTTGACCCCTGTCAATGTCACGCCTTCGACGAAGGCTCGCTGGGCGAAGAAGAAAACGATGATCACCGGCGCCATCACCAGCAGGGTGGCGGCCATGGTGAGATTCCAGTTGGTGTGGTGGGCGCTCTTGAACGACTCCAGGCCGTAGCTCAGGGTCCAGGCGCCCGGGTTCTCACTGGCGTAGATCTGCGGGCCGAAATAGTCGTTCCAGCAATAGAAGAACTGGAACAGGCCCGCCGCGGCCAGCGCGGGCCGCGCCATGGGGACCACGATCCGCAGCAGGATGCGCAGCTCCCCGCAGCCGTCGATCCGTGCCGCCTCCAGATACTCGTTCGGAATGGTCAGCAGGAACTGCCGCAGCAGGAAGATGGTGAACGCGTCCCCGAACGCCATCGGCACGATCAGCGGCCACAGCGATCCGGTGAGATGAAACTGCTTGGCCCACAACAGATACATCGGGATGACGGTGACCTGCGGTGGCAGCATCATCATCGACACCACCGCCATCAGCGCCAGATTGCGGCCGCGGAAGCGGAACTTGGCCAGCGCGTAGGCGACCGGTGTGCTCGACAGCAGCGTCAGCGCCGTGCCGCCCGCGGCGTAGCACAGCGTATTGCGCCACCAGGTCAGGAATCCCGGCGTCCGCCACACGTGAAGGTAGTTCCCCCAATGCCATTCACCGGGCCACAGATCCGACGTCAGCGCCTGCCGGTCCGACATCACCGAGGTGAGGAAGACGAACACGAAGGGCAGCACGAACAGCAGCGCGCCCGCGATCGCCAGCGCGTGCACGGCGATCCACTCCAGCGCGACCCGGCGCCGTGGCGCGCGCACCGGTACCCGCGCGGCCGGAACCGGCACGCGCACAGCGGTTGTCGTGGCCATGATCAGTCCTCCAGGAATCCGGCTCGGCGCCGCAGCAGCAGCGCGGTGCATGCCATCGACACGGTGAACAGGATCACCGCGACCACACACGCCGAGCCGGTGTCGAAGCGCTGGAAGCCGAGGTTGTAGACCATTTGCGGCAGCGTCCAGGTCGAGGCGTGCGGATAACCGGGCTCCCACTGCTGGCCCGATCCGCCGATGACCCCGCTGGCCACCTTTCCGGCGACGATGGCCTGGGTGTAGTACTGCATGGTCTGGATCACGCCGGTCACCACCGCGAACAACACGACCGGCCGGATGGTCGGCAGCGTGATGTACCGGAACCGCTGCCAGCCCCCGGCGCCGTCGAGCAGCGCCGCTTCGTACTGCTCGCGAGGCACGTCCAGCAGGGCGGCGGTGAAGATGACCATCAGATCGCCGATTCCCCACAGCGCCAACATGGTCAGCGCGGGCTTGGACCAGGCCGGGTCGGTGAACCAGCCCGGCCGCGGCAGCCCGAGATCACCGAGTAGATGGTTCACCGGCCCGGTGCCGGGATTGAGCAGGAACGCGAACGCGATCGTGGCCGCCACCGGCGGGGCCAGATACGGCAGATAGAACACGGTCCGGAAGAACCCCGCGCCGGTCTTGAGCTTGGTGACCAGCATGCCGATGCCCAGCCCGAAGATCACCCGCAGCGTCACCATCACGACCACCAGCCAGACCGTATTGCGCAGTCCCGGCCAGAAATACGGGTACTTGTCGATCACATAGCGCCAATTGCGCAGGCCCACAAAGCTCGGCGCGGTGAACCCGTCGTACCGCATGAACGAGAAGTAGACGGTCGACACCAACGGGTACAGAAAGAAGACGCTGAACCCGATCAGCCACGGCGACAAGAACAGCAGCGTGCGCACGGCACCCCGGCGGCGCTTGCGGCGCAGCGCCGCCCGGGTGGAAGCGCGTGCGGTCACGGTCATTTCGCCTGATCTATGGCCGTGTCGATCTCCTGGGCCGTGGCCCGCAGCCCGGCCTGCAGATCGGTGGCGCGGCCGGCTTCGAAGTCGTAGCCGAAGTTCTGGATCGACAGCTGATAGGCGCCGCCGTTGATGCTGGCCGGGGTGGTCGACGAATTCGGGTTCTTGGCGATGTCGAGGAACGTCTTGAACGCCGGGTCCGCGATCACCGCGGGGGAGGCCAGCGCGGCGAGCGTGCTCGGCACATTGTGGATGGCGTTGGCGAAGCTGACCACCGCGTCGGTGTTGGTGGTCAGATACTTCACGAATTCCCACGCGGCGGTCTGCTTGCTGCTGGACTTGGCGATGCCGATGATGGTGCCGGTCTGGTAGCCGCGCCCATAGGTGGCGGCCTGGTCGTCGGGCACCGGGAACGGCGCGGTGGCCCAGTCGAAGCTCACGTGATCGTCGGCCAGCGCGGCGGTGCGCCACTCGCCGTCCAGCGACATGGCCACCTGGCCAGTCTCGAACGGGTTCTTCGCGCTGAACTCGTCGCCGAATCCGCTGCGGTAGCGCTCGAGCCGGTCGTAGCCACCGAGCTTGGCGATCAGGTCCTTCTGCCAGGTGAACATGGCCGCGACCGTGGGATCGGAGGCGATATTGGACTTGCCGTCGGGCCCGAAATACGTGCTGCCGTACTGGCCCAGGTAGTGCGCGGGCAGGGTCTCGTAGCCGTGGAAGGTCGGCATGAAGCCGAGCTGCTTGTAGCCCGCACCGTCGGGCACCGTCAATTTCACCGCGTCGGCGGCGAATTCGCTGAAGGTCTTGGGCGGCGCGGTGATTCCGGCCGCGGCGAACGCCGTCTTGTTGTAGTACAACCCGTACGCGTCACCGAGCAACGGCAGAGAACACTGATTGCCGTGGAACTGGCTGTAATTGAGCATCGGCGCCGGGAAGGTGGCGGCCGGATCGATATTGTCCTTGCGCAACAACGGATTCAGATCGGCCCACACGTTCGCGGAGCAGAACTTGCCGACATTGTCGGTGGTGAAGGAGGACACCACGTCCGGGGCGTCGGAACCGCCCGCGCGCAGCGCCTGTTCGCTCTTGTCGTCGGAGATGTTGCCGACCACGTTGACGTGGATGTTGGGGTGCAGCTTCTCGAACGCGGCCACATTGGCCTTGATGGCCTTGACCTCGTTGTCCTGACTCCAGCCGTGCCAGAAGGTGATGGTCACATCCTTGCCGGAGTCGGAACCGTCACTGCCGCTGGGACTCTGGCCGGTACAGGCGGTGCCGAGCAGCGCGACCACCGCCGTGGCGGTGAGGGCGGTGAGGGTGCGGCGCGTGAGACTGCGCATGGGTTCTCCTGAAGGGGTGCGGCACCCGTCGGGTACTGCCGAATTACCTGGTGTAGCGCTGTATTCAGTTGTCAGTAGGTGGCGAAGACGTCGTCGCGGGCGGCGGCCAGGGCGCGTTCGAGCGCGCCGCGCAGGACCGGTGAACCGGACAGGCTGCTGGTGCGGACCTCCGGCCGCGTGAAGATGAGCTCGCCCAGCGCGTCTTCGACCAGGGCGCGCAACCGCTCGCCCCCGGCGCGCGGCACGTCACCCGCCAGGATGAGCAGCTGCGGATCGAGTACCGCGACGATCGTGGCCAGTCCGAGGGCCAGTCGCCCCGCGAACTCGGCCAGAAACGCCTCTCCCGCCGGGTTTTCGGGTTTTTCCACGGCCTTGGCGACGGCGCGCGCGGCGGTCGGTCCGCCGATGCCGTGCTGCCGGGCCAGGACCCGGACCGCCGGCGCCCCGGCGAGTTCTTGGAAGCCGCCGGAATTCTTGCGGCGGACGTTGCGGACGATCGGCGCGCCGGGCAGCGGCATGTAACCGACTTCGCCCGCGCCGCCGGTGAAGCCGCGGTGCAGCCGGCCGCCGATCATGATCGCGGCGCCGATGCCCTCGCCGACCCACAGCAGCACGAAGTCCTCGCACTCGCGCGCCACCCCGTGGATCCGTTCGGCGACGGCGGCGAGGTTGACGTCGTTCTCGATCGAAACCGGAACGCCCAGAGCGTCTTCCAGCTCGCCGACCAGTCTGGGGGAGTGCCACCCCGGCAGATGGGTGGCGTAGCGCAGCCGACCGGTGGCCGGATCGAGTGCACCCCCGATGCCGATCACGACCCGGCGCAGCGAGTCCGGCGCGAGTCCGGCGCGGGTGGTGGCGGCGGACACCTCCGCGGCGACGTTCGTGATCGTCTGCGCGGCAGTCCATCCGCGGGTGGCGATCTCGTGTTCGACCAGTGTGGTGCCGACGATGTCGGCGATCGCCACCCGCAGGGTGCTCGGGGTCGCGTCCAGTCCGGCCACGTAGCCCGCCGCCGGATTCACCTGGTACAGCTGCGCATTCGGGCCCGGACCGCCCACCGAGGTGCCGACCGGAACGACCAGTCCGCCATCCTCCAAGCGGGCCAGCATCTGTGAGGCGGTCGGCTTGGAAAGCCCGGTGAGCGTGCCTATCCGGGTGCGCGAGAGCGGCCCGTTGGCCAACAGCAGATCGAATGCGGCCCGGTCGTTGATGGCTCGCAACAGACTGGGTGTGCCCGCGACAGGGCGGCGACTGGTAGTCATGGGCAGATCCTCCCTCCCTGGCAGCTCCAAATGCCCCGCACGCGAACTGTTAGGAGTGTTTCCAATTGTTGGGAGGACTGTAGGTCCGCTTGCGTTGAGCCGTCAACGCTTTGGGGTCAGGTTAGGAAACTTTACTGTTCATTGGCACCCTGGCATGGGCTGTTAGGCCGGGCCTCATGGGCCTTAGGCCGTGCGTCGTGGACCGCGAGCCACGGGGGCGGTTGGCTGAATGGCATGACAGACAACGGAATTGCGCAGGCTGGACGTGCGGTAGTGGTAGGTGGCGGCTCCGGGATGGGGCAGGCCATTGCGGACGCGCTGCTCGGTGCGGGTTACGAGGTGATCATTGTCGGGCGGTCGGAGCAGCGGCTGGCCGATGCGGTGCGGGAGCTCGGGGATGGGAAACTGACGGCCATCGCGGCGGATATCACCGATGAGGAACAGGTGTCGCGGCTGTTCGAGACGGTAGGGACGGTCGACCACGTCATCTCCACGGCGGCGGATCTGGCCGGGTCCTACGGGCCCATCACCGAATTCGACTTCAGCCACGCCAGCGGCTTCCTGCAGACCAAACTGATCGGAAACATGCTGCTGGCCAAGCACGCACGGCTCGCGCCCACCGGTTCACTGACCTTCATCTCCGGAATCGCGGCCTACCGACCGGCGGCGGGCGGGGCCATGGTCGCCTCGATCAATGCCGCGCTCGAGGGCCTGGCAAGGGCACTTGCGGTGGAATTGGCCCCGATTCGCGTCAACGCCGTCTCACCGGGCTGGGTGCTGACCGGGATCTGGGACAACATGCCGTGGGAGGACAAGGAGCAGCGGCTGGCCGCCATGGCCGAGAAGCTGCCCGCCCGTCGCCTGGGGCGGCCGGAAGATGTTGCGACGGTGGTGCTCTCACTCCTGCGCAGCGAGTTCGTCACCGGCACGGTGCTGCACGTGGACGGCGGCCACCGCCTGGTCTGAAGTCCTTCCCCCACTTCAACGTATATCGGGTGTGGGCACTTGCCGCAAGACCCCGGAGCGGACCCATAATCGCTGGTCGAAGCGGACTGTGGAAGGGGAGTCATGACCGAGCGAATGGCATCCGGGGTTGGACCGGCGCGGCTGGACATCGCATACGAGGAATTCGGCGAGCCCGGCGACCCGCCGGTGCTGCTGATCATGGGCGGGGCGGCGCAGATGATCCATTGGCCCGAGGAGTTCTGTGCCGAATTGGCCGGGCGCGGACTGCGGGTCATCCGCTTCGACTCCCGCGACACCGGGCGCTCGACGTGGATGTCCGATGCGCCGGAGCCCGATGTCGTCGCGGCCATGGCCGGGGACGCGTCCTCGGCCGCCTACAACCTCTCCGATATGGCCGCCGACACGGTCGGGCTGCTGGACGCGCTCGAGATCGGCGGCGCGCACCTGGTCGGACTGTCCATGGGCGGGATGATCGCCCAGACCGTCGCCATCGAATATCCGGACCGGGTGCGCTCGCTGACCTCGATGTCCGCCACGACGGGCAATCCCGCTGTGGGACAACCGAAACCGGGCGTACTCGGGTCGGCGGGCCGGTGGCCGCGGGATCGCGACGGCTATATCGCCTGGCAGGTCCGCAATATCCGGGCGGTCGGTTCACCCGGCTTCGCGTTCGACGAGGCCGCGGTGGCCGACCGGGCGGGCCGCGCCTACGACCGGGGCGTGGACGAGTCGGCGATGATGCGCCATTTCCTGGCGGTGCTGGCCTCGGAGACCGACCGCACGGACCAGCTCGCGACCCTGCGCGTGCCGACCCTGGTGATCCACGGACTCGACGATCCGATGATCGACGTCAGCGGCGGCCGGGCCACCGCCGCGGCGATTCCGGGCGCGCGCCTGGTCACCTACCCGGGCCTCGGCCACAGCCTGCCCCCGGAGTTGTTCTCCGCGTTCGCCGATGAGATCGCCGCGCTCGTCGCCGAGGCGGAGCAGAACCGCGCCTGAGCTAGTGCGCGTCGCTCAACCAGATGGCCTCGGCGGCAATGCTGCCGAGGTCGATGGTCCGCTCCTGCACCCGCACCGCGATCGTCCCCGCGAAGTCGCGGCGCTCGATCACCGCGATCGGGGTGTCCAGGGCGATGCCGAGGGAATCGAAGTAGCGCAGCATGGCCGGATCGGAGTCGGAAATCCTTGCCACCCGCCCGGCTTCGCCCGCGTCGAAATCACTGAGCTGCCGGGCCGGGGGAGTCGGTACCGCGCCGTCCACCGACGGAATCGGGTCCCCGTGCGGATCCCGGTCGGGGTGGCCGAGTTTGGCGTCGATGCGCTCCACCAGCGTCTCGGAGACCGCGTGCTCGAGCACCTCGGCCTCGTCGTGCACCTCGTCCCAGCCGTAGCCGAGCTCATTGACCAGGAAGGTCTCGATGAGCCGATGCCGGCGCACCATGGCGATGGCGGCGCGGCGGCCGTCCTCGGTCAATGTGATGGCCCCGTACCGCGCGTGCTCGACCAACCCCTGATCGGCGAGCTTGCGCACCGCCTCGGACACCGTCGACGCCGACACGCCGATCTTCTCCGCCAGCAGCTTGGTCGACACCTTCTCCTGCGACCACTCCTGCGCGGTCCAGATCACTTTCAAATAGTCCTGGGCGACCGAGGAGAGCACCGGGGCGACAGTCGCGGTCTTGCCAACGGTCTCGGAAGGTGCGGACGGATCGGCCAGCTCGCGGCGGGTGGCGATGTCTCGTTTTCCGGGCACGTACCCGAGCTTAGGCACACCTGTCGCGGTTTCACACATCGGCGCGCTCGCTGGTAGGGGCCGCCGGACCCAAGGGCGGTGGCCCGGTGAACGCACGGTGACGGGCGTGCTTCCGCCCGTGAAGATCCGCACCGCCGAATATTGTCCGATCCGCGCTTTCAGTAGGCTTCCGGTGTGCAGAGATGGCGAAGCCTCGAGGAGATGCCCGCGGACTGGGGCCGGTGTGTCCTCACGATCGGGGTGTTCGACGGCGTGCACCGCGGGCATGCCCAGCTGATCAGCCGCGCGGTGAAATCGGCTGCGGTGCGCGGTGTTCCGTCGGTGCTCATGACCTTCGACCCGCACCCGCTCGAGGTGGTGCGGCCGGGTTCGCATCCCGCCCAGCTGTCCACGCTGGACCGGCGCGCGGAACTGGTCGAGGAACTCGGCATCGACGTGTTCGTGGTCATGCCGTTCACGCGCGAGTTCATGAAGCTCACCCCCGAGGAATACGTCCAGAACCTGCTCGTCGACCGCCTGCACGTGTCCGAGGTCGTCGTCGGCGACAACTTCACCTTCGGCAAGCAGGCCGCGGGCACCCTCGACACCATGCGCGAGCTCGGCGCCCAGTACGGCTTCGACGTCGACGGTGTGCAGCTGCTCGGCGAGCACGCCGTCACCTTCTCCTCCACCTATATTCGCGGCTGCCTGAGCGAGGGCGATGTGAGCGCGGCCGCCGAGGCGCTGGGCCGCCCGCACCGCGTCGAGGGCGTGGTCGTACACGGCGACGGCCGCGGCAAGGGCCTGGGCTTCCCGACCGCCAATGTGGCCCCGACCATGCACGCCGCGATTCCCGCCGACGGCGTCTACGCGGGCTGGTTCACCGTCCTCGAACCCGGCGACGAATTCACCGGCCAGCGCCATATGGCCGCCATCTCCGTCGGCACCAACCCCACCTTCGACGGCCGCAACCGCACCGTCGAGCCGCACCTGCTCGATTTCGACGGCGACCTCTACGGCAAGCGGGTGGCCGTCGACTTCGTCGAACAGCTGCGCGGCATGCGCAAATTCGAATCCATCGACGACCTGGTCGAGGCCATCGGCAAGGACGTGGACCAGGCCCGAAAAGTCCTCACCTCCGAGGACCTGTAAGCTGGTCCGTCGGGTTTGCTGCGGTCCGCGGCGGCGCCCATCCCAACCTCTCATTCGGGGTTTCAGGGGCTTGCCCCTGAGAGTCCCGAGAGTTGGGACCCACCTTTTGGAGCGCGGACTGAAACACAGGAGTGATTCGTGGCTCTGACCACTGAGCAGAAGAAGGCGATCCTCGCCGAGTACGGCGTGCACGAGAAGGACACCGGTTCCCCGGAGGCCCAGATCGCGCTGCTGTCCAAGCGCATCGCCGACATCACCGAGCACCTCAAGAAGCACAAGCACGACCACCACACCCGCCACGGTCTGATGGCGCTGATCGGTCGTCGCAAGCGGCTCTCGAAGTACCTCCAGGAGAAGGACATCGAGCGTTACCGTTCGCTGATCGAGCGTCTCGGCCTGCGTCGCTGATTTCAGTGCCGAAACCTCTGCCAGCAGAGGGCGCGGGAACCTCAGTGACCGAGGTGACACACCTCGTACAGCAGAGGTAGTTGACGAACCGGCCAACGAGGAGGCATAGAATCTCCTCGTTGGCCTTTCGTATATGTGTCCGAAATCCCCACGAGGGGGAGGTCGAGACGTGTATACGCCAACAGAAGCCGTATGCACCCGTCGCGTGGCGTCGGTCTTCGGTAGTGGCTTTTCGGGGCGCGAGATTGAGATGAACCATGCGCGCCCGGAGGGCTTCGATCGATGACCGCCTCCGCGTCGCCGTACCCAAGGGGGTACCGGCCGGGTGTGCGTGCCGCAGCCACGAGGGCTGTCGCGCGCCCATGCCGGGTACGGCCGACGAGCCGGATCGCACGAGAGGAATGTGCGAGCAACCGGCGAAGACGAGAGGTTGAGATAAAACACATGTCTGACACCCAGACCAGTTCCGCCGCCGAGGTCGAGCCCGGCGTTTTCGAGTCCGTCGCCCTGATCGACAACGGCAGCTACGGAACTCGCACCATCCGTTTCGAGACCGGCCGTCTGGCCAAGCAGGCCGCGGGTTCCGTGGTCGCCTACCTCGATGACGAGACCATGCTGCTGTCGGCGACCACCGCCTCCAAGCAGCCCAAGGACCAGTTCGACTTCTTCCCGCTCACGGTGGATGTCGAAGAGCGCATGTACGCCGCGGGCCGCATCCCCGGCTCGTTCTTCCGTCGCGAGGGCCGCCCCTCCACCGACGCCATCCTGACCTGCCGCCTGATCGACCGGCCGCTGCGCCCGTCGTTCGTCGACGGTCTGCGCAACGAGATCCAGGTCGTCGTGACCGTCATGTCGCTGGATCCCAAGGATCTCTACGACGTGGTCGCGATCAACGCCGCCTCGGCGTCCACCCAGATCGCGGGTCTGCCGTTCTCCGGCCCGGTCGGCGGCGTGCGCGTCGCGCTGATCGAGGGCCAGTGGGTCGCGTTCCCGACCGTCGAGCAGCTCGAAGGAGCTGTCTTCGACATGGTCGTCGCGGGCCGCGTGGTCGACGGTGACGTCGCCATCATGATGGTCGAGGCCGAGGCCACCGAGAAGGTCATCGAGCTGGTCGCCGACGGCGCCCAGGCCCCGACCGAAGCCGTTGTGGCGCAGGGCCTCGAGGCCGCCAAGCCGTTCATCGCCCGCCTGTGCAAGGCGCAGTCGGACCTGGCGACCCTGGCCGCCAAGCCGACCGAGGAGTTCCCGATCTTCCTGCCGTACCAGCAGGACGCCTACGAGACCGTCGAGGGCACCGCCAAGCGTGAGCTGAACGAGGCGCTGTCCATCGCCGACAAGCAGGAGCGCGAGGCGAAGATCGACGAGATCAAGCTCTCGGTGCTCTCCGAGCTCGCGGAGTCCTTCGAGGGCCGCGAGAAGGAGATCGGCGCGGCCTTCCGCTCGGTCACCAAGAAGCTGGTGCGCCAGCGCATTCTGACCGACAGCTTCCGCATCGACGGCCGCGGCCTGGCCGACATTCGCGCGCTGTCCGCCGAGGTCGCGGTGGTTCCCCGCGCCCACGGTTCGGCGCTGTTCGAGCGTGGCGAGACCCAGATCCTGGGCGTCACCACCCTCGACATGGTGAAGATGGCGCAGCAGGTCGACTCGCTCGGCCCGGAGACCTCCAAGCGCTACATGCACCACTACAACTTCCCGCCGTTCTCCACCGGTGAGACCGGCCGCGTGGGCTCGCCCAAGCGCCGCGAGATCGGCCACGGCGCGCTCGCCGAGCGTGCGCTGGTGCCGGTGCTGCCGTCGCAGGAGGAGTTCCCCTACGCCATCCGTCAGGTCTCGGAGGCGTTGGGCTCCAACGGTTCCACCTCGATGGGCTCGGTCTGCGCCTCGACCCTGTCGCTGCTGAACGCCGGTGTGCCGCTCAAGGCCCCCGTCGCCGGTATCGCCATGGGCCTGGTGTCCGACACCGTGAAGAACGACAAGGGTGAGGACGAGGTCCGCTACGTGGCCCTCACCGACATCCTGGGCGCCGAGGATGCCTTCGGCGACATGGACTTCAAGGTCGCCGGCACCCGCGAGTTCGTGACCGCGCTGCAGCTGGACACCAAGCTCGACGGCATCCCGTCGCAGGTGCTGGCCGGTGCGCTGAACCAGGCCAAGGACGCTCGCTACACCATCCTGGACGTGATGGCCGAGGCCATCGCCACCCCGGACGAGATGAGCCCCTACGCTCCGCGTGTCACCGCCATCAAGATCCCGGTCGACAAGATCGGCGAGGTGATCGGGCCCAAGGGCAAGGTCATCAACCAGATCACCGAGGACACCGGCGCCAACATCTCCATCGAGGACGACGGCACCGTGTTCGTCGGCGCGACCGACGGCCCGTCGGCGCAGGCCGCGATCGACGCGATCAACGCCATCGCCAACCCGCAGCTGCCGAAGGTCGGCGAGCGCTTCCTGGGCACGGTCGTCAAGACCACCGCCTTCGGCGCGTTCGTCTCGCTGCTGCCGGGCCGCGACGGTCTGGTCCACATCTCGAAGCTGGGCAACGGCAAGCGCGTCGCCAAGGTCGAGGATGTGGTCAACGTGGGCGACAAGATCCGCGTCGAGATCGCCGATATCGACAACCGCGGCAAGATCTCGCTGGTGCCGATCGACGAGGATTCGGACAACTCCGAAGCCTCGGCTGCGGTCGAGGCCAACGCAGAGTAATTATTTCTCTGTGACGAAGAAGCAGTCCGCGGTGCGCGCGGGGTCCGCGCGCACCGCGACAGACACCGCCCCCTTGCTCCGGAATCTGGAGCAAGGGGGCTCTTCACTGGTGATCGACCGAAAAGAGGCACCCGCCACGGACATCGGCGTCCGCCGCACGGTACTGCCGGGCGGCCTACGAGTGGTCACCGAACATGTGCCGGGCGTGCGGTCGGCGTCGGTCGGCGTGTGGGTCGGGGTCGGCTCGCGCGACGAGGGGCCGACGGTCGCCGGTGCCGCGCACTTCCTCGAGCATCTGCTGTTCAAGGCGACGCCCACGCGTTCGGCCCTGGACATCGCGCAGGCCATGGATGCCGTTGGCGGCGAACTGAACGCGTTCACCGCCAAGGAGCAGACCTGCTACTACGCGCACGTGCTGGACGAGGATCTGCCGCTGGCGGTGGATCTCGTCTCCGACGTGGTGCTCAACGGCCTGTGCCGGGCCGAGGATGTCGCGGTCGAGCGTCAGGTGGTGCTGGAGGAGATCTCCATGCGCGACGACGACGCCGAGGACATGGTCGGCGACGCCTTCCTCACCGCGCTGTTCGGCGATCATCCGGTGGGGCGTCCGGTGATCGGCAGCATCGAGACCATCGAGTCCATGCAGGCCAACCAGCTGCGTTCGTTCCATCTGCGCCGCTACCGCCCCGACCGCATGGTGGTGGCCGTGGCGGGCAATATCGAGCACGACCACGTGGTCGAATTGGTGTACCGCGCCTTCGCCGATCGCCTCGAACCCGGGCTCGAGCCCGCGCCCCGGCGCGAGGGCAAGTTCCGGCCGCGCGGCAATCCGGAGCTGCTGCGCATGCAGCGCGACAGCGAGCAGGCGCATCTGGTCTTCGGCACCCGGGCCTTCGGCCGCCACGAGGGTGAGAAGCGCTGGCCGCTGTCGGTGCTCAACACCGTGCTGGGCGGCGGCCTGAGCTCGCGGCTGTTCCAGCGGATTCGGGAGGAGCGCGGCCTGGCGTACTCGGTGTACTCCAGCGTCGACACCTTCGCCGACACCGGCGCGTTCTCGGTCTACATCGGCTGCCAGCCCGAAAACCTCGGCCACGTCGCCACTTTGGCGCGCGGGGTGCTCGAGGACGTCGCGGCCAACGGCATCACCGATGCCGAATGCGCCCGTGCCAAGGGGTCGCTGCGCGGCGGCCTGGTGCTCGGTCTCGAGGATTCCGGCTCGCGCATGAACCGCATCGGCCGCTCGGAACTCAGCTACGGCAATCACCGCAGTGTTTCCGACACCCTGCTCCGCATCGACGAGGTCACCACCGACGAGGTCTCCAAGATCGCCGCGACCCTCCTCGCCCGCCCGTTCGGCGTCGCGGTGGCGGGCCCGTATCGGCGCACGCGTGACCTGCCGGTCGCCGTACGTCGTTTGGTTCCCTGAGAATTCGCGGGTCCGCCCGCGAATTCGCTACCCGGCGGTAGTTTTCCGTTGCCGGTGAGGTATGCCCGTTTGTGGCTATGATCACCTCGCCGGAATGGGAGGGGTCAGTGCTTTCTCCAGGTGAGAACTTCGCCGGGTATGTGATCGAACGCGAGCTCGGGCGTGGCGGAATGGGCGCCGTGTACTTGGCGCGTCATCCCAGGCTGCCGCGATGGATCGCGCTCAAGGTATTGAACGCGGAATTCCACGGCGACAACCAGACTCACGCGCGATTCGAGCGCGAGGCCGATCTGGCGGCGCGGTTGAATCACCCGGGCGTGGTCACCGTCTACGACCGGGGGGTCGAGGACGGGCGACTATGGATCGCCATGCAATACGTCGACGGCGTCGAGGCCGAGGCGGTGACGGATATGACGGCCGAGCAGGCCGTGGAAATCGTCGCCGCCACGGCCGACGCGCTCGATTACGCGCACCGGGTGGGCGTGCTGCACCGGGATGTGAAGCCCGCCAATATCCTGCTGGCGCGCGAGACGCGGGAACAGCAGGAGGGAGTGCTGCTCACCGACTTCGGAATCGCCCGATTACAGGAGGACACCGGGGGACTCACCGGGTCCGGTTCGGTGATGGCGACGCTGGCCTACGCCTCGCCCGAGCAATTGCAGAATTATCCGGTGGGGCCGCGGTCGGATCAATATTCGTTGGCCTGCACGCTGTTTCGATTGTTGACCGGATTCACGCTGTTTCCGGCATCGGATCTCGGTGCGATCGTGAAATCGCACCTCTACGACAATCCGCCGCCGGTGCGGAGTCGGCGGCCGGGGTTGCCCGCGGCGCTGGACCCGGTGTTCGCGCGGGCGCTGGCCAAGGATCCGGATGCGCGGTACCCGTCGTGTTCGGAATTCGCGGCGGCGGCGCGGCGGGCCTTGACGGTCGGGGATCCGGTGGGTTCGGCGACCATCTCGATTCGGGAGCGAACCCCGGACAAGCCGGTGCGCCGGGCGGATTCGGCCGCGGCGAATCGGCGGGGGACCGCGACGGGGCCGCGGCCTCGGCAGGATCCGCGAGCGTTGCAGTCGGGTGCCCATGTCCAGCGCCGGTCCGCGCAGCAGTCGGTGGCGTTGCGCTCGGGTCGGCTCACCGATATTCCGGCGCTCATGGGTCCGCCCAGTGATCGGTTTCCGAAAGCGACTGTCTCGGAATCGAAAACGCGGCCGTCGACCGGTCGGCGGTGGATCCTGGGGTTACGGGCCGTGGTGCTGCTGGGTGTGTGTCTCGCGGCCGCACTGGGGCTCGCGGTGTTTCTGGTGACGCCGTCCGGCAATACCGCCAAACCCAAGTCGCCCGCCGCCGAGATCGGCGAAATCAGTGCGGCCTTTCCGGGATTGGTTCCCCGCAACCCCGAACTGGGTTCGGGCTACGCGGCCGCCAGCTGCCGCGTGGTCGACCACGACACCCGGGATTTCCTGCCGCCCATCGCCTTCGAGGGCTGGTCCGCGGCCTGGGACTGCCAATACTCGGCCGACCACGACGTCCGTGAATACATCGTGTTCGCCTACAGCTCCGCCGCCGTCGCCCGCGCGGCGACGCACCGAATCCGTCCCGCCGGAACCACTTTGGAGGACCTCGCCTTCAAGGAGTTCTGCGGCGCAAAGCAATACACCAACCACCGCTTCGACGCCCCCATCGACGTTCCCTCCACCGCCTTCGCCACCTCCTTCTTCGACGATCCGGCCCGCGAGAAATTCCTCCTCTACACCCGAGGCAACCCCACCACCCCCAGCGGCATCGTCGACTGGTGGAAAACCCTGCCGCTCACTCCGCAGTGACGAACGCCGCACCTCCTCCCATCCAGTACGGGCGTACTGTAAAACGCGTTCGCAGGGGATGTGGAAGGGAGCGCAATGTCGAATCGGTATGCGCGGATCGCCTTCTCGGAGGCGGCGCGGGAGCGACAGCGAATCGCGGGGAGCTATCGGGACTACGGTGCGCAGCTCGAGAACGGTCGCGATGAGCCCCAGGAGCTCGAGCTGCGCGAGCGGGGATTCATTCGAGCCGCCGACTCCTTCTTCCTCGGCACCACCACACCCGACGGCTGGCCCTACATCCAACACCGTGGCGGCCCACCGGGTTTCGTCCAGGTTCTCGACGACCGGACCATCGCCTTCGCCGACCTGTCCGGCAATCAGCAATACGTCACCGTCGGTAACCTCACCACCAACGACCGCGTCACCCTCTTCTTCATCGACTACCCGCTCCGCGAACGCCTCAAGCTCTACGGCCGCGCCCGCATGGTCGAACGCGCCGATGACCCGGACCTGGTCGACCGGGTCGCCAGCGCCTACACCGGCGCGATCCAGAAGATCGCCGAACGCGCCATCCTCATCACCGTCGAAGCCACCAACTGGAACTGCGTCAAATACATCCGCCCCCGCTTCACCAAGGCCCGCCTCGACGAGGCCGTAGCCCTCGAGCGCCGCACCGCCGCCACCGACCACGACCGCCTCACCGCCGAGATCGACCAACTGCGCCGCGAGAACGAGGCGCTGCGAGCGCGACTGGACGAAATGGCGGCCCGCTAGCCCTCCCGCTCGAGCCCGTGGTACTCGCGGAGTCTTGTCAGTCGAAGACGATCACCTGGCGCAGGGCGTGACCGGCGGCGAGCTCGTCCATGGCCGCGTTGATGTCCTCGAGCTGGATATGAGAGGAGACGAGGCGTTCGACGGGAAGTTTGCCCTCGCGCCACATGCGGACGAATTCGGGGATGTCGCGGGAGGGGACGGCGGAGCCGAGGTAACTGCCGATGATGGCCCGGCCCTGCGCGACCAGGGCCAGCGGCGAAATGCTGGCGCGGGCATCGGGGGCCGGGAGGCCGACGGTAACCGTCACGCCGCCCGGGGCGGTCGCGGCGACCGCCGTTTCGAAGGCGCGGATATTGCCCGCGGCTTCGATGACGGCCTCGGCCTGGATGTTCTCGGCGGCGATCTCCTGCGGGGTGTAGGCGGCGGTCGCGCCCAGTTCCGTGGCGATCTTCAGCTTCTCGGGCACGGTGTCGACGGCGATCACCTCGCGGTCGGTGCCGGACCGCAGCGCGGCCGCCACCAGCACCGCGGCCATGCCGACACCGCCCAGACCGACCACCATGATGCGGTCGTCCGGACCGGGTTTCGCCGAATTCAACAGTGCCCCACCGCCGGTCAGCACCGCGCAGCCGAGTACGGCGGCGACCTCCGGCGGCACATCGTCGTCGACGGGAACGACCGAGCGGCGATCCACCACCGCGTGGGTGGCGAAGGCCGAAACACCCAGGTGGTGATGGACTTCCGCGCCGTCACGCAGCAATCGCCGTCCGCCGCTGAGCAATTCGCCCGCGTTGTTGGACAGGCTGCCGGGTTCGCAGGGGGTGCGCCCGTCGGTGGCGCAGCCCGCGCACTGCCCGCAGCGGGGCAGGAAGGTCATGACCACGCGCTGCCCCACCCGCAGATCGCTGTCCCCCGGGCCGATGGCCTCGATGCGGCCCGCGGCCTCGTGCCCGAGCAGCATGGGCACCGGCCGCACCCGGTTGCCGTCGACCACGGACAGATCCGAATGGCACAGCCCGGCGGCCTCGATCTTGACCAGCAGCTCACCGGGACCGGGTTCACCCAGCTCCAGCTCATCGACGGTGATCGGCTTCGACTCCGCGAACGGGGTCTGCGCTCCGATGACTTCCAGGACGGCACCACGAATCCTCATGAGCCAGACGGTACTCCACGCAACCTTCCCAGACAGCTGGATATCTGCTTCGATGGGTGACAGACAAGGAGCATCCATGAGCACTTCGCTGACCACCGGCAACCGAGCCTTCAACCACGTGGTGACGCAGTTCTTCGGCAATGTCGCCCGTGCCTATGACACTGCCGCGCTGCAGCTGGTCGTCTACCGTCCGCCGCAGGATCAGGTCCTGGCCGAGCTGCGCCGGGCCGGGTCGCGCCGGATCGCCGATATCGGCTGCGGCACCGGCATTCTCACCTCTCGCATTCAGCGTGAGCTGCACCCGGACGCGGTGTACGGCGTGGATGCCTCCGAGGGCATGCTGGCCCAGGCCCGCGCCCGCTCCGCGGCCGTGCAGTGGCGGCAGTCGGCCGCCGAGCATCTGCCCTTCGGCGACGGCGAGCTGGATGCGGTCGTCTCCACCAGCGCCTTCCACTTCTTCGACCATCCGGTGGCGTTGCGCGAGTTCCACCGGGTGCTGTCCCCCGGCGGCCTGGTGGCCATCGCGACCGTGCACCCCTCGGGCCCGACCGCGCGCCCGATTCAGCGGCTGACTCGCAGCCCGCTGTTCCCGGCGCACGCGCCCTCCCCGCGCGAGATCCGAAAACTGCTGGAAGACGCCGGTTTCGAGGTGGTCGATCAGCGCAAGATCAGCCGCCCGCTGCCGTCCTGGCTGATTCCGGACGTCATTACCGTCGGCCGCAGCCGCTGATCACTTCCCGGGACTGTCGCTGCCGCGGAAGCACACGGTGAGCTGGAGTTGACTCCAGACCACCCACACCGCGCCGCGACCGTCCCGGGGACACCCCGCCCCCGAGGTGGAGTTCTCGAACACCGCGGTCGCCTGGACGATGTGCTCACCGGGCGTACCGCAGTCCACCTTCGACGGGACATCCATATTGGTGGTGTCGTAGCAGACGCCGACGCGCCAATCGAAGGTCATGCACACGTGGTAGCGGACCTTGCCGGTCTTGTCGCGCGGCGCGGAGTCCAGGGTGTAGAGCGGACCGGTGCACGGCTCCGGGCCGACCTGCAGCACACGGTAATTCGCGTCGATGGAATTACAGGTCGACGGTTCCGGCGAGCCCGCCTTCCAGCTGGGTGCGCCCGAGGCGTCCTTGGCCTGCTGGATCGGCACCTCGACGCAATCGCCGACCTTCAATGACGCCATAGGGTCGGCGTGCGGTTTCGCCGAAGTGGTGGTGGGCTGTCCGGCCTGCACCAATTCCGGCGGTGCGGCAACGGCCGTGCCCGCGACCGTGTCGCGATGCACGAACGGCAGGGTCGAGGCGACCGCGGAGTAGACCAGAAACCAGCCCGTGAGCGCCAGCGCCACGATCACCATCCGCCGCCGCCGTCCGATCGGTTCCCGCGGCGCGCGCTCCTGACGCGAGACCGCCCGCATGCCGAGCGCGGCCGCCACGGACAGCAGCACGACCGCCATCCCGACCACAGCCCACACGCCCCGCGTCCCCTCCACCAACCCAGACCTCGATCGTTTGCAAGCTATCGCACCCGACGACAACCGGGCAATCCGACAACCCACCCGGGCGCGCGGTGGAATGCTGGAGCCGCCGGGGCGTTCCCGGCGGCCAATCCCTATTCGCAAAGGAATATCCAGTGCTCACAACCGAATTCGTCACGGGCTCCCCCAACTGGCTCGACCTCGGCAGCCCCGAGCCGGGCGCGGCCGCCGCCTTCTACGCGGCGGTCTTCGGCTGGCAGTTCCAGTCGGCGGGACCGGACGCCGGTGGTTACGGGTTCCTGCAGGTGGAGGGCAAGACGGTGGCCGGGCTCGGGCAGCTCACCGAGGAGGGCGCGAGCTCGGCGTGGACGGTGTACTTCCGAACCCCCGACGCCGACGCTGCCGCCAAGGCGGCCGAACAGGCCGGGGCGACCATTCGCACCGACGCCTTCGATGTCATGGGCGCGGGCCGGATGGCGAATCTGACCGATCCGCAGGGCGCGCAGTACGCAGTGTGGCAGCCGGGTGACTTCGTCGGCTTCGAACTGGCCAGCGCGCCCAACGCCCTGGGCTGGGTGGAGTTGCATGTCGCCGATCCGGCGGCCGCGGCCGCGTTCTACAGCGCGCAATTCGGGTGGCGGACGGCCCAATCCGACATGCCCGACATGCCCTACACCATTCTGTCCACCAGCGAGGGCGACCTGGACGCCACCAGCTTCGGCGGCATCATGCCGCTGATGGAGGGCCCGAGCCCGCACTGGCTCCCCTACTTCGGCGTCGAGGATGTCGACGACCGGGCGGCGGCGGTCACCTCCGCCTCCGGCTCGATCATCGTGCCGCCCATGGACATTCCCTCCGTCGGCCGGTTCGCCATTCTCGCCGATCCGTTCGGGGCGCAGTTCGCGATGCTGAAGCCGGAGCTGCCCGCCTGACATCCGGCGGTCACGTCACCCCGGCGGGCGACGCTCAGGCGGCCGGATCCTTCACGGTTTCGGATTCGGCCAATACGGGCGGCCACATCGTCGGGGTGATGTTGGCCGGTTTGGTGTTCGGGCTGGCGTCCCAGTCGAAGTGGACGCCCACCCACGCCCGGGGTCGTTCGAAGCTGACGGCGCGGGCGTCGAAAGCGGCTCGGCGGAAGGAGATGTCGCCGAAGAAGTCGCCATTGGTGAAGCTCACCGAACGTCCGGAGAACACGGCGTCGGCGAAGGAGACGCGGCCGTGGTACTCGGCGCGGGCGAAGGACACCTCCTGGGTGCGGCCGGTGCGCCAGCGGACCTGCGCGCCGAGTTGGGCGCAGTCGAAGGAGCTGGACTCGGTGTAGAAGCGGGAATCGGCGAAGGTGACTCGCGCGCCGGTGAATTCGGCCCCGGTGAAGGTGACCCGCTCCCCGTCGAAGACCGCGCGCTCGAAGCTGGTCAGGACGGCGGCGAATTCGGCATTGGCGAAGCTGGCGCGCTCACCGGCGAAGGTGGTGCGGTCGAAAGCCGTTCGCGCGCCCTGGAATCGCGCACCCTCGAAGCTGACGCCGCCGCCGAAGGTGGCCTCGGTGAAGACGGTCCGCGCGCCCACTCGATCGGACTTGTCCGCGGCGGTGTGCGCGAAGACGGCCCGGTCGAAGGAGGCGGGGGTGCGGAACATCGCGCCCTGGAAGGTGACCTCCCCGCCGAGGAAGCGCGCCCCCTCGAAGCTGACCGTGCGGCCGCTGAGGAACTGGGTGTTGGTGAAGCGGACGGTGCGACCCGCGAAGATCGCGTGGCGGAAGTCGACATCCTCGAACACCGCGTCGGAGAAGTCGAAATCGCAGGCGGACCAGGAGGTTTCGGCGGTGCGCCGGAGATGCTCGGCGATCACCCGCACAATGGTGTCGCGCACCTGCCGGTCGTTCTGCCGGTAGTTGAACACACGCTCGACGGCGGTGCCGTGGTCCTCGATGCGCTGGGTCTTGGAGACGAGGTGGCTATTGCCCTCCTCGGGGTGATACGGCAGGCGCAGGTACCCGCACAGCACGTCCACGCACTGCTGCCGCCGCCAGCGCGAGGAGAATTCGTCGGCCACCCCGGCCATGGCGTAGACGCCCGCCAGGCGGACCGCCACATCCGGATCGCCGAGCTGGCGCGCGGCGGCCCCGAAGACATCGGCGAAGCGCCCGCGTTCGGAATCGCGCTGCCGCCGGTAGGCGACCACCAGCGCCACCGCACCGCCGACGCCCGCCGTCACGGCCAGTGCGACCTTGCCCAGATCCAGCCGATTCGGCGTCTCGGCCGTGACCCCGAGAAAATGCCACAGCCCCCACCAGGTGAGCCCCGCGATCGCGAGCCCACCGATGACCGCCGCCAGCACCGACCACATCAGACCCGACCGGTGGACCGTCCGGCTCACCACCCCACCGAACCTCCACCGCCGCATAGCCGAACAATAGCGACCCGCGCCCGGTCACGCATCGGATGCGGCAATTCCGCCGCGACTTCGCACCCCCGAAATCGGCGTAACACCAATCCCTTTCGCCCGAAATGACAGGTCCGCCCGGTGACGCGCTATCACCGGGCGGACGCGATTCGGGCTATCCGGGAGGAATCAGACGGTCTCCACGGCCGCCTCGGCCGCCTCGGCCGGAGCCTGCTCGCGCCGCAGGCCGATGGCCGCGGCACCCACGCAGGCCAGCGCCACCACGACCACGAACCACGGGAACACCGTGCTCAGCCCCCAGGTGGTGGCGGCCCAGCCCGCGACGACCGTCGGAATCGCCATGGCCGAGTAGGCCAGCAGGTAGTAGGCCGACATGGTCTCGCCCCGCTTGTGTTGCGGCACAACATTGGACAGGTGCCGCAGCGACCCGCCGAAGCCGAGCCCGAAGGTGCCGCCCAGCGCGAACCCGGCCAGCAGCACCAACACCCAGTTGCCGGTGTTCAGCGCCGGAATGGTGAGCACCAGCGCGATGGCCATGCCGATATCGCCGATGATGGCGGCCCGGCGCGCCGGAATCCCCCCGGCGACGGCCTGGGCGAGCGCACCGGCTGTCGCGGTGGAGGCCACCACCGCGCCGCCGAACACCAGATTGTGGATCCCGGTCTTGGCCGAGGCCAGCGACGGGTACAGCGACAGCAGCACGCCCAGCACCGACCAGGCCGCCATCACACCCAGCGCCGAGAACCAGAAGTCACTGCGGATCTCCTGCGGCACAGCCGGTTTCGCGATGGTGATGCGCTGCTTCTTGCGTGCCCCGTGCGGCTCCCGCAGCGCCAGCACACCGGCCGCGATGAGCGCGCACACCACCGTGATCACCACGTACGGCGTCCGGAGCGGATGCGGCGCGTACTGCGCCAGCACCGCGGAACCCAGAATCGCCACGGCCATACCGACATTGAAGGCGACCCCGGACAGCTGCCCCGACCGCGCGCCGTGCTGCGGCCGCAGATCCAGCAGCGCCGCCGCGCCCGCCACCACGGTCGCCCCGACCGCCGCCCCGTGCAGCGCCCGCGCGACCAGCAACATCGCCACATTGTCGGCCAGCAGGAACACCACCAGCCCGACGATCATGGTCGCGAAAGCGCCCAGCAACACCGGCTTGCGCCCCACCACATCGGAGATGCGCCCAGAGACGAGCACCGCACCCAGCGCCGCCACCGCGTAGGCGGCGAACACGAAAGTCGTTGTGAGCGGCGAGAAATGCCAGCTCTGCTGATAAATCCCATACAGCGGCGCGGGCGCGCCGGACACCCCCAGCGCGACCCCGCTGGCCGCGAGAATGAGCGCGTACGCCCAGGTCTGGCTGCCCTGCTCGGCTCGAGTCGCAACTGCCGTTGCCGATACCATCGAACCCTCCATCAGGTAAGTTTGACTACTATCGAACCTGACGATACATCAGGTTCGATAATCATCAAACCTGCCGACCGAGTGAGGTAGCTCATGTCCGACACCGACGCCGCAGCGCCCGTGGCCGCCCTGCCGACGGTCCTCGGCGCGCTCCAGGACCCGGTCCGCCTCGAGGTGGTCCGCCGCCTTGCCAACGCCGGCCAGCCCCTGCGCTGCGCCCTCACCTACGACGGCATCAGCAAATCCACCGCCGCCCACCACTTCAAAATCCTCCGCGAAGCAGGCGTCACCGAACGTGTCACCATCGACGGCAACGTCCACCTCCGCCTCTGCGAGGAGGCCCTCAACGCCGAATTCCCCGGCCTCCTCGACGCCGTGTTGCGAGCGGCGAACGCAGACGCGGACACGCCCGAGTAGCCGCGCCGAGTCGAGAATTTGATCCGTTTCCACGCCAACCCGTACACGGCGTAGCACTATGTAGCACCATGTGGCACAACGCCTGTATCCTCGGACACATGACCGGTCAGCCCGAGATCAATCAGCGCGACCTACGCAACAGGTCGAAAGAGATCATGGATGCGGTCCAGGACGGTCAGTCGTTTACGGTTGTCCGCGATGGCCACCAGATCGCGGAATTGATCCCGCTTCGCAGGCGACGCCGCTTCGTCAGCCGGGACCAGTTCGTGGCCATGTCTCGCAACGCTCCCACAATGGACCTTGCGGCATTCCGGGCTGATCAGGACGCGGCGGTCGACACCGAGATGAGCAGTCCGTATGACCGATGAGCGGCACGAATCAGGGTTGCTCGACACGAACATCCTGATATTGCGCAGACATATCGATCCGGCAGAACTCCCCGCTCAGATGGCAATCAGCGCGATAACGCTCGCTGAATTGTCCTCTGGGCCCCATGAGGTCCGTAGCAAAGTCGAACAGAGCGCCTACGACGAGTACGAAGAGCGGGCCCGCAGACTCGAGACTCTGCAGCGAGCGGAAAGCGAGTTCGATCCGATCCCATTTGACGCGGAGGCTGCCCGCATCTACGGCAGAGTGTCGGCAGCGGTCATTGCCGTCGGCCGCAAACCACGTCGACGGGTCGCCGACTTGATGATCGCCGCGACCGCGATCGCCCAGGATCTCCCGCTATTCACTACCAACCCTGACGATTACGTCGGTCTCGACAGGCTGCTGACCGTCGTTCCGGTCCGCCGTCCGAACATCTGAGCTAGGTGCTCGTTTTCGACTGACAAGTGCTCTCGAGGTCCGATCGACAGCGGGCTAGGGTCGAGGGATGAGTCTCGAACCGCTTGCCCTGCCCTCGGCCGACTGGTCCGATTGGTTGTCCGGGTATGTGCAGGAGCGATTGCACACTGCCGCAGCCACTTTGGCGGGGTTGAAGGCGGGGCCGGGCGGGGATGCGGTCGCGGTGCTCGGGGCGTGGAACGACGCCGATATCGCGCTGCGGGGCGCGGGCTCGGTGGCCGGGCTGTTCGCGGAGGTGCATCCCGATTCCGAGGTGCGGACGCTGGCCGATGAGTTGGCGCAGCGGATCGACCGGGCCAGGACCGATCGTGATCTCGACCGTGCGCTCTACGACATTGTGGCGGCGACCGAGACGGACGGGTTGGACGAGCAGGCGCTGCGCATGCGTGCGCACGTGTTGCGCGACTTCCGGCGTACCGGTGTGGACCGTGACGAGGCGACGCGGGAGCGGCTGCGGGAGATCTCCGAACGGCTCGTCGTCTTGGATCAGGACTTCGGACGGGCCATTCGCGAGGACGTTCGCGAATTGCGGCTCACGCCGGAGCAATTGGCGGGGCTGCCCGCCGACTTCATTGCCGCGCACCCGGTCGGCGAGGACGGCACCGTCACGGTCAACACCGATTACCCGGACTATCTCCCGTTCCGGACCTATGCCCGCGATGCCGAGGCCCGCCGGGCGCTGACCGTCGAGTTCGAGACGCGCGGCTGGCCCGCCAATGACGCCGTCCTGCACGAGATGCTCGACTTGCGGGCGGAGAAGGCGCGGCTGCTCGGGTTCGAGAGCTGGCCGGACTACGACGCCGACGTCAAGATGATCGGATCCGGTTCGGCCATAGCCGAATTCATCGATCGGATCGCGGTCGCCGCCGATGCCGCGGGCCGCCGCGATCTCGAGATCCTGCTGGCACGCCGCCGCGCGGACGATCCGGACGCCACCGGCATCGACCGCTCCGAGATCGGCTACTACACCGAGGTGGTGCGCGGCGAGCAATTCGACGTCGACGCGCGAGAGGTCCGCCGCTACTTCGACTTCACGCGGGTGCGGGCCGGACTGCTCGAGGTCACCGGTCGACTGTTCGGCCTCGACTATCGGCCGGTCGAGGTGCCGCGCTGGCACGAGGACGTCACCGCCTACGACGTGTACTCCGGGGACGAGCGCTGCAGCCGGATCTACCTCGATCTGCATCCGCGCGACGGAAAGTACAAGCACGCCGCGCAATTCGATCTGGTCGGCGGGATCACCGACCGCCTGCTGCCCGAGGGCGTGCTGGTCTGCAACTTCCCGCGCGGGCTCATGGAGCACCGCGACGTCGTCACGCTGTTCCACGAGTTCGGGCATCTGCTGCATCACGTCCTGGGCGGCCAACAGCGGTGGGCGCGGTTCTCCGGTGTCGCCACCGAATGGGATTTCGTCGAAGCGCCCTCGCAGATGCTCGAGGAATGGGCTTGGGACGCCACCATTCTGGGCACCTTCGCCATCGACGAGACCGGTGCGGCCATCCCGGCGGAACTCGTCGAGCGCATGCGCGACGCACGGCTGTTCGCCCAGGGCATCGGGGTGCGGACCCAGGTCGCCTATTCCGCGGTGTCCTATCTGCTGCACCGCGACCGTCCCGCCGACCACACCGCGGCGGTGCACGCCGCGATGGATCACTACGGCCTGATCGGGGCCTTGCCGGGCACCCACTTCCAAACCTCGTTCGGGCACCTGGCGGGCTATACCTCAGCCTACTACACCTATATGTGGAGTTTGGTCATCGCCAAGGACCTGTTCTCCGCCTTCGATCCCGACGATCTGTTCGATCCGGTTGTGGCGCAACGCTATCGCGACCACATCCTCGCCCCCGGCGGCTCCCGCGACGCCGCGGACCTCGTCACCGGATTCCTGGGCCGACCCTTCACCTTCGACGCCTTCGCCGCCTGGCTCGACGAGCTGCCGGCGCGAGCCCGATCCTAGGCTCGATGGAATTCCGCTGTCCCGGTGCGGGTTCAGGCCCATCCTGCGATTAACCTGCGACCGTGGATCTCTTCTCACAGTCGTGGACGGCATTGCTCGAGGCGGTCGCCGAACTCTCCGACGAGGACTTCGCGCGCCCCTCGGGCTGCACCGGCTGGCTGGTGCGGGATCTGGTGTGCCACTTGATCATCGACGCCCAGGACGTCCTGATCACCCTCGTCACCCCCGTCGACGTGCCGACGACCCGCAATGCCGTGACCTACTGGCAGGTCTCCGACACCCCACCCACCGGCGACGACCCCCTGGATGCCCTCATCGTCCGCCTGGCCAGCGCCTACGGCGAACCCCGCCTCCTCGAGTTCCACCTCGACGACGTCGGCTCGGCCGCGGGCCGCGCCGCCCGACTATGCGACCGCACCATGCACGTCAGCACCCGCGACCAGGTCCTCACCGCCGACGACTACCTCACCGCCTACGTTCTGGAATGGACCCTGCACCACCTCGATCTGATCGCCCACCTCCCCGGTGCCCACCGCCCGCCCGCCGAGAGCCTCGCCCACGCCCGCGCGATGCTGGAAACCATTGCCGGACATCCATTCCCCGCCTCGTGGACCGATGAGGACGCCCTCTTGATCAGCACCGGGCGGCGCGATCCCTCTGACGCACAGGTGGACGAGCTGGGTGACCTGGCCGGAAGACTCCCGTTCGTGCTGGGCTGAACGAGCAACGGGGCCCGCGCCTGGCAGGCGCGAACCCCGTTGTGTCACTTGACCACAGCCGCTATTTCACCTCGATGTTCTCGAAGTCGAACAGGCCGGCCCAGGTGACCTGCGCCTTGACCCGGTCCGAGCGGGCCGAGGCGGCGTTGTATTCCAGGACCGGGACGTCGGCCATATCGGCGAGCAGCAGGGTTTGGGCCTGGGCGAGCAGGGCCCAGGCCTGGTCGGGGGAGGGGGCGGCCAGGGCGGCCTTGAGCAGGCGGTCGAATTCCGGATTGGCGTAATCGATGTCGTTGGTTTCCGAACCGGTCAGATACTGCGAGGTGAGGAATTCGAACATCGACGGGTAGTCGCCCTGCCAGGCATAGCGGAAGGCCTTGCCGACGGTGCGATGGGTGATCTCGTCGCGCAGATTCTTGAAGGTCGGGTACGGGAAGGGCTCGGCGGAGATGCCCAGGGTGTTCTTCACGCTGTTGGCGATGGCCTCGATGACGGCCTGGTGGCCGCCGTCGGAGTTGTAGGCGATCTGCAGTGCGCCCGACCACGGGGACATGGCGTCGGCCTGGGCCCACAGCTTCTTGGCCTCGTCGGGGTTGTAGGACAGCCATTGCACGCCGGGCAGATCGCCGCGGAACCCGGGCAGGGTGGAGGCGGTGAAGTCACGGGCGGGCAGGCGCGCGCCGTGGAAGATGTTGGCGCAGATCTGTTCCCGGTTGATCGACATGGAGATGGCCTTGCGGCGCAGCACGCCCTCCGCGCCGCCGAAGTGCGGCAGGTCCTTCGGGAAACCGATGTGCAGGTTCTGCGCGGTGGGGTGGTCGATGGCGCGGTCGCCGAGCTCCTTCTTGTAGAGCGCGAGCGAGCCGTCGGGCACGGTGTCGAGGGCGTCGAGATGACCGGCGAGCAGATCGGCGTAGGCGGTCTCGAAGGTCTGGTACATCATGAACCGCAGCCCCTTGTTCTTCGCGGGCCGCCCGCCGTGATAGCCGGGATTCGGCTTCACCTCGATCTTGACATTGTGTTCCCAGCTGGTCAGCTGGTAGGGGCCGTTGCCGACCGGATGTTCCCCGAATGCCTTGATGTCCTTGTAGGCCACCTCGGGTAGCGGATAGAACGGCGAGAAGCCCAGGGACAGTTCGAAATCCATCGACGGCTGGGTGAGATCGACGGTGAACGTGTGATCGTCGACGACCTTCAGCCCACTCATGGTCTGCGCCTTCGGCGGATTCGCCGAGACGTCGTCGTAGCCGACGATCGGGGAGAACACCCAGCTGCTCAGCTGCCCGTTGGTGCCCAGCGCCCCGAAGTTCCACGCGTCCACGAACGACTTCGCCGTCACCGCCGTCCCATCGGTGAAGGTCCAGTCCGGCTTGATCGTGATCTTGTAATGCTGGCGATCCGGCGACTCGATGGACTGCGCGAGCTCGTTGTACGCCTTCCCGTCGACGTCGTAATACTTCAACCCCGCGAACAGCCGGTCGACGACCCGCCCACCCTGATTCTCGTTGGTATTGGTCGGAACCAGCGGATTCTGCGGTTCACCGGCATTCACGACGACATAGTCGTCTCCTCCTCCGTCACCGGAGGAGCACCCCGCCAGGGCGGGTCCGGCGGCCAATAGGGCCGCGAAACACAGGGCGGTGAGCGTCCGTCTCTTCATGATCTCTCCCGAATCCAGCGTGTCGGCAGAGCGTAACGGGAAATTGTTCTCCCCCAGTGGGTTTGACACAAGAATTTAAAGAGAAACCACCGGTCCCGCCGGATACGCCAGCCCTTTGTCCTGGCGTTTCGCCGACCCGATAGGCTCGACCAGAGTCCAGACAGGCAGTCCAGCTAGGCGTAGTGAAGGAGACCAGGTGACCACGAACCGGATCCGGGTGGGTGTGCTCGGGGCGCGCGGCAAGGTCGGGCAGGCCATCTGCGCGGGTGTCGAGGCGGCCGCGGATCTGGAGCTGGTGGCGCAGGTCGACAAGGGCGACTCGCTCGAGGCGTTCACCGCCGCCGGAACCGAGGTGGTCGTCGACTTCACCCACCCCGATGTGGTGATGCCCAATCTGAAGTGGCTGGTGGAGAACGGCATTCACGCCGTGGTCGGCACCACCGGATTCGACGCCGAGCGGCTCGATCAGGTGAAGGGCTGGCTCGCGGCCAAGCCGGAGGTCGGAGTGCTGATCGCGCCGAACTTCGCCATCGGCGCGGTGCTGAGCATGCGATTCGCCGAGCAGGCCGCGCGCTTCTTCGACTCGGTCGAGGTCATCGAGCTGCACCACCCGAACAAGGCGGACGCGCCCTCGGGCACCGCCTTCCGCACCGCCGGACTCATCGCCGCCGCGCGGGAGAAGGCCGGTGTCGGCCGCAGCCCCGACGCCACCAGCCAGGAACTCGAGGGCGCGCGCGGCGCGGACGTGGACGGCGTGCGCGTGCACTCGATCCGCCTCGCCGGTCTGGTCGCGCACCAGGAGGTGCTGTTCGGCACCCAGGGCGAGACCCTCACCATTCGCCACGACTCCCTGGATCGGACCTCGTTCGTCCCGGGTGTGCTGCTGGGCGTGCGCAAGACGCCGCTGCGTCCCGGCTTGACCGTGGGCATCGACCCGCTGCTGGACCTGTGAGCACCCCGGCCGAGAACAACTCGCGCGAGGTCTACAAGCGCGTCGGCTTCATCGCCGCGCTGGTGCTGGTCCTCGGGTTCTATTTCGTGTTGCTGGGCCGCATCGCGATCGATCTGATCGCCTCCGGCAAGGGGGCGGCCATCGGGCTCGGCATCGGCGTGCTCATTCTGCCGCTGCTGGGCGTCTGGCTGGTCGTGAGCAGCGTCCGCGCCGCCCTCGCGCATCAGCGCCTGGCCCGCCGCATGCACGAGGAGGGCGGCGAACTGGATGTCTCCGAGCTGCCGCGCCGCCCCTCCGGCCGCATCGAGAAGGCCGCCGCCGACCGGCTTTTCGAGCAGGTGAAGCAGGAGTTCGAGGCCGACCCGGAGAACTGGCGCAGCAACTACCGCGCCGCCCGCGCCTACGATTACGCGGGGGACCGGTCACGGGCGCGCGAAATGATGAAGCGCGCAGTGGAATTGGAGCGCGCGGAGCGATCCGGCGACCAGCGGTAGGCGGGTCGGGCGACCGGTGGCCCGGCTTTCGCGGGAAACCGGCCGGTAACTCTTAGCGGGAGTAAAGTCCGCCCGGTGAAGTTCATGGTGGGTTACGCGCTGGCCATCGCCTGCGCGACAATGGGGTCACCCGCGCCGGGATCGGCTGTGGCACGGGCGGATTCCCCGGTGGCGCGAGCGGATATCGCGCCCTCGTGTGTGGAGTCGGAGAACGACTACAAGCTGGAGTGGCAGGCCAGCTGGGCGATCTACGAGGCCGAGCAGCGGAATCCGGACGACGGGCGCGCGGTGACCGAGGTGGATCTGCCGATCACCATCGCGGCCCCGCTGGAGAAGGTGTGGTCGGTCTACACCGATGTCCGCAACGGCATCGGACGGCACTCGTTCCTCAAGGACGTCATCGTGCACCGCACCTGCGACGAGGACGGGGTGACCATCACCGACTTCACGGCGCTGGAAGACATTCCGATGGGCTCGGGGACCTTCCCGGGTCACACCCAGGCCGAGACCCGGCTGCACCCGGACGAGCACTACTACACCACCGAGAGCTGGGACGTTCCCAATGTCACCACGCACCAGGTGATCACGTTCACCGACAACGGCGACGGCACCACCACGGTCGACGAGCACCTGACCTTCGTGGCCGACCAGACCCTCATCGACTTCACGACCACCAATGGCGTTGCCGCGCACCTGGCCTCGCAGCAGGGCGTCAAGCGCGACATCGAAAACGGCGATCTCTGAGGCGATTTCGCCATACTGGCATGACTTGCCCCCGGACATGACCGTGGCCCGGAACCAACCTACTGGTTCCGGGCCACAGTCGTGCTGCCGGTGGGGCACACGCCTAGGAGGGTAATCCCGGGTGCCTGCGTGACGGATGGCACCCGGTCGAGAGGCGGCATATGAACCGGCAGCCCCAACCCCTGTCATCCCGGCATGCTTTTGGCCGGGATCCATTGCGGTCCGGCGGGATTCCGGCCAAGAAGCGCGCCGGAATGACGGGGGTGGTGGTTCAGGGTGCGGGGTGTACCCGGGCCCAGTGCTCGGCGATATCGATGCGCCGCGCCAGCCACACCTTGTCGTGCGACTGCACGTAGTCCACGAAGCGTTCCAGGGACTTGAAACGGGCGGGCTTGCCGATGATGCGGTTGTGCAGGCCGATCGACAGCATCTTCGGCGCACCCGCGGCGCCCTCGGCGTAGAGCACGTCGAAGGCGTCCTTGAGGTAGGAGAAGAACTCCTCGCCGTTGGCGAACCCGGCGGGGGACGCGAACCGCATGTCGTTGGTTTCCAGGGTGTACGGCAGCACCAGCTGGTCCTTGTCGCCGACCTTCACCCAGTAGGGCAGGTCGTCGCCGTAGGAGTCCGAGTCGTAGACGAACCCGCCGTGCTCCACGACCAGGTCGCGGGTGTTGGGCGAGTCTCGGCCGGTGTACCAGCCCTTCGGCGCTTCACCGAAGAGCTTGGTGATGATGCGCACGGCCTCTTCCATGTGCGCGCGCTCGGTCTCCTTGTCCACCAGCTGATAGGTGAACCAGCGCAGCCCGTGCGAACAGATGTCGTAGCCCAGGCGCTTGAAAGCCGCCACGGCCTCCGGGTTGCGCTCGAGCGCACGCGCCACACCGAAGATGGTGAGCGGGATGTCGCGCTGTTCGAACAGCCGCAGGATCCGCCACAGTCCGGCCCGGGAGCCGTACTCGTACATGGTCTCCACGCTCTGGTGGCGGTTCGGGAACGCCGCGCCCGGAACGATATCCGGGGTCAGGAACGCCTCGGAGCCCTCGTCGCCGTCGAGCGGATTGTTCTCGCCGCCCTCTTCGTAGTTGAGCACGAAGTTGATGGCGATGTTCGCCTCGCCGGGCCAGTGGGGATGCGGCGGGTTGGGGCCGTACCCAACCATGTCCCGCGGGTAGTTCAGGTCGAAATCACTCATGCCAGTTCATTTTCCAGCTCGGCGCGCAGGCGCGCGCGAGACTCGTCGGTCAGGGTGCCGAACAGCCGCAGCCGCGCCATGCCGCCATCGGGGAAGGCGTCGAAGCGCACCCGCACGACCGCCTCGGCGGAATCGATGAGGAAGCGGTGTCGGGTGTCGGGCTGCAAGCGGGTGCGCGGCAGCAGCTCCACCTCGGAGCCGTCGGCGCGGATACCGGTCAGCGCGCCCGCGCCCGGGGCGTTGAACAGGAAGTACGAGGTGTCGATCTCCGCGGCGGTGACGACGCCCTCGGCGGCCAGCTGCACCAGCACCCAGTCGTTGACGGACTTGTCGCGACCGCGCGCGGTCTCCCAGCCGTCGCCCATGCTGGCGGCACGGCCCGGCATCAGGATGTTCTGCGGGTGCGAGAAGAAGATGTTCGAGCAGTCGGCGACCAGGCCGCCGTTCTCGATCGCGGCCAGGTCGAACGGGCCCGACTCCAGCCACGCCAGATCCGGCTTGGCGATGCCGTGCACGCGCAGGCGGGCGATGCCGCCGTCGGGGAACATGCGCAGCCGCACGTGGGTCCAGCGCTTGGGCGAGTCCACCGCGAAGGGGTTCTTGGAATCGCCGTTGACCTTGGCGCGCTCCACGATGGTGGTCCAGCCCTCGGCGGCGACCAGCTCCTCGGTCGACGGATGGCCTTCCACCGCAATGGCTTCCACCGAAACCTCGGGCGGGTAGTTGCCCTTGAACCAGGCGGTGTCCACGACCACGCCCTTGATCACGCCGGGCACGCCCAGGCGGATGATGGCCGAATCGCAGTCGTCACCGGCGGGGTGATCGCCGTTCTCGCCGCGGCGACGGCGGGTCTCCCAGCCGTCGTACACCTGACCCTTGTGGCCGAAGGTGGCGGGGGAGTAGGTCGCCGCCTGCGGGCGGATCAGGTTCTCCCGCTCGGCGAAGGACTCGTCGTTGGCCCACAGCACCGCGCCACCCAGGGTGCGCACGGCCAGGTCCGGAAGCAGCGTGAAGTCGTCGCTCATAGCGCCGGAATCTTCCTTTCTCGCAGTTGATGCAGTACGTCGACGGAGGCTTTGGGGGCGATGGCGGTGACGTCGGCGGGATCGAAGGCGCCGCACTCCAATCCGCGCAGCACCACGGTCGCCAGCGCCTGCGCGGTGGCGGGCTCGTCCATCACCGCGCCGCCCTGGCGATCCAGGTAGCGGCCGATGCGCGGCGCCGCCACGCCCAAGCCCTCGCGGAAGAAGGCGAAGGTGGCCAGCCAGCGGGTGACCAGGTGGCCCGCACCCATGTCCCAGCCCTGGTAGTAGCCGCGCTCGAGCGACCGGGTGACCAGGCGGAAGTGCCGCGAAACCGCCGCGCGCACTTCCGCTTCGGTGCCGATCGGCAGGACCTGGGTGGAGCCGTCGCACACCCACACGCCGGTGGTGGCCGCGGCGGCCTGCATGACGGCCTTGGCGTGATCGGCCACCGGGTGCTCGAGCGACTGGAACTTCGGGGCGATACCCAGCGCTGCGCTGTAATCGTAAGTGCCGTAGTGCAATCCGGTGGCGCGTCCGGCCGAACGCTGGATCAGCTGCGACACCGGGGAGCTGCCGTCGGCGGCGATGATGGCCTGCGGGGACTCGATCTGCAGCTCGAACTTCAGCGATCCGGCGGGCAGCCCGTGCGCGGCCTCGATGGCCTCGCACACGCGCACGGTCAGATCGGCCTGCTCGACGTGGCGGATCTTCGGCACGGTGAACACGAAGCCCTCGGGCACGCCGCCTGCGCCCTCGAGGACCTTCTCCAGGGTGCGCACGGCGCGCGCCCACTCCAGGGTGGTCAGGCCCTTGGTGCGGATGCCGCGCGAACGGACCTCGGCCGGAAGGGCTTTGAGCACCGCACCGGCATTGAGGGCGGCGGCGTCCTCGACGTCGTCGGGGCGGGTGCCGTAGCCGTCCTCGAAATCGAAGCGCAGGTCCTGGATGGGGCGCTCGCGCAGGGTCTCGAAGACCCGGTTCACGACCTCTTCCCCGGCCAGTTCGACCAGCAGCTCACGCTGGCTCTCGGCGAGTTCCAGTGCGGCCGAACCCCATTCGCGCGGGGTGTCGACGGAGGCGTCCGCGCCGGACACGTACGCGGTGTGAATCGGCTGGCCCGGACGGTCGCCCGGGTAGCGCCGCAGCAGCTCCGAATCGATTGCCTGCAAACGGGATTCGATCCCGTTCCATGTCTCCGGTGGCAGCGTCACGCCTGGGCCTCCTGTTCCTCGATGCCGAAATCGGCGAGCAATCCCACGTACTTCTTCGGTAGTGGGGCCGCGAATTCCCCGCGGCCGGACTTACGCAACTTCATGGTGACCAGCGATTGCACGGTCAGCGTGGCGGCGGCGACACCGTCGACCACGGGTACCCCGACCTCGTCGGTCAGGAATTCACACAGATCCGCCATCCCGGCGCAGCCGAGCACGATGGCATCGGAGTTGTCGGCGGCCACCGCCTCGCGGCAGGCGTCGGCGATCACCTGGCGCGCCTTGGGATCCTCCAGCTCCAGCACCGGGATCTCGCAGGCGTGCACGTCGGCGCAAAACCGTTGCATGCCATAGCGTTCCGCCAGTTCCCAGGCGCGGCCCGCGGTGCGGGCCAGGGTGGTGACGACGCTGAAGCTGCGGCCCAGGTGGCTGGCGTACTGCATGGCCGCCTCGGCGATGCCGATGACCGGTCCGCGCGCCAGCTCGCGCGCCGCGTCCAGGCCCGGATCGCCGAAGCAGGCGATGACGTAGCCGTCCACGCCCTCGGCCTCGCCCTTGGCGATCTCGGCGAGCAGGCCGGGCACCGACAGCGCCTCGTCGTAGTGGCTCTCGATGGACGCCGGGCCCATCTCGGGGTTGACGGCCTCGATCACCGTGTCGGGGGCCGCGACCAGACGCGCGCTCTCCCCGATGAGGGCCGTCATCGCGGCGGTGGTGTTGGGATTGATGACCCGGATCCGCATGGGTCCACGCTATCGAACAGAAATGGTTCCGGGGTTGCTGGAACCGTATATGTTCGAAAGCCCCTGGCTCACGGGTTATATATCTTCTTCACCTGCGGGTTCGGCGAACAAACCGGTGTCGGTGGGCAGGTGTTCCAGAACACCGCTGAGGCGTGCGTGATGTCCCTCGCTGGCCGCCAGCAAACCTTCGGCATCCCTGGCGAGGAAGGCCTGCAGCTGCTTGCTGTGGTCGGCGTGCAGCACCACGCGGTCCATGGTCGACACGTGCACCATGGGCTGCACGGGTTCGGTGATGTTCCAAGCGTATTCGAGCATGTGCACCACGCGCGGCATGCCCGAGGGGCGCACCAGGGCGAGGTGGAAGTTGCGGGTCTCGCGGTGATAGGCCACCGCGTCCTCGCTCAGCACCGCCTGCTCGAGGCGGGCGTGGATCTCGCGGGCCTGCTCGTGATCGGCCTCGGTGGCATTGTGCACGGCCGCGGCCATGGCCACCGACTCCAGACGCTCGCGCACCACGTAGAGCTCGCGCAGCTCGTCGGAGGTCAGCATGGTGACCTGGTAGCCGAAGTTGGGGCGATGCTCGACCAAGCCCTCGCCGATCAGGGTCTGCAGCGACTCGCGCACCGGGATCGCGCTCACCGTGAACATGCGCGCGATCTCGCCCAGGGGTAGGCCGGTGCCCGGCGGCAGGTTCCCCTCCAGGATCAGGCGGCGCAGTTCGCCGAGGATCTCCTGCTGGGAGTAGCCGCGGCGGGCATCCAGCGGAGGGTTGAGCTGGGGCAGGCGGGGTAGGCGCGGGCGAGAAGGCACGGGGTCGATCGTAGCTGGTCGCCCCCGTGGTGCGTACACCGTACCCGTCGGGGCCGCTCGGTCGGCGCGGTGTGGGTCAGCTCTCGTCGGTGTCGTAGCCGAGGGCCTTGAGCGAAAGCCGGTGCAGCGTTTCGCGTTCCGCCGGGGTGAGGCGGGCGAGCAGGACATCGGTGGCTTCGAAGATCTTCGCGTCGGTCTCCGCGCGCAGTCGATTGCCCGCGGCGGTGATAGTCAATCGGTATTTCCGACGGTCCTCGGGATCGCGATTGCGGGTGACCAGTCCCGCCTTCTCCATGCCGTCGATGATCCGGACGACCTCACTGCGGTCGATGTCCATGGCCTTGGCCATGTCCTGCTGGGAGATCTCGCTGCGCTCGGCGAGATAGGTGAGCACCCAGTGCTCGCGCAGGGGGGTTTCGAGCTTGGCGTGCATGGCCTTGTGCAGCTTGCCCAGGGCGTAGGTGGGGTGGCGCAGCAAGCCCGCGGGGTGGATGTCGCCCGGTGCGGCACAGGGTTCGTCGGTCACCTGCTGATTATATCTATTGTTGAGTAGCTCAATCATTGTTACTCTCTGCAATTGAGTTGCTCATCAACTATCGAAGGAGAGTCCGATGACGCGGATGCGTTCGGACACACGGACATCCGATGCCGGGGGAGTCGCCACCGGTTCGCCCCCACCCGCCGAATCCGACAAGATCCCCGCGCATGTCTGGCGCACCGCCGGGGTGGTCGTGTTCGGCGCGATCATGGGCATGCTCGACACCTCGCTGGTGAACATCGGGCTGCGCACGATCGGGACCGACCTGGGGGCCTCGCTGGCCACGATTCAATGGGTGGCCAGCGCGTATCTGCTGGCCCTCGGGGTGTCGCTGACCGTGTGCGGGTGGCTGGCCCGCCGGATCGGCGTGACCCGGCTGTGGATGGGGGCGCTGGTCGCCTTCACCCTCACCTCGACGGCATGCGCCTTCGCGCCGACGGCCGGATGGCTGATCGGCATGCGCGTGCTACAGGGGCTCGCGGCCGGGCTCATGATTCCGGCCGGGCAGACCATCCTGGGGCAGGCGGCCGGGCCGCAGCGCATGGGGCGGGTCATGGGCGTGGTCGGCATCGCGGTGGTGGGCGCGCCTGCCATTGGACCGACCATCGGCGGGCTCATGCTGGCGCACTGGAGCTGGGAATGGCTGTTCCTGATCAATATTCCGTTCGGGCTGATCGGATTGGGGCTCGGGCTGCGGTATCTGCCGCGGACCGCGGGGGTGCCGATGCCGCGGCTGGATGTGCTCGGGGTGGCGCTCGCCGGGGGCGGGGTGTCCGCGATCGTGTACGGGCTCTCCGAGATCGGCGTGACCGGGTCGGTGGCCGCGCTGTCGGTGTGGCTGCCGGTCGTGCTCGGAATCGCCGGACTGGCCGGATTCCTGTTCCGCGCCTTGCGAACCGAGCGCCCGCTGCTCGACATCCGGCTCTTCGCCAATCCGGCTTTCCGGGCCGCCAACACCGCGAGCTTCTTCGCCGGCGGGGCCATGTTCGGGGTGATGGTGTTGCTGCCCTTGTACTTTCAGGTGCTGCACGGCACGGGGCTGATCCGCACCGGTGTGGATCTGCTCGCCTACGGGCTCGGCGGGATCGTCATGCTGCCGTTGGGTGGGCGGCTGACCGATCGCTTCGGTGGCGGGCGGGTCGCCGTCCTCGGGAATCTGCTCATCGCCGCGGCGGTGCTGCCGCTGGCCTTCCTGCCCGCCGACGCGAACGGCATCCTCATCCAATTCCTGCTCTTCGCGGCGGGAATGGCGACCGGCGTGGGTGCCATGCCGTTGGTGTCGGCCGCGTACGCCTCGGTCGAGCGCGCGCAGCTGCCCGACGCCACCGCCTTCGTCAATATCCTGCAGCGCGTCGGCGGTGCGGTCGGCGTGGCCCTGGTGGCCGTGATCCTCTCCCGCGCGACGGCATCCGGGTGGGCCCCGGTCTCCGGCTACCACCTCGCCTTCGCGGGTCTGGCCGCCATGTCGCTCGTGGCGTCCGCGCTCTCCACGGTGCTGCGCAACCATCAGCGCCAGCCCTGAAGGTGGCCAACGGAACCGCTCCAACCGGGGATTCCCGAGTGACACTGGAACGGTGAACGCTTCCGACTCCCTCGCATCCCGCAGGACCCGCGTCGAGCGCTTCCTGCGGGATCGCGGCGCGGACACCATCCCGCACCCCGGCGGCACCCTCCTCGCCCACCTCGGGCGAGTGGCCGACACCCTCGCCGCCTGGGGCCACGGCCCCGACCTCCAACTCGCGGGTCTGGCCCACGCCGTCTACGGCACCGACGGCTTCGACCGCTGGCTGGTCGAATTATCCGACCGCCCAACGGTCGTCGACCTACTCGGCCCCCACACCGAATCCCTCATCTACCTGTACGCCTCCTGCGACCGCTCGGCCGTCTACCCCCGAATCGACGCCGCCCCGGTCCTCTTCCGCGACCGCTTCACCGGCCACGAATTCGAGCCCGCCCCATCCGATTTCCAAGCTTTCCTGGAACTAACGGTCGCCAACGAACTCGACGTCATGGCCCACAATGACGACCTGGCAACCAAACACGGCGCGGCTCTCTACGACCTCTTCGCCCGAGTCCGCCCCCACCTGACCCCCGCCGCGTGGTCCGCCTGCCACGCCCAACTCTCCCCACTGCGCCAACCATGACCACCCCCGCCCCACTCTTCCGCGCGGCCTGGATAGCCCTGGCCGCCAACGGCATCGCAATCCTCGCCTTCGGCCTCATCACCCTGATCGCCCCACCCGCCGGCGACCGCCTTCTCTGGCGAGCCGACTCCCTGGCCACCCTCGGGACCGGCCTGTTCGGCCTCCTGATCACCGTCTTCGCCTTCCGACAACGCCAGACCTGGTCCTGGTGGGCCCACTGGTTCTACCCGATCTTCTGGCTCACCCACCTCTTCTCCAACCTCCCGCCCGGCAAGGACCACATCCACCAAATCGCCTTCACCGCACTCTCCCTGGCGGCTCTGCTCGTCACCTTCCCGCTAAGTAATGCTCGGGTAAACTCGGAGTCATGACCGAGCGCAAAACGCCCGGCCTCTCCTTCGAATCCTGGATCGACAAACAGGTTCGGGAGGCGACCGAGCGGGGCGAATTCGACAATCTTCCGGGGGCGGGGAAGCCGATTCCGGCCGGTGCGGCCGATGAGAATTGGTGGATCCGTGGGTATTTGAAGCGGGAGGGGGCTTCCGCGGACGCGTTGCTGCCGGAATCGATCGTGCTGCGTCGAGAACGGGAACGCATGCCGGAGACCGTGCGGGAGATGGTCTCCGAAGCGGAAGTTCGCGCCGCGGTGTCGGAACTCAACGACCGGATCGTGCAATGGCTGCGCATGCCGACCGAACCTCATGTGCCGATCGGGCCGCTGAAGGTCGAGGACGTTGTCGAAACCTGGCGTGCCGAGCGTGCGGCCGCTCGCGCGGCGCGCAGCCCGGGCACGGCGGTAACGACTCCGGTCGCTCGGACTACGCCTGAACGGCCTTGGTGGCGTCGACTTTTCGGGGCGTGAACACCTGGGACTCGGGAATCTCGGTGCCGTGCAGCGAGGTTCCGGCCGTCTCGCGGAGGTAGGCGCAGGCGACCAGGCCGATGAGGGAGGCGGCGACCATGTAGACGGCGGGGAACAGGGACCAGTCGGTGCGTTCGATGACCGCCTCGTTCACCAGGGGTGCGGTGCCGCCGAAGATGGCGGTGGAGACGTTGTAGCCCAAGGCGAATCCCGCGTAGCGGACGTGGGTGGGGAAGATGGCCGGGAAGGTCGAGCTGATCGTCGAGAGCTGGGGGACGTAGAGCAGACCCAGGACGATGAATCCGAGGACGGCCCAGACGATGCCGCGGCCCATGAGCCAGTACATGGGGACCGCCAGGACGGTGAGGCCGGTCAGGGAGACCAGCCAGAGCGGGCGGCGGCCGACGCGGTCGGAGAGACGGCCGAAGAACGGCAGCGACACCATCATCACCAGCTGGCCGATCAACATCATTGCGGTGGTGGTGGATTCGCCCAGATCCAGGGTGTGGCGCAGGTAGGTGGGCTGATAGGTGAGCAGCGTGTAGTTCACCACATTGAGCGCCACGACCAGCCCGATGAGGGTGAGCAGCTCACGGCGATAGGTGGTGAGCACCTCGCGCAACCCGCCCGGCGGAGTGTCCCGATCATCCTGCTCCGACAGCTCGGTGAACACCGGCGACTCATCGAGTTTGGCGCGCAGATACCAGCCGGTCAGCCCCAGCGGCACCGCCAACAGGAATGGGACGCGCCAGCCCCAGGCGTGCATGGCGTCCGAACCCAGCGCCACCTGACACGCCAGTACCACCGCCGAACCGCCGACAAAGCCCGCGAGCGTACCGAATTCGAGGAAGCTGCCCAGGAACCCGCGCTTGCGATCCGCCGCGCATTCCGCGAGATAGGTTGCCGCACCACCGTATTCGCCGCCGGTGGAGAACCCCTGCACAACCCGCAACAGGATCAACAGGATCGGCGCGAGCATCCCCGCACTGGCGTGGGTCGGCAGAATGCCGATGGCCCCGGTCGCCGCCGACATGAGCAGAATCGTGGTCGCCAACACGGCCTTCCGCCCGATGCGGTCACCCAGCGGCCCCCACACCATCCCGCCCAGCGGCCGCAGCACGAACGACACCGCGAAACCCAGCATCGTGCCCAACGTCCCCCACTGCCCCGGAAAGAACGCCGAGGTCAGGTACCCGGCCGTGGCCGCGTACACCCCGTAGTCGAACCACTCGGTGGCATTGCCCAGGGCACTCGCGGCGACCGACCGCCGCAGCGGGAAGTCAGACCGGTTTGTTTCCGTCGAATCCTGCATGACAGAAATCGATACCCACGCTCACCATCCGCAAACGGCAGCGCTTCCGGGCCCCGCACCAACGCCCGCCCCGACCAGTACCTAAACCCACCTCGTGATCGTGATCACAAACGAATTTCTCGCCGGAGGCAGGCTCGGGGAACGCCCGCGCGCTGTTCGCATGGGCGCGCGCTACCGACGGTCAGCGGCAGCGGTCTTCGTGAATGCGGTTTCGTCATCATTTTCGTTACGGTCTATGAAGCGGTTCGACCATCATTTCGTTTCGGGCGCATCCGTTCGCGGCGGGCGGCGACAAGCCGCGCTCAGGCGAATATCGGTTGTGGCGGTGGCTGTTTCGTTACTGCCACCCGCTTGGGGACCTGGCGGACCGGGTGGGGGACTCGTAGCCTCGGTTTGCGGGTTGTCCAACCCGGATTCTGTGGAAAGGTCCCTATCATGCCCCGAGAACTGGACGAGTGGCATACGCGCACAGGTGGTTTCGTCTCCCGGCCCGACTTCGACGACTATGCGGAGAAGTACTCGAAATATTTCGTCATGCGGCGCCGGGACGGCATTCTCGAGCTGCGGATGCATACCGATGGCGGTCCCGCGCAGTTCGATTTCGCGGTCCACAATGCCTGGGCGCAGGCGTGGCTCGAGATCGGCAACGACCCGGAGAACGAGGTGCTGATCCTCACCGGAACCGGAGACCGGTGGCTCGGCGCCGCGGGCACGGCCCCGGCGGACCCCGCCGAGTCGGCGCGACGGATGACCTCCGGACCGTTCCCGCCGCAGTTCGGTTACGAGCACGGCTATCACGACGTGACCAAGCTGGTGGAGAACTTCGTATTCGGCATCGATATCCCGACGATCTCGGCGATCAACGGCCCCAGCATCGCGCACACCGAATTCGCGCTGCTGTGCGACATCACCCTGGCGGCGGAGACCGCGACCATCACCGACCCGCACTTCCTGGCGGGAACCGCGCCCGGCGACGGCCAGCAGTTGACCCTGCAGGAGGTCCTCGGCACCAAGCGCGCGTCCTATCACCTCTACACGGGTCAGACCATCGGTGCCCGGCAGGCATTCCAACTCGGCCTGGTCAACGAGGTTCTTCCCGCGGCGGAACTGCTTCCCCGGGCATGGGAACTGGCCGAGACGATCATGAAGCAACCGCGCACGACTCGGCGGCTGACCCACGCCATCGCTGTCCGGCCGTGGAAACGCCGCCTGGTCCAAGATCTCGGCTTCGGCGTGGCGCACGAGATGTTCGGCATCGGCACCGCCGGGTGAGCAGCCGCACGCCTCACCGCGGCATGGCGATCTTGGGGGTGCAGATCACCGCTTCGCCCGGTAGCAGGGTGTCGGTGTGGCCGGACACCGACGGCCGGACGGTGGACACCCGCGGCGTCATATCGGCGGTGGGAAGCGCTGTTTCGGTCGTGCCGAGGTTCGCGGCGACCAGCAAATCGTCACGCCGGTAGGCCACGACCTCGGCACCGGTTTCGAGCCATTCGGGTTCGCCGCGCACGGTCCGGCGCAGGTCCCGGGCCAGGTGCAGCATCCGACGGTAGGCGTGCAGGGGTGAGTTCGGGTCGGTGCGCTGTACCGCGACGGTATCGGTGGGCAGCCGCTCGCCGTCCGGTAGCCAGCCCGCCGCCGCGGTGGTGAACCCGAGGCCGGGACCGGGCCGCCACGGCATCGGGGTGCGCACCGGGTCGCGGGACGCGTGCACGGCGCCGCCGATGCGAACCATCGGGTCGCGTGCGGCCGCGAGCGGGACGACACCGTCCGGGAGTCCGAGTTCTTCGCCCTGATACAGAAACGGCGTGCCCGGCAGGCCGAGAGTCAGCGCGGTCAGCGCCAGCGCTCGCCGCTGCGCCGTCGGGCCGCCCCCGTAGCGGGTGACGGGTCGGGACCAGTCGTGGCTGCCCTGCGGCCACGACAGCCGGGTGCTGGCGGTCGTCGCGGTGCGAATCAGCTCGGCCGCCCGAGCCGGATCCTGTTGCACCAGTCCGAAATAGAAGATCGAATGCAGACCACTCTGGTCGTTCAAGTGTTCGGCGAGCCGATGCGGATCCAGGACATGTGTCTCGCCGACCAGGAAGGCGTCGTAGTCGTCGGCCAGCGTCCGCCACCGGCGGTGGATGTCCCGCAGCTGTGGCTGGCCGATGTCGTGCCGGTGGTCGTAGCGATACCAGTCGGCCACCGCGCCACCCATTTCGGGCACCTCGTCCTCGGGTAGCAGCGGATTGTCCAGGAGCTCAGGATGTTTGGCGAGATAATGTGCGGTGTCCACGCGGAAGCCCGCGAGACCGCGGTCCAGCCAGAACCGCATGATGGCGTCGATCTCGTCGGCCACTTTGGGATTGGACCAGTTGAGGTCGGGTTGGTCGGGCGTGAACAGGTGTAGATACCACTCGTCCGTGGCCGGGTCGTGAGTCCAGGCCGGTCCGCCGAAGGTGGCGACCCAGTTGTTCGGCGGGGCGTCTCCTCGACCCGGACGCCACAGGTAATAGTCGCGATAGGGATTGTTCCGATCGGCGCGCGACGCGGTGAACCACGGATGGCGGCTGGAGGTGTGGTTGACGACGAGGTCGGCGATGACCCGGATGCCGTGTGAGCGCGCGGTGGCGATCAGTCGGTCGACGTCGGCCAGAGTGCCGAAGCTCGGGTCGACGTTCAGGTAGTCGGCGATGTCGTATCCGTGGTCGGCCATCGGGGAGACGAAGAACGGACTGACCCAGAGCAGATCCACTCCCAGCCAGCTCAGATGGTCCAGATGGTCGATCAAGCCGGGCAGGTCGCCCCAGCCGTCGCCATTGCCGTCGGCGAAGGACGGTAGATAGACCTCGTATCCGATGGCCTGCTGCCACCAGGCCGATGCAGGGGGCACGGCGTTTCCCTCACTGTGGCCGGCCACCGGACCTCCCCGATTTGTACAGCTACTGCACAAAGTAGGTTAGGCGCATGGCACCGAAACGGCAAGACAGTGGCCGAGATTCGCTTGCCGCGCTGATCACCCACCCGCATCTGCTCGGTGGCACCGCCAGCCGCGCCGCCCTCACCGAACGGCTCGGCTGCGGACGCAGCGTGATGGGCTTTCTGCTCGCCGAGTTGACCACGGGGCGTCATCACCGTCGACCGGGCGACCCGCCGAAACGCCGGGTGTAGCGGTGCCCTCGCCGGTACGGCGCAGCGATGGATTCGCTTTCGCGCCAATGCATCTCGGGTGGGGACCGCTACCGCTGCACACGATGCTGACCGAGCGACTCGCCCGCCTGCCCAGACTGGCCGAGCTGTCGCTGGTCATCGGCAACGACGCCAACCTCACCGACCCGGTCTCGATTCGCGAAGGCGTCCTCCCCGCACCCGCGCTGCTCGGTGCCGCCGATCATGACACCGATGGTCACTGTTCGGCGCGACAATCGCGCCTCGGGCCGGTGGCGGTAGTCGGCGGCGAAGTTCGTGCGGTGATTACGGGCGCTGCGAGTCGTGGGCTTCGTGCGCGTCGAGCGCGTCCTGCAGTGTCGCGTTGAGGGCCTGGGCCTCGGCGAGTTGGTCTTCCAGGATCACGATGCGGCAGGCGCCTTCGAGGGAGTTGCCGGCGTCGATCAGCTCGCGCACGCGGGCGGCGATCCGCAGTTGGTAGCGGGAGTAGCGGCGGTGGCCGCCGTCGGAGCGCTGCGGGGTCAGCAGGCGCGCGGCGTCGAGGCTGCGCAGGAACGCCTGGGTGACACCGAGCAGCTCGGCGGCCCGGCCCATGCTGTAGGCGGGGAAATCCTCGTCATCGAGTCGGTCCACGCCGCCCGTGGCGGGTGGGGGAGTCATATCCGATTGCTGCACAACACCTCTCAGGGATTTTCCAACGACGGGAGGCCCCGGCGCGGGTGCGCCGGGGCCTGAGACTTACGTATACGAAAGGGTCTGACTGTTCACCGGCCTCCGAAGGCCGATGGCGTACACCGCGCCCGTAACCGCTCGGGTCGCGGAACCGAATATCGACTGCTCAGTGGGCCACCACCTCCGTGTCTACGCGTCTACCTGTGAGGTCTTGCTGTGCCCCGCCCCTGCCGACGGCGGTCGGGCAGCCAGAGGGCCAGCCGGATTCTCGCCTGCCCCGGCGGGGGCGGGGGTACCGCACACCAGGCAGTTCACCTGCCCAGTCTCTCGATCTCTCACTTGAACGACAGTGAAATTACACACCCGCACGCGGAATGTCTAGAGTAGTCACTACAGATTTTTTGGAGCAGCGGCCTGCGGTCTTCCCGTAGCCATCCCTCCTGGAATCGGTGCGGCCGCGGGCGGTCAGCGCGGCATGCGGCGGAATCCGACTTGGCTCAGGATGCCGCCAGTGCGTCGTCCCGTCGGCGCAGGCCGTCGAGCCAGTCGACGATAGTGCGCAGAGCGAGCCCGAAATTGCCTACCTGGCAGTGGTTCTGGGCCTGCTCGTGGCGGGTGAAGACGCGGGTGGTGAGCGAATTGGGGGCGGTGAGCAGCGCGACCTGGTCGACGAAGTGCTGGTTCGGGATGTAGTGGTCCTCGTTGCCGTGCAACAGCAGTACGTCCTGGGTCACCCGCGCCGAGACCGATGCCGTCTCATAGTCGCGGTAGGCCTGGAACATCTCGAAGGCGGTGTCGGTGGCGGTGGTGTGCTTGCCCTGCTCGATCGCCCATTCCAACAGCAGGCTCTGCGCGGCGGCCTTGCCCAGGAAATCGTCGAGTTCAGCGGCGTCGCCGTTGTCGAGCCACGAGAGCAGCTGCGCGCGCACCGATTCCGGGAAGATGTGCAGATTGACATCCAGGAACGAGGTCATCACGCCGTAGCTGATGGTGCGGCGGACGCGGGGTTCGTGCGCGGCGGCGCGCAGGACGAGCCCGCCGCCCATCGAGAAGCCCATCAAGGTGACGTCGTCGAGATCGTAGAAGTCCAGCACGGCCCCGACCGGTGTCTGCCAGTCGGCCCGGAACGGCAGGTGGGCCTCCTCGAGCGTCGCGCCCTGGCCGGGCCCTTCGAACAGCACGACGTCGTAACCCGCGGCGCGCAGGGCCAAGCCGGCCGCCAGCCACTCCTCGATATAGGAGTCGAATCCGCCGAATACCACGATGGCGCCGAGCGGCTCGGCCGGAGTGAACCGGTAGGCCGACAGCCAGCCTTGCTGGAACGGGATGCGGCTGTGGCTCTCGGCGGGCACCTCGTAGTGGTCGAGTACGGTCCGGACGAACCGGTTACGAGTCGGAAGTTTTCGATCATCGCCGGTGGGGAGAAAGAACTCCGCGATGCGGATGTAGGCGGCCCCCTTCAGGTTTTCGCCCGCCGACAGGGCCTTCTCGCCCAGATCCAAGAAGATGCGGGCGAAGGTCGGGTAGTCGTCCACGTCCGTGACCGCCTCGCGCATCTCCGACAGCATGGTGGGGTCACCGACCCAGCTGTAGAAGCGGTTCATCTGGTAGTTGACACTCGCATCGGGATGCAGGTCGTGATAGCCGATGGGAAGCGCGGCCAGCCGCCGGTCCAGTTCTTCGTGAGGTAGCGGGGTAGAGAGAGGAGGTGTCGAACTCATGGAGTCCTGTCTTATCACCGATCCAACCGTTCGGTCCAACAGAAAATATCCGTGCCGACGCGAACAATGAAGCGGGAGTGGACGTTTCGTTCCGGACCGGCCCGGAGCCCCGCCGGGCTCCGCTCCTTGCGGACTTGCGGCGCGTTGGGACGCGGGGTTGTCGGGGGCGTGCGCGTTAGGCTCGGGCGGTGCCGAAGCTGTTGATCATTCATCACACGCCGTCGCCCTTCCTGCAGGAGATGTTCGAGGCGGTGTTGGCCGGAGCCACCGATCCGGAGATCGAGGGTGTGGACGTGGTGCGGCGGGCAGCCCTGGCGGTGACGCCGACCGATGTCCTCGAAGCCGACGGCTATGTCCTCGGCACCCCGGCCAATCTCGGTTATATGAGTGGGGCGCTCAAGCACGCCTTCGACACCATCTACTACCCGTGCCTGGATTCGACGAAGGGCCGCCCGTACGGCCTCTATATCCACGGCAATCAGGGCACCGAGGGCGCGGAGCGCAGTGTCGAGAGCGTGGTGACCGGGCTGGGGTGGGAGAAAGCGGCTGCGCCGGTGATCATTTCGGGCAAGCCGGAGAAGGCCGATATCGAGCGCTGCTGGGAGCTGGGTGCCACGGTCGCCGCGCGGCTCATGGGATGAGGGGAGGCTTCCCCCGAATTCTGGTGGCTGACACATCAGGTGGCTGTGCCGTCATACTCGATGGGACGTTCGCGCTGGACGTCGAAGTGGAGTGTGGGAAGAGGTGACGGCCGCCGTGGAGGCGCAAGAGTCGGGGATACGCCGGATCGGGCTGGTCGAAGACCATGAGTCGGTGGCGATCGGACTGTCGGCGATGTTGGCCCCGGAGGCCGATCTGGAGTTGGTGATCACCGCGGGGACCGTGGCCGAATTGCTGGCCTCGGGGTCGAAGGTGGATCTGGTGGTGTTGGATCTGCGCCTGGCGGACGGTTCTTCGCCGGAAGACAATGTGCGGGCCTTGCGGGCGCGGGGGATCGAGGTGCTGGTGTTCACCGGCGCCGACAATCCGTTCATGGTGCGGGCCGCGGCCCGGGCGGGTGTGCTCGGTGTGGTCCGCAAGTCCGAGGACGTGCCGACCGTGGTGGCCGCGGTGCGCCGCGCCGCGCACGGCGAACAGGTGGTGACCACCGACTGGGCGGCCGCCATCGACGGCGACCCGCAGCTGTCGGATGTGGGTCTGAGCCCGCGTCAACAGCAGGTGTTGCAGCTGTACGCCTCGGGGGAGAAGGCCTCGCGCGTGGCGCGCATGACGGGCCTGTCCGAGCAGACGGTCAACGATTATCTCGGCCGCATCCGCCAGAAGTACGCCGATGCCGGACGCCCGGCCCCCACCAAGACCGACCTCTACAAGCGGGCCGTCGAGGACGGGTGGCTGCCCGTCCCCGAACGGAATCCGCGGGCATGACCGCGTCGGGCACCCTCGAATCCACGGCCGCCGCCCGGCCGATGCCTTCCCTCGCGGCATTCACGCAGCGGGTGCGCGGCAGCATGATGAACGACGATCCGGCCACCGCCGCCTACGACCGCATCATGCGGCGACTGGGCATCTCCATCGGCATCGCGGGCGTGATCGTGGGCGGCGTCGAACTGCCGGAGGTGGCCGAGCAGGGTCGATCCAACCCGGCGTGGTGGACGGTGCTGGCGGTGGTGCTGGCCTTCGGCTGGTATCCGATCATCTCGGTGGTGTCAGCGGTCTCGGGGCCGCGCGCGATTCGCTTCGTGTGCGGTTGCGCTGCGGTGAGTTTCCTCGGCGCGCTGGCCTCGATCCCGTTCGGGCTGCACCTGCACACGGTCGATTCCACGACGGTCTGGCCCTATCGGGTGACCGCGCTGGCGGTGACCGCGGCCGTGCTGGCCTGGCCGACCCGGCTGACCGTCGCCTACCTGCTGGTCGCGGCGACCTCGGCCGCCGCCGCCACGGTGTACACGGTGCCCGCGCTCACCACCCAGCACGTGGCCGAGAACTTCCTGCGCTCAGCGGGTTTGGCGGCCCTGTTCGTGTGGTGCGGCACCGCCGCCACCGGTGCCGCCGCCCGCGTCGACCGCGAATCGGCCATCGCCAGCCGCCGCGCCGCCGCCCAGGCCGCCGCCGTGGCCCGCGACCGCGAGCGCTCCCGGTTCGCCGCGCTCATTCACGACGCCGTGCTCTCCACCCTGCTCGAAGCCTCCCGCGCCGGAACGCAATCCGATGTGCTGCAGCGGCAGGCCGAGCGCACCCTCGAACAGCTCGAGGAATACCGCGGCGAGGAACGCGATCCCGATCTGCTCGACGCCCGCTCGGCCGTGCTGTTCCTGAGAGCGGCCGTGCACGAGATCAATCCGAGCGTCCGCTTCGCCACCCGCACCTGGCCCGGCTACGACGATCTGCGCATGCCGGTGCATTCGGCGAGCACCATTGCCGCCGCCCTGTCCGAGGCCGTGCGAAACAGCCTGCGCCACGCCGCGGTTCCCGGTCGCGAGGTGCGCCGCACGGTCACCGCCACGGTCAGCGCGGGCAGCATTCGCATCGTCTTCACCGATGACGGCGCGGGTTTCGACCTGTCGGCCGTCTCCGCCGATCGCCTGGGCCTGTCCATGAGCATTCTGGGCCGCATGCGCCAGCTGGCGGGCGGTTCGGCCTTCGTGGAATCCCAACCGGGGGAAGGCACCACGGTGACGCTCGTGTGGGGTGGCGATGGTTCCCGCTGACGACCGCCTGCTCGATCTCGACCCGCGCTTCGGCCTGCGCGACCTGCTCGGTCTGCGCGGCAGCGCGGCCTGGCTGTTCCTGCTGATCCTGGAAGCCGTGATCGCGCTCTACATGATGCGCAACTTCGGCCAGTCGCCGCTGTGGGCGGCGTTCGCCAGCATGGTGCTCATGCTCAGCGCGGGCGCGCTGGTCACCGCGATTCCCGTTGACCCGCTGCCGATTCCGGTGGCGCTGTACGCGGCCGCCGCACCGCCGGTGGCCACCGCATTGACCGTCATGACGCCCGAGCACGACCTGGTGCACGAGACCGTGTGGTCGGCGTTCGCCTCGTCCTATGTGCTCGCGGTCCTGGTGCTGCGCGGCCGGATTCGCACCGCCTGGGTCGGCGTCTCCGCCGTCGCCGCGGTCCTGGTGGCGCTCGGACTCCTCGGCGGCCACCTGCAACCCGGCACCCTGGTCGGCTCCCTGGTCCCGGTCGGAACGGTCACCGCCATCTCGGTTTTCACCGCCGTCATGCGACCCATGCAGCGCTCCCTGCGCATCCTGCGCGAGGACGCCATGATGCGCGCGGCCGCCGAGGCCACCATGGCCGCCGCCGACAGCGAACGCACCCGCCAGCTGTCCAAACTCGACCGCGTGGCCCGCCCGATCCTGGAACGCATTGCCGAGGGCGCCGAACTCAGCGCCGCCGAACGCGAGGAATGCCGCCTGCTGGAAGCGGAATTGCGTGACGGCCTGCGCGCACCGCAACTCGTCACCGACGAATTGAGCGGCGCGGCGCGTGGTGCCCGAGCGCGCGGGGTGGAGGTCATCCTCCTCGACGACGGCGGTTTCGCGGGCGTCCCCGAATGGGTTCGCAAACGCGTGATCGACGCGGCCACAAGGGAACTCGACGCCATCAACTCCGGCCGCATCACGGTCCGCGTGCTACCCCTGGGTCGTCACGTGCTGGCCACGGTGCTGGCCACGGCCCCGGATCAGGACCGCCGCACCGAGGTCGACATCGACGGCCACGTGACCGTCATCGACGATTAGTCGCAGCCGTAACTACGGGTTGTCGCAGCGGCCCGGGCCGCCCTTCTTCATCTGGTCCCGCAGCGCGGACTGGACGGTCGAGGAGAGCCAACCGTTCAACGACTGTCCGCTCTGTGCGGCGGCCTCCTCGGCGCGCGCCTTGATCTGCTCGACCAATCGCAGGGTCACCCGGCTGATATCCCCGGTGACCTCCTCGAAGCTGGGCGGCTCGTCCTCGCTCGCGGTCTTGCGCACATCGATGTGCGCGTCCGTCCCGTCGACGGACACGTGCACGGTCCGATCGGGCAGCGTCACGCTCACCTCGGCGGCCAGCTCGGACAGCGCGGCCAGCAGGACCAGCCGCGCGGAGTTCTCGGTCGCGGCGGCCAGGGCGGCGGCGGTGGCCTGTGTCTTCTCATCGCCCAGGGCGGCCGCGGCGATCAGGTTCTCGCGCAGCTGAGCGGTGTATTTATTGAGATCCATGACACCAGTGTGATGTCACCGGTGACGTCATACAAGGAGAGTTTTGACGCCAGAATCGGGCGCTTGACACGAATCGCCATCGCACCGGGCGCGGTTCGGGTATAACGATGCGAATCCCGTTCGGGGGAGGCTGTAGCCTTTCTGACTATGACGAACGGTGAATCGACGCGAATCGAGCTGCGCGCGTCCGGCACAGTAGGTGTCGCGATGGTGACCCCCTTTACCGCCGAAGGCAAGCTCGACGTCGATGCCGGTGTCGCCCTCGCCGCCCGTCTGATCGACGGTGGCGTCGATTTGCTCGCGATCTCCGGCACCACCGGAGAATCGCCGACCACCACCGAGTCCGAGAAGTTCGATCTGCTGCGTGCCGTCGTGGACGCCGTCGGTGACCGCGCCACCATCATCGCCGGCACCGGCACCTACGACACCGCGCACAGCATCGAGCTGTCGCGCAATGCCCAGCGCGCGGGCGCGCACGGGCTGCTGGTGGTGACGCCGTACTACTCGAAGCCCAACCAGGACGGGCTGTTCGCGCACTTCACCGCGATCGCCGACGCGACCGACCTGCCGATCACGCTGTACGACATTCCGCCGCGCTCGGTGGTGCCCATTGCCACCGACACCATTCGCCGTCTCGCCGAGCACCCGCGCATCGTCGCGGTGAAGGACGCCAAGGGTGATCTGGGCGCGGGCGCGGAACTCATCGCCGAGACGGGTCTGGACTTCTACTCCGGTGACGATGTGCTCAACCTGCCGTGGCTGTCGGTCGGTGCGACCGGATTCATCAGCGTCATCGGCCATCTGGTGCCGGACCGCCTGCGTGCCCTCGTCGACGCCTACCGCGCCGGTGACGTACAGCGGGCGCGCGAGATCAATGTCAGCATGGCCCCGCTGAATCGGGCCATGGCCCGCCTCGGCGGTGTCGCCATGACCAAGGGCGCTCTGCGACTGCTGGGCGTCGAGACCGGAGAACCCCGTTTGCCACAACTCATGCCTTCCCAAGACCAACTCGATGCGCTAGCGGTGGACCTGCGCGCCGCCGGGGTGCTTGCATGAGCGGCCCCGTCGCTCGTCGCCCGCGCCGCGGTGCCAGCCGTGCCGCCGGTGCGCCCGCCCCGGCTCCCGAGCCGCCCGCCCAGCCGACCCAGCCCGCGGCCCAGCCGGAATCCGCTGCTCCGGCTGCCGCGCGGACCGAGGTGAGTGCCGCCGAACCCGTTGCGGCCGAACCGGTTCGCGAGCGCAATGGCCGCGGCCGCGCCGCCTCGACCGAGCGCGCCAAGGTCGCGGCGAGCAAACCGGCGGAGTCGCGCCAGGACGATTCCCGCTCCCGCCAGGACGATTCGCGTTCCCGCGGTGACCGCAACCGCCGCGGCGGCGGTCGTTCCCGCCAGGGTGGCCGCGATCGCGAACCGGCACCCGCCCCGCGCGACCCGCACGCCATGGGCACCCCGCCCAAGGCCCCCAAGGGCGGCCTGCGCGTGTTCGCGCTCGGCGGCATCGGCGAAATCGGCCGCAATATGACGGTTTTCGAGTACGACGGCAGTCTGCTCATCGTCGACTGCGGTGTGCTGTTCCCGGAGGATCAGCAGCCCGGCGTGGATCTGATCCTGCCCGACTTCGGTCCCATCGAGGACCGCATGGACGATATCGCCGCGGTCATCCTGACCCACGGACACGAGGACCACATCGGCGCGGTGCCGTTCCTGCTGCGCCTGCGCCGCGACATCCCGGTCGTCGGCGCCAAGTTCACCCTCGCGCTGGTGGCGGCCAAGTGCCGCGAACACCGCCTGCAACCCCACCTCATCGAGGTGACCGAGGGCGAGCACACCACGCACGGCCCGTTCGGCTGCGAGTACTTCGCGGTCAACCACTCGATTCCGGACGCCATCGCGGTGGCCATTCGCACGCCCGCGGGCATCGCGCTGCACACCGGCGACATCAAGCTGGATCAGCTGCCGCTCGACGGCCGCCTCACCGACCTGGCCGGGTTCTCCCGCCTGGGTGACGAGGGCGTGGACCTGTTCCTGGTCGACTCCACCAATGCCGAGGTGCCGGGCTTCGTGACGCCCGAGCGCGAGATCGGCCCGGTGCTCGACAACGTCATCGGCAAGGCCAAAGGCCGAGTCATCGTGGCGTCCTTCGCCTCTCACGTGCACCGCATTCAGCAGGTGGTGGATGTGGCGCAGCGCTACGACCGCCGGGTGTGCTTCGTGGGCCGGTCCATGGTCCGCAATATGCAGATCGCCCAGGATCTCGGCTACCTGGATATCCCGGACAATATCGTGGTCGATCTGGATCAGGCCGCGAATCTGCCGGTGCACAAGCTGGTCTTGATCTCGACGGGTTCGCAGGGCGAGCCGCTCTCGGCGCTGTCGCGCATGGCGCGCGGCGATCACCGCCAGATCAATATTCGTGCCGACGATCTGGTCGTGCTGGCCTCCTCGCTGATCCCGGGCAATGAGAACGCGGTCTTCGCGGTCGTGAACGGCCTGGCCCGCCTGGGCGCGACGGTCGTCACCCAGCAGAACGCGAAGGTCCATGTCTCGGGCCATGCTTCGGCCGGTGAGCTGCTGTACCTCTACAACGCGGTGCGGCCCACCAATGCCATGCCGGTGCACGGCGAATGGCGGCACCTGCGCGCGAACGGCGCGCTGGCGGTGGCGACCGGGGTGCCCGAGGATCGAGTCATCCTGGCGGAGAACGGCGTTGTGGTCGATCTGGTCGACGGCATCGCCTCGATCACCGGCCGGGTGCCGGTGGGTCAGGTCTATGTCGACGGCCTGTCCGTCGGCGACGTCGGCGAATCCACCCTCTCGGATCGTCTGGTCCTGGGCGAGGGCGGCTTCATCTCCATCAATGTCGCCATCGACTCCGCCACCGGCAAGGCCGTCTCGACCCCCGAGGTCACCGGCCGCGGTTTCTCCGACGATCCCGAAGCCCTCACCGGCGCACAGGAACTCGTCGAGTCCGAACTGCACCGCCTGGCGGTGGAGGGCGTCACCGACACCCACCGCATCGCGCAGTCGGTGCGCCGGGTGGTCGGTCGCTGGGTCGCCGAGACCTACCGCCGCCGCCCGATGATCGTCCCGACGGTCATCGGCGTCTGAGACCAAAAGGAAACCGCCCGAACAGCTTTCGCTGTTCGGGCGGTTTTCGTTCTGCCCAGTGGCCCTACTTGTCCTGGCAGGCGGCCGAATCCAGCTTGGCGGCCTTGACGATCGAGCAGGCGTAGTTGTGGTCGATCTTCCAGTCGTTGCCGTCGGCGACGAAGGAGACCGTGGCGTTCTGCACCGGCTTGCCGTCGATGGTGACGTCGGCGTCGGCCTTGAGCTTGCCGTCGGACGGGTCGCCCACATTGGTGATCTTGATCTTGACGTTGTTGGCCTTGGCCGCGTCCACCAGCTTCTGGGCCAGCTGCGGGTCCAGGGCCGCGTCCTCGATCCAATCGGTCTTGGTCTTGGAGTCGATGGACGGGTCGAAGGCCTTGGCGACCTTGTCGTTCAGGTCGGCCACCGACGGCTTGGCGATATCGGCCACGGTGGTGGGGGCCGGGGCCGCGCCGGTGAGCTTGCCGTCGCCGTCGGTGCTGCCGTCGAACTTACCCGCGGGCTTGGCGGCGGCCGACGTGGTGGTGGCGGCCTTGCTCGAGTCATCGGACTTGCTGCAGGCCACCAGGCCCAGCGCCGAGGTGGCCAGCATCAGCGCGGCGGTGGCGCGAAAGATGTTGTGCTTCAACGAATTCTCCCCGTTACAGCTCGTAGCCGGTGGTGCAGTTCCAGTGAATGATGGTGGCGTCGCCGGAGTTCCGGCTCAGCGCCTGATTCTTGGCCGCGATCCGCGAGGAGGCCGCACCGAAGGTGTAGTAGCCGCTGCGGCTCGAGTAGGCGATGGCGCCGCAGCCGTTGGCGAACTTGGCCACGATCTTGCAGTCGTTGTAGGTGCACGAGCTCATGGCGGCGTTCTGCGCCGAGGGGCTGTCGTCGTAGTCGTAGGAGTAGCCGATATGGCCCGTGGACACCGACAGCGCGATCGCGCCGTAGTAGTAGTCCTGGTAGGCATTGGCCGGAGCCGCGGTACCCACCAGCAGGGAACCGGCGGCCGCGACCATCACGGCTGCGCCGCTGACGATCTTCTTCAAGGTGTTGCCCTTCTTGTGCTTTCGAGTCCACGACCCTTATGGACCAAGCGATCAAGCTACCGATGCGGAAACGTTGACGCCAATCCCCCGGATCTGTGGTCAAAGATCAACGAGCCCGCTTACGAAGGACCAGGTGTTTCGCTTAACGCCCTATACGCATCCGGACATAGCCGACTAAGGTCGCCCTTATGACTTTGGCTCAGCGGGAACGCCAGGCGCTGGTGCGGGCGATGGCCGAGGCGGGCCCGGACGCCCCGACCCTGTGCGGGGAGTGGACCACCCGAGATCTGGCCGCGCACTTGATCGTCCGCGAACGCCGTCCCGACGCGGCCCCGGGCATCATGCTGAAGCCCTTCGCGCCGTACCTCGAGCGCGTGCAGGCCAAGGTCGCCCGCCGCCCCTTCGCCGAGCTGCTCGACCAGGTGCGCGGCGGCCCGCCCTTCTACCTGCGCCCGGTCGACTCCCTGATGAACACCACCGAGATGTTCGTCCACCACGAGGACGTGCGCCGCGGTGCGCCCGGCTGGGAGCCGCGCACCCTGTCCGCCGAGGACGAGGACAGCCTCTGGAAGGTGCTGCAGGGCTTGGCGCGCATGGCTTATCGCAAATCGCCGGTTACTGTCGCGCTCACCACACCCGACGGTCGCCGCACCGTCGCCCGCCAGGCCGGTGATCGCACGGTCGTGCTGGCCGGTCCGCCCTCGGAGCTGCTGCTGCATGCCTTCGGCCGCAATGCCGTTCGGCTCGAGGCGACGGGTGCGCCGGAGGACGTGGCGCTGGTCCACGCCCTCGACCGCAGTGTGTGACGTCCCACCCGCTGGGACCGGTGTGTCGGCTGGACTGGCACCTCGCACATCGGTCATGAAACGATCACGCGGTGGCCGGTAGCTTCCGTATTCGGCAGCGGCCCGTGTGTGATGAGGTGGTAGGCAATGTCTTGGCAACTGGCGGTTCTCGGACCGGTCGAGTTGATGTCCGACGGCGTGCCGATTCCACCCATGCCACCCAAACAGCAGGCGGCGCTGGTCATGTTGGCGTGTGCGCGCGGGCGCACGGTGTCGGTCGAGGAACTCGTGGACGGCATCTGGGGTGCCGACCGGCCGTCCTCGGCGGTGGGCGCGCTGCGCAATTACGCGTGGTCGCTGCGTAAACACCTGTCGGCGCAGGAGAGCGTGCTGCTGTCCTCGGAATCGCGCGGATACCGGCTCGACGGCCCCATGGAATTGGATATCGACGCCGTCGACCGACTGCGCGCCGAGGTGAACGCCGCCCGCGCGGGCGGCTGCCTCGATACCGCCGATCGCGCGCTGCGCACCGCCCTGGGCGCGTGGCGCGGTGATCCGCTGACCGGTGTGCCGGGCCCGTGGGCCGCCGCCGAGCGCGCCCGCCTGCGGCGACTGCACCGGGTGCTCGAGGAAGACCTCATCGAGATCACCGTGCAGCGCGGCGATTTCTCCCATGCCATGGCCGATCTCGAGGCCCTGATCACCGGCGACCCGCACAGCGAGCGCCTGCGCGGACTCATGATGACCGCCCTCTACCGCGCGGGCCGCCGCACCGAGGCCCTCGACGAATACCAGCGCATCCGCAAGCTGCTGGTCTCCGAACAGGGCATCGAACCCGGCCCGGCCCTGGCCGAACTGCACCGCCAGATCCTCTCCGACGAGATGCCCGCCGCGGAGGCCCCGACCACCCCGATCACCGTGGTCGCCCCGCGCCCGGCCCAATTGCCGCCCGACACGGCCGATTTCACCGGGCGTGAGGAGCTGGTGCGGGAGTTGTGCGGGGTGCTCGGCGCGAGTCGGACGATCGTGGCGATCTCCGGGATGGGCGGTGTCGGCAAGACGGCGCTGGCACTGCATGTCGCGCACCGGATTCGGGATATCTACCCCGACGGCCAGCTGTACGTCGACCTCTTCGGCGCGGGTGCGACGCCCGCGGAACCCGGGCACGTATTGGGCGCGTTCCTGCGCGCTCTTGGCGTGGCGCAGAAGGAGATTCCGGTCGGGCTCGCCGAGCGGGCGGCGCTGTTCCGGTCGGCGATCAGTGGTCGCCGGATGCTGATGGTGCTCGACAATGCCAGTGACGCCGCGCAAGTCGCGCCGCTGCTGCCGGGTGAGTCCAGCTGTGCCGTGCTGATCACGGCCCGCCGCCCGCTCACCGCGCTGCCCGGCGTGCGATCCGCGGCGCTCGAGGTGCTCGAACCGGAAGAGGCCGTCACCCTTTTCACTCGGATCGTGGGTTCGGCGCGGGTGTCGGCGGAACCGGAGGCGGCCCGCCGCATTGTCGAACTGTGCGGTCTGCTGCCCATGGCGGTGCGCATTGTCGCGGCCCGGGTGGCCGCTCGTCCGCGCTGGACGGTGGTGTCCGAGGCGGACCGGCTCGCCGCCGAACGCCATGACCTGGACCGGTTTCGGGTCGGCGACCTGGCCTTGACCGCTGCCTTCCGGGCGGGCTACGAGCAACTCCCGTTGGACGCCGCCCGTGCCTTCCGCCTGCTCGCCGTCGCCGACCTGCCCGACCTGTCGCTGGCGGCCACCGCCGCCGTGCTCGACACCGTCGAGTCGGTGGCCGAGGACCTGTGCGAGGAACTGGTGGATCGCGGCATGCTCGAATCCGTCGGCCGCGGGCGCTACCACTATCACGACCTCATGCGTCTGTTCGCGCTCGGCTGCCCGGACCGCGAGCACGAACCCGACGTGACGGCACGGCTGCTCGATTACTACCTGGCCACCATGAAAACGGTACTGCGCGTGCGTCATCCGGGGTTGCGCCTGCGGCTCGCCGCGACCGGGCATCCCGGTACACGCCTGTCGGACCTGGATTCGACCCGCGATTTCCTCGCGATCGAACGGCGCAATCTGGCCGCCGTGTATCGGCTGGCGATCGCGGGATCGCCGCGGCACCGGGTGTTGGCGGCGGATCTGGCGCTGACGGTCGCCGAGACCGGTTTGGCCTGTGACGCCACCGTCGACCTGGTCAAGGTGCTCGAGGAATTGGTGCGGGCCATCGAATCCGACGGCGATATCGTCGTCGCGCGGCGCGCGCGGTTGGCCCTGGTCTTCGCGCTCGCCGCGGAATTGGAGCAACCACTCGAGGCGGCGGTGCACGTGCGCGGGCTGCTCGCCGACGACGATCCGGACATCGACCCGTGGACCTCGGGTGCCATTCAGGGTTTCGCGGGCATGCTCGCCCTGCACGATGGCGATCCGGCTCGGGCCACAGCGCATTTCGCGACGGCGCTCACCTATTACCGGCGCGCCGACAGTTCCGAATGCGTGCGGGTCGCGTATTCCCTGCTCGCCCGCGCCTATTCGGCCGCCGGTCGCAATCGTGACTCACTGGCCGCCGCGGCCCGAGCGGTCGTGGGCGACGACCAGTCCGGGGTGCGCCGCAATATCGTCTGGGGTCTCACCGAGGCCGCCTGGATCCTCAGCCGGGAAGGCGACGCCGACCGCAGCACCCGCCTGTTCGAGGCGGCTCTGGTCACGGCCCGCCGCTTCGGCAATACCCGCTTCGAATCGGCCATCCACGCCCGCGCCGCCCGCGCCCACCTCGACGCCGGGCACTTCGCGCAGGCCGTCGAGCACGCCGAACTCGCCGAATCCACCCGAATCTCCTCCGGTTCCGCGTCTCATTCCCACAACCTCCTGGTGCGCTACACCGCCCTCCGCCGCCTCGGCCGCACCCTCGACGCCGCCGAGTGTTATCGCACCGCCACCACACAGATCCCCGACTTCGACACCGCCTTGACGGCCTGGACCCCCGAATCCCAAGTCCGAGCGGGCCGCTGACCACTCCGTCATTCCGGCCAGCCACGGAGGGGTGCGCCGGGTGTGGTTGGTCGCCGACTGCGCCCTGAATGGCCCCACTCCGGCCGGTGACGCGGCGGTTTCGGGTAGTGAGCGCCACATGTCTGATATGGGTGGGTCGGGTGTTGCGGATGGTCTGGGTGGGGCGGGAGCGGCTAGCCTGGGACGCATGGCAGGGAAGGCCCGCAGCGGAACGTCACGTACGAGAGCCGGGACCACGCGGGGTCAGGCCCCCGCGCAGTCCCGCGCTCGCGGGCCGCGCACGGCCACGCGGGCCCGGAAAGCCCCGGCGCGGAAGGCGCCCGCGCGGCGGCCGGTGCGGCGGCAGTCGAATACCGCGCCGCTGGCCGTGGTTCGCCGCGGCGTCACCAGCGCCTGGACCATGACCGCGCGCGGGCTCGGGGCCACGACGCGGGCGGTGAGTCGGGCGGGGGATATCGAGCACGGGCACCGGCGCGATGGAATCGCGCTGGGGCTGGTCGCTTTCGCCTTCGTCATCGCGGCGGCGGTATGGCTCTCGGCGGGCGGGCCGGTCGGGCACTGGGTCGACGCCGTGGTGCGCTGGGTGGCCGGATCCGCGTCGGCGGGACTGCCGTTCGTGGCGGTGACCGTCGCGGTGATTCTCATGCGGACCGAACCGAATCCGGAGATCCGCCCCCGGCTGGTGCTGGGCGGACTGCTGGTGGGTCTGCCGATTCTGGGCCTGTGGCACATGGCGGCGGGTTCGCCGACCGACTACCACGGCCGTGCGCACGGTGCGGGATTCGTCGGCTATGTGGTCGGCGGTCCGCTGCAGGACGGGCTGAGCGCGTTCCTGGCGGTGCCATTGCTCATGCTGGCCATCGGTTTCGGTGTCCTGCTGCTCACCGGCACCCAGGTGCGGGACATCCCCACCCGCATGCGGGAGATCTTCGGCACCGACGCGGGCGGCGACGAATACGAGAGCTACTCCGAGGAACACGGCCTCTACGACCCGGCCAACTATGACGCGGATGGCTTCCCGCTGCACCGGCCCGAGGTGCGCAAGCGCCGCGGCAAGACGCCGTCGGAGAATTACCCGCCCGATGAGTTCGGGGGTTCGGACGCCGTCACCGAGATCATCGGCGAGCCGCCGCTGCAGGACGCCAAGGACATCGCCGCGCCCGAGGAGAAGCCGAAGGCGGGCGCGGCGGAGAAGACCAAGCCGCGCAAGCCCGCTCCGAAGGTCGTCGACCAGACTCCGCCGCCCCCGGAACCGCAGCAGCTGGAGTTCGTCACCGACCGCGAGGTCGACGGCGATTACACGCTGCCGTCGCTGTCGCTGCTCACCGACGGCGATCCGCCCAAGAAGCGCAGTGCGGCCAATGAATCCATGATCGAGGCCATTACCGAGGTCCTGGTCCAGTTCAAGATCGACGCCGCGGTCACCGGTTTCGTGCGCGGCCCGACGGTCACCCGCTACGAGGTCGAGCTGGGTCCGGGCGTGAAGGTCGAGAAGATCACCGCGCTGGCCCGCAATATCGCCTACGCGGTGGCCACCGAGAACGTGCGCCTGCTGGCTCCGATTCCGGGCAAGTCGGCGGTCGGCATCGAGGTGCCGAACGCGGACCGCGAATTGGTGCGCCTGGCCGACGTTTTGAAGGCCCCGAGCACCCGCAACGACCATCACCCGCTGGTGATCGGTCTGGGCAAGAACATCGAGGGCGAGTACCTGGCCGCGAACCTGGCCAAGATGCCGCACCTGCTGGTGGCCGGTTCCACCGGTTCGGGTAAGTCCAGCTTCGTCAACTCGATGCTGGTCTCGCTGCTGTGCCGGGCCACCCCCGAAGAGGTTCGCATGATCCTCATCGACCCCAAGATGGTGGAACTGACGCCCTACGAGGGCATTCCGCACCTGATCACGCCCATCATCACCCAGCCCAAGAAGGCCGCCGCCGCGCTGGCCTGGCTGGTGGAGGAGATGGAGCAGCGCTATCAGGACATGCAGGCCAACAAGGTCCGCCACATCGACGACTTCAACCGAAAGGTGAAGTCCGGGCAGATCACCGCGCCGCTGGGCAGCGAAAGGGTGTATCGCCCTTACCCGTACATTCTCGCGATCGTCGACGAGCTCGCCGACCTCATGATGACGGCCCCGCGCGATGTCGAGGACGCCATCGTCCGCATCACCCAGAAGGCCCGGGCCGCGGGCATTCACCTGGTGCTGGCCACCCAGCGCCCGTCGGTGGACGTGGTGACGGGTCTGATCAAGACGAATGTCCCGTCCCGCCTGGCCTTCGCGACCTCCTCGCTCACCGACTCCCGGGTCATCCTCGATCAGCCGGGCGCGGAGAAGCTCATCGGCATGGGCGACGGTCTGTTCCTGCCCATGGGGGCGAGCAAACCGACTCGTCTGCAGGGCGCATTCATCTCCGACGAGGAGATCGCGGGCGTCGTCGACTTCGCCAAGACGCAGGCCGAACCCGACTACCAGGAGGGCGTGACCGCCGCCAAGGCCGGGGAGAAGAAGGACGTCGATCCCGATATCGGCGACGACCTGGACCTGCTGGTGCAGGCCATCGAACTGGTCGTCACCTCCCAATTCGGTTCGACCTCCATGCTGCAGCGCAAGCTCCGCGTCGGCTTCGCCAAGGCGGGCCGCCTCATGGATCTGATGGAAACCCGGGGAGTGGTCGGCCCCTCCGAGGGCTCCAAGGCCCGCGACGTCCTCATCAAGCCCGACGAACTCGACGGCGTCCTCTGGACCATCCGAGGCGGCGGTGGCGAACCGCCCGCCTCGGATGACGCCGAGCCGCAGGACTTCTGAGGGTCAGTCCTCCAGGGCCAGGGCTTGCCGAATGGTGAGCCTGCCCTGGGTCTGCAGCAGTGAGCGCCGGTAGATCGTCTCGGCGCCCACGACCGTGCCGTAGGCGGCGCACGCCATGATCACCAGGGCGACGATCGGCTCCCACCACGCGGCGCTCCCGGCGGCCAGCCGACCCGGCATGGCCACCACCGACACCAGCGGCACGAACGACGCGATGCGAAGCGCGGTACCGGACAGGAAGATTCCGGCGAACAGCACGATCATGATGGTCATGGTGAGCGGCGTCGAGGTGGCCTGCAGATCCTCGGTGCGGGTGGCGAGGGCACCGGCCACCGCCCACAGGCTGGCCAGGGCCAGGAAGCCGACGACGAAGAACACGATGAACCAGCCTGCGGCCCCGCCGATTCGGGCTATCTGATCGCCCTTGCCGATGGCCGCCAGCCCGATCAGTCCCGCGCCCACGAACAGCGCGAGTTGGGCCAGGGCCATGGCGGTATTGCCGATCACCTTCCCGATCAGCAACTGCCGCAGGGGAATCGCGCTGGCCAGGATCTCGACAATGCGATTCTGCTTCTCCTCTACGACGCTCTGGGCGATCGAGAGTCCGAACAGCACCGAGGAGAGGTAGAACAGGAACGCGATCACGAATCCCGCCGCCTTGGCCAGTCCGGGATCGACGGCATCCGGTTCGAGCACGGTTTCGGTGACCGCGCCGCCGCTGGCCAGCTGTTGCGGGGAAATCCCTGCGGCAGCGGCGTTTCGCTGGATCGCGAGCTGCTGCGCCGCCGCCGCGACATAGGTCGCGGCCTTGTCGTTCTTGGCGGTCTTGCCGACCAGCCGCCACCCGCCCGGTTGCGGCACCAGGCCCGCGTCCACGCCGCCGTCGCGCACCCGTTGCTCGACCGCGGTCGCGTCGGCGGCCTCGTGCGCGACGAAATCGACCTTGGCGTTCGCGGCGTGCGCCAGCTGCCCGGCCAGATCGACCACCTCGCTCGCGCCCGGCCCGGTCGCCACGTCGATGGTTTCGCTACGGCCGCTGAGGAATCCGCTGATCGCCAGCGAGGCGACAATGGCGATGATGGTGACCGCGGTCGAGATCAGGAAATTCCGGTCCCGCAGCTTCACCGCGATCTCCCGCCGCGCGACCAGCCGCCAGACCCCGCGCGGTGCCGGATCGACCGCCGTCGGCCTCGAATCGACGGTCATGCCACCGCCTCCCGATAGATATCGGACACCGAGGCCCGCACTTCGGTCAGCTCCCGCACGGACCCGCGCGCCAGGGCCTCCCCGAGCAGCGTGTCCGTCGTCATGTCGGTCAACTCCACAATCGCTGTTCCCCCGTCGATTTCGACCACCGTCACCCCGGTGACGTCGCGCAGCCATGCCGCGTCGGACCCCAGAACCAGTCGATGCCGCGTCGGCCCCGCCTCGGTCAGCTCCGCCGCCGACCCCTCGGCCACCACCCGCCCGTCCGCGACAATGACCAGCCGATCACACAGCCGCTCCACCAGATCCAGCTGATGGGACGAGAACAGGATCGGAACCCCTTGCGCCGCATACTCCTGCAGCAGCGCGGCCATCGAATCCACCGCCACCGGATCCAATCCAGAGAACGGCTCGTCCAATACCAGCGCGACCGGCTCGGCGATCACCGCCGCCGCGATCTGCACCCGCTGCTGATTGCCCAGCGACAGCGACTCCAACTTGTCCTTGCGCCGTGCGCCCAGGTCGAACCGCTCGAGCAGCCCGTCGGCCCGCGAAGCCGCTGCGGCGGCACGCATTCCGCGCAGTCGCGCCAAGTAGACGAGCTGATCGAAGATCGGCTGCTTCGGGTAGAGCCCGCGTTCCTCGGGCATGTACCCGAATCGCCGTCGATCGGCCGCCGTCACGCCGCGTCCATCCCAGCGCACCTCGCCACCGTGCGCCCCCAACACCCCCATGATCATCCGCATGGTGGTGGTCTTCCCAGCTCCGTTTCCGCCGACGAACCCCGTCAGCGTCCCCTGCGGCACGCTGAACGACACCTCGTCCACGGCAACCTTGTCGCCGAATCTTCGTAGTAATCGCGCGACTTCGAGCATCGTTCCCTCCCTACTGTCTCCGACACATGCACCGCCCATCTTGCCGGACCCGTATCGGCCGGAACGTGGTGCCTTGGTCGGGCTTTGAAGGTGTGCGGGCCTGCCTTTACCCTGAATCTGTGGCAGGCGGGGGAGTTTCGTGGCGGCGGCGGATGCGGCGGTGGCGGTGGCCGGAGCCGCGGTGGGTCGCAGGCTTGGGGGGCGGTGTCGCGACGGTGTTGGTGCTGTCGACGCTGGCGCGCGGATTGCCGGACTACTGGCGGAATTTCGAACTGAACACCGCGGCCGACCTGATCGGCGCGGTGTTCACCATCTTTCTGCTGACGCCGATCATCCAGCGGGTGGGGGAGTCGCGGGTGCGCGAGCACCGGGAACTCGACTACGGGCGGTTCAGGGAGATGGGCGAACTCGCGCGCACCCACGGTGGGCGCGGGTCGCGCGGGGACTTCCAGGTCCGGCTCTACTATTCGGGTCCCGCCGTCACCATGCATCGGTCCGACGACCGATGTCTGATTTCGTTCTACACTGCGCGGACCCGTCATGTCCGCGACACCGGGCAAGATCGTCATCGACGGCATCACCACCATCGCCGAGCGCCGCGTCTTCGCCCTGCGTTTCCTGCAGGCCCGCGACGAATCCTTGGTCGGCACACCGTTCTTCGCGAATTACAGCGAGACCGCGCGCTGGCTCGACGATCTCACCCCGGCGTTCGCGCCGACCTTTGCGCACGAGAGTTCCCGGTTGACCGCGGACCGGCCGCATTAGAACGTGTTCTATATTTTGGGTGACCGATCCGGCGAGCCCCAGGGAGAGCACGACATGTACCAGTGGTCCGAGGAAGACCTGATGTTCCGCGATGCCCTGCGTGGGTTCATCGCCAAGGAGATCACGCCCAATGTCGAGCGGTTGGAGAGTGGGGCGCTGCCGCCGTTCGACATTATTCGGAAGCTGTATGCCACCTTCGGGCTGGATGAGATGGCGAAGGAGGGGCTGGAGAAGGCCCTCGCGCGGGAGGAAGGGGGGACGAGCGGGAAGTCGGGTGGCGGATTCAGCGGGTCGGGGAGCATGGGGGTGATTCTCAACAGCGAGCTGGCGGGGGTCAGTCTGGGTTTGGTGGCCTCGATGGGCGTCAGTCTCGGGCTGACCGTGGGCACGATTCGCAGTCGCGGCACCCTCGCGCAGAAGAAGCGGTGGCTGCCGGAACTGGTCACCTTCGAGAAGGTGGGGGCGTGGGCCATCACCGAACCCGATTCGGGCTCGGACGCTTTCGGCGGGATGAAGTCCTATGTCCGGCGGGACGGGGAGGATTACCTCCTCAATGGACGGAAGACGTTCATTACCAATGGTCCGTACGCCGATGTCACCGTCGTCTACGCCAAGCTCGACGAGGAGGACGGGACCGATCGCCGCGATCGGAAGGTGCTGACCTTCGTACTCGACAAGGGGATGCCGGGGTTCACGCAGAGCGCGCCGTTCAAGAAGATGGGCATGAACTCGTCGCCGACCGGTGAGCTGTTCTTCGACAATGTCCGCATCACGCCGGACCGGCTGCTGGGCGAGACCGAGAATCCCGCCAAGGGCGATGGAAAGGACAGCGCCAAGGAGTCTTTCGCGGCCGAGCGGATCGGGATCGCGTCGCTGGCGCTGGGCATCATCAATGAATGCCATCGGCTCAGCGTCGAGTACGCCAAGTCGCGCAAGCTGTGGGGTAAGGAGATCGCGCAGTTCCAGCTCATCCAGCTGAAGCTGGCCGAGATGGAGATCGCGCGAATCAATGTGCAGAACATGGTGTTCAACGCCATCGAGCGCACGGCCGCGGGGGAGCAAGTCTCGCTCGCCGAGGCGTCGGCCATGAAGCTGTACTCCTCGCGCGCCGCGACCGAGGTGGCCATGGAGGCGGTGCAGCTCTTCGGCGGCAATGGCTATATGGCCGAGTACAAGGTCGAGCAGCTGGCGCGCGACGCCAAATCGCTCATGATCTACGCGGGCAGCAATGAAATCCAGGTCACCCACATCGCCAAGGGACTGCTCGGCGGCTGACCCGCTCAGATTCCGTCGAGGCGGGCCAGGATGTCGAAGGCGCGTTCGGCGGTGTCGTGCTCCCAGCCGATTTCGGCGGCGGTGGCGTCGGCGAGCGCGGGATTCTCGAGGGCCAGGCCATTGGCGAAGATGGTGACATTGGCGGTGAGATCCGCGCCCGTCAGCAGTGGTTTGGTGGCGACGCCCTGGCCCAGCACGCGATCGAGGCCCTCGCCGAAGAAGTAGAACCGCCACAGCGGACCCATTTTCGCGCGATAGATCCGGTCGGTGCGCTCGGTGATCTGATCGCCGGTCTGGGCGATGCTGGCGACGATCTCGAAGTAGTCGCCGGCATCGGCCGGGGTGGATCCCGCCGCGGCGACCGCGCGCGGCAGATCGACCACGAGGTGCGCGTTGTAGCCCGCGAGCGCGACCCGGCCGGGGGACACCGCGCAATCGGCGGCCAGCGCGAAATAGTTCACCCAGTGCGGTTCCGGTGTGCCGCCGCTGAATTCGGCGTGCACATTGTCGAGAAAGCGGCGCAGCAGATCGAAGCTGAGCCGGTGCGCGTACTCCGGATCGGCGAAGGCACCCGCATCGCGCTGCAATGGCATGACCGCGGCGGCCTCGACAATATCGAGCCCGGTGGCGAACGAGCCGCGGCGATCCGCGTGCCGCTCGAAGATCTCGGTGATGCCGTGCTCGCGCGACACCGCGTCCGCGAGCGTGGCCAGCGCATCGGTATCGGCGAGCGTGCTCGTATCCGATAGTCGGGCGATCTCGTCGTTCTCGGCGGCGGAAAGCGTTGTCGCGCAGGCGGGAGTCGGCGCGGGTGCCGCGAGTGCGGTCGCCGGTGTGGAGACGGCCGCGGCGGTGAGCGACAACGCGACGGCAGCACGGCTGAATACATCGAGCACGATGTATTGGTAGCAGGAGTGATCGAAGATCGCCGATCGGGCGGCGGCTTCGAGGGCGCGCAACGGCTCGGAATGCGCTGTCCGCGAGGGTGATTCGACACACTGTGATGGTCGCCATATGCCACCGCACCGACCATCGCTGCCTTTTCCTGTGAATTTCCTCCGAGTGCGACAGTGAAGCATTATCGTTTCTCTTCGCTCACGGCTGACGTGGGCACGAGAGGAGCACATTCATGAACACCACCCGGCGGGCCGGTATCGGCGCGACCGCGATCGGCGCCGCGGCGGCGGTCGCGCTGCTGACCGCACCCGATGCCAGCGCGCTGGTCACGGGCATCAGCGTGACCAATAGCGACAAGTACTGCGCCAATTCGACCTACACCGTCGCGGTCAATGTGACCGCCACGTCCTTCCTGTTCGATGTCAGCCTGAGCGACAACGACACTCAGATCGGCAGCACCAAGCCGTCGAGCGGCGTGGCCACCTTCTCCTGGACCCCGACCACCACGGGTTCGCACACCCTCAAGGCGGTCCAGGAGATCATCAGCACCAAGTCCACCACCGTGACCGTGGTCGACTGCACCCCGACCGGTGGCGGCGGGGGCACCGGCTCGTCCGCCGCCAACCCGCTGGCCGGTCTGCTCAGCAGCCTCTCGGCGCACTGAGCATCCAATGGGGCACTGAGCATCCAGTGGCGCACTGAGCATCCAGTACCGCGCCCGGCCGGAACGCATCCTCCGGCCGGGCTTGCGACCCCCGGACGCCCGATGGCGTCGGTAGGGTTCAATAGTGTCGAAATTGAGCGTCCTCACCTGGGCCGCCGCGATCAGCCTGCCGGTGGCCGGGCTGTGGCTGCTGCTCTCGCATCCGCGGTTGGACGTTCACTACGAGCATCATCCCGAGCATTTCTGGCTGGTGCTGGCCGCGGCGGCGCTGGCCATGGCGTTGGGGATCGTGCTCTACCGCGCCGCGCGCGCCCGCCACGATCTGCGACTTGTCCTGGTGTCGTTGATGTTCCAGTTCGCGGCCGGATTCCTGGGCCTGCACGCCCTCGCCACGCCCGGTGTCATCATCCAGATGCCCAATGCCGGATTCGTCTACGCGGTGCCGGTCGGTTTGACCTTGGGTGGCTTCGCCGCCCTGGCCTCGGCTTTCGAATACGGTCCCGTCGGCGCGGCACGCATGAACCGGCTCATCGGGCTGCTCTCGGCGCTGCCGGTCACCTTGCTGCTCGGGTGGGCGATGCTGTCGCTCACCGGATTACCGCCCTTCGACGCCATGCCCAGCGCGACCGAGACCTCGCGCTCGCTGGTCGTGGTCGCCTACGCGGGGTCGCTGTCGTATCTGGGCGCGGCGGTCGTCTACGCCCGCCAGTTCTACCGCCGTCGCGGATTGCTGCTGCTCAGTGTGCTTTCCGCGTTCCTGCTGCTGATCGAGGCGCTACTGGCCGTCGGGTACGGGCGCAGCTGGCAGGCGTCGTGGTGGGAATGGCATGCGCTGATGGTGGCGGCCTTCGCGTTGATCGCGGTGAGCAGTCACGTGCAGTTCCGGCGAGAGGGTTCCTCGCTGGGGCTGTTCGACAGCGTCACGCTGAATCAGACCATGGCCACGCTCGAGCGCGATTACACGCGGGCGCTCACCGAGATGGTGGAGGTGCTGCGGCAGCGGGCGGCCGTGGGCGTGCCGGTGGACGAGCCGCTGGGTGCGGTCGGGGTGGAGTTGTCGAAACGATTCGGGCTCACCGAACGTCAGCTCGCGGTGCTGGAACAGAACGCGCGGCTGTACCGTCAGCTCGACCAGTTGTTCCGCTCGTATATGTCGCCGCAGGTCGCGACGGCGTTGATCGCCAATCCGGCCGAGGCCGACCTGGGCGGGCGGATCGCGGAAGTCAGTGTGCTGATGGCGGATCTGAGCGGTTTCACGCCCTTCGCCGAACGCACCGACCCGGCACTGGTGGTGCAGATGTTGAACACCTACTACGGCGCGATCGTGCCGGTGATTCTGGAGGAGGGCGGCGTGGTGGTGCAGTTCGTCGGGGACGCGGTGATGGCGGTGTTCAACGCGCCCACACCGCAACCCGATCACGCCCTGCGCGCCTCCCGGACCGGGTTGCGATTGCAGCAGGCCGTCGCGCACATCGCGGCGGGGCGACCGGACTGGCCGCGATTCCGGGTCGGCGTGAATACCGGTCCGGCCCTCGTCGGGAATATCGGTGCGGCACAGATGCGCAACTACACGGCCATCGGCGACACCACGAATACCGCCGCCCGATTGCAGGGCGTCGCACAGCCCGGCGACGTGGTGATCGGGCCGCTGACCCGCGCGCAGCTCGGGCCCCTCGCGTTCGTGCAACCGCTGCACGCGATCCCGGTGAAGGGCCGCCGGGAGCCGGTGAACTGCTTCGTCCTGCGAGGTGTGCGGTGACCGAATACGCCCTACTGGCCAGTCTCACGCCCGACGAGCGCCGCGAGGTCATCGCCTCGTGCGTGCTGCGCCGGTTCAAACGCCGCGAAATCCTGTGCCACGAGGGAGATCCCGGGGACACCCTGCATCTGGTGCGGTCGGGTCTGCTGCTGATCCGGGTCACGACCCCGCTCGGCTCCACCGCCACCCTGACCATGATCGGGCCCGGCGACTCCTTCGGCGAGCTCGCGGTGCTCAGCCCCGACGCGCGGCGGACCGCGACCGTGGCGGCGGCCGAGAACGCCGAAACCCTCAGCATCACCAGGGATCGCCTGCAGGCCCTGCGCGCCGCCAATCCGGGCATCGACCAGATGCTCACCACGACCCTGGTCGAGCAGATCCGACGGCTCTCGGCGACCGTGCTCGAGGCGCTCTATCTGCCGGTCGAGACGCGGGTGGTGCGCCGCCTGGCCAATCTCGCCCGCATCTACGGCGGCCCCGCGCCGATCGCCGAAATCCGGCTCACCCAGGACGATTTGGCGTCGATGGCGGGGACGACGCGGGTCACGGCCAATCGGGTGCTGCGCGAGCTCGAGGACCGGGGCATCGTGTCACTGGGGCGTGGACGGATCACCGTCACCGATCGCGCGAAGCTGGTGGCGATCGCGTCCAGCCCGTAACCCGTTGGTGCCCGGGCGGATCCGTATCAGCCGCCGAAGATGGCCTTGGGTTCGCCCAGATACCAGGTGTTCTCGATGCGCATGCGGTGGATGAGCCAGCGGTCGCCGTCGCGCCTCAGCTCCAGCACATAGGGATTCTTGAGCAGGGCGAAGGTGTCGTGATCGGCGGTGAGCAGGTGCTGGGCCTCCACGAGCGCGGTCATGCGCGCCGCATCACCGTCGACGGTGATGCGTGGATTGGTGACCTGGTGCGTGGTATCCACACGGCCGGTGAACATTCCGAGAATCGTGTCGACAATGAAGTCCCGGCCGGTCATGACGGGCGGTTCGGCTCCCCATCGGGCGGCGGCGGGCCGGAAGTCGAGTTCGGCGTCCTCGGTGAAGGCCGAGGCGAACAGGTCGCGATCCTTCAGATCCTGCCCGAGGGCGAATCGGTAGAGAGCGTCGGCGATCTCGGCTCGATCGCGCAGCTCGCCGGCGACGGCGGCCGAATCGGTGGCGGGGGCCCGCAGGGCCCGGTGGGTGACGCTCACGTCGATCTCCTTGTGGTGTCGGGTTCCCGGGAGGCAACCCGATGCGGGGCAGTCAGTATTCCGGCCGGTCCGCGAGGAACCTCAGGGCTGGATTCGCCGTGAAGACTCGGTCCTGCACCGACCGTAGGAGTGGGCGTGGGTGGGGGCGGGTGTCGATTCGCGCCAACAAGGGGGATATCGATGCCACGAGTGACGCGGCTATCACCGGGGAACGGGGCTGTCGCGGAACAAGACCGGGTCGCGCCGCGGTTGTAGCCGAACCCCAGCCGGAGTCGGATCAGGAGTTGCCATGACATCAGCACAGCGCGGCGCCCTCGCGAACACGGTGTCGTCGCATGTCGCGCTGCTCGCGCTGGACACGGCCAAGCAGGCCGGGGTGCCGTGCTCGGAACTCGCGCCGATCGCCGCGCTGGTGCGAAGTCCGTCGGTGGACGACCGGACCCGGGTCCCCACCACGGACATGACGCGGCTGTGGGAGATCCTCCAGCACCACATCGGTCCGGAAGCCGGTATTCGGATGGCGGCCTTGGCCGATCCGGGCCGACTGCACGTGTGGGACTACCTCATCGGCGCCGCGCCCACCCTGGCCGCGGGGCTGCGCACCGCCGCCGAGCACACCGCGACCATCTGCGATCCCGCGGTGTCCATGCGGATCACCGACGACGGCGCGCGCCTGTCCCTGGATCTGGCCGACTCCCCGTTCCGGGGACCCGCGCTCGCGGCCTTCGCCGAATTCGCGCTCGCCATCACCCAGCGGCGAGCTCGGGAAGTGTTCGGCGACTGCGGTATTCCCGTTCGCGTCGATCTGCCGCACGCGGCGCCGCGCCGGTACGGCTATCTGGTCGACGCCTTCGGCACCGGCAATATTCATTTCGAGCAGGAGCGTGGCGGCCTGACCTTCCTGCACACGGACAGCTGCGCCCGGGAGCCCTACGACCCGCGCCTCTACTCGATCCTGCAGGACTACGCCCGCAATCTGCTCGAGCATCCACGCCCGGCCCCGACCTGGCCGGAGCAGGTGCGCACCGCCATTCGATATGTCCTGTCCGACAACACCGCTCACGGCATCGACATCGATGACGTCGCGCACCGGATGAACCTCAGCCGCCGCACCTTCCAACGCCGCCTGGCCGAGCACGACACCACCTGGCGCGCCGAACTCGACACGGCCCGTCACGAATTGGCGACCACCCTGCTGCGCGATCCGGCTCTCCCGGTCCGCACCATCGCCCTGCGCCTGGGCTACGACGACCACCGCACTTTGTCCCGCGCCTTCCAACGCTGGACCGGCCGCACCCCGACCGAATACCGCCGCGAGCTGACCCGATCGGCTGTCGGCGCGTCCGACTAGACCTGTTCGGGGGCGTCGTCGGGTTCGTCGCGTGGGGGCAGGAAGGGTTGTTGGTCGGGAGGTTGGCCCTGGGCTTGGCCGCGGGCTCGGGCGAGTTCGGCGTCGAAGGCGGCCCCGAACAGGACGGCCAGGTTGGTCAGCCAGAGCCAGATGAGGAAGACGACCGCTCCGGCCAGGGAGCCGTAGACCTTGTTGTACGAGCCGAAATGGCTGACGTAGAGCGCGAATCCGGCGGAGGCGGCGGTCCAGATGAGGACGGCGGCGGCACTGCCGGGGGTGAGCCAGCGGAAACCGGGTTGGCGGACATTGGGAGCGGCCCAGTACAGCAGGGCGCAGACCAGACTGACCAAGAGCAGCAGGACCGGCCATTTGGCGATGTTCCACACCGCGACCGCGGTGGTGCCGACGCCGAGCCAGCGGCCGGTGCGCTGCGCCAGGTCGCCACTGAGCACCAGGCCCAGGGCGGCGGCCGCGACCACCACGAGGACGGCCAGGGTGAGGCCGATCCGCAGCGGCAGGGTCTTCCAGGCGGCACGGCCCTCCCTGACGTCGTAGAGCGAGTTGGCGGCCCGGATGAAGGCGCCGATGTAGCCCGACGCCGTCCACAGGGCGGTGATCAGACCGAAGATGGCGACGGGACCGGAATAGGTTCGCGCGCCTTGCAATTGGTGCAGTGCGTCCACCACGGCTCCGGTCTCGTTGCCGGGCCCGGCATCCTGGACCGTCGAGATCAACGCGTCGGTCGCGCCGCGCCCGAGCAGCCCCAGCAACGCGGCCAACAGCACCAGGCCGGGAAACAGCGAGAGCACGCTGTAGTAGGTGAGCGCCGCGGCCCAATCGGTCACGCGATTCGACCAGATGGATCCGAAAACCCTGCGCGCCACGCCGATCCACGCGTGCCGCGGCAGGTCGGTCGGCCCACCGATATCGTGCCCGTCCATGTTCACCTCCGCGCGGTGTCGCCATACCCGGCCGCCGGTACCCGAAACCGTGGCCGCGCACGGCCCGGCGGATCGCGGATCAGCGCGGGCGCACCGCCGCGGCGTGCAGGCCGCGCTCATCGCGTTCGAGGGTGAAGCTCACCGGCTGATGTTCGGTCAGGGTGCGATAGCCGGGGAGGTCGATGCCGGAGAACTCGACGAAGACGCGCCGCGCGGGTTGCTCGTCGGAGGTGATGAAACCGAAGCCCTTCGCCGTGTCGAACCAGAGGACGACACCGTGGACACGCGATTCGACAGGGCTCGTGGTGACCGGCATTTCGAATCTCCTTCGATCGGCAGAGTTTCTGGCGATGGGGTCCTACCCGGGTGAGTGATCGCGAAACCCCTTGGCGGGCAACGGATCATCGGCAAACGGCTAGCTCTCGGGGAAGATCGAGCGAGCCGCCTTCAAATCCGCGAGAAACGCGGCGTACGCCTCGGTGCGGTCGGGAGCCCGCAGCACCGCCGAGGGGTGCACGGTCGCGATCACCTCGTAGTCCTCGGTGGAGATCAACCGGCCGCGTTGCGCGGTGACTCGAAACGACTGTCCCAGTACCGCTTTGGCGGCGATGCTGCCCAGACACACGACGAGGCGCGGCCGCACGATCCGCATCTCCGCCTCGAACCACGGTGCGCAGGCCACGATCTCGGTCCGTCCGGGTTGGGCGTGAATGCGGCGCTTGCCGCGCTCGACGAACTTGAAATGCTTGACCGCGTTGGTCACATACACCGCGTCGCGATCGATTCCGGCCTCGGCGAGCGCGCGATCGAGCAGCCGCCCGGCCGGTCCGACGAACGGATGACCCTGGCGGTCCTCCTGGTCGCCGGGTTGTTCGCCGACCAGCACGACCCGCGCATCCGCGGGGCCCTCGCCGAAAACCGTCTGCGTGGCATGGCGATACAGCTCGCAGCCGTGGCAGTCGCGGGCGGCGGCGCGCAGGTCGTCGAGGTCACCGTCGGGCGGTACGTACCGCGTGGCGTCCGACATGATCGGCTCCTAGCCGTCGGAATTGGTCCGTCGGCCCGAGCCCTCACGCTTCTCCAGGCCGACGGAATCGGCGAGTTCACTACGGTGCCGGTCCAATTCGGGGTATTCGGCACTGAGCTCACCCATGAACGCGGCCAGCGCGCCCGCGATGGCATTGAGTTTGTCCTGCACCGCGGCGTCACTGCGGCGCTGGGTGTTCTGCAGCAGAGCCACCAGCAGGAAGGTGATGATGGTGGTGGCGGTGTTGATCACCAGCTGCCAGGTGTCCACACTCGGCAGCACCAGAATGGACGGCACCCACACCACCACCAGCCCCACGCAGAACACGAAGAATCCTGCCCGCGAGGCCCAATCGCTGGTGGCAGTGGCGAATCGGTCGAACAGCGACAGCGTGCCGCCGTCGCCCGGTTGGCGTTTGGGCCGGTCCACCTCGCGCTCCTTTCCGAACTCAGCCTTCCCGCAGTGAGGTGATGGCATCGCGGGCACGGTCGAGCATGGCCGCGAACGGGCCCGTCAACAGGTTGGCCTCCACCGACTCCACGCCCGGATGCGGCCGGGTGGGGGCCAGTGCCTCGGCGATCTCCACCGCCCGCCGCATGGCCCGCAGCTGGTGGGGCTCGAGCTCGTGGCGCAGCTGCGAGAACTCGTCCTGCTCTTCGTGTTCGGCGTGCGCGATGACGTCCTCGCGCAACTGCGCCAGACCCTTCTCGAACTCGGCGGAATCGATGTCGAGGGATTCCAGGTCGGCCAGTTGCTGTTTGGCCTGGTGCTCCTCCTCGAGCCGGGCGTCGACCACCGTGGCCCCGTCCTCGATCTCGGTGCGGGCCCGCGGATGGATGATCTCCTCCTCGGCGGTCTCGTGCACGGCCAGCAGGCGGCGCAGGGTGCGGAAGTTGGTCTCCCGCTCCGCCGGATCGGTGGCGTCCAGGGTCTGGGTGAACAACGTCTTGATCAGCTCGTGCTGGCGCAGCAGCAATTCGAGGGCGTCGCCGATACCGTCGGGCTCGTGCGCCCGGCCGGGGTCGTTGTCGTGACCGGGGTCGTTGTCGTGGCTGTGCGAACCCGCCTCGCGCGGATCGGCGGAATTCTCCGCCCCGAAACTGCCGCTGCTGGCCTTGCCGCCCTTGCGGGCCTGCTCGACGGTGTCCGGGCGGTTGCCGAACTGGCCGGGGTTGCCGGTGTCTGCCATGGGATGGTCCCTCCTCGTAGTGAACGACGCACCGGCGTAGGGGCCGGGTGTGTTCGCCGTACCCCGATTCGGGAGTCTCACGCACGGCCGTCGGGTGCGGTCGATTCAGCGGGTGCGAGCGGGGTAGTGCTGAGGTCGAATCGAGAGGAGGCGGGGATGGCGGAGATCGGTGAGCTCACGAAACGCCTGGCGGAGGCGGCCGAGCGGGCGGGTCGCACCGTGGCGGTCGCGGAATCGTTGACCTGTGGAAAGTTGTCGTCGGCGCTCGGCGCGGGGCCCGATTCCGCGCGTTGGTTGCGCGGGGCGGTGGTGGCCTACAGCGCGCAGGTCAAGCATCGGGTGCTCGGGGTGCCCGATGTTCCCGTCGTGTCGGAGACGGCCGCACGGGCCATGGCCGCGGGTGCGCGGTCGTTGCTCGGTGCCGATGTCGCGGTGGCGGTGACGGGTGTGGGCGGGCCCGGCCCCCAGGACGGGGAGCCCGCGGGCTCGGTGTGGCTGGCCGTGGACGCCGGGGGAGAGCAGTGGGCGCGGCACGAGCAATTCGACTGTGCGCCAGCGGATGTCCTGGCCGGGGCGGTCGAGGTGGCGATCGCGATGTTGCTCGCGGCCGTCGAGGGTTGAGTTAGCGGCGTTCGTCCGCGGCTGTATTCGACTGGCGCAGTGCGGCGTTGGTGGTCTCGAGGGCGGCGTTGGTGGCGCGCAGGGCGGTGTTGGTGTCCTCGAGTTCGAGAATGCGCCCGATCCCGGCCAGGTTGATGCCCTGCCCGGCCAAGGTGACGATGCGGGCCAGCCGCGCCAGGTCGTCGCCGCTGTAGCGGCGGGTGCCGCCGACACTGCGGGTGGGGGTGATCAGCCCGTGCTGCTCGTACAGGCGCAGCGTCTGCACGCCCACGCCGGACAGTTCGGCGGCCACCGAGATGGCGTAGACCGCCTGCTCGGAGCGCGGGAGGTGGCCGTGTTCGCCTGCCAGCATCCGGGGTGCCTTCCTCTGTCTACGGGAGTGTCGGTTCGAGGTCAGATTACCTTGCCTCGAACCTTGCACTCACCTATGGAGAGCTCTAAATAATATCTGCGTCAGATGACAGAGGTTATCTGGTACTCCTCGGTCTAGAACGGAATGCTGCGGTTGGCCATGCCCGATCACGGGGCAGCCGCCCGCAGCTTCTCCAGAAGTGGACCGGCGGCCTCGGACAGGAATCGCCACTGTGCTTCGTCGCCGACCTGCACCAGCGCGATGTCGGTGAATCCCGCTTCCCAGTAGGGGCGTACCGCTTCCACGATGGCGTCGAGGTCGGGGCCGCAGGGGATCGTGTCGGCCACGTCCTCGGGCCGAACCAGGCGGGTCGCGGCGGCGAAGGCGTCGGTGGTGGGGAGATTGGAGTTGACGTCCCAGCCGCCGGTCGACCATCGGAACTGCTCGTGCGCACGCTGAATCGCTTTGTCGCGGTGGGTATCCCAACACACCGGCAGCTGTCCGGTCACGCGGGTTGGGCCGGTGGCCTCGCCGCGGGCCGCGGTCCAGGAGCGCACCAGGTCCGCGTCGGGATCGGTGCTGATCATCTCATCGGCCAACGGCGCGAACCGCTCCACCGAGCGGGCTCCCGACACGGCGACGGCGATCGGCACCGGATCCGGCGGCAGATCCCAGATTCGCGCGGAATCGACACGGTACCAATGCCCATGGCGGGTGACCGTCCGACCGGTGTGCAATTCGCGGATGATGCCGATGGCTTCCGCCAGCCGCTCGTGGCGTTCGGCGGGCCCCGGCCAACCCTCGCCCACCACATGCTCGTTGAGGCTCTCGCCGCTGCCCAGGCCCAGGGTGAAGCGGCCCTCGGCGAGGATCTGCAAGGTGGCGGCCTGCTGGGCCACGATGATCGGGTGATACCGCATGGTCGGGCAGGTCACGTAGGTCATCAGCGGAATCGACTCGGTGGCCTGTGCGACGGCCCCGAGCATGGTCCAGGCGTGCGGGGCATGCCCCTGCTCGTCCAGCCACGGCGAGAAGTGATCGCTGCTCACCAGAAAATCGAATCCGGCCCGCTCCGCGGCGACCGCGTACCGAACCAGCTCGCGCGGCCCGCTCTGCTCGGTCATCAATGTGTATCCGAATGCGGTCATGGCTCACTCCTCCACCTGTCGACGACTGAGATACCGACGAGCTACCCGGTGGTCCTCGATTGATGCGTCGGCCGGAACCTGGTCGATTGAGCGACGGTTGGCCGGGTAGAGCGTGGAGGTAACCCTCGACCACTAGCCAGGAGGACAAGCCATGCCGGTGCAGCCGATTCAGAGCCCACTCAGCGGTGACTCGCTGCGCGTGACCGGGGATGCGCTGCAGCAGACGGTCGTCGATCTGATCGACCTGTCACTCGTTGCCAAGCAGGCGCATTGGAACGTCGTCGGACCGCACTTCCGGTCCGTGCACCTGGGTCTCGACGAAGTGGTCGCCGCGGCACGGGAATTCACCGATGCCGCGGCGGAGCGCGCTACCGCGATCGGTGTCAGCCCCGACGGCCGCGCGGCGACCGTGGTCAAGGAAACCGGCGTCCCCGGCATCGAATCCGGTTGGCAGACCGACACCGACGTCATCGCCACCATGGTGTCCACCCTGTGGGCCATCATCACCCGACTCCGCGACCACATCGAGGCCACCGAAACCGCCGACCCCGTCACCCAGGACCTGCTCATCACCATCGCCGCCCGCCTCGAACAGCTGCACTGGATGTGGCAGGCCCAACAGGCCCGATGAACGCCGCCGACTCGATGCGGTCACGCGGTTAACGTCCACCCCCATGGCCGCCATTTCCTCAGGTCGGCTCGAGTGACTGTTGGGGGACGTGATGAGCGAAGAATTGGGACGGCCTGCGACGTCGGTCGCAGGCCGTCGGCGAGGGGACCGGCGGCCGAAGGAAATCCTCTGTGCCTACATCCTTTTCGTGGCCGCCGGTCTACATCTGTGCTACTGGTTGTTGCGCCCGACCGGAGAATCGCCGCCGCACCGCGCGGACAGCACCCTGGCCATCGCAACGGTGGTGCTCGCGGCGGTGGCATCCGTCCTGCTGCTCATCGCGGCGCGAGCGGCCAGCGCGATCGCGGGATGCGCTCTCGGACTACTGCTTTCGGCGAACCTCGGCCACCTGCTCTCGAGCTTCGACGAGCCCGACGAACACCTCCGCCAGCTCGTCCGATACGGCGGCTGGCTGTCGATCCCGATCACCCTGCTGGCTCTGACCTCGCTACTGCTGCTGGCGGTCCCGGCGAAGGCCGCCCGCCCTACGGGCGCGGACCAATGACGAAGGCGGTATTGCCCTTCGCGTCGAGCCCGGTGTCGAGAACCTTGTCATCGAGGAAGGCCGCCGAATCCTGATCGAGGAATACCCGCGCACCCTCGGCGACGACCACCTCGTCATCGGCGGCAGGCGCCTCGGTAATCGCGAGCTCGAAACTCTGCGCATTGTCAGGCGTCGAGATCCGCAGCCCCGCCTCCGGCGGCACCCCCTGCTGCGTGGTGATATCCCGAACCACATCGACGGCTTTGGGCGTGAGTACCAACATATGTCGCAGTCCTTCCGTCCGCCGAGCGCCCCGGTGGCGCACGACAGTCGATCGGGTAACCGCGAGATCACCCCTGAAACCTCCCCACGCGGATGTCGGCGTTGACATCGACTCGCCACTGAGGTGCGCGGGGATGGAAGGGAAAGGGCCGCTGTCCGGCGGCGGTGCGCGGAAGCGGCCCTGCGGCTCGGGGTTCGAGGCCGTGTTGGAGTCAAGGTAGCAGCGGAGCTTTGCTGCGGTAAAACGATTTTCGGGCCGGGCGCGGGTGCCCGGCCCGGTGTCGTCAGGCGGCGTGCAGGGCGGTGGTGATCTTGCGGGTCATGTCGGTGACGACGGGGCTGGCGGAGCCGTTGCGGCCGGTGGCCGCGGCGGCCTCGATGGCGACCAGCACGGTGGTGCGGAAGTTGTCGGCCTCGGCGGGGTTCTGCTGCTCGAGGACGGCCGCCGCCGAGGTCAGGGCGGGCAGCACCTGGTCGGCGAGGTCGGCGACGGTCTTGCCGGTCAGGTGGATGTCCTTGGACTTGGTGTTCAGCAGGTGGCCGATCTGGCCGGTGGCCGAGCCCAAAGCGAGGGAACCGGCGGTGGCGGCCTTGTGGGCCTTGCCGGAGGCGGCCGAGATGAGCGACACCGCGCCGTAGGCGGCGGAGCGGATGGTGGCCTTGTCCTGGTCGGTCAGGTTCAGGGGCAGGGTGGCGGACATGATGTTCTCCTTCGAAATCTGTTGTGGCGGTTGCCGTGATGGACATACTTTGTCCGGCCCGCCTGACAGCGCTCTGACGCCGAGCTGACACCGCCGCTGACAGCTCTCGGTGCGGTACCGGTGGATTCGGCTCGCGGGCGCGGCGACGGGCGAATACCGTTGAGGTGCACGGTGGACGGTGGTTGGTAGGCGACCCTGGGATGTGAGAGGGGCGCTGGTGTGACGCTTCGGATTTGGTTGAGCAGTGCCGGGGCGGCGACCGTTCAGGTGATGCGGCTGTTGCGCGAGAACCCCGATGGGGTCGAGGTCGCGGTGTATGCCAGCAATGTGGATCCCGAGGCCGCGGCCTTGGCGGCATGCGATGTGGCGGCGGTGGAGCCACGCCGGGTCGGCAATGACGAATATGGCCGGTTCGCACTGGATTTCTGTCGGCGGCATCGGATCGATGTGGTCATTCCACCGCGGCGGATCGACGCGCTGGCGGGCCGGGTCGCGGAGTTCGCGGCCATCGGGACCAAGGTGATGTGTTCGCCGGTCGAGGCGGTACGGACGCTGACCGACAAGGCGGCCACCTACGCGGCCGCCACGATCGCGGGGATTTCGGTGCCGCCGTGGCGGGTCGTGTCGGATGGCGAGGGGTTTCGGGCGGCCGTCGAGGAGCTGTCGCGGACCGGAGAACGCTTGTGCATCAAGCCGAGTGGGGAGTTTTCGGCGTTCGGGTTTCGGATTCTCGATGATCGGCCGCTGCGTATGCGGGATCTGCTCGCGCCACCGGTGCCGGTGGCCACCGTCGACGCGGTGGCGGGGGCGCTGGATCACGCTGTGGCGCAGGGGGATCGGGTTCCCGAGCTGCTCGTCATGCCGTACCTCGACGAGCCCGAGATCAGTGTCGACTGCCTCTCGACCGCCCACGGTGAGCTGCTGCTCGGCATTCCGCGCGCCAAACAGGGACGGTTCAGGACGCTGCTGGACGATCCCGATCTGGTCGACACGGCGCGGCAGTTGGTCAAGCATTTCGGCCTGGCGTATCTGACCAATGTGCAGCTGCGGCACCGCGCGGGCGAACCCGTACTGCTCGAGGTCAATCCGCGACCCTCGGCCGGACTGTTCCACACCGCCTTCTCCGGGGTGAACCTGCCGTGGGCCGCGACCGGCCTGCTGTTGACCGGAGACGCGGGTCTGACCACCCCACCCCGACTGGGCGTTCGCCTGGCACTGGCGGAGGCGGTCATGGAGATCGCCCCGAATCCCGGCCGGATTACTGAAACGGGTTCCTATTCGGGTTGATTCGAGTATTTTCGCAACACATCCCAGTTTCGCCGGTGCCAAGGGCGGGGCTGTGTGGCGAAAGGGCTGGTTATGGCTGCTGCGGACTACATCGTCATCGGTTCCGGAAGCGCCGGGGCCATTATTGCCCGCCGGCTGGCCGATACCGGCGCGGCCGTGACGCTGTTCGAGGCCGGGCGGCGCGACAAGGGCCGGTTGGTGCGCAAGCCGGGCATGATCGGGCCGATGCACAGCGTGCCGCAGTTGAAGGCGCGCATCGACTGGGGGCACTACACCGTCGAGCAGAAACACGCACTCGGTCGCAAGGTCCCGCAGACGCACGGGAAGGTGGTCGGTGGGTCGAGCTCGGTCAACGGCATGGTGTTCGTGCGCGGGAACAGACGCAACTTCGACGATTGGGCGGGCGCGGGCAATACCGGCTGGTCGTATGAGGACGTCCTCCCCAGCTTCAAGAAGTTCGAGTCCTTCGAGGACGGGGCAAGCGAATTCCGCGGCGGCGCCGGACCGATCAAGGTGATCCGCGCCCGCGAACTGACCCCCGCCTCCGAGTCCTTCATCGAGGCCCTCGCCGAAACCGCCGGTGTCGCGAAGAATCCCGACTACAACGGAGCCGAACAGGAGGGCGTCTCCATCCTCCAGCAGAGCAACAGCAACGGCCTGCGATACAGCACCTCGGTCGGCTACCTCGACGACCGGCCGAAAAACCTTACGGTGCTGCCGGATACGCACGTCACGCGCATCGTGATCGAGAACGGTCGCGCCACCGGCGTCGAGTACCGGACCGCGCAGGGCACCCGGGTCCTGCACGCCGACCGTGAAGTGATCGTCAGCGCGGGCACTTTCGGTTCACCGCAGCTGCTCATGCTCTCCGGCATCGGCCCGGCCGACCATCTGCGCGCCTTCGGTATCGACGTCGTCGCCGACCTTCCGGTGGGCGACAACCTCCACGATCATCTGTTCGTCCCGATGACCTTCGCCATGCCGACCGCGCTGCGCCGCTCCGCACCCGGCTACTTCGCCCGCGCCTTCGTCCGAGAGTCCTTGCGCAACAACAGCACCTGGCTGGCCCGCAGCGTCTTCGAGGCCGTCGCCTTCCTGCACACCCCGTACTCGACCGGCGCGCCCGACCTGCAGTTGCACGTGCTGCCCTGGGGCTACCCCGGCCCGAATCAGGACGCACCGATCCGCCATGTCCCCGACCCGCGCCGATCGCTCACCATCCTGGTCACCATGATCTATCCCGCAAGCCGGGGCACCCTGCGCCTGACGTCGGCCGATCCGACCGCGCCGCCCGCCATCGACCCCAATTACCTTGCCGAACAACGCGATCTGGACACCCTGGCGCACGGCATGGAACTGATCCGAGAAGTCATGGCCGCCAAGGCGATCAGCGCCGCTGTGGACGTCGAGATCTCCCCGGGGGCGCAGTACCCGACCCGAGCGGAGCTGGCTGCGGAAATCCCCAATCGCGCCACCACCGTCTACCACCCCGTCGGCACCTGCCGCATGGGCGTCGACGACCGCGCGGTCGTGGACCCGACCCTGCGCGTCCGCGGTATCGAGGGTCTGCGGGTGGCCGACGCGTCGATCATGCCGAGCATTGTCGGCGGCAATACCAATGCCGCCACGATGATGATCGGCGAGCACGCCGCGGCGCTCATCCTCGATCGACCCGAACGACCCCGGTTGACCTGAACCGCCTAATGCTCGCGATCTCAGTCTGAAATGTCTAAGTTTCACTACTGTTCGCAGCCATGATCCACAACACTCGTCGCCTCGGATTCGCCCTAGTCGCCTTCGCGGCCATACTCGTCGGGGCCGCGGGCCCCGCCCTCGCCGATTCCGGCTCCGCCAGCTCCGGTTCCTCCAGCGCCAGCTCCAGCATCGCCACCACGCCGCTGGGGCAGTTCTGGGCTCAGATCGTCAACAACCTCGGCGTCGCCATGGGCTCGTCCCAGCCCAAGTAGCCCCGATTCCCTACTTGCGCTTGCGCTCTCGCAAGACGTGGGAGCGCAAGCGCGAGAAACCCTTCACCCGCACACCCCGCAGATGCCGCAGCGTGAACTCGGCATCGTCCTCGCCCAGCGCCGCGGCCGCGCCGTCGTCGAGCAGAATCGTCCCCGGCCGCGCCACACCGGTCAGCCGCGCGGCCACATTCACCACCGTGCCGTAGAGGTCGCCGAAGCGGGTCAGCACCGGCCCGTAGGCCAACCCCGTCCGAATCTGCGGCATCTCCGAAATCCGCTGTGCCGCAGCGGTGACGGCGGCGTTCATCGCCACCGCGATGCGCGCCCCGTCCCGCACGTTCTCGGCCGCGAACATGACTTCGTCGCCGACATTCTTGATCACCCACCCGCCGTGCGTGGTAATGGCATCCGTGGTGGCGGACTCGAAAGTATCGAGCAGCTCGGTCAATTCATCGGGATCGAGGTGTCGCGACAGCCGCGTGTACCCGACCATATCGGCGAACCCGACCAGCAATTGCCGTGTCGTGCCCCCGGATTCGTGCGACCGCCCCAGCGCGGCGGCCAAATGCCGATGCCACGCGTACTCCTGCAACTCACCGAGCACCTTGATGGTCTGCGCCGTAATCTCCCCGTCCCCGAGCTCGCGCGTGATCAGATCCGCCTGCCACTCGGCCAACCGCGCCATCGCCCGCCCGAGCGTCCGCGCCGCGGTGACCTGACTCTGCTCATCGGCCCCCGCGATCGGCCCCATGGCCGTGAACGTCCGCACCGCCGTGACATCCGCATCGGTGAACGCCACCTCGTCATCACTGGCCGCGGCCGGGAATCCCAATGCCACCCAAAGCTTCTGGGCCCGCTCCACCGGCACCCCGGACAACTCCGCCACCCGAGTCCGGGTATACCGCCGCGGTCCGCCGAGCAGCGCCCGCTCGACCACGGCGTCGAGCGTCTCGTCCAGATCACCAGATTCGATCACCCGGCCAGTACAGCACAGTCGTTCCCGGTCGTGACTCCGCTCAGCTCGGTTGGCGCAGGGGGAGGCCCGCGGCGCGGTAGATGGCGTCCAGGACGGTCATATTGGCGACGGCGGATTCGGGGGTGGTGGGGACGGGCTCGCCGCGCAGGACCGCCGCGGCGAAGGCGTCGAGTTGGTAGTCGTAGGAGGGGCGGCGGCCGAAGGTGCGGAAGCGGCGGCCGGAGTCGGTGCGAACGGTGAGGACGTGGCCCATGTGTGGGACCACCGGGTTGAGGATGCGCAGGCGGCCGCGGTCGCCGGTGATCGTGGCGGAGATGCGGATCAGGTTCGACGACCACATGGAGCAGCGGATGCGGCCGGTGTGGCCGGAGGGAAAGCGGAGTTCGGCGGTCATCGCGCGATCGATGCGCGGGTCGCGCAGGGTGGCCTGCGCCGAAACGACTTCCGGCTCCTCGCCGCCGAAGGTCCGCGCCATGTGCACGGCGTAGCAACCCGCGTCCATCGTCGCCCCGCCCGCCAGGTCGTAGTTGTAGCGGATGTCGGAGAACTTCGGCAGCGGGAAGCAGAGGGCGGTCTCGACCCGCCGCAGCGCACCGAGTTCGCCGGAGGCGATGATCTCCTCGGCCGCCTGAGTCAACGGGTGATAGCGATAGTGGAACGCCTCCATCACCACCCGATCGGAATCGGCTGCCAGCGCGGCGATCTCACCCGCCTCCTCGGCATTCGCGGTGAACGGCTTCTCACACAGCACATGCTTCCCGCCCGCCAGCGCCCCCCGAATCCACCGCCCATGCAGACCATTCGGCAGTGGAATATAGACCGCATCCAAATCGGGCGCGGTCACCAACGCGTCATAGCTGTCGTAAATCTGCCCGATGCCATGCTTACGCGCGAGCGCCTCCGCCCGCACCCGGTCCCGGGCCGCAACCGCCACCACACTCACCTCGGGATTGCGCCCGGCCGGTCCAATCAAGGCCATAGGAGCAATACTGGCCGCCCCCAGAATCCCAATCCGAACCCGCGCATCATCGATCATCCGCCGACCCTAACAGCCCACCCCACTATCCTGAATGCCCTTGTTTCACAGCGATTGCGTCATGCGTCTCCGCCGTCAGGCGAAGAGGCCGTCGATCGCGGCCTGAATGGCCGTGACCGTGCGGGCCAGCGTGCCCGCCGCGCCGACCGCCCCGCCCACGGCGTGCATCAGCCCGGACAAGATGGTGCGGTTCGGATGCTCCCGGCCGACTTCGGAGGCGGCGCGTTCCGCGGTGTCGGCCACCTCGTCCGGATTCGGCACCGACGCCGCGCCGGTACGGATCTGCGCGGCGAGGTCGAGGAGGGCGCGGCGAATCTCCGTCGGGTCCGACGCGATCGAGAGCGCCGCGCCGTGATCGACGTGGACGACCTGGGCGTCGCGCCCGGCCATCGCCGAACCGTGCATGCTGACATTGCCGCCGATGCGCAGTTCGGAGTGCTCATCTCGCTGCATGATGCCGCCTTTCGAGGAATTGGCCTGGGATGACCGGATTTTCACGGCGTCGAGGTGCCGGAGAAGGTGGAGGCGTTCATGGTGTTCGACGCGTGGGAGCCGCCGAGCGCCGAATGGACCATACTGAGATTGCCGCCGACCGAGACGCTGCTGCCGATGGTGAGGCTGTTGTTGATGATCTGCTCGCTGCGTCGCTTCAGCTCGGCCGGATCGATGTTCTTGTCGCACAGGAAATCGACGAGGGTGTTGAAGATGCGCTTGTCGACGATCTTCGTGACCATCTGCTCATCGAGGCTCTGGAAGTAACGGTGATACGTGACGCCCTTCTCGTCACCGTTCGCGGCGCTTTCGCGCGGGCTGAAGAGGGCACCGTGGTGGAACCGGGACAGTTCGCGAATGAATCGCCGATCCCTGCGGTCCTTGCGCCAGCAGCGCCATCCGGCCAGCAGATGGTTGGAAATGCCAGGGACGCAATCCAGTACGGCTCGCGGCAGTCGCTTCGCGGAACGACCCGCCAGCCGCAGGATCTGAACGCCCGTCGGCCGGGCCAACAGATCGTCGATCAGGTAGTAGTAGGGCCGGAACGGCGGCAGCATGGTGTAGTTCGTCTCCACGAACAGCGACGTGTCGTTCACCACCAGCCGAATGAACGCCGACCACACCAATTCACCGTCCCAGCAGACGATTTCGACGGTGAGATACGGCCGGGCCCGATCCTCGGGGTCGGTCATCAGCGCGGCGAGGGTGGCCTGATCGGTCCATGGGACCGGAGCACCGTACGGGTCGGGGACGAAGCGTCGATCGGTGTGCACGTCCGCGCCATTGACCAGCAGCCGGTTCTCGACGGTCATGTCCGGAATATCTAGGGCCGACAGCTCGGCGGAGAGCCGGGCGTTCAACTCCACCGCGCTGAACGGCACGATCGGCGCGCCCGCCTGGTGCGGCTTGGTCGTGTCCAGCGCCAGTGACCAGCCGCCCCGAATCCAGCCGTGCCCGCCGAACGGGTTGTAGCCGCGATAGACCGTCACATTGCCGGTGGCAGCGGCGGATACGTGGGCGATCTGATGTCGCACCCGATCGTTGGGCGCGGGCGGCGGTGACGCGGTGGCGAAATTCTCCGCGCGCAGGCTGTATGCGATGGCACCCCAGTACGCCGCGTACGCCTCGGTGAAGACGGCGGCCCAGGCGAAGATCAGCGCGAGACTGACCAGCGGCAGCCCGCTCGGGAAGCTGGTCACCCCGTAGAACGCCAGCGCCAGCGTGCCCAGCAGCACGGCATCGCGCACCACCTGCCTGCGGCTCGCCGCCACGGCGTGCAGGCAGACCGTCACCGCGTCCACCGCCGGTGATCGGGTGACGGCCAGGCGCGGTTCCTCCAGAATCTGCTGGATCACCGCGCGGGCCAGCCTGCTTTCCAGATGCACCGCGACACAGAGATATCGAGTGGCTGCGGAGGCGGCCGCCGAGGTGTGCGAGGTGATCGCCCGGACCGGGGACACGGCTCTCGGGGCGGCGGGCGCCGCGAGCGGGGTAGCCGATCTGGGCGCTCTCGCGCCCGCCGCTGCCGATGTCGCGGAGGTTGCCGCGCCGGGCGTGGCACCGCTTGGATTGCTACTCCACGTTGACATTTCCCCTCCTCAACAAGGGCTGGGGCCGGTGACCGAGGTGCTGTGGGCGATCAGGTACCGAGAACCGGTGTCGGTGAACGTGTACCGCAGATCCCAGTTCACGCAGGTCGCCCACTCCAGCCCGCGCGGGCCCATACCGGCCGCCTGGGTGCTCTGGAAGGTGACCCGGGCGCTGGGGCCCGAACCCACGTCGAGCACTTCGATATTGCGGTCGAAGGAGGTGGCGTCGTCGCTGGCGAGTTTGTCGGAGCGCAGCGAGGGATCCAACTGGTCCAACGCCGCGCTGTAGTCGTGGTTGTTGATCCCGCCGAAGTAGGCGTTGAGCGTCGTGGCCACCGCGATCGCGCGCGAGTCGTCGGCCAGCGCAGGCGCGAGATCGACTATCCCGACCCGGGTTACGGGCGCGCGTGTCGTCAGGTAGGGCTGTGTCGTGCGGGTCGCCGAATAGTCGTTCTGCCCGACCACCGTCGTGGCGGCGCTTCGACCGTGGTCGGAGCTGGGCTGCGACCGAGTGCTCACGAACGCCACCACCAGCACGATGATGACGGTGGCGGCGATCGCGAGCAGAACCGGATTGAGGATCGGTGGCGGTGGTGGTGGAGTCATCGTCGGGGTGCCGGGAACGCCGGGTGGACCCGTCGAAGGCCGCACCGGCGTCTGAATGCGCACGGTAGGCGTTGCGGCCGTGGCCAATTCGGTCCACATGCCCGGACTCGGTCGCCGTGACGGTTCGGGGGAGAGGCTGGTGGTCGCCAGATTGCCGAGCATCGGGGTGACCGCGGTGAGCGCCGTCGGATCGGTGGTGGACTGATCGCGTTCGAACAATCGGGCCGCGAGCAACCCGAGCTTGTAGATGTCGCCGGGGCGGGTCGCCTTCTCCTCACCGGAAGGCAGTTGCCAGTCCGGTGTTTCGGCCTGCGGCAGCACACTCGCGCCCCGCAGCCGCATGGCATCGCAGTCGAGCAGGAAGCAGGCCGCTTCCGGCCGGGTCGAGAACAGCAGATTCTTGGGCGACAGATCGCCGACCACAATCCCGTTGCGGTGCAGCCAGGCCAGGGTGGCGGACAGGTCGGCCAAGAGCGCCACCCGATCGGAATCGCCGATGGTCAGCCCGATTCCGGCGATATAGGCGTCGTCGTTGAGCAGGTATTCGAAGTTGGCCAGGGTGGAGGTGCCGGAGCCGGACAGGCTGCGCAGGGTGAATCGGAATCGATCCGGGACCGCGCGCATGAGGAACCCGCACACCTGACCCTGCCGCTCGACCACCGCCGCGGGCCACGCCGCCCGCTCGCACAGCCACGCGCCGTCGGTGGTGCTGAGGTCGAACAGGAGATCCACCATGGCGGTCAACGCGGCCGCGTCCAGCGATGGCAACAGACCCGTGTCGTATTCCTTGAAGACCACGTTCCAGGACGGGCCGGTGCCGACCTTGAACTTCCGATTGGTCACCTCGTACACCGACCCCTGCCCGCCGCGCCCGAGTCGTTTGCCGAGCGCGAGGGCCGTGTAATCGACGGTGCGCGATTGAGTGGAAGTCATTGCGGCCTCGACGGACTGCGAGGCCAGACGGCCAGTAGGGTGCGGTCGTCGTCGAAGGTGGCACGGGAGAAATCGAGGACGTGGGCGAGCCAGGTCGGCGCGGGCGGTGTCTCGAGCTGGCGGGCGAACAGATCGCCGATGAGGCCGTCGCCGTCGCCGAGCGGGAGCCCGAAGCCGTCGGTGCCGACGAGCAGGACCTGCGTTGGAGTCAACTGGTGAGCGGCCCGCTCCACCCGTTCGGGTACGTGAGGCAGGGGAGTGACGGCGGTGGACACCACATCGCCGTGCGCATCGGCTCCCGATCGGAACAGCGGATAATAGCGACCTGTGGAGTGGTCCAGGATCCAGGCGTCGGAATCGCCGATGCGGCACAGTTCTACGGCCGGGCCATCGGCGTGCGGCCAGATCAGACCGGCCACCAGGGTGGTCGCGTACAGCTCCGCGATCCGGTGCGGGGCCGGGTGCGCCTCGCCCTGCCGCCGTCGTGTCAGTTCCGCCATCCACCCGGCGCACCGCTGCGCCAGATCGTGCCAGTCGCCCCAATTCGGGTCGGCCGTCAGGCATTTCAGCATGCGATGGATGGCGAATCCGCAGACCTCGTGCGCGCCGCGGTGGGCGAGGGTGGCGCTGGAGACGCCGTCGGCCACGGCGAACACGATGGTGCCGCTGGGCTGATGCAGCGCGGCCCGGGCCGAATCCTGGCGTGGCTGTTGATGAAAGCGATGACGCGCGCCGCGGACGGAGGCGTAGCGCAGGGTGAGGTCGGGGGTGGACCAGCCGTCGCATTCGGTGTCGGGGAAGTCGTAGCAGTCCGGACCGATCGGCGGGCGGGCCTCGAAGATCGGACCCGGCTCGTCCACCTCGATCGGCACCCAGGGTTCGGGAACTCGATCCATCTCCGGGACCCGATCGGCCTCGGGCGTCCTGTCGGTCTCGGGCACACCATCGATCGCGGTGCGCAGCGGACCGGCCGCACCGGGCTCGTCCCGGGTGGGAACGATGTCGTCGGCCGGTTTGCGCCACCAGCGCGGCGACATCGCTACCCCACCTCGTCGATCGCCATGGTGAATTGATCCGGGCGATTGATAACCAACTGCGGCGTACTGGAATTCAGGGCGATGCCCGAGGCGACCAGACTCGCGGTCAGGGCGTGGAAGAATTCCGAAATCGCCTGGCCGATATCGACGCCCGGCTTGGCGACGAATGCGAACTCGGGTCGGGTGGCCACCTCCACCATGGTCATGGGCTCGGCATCGCCGATACCGCAGGCAATGATATTGGGGGCGACGGGTGTTCGGGACTTGTCGATGAGAATGCCGTGCGGCCCGCGCCAGGCCCCGCCGTCGGTTGGCTGACCATCGCTGAGCATGAACACCACCGGGCGGTGCACCTTGTAGCCCTCACCGCGCAGCCATTGCACATCGTCGGGGATTCGGCGCAGCAGATCGTCGAATACCGCCTCGTAATTGGTCAATCCGCGAATGACCACCTGCGGCAGGGCGGTCTGTACCCGCATGTCGGCGATGGCAAGGCGGACCTGCACGTCATCGGAGAATCCGAGAATCGCCAGGCGCAACTTGGCGGCGATCATCGGTTCGGCGCGCAATCCCTCACAGAGTGAAACCAGACCGTTGTACAGGTCGGTGCGAAACGGGCCCATCGACCCCGACTCGTCTGCCAGCACATAGGCGGGCAGCAGTACTCCCTTGACTTCCGGCACAAGATCCCCCAATCGGACACCGACTCGGAAGTCATTCCCGGCGAGAGACCCCGAGGATCGATATGCCTACGGTAGGCCCGCAATCGATGCGCGTGCGGGTGAATGTCGTGCCGGAAGAGTGAATTACGCTTTTCGATACGATCCGGTTATCTATTCGAGAAGCTCGCGTAGCCGGAGACCTCACGAGATTTGGTTCATATCAATAAACATCGAAACCTCCGAACCGAACCATCGAATTGCGGCAAGGCATCTCGATTCATCATTGCTTTCCAAGACTCAGTAACCGAGCATGACGCGAAGGGGCGCGGTGAGGATGCCCGAAACGAGAGCATTCATGGCGGTGGGGTCCAAGACCGTGGCGGGGACCGATTGGGTGTCGCAACCGGAAGGGGCGGTGGAGGTGTCGATTCGCTGTTCGAGCCAGGCGAGTGCGGCGGGGGCGCCGAGGAACCACTCGAGGGTGTGGCCGGAGTAGGGGTATTCGATCTGTTCGCGGCGGTAGGTCACCGGGGTGCCGCCCGCGCAGTAGGTGGACACCAAAGCGTCGACCGCGCCGATCGTGCTGCCCTCGTCATTGATCGCGTTGTAGACGTAGAGCGGACTGGTCGGCGCGGACTTGCCCAGGGTGCGGTCCTCGAGCGCGGTGCGGATTTCCGGGTCGGCGAGCACGTCGTCCCAGGATGCGGTGAGGAACTGGTTCGCGTCGAAACCCAGGTCGGAGATCATGTTCTGCGGTGTGCAGTTGTCCTTGGCCGCATCGATCTTCTGCTTGCCCGCCGGGGTGAGGTAGCGGTTCAGGGCCGCGGTGAAGGCCGGGGAATCCTGCATGAGGCCCATCAGCGCGACCGGGACGAGCGCCCCGCCGACGGGTGTCCCGTTGGCGGCGCGCAGGGTCGCGGCGGGGTCGCCGACCGGTCCGCCCAGCGCCGAGCCCGCGATGGCCAGCTCCGGTGCGTAGCGCGGCTGCGTCTCGGCGGCCCAGGCCGAGGCGATCGCGCCGCCGGAGTATCCCCACAGCAGAGCGCGGGTGTCCGAACCCGGCAGACCCACGGGTTCGAAACGCTCGGCGGCCCGGATCCCGTCCAGCACAACGTATCCGGGCTCGCGCGGCGTCGAATAATGATTGTCGACGCCACCGAAATCGGGCACCGAGACCGCCCACCCGCGCGCGAGGGCGGCGGCCACCATCGGTGACTCACCGGCCATGGTCGACAGTTGCAGCGGCCCCGATGCCGACGGATCGATCCACGGCACCTGTCCCTGCCGCAGCACCTGCGAGGGCTGGCATTTCGGCGCGATCGCATCGGTCATGTTCTGGTAGGACAGCAGCGCCGCGGGTTGGTCGGTGCGCCGCGATTTCATGATCGTCGTGACCGCGGCATAGGGCCGTCCGTCCGCGTTCGTCGTGCGATACAGCACCTGCCAGGCCGCCACCGGCATCGGCACCAACTGCGAATAGCTGGCCTGGATCTCCCGCACCCGCAGAATCGAACCGGGTTCCGCCGCTTGGTAATTCGCGGGCGGCGCATAGAACGGATCAGAGGTGTCGGGCGTCGCCACCGCGGGCGCGGGTGCCGCGCACACGGTCGCCACGAGCGCCGCCAACAGTATCGCCGCACGCAGCGTTCGCATGAAAAGCCGTGCCCGGTAACGATATTTGTGGTTCGCCGACATCGGCCACCTCCCCTTCGAAGGCAAAACCGTAACAGGTTTCAGTTCGGGGGTGGTGGGGTTCCGGTCGGTGGGTCAGCTCAGGCGCCGCGGGGGACGCAGCGGAACCAGCCGTGGAAGCTGATTTCGCAGAAGGCGCCGGCGAAGGAGAGGCGCGGGCCCCAGGGGCCCTGGTCGTTGGCGACGGATTCGAAGTCCGGGTTGCCGCCGGGGAGGGTGTAGGGCTGGCTGAAGTCGTAGGAGGGGTGGATGCCGGTCGCGTCCTGGATGGATTGGGGGGCGGGGACGTCGATGGGGAGGCCGCCGCCGACCGGGAGGGTGACCGCGGTGACCATTTGCCAACCGTCGCAGCCGATCACGCCGTCGGGGGTGATGGCGCAGTTCTTGCCGCCGTAGTTGAAGTAGACGGAGCCGGGAGGGGCGGCCTGGGCGGTCGCGGTGGCCAGCAGCGGAACCGCCGCCGCCACGGAAACTCCCACGATCAGGGTCTTCATCGAACGCTTCATAGTCGATCTCCTTGTCAGGGGCGGTGGCCGTGACGCATGCCGATGCCGACTCATTCCGTAGTTGGTCACTTGGTCTATAGATAACTGGTGAATAGCTGTTACGGTCTGGGCGGGAAAGGAGGTCCGACCGGGATGTTCGGGCGAACTGCGGGGTTGTTGGTGGCGTGTGCCGTGCCGGTGCTGCTGACCACCGGCTGTGGCAAGGGGGAGACGACCTCGGACGGGAAGACGCCCGCGGCCGAGGTGCAGGCGGTCAGCAGCACGTTCGAGAAGTTCTTCGACAGCTCGTTGCCCGTCGATCAGAAGATGGCGCTGCTGGAGAACGGGCAGGCCTTCACCGAAACACTGGAGCACCAAGCGCATTCGGCCGTTGCCGGTGGCGCGTCGGCGAGTGTGTCGGAGGTGGTCGGCGATGGGCCCGGGCGGGCGGCGGTGACCTTCACCATCAAGAAGCACGGAATTCCGTTGTTGCTCGACCGGCACGGGACGGCACTCGAGATCGGCGGCTCCTGGAAGGTCGCGGCCTCGACCTTCTGTGATCTGCTGCGCATCGAAGGCGGGGTGCCCGCGGTGTGCGATGCGGCACCCGCCACGTCCACGCAGCCGAGCGGGTAGCCGATTCGGCCCATCCGCAATGGCGGTGTCGCACCGTCATTGCCGCGATTCGACGGGAACGTTCGCTATCGTATGCGCGTGGTTACGGGGGCTAAGGAGTTATCCGGCGCGGTATGCGATACCGCGCGGCCCGTGAGCGGGCCTGCCGAGCCGACGAATCGAATGCTGATCGCGGCATCGCTGCTCGCGGTGGCCGTGGCGGTGTTCCATGTCTTCGCGATTCCCGTGGACAACCCGTACTACGGTCTCTTCAACAACGGTCTCGACCTCGAGGTGTACCGCGCGGGTGGGGAGGTGATCCGTGACCAGTCCGGGCTCTACGACGGGCCCGTGGTGTTCGGCATGGAATTCACCTACACGCCGTTCGCGGCCTTGACCTTCCTGCCGCTCACCCTGATCTCCCTGGTCCACGCCAAAACCCTGTGGTGGCTGGCGACCATGCTGGCGCTGATCGCGCTCACCGGACGCTGCCTGCTGGTGCTGAAATACCGAAACACGGTGCGCACCTGGGTGTTCGCGGCATTGCTCGCGGTGCTGTCCACGGTGCTCGAGCCGGTCCGCACCACCATCTGGCTCGGGCAGATCAACGTGTTCCTGGTGCTGTTGATCGTCTGGGATCTCACCCGCCCGGCCAAGGCACCGCTGCGCGGCGTGGGCGTCGGAATCGCGGCGGGAATCAAGCTGACGCCCGCCTTCTTTCTCCTCTATCTCGCCTGCACCCGCCAGTGGCGCAGCCTGGGCATCGCCACCGGGGCGTTCGCGGCGACCATCGCGATCGGGTTCGCGCTGCGACCCGACGACGCCTACTCGTACTGGCGCGGTCAGGTCACCTCCGCGGGTCGGGTCGGGGCCGTCGATTCGCCGGGCAATCAGTCCGTCAACGGGTTCCTCGCGCAAATGCTGCGGTTCCTCGACATTCAGCGCTTCGACACGAACTCGGTGTTCCAGCCGCCCACCTGGATGTGGCTGCTGGCGCTGCTGCCGGTCGTGGCGCTCGGGCTCACCGCGGCGACACTGGCCCATCGCGTCGGCAAGGAGCTGCTGGCGGTCACCGTCACCGGCATGACCGCGGCCTGCGCGTCACCGTTCTCCTGGGGTCATCACTGGGTGTGGTTCGTGCCCCTGGTGATTCTGGCCTGGCAGTACGCCCGCACCGCCGACAACCGATGGGCCCGGCTCGCACCGGTCGCGGTCGTTCTCGTCGCCTTCAGCTGGTGGTGGACCTTCGCCGACCGCCCGCCCATGGAGGACTCGCCGCATCCGATCGGAATCGGCCTGTTCATGATGCCGCGCCCGGACAATTCGGTGTGGTTCGCCTATTTCACCGTGCCGTTCTACGCGGGTTGCTTCGTGCTGGTGCAGGTGGTCACCAGCGCGACGGTCATCAGGCGATACATTGACCCGGTACGCATTCCTCCGCGAAAGGCTCCCCACCATGTCGATTGCCGCTGACAAGGTCGTTTCCATCGAATACACCTTGACCGACGACGACGGCGAGGTGCTCGACACGTCCGTCGGCGACGAGCCGCTGGTCTACCTGCACGGCGCGGAGAACATTGTCGAGGGCCTCGAGAAGGCGCTGGACGGCAAGAACGTCGGCGACCGGATCGAGGTCGTGGTCGAGCCCGAGGAGGGCTACGGCGACTACCTGACCGAACTGGTCAGCACGGTGGACCGGGACGCCTTCGAGGACGCCGACCAGCTCGAGGTCGGCATGGAATTCCACGCCGAGGCCCCGGACGGCGAATCGCAGATCGTGACCGTACGCGCGGTGGACGGCAACGATGTGACCATCGATGCCAATCACCCGCTGGCCGGGGTGCGACTGCACTTCACCGTCAAGGTCGTCGACATTCGCGACGCCAGCGAGGACGAACTCGCCCACGGCCACCCCCACGGCGACGACGACCACGAGCACTGAGACGACCACGACCAATGAGCCGTCAGGCCGAGTAGGCCCAACCGCGCACCGACGCCACCGCGATCCGGATCACCGGTCCCGCGGGCGGCTCGGCCCGATACTGGGCGTACTTGGCGCTCAGCCATTCCAGTGGCGTAGCGAGATCGGCAGCGGCGGTGAGGATTTCGGCCTCGCCATCGAGCCGGGCCCACCACAGCCGAGTCCAATCCTCGTCATACTCGTCGGCCAATAACGAGACGAGAGGATTCGACTCGATATTGCGCAGCCGACGCAGATTCGCCGTCATCTTGGGTTTGTGATCGACGGCGATCACCACGTAAAGCGGTGTGTCCGTGGGGGAGACGGCAAAAGTGACCGGAACCAGATGCGGCTGCCCCGCGTCGTCGGCGGTGGCCAGGTGGGCGACCCGCGCGGCACGGAATCGGGACAGGGCCTCGGCTTTGTCCAATCGCACGGGATAGACGCTAGACCGTCAGAGCCGGTCGGCGAATTCCCGCTGCACATTGGCCGGATCGGTGATGCCATTGGCCAGCAGGAGCTGAACCAGCACACGGGATTTGGCCGGATTCAGGTAGAGCGAGGCCGACGTGCCCAGCTCGTCGTCATTGAGCTCGGCATTGCGCACCGTCTCGCCGGAACCGACCCGGCTGGACCGAACCACCACCACACCGCCCTTGGCGGCCTTCGACAGGGCGTCGACCACCGGCTTGGCGGTATTGCCGTCACCGACACCGGCCAGCACGATGCCCTTCGCGCCGTGACCGACGGCATCGTTCACCTGATCGGCGTTCATACCGGCGTGCGAGTAGACGATGTCGACCCGCGGCAATGGCGTGCCGCCGGGCACGGGGAAATGCGAATGCCGCTGCTGTGCGGCGGGTTGTAGGAAGGTCACCGCCGCCGCGTCGACATGGCCGACCGGGCCCGTATTGGGCGAGACGAAGGTCTGCACGCTGGTCGTGCTGGTCTTGGTGACATCGGCCGCGCCGTGAATGGTGTCGTTCAACACGACCATGGTGCCGCGCCCGCGCGCCGCGGGGGCGGCGGCGACCTGAACCGCCGAGCGCAGATTCGCGGGACCGTCGGCGCTCAGGGCGGTGGACGGGCGCATGGATCCGACCAGCACCACGGGCTTGTCGCTCGCGACCACATTGTCGAGGAAGAAGGCGGTCTCCTCGATGGTGTCGGTGCCGTGCGTGACCACCACGCCGTCGACCTCGTTCCGGTCGAACAGCTCGTTGATCCGGTGCGCCAGCTCGACCCAGACCTCGTCGTTCATATCCTGGCTGCCGATATTGGAGATCTGCTCGGCGCTCAGCTTCGCGATCTTGTCGAGGCCGGGGACGGCGTCGATGAGGTCCTGCGCGGTGGCCTCGCCCGCGGTGTAGCCGACCGCCGAATTCGCATTGGCCTTGCCCGCGATGGTGCCGCCGGTGGCGAGGATCGCGATGCGCGGCAGCGCGCCCGGGGTCGGGGCTGGCGCGTCGTCGGTCCTTCCGGCCGCGGCCGGTGCGCTCGCGGGTGTCGAGGTGGCGTGGGCGGAATCGCCGGAATTGCCACCGCAACCCGTGATCACCAGGGCCGCGCCGACGATCAGACCGGCGATGCGGAGCAGGGCGGAGGGTCGCGCCATTGCGGTGTCCTTTCGGGTGCTGTCGTGGCCGATGATTCCCGAAGAGCGGTCGAGCAAGGCAGAGGCAAATGTCCCGCTACCAGTATTGCGGGCGTGGGTCAGCGGTGGGCGGCGAGGCCGTCGAGGACTATGCGCAGGGTGCGCTGCCATTGGTCGGGGGCGGCGGTCAGGCCGATGGTGTGGTCGTCGGTGGCCACTCCGGCCAGCATGTAGGCGACGTCCTGCCAGGTGGTGTCGGCCCGGAGGGAGCCGTTTTCCTGTGCGCGGCAGACCAATTCGCGCAATCGGTCACGGAGGTCGGCGAGGCAGCGATCCACGTCGCAGGCACCGCCCAGGGCCTCGTTCACGCCGCAGCTTTCCTTGCGCAAATGCACGTAGGCGGCGGCGAATTCGGTGAAACCCCGCCAGGGGTCCGGGTTTTCGAGGGCGCGATCGGCCACGGCGATGGCTTCGTCGAGCACCTCCTCCAGGACCGCCCGCAGGAGCACCTCGAGTGAGGGCACGCGCCGGTAGAAGGTCCCCTTGCCGACGCCCGCCCGCCGCGCGACCTCCTGCGCGGTCACGCCCACCCCGACGTCCGCCACGGCCTCGCGCGCCGCGGTGACCAGTCGTTCGAGATTTCGGCGCGCGTCGGCGCGCGGGGTCGGCCCGGATTCGTGGGCGAGCAGGCGATCGACGGCGGTCATGACCGGGACTCTAGCAAAAGCGGACTTTCCGAGTCCGCTTGGCTAGCGTCGGAAACGGACTGTCTGAGTCCGTTTAGTGAAGGAGTGAACGATGTCCGACACCATTCGAGTGGGAATCATCGGCGCCAGCCCCGACCGCGGCTGGGCCTCCCGCGCCCACATTCCGGCCCTGCACGCGCTGCCCGACTTCGCGCTCACCGCCGTCGGCACCAGTCGCCGCGAGAGCGCCGAGCAGGCGGCCCGCCGCTTCGGCGCCGAGCATGCCTGCACCGATGCGCACGAGCTCGCCGCGCATCCGGACGTCGACCTGGTGGTCATCACCGTGAAGGTCCCCGCGCACGCCGAACTCATTCGCGCCGCGCTGGCGGCGGGCAAGCACGTGTACTCCGAATGGCCGCTCACCCGAACGACTTCCGAGGCCGAGGCGATCGTGGCGAAGGCCGCCGCCGCGCCCGGCCGACATGTCGTGGGCCTGCAAGCTCGTTTCGCTCCGGCGGTACTGCGGGCACGTGAGCTGCTCGCCGAAGGTCATGTGGGCGAGCCGGTTTCGGTCACCGTCTACTCCTCGCGCGGCAAGGGCGCGGGCGGTGCCATCCCGCAGTGGGCGGCCTACACCCTCGATCGCGAGAATGCCGCCGGACTGCTGGAGGTGGCGGGCGGCCACACCCTCGACCCGCTGCAATTCCTGCTCGGCGACCTCACCGAGCTGTCGGCCGACCTCGCGATCCGCAATCCCTACAACACGGTGGTCGAAACGGGGGAGCGGGTGCGCGTCACCAGCCCGGATCATCTGCTGTTCAACGGCCGCATCGGAGACGTGGTGGTCTCGGCCCACCTGCACGACGGCAAACTCACCAACGCCCACACCCGCATCGAAATCTCCGGCACCGCAGGCGATCTCGTCCTCACCAACGACACCGCCGCCGGAGCGTCCGGCCTACACGCGGGCGGAATCCAAATGAGCGACCTGAACCTCCTGGCCTCCCACGGCGCGGGCGGCACCTGGCAGGACCTCACCCCCGCCGACCCGGAACCCATAGCGAGCCTCCCGGTCGAATCCCGCAATGTGGCAAGGCTTTACGCCCGCCTCGCCGAGGACATCCGCACCGGCGACCACACCGTCCCCACCTTCGAGACGGGCTTACGCCTACACCGCGTGCTGGACGCCATCCGCCGCAGCGCCGATTCCGGTGCGCGCCAACCAATCCCGGCCTGACCGAAGCCGCCCACCGTGCCTCACCGCCCTCCGCGCAGGCCGTGGCCATCGTGCAGGCGAGCCGCGCCACCAGTCCCATGGGCGTGCGGCGCCCGCCTTCGGATATGCGGGAGCCCCACCCGAATCCAGCGGGTGGGGCTCCCAAATGTGGTGTCGGTCAGGAGACGAACGCGCCCATGGTGGGCAGCCACTCCACGATGCGCTTGTCCTCGAGCAGATTCTCGCGGGCGAACGGGTCGTTCTCGAAGAGCTTGGTCACCGCGTCCAGGGAATCGCCCCGGACCAGGATGAGCGCGCCCGAACCGTCCGGGTACGGGCCGCTGGTCAGGACGGTGCCCTCGTCGACGAGGGCATTGAGCCACGCGCGGTGCTCGGGGCGGTGGATGTCGCGCGTCGGGGCGGTGGTGTCGGAGTAGACGTAGTGGACGGCGAAGACGGCCATGGGCAATCGCTCCTGCTCGAAAGAGATGTTTACGGAAGCGTCAGAGCGTCAACAGCATTCGGGTATTTCCGAGCGTGTTGGGCTTGACGTAGGACAGATCCAGGAATTCGGCGACACCGGTGTCGTAGGACCGGCACATCTCGGCGTACACCTCGGCGGTGACCGGCGTGCCCTCGATCTCCACGAAGCCGTGGCGGGCGAAGAAATCCACCTCGAAGGTCAGCACGAACAGCCGCTTCAGCTGGAGTTCACGCGCCACGGCGATGAGCTGCTCCACGATCAGCCGCCCCGCGCCGGTGCCCTTGATGTCCGGGTGCACCGCCACCGTGCGCACCTCGCCGAGATCGGCCCACAGCACGTGCAGCGCACCGCAGCCCAGGATCACCCCGTCGCGTTCGGCGACCCAGAATTCCTGGACCGCCTCGTACAGCGTGACCAGGTTCTTCTCGAGCAGGATCCGGCCCGCGTAGATGTCGATGAGTCGTTTGATCTCGGGCACGTCAGAGGTTCGCGCTCGACGGACGATCGGCGCCACGGCCGTCTGCCCGTCGATCGAACCGCTGTCAGGTGCCCGTGTTGTCATGGGGTGCACAGTAGTCGGCCCACCTACCGATAGGCTTGTCGGTGTGTCACACATCCAGTTCCCCCGCATACCGGCATGGTCCGGCATCGACGGTCGCTATGACGGCCGGTGGGGGCGCTGGTGACCGTGCAGCGTGACGAACTCGAAGGTCGCTGGACCGATGCCGGTCCCGCGGCGAGCCCGGGATATATATCCTCCCCGCGCCCCGAGGCGGTCGCCTCATCGCGCCCGGAGGCGGTCGCCTCATCGCGCCCCGAGGCGGTGGTCGAACCCGCGGCGGTGCCGCTGATGAACATCGCCAATGTGCTGACGGTGCTTCGCATCCTGATCGTGCCGCTGTTCCTGCTCGCGCTGTTCGCGGCGGGCGGGCACGACACCACCTGGCGCTGGATCGCGGCCGGACTGTTCGGCGTCGCGGCCATCACCGACCGCATAGACGGGCAACTCGCGCGCAAATACGGCCTGATCACCGACTTCGGCAAGCTCATGGATCCCATCGCGGACAAAGCGCTGATCGGTGCAGCGCTGATCGGACTGTCGATGCTGCACGATCTGCCGTGGTGGATCACTGCGGTCATCGTGGCCCGCGAGCTCGGCATCACGCTGCTGCGGCTGGCCGTGGTGCGGCGCGGTGTCATTCCCGCGGGCCGGGGCGGCAAGCTCAAGACCCTGGTCCAGTCCGTCGCCATTGCCGTGCTGTTGCTGCCGCTTTCGGGCGGATTCGCTTCGGCCGGAATGGATCTGATGTACGTGGCGGTGGTGCTGACGGTGGTCACCGGCCTGGATTACGTCGTGCAGGCGGGTCGCCTGTGGTTCGGGTCGCCGGGCGGTTCCCGTGCGTCCTGATCGCCCGGTGCGCGTGCGGCCCGATATCGAGGCCGCGCTCTCCCGTGTGGCGACGGCCGCCCCGATCCCGCCCGATCCGCTCGTCACCGCGGCACCCGCGGCCGAGTTGGTCGCGGCCCTGATCGAATCCGGTCAGACCGTCGCCACGGCCGAATCGCTGACCGCCGGACTGCTCAGCGCGACCATCGCGGGAATTCCCGGGGCCAGTGCCGTGTTGCGGGGTGGACTGATCGTCTACGCCACCGACCTCAAACAGTCCCTCGCGGGTGTGAGTGCGGACACGCTGGCCGCCGACGGACCGGTCGCCGCGAGCACCGCCGAACAGCTCGCGGTAGGGGCTCGCCGCCGCTGCGCCGCGGACTGGGGAATCGGACTCACCGGCGTCGCCGGACCCGAACCGCAGGACGGACGACCGGTCGGCACGGTATTTCTAGGTATAGCGGGTCCACAGTCCACCGAGGTACTTCGGTTGAAGTTGTCGGGGGACCGGTGGACGATCAGGGTGGGCGCGGTCCGCGCCGCGGTCACCGAACTCGTCCGCTCCGTCAGGGGCGAGTGAAGCAGCCGGGAACGCGCGGCCGACGCCGGACGTTGTCCAGTCAAACGCTGGGTCCGGCGAGACGAGTGTGAGGAGAACGAGATGACGCTGCTGCGAGAAGCGATCGGGGAAAGCCTGCGTCGTGCTCGGGTCGCCCAGAGCCGGACACTGCGTGAGGTCTCCACCTCCGCGAGGGTGAGCCTGGGGTACCTGTCCGAGGTGGAGCGGGGTCGCAAGGAGGCGTCCAGTGAACTGCTGGCCGCCATCTGCACGGCCCTGGATGTGCCGCTGTCGCAGGTGCTCTTCGATGTGAGCGCCGCCATGGCCGACGCCGACAAGGCCACCGCGCTGGCGGCCGAGAAGGCCGTCGCCGCGGGTGCCACCGCGTTGGCCGCCAAGGGCAAGGTGCCCGCGAAGGCGCTGGCCAAGGCCGCCGCGAAGGTCACGCCCAAGGGCGGCGACGGAGATCTGGCGCTGGCCGCCGACGGAACTTTCGGTCCCCGCATCGTGATTCCGGCCCCGAAGTCGGATCGATTGGTGTTGGTGGCCGCCAAGTGATCGCTCGGCGGAGCCGAAAGACGGAGACTGTACTGCGGAGCCGAAAGGGATAAATTCTCTGTAGGCTTCGTGCCGGAGACATCGTGCTGTTGCCGATGTCTCCGGAACGACCGTTGCACAGTGGAGATATGGGACAACAGGGGTGCGCGACGGTCGCGCACTACTGTCGCGCTACGGGGCGCGGCACGTCATATGGAGGCGGGATCAATCGATGGCTAATCCGTTCGTGAAGGCCTGGAAGTACCTGATGGCCCTCTTCGACTCGAAGATCGAGGAGCATGCGGATCCGAAGGTTCAGATCCAGCAGGCCATCGAGGAAGCCCAGCGCCAGCATCAGGCCCTGTCTCAGCAGGCCGCGTCGGTGATCGGCAACCAGCGCCAGCTGGAGATGAAGCTGAACCGGCAGCTCGACGAGGTCGAGAAGCTCAATGCCAATGCGCGCCAGGCGGTCATGCTCGCCGATCAGGCCAATGCCGCCGGTGACTCCGAGAAGACCATCCAGTACACCAATGCCGCAGAGGCTTTCGCCGCGCAGCTGGTGACCGCGGAGCAGGCCGTCGAGGATCTCAAGGTCCTGCACGACCAGTCGCTGCAGGCCGCCGCGCAGGCCAAGAAGGCCGTCGAGCAGAACGCCATGCTGCTGCAGCAGAAGGTCGCCGAGCGCACCAAGCTGCTGTCCCAGCTGGAGCAGGCCAAGATGCAGGAGCAGGTCTCGGCCTCGCTGCAGCAGATGGACTCCACCCTCTCCGCGCCCGGCACCACCCCGAGCCTGGACGCGGTGCGCGAGAAGATCGAGCGCCGCTACGCCAACGCCCTCGGTGCCGCCGAGCTCGCCCAGAACTCGGTGCAGGGTCGCATGATGGAGGTCCAGCAGGCGTCCATCCAGATGGCCGGGCACAACCGCCTCGAGCAGATCCGCGCCTCCATGCGCGGCGACTCCCTCCCCGCCGGTGGCAATGCCGCCCAGCCCCAGATCCAGCAGGGCCAGCCCGCCCAGCCCGCCACCCAGCCCAACTTCAACAAGGGCCAGGCCGCCCAGCAGTAACTGCTGCGCGAAAGGTAGTGCACGATGGGGAGATCGCGGGCCGACCACAGTCCCGCGACCTCCCCTGCCCGTTTCCTCCGCCGAACCCGCCCCAAAACCCCTGATCCCCTTCCCGGCTTCCCGTCTCCCTTCGGGCCCGCCGCAACCGCGCAGCATCCCACCCCTCCGCTAGCCCCTGAAACCCCGGCTCCTGCAGCGCCTTCCATTCCGCTCGGCACCCAGGCTTCCGAAGGGCCGAATCCAGGACCGGTAAACGCCGAGCCGCATTTGGGAACGCCCGCCGCCCGGCTCGACAAGCCGACCCGGACAGCGAGATTCCGCCGCCAGCGAAGCTCTGCCGCATCGGCAACCGAGACCCCTTCGGCGGCAGCCGTCGACTCGCCCGGCGGCGCAGGACCTTCGGCGGCGCGCTCGACCGCGGAGATGCGCCCTGGCATGAACCCGGCTGTCGGTGCCCCCGGTTACCTTGGCACCGTGGAATCGGCGCAGCCGCGGCCCGCGGCGAATCAGACTCCCCACGGCACGGCGCAACCCCCGACGTACGCGCCGCGGCCGACCACGCCCGCTTTCGACCCGGGCGCAACCCATCCGAGCTTTGCGGGCGATCCCGCCGGTCCGGCCCGAGCAGGCGGCGCGACCGGCGAGTTCGGGCATAGGGCGGGCGGCCCAAGCGGGGCAGCGGATTTCGTTCATGAGGGTCAGGGGCCTGGCCGAGGGCCGACGCCACCGACTTCCGACGCGGGTGCGGCCGGGAAGCGGCGCAAGCGCGGGAAGCGGCGGGCCACCGAGGCGGTGCGGGAGGTGTTGGCGCCCACCGGGTTCGAGCCCGAGGAGTTGGCGCAGCGGCTGCCGGACACTCTGCGAGGGGTCGGTGAACAGGCTTTGGTCGCCGTGCGGAAGTGGGCCGATCCGCGGGAGCGGGAGCTTCGCAAGCGGCGGCGGGCGCGGCGGAGGAGCCTGCGGCTGGGGACTGCGTCGGGGCTGACGACCGCGGGAACCATTGGGCTGGTGCTGATTTCGGCTCCGGCGTGGGCGGTTGTCGTGGTCGGCGGCGGTGCGGTGGCATTGGTGACCGGGACCGCGGTGACCGCGAAGCGGTACCTGGAAATGCGCAAGGAGCCGTTGCCGCAGGCGGCGTTCGTGCCGCGAAAGCTGCCGCCGATCCGATCGGCGGCACGGGCGTCCATCGCGCGGCTGGTCCGCGCGGAACGGGCATTGCACGGGTTGCACGCGCAGATCGCGCGCTCGGGCCGACTGCCCGAGGAAGACCTGAACGACACCTTCGAGACGGCCGCCTCCGGTGCCGCCGCCCTGCACGCGCTGGCCTCCGATGTGGTGGCCATGGAACGCGCCTCGGGTGCCCTGGGTGCGAATTCGCCGCTGGGCGAACACGTCCGAGCAGTCTCGATCCGGCTCGACGGCGGTGTAGTCGAGTTTGAAGGCATGGTCGCGGCCGCCGCCCGAGTGCTCGCCGTCCCCGAGAGCGCTGCGGTCACCGATGATCTCGGTTGGGCCATGCTCAACCTCCGCGACGCCGCCGACCGCCTCGACGGCTGGGCCCAAGCATTGACCGACCTGGCCGACGAGCGCTTCCGCGCAAATCCCTGATGCTCGGGGCGCGCACCCCTGACGCTCCGCGTGGACCCCGAACGCTTTCGCGCGGCTTCCCAGTGCTTCCACGTCGAGCTCTGCGCGACCGGGCCACATCCGAGCGACCGTTGCGGCCCTCACCCTTGGCAGCTCGTCGGTCGGGGCCAGCGGTCAGCGGTGGCGCGCTGACCATTGAATCCGGTGCGGCCATGAGCATCCGGATTTGGCTCTGCGATCGTGGGCCGGGGTAGGTGATCCCGTCGTCGCAGGTCGGGTGGTGGTGGGCCCTGGAGCCTCGTGACGAAGGTCTGGCGGGGACTCGGGGTGAACCCTGATTCTGTCCCGGATATCGGTGCTGACCTGGTGATTTTCTTGGGTGGGGGACGCAGTATGGATGGTGACGGATCGCGCGGACGGCGGTTCGGAGTACTAGGAGGCATGGAATGTTTTGGAAGATTCTCGGTGTCGTCGTCCTCGTGTGGATCGCGCTCGCGATTCTGGGCACGCTGATCAAGGCGCTGTTCCCGATTCTGGTGATCAGCGCGGTCATCTTCGGTCTGTACCTGGTGTACAAGGCCGTGTCGGGGTCGAAGGACAAGTCGCCGCTCGGCAAATTCTGACGCGACGAACAGTAGGAGACCGTCCACCTCGGATCGCCGGGGTGGACGGTCTTTTTCCGTAAGATCGCGGCATGGCTACTGCTGTCGCTGCCACCTCCTACGGTGGACCGGAAGTCTTGTCGCTCATCGACGTCGAGGTGCCCGAGCCGGGGCCGGGCGAGGTGACCATCGCGGTGCGTGCGGCCGGGGTGAATCCCTTCGACTACAAGGTGTACAGCGGTGCGTTCGGCACCGATCCGAGCAAACTGCCGCTCCGGCTCGGGCTGGAGGTGTCCGGCGTGGTCACCGCGGTCGGCCCGGACGCGCAGGGTCCGGCGGGCCCGATCGCGGTGGGGGACGAGGTGATCGCGCAGGTGTCCGGCGGTTACGCCACCGCGGTGAACGCCCGCGCGCAGAGCGTGGTGCCCAAGCCCGCCGATGTGGATTGGAAGCAGGGCGCGGGTGTGCTCAGCGTCGGCGGCACCGCCGTGCACATGCTTGTCGCGACCGGAGTCGGGCCGGGGGACACCGTGCTCGTGCACGGTGCCGCGGGCAGTGTCGGCGCACTGGCTGCGCAGTTGGCGGTGCAGCGCGGCGCGACGGTGATCGGCACCGCCTCGGCGAGCCGCCACGAACGCCTGCGCTCCTACGGCGTCGAGCCGGTCGAGTACGGCCCGGGTCTCGCCGATCGTGTGAAGACGTTGGCCCCCAACGGTATCGACGCCGCCCTCGACACCGTCGGCACGGACGAGGCGGTCGACGTCTCCCTCGAACTGGTCGCCGATCGCAGCCGCATCGCCAGCATCGTCGCCTTCGGCCGCGCGGCCACCGACGGTTTTAAGGTGCTGGGCATGGGCCCCGGCGCGGATCCGGGCACCGAGATTCGCGGCAATGCCTGGCGGGAACTGCTGGAGCCCTTGGCCACCGGCAAGTTGGACCTGGTCATCGCCAAGACCTTCCCCCTGGCCGAGGCGTCCGCGGCGCACGAGTTCGTCCGCGACGGTCACGCGGGCGGCAAGGTGATCCTGCTGCCCTGATTCGGGCCGATTGATTTATCGAAACGTCCCATATGAGTGCCGCGCACGGCATATGTTGTTGCCCACAACATATGCCGTGTGTGCGGTCGCAACCCAGTGATCCGCCGCCTGAAAGGTCACCCTGATGAGGACGAAAAGCGCGCTCCCGCCGAAGAAGTCCGGACGCCGACGGATTGTCGTCGCCGCGGCGCTGGCGCTATCCGGTTTGCTCACCATCACCGCCTGCGGATCCAACTCCAGCAGTGGCGGTTCTTCTTCGACCAGCGAGTCCGCGGGCGGCGGAGGCGGCGGTGGTGCGAATGGCACGGTCGGGGTGATCCTCCCCGAGACCGCCACCTCGGCTCGCTGGGAATCCTTCGACAAGCCGCTGATCAAGAAGGCGCTCAACGACGCCGGTTTCGACGCCGACGTGCAGAACGCCCAGGGCGATGTCCAGAAGTTCTCCACCCTCGCCGACGGCATGATCGCCAAGGGCGTGAAGGTCCTGCTCATCGCCTCGATCAATAGCGAGGTCGGCAGCGCGGTGGCGGCCAAGGCCAAGAAGGCCGGCATCCCGACCATCGACTACGACCGCCTCAACCTCGGCGGATCCTCGGACTACTACGTGTCTTTCGACAATGTGAAGGTCGGCGCGCTACAGGGCCAGGGCCTGGCCACCGCGCTCAAGGACAAGCCGGGCGCGCAGGTCGTCGAGATCGAGGGCGCGCCCACCGACAACAACGCGACCCTGTTCCACCAGGGCCAGGAGACCGTCCTGCAGCCGCTGTACGACTCGGGCGCTTTGAAATTGGTGCGCAGCCAGGCCATCGACGACTGGAACAACCAGAAGGGCGGCACCACCTTCGAACAGATCCTCACCGGCAATGGCGGCAAGGTCGACGGTGTGGTCGCGGCCAATGACGGCCTCGCGGGCGCGGTGATCACCGTGCTGAAGAAGAACGGCCTCAATGGCAAGGTCCCGGTGACCGGTCAGGACGCCACGGTCGATGGATTGAAGGCCATCCTGCGCGGCGATCAGTACATGACGGTCTTCAAGCCGATCAAGGACGAGGCCGAGAACGCCGCGAAGCTGGCCGTGGCCCTGGCCAAGGGTGACAAGGCGAGCGCGGACGCGCTGGCGACCGCCTCGAGTCAGGACCCCAAGGGCAAGCGGGATGTGAAATCGGTACTGCTGGAACCGCATTTGATCACCAAGTCCGAGGTCAAGCAGGTCATCGACTCCGGGTTCGTGAAGGCCTCCGACGTCTGCTCCGGCGACGTGAAGCAGGCCTGCACCGATCTCGGCATCTCCTGAGGGTAGGAACATGAGTGAGCCGCTGCTCCAGATCACCGGCCTGAACAAGAGTTTCGGACCGGTGCACGTGCTGCACGACGTGGACCTCACCGTGCCGGCGGGAGAGGTCACCGCACTCGTCGGCGACAATGGCGCGGGCAAATCCACGCTGGTGAAATGTGTTGCCGGAATCCACGCCGCCGACTCCGGCGAGGTGCGTTTCCGGGGTGAACCCGTCCACCTGCATGGTGCCAGGGACGCGGCGGCGCTCGGCATCGAGGTCGTCTACCAGGATCTGGCCCTGGCCGACAATCTCGACATCGTGGCCAATATGTTCCTCGGCCGGGAGCGCGGAAAGCCGTGGCTGCTGGACGAGGCGAGCATGGAGGAGGCGGCGCGGCGCACCCTGGCCTCGTTGGGGGTGCGCACCGTGAAATCGGTGCGCACCCCGGTCGCAGCTCTCTCCGGTGGGCAGCGCCAGACCGTGGCGATCGCGAAAGCGGTGCTGTGGAACAGCAATCTGGTGTTGCTCGACGAGCCGACCGCGGCGCTCGGCGTCGCCCAGACCCGGCAGGTGCTGGATCTGGTGCGGCGGCTGGCCGAACAGGGGCTGGGCGTGGTGTTGATCAGCCACAACCTGGCCGACGTGTTCGAGGTCGCCGATCGCATCGCGGTGCTGTACCTGGGGCGGATGGCGGCGCAGGTGCGCACCGCGGACGTGACCACCGGGCAGGTGGTGGAGTTGATCACCGCGGGGCGCTCGGGTGATCTGGGCTTGGCGCGGCCGGAGGCCGTGGCGCTGTGAGTGAGAAAGCCTGTGAGTGAGAAAGCCACTGATATGACCAATGTTTCGGAAGCGGCGACCACCGAACAGGGTTCCGCCATCACCGACTTCGGCATCGACACCACGACGCTGTCGACGCGAGAAGCCCTGCGCGACTATGTGGCCCGGCTGCGAGGCGGCGAAATCGGTTCGCTGCCAGCGATTCTCGGGTTGATCGTGCTGGTGGTGCTGTTCTCGCTGATGTCGGATGTGTTCTTCTCGCTCAACAACATCGCGAATCTGCTCGCGCAGGGCGCCGGTCAGACGATCATCGCGATCGGCATCGTGTTCGTGCTGTTGATCGGTGAGATCGACCTGTCCGCGGGTACGGCCTCCGGTGTGGCCGCGGCCGTGCTGGCCCTGCACTTCGTCGACGATGGAAACCTGTTGAACGGCATGGGATCCACCGTGTTCTACATCTTCATCGCGCTGATGGTGCTGGCCACGGTGTTGGCGGGGCTGCTGCGAATCTGGCCGGGCGTGGCCTTCTCGCTGCTGGGGCTGCTGCTGGTGGTGGTGGGTTTTCATGCCAATCCGTGGGTCGAGATGCTGTTGGCGGTGTGCGTGGGCGCGGCCATCGGGTCGATCACCGGGTTCCTGATCGCCAAGATCGGCATGCCGTCGTTCGTGGTGACGCTGGCGCTGTTCCTGGCCTGGCAGGGCGTGATCCTGCAGCTCATCGGTGAGGGCGGGGTGCTGGGCATCAGCTCCTCGCACGTGCTCAACGAGGTGGCCAATGGGAATCTGTCGACCGCGGGCAGTTGGGTGCTGTGCGTGGTGGCCGCGGGCGGGTATGCCGCGGTCACCCTCGGCGGGCATGTGTTGCGCAGGCGTCGTGGACTGGTGACCTCGCCGACGCCACTGGTGATCGCGAAGGTGGCGGCCATGGTGGTCTTCGCCATCGTGGTGACGGCGCTGCTCACCGTGAATCGCTCGCCGAGCAAGCTGATCGTCATTTCCGGTGTGCCGTACGTGGTTCCGATCGTGCTGGTGCTGCTGGTGGCGGGCACCTACGTGCTCACCCGCACCACCTACGGGCGGCACCTGTACGCGGTCGGCGGCAATGTGGAGGCGGCGCGGCGCGCGGGCATCAACGTAACCCAGTTGCGGGCCAGCGTTTTCGTCATCAGCTCCTCGTGCGCGGCGGTCGGCGCGATCGTCTACTCCTCGAAGGTCGGCTCGGTCGACCCGCAGGCGGGCGGGCTCAATACGCTGCTGTTCGCGGTCGGCGCGGCGGTGATCGGCGGCACGTCGCTGTTCGGCGGACGGGGCCGGGTCGCCGACGCGGTGATCGGTGGCGCGGTGCTGGCGGTCGTCTCGAATGGCCTTGGCCTGCTGCAACAACCGGCGGCGGTGGTCTCCATCGTGACCGGTTTGGTGCTGCTGCTGGCCGCGACGGTCGACGCGATCTCGCGACGCCGCGTGGCAATTGCGGGCCATTGAGCCGGGCAATGGTAGAAACCGGTCCATGACCGTCGCCCGACCGGACGAGGTGCGCCGGTTCAACCGTTCCAGCCTCCTACGGCTGCTGCACACCGGAGGCCCCGCCACCCGGGCGGCGCTGGCGGCCGAGCTCGGATTGAACCGGTCCACCATCAAAATGCTCGTCGACGGCCTGGCCGAGGACGGGGTGGTCGAGGAGAAGGTCCCGCGCCTGGCGCGCGGGGCCGGCCGGCCGTCACTGCTGGTGCTGCCGCAACCGCAGGCGGCGGTGGTGTTGGCGGTGGATGTGCAGGTCGAGCACGCGGGGATCGCGCTGGTGGGTTTCGGCGGGCAGATCCTGGGGCGCAACAGCTGGAATCTGCGTGGGCGGCAACGGGACCCGGACGAGGTGATCACCCACGTCGCCGAATCGGCGGCGCTGCTGGCGGCGGATCTGGATCTGCGGCCGGTGGCGGCGGGGGTGTGCGTGCCGGGGGTGGTGCGGCGCGCCGACGGGCTGGTGCATACGGCCGCGAATCTGTCCTGGGGTGAGGTGGCGTTGGGGCAGCGGTTGCGGGCGGTGCTGGATCTGCCGGTCGTGGTCGGCAATGACGCCGAATTCGGTGCGCTCGCAGAGCATGTCAGGGGTGCGGGGCGGGGGTCGGACGACGCGGTGTTCGTCTCCGCGGATGTCGGGGTCGGCGGTGGGTTGATCGCGCAGGGGGCGCTCTTGCGGGGGTCCGCGGGCTATCTCGGCGAGATCGGGCACATGACCGTGCGGCCCGGCGGGCGAATCTGCCACTGCGGCAACGAAGGGTGCTGGGAGACCGAGGTCGGGGAGGCGGCGCTGTGTCGGGCGCTGGGTATGCCGGAACACGGGCCGCGCGGGGCGATCGTCGCCGAACTGCGTGAGCTGCACGGTGATTGGGAAATTCACCTGCGCGAATACCTGGACTGGCTGACGCTCGGACTGGTGAATGTCGTGAACATCCTCGGCCCGGAGCTGGTCGTGCTCGGTGACCTGTTCACCGCCCTGCCCGACGGTGCGGTGACCCGCGTGCGCGATGACGTGCGCCGGCGCAGCATGGTCAGTCGCGCCATGGGCGGCGTGCGGATCGAGAAGTCCAGTCTGGGAGCCGATTTGAAACTGCTCGGCGCGGCCGAGGCCGCATTCGAGAATGTGCTGGCCATGCTGTGAGCATCCGGTGCGCGGTTGGTGTTGAATTCAGGCATGGAGCAGCTCCCCGAGGACTGGCAGCGCGGCATCGTGATCGTCGCGCATCCCGATGACATCGAATACGGTGCGGCGGCCGCGGTCGCGCGCTGGACGCGGCAGGGCAAGGATATTCGCTACGTGCTGGTCAGCAGTGGCGAGGCCGGGATCGCGGGGCTGGCGCCCGCTGAGGCCGGGCCGCTGCGTGAGGACGAGGAGCGGGCCTCCGCCAAGATCGTCGGCGTCAGCGAGGTCGAATTCCTCGGCCATCCCGACGGCCGCATCGAGGAATCCCTGGCCCTGCGCCGCGATCTGGCCGCCGCCATTCGCCGCCATCGCCCGGAAATGGTGGTGCTGTTCAACTTCGGCGACACCTGGGCCCGCGGCTACGCCAACTCCGCCGATCACCGCGCCGTCGGCCGCGCCGCGTTGGACGCCGTCTCCGACGCGGGCAACGAATGGATCCACCCCGAACTCGCCGACCTCCCGCCCTGGTCCGCCCGCTGGGCCGCCGTCTGCGGCGTCACCGACGCCAGCCACGCCGTCGACGTCACCGACACCTTCGAAGTCGGCGTCGAATCCCTGACCGCCCACCGCCGCTACCTCGAGGCCCTGAGCCCCGACCCCGTCGAAGCCCAGGCCCGCGCCGTCCTCGAAACGACCACCGGCCCCAAGCCAGGCTTCCCCGCCGCCCACGCCGTCGCCTTCGAGCTCTACCACTTCGCCGGCTGAGCCCGCTCGCGGCGTTCTCTCCCACGCGGAACTCCGCGCACAGAGCTGTCCGTAGAGTCGCGCACAACTCTGTGCGCAGCTCGCGCGTCCTGGATTCGTTTGCGCCGGTTCGTCCTTGGCCCCGTAGGTGACTCCCCGCGCCGGTGGTGTCGCCAGGCCCGCGCCTCGCCCCGAGCTCGCGTGGACGGAGCTCACCGAAGCGGCGAGCAAGATCATGGAGCATTCGTGGCGGGAATGTGTCCGATTCGCCGCGATGGGAGCTCCCTGATCTTGGTGGTGGGGTGTCAAGGTCGGTAGGTGGGGGAGTGGTCGGGGGAGTGTGGCAAGGTGGCGGGCGTGCGAGTAGCTGTTGTGGCAGGGCCGGATCCGGGGCATGCGTTCCCGGCTATTGCGTTGTGTGAGCGACTGCTGGCGGCCGGGGACGAGCCGGTGTTGTTCACCAGTCCGCGGTGGTTCGAGGCCGCGCGGGGGGTGGGGATCGGGGTGCGGCGGCTCAAGGGGCTCGCGCCGCGTGCCGAGGATGATGATGAGGACGCGGGAGCGAGGATTCATCAACGGGCCGCGCACATTTCGAGCGAGATCCTGCCGGAGATGAGTGCGATGTTGCCCGAGTTGGTGGTGTCGGATGTGCTCACCGCCGGGGGCGGAATGGCCGCCGAGCGGTTGAAGCTGCCGTGGGTGGAGCTTTCCCCGCATCCGCTGTACCTCCCCTCGAAGGGGTTGCCGCCCATTGGAAGCGGGCTCGCGATCGGCGAGGGCGTGCGGGGCCGCGCCCGGGATTCGGTGCTGCGCGGCCTGACCTCGCGTGCGATTCGCCGCGGCGAACTGCAGCGCGCGCAGGCGCGCGCGAGCGTCGGTCTGCCGCCGCAGGATCCGGGACCGACCGCCCGGTTGGTCGCCACCCTGCCCGCCCTCGAGGTGCCGCGCCCGGACTGGCCCGACAACGCGCACCTGGTCGGCCCGCTGCTCTGGGAGCCCACCGACCACATCCTGGACCTGCCGCCGGGTGACGAGCCGCTGGTCATGGTCGCCCCCTCCACCGCGCAAACCGGCACCGCCGGCCTCGCCGACCTCGCCCTCGAAGCCCTGGAGGGCGCGGGCGTCCGCGTCGCCATCTCCACCCTCGACACCCCGCCCGCCGACCTTCCCGCCTGGGCCACAGCCGGTTTGGGCCGCCAGGACGAGCTGCTGCGCCACGCCGCGGTCGTCATCGGCGGCGGCGGCCACGGCCTGCTCGCCAAAACCCTCCTCGCGGGCGTACCCATCGTCACCGTCCCAGGCGGCGGCGACCAGTGGGAACTCGCCAATCGCGCCGCCCGCCAAGGCAGTTCGATCCTGGTCCGCCCCGCCACCCCCGAGGCCCTGCGCGACGCCGTCAAACGCATCCTCGACGACCCCTCCTACACCGATGCCGCCCGCTCCGCCGCCACCGGCATCTCCGTGGTCACCGACCCGGTCGAGGTCTGCCACGCCGCGGTCGAATCGCCCGACCCCGCCTGACCTGTCCGCTTCGTGCCGGTCGGCGCGGGCCGCGGCGGTCGGGGTTGGCCGGGCCGTCCGAGATTGGCGTAGGCTCGCCGCCGTGCGATTGACGGAGTTCCAGGAGTTGTTGCATACCGAATTCGGAACGGCACGCGGTGACGTGCTGCTGAAAGATCATGTGCTGCCGACCATGGGCAAGACGGGCGCGCAGGCGATCGAGTCCGGGGTGGATCCCCGGGACGTGTGGCGTGCGCTGTGCGCGGAATTCGATGTGCCCAAGTCGCGGTGGTGACGCGCCCGCGAGGGTGACGAATTGCGCTGAGCCGCCCCGGGTTCGGGGTCAGTCCGAGTGTGTCTTCTTCGCGTAGTGGCGGGTGGCCTTGGCGCGGTTGCCGCAGGCCGCCATGGAGTGCCAGCGGCGGGTGCCGTTCTTCGAGGTGTCGAGGAAGAACAGGACGCAGTTGGGGTGGGCGCATTGTTTGATGCGCTCGGGGGTGCCGGCCAGCAGGTGTAGGAGGTTGTCGGCGGCCAGCCAGCCGGGGAGGTGCGCCGGGTCGGCGACCTCGGGGAGCGAGGCCGGACCGGTCGGGGTGAGGGCGCGGCGGACGCGGCCGTGGGCGAGTACGGCATTGAGGTCGTCGGCGGTATCGCCCTTGACGGCGCGCAGGATGGCTTCACGGGCGGTGATCAGGGCTTGCCGGGTGGGCTCGTCGGCAGGCAGATCGAGGTCGTTGTCGGCGAGCCACTGCCGGACGCCGGGCACGTCGGTGAGCAGGTCCTGGCGGCCTTCGGTCGAAATCCAGCGGGTATTGAGCAGGTCCAGGGCTAGCGGTTCACCGAGGTGGGGGCGTGGATTCGGCACGCCTGAGGGTAACCGCCGGGGTGCTGTCATCTGGTTCGCGACTCCCTTCTAACCGGTGAAAGTCACTATAGGGGTTGACTGCGGTTGGTCTGCGCCGCTACTTTCTAACCTGTCAAACATTCAATAACGGTTATATCTTCCGAAGGGGTCCCTCATGACCGCACCCGTTCTCGCCACCGGGCATATCGGCCTCAATGTCACCGATCTCGACCGGTCGGTCGCGTTCTATCGGCGCGCCCTCGGTTTCGAACAGCTCGGCGCGGGCGGCGAGGGGGCGCACCGCTTCGCCTTCCTCGGCCGTGACGGGAAATTGCAGGTCACCCTGTGGCAGCAGAGCGACGGCGAGTTCTCGGTGAAAACACCCGGCCTGCACCACCTTTCGTTTCAGGTGGACACCATCGATCAGGTGCGGGAAGTGGAATCGGTGCTGAAGGAGTTGGAGGTGTCCTTCGCGCACGACGGTGTCGTCGCCCACGGTGAGGGTGCGTCTTCGGGTGGCATCTTCTTCATCGATCCGGACGGGATTCGACTCGAGGTCTACGCACCCAGCGGTGCCGAGCACGCGCCCGCCCCGAGCGGCGCGGCACCCACCTGCGGGTTCTTCTGAGCCGAGATACCGGTGTCCGTAAGGGAATTCGTGTGAATGGCAGCTCGATGCGCAGCATCTTTCATGCCGGTGAGCTGGCCGTGCAGCGGCGCTTGGGCCAGGCGCACATCGCCGAACGCGTGGGCCGCATGATTCGGCCCGACATTCCGGCCCCCGCCGCGCAATTCCTGGCCGAGCAGCCCATGGTCGTGGTGGCGGCGGCCGATGACGACGGGCGGATGTGGGCGAGCCAATTGATCGGGCCGCCGGGGTTCGCGCGTGCCATCGGCGATCGGGCCATCGCGGTCGACGCGGTGCCGGTCGCCGGTGATCCGCTGGCCGAACCACTTTGTGGCACAAGGCATCTCGGCATGCTCGCGATTCAGCCGCAGCTGCTGCGGCGGATGCGGGTCAATGGCATTGCCGAGCCGACCGCCACCGGCCTGCGGATCACCACCGACCAGGTGTATTCGAACTGCCCGAAATACATCTCCCGGCGCAGCATCGAGGAGTGGGTGCCGGGCGGAACAGCGGAGGTCCGGCGCTCCAGAGCGCTCGATGGTGCGCAGCGGCGGCTGGTCTCGGCCGCCGACGCCTTCTTCGTCGCCTCGGCCGACCCCTCGGGCAATGCCGATGCCTCCCATCGCGGCGGCAATCCCGGCTTCCTTCAGGTCCTCTCGCCGACCCGGCTGCGCTGGCCCGACTACCGCGGCAACTCCATGTTCATGACCCTCGGCAATATCGCCGCCAACCCGCACTGCGGACTGCTGATCCCGGACTGGCGCACCGGCGTCACCCTCCAGCTCACCGGAACAGCCGAAATATCCTGGAACGAAACCACATTCACCGCCGGTGCCCAGTGCTCCATCGATTTCACCCTCACCGAGGTCGTCGAGATCTCGGGCGGCACACCGCTGCGGTGGGGTGTCCCCGAACTCTCACCGGTCAACCCCTGACCCATCGCTTCTCGAAAGGCTCCCGATGCGTCCACCCCTGCCCCCGTTCGACCTGGACTCCGCCAAGGCGAAGGTCCGCGCCGCCGAAAACGCCTGGAACACCCGCGATCCCGAAACCGTCGCCCAGGCGTACACCGAGGATTCGGTCTGGCGCAATCGCGATGAGTTTCTCACCGGCCGCGCGGAGATCATCGATTTCTTGAAACGCAAGTGGGCCAAGGAGAACGGCTACGCCCTGCGCAAGGAGCTGTGGGGCTTCCGTGAGAACCGCATGGCCGTTCGCTTCCAGTACGAATGGCATGACGACAACGGCCAATGGCATCGCAGCTACGGCAACGAACTCTGGGAATTCGCGCCCGACGGCCGCATGTCCCGCCGCGAGGCCAGCATCAACGACATCCCCATAGCCGAGGAAGAGCGCCGCATCTTCGGCCCCCGCACCCCCGAAGAGGACACCGCACCCCTTCCCCTGCACTAGCAACAAGATCAGGGAGCTCCCGGTGCGGTGAATTCGGGCGAATTCCTCGCTGAGAGCTCCCTGATCTTTCAGGCGAGATGGGCGGGTTCCGGTGTGGGGGCGGGGGCCGCGGGGGTGGTGCGGTCGGATCGGGAATAGAGGGTGAAGACCAGTGTGCCCGCCAGGATTCCGATTACACCGGCCGTGATGGTCGCCGAGTTCAGGCCGTCGATGAAGCCGTGGGTGGGCGTCTTGCCCGAGCCCGCGTTGCGGAAGACGGTGCCCAGCACGGCCACTCCCAAGGCCAGGCCCAGCTGCCGCGCCGTATTGATCGCACCGGCCGCGGTGCCACTCTGATGTGGCGGGACCGCAGCCAGGCCGACCGCCACCAGCGGCGGAGCCATGACCCCGACACCGACGCCGATCACCAGGTAGCCGGGAATCGTAGCGGCCCAGGACGATCCGGTGTCGATGATGGTCAGCAGCGCGCTGCCCGCGCCGATCAGCGTGAGGCCGCCGCCGATGGTCCATTTCGGTGCGACGTCGTGCAGCAGTCGGCCGAAGACGCCCGAGACCAGGAACGCGCACACCGACAGCGGGAGCATGGACAGTCCGGCCCGCAGCGGGCTCAGGTGCAGGTACTGCTGCAGCCACAGTGACAGCAGGGGACTGCTAGAGAAAGCGGCGAAACTCATTCCGGCAGCTGCGATCAGCGTGGCGGTGAAGCCCGCGCCGCGCAGCAGGGGCAGCGGCAACATCGGTGCCGCGCTGCGGGATTCGATGACGATGAACGTCACCAGCGCTAGCGCGCCGCCGATCAGCGCCACCGCGGCACCGCGATCGCCCCAGCCGTGCTCACCCGCGCGAATGATGCCGTAGGTGGCGGCGGTCGCGGCGAGGGTGAAGCTCAGCATGCCGGCGAAGTCCACACGGCGGTCCGCGCGCCGCGGCGACGGTCCGAAAGCCATGGCGGACAGGATGATCGCGACGACCGCGATCGGCAGGTTGACGAAGAAGATCCACCGCCACGACAGCAGATCGGTCAGCACGCCGCCCAGCACCACACCGACACCGGCGGCCGCACCCGACACCGCGCCCCACGCGCTGAACGCGATGCCGCGATCACGGCCGGTGTAGGTGGCGTGCAGCAGCGACAGCGTCGTCGCCAGCATGGCCGCACCGCCGATGCCCTGCGCCGCGCGCGCCGCCACCAGCACGCCCGCCGACCCGGCCACCCCGCAACCGAGGCTGGCCGCGGCGAACAGTGCCAGGCCGATCAGATAGGTGGGTTTCGCGCCGAAGCGGTCGGCCAGCGAGCCGAGCATGAGCAGCAGGGCGGCCAGGGCGAGGGCGTAACCGTCGATGACCCACTGCAATCCGGACAGGCCCGTGCCGAGGTCGGCCGCGATGTCGGGCAGGGCGACATTCACGATGGTGACGTCGATGAGCAGCATGAACGAGCCCAGGCAGGCCGCGAGCAAGGGGAGCCATTTCCGCATGGGAACCTCCAGAAGTACGAGCGATTTCGTCACCTAGACTGGTGGGGAACGCTGGTATCCCATAGCCGCACCGCCTCTCGCGAAGGATTCCTCCCATGGATGGCGAAAATCTGGACGAATCCTCCGTCCTGGACACGCTCGACAAGCAGATCATCCACGGCCTGGTCACCGACGCCCGCATCCCGTTCGCCCGGCTCGGGGCCATCCTCGACGTCTCCGAGCAAACGGTCGCGCGGCGTTACCGGTCGCTGCGGCGGCGCGGCATGCTGCACGTCGCCGGTCAGGTGAATACGGTGCCGCTCGGGCGCACCCGATGGATTCTGCGCATCAAGACCGCGCCCAGCCGGGCGGTCGCATTGGCCGAGGCCCTGGCCCGGCAGCCCGATGTGAGCTGGGTTTCCTTGCTGTCCAACGGATTCGAAGTGAGCTGTGTGTGTCGGCCGCGGTCGGTGGAGCGGCAGGAGGAACTGCTGCTGCGCATGATCCCGCGGGCCAGTCAGGTCTTGGAGTTGACCGTGCACGAGGTGATGCGGCAGTTTCCGTTCGAGGAGGAATGGCCGCGCTACAGCTACCTGCTCACCCCGGAGCAACTGCGCCAACTCGGCCCGCGCCCGCCCATGTGGGAGCCGCGCGGACCGGAGCGGGCGGTCGAGCTGACGCGCGAGGACGAAGTGATGCTGGCGATCCTGGCACGTGACGGACGGGCCTCCTACGCGCAGATCGCGACCGCCACCGGGTGGAGCGCGAGCCGGGTGGCGCGGCGCATGAGCGAGCTGGTCGAGTCCGGGGTGCTGTACTTCGATCTCGACTTCGCCTTGGAGCGAATGGGTTACACGGGACGGGCCATGCTGTGGATGCGGGTGCGGCCCGGCGATCTGGAGGCGGTCGGGAAGGCCATCGCCACTCATCCGGAGGCCGCCTATGTCGCGGCGACGACCGGGACGGCGAATCTGACCGTCTCGCTGGTGTGCCATGACACCGCGCACATGTACCGCTACGTCACCGAATCGCTGGGCGTGCTGCCGGGGATCAACGATGTCCAGGTCCTGTCCGCGCTGCGGATGTTCAAGCAGTCGCAGACGCTGATCGACGATCGAAAGGTCGCGGTCGTGCCCTGAGGGTTCGGGTGCTTGCCGCGGATTTGCCACCAGGTCTTTCGCGTGTCGTTCAGCGCGTCGCTTGCGTCGAACACTTGTTCGTCTAAGCTCGTCGTCGGAACTTGTCGGTGCCTCCCTCTAACGTGGGCGCCAACCACAGCACGTGACACCCGTTGAGAAGGGGAACTGACGATGGCACCTCCGGCTTTCGATCGTGACAAGGCCCTCGATCTGGCGTTGGCGCAGATCGAGAAGAGCTTCGGCAAGGGCGCGCTCATGCGTCTGGGAGAAGAGGCGCGCCAGCCGATCTCGGTGATTCCGACCGGATCGATCTCGCTGGATGTCGCCCTCGGCATCGGCGGCCTGCCGCGCGGGCGCATTGTCGAGGTCTACGGTCCGGAGTCCTCCGGTAAGACCACCGTCGCCCTGCACGCGGTCGCCAATGCGCAGGCCGCGGGCGGTGTCGCGGCGTTCATCGACGCCGAGCACGCGCTGGATCCGGAGTACGCCCGCAAGCTGGGCGTCGACACCGACGCGCTGCTGGTCTCCCAGCCCGACACCGGTGAGCAGGCGCTCGAAATCGCCGACATGCTGGTGCGTTCCGGCGCCATCGACATCATCGTCATCGACTCCGTCGCCGCCCTGGTGCCGCGCGCCGAGATCGAGGGCGAGATGGGTGACAGCCACGTCGGTCTGCAGGCCCGCCTCATGAGCCAGGCGCTGCGCAAGATGACCTCGGCGCTGAACAATTCGGGCACCACCGCCATCTTCATCAACCAGCTGCGCGAGAAGATCGGCGTCATGTTCGGCTCGCCGGAGACCACCACCGGTGGTAAGGCGCTGAAGTTCTACGCCTCGGTCCGCCTGGACGTGCGCCGCATCGAGACGCTGAAGGACGGTTCCGACGCGGTCGGCAACCGCACCCGCGTCAAGGTCGTCAAGAACAAGGTCTCGCCGCCGTTCAAGCAGGCCGAGTTCGACATTCTCTACGGCGTCGGCATCTCCAAGGAGGGCTCGATCATCGACATGGGTGTCGAGCAGGGCTTCATCCGCAAGTCCGGCTCCTGGTACACCTACGAGGGCGATCAGCTCGGCCAGGGCAAGGAGAACGCCCGCAAGTTCCTCCTCGAGAACACCGATGTCCGCGACGAGATCGAGAAGAAGATCAAGGAAAAGCTCGGCATCGGCGCGGACGTCACCGCCGAAGAGGCCCCCGCCGACTTCTGATCGATTCCTGATCGATGACCCCTCGGGATCCCGAAGGGCCCCGGCCTGATTCGCCGGGGCCCACCCCCCGCCTGGACGCGGTAGAACGCCTCCGCCGCCAATTGGAGTCCCGCTCCACCAACCGCGCCGCGCCTTCCCGGCCCCGCGCCTCCAACCCAGGTCAGGACCTCTACGGTCCCACCTCGGACCCGACTCACGACCTCTTCGGCCGGAGTTCCGCCGACCCTTACACATCCGGCACCGGTACCTGGAACTACGGCCCATCGGGCTATTCCACCGCCCCCCACCAGTTTTCCGTCGACAACGACCACTCGACCTGGCGCACAACCAACCAGTCCGCAGTCCTCGACACCCCACCGAGCGACCTCGACGAGCCGTCGGACCCCCACTCCGGTGAAAGCGCCCAGTCCCCCAATCCAGCCAACCCCCGCCGTCCGCCCACCGGGCGACGTCGCGCGCCGGGGCAGTGGCGAGAGGAAGCGCCCACTACCCCCGGCCCCGACGAAGCACCCAACCCCGATCCCTCCGGCCACTCCTACCCGGCCACAACCGCGGATCTGGCGGACCCGCACGGCTCGAACAGCTCTGCCACAGCGCAAATCTCGCCGACCGCTACCCGGGAGGAGAAGCTGCGCGCGGCTCGTGCCGCGCTGGCCGCGGCGACTGCGGCTGCTGCCGACGTCAGCGGGGTCGAGCGAAATAGGCGCGGGGAGCGAAAGAATCGCACGGCGGATGGAGGAGATCCGGCCGCTGGGGGAGCCGCGGGGAACACCGATACGGGATGGGACAACACTGACCCGGCGGGCGCAGCCGATACGTCCAACGGGGCGGACTGGTGTGGTGCCGGGGAGACCATCGCACCGAGCGCTACGCGCGAGGAGAAGCTGCGGGCGGCTCGTGTGGCGCTGGCCGCGGCGACTGCGGCCGCTGATGCAGGCGAAGCTGGGCAGAGTGAGCGCGGGGAGCGGAAGGGCCGCGCGGCACGCGAGAGAAGTCGGCGTCGGGATCGGAGCGATGGGGGAGCCGCGGGGGTTGTCCGTGGCGGGTTGGGCGGAGCTGACGGGGTCGGCGACGACTACATGGTCGGCGGGGCCGAGTGGTCTGGCACCGGGGCGGATTGGCGTGGTGTTGAAGGGGCTGCTGCGGATTTCAGGGGACGTGGGGGGAAGCCATTCGCCGAGGGGGCGAGCGGCGATCTTGGGGAGGAGGGCGCGAGTCGGGGTGGGGTGCGTGGGCGGAGGGGGCGTCGGCGCGGGGGGAACGCGGATTCCGGTGGGGGGTTGCCGGAATCGGGGGCACTGGTGGGTGGCGGCACTGAGGCGCAGGCCAAAGAAGTGTGCTTGCGGCTGTTGGCGGATCGGGCCAGGAGTCGGTTCGAGTTGGCGGATCGGTTGGCGGACAAGGGGTTCAGTGCGGGGGTGGCGAAGCGGGCGTTGGATCGGTTGGCCGAGGTTGGGCTGATCGATGATGCGGCGTTCGCGCAGCAGTGGGTGCACTCGCGGCACACCTATGCGGGCAAGGGGAAGAAGGTGCTCGCGGAGGAGTTGCGGCGCAAGGGGATTGCGCCGGAACATGCCGAACCCGCGCTGGAATCGGTGACGGCGGCCGACGAGCGTGACCGAGCCGCCGAGCTGGTCCGCCGCAAATTGCCCTCGCTCTCCCCGGATCTCGACCGCGACAAAGCCATCCGCCGCCTCGTAGCCATGCTGGCTCGCCGCGGCTACAACCCTGCCACCGCCTACGAGGTCGTCACCTCCGCCCTCCCCCCAACCCACCGCATCGAACCCGCCGACCTGCAGTCCAGCGACCGCTCCGGTGCCAGTACCGAAGACGGATCGACCACCGGTCGCCTGCCCACTGATTCCGGTCCAGCTCGCGGACGCCGCACCGGTGCCGCGCCGCGACCCGAATCGCCCACCGACGATGCCGAATCCGCAGCCGAACTGGTCCGCGCCAAACTTCGAACCCTGTCACCGACACTCGACCGCGCCACCGCCACCCGCCGCCTAGTGGCCATGCTGGCCCGCCGCGGCTACACCTCCGCCACCGCCTACGCCGCGGTGTCAGCGGAACTGACCGCATGGGCTGAGGCCGAGCAACCGTCACTGGGCAGGGGTTCGGCGTTGAGCCGTCGCGCTCGGGTGACGGCGGGGCGTGAGTTCGATTCAGATCCCGGTCCGGGAGCTGTGGACGCGGAGGACTCCGCCCTGGACGAGAATCACGCCGTGGGCACACCGGATTCGCCGTCGCTCGATGACGACCGCGAGCGAGCCGCCGACCTTGTCCGCACAAAACTTCGCAGCCTCCCCCGAGACCTGGACCGGGAGAAGACCATCCGCCGTCTGGTAGGCCTCCTGGCTCGCCGCGGCTTCACCCAATCCCTGGCCTACTCGGTGGTGAAAGACGAAATGGCTTGTGCCGCGCGGGAAGATGGCTGACAGAACCCGGGGTGGGGCCGGAACGGGTTCGGGGTGCCGCCGTGCGACCGTCTCGGTGGTGCGGCGCAGGCGTGACTGACCCGGGATGCGGTGGGTGAGAGGCTGTTTCGGGTATTCGAGCGGGGAGTTGAATGATGCCGACCGGGCGGATGCATTCGCTCGGGCGTATGACCTTGCCGTCGGCTGAGTGTCGGTGGGGGGTCGTACGGTGAGGTCATGGCATTGACATTGAAGGAACGACAGGAGTTTTTGGCTCAACCCCATATCGGTGCGCTTGCGGTGGCCGTGGGGAACGGGCGGGCGCCGCTCAATGTGCCTATTTGGTATCAGTATTCGCCGGGGGGTGAGTTGTGGGTGGTGACCGGGGCGGGGTCGAAGAAGGCTCGGGCGTTGGAGGAGGCGGGGCGGTTCAGCATCATGGCGCAGGTTTTGACGCCGTCGGTGCGGTATGTGACGGCGGAGGGGCCGGTGGTGCGGATAGAGCCCATGACCGATGAGGGGCCCGTGCGGGAGATGGCCGAGCGGTATCTTCCGGCGGACAAGGTGGATGGCTATTTGAAGTTCGCCGAGTCGTTGGGGGAGCAGGTCGTGGTGTTCATGCGGCCCGAGCAGTGGCTCTCGGCCGATATGGGCACGGTGTAAGGATCTAGTGCCACTTGAACTCGAGTGTGATCAGCGCGGCCGCCAGCCCGAGGGCGAGCGCGGCCGCGCCCCAGATCGGGCCACGGCGCTGACCCCAGGGCAGCAGGTGGTCCACGGAATAGTGGCCGGGGCCCGCGAAGGCCAGCGTCAGGGCGGCGATGGCGAACAAGAGGGCGCTTTCGTAGCCCATGAGACCGTGATGCCAGGTCGCGTTCATGGCATTGGTCATGCTCCCGACAATGATCGCCGCGCCCAGCGGGGTGAGCAGTCCGAGCAGTAGCAGTGTGCCGCCGGTGAATTCGCACAGTCCGGCCAGCGTGCCGAACAGCTTTCCCGGGTGATAGCCGAGCTTGTCGAAGCCCGCGATGGTCTTGTGCCAACCCGGCCCATTGAACCAGCCGAACAGTTTCTGGCTCCCGTGCACAAACAGCAGCCCGCCGAAAAACACCCGCAAGACCAGCAGCCCCATGTCGGCGGCACCGGAATCGGTGCTCTCTCCCCGCTTGATAGAGCGCCTATCGCTGATATTGGTGGTCATCGCATCTCGCTCCGGTTGATAAGCAACCTCTAGCTCCCACCCTGTAAGCAGATACGACACGGCCCCCTCCCCGGTTCAATCCTCTTTCAAAACACGCAGGTAGCGGGCCCGATACCAGCACTGAGCCAGCAACAACGCCGGGAAGGCCACCCGCCAGGTACCACCCGGCGCAGGACGGGTCAGCGACCGCAGCGTCAGCCGCACCGCGTCACCGTCGCGATGCAGGACAAAGGCCTCCTCGCCGGACACCGGATGGCCGGGAAGCGTGCCGTAGGAGAACCCGACGCGCATCGCGGTCTCCACGACCTCGACGACTCGAACCGGTTCTCGAACCGTGATCGGCCCCCACCCCGCGGTGATCCGGAAGTTCGCGCCGGGAGTCACCCGCAGATCGGCGTCATCGAGAACCGAGCCCGCTTCGTCCAGAGCTGCGACACGAAAACCGCTGCGCCGCTTGACACCCCAGCGCAGTACCTCCGCACCGAGCCGTTCCCAGCAATCATCTCCCCGACCGACCACCACGGTCCGCTCGAACCGCCGGAACCCCGGGACCGCGCCCGCCCACACCGTCTCACCCGGTTCGGTCGCCCCTGGCACGTCATAACTGAATTCCGCCGTCGTCGGAGATCCATCCACGAGCCTCACCCTAGGCCCGCACCCGGGCAGCCGGCTCGACCGTGCCCCGTGTGGCCCACATCAATGAGCGCATGGCGCGTACGACCGAGGTTCGGGGGCGTGCCCGGATGGGCTGCCGGGTGGAATGATTCGGGGCGGAAGGTCAGTGGAGGACGCCGCCCGGGCGGCGGGTGGAGAGGGCGCGGCGGGCGTGGCGGGTGTCGGCACGGCGGTACGTGCGATGTGTGGACATGCGGGGTACGGATGGTCGGCCCGCACCGGCCGTGGGTTTGGCTCGGCGGCGGGTGAGGATTCGGTCGAGGCCTCGGGAGGCGAAGAAGGTGCCCAGGGCGGCGGCGAAGGCGGTTAGGCCTGCTATGAGTGGGGTGATGACGGTGATCAAGAAAAGCCCGAAGACGAATTCTCTTCGAGCGCTGTCGTCTTCGTTCATGATTTCCAGTATGCGAGGTGGGCGGAGCGCTTGTCCGCAGGTCCGCGCAGCATTCCCGGAATGCCCGGTCCCGGTTCGGGGTTCACGACCCCGAACCGGGAAATCGGGTCAGTTTCCCGTGCCCGGATTGCCGATCACGCCGGCGGCGGTCCCGTCCGCCATCGCCATGCCCGGCGGCGGCGCGATGCCGCCCGCGGCGAGCGCGGCGCGCGAGCCGCGCTTGCGGGTGCGCAGCCACTTCTCCACGCGGGTGGCGATCACCGTCAACGTGTAGTTGATGAGGATCATGATGACGGCCACCACGATCAGCGCCGGAATCGGATTCTGTTCCGCCGCACCGAGTTGCGTACCGCGGCGCACGATCTCCAGGTAGGTGATCTGATAGCCCAGCGCCGAGTCCTTGAGCGCCACCACCATCTGCGACACCAGCGCGGGCAGCATGGCGGTAATGGCCTGCGGCAGCAGAATGGTCACCATCACCTGCGTTTTGCGCATGCCCAGCGCGATGGCCGCCTCGGTCTGCCCCTTGGGGATGGCCCGGATGCCCGAGCGCACGATCTCGGCGATGACCGACCCGTTGTAGATGGTCAGCGCCACCACCACGGCCCCCAGCGCCAACTGGTCGGACGGGAAGACGTTCTGGGTGCCGAACAGGTTGAACAGGAAGATCATCAGGATCAGCACGGGAATCGCGCGCGAGATCTCCACGACCGCGCCCGCGACCCAGCGGATCACCCGATGATCCGACAGCCGCAGAATGCCGAAGATCATGCCCAAGACGAGGGCCAGCACGATCGACAGCACCGCCGCTTCCAGCGTGCCGCGCAGACCGGGCAGCAGGTAGGTGGTCCAGATCTGGCTCTCGGTGAACGGCTTCCACTTCGCCGAGGTGAACTGTCCCTTGTTGGCGAGGCCGTGGTAGACGAACCACACCGCGGCCGCCGCCACCACGATCACGACGACGGAATAGATCCGGTAGCGCAGCCGTGCGCGGGGTCCGGGCGCGTCGTAGAGGACCGATGCCTCGGGAGCGCGGTGGCCCAGGGTGATGGTCATCGCTTCACCTCGAATCGCTTGGCCAGCCAACCGAAGAGCAGCCCGGTCGGCAGCGTCAGAATGATGAACCCGAGCGCGAAGATGGCACCGATGCTCAGCGCCGCCGCCTCGGTCTCGTTCATCTCCGACATGAGCAGCGCGGCCTCACCGACACCGATGGCCGACGCGATGGTCGAGTTCTTGGTCAAGGCGATGAACACACTGCCCAGCGGGGCGATCACGGACCGAAACGCCTGCGGCAGCACCACATAGCGCAGGTTCTGCCCGAAGGTGAACCCCAGCGACCGCCCCGCCTCGGACTGCCCGAACGGCACCGTATTGATGCCCGAGCGCAGCGACTCGCACACGAAAGCCGCCGTGTAGATACTCAATCCGACGATCGCGAAGCGAAAGCTGTTCTCCGCGATACTGTTCGGCCCCTCCGGTGCCAACCGCCACCCGAGGGTCTGGTACAGGCCCAGCGAACAGAACACGATGATCAGCGTGAGCGGCGTATTGCGAATGATATTGACGTACAGGGTGCCGATCCACCGCGCGATCGGAACCGGCGACACCCGCATGGCCGCGACGACGGTGCCGAGGATCAACGCCCAGAACGCCGAATACAGCGTCAGTTTGATGGTCACCCAGAACGCGTCGAGCAGTTTGGTGTGATAGTTGGAGATCAAGTCGAACACGACTGCCCCATTCCTCCGATCGGAAAACGAAGCGCGCCGGGTGATTTCATGAGTCGGAAATCACCCGGCACGTGTCCGTGACTCAGTACCGGTCGACCGTGGGCGGCTGCGGGATCTGGAAGCCGGTGGAACCGAATTCCTTCTCCAGCGCGGCCTTCCACGCCCCGGAGGAGATCATGGCGTCGATGGCGTCATTGATCTTGCCGCGCGTTTCGGTGTCGCCCTTCTTCACGCCGATGCCGTACTTCTCGGTGGTGAAGGTATTGCCGACCACCTTCAGCGCGCCCGGCGACTGCGCCGCGTAACCGCGCAGAATGATGTCGTCGGTGGTGACCGCGTCGACCGCGCCCGACTTCAGCGCCTCCACGCACAGCGAGTACGTGTCGTACTCCTGCAGCTGCACCTCGTGGGCGTACTTGTCCTTGATGTTCTGCGCCGGGGTCGAGCCCTTGACCGAGCACAGCTTCTTGTTGCCGTTCAACGATTCCGGCCCGGTGATATCGGTATTGTCCGACCGCACCAGCAGCGACTGACCGGTCTGGAAGTACGGCCCCGCGAAGTCGACCTTCTGCTTGCGCGCGTCGGTGATCGAGTAGGTGGCGACGATGAAGTCGACCTGCCCGTTCTGGATCAGCGTCTCGCGCTGCGCCGACGGCGACTCCTTGAAGGTGATGTTCTCCGGCTTCACGCCCAGCTTGTCGGCCACGTACTTGGCGACATCGACATCGAAGCCGCTGTAGCTGCCGTCCTTGTTCAGCAGGCCCAGACCCGGCTGGTCGAACTTGATGCCGATGGTGAGCTTGCCGCCGGCGGCGTGCTGGCTGGCCGATTTGCTGCTGCCGCCGCCGCAGCCGGTGACGGCGAGCGCCAGGGCAGCCACTCCGGCGGCGATCCGGATTGCGTGGTTGATCCTCATCGAAGGTCCTGTTCTCTCGTGGAGTGCGGGAGTCTTTCCCGGGTGGGGTGGGGTCAGTGGGAAAGGATCTTGCCCAGGAAGTCCCTGGCGCGATCCGATTTCGGTGCGGTGAAGAAGGCCTCGGGCTCGGCGTCCTCGACGATCTGCCCGTCCGCCATGAACAGCACGCGATTGCCCGCGCGGCGCGCGAAGCCCATCTCGTGGGTGACGACCAGCATGGTCATGCCGTCCTTGGCCAGCTGCACCATCACCTCGAGCACCTCGGACACCATTTCCGGGTCGAGCGCGGAGGTGGGCTCGTCGAACAGCATCACCTTGGGATCCATGGCCAGCGCGCGGGCGATGGCCACGCGCTGCTGCTGGCCGCCGGACAGCTGCGCCGGATACTTGTCGGCCTGATTGGCGATGCCGACCCGCTCGAGCAGTTCGAGCGCGCGCTTGCGGGCCGCGTCCTTCTTCTGCCCGCGCACCTTCACCGGCGCGAGCATCACGTTCTCGAGAATCGTCTTGTGGGCGAACAGGTTGAACTGCTGGAACACCATGCCCACGTCGGCGCGCAGCTTGGCCAGCGCCTTGCCCTCGTCGGGGAGCTTCACCCCGTCGACGGCGATCTCGCCGGAGTCGATGGTCTCCAGTCGATTGATGGTTCGGCACAGTGTCGACTTGCCGGAGCCCGAGGGTCCCACCACGATCACGACCTGCCCCCGGGGCACTTCGAGATTGATGTCACGCAATACGTGCAGCGAGCCGAAGTGCTTGTCCACTTTCCGCATCGAGATCATCGGCGCGGAGTTGCTGATGGGATCGGCAGCGTCGGTCATGACCAGTGACCCTATATATGTCGTGCCCGAAATGCTCGTCTTTGAGTTGCCGGGGCCGCACTGTGCCGCAACCGAGACGCCGGTCACGCCCGTCAGGACGGGTTTATGGCCTCCGCGCGCCAGCTATTACCCTGGTTGGGTGAATTCCCCGGCCCGGACCTACGAGGTCCGCACCTACGGCTGCCAGATGAACGTGCACGACTCCGAGCGCCTCTCGGGTCTGCTCGAGGATGCCGGCTACGTCAAGGCAGTGGCCGGCGACACCGCCGACCTGGTCGTCTTCAATACCTGCGCGGTGCGCGAGAACGCCGACAACAAGCTGTACGGCACCCTCGGCCACCTCGCGCCCATCAAGGCCGAGCGGCCCGGCATGCAGATCGCCGTCGGCGGCTGTCTGGCGCAGAAGGACCGCGACACCGTGGTCAAGAAGGCCCCGTGGGTGGATGTGGTGTTCGGCACACACAACATCGGCTCGCTGCCGGTGCTGTTGGAGCGGGCCCGCCACAATGACGAGGCCCAGGTCGAGATCATCGAAGCGCTGGAAGCGTTTCCGTCGACGCTGCCCGCCAAGCGCGAGTCCGCCTACGCGGGCTGGGTGTCGATCTCGGTGGGCTGCAACAACACCTGCACGTTCTGCATCGTGCCGTCGCTGCGCGGCAAGGAGGTCGACCGGCGGCCCGGCGACGTGCTCGCCGAGGTGCAGGCGCTCGTCGACCAGGGCGTCATGGAGGTGACGCTGCTGGGTCAGAACGTGAACTCCTACGGCGTCTCCTTCGCCGACCCGAACGAGCAGCGCGACCGCGGCGCGTTCGCGAAACTGCTGCGCGCCACCGGAAACATCGAGGGCCTCGAGCGCGTGCGCTTCACCTCCCCGCACCCGGCCGAATTCACCGACGACGTCATCGAGGCCATGGCCGAGACCCCGAATGTCTGTCCGCAGCTGCACATGCCGCTGCAGTCGGGTTCGGACCGCGTGCTCAAGGCCATGCGCCGCTCCTACCGCAGCGCCAAGTTCCTCGGCATCATCGAGAAGGTGCGCGCGGCCATGCCGCACGCGGCCATCACCACCGACATCATCGTCGGCTTTCCGGGCGAGACCGAGGAGGACTTCCAGGCCACCCTGGACGTGGTGCGGCAGGCGCGCTTCACCAGCGCCTTCACCTTCCAGTACTCGATCCGCCCCGGCACACCCGCCGCGACCATGCCCGATCAGCTGCCGAAGGAAGTCGTCCAGGAGCGCTACGACCGGTTGATCGCACTGCAGGAACAGATTTCGCTGGAAGGCAATCAGGCGCTGATCGGCTCGACGGTCGAACTCCTGGTCGCCGAGGGCGCTGGCAAGAAGAACGACAGGACGGCCCGCATGTCCGGCCGCGCCCGCGACGGCCGGCTGGTCCACTTCCGCCCGCCCGCCAATCCCGCCCCCGGCACCGAGATTCGCCCCGGCGACGTCATCACCATCGACGTGACGGGCGCGGCCCCGCACTACCTGATCGCCGACGGCGAGGTCCTGACTCACCGCCGCACCCGCGCGGGCGACGCCCACGAACGCGGCATCACCCCGAAGACCGCGCCGATCGGCGTCGGCCTCGGCCTGCCGACCATCGGCGCGCCGGTGGTCGTCGAAACCGCCGCCGCGGGCTGCGGTTCCGCCTGCGGCGACTGACGGCGGCCAGCTCTCCATCACTCCGGAATGGTGGGGTCGCTGTCAACTACGCAGTGTCATAGGGCAGGATGCCAGGGGTACGTGCGGGCTCGTGAGCGGGAACTCCGGACCGCACGCCGCCGACCAATCGAGTAGGGCGTGAGCGGAATGAGCGAGCAGCAGTCCAATGGCCCCGACGAGCCCGCCGAGCGGTCGGAGCAGGCGCGGGAACCGGAGCGATCGGGCGAGCGAGCGCGGCCGGAAGAGCAAGCAGGACAGGCAGAACCGAGCCCCGAGGCGAACGAGGAGAGCATGAAGGCCGCGGAGAACAATCAGGACTTCGAGCAGTTCCGGTCGGATCTCGAAGCGGTCGAACGCAAGATCGCGGGGGAGATCGACCCGGGCGTGCGGGCCATGGTGGTCGCCGGGTCGGTGTTCGTGCTGTTGGCCTCGCTGGTGCTGCCGCACGCGGGCAAGACCCGCGGCTTCGACGTGCTGCTCTACGACACGGTCGCGCAGGGCGACCACATCGGGTTGCCGTCGCGGGTGTTCGTCTGGTTCGTGACGATCTTCGGGATCGGGTTCTCGGTGCTGGCGTTGATCACCCGGCGGTGGCTGCTGGCCTGGATCGCGGTGGCGGGCTCGGCGATCGCCAGCGTGTTCGGCGTGCTGTCGATCTGGCACCGGCAGACCCCGGGGCTGGGCAACTATCACGGTGCCGGACCGGGCGTCGGATTGATCGTGGCCACCATCGCGATCATGGTGTTGACCTTCCACTGGGTCCGCGTGGTGTGGGCCCGTACCTCCGTGCAGCTGGCCGCGGAGGAGCAGCGTCGGCTGGCCGCGGCCAAGGCCGAGGAGCAGCAGCGCCGCCGGTTGTTCGGCGAGGACTGAGTCTTCGACAGGGGCCCGGCGGCAACCGTGTTCGGTTGCCGCCGGGCCTTTTTCACGCGCTGATCAGGCGCGCTCCGGACGGTAGGCGAGACCGGCGATCGTGGCGGCCAGGCCCGCGACCACCATGAAGATCCAGCCCGCCCGGAATTCGGTCATGGTCCGGGTGGCGGCACCGCCCAAAATGGCGGTGAGGATGGCGACGCCGAGCGCGGAACTGGTCTGGCGGGCCATCATCAAAGTGCCGGAGCCGAGGGAGATCTGATCGGCGGGCAGCAGTGTCGAGGCCCCGAACAGCGGTGGTTGCAGCAGCGCGGTGCTGGCACCGGCCAGCAGCGCGCCCGGAATCATCACCACCGCATAGGAATGCGAGAAGCCGGTGGCCACCGTCCACCAGGCGCAGCCCAGCGCGATGGCCGCGCCACCCAGGGCGGCCGAGGCACGGGCACCGAAGCGGGCGACGAACCGGCCGGAGAACGGGGACATGATCAGGCAGCTGATCGGCATGGCCGCCACCCCGAAGCTCGCGCGCAGCGTCGAGTAGTGCCATTGCTCGGTCATGAACAGCGTCGCCTCCAGAATCATGGCGGCGAAGGCCAGGTAGTAGCAGAAGACGCCGAGGGTGGCGGTGCGGAAGAGGCGGTGCCGCAGGATGATCGGGCTCACCACCGGGTCGGGGTGGCGGCGCACGTGCAGCACGAACAGGGCGGTCAGGACGAGCGCGGCGAGCAGACAGCCCAGCGTGGCGGGCGCGGTGTAGCCCCAGTCGGTGGCCTGCACGAACACCGTGGTGAAAGCGGCTGTCGCGCCGAGGATCAGGGCCGCGCCCAGCAGATCCAGGCGGCGGTTGGCGCGCTGCTGGATATCGGGCAGCACCTTCAGCCCGAAGACGAAGGCCACCACCGTGAACGGCACGTTCAGCAGGAAGATCCAGCGCCATCCGGCCTGGAGCAGCAGGCCGCCGATGACCGGGCCGCTCGCGCCACCCGCCGCGGCGATGGCGGTCCAGATGCCCATGACGGTGGTGTGTTCGCGCTTCGGAAAGACCGGTAGCACCAGGCCGAGACCGGTCGGGATGAGAATGGCGGCGGCCGCGGCCTGCAGCACCCGGGCGATGATCAGGACCGCCAGGTTCGGGGCGAGGCCGCAGGCGATGGAGGCCAGGCCGAAAAGTGCTATGCCGAGCAGGAATCCGCGTTTGCGGCCGGTGTCGTCGGCGAACCGACCGGCCGGAACCAGGAGGGCGGCCATCACGATCGTGTAGGCGTTCAACGTCCACGACACCGTGCCGGTGGACGCGTTCCCGAAGGACTCCTGCAAGGCGGGGAAGGCGACGATGACCGCGAACAGATCCAGGATGGCCAGATACTGCGCGATCGCCGCAATGGCCAGTACCCGCCACCGGCGCGGGTCCGGCGGCGAATCCGGCTGGGGGACTGGGGTCGTGCGTTCGGTCGTCGTGGTCATGTCTCCGACTATCCGAGGCGGCGGCCCGATCCACGAGTGGCAGGAATGCCACACTCCGCTAGATTTCTGACAACCCACCGCGCTAGGTTGGAAGTGTGCCGCGGGGTATCGCGGTTGGGCATCAGGGCATTGCGAGAGGTGGGAACGTGGAGACGAATCGTCCCGGCACGCTGGCCGTGGCCGTCGCGCCCGGCATGCCGATCTTCGAGGTCGCCATTCCGTACCAGGTGTTCTACGAGCCGCCGATCGGCGTCGATCCCGACACCTGGTACGACTTCCAACTCTGCGGTCCGCGCGAAGCCCATCACGCCACGCTGCGAGATCCCTTCGTGGCGTTGACCGCCCACGACTACGACGACCTCGTGCGCGCCGATACGGTGATCGTCCCGTCCACGCCGAGCGTCCGCGAGGATCCGCCCGCCGACCTGGTCGAGGCCGTCCGGGCCGCGTACGAGCGCGGGGCCCGCATCGCCTCCCTGTGCACGGGCGCTTTCGTGCTGGCCGCCGCGGGCCTGCTCGACGGCCGCCGCATGACCACCCATTGGCGGCACATCGAGGCCCTGCGCACCCGGCATCCGCACCTCGATATCGACCCCGGCGTCCTCTACATCGACGATGGCCGCATTCTCACCAGCGCGGGCACCATGGCCGGAATGGACCTGTGCATCCACCTGATTCGCAAGGATCTCGGCTCCCAGGCCGCCAACGCGGCCGCCCGCTACCTGGTCGTCTCACCGCACCGCGCGGGCGGGCAGGCCCAATACGTGCAGTCCCCGGTCCCCGCCCGGCCCAGCGATTCGGGTCTCGCCGCCACCCTGGAATGGGCGCTGGCGAATCTCGAACGCCCCCTCACGGTTTCGGACCTCGCCGCCTACGCCAACCTCGGCGACCGCACCCTGGCCCGCCGCTTCCACGCCGAACTCGGCGCGACCCCGCTGCAGTGGCTGCTCACCCAACGCCTGATCCGAGCCCGAGAACTGCTGGAACTCACCGAACTTCCGGTCGACGTGGTCGCCGATCGCTGCGGCCTCGGCACCGCCGCCAACCTCCGCACCCACTTCAACCGCGAAGTGGGCATCTCCCCGAGCGAATACCGCCGCGCCCACCGCCCCACCCGCCACGAGGTGATCACCGAATCCCACTCGCTCGCAGCCGAACTCAACTGAGTGGTTCAATCCCGCCCGAGAATGTATTCGCCCAGCAGGTCGTACTGTTCGGCGTCGATGCCGTCGTCGAGCGGTACGGCCACCGCGACCGTGCCGAGCTCCTCGCCCACGAACAGTGCCGGGTCATTGCAATCCGCGAACCCGATCGCGTCGATACCGGCCTGCGCCGCCCCGCCGCACCAACCGTGGTCGGCCACAACCAGATCCGGCCATGGCTCCCCGGCCGCACGCAGCGCCTCCAGGGACAAACGGATCGGTACCGCCGAATGCGTGTGGATCGCCCCGCGCGTGGCCATCAGATTGGCGACGCCCTGGAAATAGTCGATGTGCAGTCGCTGGACGCCGTAGTGCGTCTGATCCTCCCAGACGGCTCCCGCGCCCGCCTCGACCACCGAGCCACCGGCCTCGACCAACGCCGCGGCCAGCCGCTGATACAGCCGGGTGAGCGTCTTCGGATGCCCGGTGGCGAACAGCACCCGCTGCCGCTCCCGAACCGCCTTGTCGAACCGCGCCGCGTACCGATCCAGCGCCGCCACCGTGCGTTCCGGATCAATGGTGTCCACCCCGCGCCGGAAATCCCGCCGCGAATCCACCCCGACCTTCCGAACCATCAAATCGAAAATCGCGTCGACATCCCACTCCGGGCCGATGTCGAGCCCGAACAGAAACCCCGGATCGCGTTGTGCCAGCCGCCAATAGTGCGCGAGATTGTTCTCCCTCGGCGTGGCCACCGGCCCCGCCATCCCCGTCGCGATCAAATGGGCGATCAGTTGTTCCCGACTCGGTGCCATGAACTCGAGCGTAACCAGGAACTGCGTTCAACGCCGATCATCTTGAGGGGCAGGGGATTTCACGTCCGGGGGCTAGGCCTGGCGGAGACAGCGAACCGGCCCGGCCTGTGGGGGCCGGGCCGGTTCGCTGTGTTACTGCCGGGTCAGCGCTGGCTGACCGCGCCTTCGGCGGCTTCGGCCCATTCGCGCCATTGCTTTGCCTGTTCGAGGGCCTTTTCGGCGTCGCGGGTCTTGCCCGCGGCCTGGGCCTTGGCGGCCTGTTCCTCGAATTGGGCTACGCGTTCGCGGAATTGGGCGGCGCGGGCCATGGCCTCGGGATCGGTGCGGCGCCATTGGGCGTCGACGGCCTCGCGGACCTTCTTCTCGATGGTGCGCAGGCGGGATTCGAGATCGTGCATGCGCTCGCGCGGGACCTTGCCGATGGCGTCCCACTTCTCCTGGAGTTCGCGCAGGGCCGTGCGAGCACCGTCGAGATCGGTCTCGGGGTTGATGTGCTCGTAGTGGCGCAGGAGTTCTTCCTTGGCGGTCGCGTTCTGCTCGAACTCGTGATCGCGTTCGCTGGCCGCGGAATTGCGGGCGGCGAAGAAGACGTCCTGGGCCGCCTTGAAGCGACGCCACAGCTGCTCGTCGGCCTCGCGCGGGGCGCGGCCCGCGGCCTTCCACTCGGTCAGCAGGTCGCGGAAGATGGCCGCGGTGCCGGACCAGTCGGTCGACCCGGAGAGTTCCTCGGCGCGCACGCAGAGTTCTTCCTTGCGGGTCTTCGCGGCCGCGCGTTCGCGATCGAGTTCGGCGAAATGCGCCCCGCGACGACGGTTGAACGCCTCGCGCGCCTTGGAGAAGCGACGCCACAGCGCGTCGTCGACCTTGCGGTCCACGCCGCGAATGGTCTTCCACTCGTCCAGGATCTCCCGCAGCCGGTCCCCGGCGACCTTCCACTGGGTGGATTCCGCAGCGATCTGCTCGGCCTCGGCGGCCAGGGCTTCTTTGCGCTCGGTTTGCTCGTGCCGGGTGCGTTCCTTCTCCTCCTTGGCGTGGGCGGCCGCCTCGTCGGAGTGTTCGATGATGGCGCGCAGCCGGGTGGCCAGACCGTCGATATCACCGATGACCGAGGCCGTCGGCAACGTCTCGGCAAGCGCGGTGGCGGCGGCCTTGGTCTTGCGGGCGTCGGTCCCCGCGGCCAGGCGCGCCTCGAGCAGCGCCACCTCGGTGGCCAGATCGTCGAAGCGGCGGCCGAAGTGGGCCAACCCCTCGGCGGCGTCCCCGGCCTGCCAGGATCCGATGACGCGTTCGCCGTCGGCGGTCTTGACCCAGGCGGTGCCGTCGTCGTCGACCCGGCCCCACTGGCTGGGGTCGCTCACGGTCGGCACGACCACCGGATGCGGGTGCGGGGTGGCCGGGCCCGGCGTGGGCTTGACGGCATGGGGTTTGGGCGACTCGGGTTTGCGGCGCGGGCCGCCCGGGCGGGGGGCGGCGGCCGCGGCCGGAGACGGCTTGGGCGTACCCGCGGGAGTGCTCGGGGCGGCTCCGGCGGACTCGCTCGGCGCGGGCTGGGCCGGCTCGCTCGACGGCGGCACGGCTGTTTCGCCGGTAGGGGCCCCAGCTGTTTCGTTGGAAGGGGTCCCAGCTGTTTCGCTAGAAGGAGTCACGGTCTCGCTCGGGGAGGGCAGCGGCGCGCCGGGCTTGGGCGTCGGGGTCGACTCCGAGTGGGTGGCCTTCTCGGTTCCGTTGTTGTCGGTCATTGCTCCTCGTCCCTGCCGCGCGTCACGGCTGCCTGGTTACGCCCTAGCTCATCTGTACAGCTGCATCCCATTCAACCAGGCTGAGATGGGAAATGCTGTCTTTGAGCCCGCTTCGGCGGCGCGGCGACCGTGCCGGGGTGGGGCTGGTGAGGTGCGTTAGCGCTACGGTTGACGGCGTGTTCTGTGTTGCGTCGTTGGTTCCCTCCCCGCCCGTGCTGGTGCCCGAACTCGAGGGTGCGGCCGGTGCGACGGGCGATGGCGACGTCGCGGCCCTGCGAGCTGCGGTCTTGCGGGCGGCCGGGGAGTTGGCGGCCCGCGCGTCGCGGTGGATCGTGGTCGGCGTGGCGGACTCGGAGGGGGTCGCCGCGGGCGCGGAAGCGGACCGGGTGATCGGTTCGGAATCGGTGGGCACATTCCGGGGATACGGGGTGGACGTGCGTGTCGGTTTTGCCGGATCCATCGATGCCGCCGGGTTCGGTCCCGGCGCGGACCCGCTACTGCCGCTCCCGGCGCTCATCGCGGGCTGGCTGCGCGGGCAGGCCGCCCCCGAGGCCGTCGCGGAATGCCGCCTGATCTCGGCCGATGCCTCCGCTGACGAGGCCCTGACCTTCGGCCGCCACCTGCGCGCGGAACTGGACGCCGAATCCGCGCCGACCGCCGTTCTGGTCGTCGGCGACGGCGCGGCAACCTTGTCGCTCAAGGCTCCGCGCTACCTCGACGAGCGCGCCGAGGGCGTGCAGGCCGAGATCGACCGGGCCTTGAGCGCGGGGGATCGGAAGGCCTTGGCGGCCTTGGACACACATCTGCTGGCCGAGCTCGACGTCGCGGGCCGACCCGCCTACCAGGTGCTGGCCGGACTCTTCGCCGTCGACCCGGCCGATCCCGAGGTCGAAACGCTCTATGCCGCGGCCCCGTTCGGCGTCGCCTACCACGTCAGCGTGTGGCAGCCGGTCGGCGCTCGCAGTGGAGTCGGCGCGTGAGGCCGATCGCCGTGGTCGGGCCGACCGCCACCGGGAAATCCGATCTGGCCCTCGATCTGGCGGAACGGCTGGACGGGGAGATCGTCAATATCGACGCGATGCAGCTGTATCGCGGGATGGACATCGGCACCGCGAAACTGCCGGTCGCCGAGCGTCGCGGCATCCCGCACCACCAGCTCGACGTGCTCGACATCACCGAGACCGCGACGGTCGCCGCCTACCAGGCCGCCGCCCGCGCCGACGTCGAGGCGATCATGGCCCGCGGGCATACCCCCGTGATCGTCGGCGGCTCCATGATGTACGTCCAAGCGCTGCTGGACGATTGGGACTTCCCGGCCACCGACCCGGAGATCCGCGCGAAATGGGAAGCGGTGCTGGCCGATCGCGGCACGGTCGCCGTGCACGAGGCGTTGAAGCTGGCCGATCCCGTGGCCGCGCGGACGATTCTGCCCACCGACGGCCGCCGCATGGTGCGCGCACTCGAAGTGGTGGAGCTGACCGGCAAACCCTTCGCCGCCTCCGCGCCCCAGATCGGTGAACCCCGTTGGGGCACGGTCATTCTCGGTGTCGATCGCGACACCGCCGAATTGGATGCCCGCATCGAGTTGCGCACGGCGAAGATGTTCGAATCGGGCCTGCTCGAGGAGACCGAACGGCTCATCACCCGGGGCCTGCGGCACGGCCAAACCGCTCGCCGCGCCATTGGATACGCCCAGGTCCTCGACTACCTCGACGGCGAATACGACCTCGCCGAGGCCCAGGAGCGCACCTTCATCGGCACCCGCCGCTACGTTCGCCGCCAACGCTCCTGGTTCCGCCGCGACCAGCGAGTGCACTGGGTCGACGGCGCGGATCCCGCCTTGGCCGCAACGGCTTCGGCCATTGTCGAGAAGGTGTCGGTCGGCCGCGCGTAACCGGGTCGGCCGCCGAACATCGCACCGGCACACACCTTTCCGGTCGACCGGACCCTTGACACTCCACGGTCGGCGGACACGCCAGAATCGCGCCGTGGATGTCGGGGGACCGCGCTACGTTGCTGGGGTGACGGGCCGTGGGAGTACGCGGAATGCCTCGGTGGAGCTGTGGCGGGAATACCTGAGCAACAGGGCCAAACGGGTGCGGGACGGTCGATTCCTGGTGCACGGCAGGCGCGCCATCACGCGCGGGCTCGAATACGGTTGGCCGCTGGAGACGCTCGTCTATCGGCTGGGCGCGCCCGAGCCGCCGGATTGGGTGCGGCAGCTGCTCGAGACCAGCGGGGTGACCGGGGTGGGCCTGGTGCCGGAGGTGATGGCCGAGCTGGCCGAGCCCTCGGAGCCGGTGCCGGAACTGGTGGCGGTCGCGGTGACGCGGCGGCCGGAACTCGAGGAGTTCGCGCCGGGCACACCGGAGGATCCGGCGACCGTGGTGGTCATCGACCGGCCCGCGTCGGCGGTTCGGCTCGGCGCGCTGATCCGGTCCGCGATGGCGTTCGGGGCGGGCGGGGTGATCGTGACCGGTTCCGGCGTCGACCATTACGACCCGCAGAGCGTGCGCGCCTCCGATGGCGCGCTGTTCGCGATCCCGGTGCTGCGCGCCTCGGGCCCGGCGCAGGTGGCCGCGTTCCGGGACCGGCAGGGGGCCCGCGGCATCGCGACCCGCATTGTCGGCAGTGACGATCGCGGCGGCCTCGCCCTCGACGACGCGCGTTTCGACGGCGGCACCGTCCTGGTGCTCGGCGACGAGAGCGAATCGCTCGGTCCCACGTGGCAGCGGGTGTGCGATGAGCTGGTCCGCATCCCGACCGACGGCACCCTCGGCGCGCCCTCCGCGGCGGCGGTGGCACTCTACGAAATAGCTCGGCAGCGCCGGGCGCTACGGTAAGGACCATGACGAGCGAGAACAGCGCCGCCGATATCGAATTCAGCAAGGGCCACGGCACCCAGAACGACTTCGTGGTGCTGCCCGACCCGGACGCGTGGCTGGAGCTCACGTCGTCCCGGGTCGCGGCGCTGTGTGATCGCCAGCGTGGGCTCGGCGCGGATGGCGTGCTGCGCGTGGCCCGTGCGGGCGCGTTGGTCGAGACCGGGGTGCTGGCGGCGCTGCCCGAGGGTGTGAGCGCCGGGGACTGGTTCATGGACTACCGCAATGCGGACGGGTCCATTGCCGAGATGTGCGGCAATGGTGTGCGGGTGTTCGCCCACTACCTGGTCGCGAACGGCCTGGAGCAGCGTGCGGAATTCGTGGTCGGCTCGCGCGCGGGTGCGCGGCCGGTGGTCGTGCACCACGCCGACCCGGTGCACGGCGAGGTGACCGTGGCGATGGGCACCGTGAAATCCCTCGGCCCCTCCACCGCCACCCTCGACGGCCGTGAATTCTCCGGCCTCGGAATCGATGTCGGCAACCCGCACCTGGCCTGCGTCGACCCGACCCTGACCCCGCAGATCCTCGCCGGTCTGAACTTGGAACACGCTCCCGCCTTCGACCACACCCTGTTCCCGCACGGTGTGAACGTCGAGATCCTCACCGCCCTCGGCGTCGGCTCCGACGGTGAAAAGGGCGTCGACATGCGCGTCTACGAGCGCGGCGTCGGCGAAACCCGCTCCTGCGGAACGGGAACCGTCGCCGCCGCGGCCGCCGCCCTCGCCGCCGACGGCTTCGACCTGTCCTCGGACGTCGGCCACATCAAGGTCCGCATCCCCGGCGGGGTCGTCACCGTCGGCATCGAGAACGGCGCGGCCTGGCTGCGCGGCCCTTCCGAACTCGTCGCCACCGGCCGCATCGCCGCCAAGTGGTGGCAGGACGCCTGATACCCAGGCAATCAATGAGCGCATTGACTCAGGAAGAGTGGCGTGCGCGCCGAGTGAGGTTGACGCCTGGACAGGTTGAAGCCAACCGCCGCGAAGTAGAGGCGCTCTTGGCGTGCAAGCTCCATGCTGGTCACGCGGCCTCAGAGGAGGCGTCGAGCGCGGGGTAGTCCAGGTAGCCGTCGGGGCCGCCGACGTACATCAGGGGTGCGTCGCCGAGTGGGTTGAGGGGTGCGCCGAGGCGTAGGCGGTCCACCAGGTCGGGATTGGCCAGGAAGGCGCGGCCCAGAGAAGCCAGGTCCGCGCCCGCCGCGAGGAGGGCCTCGGCGGCGGCCTTGCCACCGTCGGCGGGTAGCTCGCCCCGGCCGAGGTTCGGGTTGGCGATCAAGGTGTGCGGCCACAGCTGCCGAATCCGCTGGAAGAGTGCGCTTTCCGGGTCGGCGAAGACAATGTGCAGATACGCCGGGTGCCGTCGGGCGAGTGCGGTGACCAGTGCCGGGTACAGCTCGTCGGTGTCGTTCTCGGCGATGCCGTTGGTGGTGACGCCGGGCGCGATGCGGATGCCGACGCGGTCCGCGCCGATGGCCGCGATGACCGCGTCCACCACCTCGAGGGTGAAGCGGATGCGGTGGGCGATCGGGCCGCCGTAGGCGTCGGTGCGTCGGTTGGTGTTGGCCGCCAGGAACTGGTGCAGCAGATGGCCGTTGGCGCTGTGGATTTCGACGCCCTCGAATCCGGCGGCCACCGCATTGCGGGCCGCGGTGGCGAAATCGGCGATGGTGTCCTGGATATCGGCCGGGCTCAGTTCGCGCGGTGTCACCGACTCCTGATGCCCGGACGGGGTGTGAATGCCCTCGGGCAGCGGAATCGGCGACGGTGCCACGGGAATCAGCCCGCTGTTGTCGGGATGCCCGACGCGTCCGCCGTGCTGTAGTTGCAGGAACATCCGCCCGCCCGCGTCCCGCACCGAATCGGTGACGCGCCGCCAGCCCGCGATATGCGAATCGGTGTGGATGCCAGGGATGTTCGGATAGGTCTGCCCGACCGCGTTCGGCGTCGTGCCCTCGGCGATGATCAGCCCGGCCCCCGCGCGCTGGGTGTACATGATCCGCATGAGCTCCGACGGGGTCCCGTCGGCCTCGGCGCGATTGCGTGTCAGCGGGGCCATGACCAGCCGGTTCGGGAGTTCCAGTGCGCCCAGCCGGGCGGTGGTGAAGAGGTCCGTGTTCGTCATGCCGGTAAGGTAGAACCTGACATTGATGTGAGGTGCAAGCCTCGGATTCCGGAGTGCCCCATGCGAATCGGTGAGCTGGCCAAACGCACCGGGGTGAGCGAACGCTCGCTGCGCTACTACGAGGAGCAGGGGCTGTTGGTGCCCACCCGGACGCCCGGCGGGCAGCGCGACTATCCGGAGATGGCCGTCGACCGCGTCATCCACATTCAGGAGCTCTTCGCCGCGGGCCTGGGCAGCAAGAAGATCTACGCGATCCTGCCGTGCATGCGGGACAGCGACGGTGGCGCGAACGAACGCGCCACGCCCGAGTTGGTCCACGAGTTGCGGGCCGAACGCGACCGCATCGACCGCACGATCGCCGACCTGGTGCGCTCCCGCGAGGTCCTCGACGATGTCATCGCGCGGGCTGGGGAACGCTTCGCCGCGAAATAACCGAATGCGGCGCTCCGTTGGGACGTGGGACCATGGAGGTATATGAGTAAGCCAGAAACGTATGAGTTCACCCCCGCCGAGGACCTCGACGAGGAGACCGCCGCCCCCGAAACCGGTCGCAACGGCTGGTCGGCCCCGCCGACGGTCGGTGAATTGCAGCTCGACGAGCGCAGCGCCCTGCGCCGCGTCGCGGGTCTGTCCACCGAACTCGAAGACGTCACCGAGGTCGAGTACCGGCAGCTGCGCCTCGAACGCGTGGTGCTGGTCGGTGTCTGGACCGAGGGCACGGCCACCCAGGCCGAGGCGAGCATGGCCGAGCTGGCCGCCCTCGCCGAGACCGCCGGTTCGGAAGTGCTCGATGCGCTGATCCAGCGTCGCGACCGCCCCGACAAGTCGACCTACATCGGTTCGGGCAAGGCCGAGGAGTTGCGATCCATCGTGCTCGAGTCCGGTGCCGACACCGTCGTCTGCGACGGTGAGCTGACCCCCGCGCAGCTGACCGCGCTGGAGAAGGTCGTGAAGGTGAAGGTCATCGACCGCACCGCGCTGATCCTGGACATCTTCGCCCAGCACGCCACCTCGCGGGAGGGCAAGGCGCAGGTCTCGCTCGCGCAGATGGAGTACATGCTCCCGCGGCTGCGCGGTTGGGGTGAGTCCATGTCCCGGCAGGCCGGTGGTCGCGCGGGCAGCAATGGCGGTGTGGGTCTGCGTGGTCCCGGTGAGACCAAGATCGAGACCGATCGCCGCCGCATTCGTGAGCGAATGGCCAAGCTGCGCCGCGAGATTCGCGAGATGAAGACGGCCCGCGACACCAAGCGCGCCAAGCGCACCGCCAGCGGTATTCCGCAGGTCGCGATTGTCGGCTACACCAACGCGGGCAAGTCCTCGCTGATGAACGCGCTCACCGATGCCGGAATCCTGGTGCAGGACGCGCTGTTCGCCACCCTGGATCCGACCACGCGCCGGGCCGCGCTCGAGGACGGCCGCGAGGTCGTGTTCACCGACACCGTCGGGTTCGTGCGTCACCTGCCGACCCAGTTGGTCGAGGCGTTCCGCTCGACGCTGGAGGAGGTGACGGGCGCGGATCTGCTGCTGCACGTGGTGGACGGCTCGGATCCGCTGCCGGATCAGCAGATCAAGGCGGTGCGCGAGGTCATCACCGATGTGCTGCGCGACACCAAGACGCCCGCCCCGCCGGAGCTGCTGGTGGTCAACAAGATCGACGCCCTCGATCCGCTGGACCTGACCCAGCTGCGCGGCTGGCTGCCCGACGCGGTCTTCGTCTCCGCCCGCACCGGTGCCGGCCTCGACCAACTCCGCGACCGCCTGGGCCAGATCCTCGGCGGCCTGGACGTCGAGATCAGCGTCCTGCTCCCCTACACCCGCGGCGACCTCCTGGCCCGAATCCACGCCGACGGCAAGATCATCACCTCCGACCACGAGCCCGACGGCACCCGAGTCCACGCCCGAGTCCCCACCGCCCTCGCCGCCCAACTCGCCGACTACGCCCACGCCGGCTCCGACCCCGACCAGCAGTAGCCACAAGACCAGGGAGCTCTCCCCGCGGAATCTCACCCGATTCCCCGCGCCAAGAGCTCCCTGATCTTGTTCAGTCCGGCTGGTGTCGAAGAGGATGTTGCGGTAGTTGGTGAGCGAAGGCAGCCGACGGGAGGCGGCGTGCGTGCGCAGCTGTGAAATCACTACGCCAGGTTCGGCGATCTGGCCAGGGCGTGTTCGGGCAGGTTCAGTTGCACCAGGGTCGCGCCGATGAGAATGATTACCGCGCCGCCGATTTGGATCGGACCGAGCGCTTGGCCGAGCAATGCCCAGGCCAGGAGGGCGGCGACCAGCGGTTCCACCAGTGCGAGGGTGGCGGACGCGGACGCGGGTAGCTGACGCAGGGCATGTAGCCCGGTCAAGTAGGGCAGCACGGTCGCGGCGACCGCCAGGACCAAGAGCGCCGACCATACCGGTGTTCGCAGGTTGCCCAGTGCTGCCGAGGCGGTGAGTGGGCCCACGGGCAGCGACCAAGGGGGCGTGAAGACCGCTAAAAGTATTGCGCCGATGGTTAATCCGATTGCTGTCATCCCGAGTGGGTCGTGTCTGCTCGCTCCGTATTCGCCGATTAGGAAGTATCCGGCCGAGCACAGTGCGGATCCGAGGGCGGCTGCGATACCTACCAAGTCCAACCGCGCGCCCTGCCAGACCTGGGCCACCAGTGCTAATCCAGTTAGCGCTAGGCCGATGCCGTACCACGCTCGTCGTGGTAGCCGAGTCCGCCGTACGAATTGCGACCACAGTGCGACCAGTGCCGGGGCGAGGTTGACCAGCACCATCGCCAGGCCGATCGGAATACGCTGCACCGCCACGAAAAACAGCAACTGCACCCCGGCGACTCCGAGCACCCCATACCCGCCCAGCGTCCACAGATCACCACGCCGGAACTTCAAGGCCTGCGGTCGAACCACCGCGACCGCCGGAACGAGCACCGCTGCGGCAACCCCGATCCGCGCCACTGTCACCGCCGCCGGTGACCACCCTGCCACCATCACCGCCTTTGCTATCGGCCCGGAGGTCGCGAACAAGGCCCAGGACATCAAGCTCCACGCGGTGGCCCTGGACCGCGTCGGTGATCGCGCAACGATTTTCGTCATCAACACGTGGGCAGTGTGGTCACGTGACCGCCAACCTGGCCACGCAATTTCCGGCGGGAGAGACCTCCGGCACCGTTCGGCCTCCCGAAATGGGCTGATCCCTGCACAATTCCGCACCGAAGGGCAGGTTCCTGCCGATTCCGCTGTCATAGTGCAGGATTTGGCCCATCTGGCCCGGCCGTCCCTCTGCCGATGCTTCCGCTGAATGGCGCAGGAGGGAGGGAATTTCGGACAAATCACCTCGGAGGTGCGCCACTCGGCGACACTCGGGGGATGGACGGTGATTTGGGCATGACAGGGTCGGCGGGCGCGCGGCGCGGGGATGTCGCCGCGATGCTGCTGGATCGGGTGGGGGATCGGCGGGTGGGGTTGCGGACTCGGGAGGGGGAGTGGAGTTGGGATGCCGTGGTTCGGGAGTCGGCGGCTCGGGGGGAGTTGGCGCGAGAGTTGCGGCGGGAGGGGCCGTTTCATGTCGGGGTGTTGCTCGACAATGTGCCGGATTTTGTGTTTTGGCTCGGCGGTGCGGCGTTGGTGGGGGCTACCGTGGTCGGGATCAATCCGACGCGGGGGGATGCGCAGTTGGAGGCCGATATTCGGTATGTGGACTGTCAGTTGATCGTCACCGATACGGCGGGGATGGGGCGGCTGCGGGGGCTGGATCTCGGGCTCGAGGCGGATCGGTTTCTGCTGGTGGATGATCCGGCCTACCTCGAACGGGTTGCGGCGCATCGGGTCGAGCCGGTCGCGTACGCGGGGGCGGAAGACTTGTTGCTGTTGCTGTTCACGTCGGGGACTACCGGGACGTCGAAGGCGGTCAAGTGCAGTCAGCGGCGGTTGGCGGCTATTGCCTATGGGGCGAGTGACAAGTTCGGACATGTGCGCGAGGATGTCGATTACTGCTGTATGCCGTTGTTTCACGGCAATGCGATCATGGCGCTGTGGGCTCCCGCGCTGGCCAATGGCGCGACGGTGTGCCTCACTCCGAAGTTCTCGGCCTCTGGATTCCTCTCGGATGTGCGGTATTTCGGCGCGACGTTCTTCACCTACGTGGGCAAGGCGCTCGGCTACCTGCTGGCGACCCCGGAGGCCCCGGATGACGCCGACAACACGCTGGTGCGCGGCTTCGGCACCGAGGCATCGGTGGCCGATCAGGCCGAGTTCCGCCGCCGCTTCGGGGCCCCGCTGTTCGAGGGCTACGGCTCCAGCGAGGGCCCGGCCCTGGCCGCCCTCGACCCGCAGGCTCCACCGTCGGCGCTCGGTCGACCCGCGCATCCGGGTGTGGCCGTGGTGAATCCGGAGACTCTCGAAGATTGCGCCCGAGCCGTGCTGGATGAATACGGTCGGGTCCTGAATCCGGAGGAAGCCGTCGGCGAGATGATCGACAAGGCGGGCGCGCTCGTGTTCGAGGGCTATTACAAGAACGATGTCGCGGATGCCGAGCGATTGCGGAATGGCTGGTATTGGACCGGCGACCTCGGCTATATCGACCAGGCGGGCTTTCTCTATTTCGCGGGCCGCAAAGGCGATTGGCTGCGCGTGGACGGCGAGAACATCTCGACGCTGGCGATCGAACAGGTCATTCGACGCCATCCCGCCGTGATCGCCGCCGCCGTCTACGGCGTCCCCGACCCCCGCTCGGGCGACGGGGTGATGGCCGCCATCGAGGTCGCCGACCCGGCCGCCTTCGATGTGACCGAGTTCGCCGAATTCCTCAGCGCCCAAAATGATCTCGGCAGCAAGGGTGCGCCGAGACTGCTGCGGGTCTCGGCCGATCTCCCCGTCACCGGTTCGAACAAGGTGCTCAAACGCGAACTGCAACAGCAGCGTTGGCACACCACCGATCCGGTCTATCGCTGGTTCGGTCGCGGCAAACCCGAGTACGACCGCTTCACCGACTCGGACAAATCCGAACTGAAGGCAGAGTTTTCCACTTTCGGACGCGACAACCTGTTCTAACCCTCGGTCTGTGACCTGCAAGAGCTTTCGTTACGATGCTGTTATCGAAGGCTCTGCAGGGAGGGTTGTCTTGTCTCGTAATGACCAACATTCGTCCGAAAACGAAAAGCCCAGGGGGCTCAGCGACGGCGCACCGCTGCACGTCGATCTCACCGACACCGACCGCCGCATTATCGATCTGCTCATGGCCCCGTCGCGCGCCTGGTTCAGCCCGCGCTTCTACGGCATGGAGAACTTCCCCGACCATGGCCCGGTACTGCTGGTCGGCAATCACTCGCTGGCGGGCGGCACCGACGCGCCGCTGCTCGCCCACGAGATCCTGGTGAAGCGCGACCGGCTGGTGCGGGGGCTGGCCGAGAACGTGCTCATCGACGTCCCGGGCTTGCGAGATGTGTTGCAGCGCTGGGGAATCGTGCGCGGCAACCGCCACAACTGCACCACGCTGCTCGAGCAGGGCGAGGCCGTGGCGGTGTTCCCGGGCGGCGGCCGCGAGGCCATGCGCGGCAAGGGGCAGAAGTACAAGCTGCTGTGGGAGGGCCGCACCGGTTTCGCCAAAATGGCCATTCGGACCGGCGCGCCCATCGTCCCGACCGCCATGGTCGGCGGCGACGACATCTACGACATCGTCTTCGACGGCGACCACCCGGTCATGACGCCGCTGCGCAAGGCCGTCGAGGGCCTGGGTCTGCGCTCGAATCTGACCCCGCCACTCATCCGCGGCCTCGGCCCGACCCTGGTGCCCAAGCCGGAGCGCTTCTACTACGCGCTCGGCACGCCGATCGACACCAGCCCCTGGCGCGATGCCGAGGATCTCGAGGCCGCCGCGCGCGATCTGCAGGTCGTGGTGAAGAAGGCCCTGGAAGAAGAACTCGACTTCCTGCTGGCCGAGCGCGACCGTGACCGGGGTCGCAGCCTGCTGGGTCGCACCCTGGACCGCTTCGGTCTCTAGCGCGTCACCCTGACTTCTCGGTAGGTTTACCGAGGTTCAGCCCCTCCGTTCCGCGACGTCAATGGCGACCGTCGCAGTTCGGACCACTTTCCGGCCCCGTGAAGTTAACCTCCGTTCGACTTTCGAGTACCGTATGTGACACAGGCGATGGTGCCGATGTGGTCACTGTAGGAGGTTGGCGTGGAGCGCACCCTTTTCGAACCCGAACACGAGCTGTTCCGGGAGTCGTTCCGTAAGTTTCTCGATCAGCATGTGGCCCCCCACCATGAGCAGTGGGAGCACGACGGCATTGTCGATCGCTCGGTCTGGCTCGAGGCGGGCAAGCAGGGATTCCTCGGCATGGCGGTGCCGGAGCAGTACGGCGGCGGGGGCGTCAAGGATTTCCGCTACAACGCCATCGTGACCGAGGAGGTCACCAAGGGCATGTACTCCGGCCTGGGTTTCGGTCTGCACAATGACGTGATCGCGCCCTACCTGCTGGAGTTGGCCAATGAGGAGCAGAAGCAGCGCTGGCTGCCCGGCTTCTGTTCCGGCGAGATCATTACCGCCATCGCCATGACCGAGCCCGGCACCGGTTCGGATCTGCAGGGCATCAAGACCCGCGCCGTGAAGGACGGGGACGACTGGATCCTCAACGGCAGCAAGACTTTCATCACCAATGGCATCAATGCCGACATCGTGATTGTGGTCGCCCAGACCGATCCGACCAAGGGCGCCATGGGTTTCTCGCTGCTGGTGGTCGAGCGCGGTATGCCCGGCTTCGAGCGCGGCCGCAATCTCGACAAGATCGGCCTCAAGGCGCAGGACACCGCGGAGCTGTCGTTCACCGATGTCCGCGTCCCCGGCAAGAACCTGCTCGGCACCGAGGGCCAGGGTTTCATCCACCTGATGCAGAACCTGCCGCAGGAGCGCCTGTCCATCGCCGTCATGGCCGCCGCGGCCATGGAGGCCTGCCTGGAGCTCACCTGCCAGTACGTGCGCGACCGTAGGGCCTTCGGCAAACCCATTGGCGCACAGCAGAACACCCGCTTCGTGCTGGCGGAGCTGGCCACCAAGACCACCGCCGTCCGCGTCTTCACCGACCGCTGCATCGAGCTGCTCAACCAGGAGAAGCTGACCGTCGAAGAGGCCGCCATGGCCAAGATGTGGTCCACCGAGGAACAGCTCGACCTCATCACCAAGTGCCTGCAGCTGCACGGCGGCTACGGCTACATGCGCGAATACCCGATCGCCAAGGCCTACATGGACGCCCGTGTCCAAACCATCTACGGCGGCACCACCGAGATCATGAAGGAGATCATCGGCCGCAGCCTGAAACTCTCCTGAGCGTACGGGTTTTCGCCTCGGGGCCGGCGAATTCGTCGGCCCCGCACCGGGTCAGCGGGCGTCGGCCGCGTCGTCGCCGCGCATGGCGGCGATGAGGTCCTCGCGGGCGCGGGCCACGCGGGAGCGGATGGTGCCCGTCGGGCAGCCGCACACCTCGGCCGCTTCCTGATACGACAGGCCGAGTACCTGGGTGAGGATCAGCGCCTCGCGGCGTTCGTCGGACAGCGCGGCGAGCATGATCTTGACTTCGGCGAATTCGAGCACGGCCGCGTCGGCGCCGGTGCTGCGGCGGTCGGCCGCCTCCTCCCAGTCCGCGCTCCACGAGACCCGGGGTCGGGCCATGGCGGTGCGGATCTCGTCGACGCACACGCGCCGGGCGATGGACAGCAGCCAGGCGCGTGCCGTCGACCGTCCTTCGAACCGAGGCAGGCTGCCGAGGGCCCGCAGGTAGGTCTCCTGCGTCAGGTCGTCGGCGCGTCCAGGGTCGGTTCGGTGGGCGATGAATCGCCACACATCTGATTGGGTTGCGCGGATGAATTGCTCGGTGGCGCGCCTGTCTCCTTGCGCGGCGGCCATCGCGAGCACATCGATCCGGGCATCGCTCGACGCCGAGTGCACCGGCACACCATAGCCAGGACCGGGGGTCGACCGGCAATTCCGCGGGGTGCCGACAATGTCACACCCGGGCCCGGGAACTTTGCGGCCCGAATCCACGACAACTCCCGACGTGAAGTGCGAAGTGTGCCAGGAAGCGCTGTCCGCGCGCATCGACGGCGAGCCGGAGCCGGTGCCGTCCGAGCAGGTCGACGGGCATCTCGACGAGTGCCCGACCTGCGCGCAGTGGTATGCGGCGGCGGTCGCGGCGACGCGCGGACTGCGCATGCGACCCGTCACGCCCACACCCGATTTCGTGGATCTGATCGTCGAGCGCGCGGTGGCCGAGGGCGTGGTGCCCGGGTTCCGCGACAGCCGCGTGGAGCGCTTGCGCTTGCTGCTGGGTGTGATCGGCGCGATCCAGTGCGCGCTGGGTATCGCGCAGCTCGCCGGAATCAGTGTCGGCATGCACGCCGATCATCTCGAGCACGCGGGTGCGGCGCACCTGTTCAACGAGTCCACCGCGTGGAATCTGGCCCTGGGCATCGGCATGGTCTACTGCGCCCTGCGCACCGACGCCGCGTCGGGACTGGTCCCGATCCTGGGCGGATTCACCGGCGTGGTGGCGCTGTTCGTCGCGCTCGATCTGGCCCGTCACGACATGACGGTGGCGCGGGCGACCTCGCATCTGGTGGTGGTGGCCGGTCTGCTGGTGGCGATCCTGCTGCGCCGCCGGCTGCGCGGTGGCCCGGAGGAGCGCGGCACCGAGCACGAACCGGTGCCCGTCCCGGATGGCGCTCGCGCGGGCCGCCGCACCGATCACCTGTCGCGCCACGATCCGGCGGCCTAGGCCCCCGGTCGCGCGGTAGATCCACGGAATTCCCGAGACGACGAAAGAGCCGACGACAGTGGAGACTTCGACCTCGACCGCACCCGTGCTCGACCGGACGCGGACGCGGCTGGCGGTGACCGGTATGAGCTGCGCGAGCTGCTCGGCCCGGGTGGAGCGGGCGCTCAATCGCATGGATGGCGTGACCGCCGCGGTCAATGTGGCGACCGGGGTGGCGACGGTCGACGCGCCCGCGGAGATCGATGCCCAGCAGCTGTGTGACACGGTGGTGGCGGCCGGTTTCGGGGCGACCGAGATCACCGGTGCCACACCGAGAATGGACACCGGACCCGAGGACCGCGCGGCGCGCGACCTGTTCCGGCGGCTGGTGGTGGCGCTGCTGCTGTTCTTCCCGCTGGCCGACCTGTCGATCATGTTCGCGGTGGAGCCGAGCACCAGGATCACCGGCTGGCAGTGGATTCTGCTGGGCCTGGCGCTGCCCATCGTGGGATGGTCGGCGGCCCCGCTGCACCGACGGGCCGTGGCGGGCCTGCGCACCGGCGCGACGAGCATGGACACGCTGGTGTCCATCGGCATCACCTCGGCCACCGCGTGGTCGATCGTCACCCTGTTCTTCCGTGACCGCGATCCCGAACCGGTGCACGGGGTGTGGAACGCCATCCTGCACGCGGACTCCATCTACCTGGAGGTGGCGGGCGGTGTCACCGTGTTCGTCCTGGCCGGAAGGTATTTCGAGGCGAAGGCCAAGCGGCGCGCGGGCGGGGCGCTGCGGGCGCTGGCCGCACTCGGCGCGAAGGACGTGACCGTCCTGACCCGTGACGGCGGCGAAATCACCATCCCCATCGAGGAACTCACCGAGGGCAGTCGTTTCCTGGTGCGCCCGGGGGAGACCATCGCCACCGATGGCCTTGTGGTGCAGGGGCATTCGAGCGTGGACGCCTCGGCCATGACCGGCGAGTCCACCCCGGTCGAAGCGGTGCCCGGTACCGCGGTCACCGGTGGCACCGTCGCCCTGACCGGTCGCCTGGTGGTGGCGGCCGCGGCCGTCGGCGCGGATACCCGGCTGGCGGGCATGATTCGCCTCGTCGAGGAGGCGCAGGCCGGTAAGGCCGCGTTGCAGCGCCTGGCCGACCGCATCTCCGGCGTCTTCGTTCCCGTCGTTCTCGCCTTGGCCGCACTGACTTTCACCGGCTGGATGCTCGGTGGGGCGGGCTTGGACGCCGCCATCGGCGCGGGTCTGGCGGTCCTGGTGATCGCCTGCCCGTGCGCCTTGGGTCTCGCGACCCCGACCGCGCTCATGGTGGCCTCCGGCCGTGGCGCGCAGCTCGGCATCTTCATCAAGGGCCATGACGCCCTCGAGGCGAGTCGCACGGTGGACACCGTCGTGTTCGACAAGACCGGAACCCTCACCGAGGGGGAGATGACCGTGGTCGCCGTCCACCTCGTGGAGGGCGGCGACCGCGCCGAAATCCTGCGGCTGGCAGCGGGTTTGGAGTCGGCCTCCGAACACGCGATCGCCGCCGCGATCACCGCCTACGGTCGTCGTGACACCGCGGAGCTGTCCGAGGTGGAGGAGTTCGTCGCGCTCCCCGGGCTCGGCGCGCGCGGTGTGGTGGCCGGACACGCGACCCTGATCGGCCGTCCCGCCCTGCTCGCCGAAGTGGGCGTGGACATTCCGTCCGGACTCCGGCGAATGCTGGAGCGGGAGCAGAAGTTCGGCCGGACCGCCGTCTACTTCGCGGTCGACGGCCGCGCGGTGGCCGTCCTGGCGGTCGCCGATTCGGCCCGGCCCAGCGCGGCCGCCGCCGTCGCGCGGCTGCACCGGCTCGGCATGCGCACGCTGCTTGTCACCGGCGACAATGCCTTTGCCGCACAGGCCATCGCGGACGAGATCGGCATCTCCGAGGTGATCGCCGAGGTGCTGCCCGAGGGCAAGGTGGAGGTGCTGCGCAGCCTGCGCGAGCAGGGCCGTCGGGTCGCCATGGTCGGCGACGGCATCAATGACGGCCCGGCCCTGGCCACCGCGGATCTGGGTCTGGCCATCGGCCGCGGCACGGATGTGGCCATCGGCGCGGCCGACATGATCCTGGTGCGCGAGGATCTGGCGGCGGTGCCGGACGCGATCGAGCTGGCCCACGCCACGCTCCGCACGATTCGCGGAAACATGGTGTGGGCCTTCGGCTACAACGTGGCCGCGATCCCGGTGGCCATGGCGGGCCTGTTGAATCCGCTGCTGGCGGGCGCGGCCATGGCCTTCTCGTCGCTGTTCGTGGTGTGGAACAGCCTGCGGCTGCGGGGTTTCAGCGGCGGCTCGCGCGCAGCTGGGTGAGCATGGCGTTGTAGGCGGCGAGCTCGTCGTCCTCGGGATATTCCTCCTGATGCCGGTCGATGCGCGCCGCCTGCTTGCGTTCCGATTTCGCCCACTGCGACAGCAGCGCACCCACCACCAACAGCACCGGCACCTCACCGGAGATCCACGCCAGGGTGCCGCCGAGGTGCTGATCGCTCAAAAGGTCACGCATCCAACCCAATTGCAGCTGCGGGTAGAAGTCCGCGCCGATGAGCGTGTCCATGGACATGACGGCGACGCCGAAGAACGCGTGGAACGGCATGATGGCGAACAGCATGCCCAGCCGCCCCAGATGCGGCAGCCGCTTGGGTCCGGGATCGATGCCGATGATGGCCCAGTAGTACAGGTAGCCGGTGATGAGGAAGTGGATGTTCATCAGCAGATGCCCCCAGTGGAAGCGGATCAGCTGATCGAACAGCGGCGAGAAGTACAGCCCGTACAGCGACACCACGAAGATGACGAGCGCGATCACCGGATTGCTCAGCAGCCGCGTGAACCGCGAATGCATCAGCGACAGCACCCATTCGCGCGGTCCCGGCGCGGCCCCGCGCCCGGCGGGTGCGACGGCGCGCAGCAGCAGGGTCACCGGCGCGCCCAGCACCAGCAGGACCGGGATGAACATATTGAGCGCCATGTGGGTCATCATGTGGACGCTGAACATGCCGTAGCCGTACGCGCCGATGCCCGAGGACGTCACCAGCAGCAGCCCGAAGCAGCCGAGGGTCCACGACAGGGTCCGCCACCGCGGCCACGCGTCACCGCGCTGTCGCAACCGCCGCGCACCCATCAGATACGCGAAGGCGAGAAGTATTGCCGCGGAACCCAGTACGACGTCGAAGCGCCATACGCTGAGCAACCGCCACGGGTCGGGCGGATGCGGCAGATCGAAGCCGAGGAACACCTGTAGCGCCGTGAACGAGCGGTTGGCGAAGGCCGGAGCGGGCTGGATGGCCATGCTCACCGAAATCCCCAGCCAGACAATCCCCGCAGCGGTGGCGGCTGCGAGAACATATGGCAACGCGCGCGATTCGATGCGGTCCAGCGGGTTCCGCAACCACCAGACCAGCCCGGCGTGAGCGGTGAGCAGTACCGCCGCCGCCACGCCCAGCCACCCGTAGACCCCGCCGAAAGTGCTGGGCGGGGTGAGAATCGCGACCAGGAGCGCCGCCGTCGGCACCATGACGGCCACGCCCGAGCCGACGATGATCCGGTAGCGCCGCAGCGCGAGCTCGAACCGCCGCACCGATGCCGCGTCCCCGAGTCGACTCCCTTGCCCGACCAGGCACCAGGTGAGCCCCGCGAGCATCGACAGCGCGATGGTGAACGGAATGACCGCCCCCGTCGCGTAGTCGTGATTGGGCCCCTCCCCGGCATTGCCCACCACCGCGGGCGCGATCACCGCGACCGCGCTCAGTCCCGCCAGCCCGAACAGGCTGTTCCACGACAACACCAACCGCAACAGCACGGCGACCGCGATGGCGAGCACCGCCACCACGATCCACGCCTTGGGCTTCTCGGCCGCTTCGATCAGGGGTGGCAAGGCGCGCAATCGAATCGCCGTGCCCAGGGACATGCCCGCCGCGTCGGCCGCTGTCACGGGCACCGAGGCCACGGCGGACAAGGCCCAGACGGCGGCGGCGCGCTCGGCGATCCGCACCGCGGCGTAGCCGTCCACATCCATCCGCCCCTGCTTGCCGGGCACGGCGCAGAACAGGGCGTAGACCAGTGGCCCGAGCGTGAATCCGCCTGCCAGACAGGCGATCAGACGCAGTAGCGCGTAGGTCACCGCGGGCCCGTCGCCGGGATAGGGAATGCCCTGATCCAGGTAGGCGCGATCGCCCACGGTCATGGTGACGGCCACGACCAGCCCGGCCGCCGCGGCGGCCGCCGACCACGGCACCCAGCGGGGAACCGGGCCGCGCCGCCCGCGCGGACCGTCGGGTGCGGCGGGTCTTTCGGTGTTCTCGGCGATGGTGGTGCCTGTCATCCGAGTTGATCCCTTTCTGCCGGTGCGCGTTCGGGCTCTGCCGGTGCGCGTTCGGGCTCTGCCGGTGCGCGTTCGGGTGGGGCGGTGACCAGGTGCGGCCTGCCGGTGAGCGGATGGGCGACGATGGCGCTGCGCACGCCGAAGATCGCCGCCACCCGCTCCGGTGTGAGCGTCCGTGCGGGCGGGCCGGAGGCGACCACGGTGCCCTTGTCGAGCAGCACCAGGTGGTCGCAATAGGCGAGGGCGTGGTCCAGGTCGTGCAGCGCGGCCACCGTGGTGAGGCCCAGTTCCCGGACCAGTTCCAAGAGTTCGAGCTGCGCACCGAGATCCAGATGATTGGTCAGCTCGTCGAGCAGCAGCACCGGGGTCTGCTGTGCGAGCGCGCGAGCCAGCAGCGCCCGCTGGCGTTCCCCGCCGGACAGCGAGGCGAACACCCGCCCGGCGGCCCAGCCCAATCCGACGCGTTCCAGGGCGGTGCGCACGATCTCGCCGTCGGCGGCGTTGTCGCGGGCGAACGCGCCCTGATGCGGAATGCGGCCCATGGCGACCATTTCCAGCACCGAGTAGCCGTGGTCGAGGCCGTGATCCTGCCCCACCACCGCGGTGCGCCGACCCGCCTGCCGCGCGCCGGAATTCCAGACATCCGCCGAATCCATCCGCACCACACCGGAATTCGGCCGCAGCGCCCGATACAGGCAGCGCAGCAGCGTGGACTTCCCCGACCCATTGGGCCCGGCCAGCCCGGTGAACGATCCGGGCGTGAGGTCCAGGTCGACTCCGCCGAGAATCGGCACCGCGTCGATGGTGACCTCGAGCGAGCTCACGGTGATCCTCATGCCGCACCGGCCTTCCTGCGCCGCAACAGGATCAGGAACGCGGGCGCGCCCAACTCCGCGGTGATGATGCCGATCGGAATCTCATTGGGCCGATCCACCATCCGCGCCGCCAGATCCACCAGCACCAGGAAGATCGCCCCGATCAGAAGCGAAACCGGCAGTGCGCGACGATGATCCGGCCCGACCAACAGCCGCGCCGCGTTCGGCACGATGAGCCCCACGAACCCGATCCCGCCCGCCGCGGCCACCACGGTCGCGGTGAGCAACGACGAGATCAGTAACAGCCACAGCCGCAAGAGATTCGGATTCACACCCAACCCCGCGGCCGTGTCGTCGCCGAGCGCCAGCGCGTTCATGGACCGCGCCAATCCCGGCAGCACGACCATCCCCGCCGCGACCGCCACCGCCGGTGCGATCAGACTCGACCAGCTCGCCCCGGTCAGCGACCCCAGCAGCCAGAACATCACCCCGCGCAGCTCGGCCGGTTTGGCCCGCAGTTGCAGATAGCTGGTGGCCGCGGTCCCCAGATACGACACCGCGACGGCCGCGAGCAGCAGATCCGATCCGATCAGCCGCCCACCGCGCTGGGCCAGCCCGAACACCAGCGCCAGACTCAGCAGCGCCCCAGCGAAGGCGCTGCCGGTGACCCCGAATCCGGTGGCCGCCAAGGCTCCCGTGGTCATGGCGACCACCGCGCCCAGCGACGCCCCCGAGGTCACCCCGAACAGGTACGGGTCGGCGAGCGGATTGCGCACCAGGTTCTGCAGGCACATTCCGGCCAGCCCGAGCCCCGCCCCGGCCACGGCCGCCAGCAGCACGCGCGGCGTCCGAAACTGCCACACGATCTGGTCGGTGAGCGGATCGGGCGTGCCCGTGCCGCCGAGGTGGGCCCACAGCACCCGCACCACCTCGGCGGGCGCGACATTCACCGTTCCCACGCCAATGGCCACCACGACGGCGACCGCCAGCCCGGCGACCAACGCGCCGAGCAACGGCCCGAAAGCCTTGCCGGACACCGGATGCGGTCCGGCCCGGCGCTCAGTTGCCGGGATGGAGGGCATCGGCGATATTCTCGATGGCGATCGCATTGAGCGGTCCCACGTACGGGCTGTCGGAGAGCGTGATGCACTTCTTGTTCTTCGACGCCGCCCACTGCGGGAATTTGGTGAACAGCGCGTCGGCCTCCTTGGCCGCGTCCTCGTCGGCCCGGTAGCGCCCGATCACCACCAGGTCCACCGGCGTCGCGGCCAGCGCCTCGGCATTGACATCGGCCAGCTGCTCGAAACTCTTGCCGCCAAAAGGATTCCGACCACCGGCCCGGTTGATGACATCGTCGTAGATGCCGCCGCCGAACACGGCGGGCAGCCCGTTCGAGTTCATGCCCGTCATACCCGGATACACCAGCAGCACATTCGGCCGCGGCTTCCCGTCGACCCGCCGCTGCACCGCCGCGATCCGATCCCGTTGCTGTTTCACGTAATTCACGGCTCGCTGCTGCACATCGAAGATGCGCCCGAGGGTGAGCAGCAGATCGAAGGAGGCGTCCACGGTCTGCCGCTGTGCGCGCGCCTTCTCGTCGGCGGTGGCGGCGGGATTGCCCAGCGTGCAGTTGGCCGGATCGACGAAGCCCGGAATTCCGCTGGCCGCCAGCGCATCCCGGCTGATCGACCCGATCTTGTCGTCGAACTCCCCGTACCAGGTGGAGATCACCAGATCCGGCCGCTGCGCCAGGATCTGTTCGCGCGGCACCGCCATGTTCTCGTTGAGGGTGAGCCCGCCGGTCGGCACCGCCGCCACCTTCTCGGCCATCCCCGCTTCGTCGGACAGCCCGTAGGACTGGCTGTTGGCGACGATCCGATCCTGGATGCCCAGGGCGATGAAGCTCTCCACCTCCGCGACCGACGCGCCGTTGGTGAGCAGGACGCGGCTGGGAGCCTTGGCGAAGGTCAGCTGTTTGCCGCAGTTGTCGATGGTCAGCGGATAGCTGGTCGGCGCGGCGGTCAGCGGTTCCCGCGAGAGCGCGTCCGGTGCCGGATCGGTCGTGGTCGTCCCGCACGCGGTCGCGAACAGGGCCGCGATCAGCAGGACGGCCGGGGCCGCGCGGCGTCGGCGGGGTCGGGATGGGGAGCGCGTTGCGCGCGGAGCGGAAGACACATGACAAGCCGTCGGACGCGGCGGCGTTCCGGTTCCCGGATGTCGAACAAGTCACAGACCGACGGTCGCGGGGAACCGCCGCGCGCGCCGCCCCGACTGTTCCTGTGGCCGCACCCGAGATCGGAGGAACCCCCGTGAGAATGGCAGCGCAGCCCGGAATGGGCGTCGTGGTCGAGAATTTCGACGCGGACAGCGCCGAGGACGTGGCACTGCTGAAGAAGACCGTGTACCGCGACAAGATCGCCGTGCTGCGCGGCCTGGACCTGGACGTTCCCGGATTCCTCGCGCTCGGTCGGCGCTTGGGCACGCCGGAGGCCTACTACGAGCCCGCCTACCATCACCCCGAGCATCCCGAGGTGTTCGTCTCCGCCAATGTCGAGGAGAACGGTCGGCGCATCGGCGTCCCCAAGACCGGGCGCTTCTGGCATTCGGACTACCAGTTCATGCCGCGGCCCTTCGACCTCACGATCACCTGCCCGCGTGTGGTGCCCAGCCGCAACCGCGGCACGCTGTTCATCGATCTGGCCCGCGCCTACGAGGGCCTGTCACCGGAGCTGAAGGAGCAGGTCGAGGGCAGCACCGCCACCCATACCGTGCGGCGCTACTTCAAGATTCGGCCCGGCGATGTGTTCCGTCCACTGGGCGAACTGGTCGCCGAGGTCGATGCCAAGACGCCGCCGGTCACCGCGCCCACGGTCTACGAGCACCCGCACACGGGCGAACGCGTGCTGTACCTCAGCGAGGGCTTCACCGAGTCGATTCACGACGCCGACGGCCGGTCGCGGCCGGACCTGCTGCGCGAACTGCTCGCCGCCACCGGACAACTCGACGACGAGCCGAGCGCCGTGCCGGTGCACCTGCAGACCTTCGAGGCGGGCGATGTGCTGGTGTGGGACAACCGCGCCCTGGTGCATCGCGCCGTGCACACCGACACCCCCGAGCCCGCCGTCTCCTGGCGGGTCACCGTGCACGATCGGGCGGCGGCCTGACATGACCACCGCGCCAACCCTTTTCGAGAACTCCCCGGCCGAGCTGGACGAGGTGCTGCGCTGCTACAAGCCGCACTGCCGGTATCTGAAATCGCTGGCGGTCACCGTCGACGGCGACCGCGTGATCGGCACCGGGACCTTCTCGATCCCCGAACCCTGCTACATCGACGACACCGGGCATCTCAATGCCGTCGAGGTCGGCATCTGCTACAACCAGCTGCTCTACCAGACCATGGCGACCATGGTCCGGCACGCGACCGGTCCGGTGCTGGCGGACTGGACCATGGACGAGTTCCTGCGCCGCTATCTGCCCGATGTGCTGATCGCCGACTCCCGCAATGTCTTCCGCCGCGCCATCGGTTCGGCGAGCTTCTCCGGCGAGTTCGTCATCGACCGCGCCGCCCGCTACCGGCCGGGCCCGGACCGGGCCGAGCGAATCGCGCTCGAGACCTCGTACCGCTTCTGGGACGAGCGGGGCGGTGCGTGCGACGGGGAGATTCGGGTCGTGGTCCTGGATACCGGGGCGACCGCGTGATCCTCGCCGAACTGGCCCGGACACACGCGGATTCGGGCGTCATCGCGGTGCGCTGCGGCGACCGCGCGCTGACCTACGCGGAACTGGACGCGGCGAGCAATCGCATTGCCGCCGCGTTGCGTGCCGCCGGGCTGGAACCCGGTGCGCGCGTGGGCTATCTGGGTCTGGAGTCGGTCGACTACTACGCGACGCTGCTCGGGTGCGCCAAGAGCGGAACCGTGCTGGTGCCCATCAACTTCCGGCTCACCGCCACCGAGATCGGCTACATCCTGGCGGATTCCGGAACCGCGCTGCTGGTAGTGGACGAATCGATGTGGGCCGCGCTGGGACCGCTCGATATCCCCGTGGTGCTCGCCGAGGAATTCCCCCGCTGGTACGGCGAGCATCCGGACAACGAAGCGGGATTCGCGCCAACTGCCGACGACGCCGTGGTGCAGCTGTACACCAGCGGCACCACCGGACTGCCCAAGGGCGTGGTGCTGGCCCATCGCAGCTTCTTCGCCGTGCGCGAGGCACTCGCCGAGGCGGGCGCGGACTGGATCGACTGGCGCGCGGGCGATATCGGCCTGATCGGCATCCCCGGCTTCCATGTCGGCGGACTCTGGTGGGCCACACAGGGTCTCGCCGCCGGGGCCACCATGATCGCCATGCCGCGTTTCGACGCCGGAACCGCGGTCGCGCTCATCGCCGAACTCGGCATCACCACCGTGTGCGTGGTGCCGTCCATGCTGCGGCTCATGCTCGACGACCCCGCCGCCACCCCGGCCGCCCTGGCCAGCGTCCGCAAGGTCGTCTACGGCGGCTCGCCCATCTCGGAATCGTTGCTGCAGACCGCGATCGAGCGCCTGGGCTGCGACTTCGCCCAGATCTACGGGCTCACCGAGACCGGCAACACCGCCATCTGCCTGCCGCCCGCCGCGCACGTGCCCGGCAGTCCGCTGCTGCGCGCGGCCGGACGCTGCTACCCGGGCTTCGGCGTGAAGATCATCGGCTCCGACGGCGCGGCCCTGGCCCCCGGCGAGGTGGGGGAGATCTGCCTGCGCACGCCCGGCCACATGCTCGAATACTGGAATCGCCCCGAGGCGACCGCGGAAGCCCTGGTGGACGGCTGGATTCACACCGGCGACGCGGGCTACCTCGACGACGACGGCTACCTCTACCTGTGCGACCGCATCAAGGACATGATCATTGTCGCGGGCGAGAACATCTATCCCGCCGAGATCGAGAACACCATCGCCAAGCATCCGGCCGTCGCGGACGTGGCCGTCATCGGCACCCCCGACGAGCGGTTCGGTGAACGCGTGCACGCCTGCGTCGCGCTGCGCCCGCAGGCCACGGCGACGGCCCGCGAGCTGTTCCTGTTCTGCCGGAACGAGTTGGCCGCCTTCAAGATTCCGTCCCGCTTCGAGTTCGTCGACCGCGTCCCGCGCAATCCCAGCGGCAAGATCCTGCGCCGGGAACTGCGCGACCGATTCTGGCCCGCCGCCGGTCGGCGCATCAACTGAGAGAGCAGAACGACTGTGTCCCAACCTTTCACCCTCGACGCCGTGCGCGCGGATATCGCGGCCGAACTCTTCCTCGACCCGGAGGAGCTGGATCCGTCGGCCGACCTGTTCGCCGCGGGTCTGGACTCGGTGCGCGTGCTGTCCCTGGTGGAACGCTGGCGCGCCGCCGGTCGCGAGGTCGGCTTCGTCGATCTGCTCGACGAGCCCACCGCGACGGCGTGGTGGCGACTGCTGAACTCGCGGGAGAGCTGAATTGCGGCTCACCGCTGCGCAATACGAGATCTGGGAGCAGCAGAGGCAGCTCGCGTCCACCGCGATGCTGAATATCGCCGAGTACGTCGAGATTCGCGGGGCGATCCGGGTGGAGCTGCTGACGGCGGCCATTCGCGCCACCGTCGGCGAGACGGAGGCGCTGACCATGCGCTTCCGCGACACCGAGGACGGGCCGCGGCAGGAACCCGCGGACGTGGACCGCGAGGTCCAGGTGGTGGATTTGCGCGAGGATGCGAATCCCCTTGCCGCCGCGCGGGAATGGATGGCCGCCGATGTCGCCACCGACCTGTGCGTGTACAACGACCGACTGTTCGCGCACGCGGTGTTCCTGATCGACGCCGACACCACACTCTGGTATCACCGGGTGCATCACATCCTGCTCGACGGATACGGTCTGGTGCTGTTCGCGCGCCGGGTGGCGCAGGTGTACACGGCCCTCGCGATGGGCGCGACGCCCCCGCCGGTGAACTTCGGCTCGCTCGCGGCGGTCGTCGAGCACGATCGCGCCGATCTGGACTCCGAGAACTACGCGCGTGCGGCGGAATTCTGGCTGGACTACGAACGCGACCGGCCCGCACCGGTCGGCCCCGCCGGACGCACCGCGCCCCTGTCGCCGCGAATGACCCGAGTGCACCACGACCTTCCGCCGGATCTGGTCACCGCCCTGCGCGCGCAACGCACCGCGACCTCCGCCGAGGCGATCATCGCGGGCATCGCCGCCTATCTGCATCGCGTCACTGGCGCGCCCCAGGTGAGTCTGGCCCTGCCGGTCATGATGCGCGTCGGCACCCCGGCCCTGCGGGTGCCGACCATGACGGTCAATGCCATTCACTGCTGGACGACGTTCACCCCGGTGAGCACCTTCGCCGACATCACCACCCAGGTGTCGACCCACCTGCGCACCAGTCGACCCCACCACCGCTACCGCTACGGCGATCTGCTGCGCAGGCTCGTCAATACCGGTGGCGACCGCCGGATCTCGGGTCCGTCGGTGAATGTCATGCCCTTCGATTTCGGTCTCCGCTTCGCCGAATCACCGGGCACCGTCCGCAATGTCGCCGCCGGGGTCGAGGAGGACATCGCCTTCCGCCTCTACGACTACGGCGATGCCGGTATCCGACTCGTCGTCGACGGCAACCCGAATCTCTACGGCCACGGCGAACTCGAGGCCCACGCCCGCCGACCCGGTGTGTTTCTCGCCCGTCTCCTGGCCGACCCCGATCGCGCATTGAGCCACCTGCCGCTCGTGGACGCCGCGGACGCGGCGCTGCTGCGCACCTGGCGCGAGCGCGAAACCGCCAGGCGGACACCGTCACTCGAACCGACCGCGGCGGATGACGACACCGTGGTGGCGATGTTGTGGTCCCGGGTGCGCCGGACACCCGAGCGGGTAGCCGTGGTGGACCGTGCCGAGGCGATCACCGTCGCCCAGCTGGGCGCGCGGGTGGAGGCGCTCGCGGCACAGCTGCGTGCCCGCGGTGTCGGACCGGGATCGGTTGTGCTGCTGGTACTCCCACGCACCGTCGACGCGGTGGTCGCGCTGTTCGCCACGGCCGCGGCCGGTGCGGCGTACGTCGCCGCGGACCCGAATCACCCCGCCGGACACGTGGAGTTCCTCCGCGCCGACAGCGGCGCGGACGTGCTGCTGTCGGCCGTGGACCGTGCGGCGGTCGACGATCGCCCAGCATCGCCGGGCCCGCAGATCCGGCCCGATTACCCCGTGTGCCTGACCTACACGTCCGGCTCGACCGGAACACCCAAGGGCGCGTGGATCACCCATCGCGGCCTGGTGAACCTCGCCCGCCAGCACCGGCGGCTGTTCATCCCGGACGAGCGGCACCCGAGGCGGGCCGCGCTCACCGCCTCGTTCTGCTTCGATACCTCCTGGGAGGGCCTGTTCTGGCTGTTGAACGGCCATGAGCTGCATATCGTCTCGGAGGAGGTGCGGTCCGCGCCGGAGGAACTGCTGGCGTATGTCGACCGGCATCGCATCGACTTCCTCGATACGACACCCACCCAGGCCGAGCAGCTCGTCGCGGCCGGACTGCTCGCCCCGGGCGCGTACCGGCCCGGGGTGCTCGCCCTCGGCGGAGAGGCTGTGGGACAGGCACTCTGGAGCGCGCTGCGGGAAGCCCCGGACATCGATGTGTACAACCTGTACGGTCCCAGCGAAGCCACGGTCGACGCCACCTGGGCGCGCCTGGCGGATTCCGCGAGCCCGGTGATCGGCACGGCCGTCGCGGGCGTCCGCTGCGAGGTGCTCGACGGTCGGCTGCGGCCGGTGCCGCCCGGGGTGCCGGGAGAGCTGTATCTGGCCGGGGATTCACTCGCGCTCGGATACCACCGCAGGCCCGGTCTGACGGCCACCCGCTTTCTCGCCGACCCCGACGGCCCGCCGGGTGCGCGGCGGTACCGCACCGGTGACCGGGTGCGCCGCCTGCTCGACGGCACGCTCGAATACCTCTGGCGCACAGACGATCAGGTGAATCTCGCGGGCGTGCGCATCGAACCCGCCGGAATCGAGGCCGCCCTCGCCACCCACCCGCGGGTCACGTCCGCGGCATGCACGGTCGTCGACGACCGGTTGGTCGGATACGTCGTCACCACCGACCCGCGGCCGCGCCCGGCCGATCTGCGCCGCCACCTCTTCGATCTCGTTCCGCGGTATCTGGTGCCGTCCCTGTTCGTCACGGTGGATCGCATGCCGACCACCGTGACCGGCAAGCTGGATCGCGCCGCCCTGCCCCGCCCGGCCGCGACCGGCGCGGTGGTCCGCCCGCCGCGCGACGAGGTCGAGCGCCTGCTGTGCGCCCTGTTCGCCGAGGTGCTGGGCGTCCCGGACATCGGCATCGACGACGACTTCTTCGCTCTCGGAGGCGATTCCGCCATGGCGGTCCGGGTCGCCGCGCGCATCCGGGAGGCGCTGTCCGTCGCCGCCGATGTCCGCACCATCTTCGAAACCGCGACGGTGGCCGAACTGGCCGCGGAGCTGGACGCGAATCGGACTCGGCTACAGCCGGTTCCGGATCTCGAGGCCGATGCCCGTCTGGAGGCCGACCTCCGCGTCGAATCACGCGCGGCCGAAGCACACGGTGCGCCAACGAATATCCTGCTCACCGGTGCCACCGGATTCCTCGGCGGATTTCTCCTGGCCGAACTGCTGGCTCGGCCGGACACCCGGGTGACCTGTCTGATTCGCGGGAACACGGGACCGACAAGACTGCGACAGGCGCTGTCGCAGTCCGGAATTCGGATCGATTGGGATCGGGTGACGGTCATCACCGGTGACCTCGCACATCCCGGCCTCGGCCTGAACGCCGACATCTACCGCGCACTCGCCGAATCCGTCGATGCCGTCGTCCACAATGGCGCGCCGGTCAACCACCTGACGCCCTACGCGCGATTGCGACCGGGCATTGTCGAGGGGACCCGCGAAGTCCTGCGCCTGGCGGCACTACGTGGCACCCCGGTGCACTACATCTCCACCTGCGATACGGCCGTCGCCTCGGACCACAATCCGGAACTCGTCCTCGAGCGCCGCCGCGCCCCGGCCGCGAAAGTCCTTGCCAATGGCTATATCCAGGCCAAATGGGTGGCCGAGGGCTTGGTGCTGGCGGCGGGGGAGCGCGGTCTGCCGGTCGCGGTGCACCGTCCCGGATTGGTCTGCGGCCATTCGGTCACGGGCGTCGGCAATGGCCGCGACGCGTTCTGGTCATTGGTGCGCACCATGGTGCTGCTGGGTGTCGAGCCGGATCGCGCGGAGCTCGTGAATCTGGTGCCGGTAGATCACGTGGCGGGTGCCGTCGCGCATCTGGTGCACCTAGGCCGGACCGGGGTGTATCACCACACCGTCAATGAAATGACCTCGCTGACAACGATTCTCGCCAGGCTGCGCGCTCACGGATACCACCTGTCCCCAATGCCGGAGCACCTCTGGCTCGAGCGGCTCCCGCGGCTGGGCGCGGCGGGCGAACAGGCCCGCGCCCTCCTGGACGCCAGGCCACCGGCTCCCCGGCAGTCGATCCGCTTCGACCGCACGAACGCCGACAATGCCCTGCGCGACACAGCCATCCCCGCACCACTCGTCGATGACCGAATCATCGACGCCTGTCTCCGGTTCTTCCAACGCACCGGGTTCCTACCGGCACCGGACTCCGTGTCCGTCGCCTGATCACCGGACGTCGCCCACGCGGCGCCACCGCACCATCCCGATGAGAGGTCTGTCCTTTGCGCACCCTGCACACCACCGCCCTCGCCGTCCTGTCCGCGGCCGCCCTGTCCGTCACCGCCGCCACCGCGAATGCCGCCCCCGCGCCATCGAATCCGGCACCGCGGCCGTCCGGCCTGCACTTCACCGCCACAATTGTCGGCAACTCGGTGGAGGTGACCACCGACGGCGGCACCCTCACCGCCACCGACGGGCGCTTCGCGGTCCGCGACGCGAACGGTGAAGTGCTGGACGGCATTCCGCTCACCTACCAGCGCGATGGCAAGACGTGGCCGATCGCCGCCGAGATCCACGGTGACTCCGCCACCCTCACCCCCGCCACCGATCCCGCCCGGGCCGTCCCTGCATCCGCGCCCGCCGTCCCGGCCGCCCTGACCGATGCGGCCCTGCACGACACCGCCATCGACTGGCAGTCCCCGGACTTCAATTCCGCCGTCATGAACTTCTCGACCATGGCCGGTCTCGGCGTCACCCTGGGCACACTGATCGGCACCGTCGTCGGGGCCACCATCGGCTGTGTCGCGGGCGGTGTCGCCCTGGCCGCCGCCCTCGGCACGGTGACCATCGGAACCCTGACCATCCCCGGCTTTCTCGGCGGCTGCCTGGTGACCGGCGCGGCCCTGGGCGCGATCGGCGCGGTCATCGGCAATATCTTCATCGCGGGCCCGCTCGGTGGTATTGGCGCGTTGCAGTTCCTGGACGCCATGAACAAGCAGGCCAGCAAGTAGCCCAAGCCCATTCCCCGGCCTCACCGATCGCGTTCGGCCAGCCGGGGAATCAGGCCACCGGCCAAGACGTCCTGGACCTGGCGTGGCGAAAGGCGGTGGTGGACGGTGAAACTGGAGTCCTTGGTCAGATTGCGGACCGTCAAGGCGGCCTTGCGCGGCAGCGTCTCGCGCAGATCCTGCACCGACAGCACATCGTCCTGGTCGATGGCGTCGTAGTCGGCCGGATCCTCGAATTCGAGGGCCAGCACACCGAAATTGGCCAGATTCTGCCAGTGGATGCGGGCGAAGGATTTGGCCACCACGATGCGCAGACCCAGGTAGGCCGGTGCGATGGCGGCGTGCTCACGAGACGAGCCCTGCCCGTAATTCTCGCCGCCGACGATCACGTGCCCGGAGTCCATGACCTGTTGTGCCCGTTGCCAATACGACTCATCGATTCGCGCGAAACTGAACTTCGCCAGCTCCGGAATATTGGAGCGGAACGGCAGGGCGCGAGCTCCGGCCGGGGAGATGTCATCGGTGGACACATTGTCGCCCACCTTCAGCAGGACCGGGGCCTGGATCCGGTCGGGCAGCGGTGTGGAGGTCGGCAGGCTCGAGATATTGGGCCCCTTCACCGGCTGCACGCGCAGCGCCCGCTCCGGCGGCAGGGGAGCGGCGAACATCGCGGTATTGACCGAATGCCGCTGCGGCAGATCCAGTTTCGGATAGTCCATGCCGACGGTGCGGGCCCATTCCCGCGGGTCGGTGATCACCCCGGTCAGCGCGGAGGCGGCCGCGGTCTCCGGCGAACACAGCCAGACCGCGTCCTCCTTGGTCCCCGAGCGCCCCGGAAAGTTGCGCGGCATGGTGCGCAGCGAATTGCGTCCGGTCGCCGGCGCCTGACCCATGCCGATGCACCCCATGCAGCCGGCCTGATGGATGCGCGCCCCGGCGGCCACCAGATCGGCGGTGGCCCCCATGAGCGTCAGATCGGTCAGGATCTCCCGCGAGGTCGGATTGATATCGAAGCTGACCTGCGGCACCGTCTGCCGCCCCGACACCATGGCCGCCGCCATGGCGAAGTCGCGCAGTCCCGGATTGGCGCTGGACCCGATCACCACCTGGGCGATATCGGTGCCCGCGACCTCACGGACCGGCACCACGTCCCCCGGCGAGGATGGCTTGGCGATCAGCGGTTCCAGGCGCGACAGGTCGATGGCGTCCTCGATGTCGTAGCGGGCGTCCGGGTCGGCGGTCAGTTCCACCCAATCGGATTCGCGTCCCTCGGCCCGCAGAAACTCGCGCACGGCCGCGTCGCTGGGGAACACCGTGGTGGTCGCCCCCAATTCGGCTCCCATATTGGCGATCACATGCCGATCCATGGCCGACAGGTGCGCCAACCCCGGCCCGTGATACTCGATGATCCGGTGCACGCCGCCGCTCACGTCATGGCGGCGCAGCATCTCGAGAATCACGTCCTTGGCCGAACACCACTGCGGCAGTTCACCTTCCAGCCGGATGCCCCAGATCTCGGGCATGACCAACCGCAGCGGCTGCCCCGCGATCGCCAGCGCCACCTCCAGCCCGCCCACCCCGATGGCGAGCATGCCCAGCGACCCGGCCGCGGGCGTGTGCGAATCCGATCCGGCCAGGGTCTTGCCCGGCACCCCGAAGCGCTGCATGTGCGTCGGATGCGAGACGCCATTGCCGGGCTTGGAGAACCACAGCCCGAACCGCTGCGCGGCGGTTCGCAGATACTCGTGGTCCTCGGCGTTCTTCTCGTCGGTCTGCAGCAGATTGTGATCGACGTACTGGACGCTCACCTCGGTGCGCGCGTGATCGAGCCCGAGCGCCTCGAGCTCCTGCATCACCAGCGTGCCGGTCGCGTCCTGGGTCAGGGTCTGGTCGATTCGCAGCGCGATCTCGTGCCCGGGCGTCATCTCACCGGCGACGAGATGGGCTCCGATCAACTTCCGCGCCACATTCTCAGCCAAGGTCACATTCGGCCATACCACCGCGCGCGAGGGATAAACCTCGCGGTGCGCGAGGCGTGAACGTCTCGCGGCCACCGGTGTGCTTAGACTACGTACGGCGTAGTACTGGACGGCTGGAACCACATCGGAAACGGGAGTGGGGCGGCATGCGGAACGCGCTCGATGCGGATCTCGATCTCTCGGCCCTGTTCACGCCGTCGGCGATCGGCACGGTGGCGGTGCGCAATCGGTTCGCCATGGCCCCGCTCTCGCGGTACGCGGCGCGGCGCGGGATTCCCGCCCCGGAACTGGGTGCCTTCTATCGGCGGCGGGCCGCGGGCGGGGCCGGACTCATCATCAGCGAGGGCATTTCCATCGGCGACGGCCCGGCAGGGTCAGGGGTCGCGGGCATTCGGGACGCGGGGGCCGTGACGGCCTGGAAGCGGATCGTCGACGCCGTGCACGCCGAGCGGGTGCCGATCTTCGCGCAGCTGATGCGGGAGCAGACGAGCGGGTCGCGGCCGGTGGAGACCGAGCGCACGATCGCCGGGTACGTGGCGGCCGCGCGGCAGGCCCGGGTGGCGGGCTTCGACGGGGTGGAAATCCATGCGGCCCACGGACTGTTGCCCACCCGGTCGAGCTTCGGCGTGGAACTGGTGGCTGCCGTCCGGGCCGAACTCGGACCCACCGTGCCGATCACCTACCGCTTCTCACAGTGGCGGATCGATCGCTACGACGACCGCGTCGCCGAGACGCCCGCCGACCTCGAGGCGATGCTGCGCCCGCTCGCGGAGGCGGGCGTGGCCGCGTTCCACCCGTCCACCCGCCGCTTCGACGAGCCCGGATTCCCCGAGACCGGCGGGCCCCGTGGGCAATTGAGCCTGGCGGGCTGGACCCGGGCGGTGACCGGTCGGCCCGCGATCATCGTCGGCTCGATCGGGCTGGCCAAGCGCGGCGACGCGGCCGAGGCGGTGGACTCCCTGGTTCCGCTGCTGCGCCGCTTCGAACGCGGCGAGTTCGATATCGCCGCGGTGGGGCGGGCGGTGCTGGCGAATCCCGACTTCGTCGACCTGCTCCGCACCGGCCGGGCGGGTGACCTCGTGCCCTACGACGAGCACCGGCACAAGGCCACCCTGCGCTGACCCCGTCCCGCGTCAGCGAATCAGCTTGCCGGTGTTCGGATACTCCTGAACCCAATGGAAGGCCCGCCCGCGCAGCGGGAAGGACGCGGGATTCACCTGGCGCAGCGCCACTTCCACCGGCCGCCCGCCGAGGTCGCCGCGCAGACTCAGCCGGTCCGTCGCCGCCCGCTGGTAGGCGAGGGTGTAGCTGAACGACGGCAGCCCGCTCGGCGGAGCCGTCTCGGTGGGCGGCGGGCTGGACAGGGTGAGGGTGCCCGCCTCGATGTCCACCGACGCGACGGCGGGCACCATCGAGTCGTCCATCTTCTGCACCGCCGCCTTGCGGGTGTCGAAAACCAGCCGCCGCCACCGATTCTCGTCGGTCGTCAGCGGCGGCAGCGCCTTGCCGTCCAGGGTGAAGTCGGTGACCTCCCAGATCCCGTACAGCGGCGGCTCCGCGACGCCATCGCCCTGGGCCCGGTAACCCTCCATCGCCATCTGCACGCCCCCGACCAGCACCCAGATGCCCAATGCCGCACAGGCCAGGCCGATGAGCCCATTGGCCCGACCGCCCCGCAGCAGCGGCGGCTGGGTCACCGGCGCGGAAGGCCGCTCCAGCACAAGGACATTCGCGAGCCGCCGCAGCTGCGGCGCCAGCACGAACAGACACATGAGCACCAGATGGAACGACAGCAGCTTGACCGGCACGTCGAAGGTCATGTTCAGCACGAACACCTGCAGCAGGCTGACCAGACTCAGCAGCGCGCCCACCGTCGCGGTGCGCGGGACGAACAGCAGCAGTCCGCCCAGCACTTCCGCTGTGCCCAAGAGCATTTCGTACACCGGCGCGGATCCGACCTGATTCCACAGCACCGCCGTCGGGCTGAAATCGCCGTAGGGCTGCAGCAGGGTGATCAGCGTGGGCCGGGGCATCTGCAGCGGAATCAGCTTGGCGGTGCCGTAGACCAGCATCTGCCCGCCGAGGCAGAGCCGAATGAAGGTCAGGAACCAGGCGTGCAGCCGGACGTAGGACGCGCGGCGGCGATCCAGGATCGACCACACCACGGTGATGACGACCGCCGCGACGAACACACAGAAGATCAGCACCCACAGCGGCGCCTGATCGCCGCTGTAGGACTTGCGCAGCGGCGCGACCTCGGTGCCGAAGACGTGGGTGCTGACCGCCCCCACGAAATCGTCGAGCCCGTCCATCTGCCCGCCCACCGCGTGGGCCGCCAACCGGGGGAACAGGGGCCCGGCGAAGACCAGCACGATTTGCGCGAACAGCATACAGAGCAAGCCGAAATAGGCGACACTGAAGCGGAATGCGCACCGCGTCAAGGGTTTCCACCGTGGTCTGGTCATTGTCTCGGGGGCGCTGCGGTCTTCGCGTTCGAGAACATCGGCGGTAATGCTCGACATCCGGACTCCCATCGCGAGCGGCGAGGTGTGCAGATCGACCGGCACCGATGATGCCCTCGGCCATGGTGGCCCGTCCCGCCGACACGCGATGAGATGCGGGAATGTTGCCGAGTGCGGTCCCAGCCGCCAAGATGGGGCCTGGACTGTTCTTTCCGCTGCTCTTTCGTCTTGATCCGATTGGAGCCGGGCGTATGCAGAGATTGCGAAGGAACTCGCAGGGCCGACGGGACACCAACGCCCGCACCCTGGTCGATATCCTGTCGGCACGAGTGCTCGAAACCCCGCATAGACCGGCCTACACCTTCGCGAACCACAAAGAGAACAAGGACGTTTTCGATTACCAGCGCGTCTGGGACCGGGTGGCCGGGCTGGCCGAACGGATCATCGAGAACACCGCCCCCGGCGACCGGGTCGCACTCCTGTGCCCGCCCGGCGCGGATTTCGTGTGCGCGTTCTTCGCCTGCCTGACCACGAGCAGAATCGCAGTGCCGGTTCATCTTCCGATGTCGGAGCAGCAGATCGCCACGCTGCGGGCCATTCTGCACGACTCCGGCGCGGCGGCGGTCATCGCGCCGCGGTCGACGGTGCCGGTCGACAGTTCCCAGCTCGGCGGCGACATTCGCATTATCGACAGCGACAGTGCCGGGCACGGGCTGGGTTTCGAACCGTTCCCGGGCTCGGCCCCCGAGCCCGAGGATCTGGCCTTTCTGCAATACACCTCGGGATCGACCGGGGTGCCCAAGGGCGTGATGGTGCGCCATCGCAACCTGATCGAGAACCTCGGCGTGCTGCGCGCGAAATATCAACTGACGCCCGACAATTCGATCGTCTCGTGGCTGCCGCCCTACCATGACATGGGTTTGATCCAGGGTTCGCTGCTGCCGATGTTCGTCGGATTCCCCAGTACCCTGCTCTCGCCCATGACCTTTCTGCGTCATCCGCTGAGCTGGCTGCGCGCCATCTCCGAACACGACCACGTGGTGGCGGGCGGGCCCAATCTCGCCTACGGGCTCTGCGCCAAGCGCGTGTCGCCGACCGAGGCCGCGGACCTGGATCTGAGCGGCTGGGACTGCGCCTTCGTCGGAGCCGAGCCGGTCGATCCACGCACCCTGCGGAATTTCGCGGATGCGTTCGCGGTGAGCGGTTTCCGCGCTCGCAGTTTCGCGCCCATGTACGGGCTGGCCGAGTCCACCCTCTACGTCAACGGCAGCGATCTGGGCGCCGGTGCGCGGTCCCGGTTCTTCTCGCCGGACGATCTGGAGGGCGGGGTCGCGATCGCGAAACCGGCTGGGCGAGAACTGATCAGCGTCGGAGCCGTCGGCCCCGGCGTGGCCGTGGTGGATCGCGAGCGGCGGACCCGCTGCGCCGACAACTTCATCGGCGAGATCTGGCTGAGCGGGCCGAGCATTACCGCCGGGTACTGGCAGAAACCGGCCGAGACCGCGGCGGCCTTCGGGGCCACGATCGAGGGCGAGGACGAGACGCCGTATCTGCGGACCGGCGACCTCGGTTTCGTCTGTGACGGTGAGCTCTACATCTCCGGGCGCATCAAGGAACTCATGATCGTGCACGGCCGCAATATCTTTCCGCAGGACATCGAGCGCACCATCGTCGCGAACCATCCCACGCTGCGTCCCGGCGGCTGCGCGGTGTTCGCGGCGGAGATCGACGATCAGGAGCGGGTGATGGTCGTCCAGGAGCTCGATCCGGAGCGGCCGGAAGACACCGCCGCGCTGGCGGATTCGATTCGCGCCGTCGTCAGCCGCGAGCACGCCCTGAGCGTGCACCGGGTCGTGTTCGTCGGGAAGGGCGAGGTGCCCAAGACCACCAGCGGCAAGATCCAGCGGCGGCGGCTGCGGGAAACCTATTCATCGACAACGGCATTCGAGGAGAGCGTGCTATGAGTACCCCGCCCGAGACCGGCACGGTGCTGGACTTCTTCGTGGAGTGGGCCGCCGATCGGCTGGAGCGGGATACCGTCGATCCGCAACTGCCGCTCACCTCGCTGGGGTTGGACTCGGTGAAGGCCGCCGAACTGATGACCATCCTCGAGGACCGCTTCGACACCGAGATCACCGCCGAGGACATCTTCGACGGTCTGAGCCTGGCCGATGTCGCCGATCTGGCCGCGCGGAGCGGGAACGCGCAGACGCCCGGGACCGCCGAGCCGGGCTTCCCGGCCGCGGACCGCCCGCGCGGACGCGAGGTCGATTTCAGCCTGCTGTTCTTCTCCAGCGACGCCCAGCGGGCGTCGCAGGGCCGCTATCGGCTGCTGCTCGACAGCGCGCGCTTCGCCGACACCCACGGCTTCCGGGCCATGTGGTTGCCGGAGCGGCATTTCCACAAGTTCGGCGGCCTGTACCCGAATCCGTCCGTGCTCGGCGCGGCGCTCGCCGCCACGACCGAGCGGGTGCGGATTCGGGCGGGCAGTGTGGTGCTGCCGCTGCACAATCCGATTCGCGTGGCCGAGGATTGGTCGGTCGTCGACAATCTCTCGCACGGCCGCGTCGATCTCGCCTTCGCCACCGGCTGGAACGCCGACGATTTCGTGCTCGCACCCGACAATTACGCCGATCGGGTCGAGATCACCCGCGCGGGAATCGATACCGTGCAACGACTCTGGCGCGGGGAGTCGGTGTCGCTGCGCACCGGCGCGGGTGAGGAGCGCGCGGTCCGGATCTTCCCGGCCCCGGTGCAGCCGAGCCTGCCGACCTGGCTGACCTGCAGCGGCGGCGTCGAGCGGTTCGAGATGGCCGGTGCGCTGGGCGTGAACATCCTGACCGCGCTGCTGTTTCAAGAGGTGGACGAGCTGGCCGAGAAGCTGGCCGCCTACCGCGCCGCGCGCGCGAAGCACGGCCACGATGCCGACTCGGGCACGGTCACCGTCATGCTGCACACCTTCGTGGGCAGCGACGAGGCCCAGGTCCGCAAGACCGTCGAAGGCCCGTTCAAGAGCTATCTCGAGGACTCTGTCGACCTGTGGCGGCGTGGTTCCGAGGCCCTGGAGAGCCTGGACGCCAAGACCCGGGCCAAGGTCCTGGACTTCGCGTTCGAACGCTACTACCGCAACAACGGCCTGTTCGGCACCCCGGAGTCCGCGGCCGCCATGGTCGCCCGGCTCCGCGAGATCGGTGTCGACGAGATCGCCTGCCTCATCGACTTCGGCATTCCCGATGCCGAGGTGCTGGCCGGACTCGAGACCCTCGCACAACTGAAGACCGTGGCGCTGTCGAAGTAGGAATCGTCCATTCGAGACGCAGGAGCGAATTTGACCGGGCCCAGTTCGGTTCCTTTTCCGTTGTCGGCAGCGCAACAGGGGATTTGGTACGCCCAACAGCTGACCGGTTCGAACCCGATCACCAACGCCCTGTATATCGATCTGCGCGGCGAACTGGACGTCGACTTGCTCATGGCCTCGTTCTGGCGGGTCGCGGGCGAGTTCGGGGCCGCCCGGCTGCGGGTGATCGAGACCGAGCACGGGCCCGTGCAGGTGCTCGACCGGCCCCTCGACGAGCCGACCCGATACCTCGACCTGCGCTCGGCGGCGAATCCGCTGGCGGCGGCGCGGGAATGGATGAGCGCGGAGTACAGCCGTCCCGTCGATCTGCAGCGCGATCGCCTCATCACCACGGCCGTGCTGCGCGTCGAGGACCGGCGCTGGTGCTGGTATCTGCGCGCGCATCACATCGCCATGGACGGTCTGGCCGCCATGACGCTGCTCGCACGCGTCGGCGACCTCTACACCGCCGCCGTCGAGGGCAGGCCCGCGCCGGAGGCGAAGGTGCAGGGTTTGGCCGATCTCGTCGCCGCCGACGAGAAGTACCGTGCCTCGGCGCGTTTCGAGACCGACCGCGAATTCTGGCAGCGGGAGCTGGACCATCTGCCCGCCCCCGTGAGCCTGGCGGGGCGCAGCGCGCAGGCCGACGGCCACCCGATCTCGGTGAGCGGTGTGCTGCCGGCGGAGACCGCGGCCCTGCTCGCCGCCGTGGTGCGGGAGACCTCGGCCAATCCCGCGGTCCCGTATCTGGCGGCCTTCGGCCTGTTCCTGGCCCGCATGACCGGCAGCGACGACATCGTGCTCAGCCTGCCGGTCTCCGCGCGCGTCACCACCGCCGCCCTGCGCTCGGGCGGAATGCTGGCCAATACCTTGCCCTTCCGGCTCGCCATGGGTCCGCGCGCGACCGTCGGCGAGCTCATGGCGGCCACGCAGCACCGGCTCATCGAGGTCTTGCGCCGGCAGCGGTACCGGCAGGAGGACATGTTCCGCGATATCGGCCGACTGACACCGCAGACGCAGGTGTTCGGGCCGTACGTGGACCTGATGATGTTCGAGACGACGGTGCGGCTGGGTTCGATCGTCGGGCAGTTGCAGGTGTTGACGCCGGGACTGGTGTCGGATGTGTCGGTGAGCGTCTACGTGGGCGCGGGCGAGACCGAGGGTACGACCGCCACCCGCATCGACTTCGTGGCGAATCATGACCTGTACACGCCGGAAGAGCTTGCGCACCATCATGATCGGTTCCTGCGGTTCTTCGACGAGTTCGTCCGGGCATTGTGCGCCGATCCCGCCACACCCTTGCGCGCGTTGGATCTGCTGGCGGCCGGTGAACGCGAGCGGGTGCTGCGGGACTGGAACGACCATCCGGTGCCGATCGACTCGGCCACCACCTTGATCGAGATGTTCCGGCGGCAGGCCGCCGCGACACCCGAGGCGGTCGCGGTCGTGGACGGGGCCCGGCACATCAGCTACCAGCGGCTCGCGGCCGACGCGCGACGTCTCGCGGCGGTCCTCGCCGGACGCGGTGCCGGGCCGGAAAGCCTTGTGGCCCTCGCGCTTCCGAAGGGCATCCCGCTGATCACCGGTCTGCTGGCCACGCTCGAAACCGGTGCCGCTTACGTGCCGCTGGATCCCACGTCCCCGCCCGAGCGGATCGGCTACATCCTCGCCGACGCCGCGCCCATCCTGGTTCTCGTGGACGAGACCACCGCCGATCTCGTCGCCGCGAGCGAGGTTCCGCGCATCCGCGTGGACTTCTCGGACTCGAACAGTCACGGCACACCGCCCGCCGACCTGCCCCGGTCGCCGCGCCCGGACAATGTCGCCTATGTCATCTACACCTCGGGCACCACCGGAAAACCCAAGGGCGTGGCGGTGACTCACGCCAACGCGGTCTCCCTGTTCCAGAGCACGCAGTCGTGGTGTCACTTCGGCCCGGACGATGTCTGGACCTGGTGCCACTCACAGGCTTTCGACTTCTCGGTGTGGGAGATCTGGGGCGCGCTGCTGCACGGCGGCCGCGTGGTGGTGGTGCCGCGCGAGGTGGCCTACGCACCGGCCGAGCTGTGGGATCTCATCGTCGAGCAAGGCGTGACGATCCTCAACCAGACCCCGTCCGCCTTCTACACCTTGATCGAATCCCGCCGCGCCACGGCCACGGACGCGCCCGGACTGCGCATGGTCGTCTTCGGCGGTGAGGCCCTGGACCCCACTCGTTTGCAACGCTGGCCGCTGCTCGAGCGCCCGAACCCGCCGCGCATGATCAATATGTACGGCATTACCGAGACCACCGTGCACGTCACCGAGCAGCCGCTCACCCCGCAGCATTGGCGCGGTGAGCCGGGTCTGAGCCCCATCGGGGTGCCGCTGGCGAATCTGCGTGTGTACGTGCTGGATTCGTGGTTGCGGCCGGTGCCGGTCGGCGTCGCGGGAGAACTGTACGTGGCGGGCAACCAGGTCGCCCGCGGCTATCTCGCACGCCCGGACCTGACCGCGTCCCGCTTCGTCGCCGACCCGTTCGACCCCACCGGCCGTCTCTACCGCAGTGGTGACGTGGTCCGCTGGACCGAGGCGGGCGTCCTCGAATATCTCGGCCGCGCCGACGAACAGGTGAAGATCCGCGGCTACCGCATCGAGCTCGGTGAGATCGAATCCCTGTTGGCCGCACAGGATTGCGTGGCGGGCGCGGTCGTCACCACCCACACGGCCGGACCGGCCAGCCCCGACGCGCCCGCCGATACCCAGCTGGTCGCCTACCTGGTGCCAGACGCGCACTTCGCCCCGGTGGCCGCCACCTGTCTCGAGTTGCAGCGCGAAGGCGCGATCGCGGCCGACGAGCTGCACGAATTGCCCAATGGCATGCCGGTGGTGGGCCGCAACCGGTCGAATATCGAATTCCTCTACGAGGAGATCTTCGAGACCGAGGAATACTGCCACGGCGGCGTCACGATTCCCGAGCGCGGCTGCATTGTCGATATCGGCGCGCACGTCGGCATGTTCTCGATCTACGCCAAGCGAAAGTCGCCGCACGTCAAGCTTTTCGCCGTCGAACCCATGCCGGAGCTGCGGCGCATGTACGCGGCCAATTCGGCGTTGCACGGCCTGGAGGCGACCCTGGTGCCGTACGCGATCGGAGCGGAGGCCACCACCGACACCTTCACCTACTACCCGGAGATGTCGGTGCTGTCGGGTCGCGGCACCGACAGCCACGAGCAGCACGCCATCCTCGAATCGTTCATTCATCACGAATACCGCGCGGAGACACAGGATCTCGGTGAGCGGCTGGTCGATCAGCTGATCGCCGAACGCCTGGACTGCGTGCAGGTCGACGTCCCGGTCCGCACCCTGTCGCACATCGTCGACGAGTACGGCATCGAGCACATCGATCTGCTCAAACTCGACGTCGAGGGCAGCGAGCTCGACGCCCTGCACGGCATCGAGGCGCGCCATTGGCCGCTCATCGACCGCATGGTGATCGAGGTCAACGATGTGGACGACCGGCTCGCCCGCATCGAGAACCTGCTCGGCGAGCACGGATTCACCGCCGAGGCCCGCGTCTCGCCGAACGTGGTGGGCACGGACCTGCACATCGTGTACGCCATCCGGGCCACTCTCCCGGCCGCGGCGGCGGACGACAGCGGATCGGCGCTGTTGGAACGGCGTGAGAGCTGGAGTGCGCCAACGGCTCTCGGCGCGATACTGCGCGAGCGCCTGAGCGAGCGACTGCCCGCCTACATGGTGCCCGACGTGATGATGGTCCTCGACGCGCTGCCGCTGACGGTGAACGGCAAGGTGGACAAGGCGGCCCTGCCCGAACCCGTGGTGGCCCGCGCCACCTACCGCGCCCCCTCGACCCCGGTCGAGGAGGTCGTGGCGACCGTCTTCGCCGAGGTGCTCGGCATCGAACGGGTCGGCATCGACGACGACTTCTTCGTGCTGGGCGGGAATTCGCTGTCGGCGACCCGCCTGTCGGCCCGGCTGTCCGACGGCGTGGGTGTGCCCGTCTCGGTGCGCGATGTCTTCGAGGCGTCGGCGGTCGGTGCGCTGGCCGATCTGCTGGCCGCGCGGGTGTCCGATTCCCGGGTCGTCGAGGAGGGGCCACGGCTGCGGCCGCGGATGCGACCGGATCGGGTGCCGCTGTCGTTCGCACAGCAGCGCATGTGGTTCGTGAACCGGTTCGATCCGGAGTCGATCGCCTACCACATTCCGATGGTCATCCGGCTCTCCGGTGCGCTGGATGTCGCGGCGCTGACGACGGCGTTGCGGGATGTGCTGGCGCGCCACGAGATCTTGCGCACGCGGTATCCGGACGCGGACGGGGTGCCGTACCAGGACGTGGTGCCCGTCGAAGAACTGGACGCCGCCGCGGACCTGGACCTCAGCGTGGCCGGAGTGGACGAATCCGCCTTGGCGGCGGCTATTTCCACGGTGGTGTCACTGGGTTTCGATGTGGCCGAACGGGTTCCGTTGCGAGTTCGGCTGTTGTCCACCAGTTCCACCGATTTCGTCCTGCTGATCGTTGTCCACCACATCAACGCCGACGGGTTCTCCATGAAGCCGCTGGCATTGGACCTGGCCGCCGCCTATACGGCCAGGCACGCCGGGCGGCAGCCGAGTTGGCAGCCGCTGGCGGTGCAGTACGCCGATTACGCGCTGTGGCAGCGTGAGGTCGCGGGTGCGGCCGACGACCCGGATTCGCCGCCCGCGCGTCAACTCCGGTACTGGGCCGGGCAATTGGCCGATCTGCCGGAGGTCCTGGAGCTTCCGACCGATCGCCCGCGCCCGCCGGTGGCCACGCACCGGGGCGCGACCCACGGATTCGTCATCCCGCCCACGGTGGTGGAGGGTCTGCGCGCGCTCGCGCAGGCTCGCGGCGTCACCGTGTTCATGGTCTTCCACGCGGCGCTGGCGGTGGTCCTTTCGCGGCTGTCCGGAAGCTCGGATATCGCGGTCGGCTCCCCGGTGGCCGGACGCGGGGCGGCCGAATTGGACGAGCTCATCGGCATGTTCGTCAATACCGTCGTCCTGCGCACCGAGGTCGACGAATCCCGGCCCTTCACCGACCTGCTCGCCGATGTGCGCAGTGTCGACCTGGATGCCTTCGCCCACGCCGACGTCCCCTTCGAACAGGTGGTGGAGGCCCTCGACCCGCCGCGCAGTCGGGCGCATCATCCGCTGTTCCAGGTCATGCTGGCGTTCCACAATCTCGATCAGGCCCGGCTCGAACTGCCGGACGTGGTGGTCACCGCCGCGGGCGCGGAAACCGGTATCGAGCGCTTCGATCTGACCTTCACCCTGACCGACGCGCCCGATCGGGACGGCGCGATTCCGGTGGATCTCGGTTATGCCACCGACCTTTTCGACCCGGACACGGTGGCGGCGCTGGTCGGACGGCTGCAGCGGGTCCTGCGGACGGTGACCGCCGATCCCGCCGTGCTGATCCGGGATATCGAGACCTCGACCGCGCCGGAACGGAATCGGCTGGTGCGCGAGTGGGGCCGCCTCGGCGAGCTCGACGGTCCCGACCCGGTGACCCTGCCCGGCGTGCTGGCGGCGGCCGTGGCCGCCAACCCGGACGGCGGCGCGGTCATCGACGGGGAGCGGCGGGTCTCGTATCGCGACCTCGACGAACGGTCGAATCGACTGGCCCGGTACCTGATCGGGCGGGGGATCGGTCCGGAGTCGGTGGTGGCGGTCGCGGTGCCGCGCTCGCTGGAGTGGGTGGCGGCGGTCTGGGCCAGTGCCAAGAGCGGGGCCGCGTTCCTGTCGTTGGATCCGGCGCATCCGGTGGAGCGGAATCGGTTCGTGTGCGGGGATTCCGGTGCCCGGCTCGTGCTGGGTGTCGGTGGGACAGACGATTTCGGGGTCGAGGTCATCGATCTGGAGCGGCTCGAACTGACCGATCTCGACGCGAACGCCGTGACCGATGCCGAACGTCTCGGCGCGGTCCGGCCCGGCAATCCCGCCTATGTCGTCTACACCTCGGGATCGACCGGACTCCCGAAGGGCGTCGAGGTCACCCATGCCGGGCTGGCGGCCCTGCTGGCCGATCACATGCGGCGCTGTGCGCTGGAGCCGGAGTCCCGAGTTCTCGCGGTCGCCGCCCGCACCTTCGATGCGGCGATTCTGGAGCTCCTGCTGGCGGTGTCGGGCAGCGCGGCCCTGGTGGTCGCCCCGGCGGACGTGTATGGCGGACAACCGCTGTGGGAGTTGATGCGGGACCGGCGGGTCAGCCATGCGTTTCTCACCCCGGCCGTGGCCGCGTCCCTGGACCCGGCCGGGCTCGACGACCTGCGCGTGCTGTTGACCGGCGGTGACCGGTGCTCCGAGCAGCTGGTGACCCGATGGTCGGGGACCGATGCCGCCGGTGTCCGGCGGGTCCACAACCTGTACGGCCCGGCGGAGGCCACGATCTGGGTCACGGGTTCGGAGCTGGCGCCGCAGCGGCGCATTGGCATCGGGACGCCGATCGCGGGCATGAGCGTCGTCGTCCTGGACGCGTGGCTGCGTCCGGTGCCCGTGGGTGTCGTGGGTGAGCTGTATGTGGCGGGTCCCGGTGTGGCGCGGGGCTATCGGGATCGGGCCGGGCTGACGGCCACGCGGTTCGTGGCCGACCCGTTCGGCACACCGGGCGGTCGCCTGTATCGAACCGGTGACCTGGTGCGCTGGACGGCCGCCGAATCGGGTTCGGGCGCACTGGAGTTCGTGGGCCGTTCGGACTTCCAGGTGAAGGTGCGCGGCCAGCGGCTGGAGCTGGGCGAGATCGAGGCGGCGCTGTGCGCGATGGACGGCGTGGCACAGGCCGTGGTCGTGGTCCACGCACCCGAGGACGGTGCGCGGCTGGTGGGCTATGTGGCGGTCGGCCCGGACCGCGCGGTCGATCCGGAGCGAATCCGGGAGTTCGCGGCCGCCCGGCTGCCCGCGTACATGGTTCCGGATGCGGTGCTGGTGCTCGCGGAGTTGCCGCTGACCGCGACCGGAAAGATCGACCGCCGCGCCCTGCCGGAACCGGTGTTCGCGGTGCGGGAATTCCGCGCGCCCGCGAACGCGGTCGAGGAGATCGTGGCCGGGGTCTTCGCCGAGGTGCTCGGGCTCGACCGGGTCGGGGCCGAGGACGACTTCTTCGCGCTCGGCGGTGATTCGATCGTGTCGATCCAGGTCGTGTCCAAGGCCCGGGCGCAGGGTGTGGTGTTCGGACCGCGGGACGTGTTCGAGCAGCGGACCCCGGCGCGGCTGGCGAGCCGGGCCCGGCTCGTGGACGGGACGGGTGAGAGCCTGGCCGAACTGCCCGGGGGCGGCGTCGGAGAACTGCCACTGCTGCCGGTGGCGCGGTGGATGACGGACTGGCGCAGCGGTTTCGGGCACTTCGAACAGCATGTGGTCGTTCCGGTGCCCAGCGGGTTGAACGAGTCGGAGGTGCTCACGGCGGTCAGCGCGCTGCTCGACCGTCACGACATGTTGCGTTCCCGCCTGCGGCACGCCGAGACCGGCGAGTGGTCGCTGATCGTCGAGCCGCCGGGATCGATCGAGGCGGCAACGCTGTTCGAGCGCTGCACCTCCGAAACCGACCTCCGGACACGAGCGAATGCGGCTGTCGCGCGGTTGGACCCGCTTGCCGGGGTGATGGTCCGCTTCGTCTGGCAGACGATCGACAACGCGCCCGGCCGGTTGCTGATGGTGGCACATCACCTCGTGGTCGACGGGGTCTCATGGCGCGTGCTGGTCCCGGATCTGCTGTCCGCCTTCCAACAGGTCGCCGCGGGCGGTACCCCGACGCTGGAACCCGTGGGCACCTCGATGCGGCGCTGGGCGCACGGGCTCACCGAGGCGGCCGTCGACTCGAATCGCGTGCGGGAACTCGACCTGTGGCAGTCCATGGTCACCGGCCCCGATCCGCTCTGGGGCGGACGGGAACTCGATCCCGAGGTCGACACGGCCGCCACCCTCGAGCACGCGGAGATCGAGCTGCCGCAAACGGTGACCCACGCGATGCTGTCCCGGCTCCCCGCGGCTTTCCACGGCGAGGTCGGTGACGGGCTGCTGGCCGGTCTGGCCGTGGCGGTGCGCCTGTGGCGGGCCCGGCGTGGCATCGACGAGCCGTCGGTCCTGGTCCGGCTGGAGGGGCACGGCCGTGAGGAGCGGGTCGTTCCGGGCGCGGACCTGTCGCGGACGGTGGGCTGGTTCACCTCGATGTTCCCGGTGCGATTCGATCTGGCCGGTATCGATGTCGAGAACGCCGCCGCCGGTGGGGATTCGGTGGCGGCGGTGGTGTTATCGGTGAAGGAGACGCTGCGGTCGATTCCGGACAAGGGCATCGGTTATGGGCTGCTGCGGTATCTGAACGATGAGACGGCGGGGTTGTTGCCGAATCGGATGCCGGGGCGGATCGGGTTCAACTACCTGGGACGCATCTCGGCCGACGATGCCCGCGTGAGTGGAATCAACGGCGCGGCAGACGAATTGACCGTGAGCCCGGACCCGCGGCAGCCGGTCACCTTGGCGGTGGAGGTCACCGCGATCGTCATCGAGGACCGGCTGCGCGCCCAATTCCGGTTCCCGCGCACCCTGCTCGATGCCGCGGACGTCGACGAGCTGGCGGCGCTGTGGGCACAGGCCTTGACGGCCATGGCCGACCACGCCGAAACCCCCGGCGCGGGTGGGCATTCGCCCTCCGACTTCGATCTGGTGGACCTGACCCGATCCGAGGTCGCCGCGCTGGACCGAACGTATCCGTCGATGACGGACGTGTGGCCCGTGACGCCGTTGCAGGCCGGTCTGCTGTTCCACAGTGGACTGGGCGACGCCAGCCGGGCGGATGCCTATGTCGCACAGCTGGTTCTGCGTCTGTCCGGGGCCCTCGATGTCGACCGCCTGCGTGCGGCGGCCCGTGCGCTCATGGATCGGCATCCAATGCTGCGGACCGCCTTCACCGTCACCGGCGGTGGCACGAGTGTCGCGGTGGTCTGCGATGACGTCGAACTGCCCTGGCAGGTGGTCGATCTCACCGAGAGCGCGGATCGCGACCTCGCGGTGTCCGAGCTCGCGGCCGCGGAGCAGGCGCGCCGCTTCGATCCGGCGGTGGCACCGCTCCTGCGCTGGACGGTGGCCGACGTGGGCCCCGACGACCGGGCGCTCATTCTGACCAATCACCACGTGATCCTCGACGGCTGGTCCTACCCGCTGCTGATCAGCGATCTGTTCACCCACTACGCCACCGGTCATGCCCCGGGCGTCGCCGCCGGGTCGTATCGAGACTTCCTGGCGTGGACGGCAAGTCGTGACCGTGACGCGGCATCGGCCGCCTGGGCGCAGGCCCTCGCGGGCGTCGAGCCCACCCTGGTCACCACCGAGCAGGCCGCGACCGGTGTGGTGGCCGAGGAGTGGATCGCGGTCGATCCCACCCTCGCGCGAGCGTTGACCGCCGCCGCGGCGAACGCCGGGGTCACCGTGCACACCGTGTTGCAATCGATGTGGGCGATCATGCTGGCGCAGCTGACCGGTCGCACCGATATCGTCTTCGGCGGCACCGTCTCCGGTCGCCCCGCCGAGCTGCCCGATGCCGAGCGCGCCGTGGGTCTGTTCATCAATACGATCCCGACCAGGGTGCGCATGGACCCCGCCGAGACCGTCGCCGGGCTGTGGGCGCGCCTGCAATCCGAACAGGTCGCGCTGCTCGAGCATCAGCATCTCGGACTGCCCGACATCCACGCCCTGACCGGGACCGACCGGCTCTTCGACACCGTGATGGTGCTCGAGTCGTATCCCCTCGACGCCCAGGGCATCAGGCGACTCACGGGCGAGGCGGACCTGATGGTCGCCGGGGTGACCGCGACGGACTCTACGCACTATCCGCTGACATGCAGCATCACCGTGCACGAGGGTCTGCGCATCCGGCTGCAATACCAACCCGAAGTGTTGGACGCGGCGACGGTGATGGCCTTCGCGCGGCGGTTGGAACAGGTCTTGCGTGCGATCGTCACCGATTCGTCCGTGTCCGTGCGTGACGTCGAAACCCTGCCGCTGGCGGAACGGCGAGGGCTCCTGAGTCGGGGCCGGGGCAACGGGCTCGATCTGGACGCCTTCGGCACGTCCGACGGATCGACCCTGCCGGAGATCCTGTCGGCCGCCGTGGCCGTGAACCCGGACGGCTGTGCGGTCGCGGATGGCACGCGACGCGTCTCCTATCGAGAACTCGATGAGCGCTCGAACCTGTTGGCGCGGTGCCTGATCCAGCGTGGGACCGGCCCGGAATCGGTGGTGGCGATCGGGGTGCCGCGCTCGCTCGAATGGGTGCTGGCCGTGTGGGCCATCGCCAAGACCGGCGCGGCCTTCGTCTCGCTGGACCCCGGGCACCCGATCGACCGCAATCGGTTCATGTGCACCGATTCCGCTGTGCGCGTGGGCATTACCACGGGCCGGTACGCGGCAGCGCTGCCGCGGGACGACATCGCGTGGCTGGATCTCGATGACCTGGCCGATGATTCGCCCGCGCCGACGGCCGATGTTCCCGTCTGCGAGGCGGATACGGCGTACGTCGTCTACACCTCGGGCTCCACCGGGCGTCCGAAGGGCGTCGAGGTCACCCACGCCGGGCTCGCCGGGGTCTGCGGTGCGCAGCGGCGACGGTTCGCGACGGGACCGGAATCCCGTGTGCTCGGCGTGGCCTCGCGCACGTTCGACGCGGCGATATTCGAACTGCTGCTGGCGGTTTCCGGCACCGCGACCCTGGTCATCGCGCCGCCGGACGTCTACGGCGGGCCGACGCTCGCCGAGCTCATGCGCACCGAGCGGGTCAGCCACGCCGTCCTCACCCCGACCGTGGTCGCGGCCATGGATCCCACCGGACTGGATGAGCTGGAGGTCCTGACCGTCGCCGGTGAGGCGTGCCCGCCCGCGCTCGTCGCGCGCTGGGCGGCCACCGACGGTGCTCGCCGTCGCCGGGTGCACAACCTGTACGGCCCGGCCGAGGCGACCATCTGGGTGACGGCCACCCCCGAACTGGTTGCGGGCCAGCCGGTTCCGATGGGGTCGGTGATCGGTGGGATGTCCGCGCTGGTGCTGGACGCCTGGCTGCGTCCGGCGCCGGTCGGTGTGGTCGGCGAGCTGTACGTGTCGGGTCCCGGTGTGGCGCGCGGCTATCGGGGGCGGGCCGGGCTCACGGCGTCGCGGTTCGTCGCCGATCCCTTCGGGGAACCCGGGCAGCGGCTGTATCGCACCGGTGACCTGGTGCGGTGGCGGGCCGATGAATCCGAGACCGGGGTGCTGGAGTTCGTGGGCCGCTCCGATTTCCAGGTGAAGGTGCGCGGACAGCGTCTCGAACTCGGGGAGATCGAATCCGCCCTGTGCGCACTCGACGGCATCGATCATGCGGTCGTGCTGGCCCGCGACACCGGTGTCGGTACCCGCCTGGTGGCCTATGTGGTCGCCGCACCGGGCCGCGCGTTCGATCCGGCGCGGGTGCGGCGCGCGGTGGGACGGCGACTGCCGGGCTTCATGGTGCCCGATGTCGTCATGGCCGTGGACGCGCTGCCGCTGACGATGAACGGGAAGCTCGACAAGGCCGCGCTGCCCGAACCCGTGATCACCCGTGCCGAGTACCGGGCTCCGGCGACGCCCCGGGAAGAGCTGGTGGCGTCGACCTTCGCCGAGGTGCTCGGTGTGGACCGGGTGGGCGTCGACGACGACTTCTTCGTCCTCGGCGGCGATTCGCTGTCGGCGACGCGTGTGTCGGCTCGGCTGGCGGATCGGCTCGGGACGCCCGTCGGCGTGCGCGAGGTCTTCGAGGCCCCGGTGGTCGCGGAACTGGCCGCACGGTTGACGGGGTCGGAACGGGCGAGCGCCGAGGCGGATCGAACCGGCGAGGGTCCGCGCCTGCGGCCGTGGCCGCGGCCGCAGCGGGTGCCGCTGTCGTTCGCGCAGCAGCGCATGTGGTTCGTCAACCGTTTCGCCCCCGAGTCGGCGTCCTACAGCATTCCGCTGGTGCTGCGGTTGTCCGGTGCGCTGGATATCGAGGCCCTGACGTCGGCGATCATGGATGTGCTGGTCCGGCACGAGGTCCTGCGGACCCGGTACCCGGATGTGGACGGTGTGCCCTACCAGTCGGTGGTGGCGGCAGCCGATCTCCCGACGGCGGTGGATGTCGACCTCACGCCGCGCACCGTCGCGGCGGCGGACCTGGCGGGCGCGGTATCGGAGGTGGTGTCCGCCGGTTTCGATGTGGCCGAACGGATTCCCTTGCGAGCTCGGCTGCTCTCGCTCGGGGCCGAGGAGTTCGTGCTGGTGATGGCGATCCACCACATCAATGCCGACGGTTTCTCCATGACCCCGTTGGCGCGGGATCTGGCGTCGGCGTATGCGGCCAGGTGCGCTGGACGCCAACCGGATTGGCCGAGCTTGCCGGTGCAGTACGCCGATTACGCGCTGTGGCAGCGGGAACTGCTGGGGTCGGCGGCCGACCCCGAATCACTGCTCGCCCGCCAAATAGGCTACTGGACAGCGCAATTGCGGGATCTGCCCGAGCTCGTGGAGCTGCCGTCGGATCGACCGCGTCCGGCCGTGGCCTCGCATCGGGGCGCGACGCATCGCTTCGTCGTGGAGCCCGGCGTGGTGACCGGCCTGCGGGAACTGGCCGCCGCCACCGGTGCCACCACCTTCATGGTGTTCCACGCCGCCCTGGCGCTGCTGATGTCGAGGCTGGCGGGAGTGACCGACATCCCCATCGGCACACCGGTTTCCGGGCGCGGGTCGGCGCTACTGGACGACCTGGTCGGCATGTTCGTCAATACCGTCGTCCTGCGGACCCGGATCGACGAGTCGGCATCGTTCACCGACCTGCTGGCCCAGGTGCGCACGGTGGACCTGGATGCGTTCGCGCAGGCGGAGATTCCGTTCGATCAGGTGGTGGAGGCCCTCGATCCGCCGCGTAGTCAGGCGCATCACCCGCTGTTCCAGGTCATGCTGGCCTTCCACAACCTCGACCCGGCGGCCGTCGAACTGCCGGGTCTGGCCGTGACGCCGTCGGGTGCCGAAACCGGTGTCGAGCGATTCGACCTGACGCTGACCCTGGCCGACCGGCCCGACGCGCACGGCGCGATGCCGGTCGATCTGAGTTACGCCACAGACCTGTTCGACGCCGACACCATCACCGGGTTCGCCGACCGCCTGCAGCACCTGCTGCGGACCGTGATCGCCGATCCCGCACTCGCCCTGCGCGAGGTCGAGATCCTGTCGGACGCCGAGCGGCGCGACCTCGAAACCTGGGGCGGCACGGGCACTCCCGATATCGCCGCGCTCGCCGTCACCGATGCGGCGGTGACACTGCCGGCGCTCCTGGCCGCCGCGGTGGCCGCCCATCCGGACGGTCTCGCGATCGTGGACGGCGATCGCGCCATCACCTACCGGGAGCTCGACGAGCGCTCGAATCAGTGGGCGCGCTTCCTGATCGGCCACGGCGTCGGCCCGGACACGGTCGTCGCCATCGCCCTGCCACGTTCGCTGGAATGGGTGCTCGCCCTGTGGGCGGTCACCAAGGCCGGCGCCGGATTCCTGGCCCTGAACCCCACCCATCCGCTCGACCGCAATCGGTTCATGTGCGTGGATTCCGGTGTCGCGCTCGGCATTACGGACGACGAGCACGCCTCGGCCATGCCCGAGGAGGTGTCCTGGCTGATACTGGACAACCCGTCGGTGACGGGTCGCGTCCGGCAGTACCCGTCGACCGCTCTCACCGCCGCCGAGCGACATGGCGTGCTCCGCACGGACAACACGGCCTACGTCGTCTACACCTCGGGTTCGACGGGCCGTCCCAAGGGCGTGGAGGTCAGCCACTCCGGACTGGCGGCGGTCGCCGCCGCGCAACTGCGTGACTACGGGGTCACCGAGGACTCCCGCGTGCTGGCCGTCGCCGCGCGCACCTTCGACGCCGTGTTGCTCGAGCTGCTGCTGGCCGTCCCCGTCGGCGCGACCCTCGTCATCGCCCCCGAGGACGCCTACGGCGGGCCCGCCCTGACCGCATTGCTGCGTGAGCAGCGCATCACCCACGCCTTCCTCACCCCATCGGTGGTCGCCTCACTGGATCCCGACGGGCTCGACGACCTGCGGGTCCTGACCGTTGGTGGCGAGGGCTATTCGGCGCGGCTGGTGGAACGCTGGTCGCGCACCGATGCCGCCCGCTCGCGCCGGTTCTTCAATACCTACGGGCCCACCGAGACCACGGTCATCGCCATGATCAGCCGCGAACTGCGGGCGGGCGATCCCCTCGACCTCGGCACCGGCATCCCCGGCATCGGCGTGCGGGTACTGGACGCGTGGCTGCGTCCGGTGCCGGTCGGCGTGGTCGGTGAGCTGTATCTGTCGGGGGCGGGCCTGGCACGCGGATATCGGGGCCGGGCCGGGATGACGGCCTCGCGATTCGTCGCGAATCCCTTCGAGGGCCCGGGCGAGCGGCTGTACCGCACCGGCGACCTGGTGCGCTGGGCGGTCGATGAATCCGGTTCCGGCGTCCTAATTTTCGTCGGACGCGCCGACTTCCAGGTGAAGGTGCGCGGGCAGCGGCTCGAACTCGGCGAGGTGGAGGCCGCGCTGTGCGAGGTGGACGGTGTCGGGCAGGCGGTTGCCGTCGTGCACTCGGACGGGGACAGCGCCGACGCGGCGGTCCGGCTGGTGGCCTACGTCGCCGCGCGGGCCGGGCACGCGGTCGACTCCGACGCGCTGCGGGCGGCGGTGGCCGAACGCCTGCCGGGCTACATGGTGCCGGATCTGGTGCTGGTGCTCGACGAATTGCCTTTGACCGCAACCGGAAAGATCGATCGGCGGGCGCTGCCGGAACCGGTCTTCACACCGCGCGAATTCCGCGCCCCGTCCACCCCGGTCGAACAGATCATCGCCGGGGTCTTCGCGGACGTCCTGGGGCGCGAGCAGGTCGGCGTCGATGACGACTTCTTCGCGCTGGGCGGCGATTCGATCGTGTCGATCCAGGTGGTGTCCAAGGCCCGCGCCCAGGGTGTGGTGTTCGGGCCTCGCGATGTGTTCGAACAGCGGACTCCCGCACGGCTGGCCGCTGCCGCGCAGACCGTCGCGGGCGAACGCGGTGGCTTGGCCGAGCTGCCCGGCGGTGGCGTCGGCGAAGTGCCGCTGTTGCCGGTGGCGCGGTGGATGGTGGAGTGGGGCAAGGGTTTCGACCGTTTCGACCAGCATGTCGTGCTGCGACTGCCCGAGGGCGTGAACGAGGCGGGACTGGTCGCGACGATCGGCGCGGTGCTCGATCGGCACGACATGCTGCGATCCCGGCTGCGGTGCGGCGACACCGGGGAGTGGTCGATGGAGGTCGCGCCCGAGCGCGGCGTCGATCCGGCCTGGCTGCTGCATCGCCGTGCGCTCGAACCGGACCTGGAGGTCGACACCGAGGCCGGTCGGCGCGCGGTGGCCGAAATCGCCACGGCGGAACTGGATTCGGCGCTGGACTGGCTGGACCCGCGCGGCGGGGCGATGGTGCAGTTCGTGTGGCTCGAGCCCGCGGGTGAGGTGCCGGGGTGGCTGCTGGTGGTGGCGCATCACCTGGTCGTCGACGGCGTGTCGTGGCGGGTGCTGGTGCCGGACCTGATGGCGGCGCTCGCACAGGTCGCCGCGGGCGGTGTGCCCGTGCTGGAGCCGGTGGGCACCTCGATGCGGCGGTGGGCGCACGGGCTGGTGCGGGCGGCGGCCGAGCCGAATCGGTTGCGGGAGTTGGGCCTGTGGCAGTCGATGGTCGCCGGAGCGGACCCGGTCATCGGCGGGCGGGAGTTGGACCCCGCCATCGATACCGCGGCCGCGCTGGAACAGGTCGAGGTGCGATTGCCGGAAGCCGTGACACAGGCCTTGCTGTCACGGGTGCCGACGGCGTTCTACGGCAGCGTGAACGACGGGCTGCTGGCGGGATTGGCGGTGGCCGTTCGGCTGTGGCGCGCACGCCGTGGAGTCGACGACTCGTCGGTGCTGATCCGGTTGGAAGGGCACGGCCGCGAGGAGCAGGTGGTCCCGGGTGCGGACCTGTCGCGGACGGTGGGCTGGTTCACTTCGATGTTCCCGGTGCGGTTCGGTCTGGGTGGCGTCGATGTCGATGACGTGATCGCCGGTGGGGATTCGGTTGCGGCGGTGGTGTTGTCGGTGAAGGAGACGCTGCGGTCGATACCGGACAAGGGCATCGGTTACGGGCTGCTGCGGTACCTGAACGATGAGACGGCGGGGCTGCTGCCGGACCGGATGCCGGGGCGAATCGGGTTCAACTACCTGGGCCGCATCTCCAGCGCCGAGATCGGTGCGAACGGTCCGCACGCTGGTCTCGGTGAGCTCACCGCGGCACCGGATCCGGACATGCCGGTGACGGTCGCGGTGGATATCAGCGCCATTGTGATCGAGGATCGGCTGCGCGCCAGTTTCCGCTTCCCGCGCACACTGCTCGCACCCGACGAGGTGGAGGAGCTGGCACAGCTGTGGTCGCGGGTGCTGACCGCGATCGCCGATCATGTCCAAACCCCCGGCAGCGGTGGGTATTCCCCGTCCGACTTCGCGCTGGTCCACCTGAGCCAGTCCGATGTCACCGAGCTGGAACGCGCGCATCCGGACCTGACCGACGTGTGGCCGGTGACCCCGCTGCAGGCCGGTCTGCTGTTCCACGCCCACCTCGCCGACGCCGAGGCCGAGGCGGATGCCTATGTCGCCCAACTGGTTCTGCACCTGGCGGGCGAGCTGGATCCGACACGGCTGCGCACGGCCGCGACGGCGCTGGTGCAGCGGCACGAGAGTCTGCGGGCCGCCTTCACCACCACCGCCAGCGGAATCGATGTGGCGATCGTCGGCGACGCCTTCGAATTACCCTGGCGTGTAATCGATCTGAGCGCCTCTACCGACACCGCCGCCGCGCTCGACGAGCTCGCGGCAGCGGAGAAGGCGGCACCCTTCGACCTGTCTGCCGCGCCGCTGCTGCGCTTCACCGTGGCCCGGCTCGCCGCCGATCGGTGGGCGCTGATCCTGACCAACCATCACGTCATCCTCGACGGCTGGTCCTACCCGCTGCTGCTCACCGAACTGTTCACCGCGTACACCGGAGCAGCCCCGAGCCGAGCCGCCGGATCGTATCGGGATTACCTGGCGTGGTTGGTGACTCGCGATCGGGACACCGCCCTGGCTGCGTGGGAGGAGGCGCTCGACGGGGTCGAGCCGACCCTGATCGCCGGTGATTCCGAGGTGGGCGCGACCGAAGTGGCCGAGTGCACGATCGGCCTCGACGAGCCCGAGACCCGTGCTCTGGTCGCGGCCGCCGCCGCGGCCGGGGTGACCGCGAATACCGTCCTGCAATCGGCATGGGCCATGCTCATGGCCCGGCACACCGGCCACACCGATGTCGTGTTCGGCGCGACCGTATCCGGGCGGCCCGGCGAGCTGCCCGACGCCGACCGCACCATCGGCCTGTTCATCAATACGATTCCCACGCGCGTCCGGCTGAACCCCACCGAGACCGTCGCGGAGCTGTGGACCCGCCTGCATCGCGAACAGGCCGCGCTGCTCGAACACCACCACATCGGCCTGCGGGACATCCACGCGCGCACCGGAACCGATCGGCTCTTCGACACGCTCATGGTGTTGGAGTCCTACCCGATCGATATGCGCGACATCGAACACGCCGTCGGGGACGGCGATCTCGCCATCACCCGGGTGGTCGCGGCCGATGCCACGCACTACCCGTTGTCGTGCACCGCCATGCTGCGGGACACGCTGGGGATGCGATTGCAGTACCGCGCCGACCTTTTCGACGCGGCGGCGATCGCGACGCTCGGCGAGCAGCTGCGGCAGATGCTGGTGACGATCGGTCGCGACGCGTCCATGCCGGTGCGGGACATCGGGGTGGGCGAGCGTGCCGCGCTGATCGATCGCCGGGACGACCGCGACACCATCCTGCTGGCCGACGCGCTCGCCCAGGCGGTGGCCGCCAATGCCGACGGCGACGCGGTCGTGGAAGGGTACCTGCGGATCTCCTACCGCGCACTGGACGCGCGTTCGAACCAGTTGGCGCGCTTGCTGATCGGACGTGGCGTCGGACCCGAGTCGGTGGTGGCGATCGGGCTGCCGCGATCGTCGGACTGGGTGCTCGCGGTGTGGGCCATCGCCAAGACCGGTGCGGCCTTCGTCTCGATCGACCCCGCACATCCGGTCGAGCGGAATCGGTTCGTGTGCACGGATTCTGGGGCCCGCTGTGTGCTGACTCGGAGCGATGCGGGTCTCGACCTGCCCGGAACCGACGCGATCAGGCTCGACGAGGCGGATCTGTCCACCCTGGACGCGGCGGCGGTGACCGATGCGGAACGCTGTGCCCCAACGCATCCGGGCAATATCGCGTACGTCGTCTACACCTCGGGCTCCACCGGACAACCCAAGGGCGTCGAGGTGACCCACGCCGGATTGGCGACCCTGCTCGCCGACCATGTTCGGCGCTGCGCGGTCGACCCGGACTCCACGGTGCTCTCGGTGGCCGCGCGAACCTTCGACGCGGCGATCCTCGAATTGCTGCTCGCCGTCTCGCGCGGTGCCACGCTGGTGATCGCACCGCCGGATGTCTATGGCGGACAGCCCCTGTGGGAACTGCTGCACGAGCGGCACGTCAGCCATGCGTTCCTGACCCCGGCCGTCGCCCTGTCGCTGGACAGCGCCGGGCTCGACGCGCTCCGGGTGGTGCTGACCGGCGGTGATCGCTGTGGGCCGCAACTCGTCTCGCGATGGGCGGGCACCGATGCGGCCGGACAGCGGCGCGTGTACAACCTGTACGGACCCGCCGAGGCGACCATCTGGGTGACCGGTGCGCAGTTGTTGCCGGACGAACGGATCACCATCGGTGAGCCGCTGGCCGGAACGAGTGTGGCGGTTCTGGATCCGTGGCTGCGGCCGGTGCCCGCCGGAGTGGTCGGCGAGCTGTACGTGGCCGGTCCCGGTGTGGCGCGCGGCTATCGGGGGCGGGCGGGTCTGACCGCGTCGCGGTTCGTCGCGAATCCGTTCGATGCGGCCGGGGAGCGGCTGTACCGTACCGGCGATCTCGTGCGGGTGGTCGCCGAGGAATCCGGTTCGGGGACACTCGAGTTCGTCGGACGCTCCGACTTCCAGGTCAAGGTCCGCGGCCAGCGCCTCGAACTGGGCGAGGTCGAGTCCGCGCTGTGCGAGCTGGCGGGTGTCGAACAGGCCGTCGCGATCGTGCACACCGGATCCGGTTCCGGTGCACGCCTGGTCGGATACGTCACCGTGGCCGAAGGACACACGGTCGACGCGGAACAGCTGCGGCAGCGGGTGGGGGAGCGACTGCCCGCCTACATGGTCCCGGATGTGGTGATGGTGCTCGCGGAGCTGCCGCTCACCGCCACCGGCAAGGTCGATCGACGCGGGCTGCCCGAACCGGTATTCCCGCACCACGATTTCCGGGCGCCGTCGAGTCCCGTCGAGGAGACGCTGGCCCGGGTGTTCGCCGAGGTGCTCGGCCTCGAACGGGTCGGTGTCGACGACGACTTCTTCGCGCTGGGCGGCGATTCGATCGTCTCCATCCAGCTGGTGACCAAGGCGCGCGGGCAGGGCGTGGTGTTCGGTCCGCGCGATGTGTTCGAGCAGCGCACCCCGGCGCGGCTGGCCGCGCGTGCGCGGCGGGCCGACGAGGCGGCCGCGATTCAACTGGCCGAACTGCCGGGCGGTGGCGTCGGTGAGCTGCCGCTGTGGCCGGTGGCGCGCTGGATGGTCGAGTGGGGCAAGGGCTTCGACCGGTTCGATCAGCACATGGTGCTGCGACTGCCCGGCATCGTCGACGCCGACGAGATGACGGCCGCGCTCGGCGCGGTGCTGGAGCGACACGACATGCTGCGCTCACGACTGCGGCGCGGAGCCGACGGCGAGTGGTCGATGGAGGTCGTGGCCGCCGACGCGGTCGCGGTGTCGGATCTGCTGTTGCGACGAGTCATCGACGGCGGCACCACGACCGACGCCGGGCGGCAGTCGGTCGCCAATATCGCCGTGGCGGAACTCGATTCGGCGCTGGGCAAGCTCGACCCCATGGCCGGTTCCATGGTTCGGTTCGTGTGGCTGGAGACCTCGGACGGGACACCGGGATGGCTGCTGATCGTCGCGCACCACCTGGTCGTCGACGGCGTGTCGTGGCGGGTGCTGGTGCCGGATCTGCTGTCGGCGTTCGAGCAGATCGCGGCGGGCCGCGCACCGGCGCTCGAGCCGGTCGGGACATCCATGCGGCGGTGGGCGCACGGGCTGGTCGAGGCCGCCGCCGATCCGATTCGCCTGGGAGAGTTGGCGTTCTGGCAGGACATGGTCTCGGGCCCGGACCCGCTGCTGGGTCGACGCGACCTGGATCCGAGCATCGACACCGCCGACACCCTCGACCAGATCGAGGTGGAGCTGCCCGATTCGGTGACCCGGGCGCTGACCACGCGGGTACCGGCGGCGTTCCACGGCGGCGTGAACGACGGCCTGCTGGCCGGTCTGGCCGTGGCGGTGCGGATTTGGCGGGCGCGGCGGGGCATCGACGATCCGTCGGTGCTGATTCGCATGGAGGGCCACGGCCGCGAGGAACAGGTGGTGCCCGGTGCGGACCTGTCGCGCACGGTCGGGTGGTTCACCTCCATGTTCCCGGTGCGATTCGATCTGAGCTGGCTCGACGTCGGGAACGTCACGCCCGACGAGGTTGCGGCGGTGGTGCTCTCGGTGAAGGAGACGCTGCGCTCGATCCCGGACAAGGGCATCGGATACGGGCTGCTCCGCTACCTCGGTGCGGACACCGCGCGCGCGTTGCCGCAACGCATGCCCGGGCGGATCGGGTTCAACTACCTGGGGCGGGTCTCGGGCCTCGCCGAGGGAATCGACGGCGGGCTGGGCGAATTGGTGGTGCCCGCCGATCCGACCATGCCGGTCACCGTGGCGCTGGATGTGAGCGCGCTCGTGCTCGACGACCGGATGCGGGCCACCTTCCGCTTCCCCCGCACGCTGCTGCATCCGGCGGATATCGAGGAACTGGCCGACCTGTGGACCGATGCGGTGACCGCGCTGGCCGAACTCGCCGAAATGCCCGGCGCGGGCGGGTATTCGCCGTCGGACTTCGAGCTGGTGCGGCTGAGCCAAACGGAGGTCTCCGCGCTCGAACGGGCGTACCCCACCCTGGCGGATGTGTGGCCGGTGACGCCCCTGCAGGACGGACTGATCTTCCACGCGCAGCTGGCCGCGGGCGTGGCAGGGATCGATGTCTATGCCGCGCAGGTGGTCCTGCGCTTCTCGGGTGCGCTCGAGCCGGAGCGGCTGCGTGCGGCCGCGGGCGCGCTCGTGGAACGGAATGCCATGCTGCGCACGGCCTACACCTCCACCGGCGACGGCACGCACGTCGCCGTCGTCTGTGATGGCGTCGAATTGCCTTGGCGGGTCGTCGATCTGAGCGATCGGTCGGACCCCGAAGCGGCGCTGGTCGAGCTGGCGGCGGCAGAGAAGGCGCACCGGTTCGATCTCACCGCCGCGCCGCTGCTGCGGTTCGCCCTCGCCGAACTGGGCCCCGACCGCTGGGCGCTGGTCCTGACCGACCATCACGTCATCCTCGACGGCTGGTCCTGGCCGCTGCTGGTCACCGATCTGTTCACCCGCTACGCCGGGGGCGAGGGCGTGGCCGTGGGCTCGTATCGGGACTTCCTGGCGTGGCTGACGACCCGCGACCGCGAGGCCGCCCGCGCGGCCTGGGCCGCGGCGCTGCACGGCGTCGAACCCACCCTGATCGCCGATCCGACCGCGACCGCCACGAGCGCCGTGGTGGATCGGTCGCTGGTGATCGACGCCGCGGCCACCCGAAGGCTGCTGGCCGCGGCGGCAGCGGCCGGGGTCACGCTCAATACCGTGCTGCAGTCGGCCTGGGCGCTGCTCATGGCGCAGGTGACCGGGCGCGACGATGTCGTATTCGGGACCACGGTGTCCGGGCGTCCCGCCGAAGTCCCGGCGGCGGATCGCACCATCGGCCTGTTCATCAATACGATTCCCACCCGGGTGCGGCTGGACCCGGCCGAGACCCTCGGCGAGCTCTGGACGCGCATCCACGGCGAGCAGGCGGCGCTGCTCGACCATCATCACCTGGGCTTGACCGATATCCACGCGGTCACCGGCACCGACACCCTGTTCGACACCGCCATGGTGCTCGAGTCGTATCCGGTGGACGTGGACCACATCCGGCAGGTCACCGATGACGGCAGCCTCGAGCTGACCGGGGTCACCGGAACCGACTCCACCCACTATCCATTGTCCTGCACCGTGATTCAGCAGGACACACTCCGGATTCGACTGCAATACCAGCCGGATGTGCTCGACGCGGACGTGGTCGAGGCGCTCGCCGAACGGCTGGGCGTCGTGCTGGCTGCCCTCGCCGCGGACCCGGGCGTCGCCGTGCGCGATGTCGCCCTGCTGCCGGATACGGAACGCACAGCGCTACTGGACGATTGGGGCCGCGGCGATCCGGCCGAGCTGCTCGACGCGGACGAACTCGGCTCCGTCGGCGCGACCCTGCCGGCCCTGTTGGCGGCGGCCGTCGCGGCGAATCCGGATGGGGACGCGGTGGTCGAGGGGGATCGGCGGGTCACCTATCGGGACCTCGACGCGCGGTCGAATCGGTTGGCGCGCTTCCTGATCGAGCGCGGTGCGGGTCCGGAGTCGGTGGTGGCCATCGGGCTGTCGCGGTCGCTGGAATGGGTGGTCGCGGTGTGGGCGATCGCCAAGGCCGGGGCGGCGTTCCTGACCGTCGATCCGTCGCATCCACTCGACCGCAATCGGTTCATGTGCGCCGATTCCGGTGTGCGCGTGGGCATCACGGTCGGTCGGCAGCTCGCCGTGCTGCCGCGAGACGGGTTGTCGTGGCTGGTGCTGGACGACCCCGAGTCGATCACCGCCATCGGACAGCACTCCACCGACGCGGTGACCGACGCCGACCGAATACGGCCGGTGCGGCCCGACAACACCGCCTACGTCATCTACACCTCCGGTTCGACCGGGCGGCCCAAGGGCGTGGAGGTGAGCCACGCGGGCCTGGGCACGCTGGCCGCACACCATCACCTGTACGCCGTCGAGCCCGAATCCCGGGTATTGGGCGTGGGCGCACGCACCTTCGACGTGGCGATACTCGAACTGCTGCTCGCGCTCTCGGCCGGTGCGGTACTGGTGATCGCGCCCGACGATGTCTACGGCGGGCAGGCGCTCACCGATCTGCTGCGCGATCAGCGCGTCACCCACGCCTGGATGACGCCGTCGGTGGCCGCGTCCCTGGATCCGGCCGGACTCGACGACCTCCAGGTCATGTGGGTCGGCGGTGAGCATTTCGCGCCGCAGCTGGTCGCGCGCTGGTCGCGCACCGACGCGGGCCGGGCGCGGCGGTTCTTCAACTCCTACGGTCCGACCGAGGCCACGATCATCACCTCCGTCAGTCCGGAACTGCGCGGCGGTGCGCCCATCACCATGGGATCCGGTATCGCCGGACTGCACCTGACCGTGCTCGACGGCTGGCTGCGGCCGGTGCCCGCGGGCGTGGTGGGTGAGCTGTACGTGGCGGGTCCCGGTGTGGCGCGCGGCTATCGGGGGCGGGCGGGGCTGACCGCGGCCCGGTTCGTCGCCGACCCGCACGGCGCGCCCGGGCAGCGGTTGTATCGGACCGGGGACCTGGTGCGGTGGGTCGTGGACGAATCCGGTGCGCACGCTCTGGTGTACGTCGGCCGCTCGGACTTCCAGGTGAAGGTGCGCGGGCAGCGGCTGGAACTCGGCGAGGTCGAGGCCGCGTTGTGCGCGGTGCCCGGTGTCGATCGCGCGGTGGTCGTGTACCTCGCCGGTGAGAGTGGTTCGGCCGGTGCGCGATTGGTGGGCTACGCGGTGCCGGAAGCGGGCCGCGCGCTCGACGGCGACGAGGTGCGGCGAGCGGTCGGGGAGCGGCTGCCGCGGTACATGGTGCCCGACACGGTGCTGGTGCTCGCCGAGCTGCCGCTGACGACGAGCGGCAAGGTGGATCGAAAGGCCCTGCCGGAGCCGGTCTTCGGCGCCCGCGAATTCCGGGAGCCGTCCACGCCGCTCGAGGCGACCGTGGCGCGGGTCTTCGCCGAGGTGCTCGGGATCGAGCGGGTGGGGGCCGACGACGACTTCTTCGCGCTCGGCGGCAACTCGCTGTCCGCGACCCGACTGTCGGCGCGGGTGGCCGACGCGGTGGGCGCGGGCGTCGCGCTGCGGGATGTGTTCGAGGCGTCCACGGTCGAGGAGCTGGCGGCGCGGCTGGCCGCGCGCATCGACGGGCCGGACGGCGGGAACGGCGAGCCGCGGCTGGAGCCGAAGCGGCGTCCGGCCCGGGTACCGCTGTCGTTCGCGCAACAGCGAATGTGGTTCGTGAACCGGTTCGCGCCGGAATCGGTGTCCTACAGCCTGCCCATGGTGCTGCGGCTGTCGGGCAGCGTGGACCGCGCGGCACTGTCGGCCGCCGTCATGGACGTGCTCGCCCGGCACGAGGTGCTGCGGACCCGGTACCCGGATATCGACGGGGTGCCGTATCAGGCGGTGACGCGGGTCGGCGAGCTCGCCGACGCGGTGGACATCGATCTGACGGCCCGGGTGGTGGACGCCGCCGCCGTATCCTCCGCCGTCGCCGAGGTGGTGTCGTCCGGATTCGATGTGGCCCAGCGGATTCCGCTGCGGGCACGGCTGCTGGCGGTGGGCGCCGAGGAGTACGTGTTGGTGCTGGTGCTGCATCACATCGCCGCCGACGGCTTCTCGATGGCTCCGCTGGCGCGCGATCTCGCGGCGGCCTATGTGGCCAGGTGCGATGCGCGGCAACCGGATTGGTCACCGTTGCCGATCCAGTACGCCGATTACACGCTGTGGCAGCGGGAACTGCTGGGTTCGGCGGACGATCCCGAATCGCTGCTCGCGCGGCAGCTGCGGTACTGGCGCAATCAGCTGCTGGATCTGCCCGAAGTGCTGGAGTTGCCGAGCGACCGGCCGCGACCGGCGGTCGCCTCGCATCGCGGTGCGACCCATGCCTTCTCGGTGGCACCGGCCGTGGTGTCCGGGCTGCAGCGGGTGGCGCGGGCGTCCGGGGCGACGGTGTTCATGGTGTTCCACGCGGCGCTGGCCATCGTGCTGTCGCGACTGTCCGGGAGCACCGATATCGCGGTGGGTACGCCGGTGGCGGGGCGCGGGTCGGCACTGCTCGACGATCTGGTCGGCATGTTCGTGAACACGGTCGTGCTGCGGACGCGGGTCGACGAGTCGGTGTCGTTCACCGAGCTGCTGGGGCGGGTGCGCGGGGTGGATCTGGATGCGTTCGCGCATGCGGAGATTCCCTTCGAGCAGGTGGTGGAGGCGGTGGACCCGCCGCGCAGTCGGGCGCAGCACCCGCTGTTCCAGGTCATGCTCGGGTTCCACAATCTCGACGAGGTCAGCTTCGAGTTGCCGGGTGTCGCGGTGTCGGCCGTGGGGGCGGACGTGGGTGTGGAGCGGTTCGATCTGACGCTCACGCTGACCGACGCGCCCGATGAGAACGGTGCCATTCCTGTCGGAATGAGCTATGCCACCGACCTTTTCGATCCGGAGACGATCGCGCGGCTGGCCGAACGGCTCGGGCGGGTGTTGGCGGCCGTTGCCGCGGATCCGTCGGTCGTGGTGCGCGACATCGAGCTGCTGTCCGTGGGGGAGCGCGAGCGGCTGGTGGGTGGCCCCGGAGTCGAGTCGATCGGTGCGCCCGTCACCCTGCCGGGGCTGTTCGCCGCCGCGGTGGCCGCGAATCCCGAGGGTGACGCGGTGGTGTTCGAAGGGCGGCGGCTCTCCTATCGGGAGCTCGACGAGCGGTCGAACCTGTTGGCGCGGTGGCTGATCGACCGCGGGGTGGGGTTGGAATCGGTGGTCGCGATCGGGGTGCTGCGGTCGCTGGACTGGGTGGTGTCGGTGTGGGCGATCGCCAAGACCGGGGCGGCGTTCGTCTCGGTGGATCCGGCGCATCCCGTGCAGCGGAATCGGTTCGTGTGCGCCGATTCCGGTGTGCGGGTGGGGATCACGACGGTCGAGCACCACGGGTCCCTGCCGGACGAGGTGTCGTGGATGCTGCTGGACGGCACCGATGTCGCGTTCGGGCAGGCCGCTGTTGCGGCTCCGAATGTGCTGCCGTGGTTGGGCAATACCGCCTACGTCGTGTACACGTCGGGTTCGACCGGTCGACCGAAGGGCGTGGAAGTCACCCACGCCGGGCTGGCGATGCTGGTCGCCGATCACCGACGCCGCTGCGCGCCGGACCGCGAGTCCCGCGTGCTGGCGGTGGCCGCGCGCACCTTCGACGCGGCCGTGCTGGAACTGCTGCTGGCCGTATCGGCGGCGTCGACGCTGGTGGTGGCACCGGCCGAGGTGTACGGCGGCCAACCGCTGACCGAACTGCTGCGGGCCGAGCGGGTCACCCACGCGTTCCTGACGCCGTCGGTCGCGTTGACCGTGAATCCGGCCGGGCTGGACCGGCTTCGCGTGGTGCTCACCGGTGGGGACCGGTGTCCGCGGCGGCTGGTTTCGCAATGGTCGGGGACCGATGGCACGGGTCTGCGGCGGGTGCACAACCTGTACGGGCCCGCCGAGGCGACGATCTGGACCACCGGCGCGGAGCTGGTGCCGGGTGAGGCGATCGGCATCGGTGGGCCGATTGCGGGGACCGGCGCGGTGGTGCTCGATGCGTGGCTGCGGCCGGTGCCGGTCGGCGTCGTCGGAGAGCTGTATGTGTCGGGACCCGGTGTGGCACGCGGCTATCGGGGGCGGACGGGGTTGACGGCCTCGCGTTTCGTCGCCCATCCGTTCGGCGCGCCGGGGGAGCGGCTGTACCGGACCGGTGACCTGGTGCGTTGGGGCGCACACGGTTTGGAGTTCGTCGGCCGTTCCGACTTCCAGGTGAAGGTGCGCGGGCAGCGGCTGGAATTGGGCGAGGTCGAGGCCGCGCTCACCGCCGTGCCGGGGATCGAGCAGGCGGTCGCCACGATCGACCGGGGTGAGGCCGAAAACGCCGATGCCGCAGCCCGTTTGGTCGCCTACGTGGTGCCGGTCGCGGGTATCGCGGTCGATCCGGTGTCCATCCGGCGGGCGGTGGCCGATCGGCTCCCGGCCTACATGGTCCCCGACGTCGTCATAGTGCTCGACGAACTGCCCCTGACGCCGACCGGAAAGGTGGACCGTCGTTCCCTGCCCGAACCCGAATCGTCTTCGCACGAATTCCGGGCCCCCGCAACGGGACTGGAGCAGCTCATCGCCGACGTCTTCGCCGAGGTGCTCGGCGCGGAGAAGGTCGGCGCGGACGACGACTTCTTCGCCCTCGGCGGAAACTCCCTCACCGCCGTCCAGGTCGTCTCCCTGATCCGCTCCCGCACCGGCCGGGACCTGCACTTCGGTCAGCTCTTCTCCGACGCCACCCCGACCTCGGTCGCCCGCACGATGGAAAGCGGCTCGGACGCCCTGAACATCTCCCTCGACGTCCTGACTCCCTTGCGCTCCACCGGAACTCGCGCGCCCCTGTTCTGCGTCCACCCCGGCGGCGGTCTGTCCTGGGTCTACGGTTCCCTCGTACCCCACCTGGACCCCGACGTCCCCCTCTACGGCCTTCAGGACCCCCACATCGTCGCCGACGAACCCCGCCTGGAATCCGTCGAGGCCTACGCGGACCGTTACGTCCGCGAACTCGTGACCCGCTTCCCCGGCATCACCTACAACCTGCTGGGCTGGTCCCTCGGCGGCCAAATTGCCCACGCCATGGCCGTCCGCCTCCAAGAGCTCGGCCACCGGGTCGGCCTGCTCGCCCTGGTGGACACGACCCCCGAAACCGGTGTGGCCGAGTCCGCCGAACCCACCCGCCAGGACGTCTCCGAAGCCATAACCCGAATCCTGGGCGGCTGGCACGACCTGTTGAACCTCACCGAAATCCCCACCGTCGACACCCTCGACGACTTCTACTCCCTGATCGCCAACCGCATGGCCGAGACCGGCCTCCTCACCCCCCACCAAATCCAACGGGTCCTGCACAGCTTCTCCCACCCCCTCCCGTACACCCCGGCCCGCTACAGCGGCAACGCCCTCCTCTTCACCGCCACCCGAGAACCCAACCGGCCCAGCTTCATGCAAGCCTGGCGTCCCCACATCACCGGCCGCATCGACCAAATCTCCATCAACGATTTCCACACCGCCCTACTCACCCCCACCCGCGCCCCCCAACTGACCCCCTTCCTCAACTCCCGCCTCCTCGGTGAGAGGTGACGGTGAGGGCGGTCGGAATATTCGATATATATCGTTCCGCGCGATTGTTCTTGCTGGTCGCGGGTGACAGCGTGGGGGTGTGAGCGAGCCGACGTATTACGCACCTGAAGGCGGGCTGCCGTCGCAGACCACCTTGTTGACCGACCGGGCCGTGGTGAAGGAGGCGTACACCGTCATTCCGCGCGGGGTGTTGCGGGACATCGTGACCAGTAATCTGCCCGGCTGGAACAACACCCGGACCTGGATTCTGGCCAAGCCGATCGCGGGGTTCGCGACCACGTTCGCGCAGTACATCGTCGAGGTGTCGCCCGGGGGTGGCAGTGCCGAACCGGAGCCCGAGCGCGGCGTCGAATCGGTGTTGTTTCTGCTGACCGGCACGCTGAATGTCGTGATCGAGGGCGAGAAGCACAGCCTCACGCCGGGCGGGTACGCCTACCTTCCCGCGGGGGCCGATTGGTCGGTGGCGAACGAGTCCGCCGACGTGGCGACCTTCCAATGGGTTCGCAAGGCTTACGAGCCGCTCGAGGGTTACACGACGCGCGCGTTCGCGGTGCAGGAACAGGACGTCGAGCCGACGCCGATGCCCGATACCAATGGGGCTTGGGCCACAACGCGTTTCGTCGACCCGAACGATCTCGCGCACGACATGCACGTCAATATCGTGACCTTCGAGCCCGGCGCGGTGATTCCGTTCGCCGAGACCCACGTCATGGAGCACGGCATCTACGTGCTCGAGGGCAAGGCCGTGTACCGCCTCAACGACGACTGGGTCGAGGTCGAGGCGGGAGACTTCATGTGGCTGCGCGCCTTCTGCCCGCAGGCCTGCTATGCGGGTGGGCCCGGCAAGTTCCGCTACCTCCTGTACAAGGACGTCAATCGCCAGATCAAACTGACCTGATCTGCCCGAGGGAGTTGGCCTGGGCCATCAGGTAGTCGCGTTCGGGGTTGTTGGCGGCGAGAGCGATGGCGGACCGGTATGCCTCGGCGGCCTCGGAGGTGCGGTTCAGGCGGCGGAGGAAGTCGGCTCGGATCGCGTGGTAGAGGTGGTGGGTTTGCAGGTCGAGGGCCTCCAGTTCGGTGAGAGCCGTTGTCGGGCCCGAGACTTCGGCCAGCGCGACCGTGCGGTTGAGCAGGACCATGGGGGTGGGGAGTTGGGCGGCCAGATGGTCGTAGAGGGTGAGGATTTGGGGCCAGTCGGTCGCCTCGGGGGTGCGGGCGTCGGCGTGGACCGCCTGGATCGCGGCTTGAAGTTGGTAGGGGCCGGGGTGGTTTCGGCGGAGGCACTTGCGGACCAGAGTGTGGCCTTCGGCGATCAACGCCGCGTCCCAGCGAGTTCGGTCCTGGTCCGGTAGCGGGATCAGTGCTCCGTCGGGGGAAGTGCGTGCCGCGCGGCGGGATTCGGTGAGGAGCAGCAGGGCCAACAGGCCCCAGACTTCCGGCTCGTCGGGCATGAGGTCGAAGAGAACGCGGGTCAGGCGGATGGCCTCGGCGCAGAGGTCGGGGCGGGTCAGGTGGTCGCCCGCGGTGGCGGTATAGCCCTCGGTGAAGATCAAGTAGAGGACCGCCAGCACCGAATCCAGGCGGGCGGGAAGGTCCGCGTCGGAGGGGATTCGGTAGGGGATGCGGGCGTCGCGGATTTTGCCCTTGGCGCGGGTGAGGCGTTGCGCCATGGTGGTTTCGGGGACCAGGAAGGCACGGGCCACTTCGGCGGTGGTGAGGCCGCCGAGGAGGCGGAGGGTGAGGGCCACCCGGGCGTTGAGGGACAGGGCGGGGTGGCAGCAGGTGAAGATCAGGCGGAGGCGATCGTCCGGCACTGCGCCCTCCTCGGGTGGGGTGTCGCGTTCGTGCAGGAGTGCGGCCTGGGCGTACTTGTCGGGACGGGCGGCCTCGCGGCGCAGGCGGTCCACGGCGCGGTTGCGGGCCGTGGTGATGATCCAGCCGGGCGGGCTGGGCGGCAGGCCGTCCGACGGCCAGCGTTGGACCGCGGTGGCGAAGGCGTCCTGGACCGCGTCTTCGGCGATGTCGACATCGCCGAAGACCCGGATCAGGCTGGCGACCGCGCGGCCGTAGTGTTCGGCGAACACCGCTTCGACGGCCGCGAGATCGACTGTGCCGAAAGGCATGTCACCGATCCTGGATCGGCCGGACCTCGATCGGCAGGCCGATGACGGTGGCCATGCGCCCGCCCCAGTCCAGCGCCTCGTCCAGATCGGCCGCCTCGATGACGGTGAAGCCGCCGATGTGCTCCTTGCCCTCGGCGAACGGCCCGTCGGTCATGAGCACCTCGGACCCCTTGGCCCGCAACACCGTCGCGGTACTGGGCGCGTGCAGCCCGGCCGCGAACACCCACGCCCCGGCCGCTTGCATCTCCGCATTGAGCTTGCCCAGCTCGCTCATGATCTCGTCGAGATTGTCCGGCGGCGCGGAATCCGAGGGCTGGTAGATGCTGAGCAGATACTGCGTCACAGCGACTCCTCTCCGGCGGGACGGTAGGTGGCGATGAGCACACCGGTCGTCGTGGTCACGCTCTGCACCAACCGCAGCGCGCCCACATTCACGCCCTCGAACAGGCGCGTGCCGGGACCGACCGTCAGCGGATGGATCGAGAGCAGATACTCGTCGATCATGCCCGCGCGCATGAGCGAGCGCAGCAACTCGCCGCTGCCGAGCACCACCAGACTCAGCCCGGGCCGCTCGGCGAACACCTCCCGCAGGGCCGTCACCGCGTCACCGGACAGCAGGGTCGAGTTCTGCCACGGCAGCGGATCGGTCAGCGTGCGGGAGGCGACGAGCTTCTCCGACTTGTCCAGCACCTCGGTGAACGGATTGTCGGTCTGGTTCGGCCAGTACCCGTGGAAGTCCTGATAGGTGCGGCGGCCGAACAGCAGCGCGCTCTCGCGGGCCGCCTGCGCGGCCATGTGCTCACCCATGACCCGGCCCTGCACCGGATCCGCGTACGGGTGCGCCCAGCCGCCGCCGGTGAATCCATTGCGGGTGTCCTCATCCGCCCGACCCGGCGCCTGCATGACGCCGTCGAGGGTCAGATTGACGACCGCGGTGATCGTGCCCATGATTCGCTCCTCGGGATCGTGCCCGGCCGAATGCCGGGCTCATCCCCTACACGAACGGGCTACCGCGAATACGACATCACCGCGAAAAAGAATTCTCAGACCTCGAGATTCTCCTCGATGTCCTTGAGCCGATGCCGCGCCAGGGCCAGATTCCCGCGCTCCCGATCCAGCGCCACATACAGGAACAGCCCGTGCGAGCGCCGCCCCCGCAAGGGCCGCACCAGGTGGTACTGGCTGCTGAGCGTGATGAGCACGTCCTCGATCTCCTCATTGAGCCCGAGCTGCTCGATGGTCCGGATCTTGGCGCGAATCACCTCGGTGTTCCCGGCCGCCGCGATCTCCATGTTCAGATTCTTCGTACCGCCCAACATGCCCAGCGGCATACCGCTGCCATAGTCGACGACGGCCGCGCCGATCGCGCCGTCGAGCATCATCATGTCCTTCAGAGCAATTTCCAAGTCCGCCATGGATATTTCCCTTCGTGCGCCGTGACGGGTCCTCGCGTGCGGTGACGCTACGCCCGCCCGTGGTGCGCGGTATGGGATTTGCTGAAGAATTCCGCAAGGTATGCAATTAACAAGTTACGCAATCAGTTAGCGGTCGTGGGCCCGAAAAAACCGTGGGCGCTGCCGAATCCGGCAGCGCCCACGGGTCCGCTGGGAATCTCAGCCGCAGAGGCTGCCCGGAGCGGTGGCCGCGTCCAGGAACAGCACGGCCTCCTCCTTCTCGGACGCGCCGCCCGGCAGCTGCTCGACCAGATGCTCCTTGGTCAGCCCGCCCGCCAGCGCGGAGCAGTCGGCCTTGCCCACATCGATGGCCGCCACCTGCTGATCGTTATCCGACAGGAGCTCTCCGTGCGCCTGCAGATAACTCACGAACACCTGCTCCTGTGCGGTGAGCGCCCGCTCCGCACCGGCCGCCCCCGCGGCCGCTCCCACCAAGAAAACCCCCGCGACCATCACTCCGAAACCCGAAGCGAGACGGCGCTTTTTACCCACGAACTCTCCTTCAACATCGAACGAACCCGGCGAGCCTACCCCGGCCCGGCCGCTAATCACGCGAGAAGTCGGCCAAGCCCTCGAGGCGGGGGAACAGCTCGTCCGGACTCGGCATGGCCGATATCTCCGCGGCGACCTCGCGGGCGGCCTTGGCCAGGGCGCGATCGTCGATCAGGCGCGTGATGTGCTCGGCGGTAATGCGTCTCGGCGCGACGGACAGCCCGCAGCCCCGGGCGTGGATCAGCTCCGCGTTCCAGCCGCGGTCGCCGGTGTCGGGCGTGAGGATTTGGGGCAGACCGGCGTTCAGGGCGGCATACACCGAGCCCGCACCGCCGTGATTGATCATGGCGTCGCAGGTGCGCAGGGCGTCGGCGAGAACGGTCCAGCCGACCGTGCGGATATTCGCGGGCAGCGCGGGATGGCGGGTGACACCCCGATCGGGTCGGACGATGACGAATTCGGCGTCGACATCCGGCGCGGCGCGCACGACCGAGCGGAGAAAGGGCGTCGCTCGATCGCCGAGCATCGTGCTGCGCGTGACCAGGATTCGCGGGCGATCACCGGGCGTCTCGAGCCAGTCGGGCAGGGGCGGTCCGGGCGTAGAGAAGGGGATGTAGCGCATGGGCCAGCCCGGAATCGAGACGATGCTGGGCGGCGCGATGCTCAGCGCGGCGGTGTCGCCGACCTCCGGTTCCCCCAGTCGTTCCAGCAGCCGCGCGCAGACCAGCTCGCCGTGATCGAGCCCGATATTGTGCAGCACCGCGGGGACTTTCAGCCGGTCGGCGGCGATCGCGGCGACGGCGGCGAAGGGCTCGTGCACGATGAGATCGGGTGCGAACTGCTCCGACAGCGCCAGCACCCGCCGCAGCATGTTGTCGTTCACGGCGGCGAAGACGCGGGCCGCGACCATCGGATCGGCGGAGCCGATGATCGCGTGCCGGGCGGCGAGCGGATGGAGAGCCAAGGCGCGCAGGGGAACTCGCACGCTCATGGGATCGGCGACCGTCACCGTCGGTAATCGGTCGCGCAGCACGGTCACGACCTCGTCGCCGGAACCGAGCAGCACCTCGTGCCCTGCCGCGCGCAGGCGCAGGGCCAGCGGCAGCATCGGGAAGGCATGGCCGATCAGCGGGGTGGCGACGAACAGTACTCGCACCCTGGTACTTCCTCTCTCCCCGACGTTTTCGCCCTACGAGCCGAGGGCGGCGGCCAGCACCGGCCAGGCGGCGGCGAGGTGATCGCGCCAGTACGGCCAGCTGTGCGTGCCCGCCGGAGCGAAGTCGTAGGTGGCCGGTATGGCAAGACCGTCCAGTTCACTATGCAGGAGATCGGTGCACACCCGGGTGCCGAATTCGATGGCACCGCCCTCGAACACCACATCGGGCAGGTCCGGAGTCGACGGATTCTCGTGCTCCCCGGGCAGACCCGACGCCGCGTAGAAATAGAGCGCCTTGCCGCGCAGGCGATCCGCGTGGGTCAGCACATCATGTGCGGCCCAGTCCGGATCATCGGCGACTCCCCACATGGCATCCGGATCGGACCCGTCGGTGCCGACGATATAGCGCAGCTCCGCCTGCCCGATCGCATCGGCGGTATCGAAACATCCACTCAGCGCGGCGACCCCGGAATAGAGGTTCCCGGACCGCTCGGCCAGCATCATCGCCGCCTGCGCGCCCATGGAGATGCCGAGCACCGCCGCGCGGCCGGTGCCGTCGAATCGAGCGTCGAGCAGCGGCGGCAGTTCCCGGGTGAGCAGCGTTTCCCACTTCTGGTGTCCGCGCACGCGATCGTCGCGCTGCCAATCGGTGTAGTAGCTGCCCGCGCCGCCCACCGGGAGCACGACGTTGACGTTCTTGTCGGCGAAGTACTCGACCGCGCCGCCCTGGAAGGTCCAGTCGTTCTGGTCGGGTCGGGCGGAGTCGATGCCTTCCAGCAGGTAGACGGTGGGCCGCGGGACCGAACGGTCCGGTGGCAGGAGGACATCGATCTGCACGGTGCCCGCCATGGCGGGGGAGCGGACGAAGACCTGCAGCCAGCGGTCGGTGACCCGCACGATGTGATCGATGGTCGCGGCGGCGTCCGCTCGCGCCCCCGGTGCCCCGACGGTCGCCCCGAGCAGCATCGCCAGTATCGCGATCCACCTCATGACGGCCCCGCTCCCGCCGTGTCGAACCGCCAGATCGGTTCGCCCCCGCGCACCGCGTGCGCCCGCCTCATGATCTCACGAAGCCGCGCCTCCCCACCCAAAGTCTTTGTCTGCGTCCGATATTCGCCGACGGCCCGCAGCTTCCGCGCCTCCAGGCCACCGGTCACCGGAAACGCCGTCATACTCCACTGCTCGGGGTGCACCGTCACCCCGGCCAGCGCCGTCGCATCCGGCCCCCGCGCCAACAGCGACATGGCCTCCAGTTCGAATCCGGCGCGCGGACTCGCCCATCCGGGCGCGGACCGATAGGGGAACGGCCGCAGCCGCGAGACCGGATGTCGCCGTCGATTGCGCTCCGAGAGCGCGTTGAAGTCCTCGTAGAACAGCACCCGCGACCCGGCCCGCAAAGCGCCCACCGCCACGATCACGTGGTCGACGTGGTTGCCAATTCCCAAGGGGGACAGCACAACCGTGTCTTCGGACGCCACCAGCCGCGCGATCGCCCGCCGAACTTCTTCGACGTACGCGCCCCGCGCCAGATCCTCGGATGTCCGGAACAGTGGCAGCGGCCCGCGCGGCCGCGGATCACGAAACAGGCGCTCGAACAATCCGAGCCGCCGCGCCCGCGCCCCCAGCACCGCCAGCGCCCGATCATCCTCCCCGACCCGAACCGCGTAATCGGAGAACGCTTTCTGTCGCTCACCACCCGTGATGGCGGCCCCGGCGGCGGAGAACACGGTGAGCACCTCGACGGTCTGCCCCCGGCTCGCCCGCGCCGCGATCAATCCCCCGACCGACAGCACCGCATCATCGAAATGCGGCGACACCACGACCATTCGGCCCGCGGCATCGAGCATCCGGGAAAGATCCATCGCGCCCTCCTCTCACCGAGCGAAGGGTGCTGTACCCGAAAACCTCGAGCCCAACCACCACCTTCGCCCAGCGAGCCCCCCCAACCGTACCGCCCTCCCCGCTTCCCCATCCCCAATCCCGCGAGCATGCGATCCGGCAGGCGAACGTCGAGCGGACGCCTGCCGGATCGCATGCTGGTGAGGGCTCGGCCGCGGGGTCAGGCGCGTTCGAGGATGCTGGTGACGAGCATGGTGTGGTCCTCGAGGCGGCGGCGGACACTCCAGCCGAGGTCGGCGAAGGCCTGCTCGTATTCCTCCCGCGTCCAGAGGCGGACGCCGGTGACCGCGTGGTAGATCTCGTAGGTGGGCGAGAACCAGGGCTGTTCGGTCCAATACGGGGCTTCGAGCAGGTACCCGTCGCCGATGACCAGGCGGCGCAGGTTGGGGAACCAGTCCATCCAGCCGCGCAGGACCGCGGCGATGCCTTCGCCGTCGCTGGCCAACTGGTGCAGCAGGAAGAAGGACATGGCGGTGGTGACGGCCTCGCGGTCGACGGCCGCGAGCCAGGCGGGCGGTTCGGGTTCGGGCTGAACCGATCCGGCGAGCAGGGTGATGCGGTCGGTGAGGCCGCGCGTGGCGAGTTCCTCGGTGGCGTCGTCGATGACGCCCTGTTCGATGTCGACCCCGAGGAAGCGCTCGTGCTCGGCGATGCCGGACAGGGCCATCACGCGACCGGCGTCGGCGCAGCCGAGGTCGATGGTGCACCCGGGTGTGTCGGCGGCGATGGCGCGGCCGATGGCCTCGAAGATCTCCGGCCGCCGCCGCGCGATATCGGTGCAGCCCCGGGCCACCTCACCGGGTTCGGTTGCGGCGGGGATGTATTCGCGATGCGGGCTGTCCGACAGCTGCCGGAAGGTGGGCTCCCACCCGCGCACCGCGACCCGCACGAAGCCGCGATTCTTCCCCACATCGTGCCCGGTGTGGGTGAGCTGGTAGCGGTGCCCACGCCGAATCAGGAACCCGGCGCGCATCAGCCCCTCGGCGACGGTCTGCTGGATGCCGGTGGCGGGCACGATGGTGTCGCCGCCCAGCAGGGTGACCCACCATCCCCAGTCGTCGGCGGCGACGATGAGTTGTCCGGCGGTCTGGCCCTCGATGACGTCGCGAATGGTGAAATCGCCGATGGCGGAGTGCGAATGGATGAGCGGAGTGACTGCGGTCATGATCGTTCTTCCTGAGCGGTGGCGACGGCGATCGCCTGGATTTCGATGAGCAGCCCGTCGATGGGCAGGGTGGTGACGGTGGTGATCCGCGCCGGTGCGGCCGTCGGGAAGTAGGAGCGGAATTCGGTGTTCCAGTCGGGAAACCAGCGGCGATCCGCCAGATAGCAGTCCAGGCGGAGGACGCGGTCGCGGCTGCTGCCCTCGGCGTCGAGGGCCGAATCGAGTTGGCGGAAGACCTCTTTCGCCTGGCCTTCGAAGGTGTCGGAGGTGACGGCGAGGGTCTCGGGATCGACGGCCGCGAGGCCGGAGGTGAAGACGAGGCCGGAACCGCTGCGGGCCAACGGGAATGCGCTCATGAGGCGGCCCGCGTGATTCGGGAGGCGTCGATCGCGGCGATGGTCGGCGCGCCCGAGAGGATCATGAGCGTGCGCAGTTCCTCGGTGAGCAGTTCGAGGACCCGATCCACCCCCGCCTCCCCGGCCGCCGCCAGCCCGTAGATGGCGGAGCGGCCGATGATCACCGCGTCCGCGCCCAGGGCCAGCGCCAGATAGATATCGCTGCCGGTGCGCACGCCGCTGTCCAACAGGATCGGCACCTCCGGCCCGACCGCGGCGCGAATACCGGGCAGCATGTCCAGACTGGCGGGAGCCGGATCCACCTGCCGCCCACCGTGATTGGACACCACCAGCGCACTCGCCCCGATGGCCAAGGCCCGCTCGGCCGCCGCGGGCGTGAGCACCCCCTTGGCGATCCACGGCAACCCGAACCCGGTGGCGGCGATGGCCAGCTCGGCCCAACCCCACACCATGCCACCGCGTTTGAGCAGCTGCCCGAACACCTCCGCGACGCCGGGGGCACCGTCCTCGCCGGTCAGATTGCCCGCGAAATGCCGCTGATCCGGGTCGAATCGATTGGCCATATTGCGAGTTCGAAAGCCCCCGACGGGGCAGTCCAGCGTGACGCACAGGGCGTCGTAACCCAGCCGCGCCACCCGTTCGGCCACCGCCGTCGCATGCCCGAACGGATGCACCTGCGCGATCCGCGCGGCCTCGGGCGCGGCCGTCCGCACCCGCTGATAGGAGAAACTGCCCGCCTCCGGCACGACGGACAGCGCTCCCCGCGCCTGCGCCGCCCGCGCCACCGCGGGGTGGCCATCCGGGTGGAACAGCGCGTCACCACCGAAGGGTGCGGTGAGAATCGGGGTGGCCAAGGGCATTCCGAGAAACTCGGTGTGCGTGGACGGTGCGCCCACCCCGCTCATGGGCGCGGGCAGAATGCGCCAGCGATCGAAGGCGAGCCGGTTGTCCCGCAGGGTGATCTCCTTGCCCGCACCGCCCTCCACGAAATCGAGGACATCGGCGGGCAGGGCCGCGGCGGCCGCCTGCCGGATCTCGTCGAGGCTGCCGAAGTCGACGCGGGTCGGGTAGAAACTGTCCAGTTGCGCGGTCACGCCACACCTCCGGCGGGCAGGGCGGCGGACGCGGGCAGCTCGGGTGCGTCAGCGGACGCGGCGGCGGCCGCCGGGCTGGCGGTGGAACCCGGGGCCTCGGCCACGGGCGACGCCGTGGCGTGACGGCGGCCGTATGACAGGTACACCGCCACCCCCGCGGCACTCCAGATCACGAAGCGCAGCCAGGTCAGGGCCTCGAAAGTGGTGGCCAGCCAGATACATCCGGCGATCGCGCCCACCGCGACCAGCGGCAGGAAGGGGACTCGGAAGGGTCGCGAGCGGTCGGGTGCGGTGCGACGCAGGATCAGCACGCCCAGCGCCACGATCAGGAAGGCGAACAGCGCGCCGATATTGACCAGCTCCGCCACCGTGCCGATGGGCAGCAGGCCCGCGACCACGGCGACCACCGTGCCCAGCAGCAGGCTCAGCCGCACCGGGGTGCCTCGGGAACCGGTGTGGGACAGCGCCTTCGGCAGCATCCCGTCGCGGCTCATGGCGAACACCAGCCGGGTGGGTCCGTAACACACCATGAGCAGGCCCTTGGTGAGCGCGACCACCGAGGCCACCAGGATCACCTTGCCGATCCACCCCGCGCCCACCGCGGCCAGCGCGGTCGCCACCGGCGCGGCATTGCCGAGCGTGGAATACGGTGCGACACCGGTCAATACGGCGCTCACCGCCACATACAGGGCGGTGGCGACGACGACCGAGCCGATGATGCCCCAGGGCAGATCCCGGCGCGGATCGCGGGTCTCCTCGGCGGAGGTGGCCACGACGTCGAATCCCAGATACGCGAAGAACGCCAGCGCCGCCCCGGCCGCGATACCGTGCACGCCGAACGGCAGGAACGGCGACCAGTTGCCGGGATGCACGTGCGGCGCGCCGATCGCGATCACCAGCACGAGCACCCCGATGGTCACGGCCACCAGGGTTTTCACCACGGCCGCCGTGAGTTTCACCTCGAATATCAGCACACCGATCAACACGGCGACGATCAGGACGGCCGGAAGATTGATGACGCCACCATCGCTGGGCCCCGCCGAAATCGCCTTGGGCAGAGAAATCCCGAAGAGGGAATTCAGTGCCGCGCCGAACAATCCGGACCAGCCGATGGCAATGGCCGAGGCCGCCACCGCGTATTCGAGCAGCAGATTCCAGCCGACCAGGAATGCGGGCACCTCGCCCAGCGTGCCGCGCGTATAGGTGTAGGCGCTGCCGGATAGCGGCGTCATGGCGGCGAGTTCGCTGTAGCACAGCGCCACCAGCGCGCAAATGGCCCCGGCCAGCACGAACGAGAGAACAATGGCCGGTCCGGCCTTGGTGGCGGCGGCAATGCCGGTGGTGACGAAGATGCCCGCGCCCACAATGGTGCCCACGCCCATGGCGATGAGATCCCACCGGCTCAGACTGCGGTTGAGAGTTGGTGCTGCCATTTCTGGAATCCATTCGGAGAGAATGTCTTTGAGGTCGATGCATTCCAGTGAAACGGTTGGATTTTATGGTCCGATGAACTCGCGTAACGTCTTCGTTTCGGGCATTTTGGCAATGGCGACAAGGGAATTCTCGACCGGGCATGCGAAATTACGCGCGATCGGAATTCGCGCGGGAATTCACGCCGATGGATTCGATTCTTCGAATTGGCGAGTTATGCGGTTGTCGAGAGTCGCGGTGCGGGAGGGGAGTCCGCGGCGCGCGCCGTTGCGCGCCGGCGGACGACTGCGGTGACCACGGCCACCAGGAGCAGGACGGCCGCGGCGGCCAGCACCGCGTCGCGCAGGGACGCGACCGTGGCGATGGCCCCGAGGCCGACCGTGGTGAGCGCGGCACACGCGTAGGCCACGCTCGCGAATCGCGAGGCGGCCCGGGCGTGCTGATCGGGAGGCGTTGCGGCACTGACGATTCGCAGGCCGGTGCGATAGGCCAGACCCTGCCCGCACCCGGCCACCACGCCGCCGCACAGCAGCAGGGCCAGGCTGGGCACCCACGACACGGCCGCGGCCAGCGCGACGCCGAGCACGATGATGACCTGTGCCGTAACGGATTCGGCGGCAAGCCGGCCCGGTGGCAGCACTCGCTGCACCACCCAGGCGCTCACCAGGTAGAGCGTCACCGGCAAGGCGAGCAGGGCGAGATTCGTGGTGCCGAGCAATTCCGCGCCGTAACTCGGCAGCAGCGCGACCACCAATCCCGCCGACACCCACGCGGCGATTCCACTGAGGTATCCGGTGATTCGAGGCTCGGTCGCATCCGGCGGGGGAGCCGCGTGCTGAGCGACCGACGCCGGGCGGACCGCCCGATCGCTCAGTACGGCCGCCAGCATCGCCGCCAGGAGAACGCCATGCGCGAGGTACACGGTCACGCCGGGTGCGGGCAGGTATTGGGCCACCACCGCGGCGGCGATGGTCCCCAGCGCCGACCCGAGCACGGTCGCCACGGCCATGGCGGTGCGCCCGCCCTCGCCCTTGCGCTCGAGGATCAATCCGGCCAGCGATCCGGTCACCAATCCGACGGAGAGCCCGGCGCAGACGCGCGCCACGACCACGGGCCACGGCGAATGCGCCACGGCCATGGCCACATCCGCGGCCACGCCGAACCCGCTGCCCACCCCGATCCGCCACCACCAGGCCGCGCGCGCGGACGGCGTCCCCAGCAGTGACAGCGTCGGCGTCAACGCGAACAGGTAGGCGGCGAAGATCACCGTGATGAGCAGCGGCGCGAGCGCCCAGGCATGCCGGTAGTACGGCATCATCCCGGTCGCCATATTGGGCTGCGCCATGATCAGGACCAAGAGCGCGCCCGGTGCGGCTGCCCGCATCCCGGCCTCCTAAGTGAGGAGATCTTCTCTGTTAGAGAATACGAAACTGAGAAGAACTTCTCTACTCGAGCGCCGCGCGGCAATCCCGACCCGCGTTCGCGGAGGATGGAGGCGTGCCCGTGAACACCCGCAGTGATGCTCAGCGCAGCCGCGTGCTGCTGGTCGATGCGGTCCAGGCCCTGCTGCAGGCCGGACGGATCGGCTTCTCCATCCCCGAGCTCGCCGCCGAGGCGGGCGTGGGCGTGGCCACCGCGTACCGGCATTTCCCGACACCGCAGGATGCGCTGCAGGCCTTCCACCGCCGGGCCATCGAGCAATTGATGGAGGCGCTCGCGGCCGTGGACGCCGGACCCGATCCGGTGGACCGCTTCCATCGCTGCTGCCGCACCTGGGTGGATCAGGCCGCGCAGTGGGGACCGGCCGTGCGCTACATCCGCAGCTCCAAGGGCTTCATCGAGCGCCTCGCCGCCGGGGACGAATCCATCACCGCCCTGCACGACATGCTCGCCGAGGTGCTGAATTCGCTGGCGCTGCAGGGCAAGACCACCGAATACGACGTCACCTACGCCGTGCTGCTGTGGATCACCATCTTCGACGAACGCGTCGTCTACGACCTGACCGAACACCGCCACTGGACCGCCACCGAGGTCACCGACCACCTGACCCGGGCGGTCGCGGGAGCCCTCGGCATCACGATCTGAGCCGCACCCGATCGGCAACCCCACCGGCCAGGGGTATGTTGCGATTCATACGATCGTATGACACTCTGAACTGCGGAATAGATCGATGATTGAACGATTGTATGAGGGGTGGGTCGAATGTTCAGAGTGTTGGAGCTGCTGGGGCTGTGCGCTCCGGTGGCCGGTGCGGCACTGGCGGTCTACTACCGCCGACGCCTCGGCGGCGCGTTCGGTTTCGCGATGGCCGCGGCGGTGATCGGGCTGGCCGGTTCGGCGGTGGCCATGATCGCCGAGCGGACCCTGTTCCTGGGTGGGGACACCGAGGGCATGACCGAGCACATGGAAATCGGTGCCGCCCTGCGGAACCTCTTGCTCATCGGCGCGTGGATCCTGCTGCTGGTCGCGATTGGGCGGCATCGCCGGGGTCCGGAGACGCGGTCGGAAACGGCGGTGCGGCGATGAACGGCGCGACCCTGTTCGGCGCGAGCGAGATCGCCGTCGGCGTGCTCGCCGCCGTCACCGTGGTATTCGGTCTGTCCCTGGCCCGCCGCCACCCCCTCGCCGGATGGTGCACCGTCGCGGCCGCTTTCGCCTGGGTGCTCGCCGAGGCCCTGCACTGGGCCCAGAAGGACCTGATCATGCCCGGCCTGGCGGGCCACGAGCACGAGTCGGCCCGCTTCATCGTCGGCATGCTCGGCGAGGGGGTGTATTTCGGCATCGGCGGGCTGGGCATACTGCTGTTGTTCTTCGCCGCCGTGGCCAATCGCGCCCCGAACTCCGATCAGCGCCCCGAACCGGCCGCGCTGGCGGGCAAGCTGATCGGTCAGGCGTGGCGCTACTACTCCACCCGCGAGCAGAGAGGACGCCGTGGCTGACCGCCGCCCCGTCGAAACCACCGACCGGCGTTACCAATTGCTGGAACGCCTCGCCGACGCCATTGCCGAGACCGGCATCGAGGGCGTCAGCATTCGCGATCTGGCCGCCCGCGCCGGAGTCTCCATCGGCACGGTGCAATACAACTTCTCGACCAAGACCGAGTTGTTGCTGGCCGCCTGGCATCACGTGCGACACCAGGCGGCCATGCGGTTCACGCGCGAGGACCTCGCCGCGCTCCCGCCGGACGAACAGCTGCTCAGTCTGACCGAGCTGCTGCTCCCGCCCACCGCCGACGACCGGCTGGCGCGGGTCTGGCTGGCCCTGGTGGCGCGCGCGGCCCACGACCCGCAGATCGCGGCCCTGCACCGCGAGCAGTGGCGGGAGACCGAGGACCTGCTGGCGCGGGTGCTGACCCGCGCCGCGCCCGCGCGGGAGGACGAATCCCGGGATACCGCAACCGAATTGCTGGCGCTGCTGGACGGGCTGGCGATCTCGGTGATCACCGAGCCGGATCGGGTATCGCCGGAACGTGCCCGCCGCATCGCCCGCAATCGGGTGCGGCAGTGGATCGGGTGAGAGTTACTTCAGGACGGCCCCGCTACTTCAAGACAGCATGGAGCAGCTGCACCCCGGCAGTGAGGGCCGTGCCCGCCACCGACCAGCTGGTGCCCGCGGGTTGGGTCGATAGGACCACCACCGCATAGCGATACGGCTGATCCGGCGACGGACTCACCAACCCCGTGGTGTCCAGGGTGGTCGAGGAGTCCAGATCCATCCACCCCTGCTTCACCGCCCAGCTCGCACCGGTCAACGCGTCGGGGATGCCGAAGTACTGATTCGTCCCGTCCGCGGCGGTCTCGGACGCGTCGTGCAGCGCACCCAGGATCAGATCCCGCGCCGAGGCCGGGGCCGCGGTGGTGATGTAGTGGAAGATCGACACGACATCTCTTGGCGTGGTGAGCGTTTCACCCCACTGCGCGGTGTCCTCGGGCGCGGTGGTGGCGGTCAGCCCGATGGTGCTCACCATGCGGTCGATGATGGCGTCATTGCCGCCGTTGTCCCACAGCGCGTCCGCGATATCGTCGTCACTGGTCGACAGCATCTGGCTCACCCGGTCGGCGGTATCCGAATCCGGTTGCCAATCCTGGCTTTTCAGCGTGTCCAGCGCGATGAGCAGCTTCACCACCGAGGCGGTGTAGAACTGCTGATCGGCATTGAGGCTGGCGACGGGGGTACCGGTGGTGGTGTCCACCACGTCGATACCGACGCTGGTGCCGGGCGAGGCGGCCTGAATGGCGGCCTGCATCTGCTGGGCGATGGCCGTGACCGAGATGGGATGCGGGGCAATCACCGTGGTGCCGGGCGTGGTCTCCGGGACCTGATCGAATCCGATCTGATCGCGAGAGGTGGCGAGGGCACGCGGGGCGAGCGATGCCAAGGAGATCACGGCGACGAAACTGCCGGCCGCGATCCAAGTCCACCGCGCGTGCGGTGAGCGGGCCTGAATCGGGGTCATAGCTAATTAGATCGACACGAAGCTCGAGACATTTCCAGTCGAACGCTGTCAATTTCCTGTTAACTGCGGATCGATCTGGTCTCGGTTCGGAATCGGTTCGGATCAGCTATTTTGCCGCGAACTAAGATCGCTGGTGGGTCGGGATTCATCCCGGTGGAGACAGTGATGGGTACTAGCGGTGAAAGACTCCGAAAAGCCCTCGTGAATAGCCTCGCCCCCCTCGGTTTCGGGGTGCTGGTCATGCTCGTCCCGGTGGTCGCCCACGCCGAGGCGGACTATGGCAACGGGTGTGTTCTGTTCTCTGACAACACATCAGCAACCGTGGACTCGTTGCGCTTCAGATGCGCACCTTCGCAACTGGAGACGATCTACCGCAACGCCCCGCGCGGCGATGTTCCGATCGGCGCGAAGGACGGCTGGGTCGCCGCCCCGCGCGAGATGCAGTCCTGGGCCCCGCTCCTGTGGATCGGCAAGGACTTCTACACCGGCCCGTCCGGCGGCTACCTCCTCAACCGCCTCACGGCCGCCGGATTCGAAGCCTGGCCCGCGAACGTCTTCGCCGGACCCTCGGTCGTGGACGGCGGCCCGGCCTGGATCCTCGACTACGCGCCCTCGCCGACCCCGTCGCTCTACGACGAGATCCGCGAGGTGACCCCGGGCGTCTGGTTCGGCTACTCGTGGAATCGCGAAGGGGGCGGCTACGTCCAGCAACTGAGCTTCATCCTGGCCTGAGCGTCGAGAACCACTGCCGCCCGGCCGTTTTCACGCCCAGCGACCGCCGCCGTCGACGTGCAGGGTGGTGCCGGTGAGGAACGGATTGGTCAGCGCCAGCAGGGCCGCCGACGCGATGTCCGCGGGCGCGCCGACGCGGCGGGCCGGATTCCTGGCGGCCACGGCGGCGAAGAGCTCCGCCTTGCCGGGCCCGTCCCACGCACCCGAATCCACGATTCCGGGCGAGATCGCATTGACCCGCAGCGGTGCCAACTCCACCGCGAGGGCCGCGGCCAGCGTGGCCACCGCCGCATTGGCCGTGGCCATCACGACGCGTTCGGGCGCGGGTCGCCACGCGGCGACGCCGGAGAACAGCAGCAGCGCGCCACCGGGACGGAAGCGCGGTGCGAAATGCTTGGCCAGCAGGATCGGGCCGATCACCTTGGCGTCGAAGGCGCGGTGGATGGCCGCGCGGTCGAGAGCGGCGACCGGGCCGTTGGCGGGGTCCGCGGCCAGGGTGACCAGATAGTCCAGGACGCCGACGCGTTCGGCCAGGGCGGCGATGGTGGCCTCGTCGGCCAGCTCGACCTCGGGGCGGCCTACCGAGATGACCTGTGCACCTTGCGCTTCGGCGTCGGCCGCCAGTCGCCGGGCGATGCCGGAGCTGCCGCCGATGATCACGAGCTTCTTGTTCCGCAATGTCGTCATGCCAAGGATGAGCGCTCGGCCGCCCCTCGATCATCCCGTCGCGATCTGAAGGTTTTCTTTCGTTCCCATAGAATTACCGAATGCCTACCCTGCGCGCTCTAGAATGCCTGGTCGCCGTGCTCGACGCCGGATCGATCACCGAAGCCGCGGCGGCGCTGCACATGTCGCAACCGGCGCTGTCGCATCAGCTGGCCGCCCTGGAACGGGAGATCGGCGCGCCGGTGCTGGAACGCCTGCCGCGTGGCGTGCGTGCGACGGTGGTGGGACGCGCGGTGGCGGCCGACGCCCGGGCGGCGCTGGCGGCGGCACAGCGGGTGGTGAGCACCGGCCGCGCCACCGCGCGCGGCGCGGGCGGCCATGTGCGCCTGGCCTGTGCCGAGAGCATGACCGCGGGCCTGCTCGCCCCCGTACTGCGGACCTGGCTGCGCCGCAATCCCGCCGTGGGCCTGAGTCTCACCGAGACCACCAGCGCCGACGAGCTGGCCCGGCTGATCGACGCCGGGGAAACCGATGTGGCCATCGGCCCCCGCCCGACCCGCTTCACGGGCGCTGTCGAGCTGATCGGTGTCGAGGAGATCGTGGCGGTACTCCCGCCGGGCCACCCCCTGGCCGAACGCAAGCTCATCACCTTCGAACAACTCCGAGACGAACCCCTGGTCCACTACCACCCCGACAACGGATTGGCCGCCTGGCTGGACGCCGAAGCCGCCCGCCACCAGGTGACGCTCACGGCTGCGGTCCGCACCCGCCAGGCCGGCACCGCCGCCCGCCTGGCCGCCGCCGGTCTCGGCGTGGCCCTCGTCCCCACCACGGCCCTCGGCGGCGGCGCGGTCCCACCGATCCGTCGCCTGCGACCGGGTGTCACCCGAGACCTGGTGTGCCTGACCGCGACTCCCGCCGACGTTCTGGTGCGCCGCTTCATCGCCGAGGTCGTCCGCCGTGGCGTCCCGGTCCCCGCCGCGGTCGCCACCGCACTCGAGTGAAGGCCCGGTCGGTGCCGGGGGCTTCGGATCAGCGCGCACAGAACCGTCGTGCGGGGCGGGTGCCGCTTGATAGACGTGGACATCGTTGTCTACGAAAGGGATTCGATGACCACCCTGTTGCATATCAATGCGTCGGCGCGCGGTGAGCGCAGTCAGTCGCGGGCGTTGGCTCGGACATTCATCGATGGGCTCGTCGCGAAGGATCCGGGGCTGACGGTCGACACCATCGATCTGTTCGACGCCGACCTGCCGGACTTCGGAACCCATGCGGCCGAGGCCAAGTTGGCATTGTTCACCGGGCGGGATCAGACACCCGAGCAGCTCGCGGCCTGGGAGCGGGCGCGGGTGGTGTTCGAGCGGTTCGCGGCGGCCGATCTGTACGTGATCAACCTGCCGATCTGGAATGCGGGCGTGCCGTACATCTTCAAGCAGTGGGTCGATATCGTGACCCAGCCGGGGTGGACGTTCACCTTCGATCCGCAGAGCGGGTATTCGGGGCTGCTCACCGACAAGCGGGCGGTCACGGTGTACACCAGCGGCGTACATCAGCCGGGTGTGCCGGTGCAGTTCGGCTCCGACTTCGCGACGCCGTTCGTCGAGGACTGGCTGAACTTCGTGGGCATCAAGGACATTGCCGAGATCCGGTTCGCGCCAACGGTATTGACCGAGAAGCCGGAGGCGGGATTCGCCGCGGCCCAGGAGCGTGCGCGTGAGCTCGCCGCCGACTACTGAGCCGGGCTCGGCTACCGAGCCGGGCTGGGCCCCGACCGGTCGGACCGTCGCGGCGGTCTGCGCGGTCGGCATCCTGGTGGTGGGCCAGCTCTACGTGGTGCTGCCGGTGCTGAATCGGCTTGCGGCGGACTGGGATACGTCCAAGTCGGCGGCCACCTGGACCACCACCGCCTTCGGGCTGGCCTACGGCGCGGGCTTCCTGGTGACCGGGCCGCTCTCGGACCGCTGGGGACGGCGGCCGGTGATCGTCGGCGGGTTGCTCGCCACAGTGGTGAGCTCCCTCCTGGTGGCGGCCGCCCCCGGACTCGTGACCGGCCTCTCGGCACGAATCCTGCAGGGCCTCACCGCCTCCTTCTTCGCCCCCGCCGCCTTCGCCTACCTCGCCGAACGCATTGCCCCCGACCGCAGAATCTTCGCCCTCACCTGCCTGACCAGCTCCTTCCTCGGCGCGGGCGTGGTGGCCCAGGTCCTGGCCCAACTCGTCGGCAATGCCTGGGGCTGGCACGCAATCTTCGTCGCCGGAGCAGTCGTGTTCGCCCTGTCGGCGGTGTTACTGCGCGTGGTTCTCCAGCCGCCGAATTCGGTAAGAGACGCGGCGGTCACAACCGAGGGTGGATTCGCGGATGTCGCGCGAACCGTGTTCGTGCCCTTCGTGATTCTGCTCCGGCAATCTCGCCTGGCTCTGTTGTATCTGAGTTGCCTGGCGATCTTGGGCTCGTTCGTCGGCATCTATACCGGTATCCAGCTCGCACCGCCGGACGGAGTGGGATCCGGCAATGCCGCCCTGCTCGCGCTGCGGGCCAGCGCGATTCCGGCCATGGTGGCGGTGCCGCTGCTCGCCGGACGATTGGGGGTGATCGCACCGGCGGCACGGTTGATCACCGCCCTGGCCGCAGCCGCCGCAGCGGCGGCGATCACCGCGGTCCCCCTGGGCGGCGTATGGGTCGCGATGTGGCTGTTCGTGTTCGTGACGGCCATCGCGGTCGCGGCACCGGCGGCGGTCCAGGCGATCGCGGCGCAGGCGGGCGAGGCACGGGGCACCGCCACCGCGCTCTACACCTTCGCCCTGTTCGTCGGGGCCAGTGCGGGACCACAGCTCGCCAATCTGGTTTCACGCCATGGCTATTCGGCGGTCGCGCTGACCATCGCGGCATTGGCGGCGCTGGGGGCGGCATTGGCCGTCGCCTCGACGCGAGTAGTTGTCCGGGAAGCCGCGACGGCACCGAGCGGGGTCGGCGTGGGGGAAGCCACCGCGGGTTAGATCGGCGGGCGGGGGACAGCGCTGTCCTCCGTGGGCGGGTTTCGATCGGGGTGGTTGAAACTATGGGTCAAAAATACTGGGGGACATAGGTTTTCGTGGACGGTCATGAGTTCCAGTGTCAAGCCCCGGCTGGCTGGGCGGCAACCCTCCACGACGGCGGGGTGCTCCGGGTGACGACCGGATGGTGGCGAGCGCCGCCATAAGCGTCTTGCTCTCGGAGGAAAAATGTCTGTAGCCCAGCTCGATTCGGTGTCCGTGCTCTCGGGGGAGGTGGCCGTCGGCGAGGTGCTGCTGGTGGCCGACCGCTTCCGCGGTATCGCCGAGGACGACCGGGCCTTCACGGTGTCGGGACTGGTCGCCGCCCTGCGCGGCGGCCGGTGGCGGGAGTCGGAGCGCGCGTTGACCGTTCATCTCGGGCAGGGGGTGACCCGCCACGACCTCGACTACCTCGAGCACGTGGCGCGGGTGCACGCCCCGGCCGGGCTGCACGTGCGCGGCGCGGTCGACGAACCGGCACCCCGCCACCAGGTACACAAGTATCAGAATTCGAATGTGCTGCTGGCCAATCTGATTCGCGAGTCCGAGACCGAGTTCCGGGCGGATCTGCGCATTCACGGCGACAACGAACTGCTGCTCGACCACCAGACCGGCGAACACGTGCAGGGCATCGTCATCGTGGAGGCGGTGCGCCAGCTGTTCCTGGGCGCGTTCGAGCTGGAGTACGGCCGCCGCTGGCCCGAACAGCACTTCTACATCGTCTGGAACAGCATCGAATTGGAGTTCAAGTCCTTCCTGTTCCCGCTGCCCGCCACCCTGCACGCGGTGCTCACCCCGATCGCCATCGAGGACCCGGCCAAGCTGGAGTTCGCCATCGACGTCGACGTGCGCCAGCTCGACCGCAGCGTGGCCACCACCCGCATCACCTACGCGGCCCTGCCCAATGAGCGCATCTCGCAGATCGAACGCCACAAGGCCGCCAAGGCGATCGCCGCCTACCTGGGCGCGGTGGCATGAGCGCGACAGCGGGTGCGGCGTTCTTCGACGTCGACGAAACCCTCATCACCGTCAAGAGCATGTTCGCCTTCCAGCGCTTCTGGCTGGCCGAGAACGGCGACGACGGCAGCGAATACGCGCGCCTCAGCGACGAGATCAAGCGACAGGCCGCGTCCGGAACACCCCGCGAGGAGGTGAACCGGCAGTACTACCGGGCCTATCGAGGCGTGCGTGCCGACGCCTTGGCCGCCGCCGGCCGCCGCTGGTTCGCCGAGTTCTCCGCGAGCGGTGCCGTCTACTACACCGACGCGGTGGAAGCGCTGCGCGCACACCAGAATTCGGGTGACACCACGGTCCTGCTGTCGGGCTCGTTCGCCGCGGCGATCGCCCCGGTCGCCGATGCGCTGGGTGCCGATCACCTCATCGCCACCACCCCGGTGGTCGACGCGGCGGGCGTGCTGACCGGCGAGGTCCATCACCCCATGATCGGCACCGCCAAGGCGAGCGCGGTCACCGATTTCCTGCGCGAGCACGGCATCGCCCGCGAAAACAGCTACGGCTACGGCGATCACGCCAGCGATTTGCCGTTCCTGCGGGCCGTCGCACACCCCGGCTTCCGCGGCGACGACGCGGTGCTGTCGGCGCACGGCCACGGCTGGATCCACTTCTCCGACCGGGTCGGCGCGTCCGTCGACGATCCCGGCCGCCTTCTCTCCGATCAGGAAGCGCTCTCCGTATGGTGACCCGAAGCTACGAACTGACCCCGACCACCCAGGGCCCGCTGTACCCGCCGAGCGAAGTCCTCGACGCCGACGGCAATTTCATTGTGGTCGGCTTCCTCACCGAGCCCGACGCGGACGGCGGCATCACCCGCCGCTGGGGGCGGGCCATTGTCGCCGCTGATACGCCGGTGCCGAAATTCGGCGAGCTGGCCGCCTACACGATCGTGCGCGAGCTGGGCGAGGACCTCTCGGAGGAGGATGCCGCGAGCGTCCTGCACACCCTGCCGCTGCCCTTGCCCGCCAACAACTATCCGATGGTCTTCGCCCCCGACCAGCGTCCCGACGCCGACACGGTGACCCGGCCCAGCTACCCGTTCCACGAGACGCCGATCCCGGACTTCCGCCCGCAGGACGGCCGCAAACTCACCGAGCCGGTGATCCTGGGCGCGTGGCTCGAGGCGCGCGGCACCCTCGAGGTCACCGTCGACGACGAGGCGCGATCGGGGGAGTTCCGTTTCGAGTTCACCGGCCTCATCCCGGATTCGCTCTACACCGTGATGTCCCTGCGCGCCAAGGACTTGGACCCCGACGCTCCCACGCGCCCCGGCCCCCTGGGCGTCCCGAACGTCTTCACAACCGATGAGAACGGAACCGCCACCTACCGCGCGGTCCTGCCCAACCCCTTCCCGGATCCGGCGCTGCCCGGCGCGAACCGCATCATCAGCGTGGTCGTGCTGTGGCAGAGCTATCAGCAGAACTACGGTGGCGCGATAGGCCATTTCGGCCTGGGCGGTGATATTCACGCCCAGCTCAAACTGCCGACCCCGGTCTTCGACGAGTTCGTGACCCGGGACTGACACCCGGGATCATTGGACTCGATGGGATCACCGTGCGGCGCGATAGACCTTCCGCGCGGTGATCACCATGGGAATCTGCATCGGGAGCCGCAGCAGGGCACCGACTTTGAGCGCCATCGGCCTGTCGCTGTTCCACCAGTCGTAGGCCATCTGCAGATTGCCGGGGAACACGGCGAGGAAGATGACCGCGGCCAGGCGTGCGCCCAGGCCGCGGGTGCGGGGGAGCAGCAGCAGGGTGCCCGCGGTCAATTCCGCCGCGCCCGAAACCTGGGTGTAGGTACGGGGTTTGCCGGGCAGCTGGGGTGGTATGAGCGCATCGAAAGGCTTGGGGGCGATGAAATGCAAGCTGCCCACACCCAGCAGCAGGCCCGCGAGGGCCAGCGCGCGGGTACGGACTCCGGAGGTGCCGGGCGAATCTGCTGCCATTGCTGCAGCATAACCGGTCGGTCTGTATTGTCCGGTCGGTCACCGATTCCCGCGTTTCCCTCCGGTGTGTCGTCGTCGCGAGTAGCCGATCGCCAAGGGGTAACGCACAATTAGGCTGCTGTCCGGCTCGAGCAGGGGAAGTTATGAAGGCGCACAAAGGGCTTGCGATGGCCCTGTTGGTCGTGGGTTTGATCGCTGGTTGCTCGAAGGAGGAGGCGAAGCATCCGTCCAACGCACCGGCCCAAGCGGTTCCGCAGCCAGCGCCCAAGGAGAAGGAAGGCACCATACCGGTCGGTCCTGGCCCGCAGGGTGTCTACACCGTCCAGGCCCAGCCCGCGCCCGGCAGCTGCCACTACCGCAAGACCTCCGACGGGCAGCCGCTGCCCGATCCCAACTGCACACCGGGCGCGACGAATCCCAAAGTGACAGCGTCGAATCTGGCCGACACCATCTGTAAGTCGGGTTATACGGAGTCGATTCGGCCCAATAGCTCGATCACCAATCCCGAGAAGGCCGCCAATATCAAGTCCTACGACTACACCGGCGACCCGCGCGATGCCGAGTACGACCACCTCATCTCCCTGGAGCTGGGCGGCGATCCGAATGATCCGCGCAATATCTGGGTCGAACCCCCGTCACCGGATCACAAGGCGGGCAACGGGCCGAACAACCCCAAGGACGGCGTCGAATCCCGGCTGCACAGCCTCGTCTGTAGCGGCAAGGTAGCACTGGTCGACGCGCAGGTGGCCATCGCCACCGACTGGACCACCGCCTTGGCGAAGGTCGGCCATCCCAACGGCAACTGATTGCCGCCCGGCCGCGATCTGGGCGCGAAATCGCCGGTGGAGCCGTGTTGACGGGCCTACCATCGAACGATGTCAGCGCCGCAGGACGGCTCGACGATGATCGAGGGCCGGGTCGTGCACAAGGTCAGCAATGCTCTGAAGATCACCTTCAGCAACGGTCCCGGTGATCCGCTAGCGGTCGGCGTGCAGGGCGCGGGAAATGGCCTGGGAGCCAAGACCGCCATCCTGTTCGGCTTCAAGAACGGCGGCACCGGCAAACACCGCATCACCTATGCCGACGGTTCGATCGTCTGGGTGGAATCGCGCGATTCCGCCCCCACGGTCCTCAGCCGCGGGGACGGCACCGCCATCGGCACCATTCAGCGTGCCGACACCTCCACGGCCGTGGGCTCCACGGCGGGAACGCTTTTCCACTTCGTCCCCGATCCCGAGGAGTCCAAGACTCCCGAACTGTTCCGCCTGGTGGTCCTGGACCGGATGGGCGTGGAGACCGGTCGCCTCGACGTCATCCGCAGGGTCGGCGGCTGGGCCCGCATGGTGAGCGACCTCTACGACGACACCTTCTGGTGGGATCGTGCGGGACAGCCGCTCCCCATCCCGATCCTGGGCACGCGCCTGTGGCTGAAACACCCGCTCGACCAGGTGGAGCGGGACGTGCTGCTCGGCGTGTGCGTGGACATCACCCTCGGTCTGCGGCCCTACATCAAGGCCATGAAATAGGCGCTCAGTCAGCGACTTTGATCACGAGCTTCCCGAGATTCCTTCCGGTGAGCAGCCCCTGGAACGCCTCGACGGCATGGTCCAGGCCCTCGACCACATCCTCGAGGTAGGCGAGCTTGCCCTCCGCGATCCATTGCGCCGCAGCCGGAACGAACTCTGCGGCCTGGTCCCAGAACTCGGTGACGATGAAGCCGCGCACGGTCAGGCTCCGGCGCAGAATGGCCGACATGAGCAGCGGCAGCCGGTCGGGCCCGGGCGGCAGGTCGGTGTTGTTGTAGTTGGCGATCAAGCCGCACACCGGAACTCGCGCGAATTGATTGAGCCGCGGCAGCACCGCGTCGAAGACCGCTCCGCCCACATTCTCGAAGTAGACGTCGATCCCGTCCGGGGTGGCGGCGGCCAACTGCTCGGCGAAGTCCGGTGCGCGATGGTCGATGGCCGCGTCGAACCCGAACCGTTCGCGCAGCAACGCCACCTTCTCCGGCCCGCCCGCGATGCCCACCGCCCGCGCGCCCTTGATCTTCGCGACCTGGCCGACGGTCGCGCCGACCGGTCCCGTGGCGGCCGCGACCACGACGGTTTCCCCCGGCTGCGGCCGACCGATATTGATCAGACCCGTGTAGGCGGTCAACCCCGGCATGCCCAGCACACCCAGCGCCGTGGTAATCGGCGCGACATCCGGGTCCAGCTTGCGCAGCGCCTTCACGTTCTCCACCGAATGCGTCTGCCAGCCGGCTTGGCCGAGCACGATATCGCCGGGACGCACCGCGGGATCGGTGGATTCCAGCACCCGCGACACCGTCCCGCCGACCATGGTCCCGTTCACCTCGACCGGCGGCGCGTACGAGGGCGCATCACTCATCCGCCCCCGCATATAGGGGTCCAGCGAGAGATACAACGTCTGCAACAGGGCCTCGCCGGGCTTCGGCCCGTCCAACTCGACCGTCTCGGTGCGGAAGTTCTCCTGCTGCGGCATGCCGACCGGCCGCGAGGCCAGCACGATACGGGTGGATTTCATCCCCTCATTCTGCCCATTGTTGCCCAGGCTCACGACCGTTCCGCTCGCCAAGTGTCGAAACTGGTCATGATGTGATGGCGGACCGTGGGCCAGTCCGGGACCAGGGCGGTGGCGGCGGGGACCGAGGCGGTGAGCAGGACGCCCGCGATGGTGATGACGGTGATCCGCATCCAGTCGCGGGCACCGGGGCGGTCGGCGAGCTCGCCGAGGACGCCCCGGGCGACGCCGAAGACCGTTTCCTCGAGGTGCTGGACGAGATGGGCGACGGTGGACGACATTTCGGGGTCGGTGCGGGCGGCGGCGAGGAATTCGAAGCCGACGCTGACCGGTGCCACCTGCGCCAGGGTCCACAGCTCGTCGACCAGGACGGCGACCCGCTCGCGCTCGGATCCGGCTGTGGTGGAGTAGGTTTCGATGACCGCCTGGGCGGTGATGTCGGCGACCCGGCGAATCGCGGCGTCGAGGAGTTCGGCGCGCGTGGGGTAGTAGTGCTGGACCGCGCCCTGGCTGACCCCGGCGCGCTCGGCCACCCCGCGCGTGGTCGTGGCGGCGTGGCCGTTCTCGATGAGGCTGGCGATGGTGGCGTCCAGGATGGCCAGCCGGGTGTCCTCCCGCTGCTCGGCCCGGCTGCGACCGGGTTTCGCTTCGGGCTTGGCCTTGGGTGCTTCGGGCTTGGCCTTGGGTGCTTCGGACTTGTCGCGCTTGCTATTTCCCGTCGTGACCGGCACTCGCCCACGATACCGGTTGCGCAACGAACAAGTCGGCCGACTTGTCAAGTCGTTCGACTGATCAATACGCTTGTGCGACAGCCGATATGGAATCACGAAGAGGTGATCGGCCATGGCAGCACAGGACATCCGGATCTGGCGACGCGGTCCCGCCCCCACTCCCGCGGGCCTCGGCGAGCAGGCCGATCACGGCTATTTCGGGCCCGGCTCACAAGTCTGGCGGGTGCTGCTGCACCCGGTGGTCACGCCCTTCCTGGCCCCGGTGACGGCGCTGCTGGAGGTGCCGCACATCGGCATGCAGGCGGTCCTGCTCGACCACGATCCGCTCGCGGTCACCGGGCGCGCACAGCGCCGCATGAGCCCGATCATGGCGGTCCGCCGTGCCCAGCGCACCGTCGGCGTTCCGGTGCCGATCATCCTGGGCGACAAGGCTTCCGCCGATCGGATCGCCGCTCATCTGCGCCGTTATCACCGGTCCATGACCGGGACGGTGCCCGGGACCGGCGAGCCCTACGCCGCCCAGGGGCCCGAGTTGGTGCTGTTCGCGCACGTGACGATCATGCAGGCGGCCCTGCTGATCTACGAGAGCTTCGCCTACGAGGGTGGACGCCGCCCGGCCCGCCTGGCACCGGCCGATCGTGACCGATTCTGGTTGGAGGCCAAGCAATTCGGCGTCCTCATGGGCGCGAATCCCGACGAGATCCCGACCACCTGTCGGGAAGTCGCCGACTACTACGCCGGTATCGCGCACCGCTACGGCGTCATCGAATCCTTCGGTCCCGACCTGGCCGTCGCACCCACCCTGGCGCTGATCCGCGGCTTCGCCCTCACCCAACTCCCCGAACTGGCCCCACTGCTGCTGTCCGCGGTGCTGACGCCGCAGCTGATGGCCACGCTCCCGCGTCCGGCCCGCCGCAACCTCGGCATCCCGGCCGCGCTGGACCCGCTCCTGAACCTCTCCCTGAGCTTGACCCGTCCGGCCATGCGCGCCTTCACCATTCGGCGTTTCGCCGATGCCGTCGAACGGCGCATCAGCGGCCCGGATGCGGTGGCGCTGTCCGCGCACGCCCGCAGGCTCCAGGCCGCCGTCGCGTGACCGGTCAGGCGTTACCGGCCAGCCACTGATCCCAGCTCAGGGTCCAGTCGCCGTTCTGCCACACCTCGAGCGGCGGGCCGCCGGTGTTGTGCACTTCCACCACATCGCCGGGCTGCGCGAAGTTGAAGAACCACTGCGCGTTCTCGGGGCTGAGGTTCAGACAGCCGTGCGAGGTGTCGGTGTTGCCTTGCGCCCAGACCGTCGACGCCAGCTCGTGCAGATAGATACCGTCGGTGCTGATGCGCGTGGCCCAGTTGATGGACTCCTTGTAGCCGAGCTTGGAATTGATCGGCAGACCGTAGGTGGAGGAGTCCATGATGACCGGATTGGCCTTGTCCATGACCGTGTAGGTGCCGGGCATGGTCCAGAAGCTGAATGTCTTGCCCGCGATGGTCTCGGTGCCGCCGCGGCCCATGGAGGTGGGCATGGTGCGGACCAACTGGCCGTTCTCGAAGACCTGCACCTGGTGGGTGTTGTCGTCGGCGATGGAGACGTGCGAGGGGCCGATGACGAAGTTGGCCTTGGAGTCCTCCTGGCCGAACAGGCCGTTGCCGACCTCCACGCCGTACAGGTTGGCCGCCACGCTCACCTTGGTGCCGGTCTTCCAGTACTCCTTGGGCCGCCAGTGCGCATTGCGATTGTCCAGCCAGTACCAGGCGCCCTCGACCGGCGGGTCGGTGGTGACGACCAGGCGTTTCTGAGCGGCCGCCCGGTTGGGGATGTCCTCGTCGAAGTGCGCGACGATGACCATGCCCACGCCGTAGCTGTTGCCGTCGACGATGGCCTGCCCGCCCGTGGTGTTCAGATACACCTTGGTCTGGTTCTTCGGCGCGATGGTGGTGAAGGTGGAGGTGACCGGTCCGGTGAGACCGGTCACGTCCTCGCCCGACGCCTTCAGGGTGTAGGTGCGGCTGTAGCCGAGCTGCTCGTTGGGCTTCCACGCGGTCTTGTCCGGGGTGAAGGTGCCCTCGATGACCCGGCCGTCCTCATTGGTCAGCGAGACGTCGGTGAGCACGCCGCTGCTGGTGCTCACCTCGACCGGCGCCGAGGGATCCACCTTGTCCGAGCCCTGTGCGGGCTTGATGGTGATGGACTGCGCGGCCGGAGTGCGCGGACCGACCTTCCCACTCGGAAGGTTCGACGAGCATGCCGTCAGCGCCAAGACCAGAGCGATGAACACGCTCGCGGCGGCGTTCGTCCGAAAACGACGGGCTGGCACAGGCTCTCCCTCTTGTACTCGCCGTGCGCCGCACTGCAGCACAGCATTTTGATACTGCCCAGCCTAGTAGATTACCTTGCGTTTTCGATCTTCAAGCGCCAGGTGGTGCTGACGAAATGACAACGATGTGAGACACACGCGCGACATGCCGGTCGGCAGTGGTCATTTCAGCGTTTGTTCTTTGATAGCAAGTTGCTGTTGACCTTTCTGGTAGGTGACTTCGCGAATCCCCAGGGCGTCGTGCAGCTTGCCAGCTGGCAGGGTGACCGGTTTGGGCGCGGGGCCGTCGCCGGGCTTGGGCAGGGGATAGGCCGTGGTGGTGCCGCTGTAGAAGGTGACATTGCCCTCGGTCTTCGTGAACAGTTGGTGGACATGACCGTTGAGGCAGGTCACCGAGGAGAAGCGCTTCAGATAGCTGAGCGCCTGGGTGGCATCGTCTGTGCCCCAGCCCCATTGGGGATACATGGCGAACAGCGGGATGTGGCTGAACACGATGATCGGTGTGTCACTGGACAATCCGGCCACGTCCTTCTGGACGAAATCCAGCTGATCCTGTCCGAGATGTCCGAGATCCTTGAGATTGAGCGTATTGACCAATCCGATGACGTGGACGCCCGCGATGTCGAAGCTGTACCAGCCGTCGCCGCGGGTGCCATTGCCGAAGGTCTGGCGGTAGCGCGCGCCGCCGTCGTCGCTCGAATCGTGTTCTCCCGGAACGGTGAACACGTGCGGGGTCTTGAAGCCCTGCATCATCTGCTTGACCTGATCGAACTGGTCCTGGGTGGCCAGGTGGGTGAGATCGCCGGTGTGGATGACGAAGTCGGGTTCGTAGCCCAGTGCGTTCACCTGCGAGATGGCCTCGGTGAAGGTGTCGGTCACGCTCGTGTTGGCGGTGCCGGTGAAACCGATGTGACTATCGCTGACCTGCGCGAAACGCAGGGTCGGGCGCGCGGTGTCGGCCAGGGCGGTGCCTGCCACGTGCGAGACCACCTCGCCGCCCACCACCGCCAGGCCCACCGCCGCCCCGAACCAGGCGCTGTGCCGCATGAGCTGGCGGCGGGTCATCTGCTGCGGATCCTGTTCGGTCATTGGGTCACCACCACGGTCGCGTGCATGAACGGATGAATCGAGCAGACGTAGGCGAAGGTGCCCGCCTTGCCGAAGGTGAAGGTGTAGGTCGCGTTGTTGCCCAGGGTCGGGGAGCGGAACGTCCCGTCGGTGGCGACCACGGTGTGCGGTTCCTCGTCGTGATTGGTCCAGGTCACCGTGGTGCCGACCTTGACGGTCAGCGAGCTGGGCCCGAAGGCGAAATTGTCGATGGTGACGGCATTGGGTCCGGCCGGCGCCGCCGCGGCGGACGACGTGCTCGGCATGGACATGCCGGGCATGGCCGGACCCCTACCGTCCGGCACCATGCCGGGCGTTGCGGTGCCGGAAGCGAAAGTGATACCGGGGGCGGCATTGTCGGGGGCTTTGCCGCCGCCGCTGGAGCCGCACGCGCTCGCGGTCAGCAGGGCTGCCGTGGCGGCGACGACGGCGAGCGCGACGCGCCGTGGGCTGCGGGTGGGTCTCATGGGTGTCCGGGCCTCCATCCGGGATGAGTCGCTTCGCTGCTGCGAATCGGTCATCCATAGATAGGGGCGGGGGTTACACCGTCGGCGCGAAAACCTCTATCGTGCCGTTGTTTTCACGCACCTGAATGGTCGGCAACGGGGCGGGGGCGACCGGCAGCTGATGGGTCACCACCGCACCCTCGATGGAGAACGAGGTGGAGTGGCACGGGCAGCGCAGGCGTTCGGCGGGCGCGTCCAGCCACAGTTTGCAGCCCTGATGGGTGCACACGCCCGAGACCGCGACCGGAATGCCCTGGGCGCGGCGCACGAAGCCGTTGACCGTGCCGACATCGAAGGCCACCGTCGCGCCCTCGGGCAGATCGCTGGATCGCGCGATGGGCAGCCACGCACCGGTATTGGGGGACAACGGGGCTTGCGCGGCCGGGGGCGTCGTCACCTCGCCGTGGCCGAGGAGCGTGCGATCCACCACCGCGCCGACGGTCGCGGCGGCCGCGGCGGCGGAAGTGCCGATCAACAGGTTCCGGCGTCGGTAGCCGTTGGTCTTCGGGACTTCCGTTGGCGTGTCCTCGATTTCGTCGGCCAGGCGGCGTTGCAGGCTGCTCAGGAATTCCTCGCTGGGTGCGTCGCTGCCCATGCGCGCGGCACGCAGTTCGATGGCCGTGCGCATCTCCTGCGCCTCGGCGTCGTCGGGTTCGAAGCCCGTGGACCGCTTACCGGCCAGTAGTTCGTCGACGAAACGCCGCACATCCCGCCCGCTCACCGCACACCTCGCTCATTCAGCTGGGACGCCATCTGCAACGCCCGATGCTGCAACACCTTCGCATTCGCCACCGTCACACCCAGGCTCTGCGCCGCCTCCTTCACCGAGAGTCCTTGCAGGAATCGCAGTTCCAGTACGCGACGATAGCGGTCCGGGAGCTCGGCCAGCACGGCTTTTGCGCGGGCCTCGGCTCCGGAATCGGGCAGTTCCTCGGGGGGATCGTCGGCTATATCGCCCTCGATGGTGGTGATCTCGCGGCCCATGCGCGCCTTCCAGTGCGCGGCCAGCACCGTGCGCGCCGTGGCCCGCAGGTAGGCCCGCACCTCGGGGGCGCTGGCGGTGATGCGCAGCGGTTTGAGCGCCGCCATGAACACCTCGGCGGTGAGATCCTCTGCGTCCGGCCGGTTTCCGACCTTGCCGAACATCAGCGCGTAGACCCAGGTGGCGTTGTCGCGGTAGACCGCCTCCCAGCTGGCGTAGCTGTCACCGGACACCAGCCGCAACTCCCGACCCGTGCCCGAACCCGCGGAGGGTTGTGTTCGGCGCCCGGGATCGAGGCGTTGATGGTCGGATTCCACCCCTCGCACCATGAACCGCTGCTTTCTGTATCCACCGAAAAAGCCGACGTAGGTTCACGTCTGCCAGTAGATAGGGCACGGGGTTACAACGGAGCGGGTTCGACAAGAACGGGCACGGTCCGTCGGTCGGACCGTGCCACGCTCTCGGATCGGGATATTCAGTTGGCGGGGCGCAGCAGGTTGCCGTGCAGCACGCCCCGGACGGTCTTGGCGGCGACCACGGCCCAGGCGGCGACCAGCAGGGCGTAGAGAGCCACCGCGATCACGGCGAAGACATTGGCCCCGGAGTGCTGGTAGAGGGCGGTGCTGCCGGTGACGCAGCAGCCCAGGGGGAAGGTGAAGCCCCACCAGGTCATATTGAACGGCATCGACTTGCGGGCGTGGTAGGTCACGGCGATGGCCAGGGCCAGCCACAGCATGGCGAAACCCCAAGTGGGAATGCCGAACAGCAGCGAGAACAGCTGGAACCCGGAGGCGTCACCGGGCTGCAGCACGGTGTCCGAGACATTGGCCAGGGCACCGGCGGCGGTCACGCCTTGGCCCAGGGGACCCAGCACCAGCCAGACGGTGGCGACCATGCCGGCCGGTGGCAGACCGTGGTGCAGCAGTCGCGACCAGATCAGGATGATGGTGGCGAAGGCGGCGATCAGGCTCAGACCGAACATGGCCAGGCAGGCCACGAACAGGGTCAGACGCAGCTGCCCTTCGGGAGCGTAGGGCACCAGCAGCGCACCGAGGGCGGCCGACACCATGGGCGGCACCACGGGCATCAGCCAGCCGCCGAAGGCGGAATCGGCATCGAAATTGTGGCGGGTGATCATGCGGTAAGGGATGCTGGCGGCTGTCAACAGGCCGAGCACGGTTCCAGCGGACCACAACACCCAATCGACGGCCACGGCAGCGGTCAGCCCGATCACATCCTTACCGAGCAGCAGCGTGCCCGCACCAACGGTCATCAGCGCCATGGGCAGAGCCCCATAGAACTGCATCATGACCGGATGCATCCCATGCCCCCGAGCCTCCTCGGGATACCGACGCCAGTGCAACACCCACGACCCCGCGAGAACCACCAAAATCACCGCAGCCAGAGCCCACACCCCGGTGGCGGCCCCGCGCAGCCCGGGGAACTGCAACGGCAGAGTGCCCGCGGCATTGGCCACGATCCCGGTCCCCATCACCACGGCAAACCAGTTCGGTGCCAAATGCCGAATCGGCTCCCACCGCTCGCCCTCCCGCACCGAGGACCCCGTACTCACCCGAGCAGGGGATACGGAGGCTTCGGCGGTCCTACGAAAGGTTGCTGTGGTCATGCCTCCACTCTCGTTCGTCGGGATTTCTCCCGGTAGCGGCCATGATCCGATGGATGCATAGAACGGATCTATGACTAGAAACCCCCGAAGAGCCAAAAGACAAAAGAAGAAAAGATAAAAGAAGCCAGGAGGAGGGAGAGAGGGTGGCCGAGCTTGCGAGGCCCTCTCACCTACCAGCCCCCTCCCGCAAAAACCGCACCTACCAGCCCCCTTACCTACCGAACCTCACTCACCTACCAGCCCCCTCACCGCTCGGCCGTTCATCGTCTCTATGGAATTGTCAAAGAACCTGAAAACTGTGGAGCTGTCGAACGGTTCGGTGGTTTTCGAGTTCTTGGGTTGTCTCGAGAAGGTGATGCGTGCAGTCCGTGGGCTGGGAGGTGAGGTGGCGGCTCCCAACTCGGCGTCAGCCCCAGTCCGGTAGGGCAGGCGAGGTGACCACGCTTCCCGTTGTTTTGCGCACGCCAGCCGGAGACGAGCAGCCGGGTGTCACGCTGCCCGTGAACCCCACTTCCGGCAACTGGAATCGACTGCCGTGGCGACCCGCTCCCCGAGGTGATGTTTGTCGTTGACGTGCGGGGTGTGGGAGGGGTCCAACGTCGCCGGGGCAATCCACCCCACCCGACCCGGATGAGCCGAGTCCTTGCCCAACATCACCGTCTGCCACCCATGCTCGCTGTCGTTGACCATCGCGTGGTGGTGGTCGCAGACCAGGGCGAGGTTGTTCAGGTCGGTGGGTCCGCCCTTGGCCCAATCGATCACATGATGGGCCGCGCACATGCTCGCGGGTACATCGCAGCCGGGGTGGGTGCAGCCGCGATCGCGGGCGATCAACGCCAGGCGTTGACCCGAGGAAGCCAAACGCTCACCATGTGCCAGGTAGAGCGGGATCTCGTCCTTGTCGAGGATCGCGAGCACGGGGCGAGATCCCTTGGCCAACTTGAGTGCTTCATTGATGCTCAGATGTCCACCCGAGGCGGTGGTGGCCACACCCGCACCTTTCTCGAGGTCGGCCAGGCTCATGGTGACCACGACTTCGACGGGCAGGCCACGGTGCTTGCCCAGCTTCACCGGCTTACCCGCACGCGCCGCAGCAACACCAACACCAGCGCCAGCGGCATCGACACCAGTGGCGGTGTCGGTGACCGGCTGCAAGGCGGTCACGAGCGCGAACAACGCGTCGTGGGTGCGCTGCCCGGCGTCGCGACGATCACGGCGTGCGGCGGCCTCCAACACCTTGGACTCGACGTGCGTGGTGGCGGTGAGGATTTCGGTGTCAGCATCGTCGAGGTTGCACATGCCCGGGCGGGCCAGCTTGGCGAAGATCGCATCCAGCAGGGCGCGCAACTCTGGGGTGAGCCAGCCTTCGATCTTCGACATCCCATCCACCCCGGGACGGCTGATCGTGATCCCGCGACGGCGACGACGATCGGCATCGGAAATCACCGTGCCCTCCGGATCCAAACGAGCGAGGATCTCGCGCCCGATCTTCGGGAGGTCGTCGGGGTGCCCGGTCACGCAGTGCTCGACCAGCAGTGCCTCGGTCTCGACCCGCGCGGGCGCGGGCACGTCGGCGGGCAGATGCGTCATGATGTCCACGATCCCGCGCACATGATCGCGTGAGATCACGCCCGCTTCAAAGGCGTTCGCGGTCGCCGCCAAGGTGACCGGGCGCGGCGTGCCGTCGGCTCCCAGGAACTCCCCACACGCCTCGGCGATCTTCACCCGCATCGCCGCGTCATACCGCGACAAACCGAGGGTTTGACGCAGGAACGGCACCACATCCTTCACCCCCGCCTTGCGCGGCAGGTCCCGCTCCGCGATCTCGATCACCAGAGCCGAATCCACCGCAGCCAGTTGACGCTTGCAGATCTCCAAGCGACGCATGAATTCCACGGCATCGATATCGGCGAGCGGCTTGAGTCCACCGTGCAGGGCATTGTCGGCGACGTTGGTGATCGCGGTCATCAGGGCGCCGATGCCGGTGCTGTCGAGTGTTTCCCCCTTCGAATTCATGCTTTAATTCTACCGCTGAATTCGAAAGGGGGGAACCCGAAATGTCTGTTCTTACAGTGCTTTTCGAATTATTGGCCAGCGGGTGGTGCGGATTTGCGTAGCACTTCCATGAATGCTCGCATCCATTGTGGATGATCGGGCCAGGCTCGGCCGGTAATTAAATTGCCGTCGATATTGTCGGGGCTGTCTATCCAATTGCCCCCGGCGGCAATAACGTCGGGCTCCAGCGCTGGATAGCTGCTCGCGGTGCGGTCGTGTAGGACACCGGCGGCTGCCAGGATCAGGGGTCCGTGGCATAGCGCGGCTATCGGTTTGTTCGTTTCCGCGAAGTGGCGGACCAGGCGTTGGCAGTCTGGGTTGTTGCGGAGAAATTCGGGGGCTCGTCCGCCTGGGATGACCAGGGCGGCGTATTCGGTTGGGTCGACGTCGGCGAAGGCTACGTCCGAAGGCCAGGTGCGGCCGAGTTTTTCGGTGTAGGTGTCGAAGCCGTCGGTGAAGTCGTGGACGACGAATTGGAGTTTCTTCTGGGTGGGGGCCGCTATGTCGACCTCGTAGCCCTCTTCCAGCAGGCGCTGGTAGGGGTACATGACCTCGAGGTCTTCGGCGGCATCACCGGTGATCAAGAGCACCTTTGTCATGGCGCACCTCCCTGGGGAAATCGTATCGAGACCCACAGTGCGGCAAGGCCGTTTCGGGTCGGCGGAGGGCGTTTCGGGTCAGCCGACGCTGGAGGCGCGGCGGTCGGTGGGCACGCTGCGGAGGTGACGGACGATTCCGAGGTCGGTGGGTTGGGCGCGGGCGGCGTCGTAGCGCTCGAAGACGGCGGCCAATTCCGGTGACCAGCGCGCGAATTCGGCCCGCAGCGGCCCCTCGGTCTCGAGCTGGCACACCACGCCGAGGGCGGTCAGGAAGCAGCGGGCGAAGGGTGTGAAGTAGGCGGGCATGTCGAGCTGGCGGTGCACATTCGACAGTCGAGGGGCCAGGACGGACCGGACGTGGCCGCGTAGCCAGGCGGTGGTGAGGCGGAAGGTGGGGACGGTGAGCGGTTCGCCGACCGTGTCGAGTCCCTCGGCCAGGGCCGCCACATCGTAGCTGCGGCCGGGCCGCACGAAGCGGTGGCGGCGGATGGCGGCATCCAATTCCGGTATGCCCCCATTGAATGCGGCATCCATGACCTCGCCGACCAATTCCTCGAAGCCCGGCGGCGGCCAGGGCGTGCAGGCCCCGAAATCCACCACGCCCAGCCGCCCGTCGGGCAGCACTCGGAAATTCCCCGGATGCGGATCGCAGTACAGCAGCCCGGTGCGCGACCAGGCCGACAGCAGGAAGCGGATGATGAGCATGCCGACCCGGCTGCGCTCCTCCGGCGCACCCGATTCGATGATGCGCGAAACCGGTGTGCCGGTGAGCCATTCGGTGACGATCACATCGCCGCGCTGGGCGATCACGTTCGGGATCACGAAGTCCGGATCGTCGGCGTAGGCCTCGGCGAAGCGTCGCTGGTGCTCGGCCTCGGCGGCATAGTCGAGTTCCTGTGCCACACAGGTGCAGATGGCCTCGGTGACCGCGGGGACATCCGCGCCCGGCGCGAACACGGTGGCCAGCACCGAGATTCGGCGCAGCTGCTGCAGGTCGGCGAGGACCGCCTGGTGCGCGCCCGGATACATGACCTTGACCGCGACCTTGCGGCCGTCCCGCCAGGTCGCGTGATGCACCTGGCCGATGGAGGCCGCGGCGGCGCGGCGCTCGTCGAATTCGCTGAAGTGCCAACGCCAGTTCTCGCCCAGGTTGGCGGCCATGGCCTCGCGGACGGTCGCGGGCAGCATGGTGGGCGCGGAATCCTGCAGCTGGGTGAGGGCGTCGCGGTAGGGGGAGGCGATCTCCGGCGGCAGGGCCAGCTCATACAGTGAGAGCAGCTGTCCCAGTTTGGTGGCGCAGCCCTTCAACTCACCGAGCACCTCGAAAATGTGCTGGGCCGTGCGCATCCGAATGTCGTGGTCGACGGCTGCCGGGGATTTGCCGAGCGCCTTCTTGCCGACCCCGGCGGCCTGTCGTCCGGCGAATGCGACCGGGAGACTGGCGATTCGGGCATTGCGGGTGGCGGCACGGACCGGCGGCACGGGTGTACTGGCCCCCGAACGATTTCCGATCCGCCGTATCGACATTGCTCACCTCGTCGTGTGCGTGCCCGACCGCCCCAGGCTATGTGGCCCGCCACACCTCGTGCACGTGCAGTTTGGCACACGAAAGTCTAAACTGTCTGGGACGTATCCGAAAGTTGTCGAAAGGTGACAGGATGGGTGCCCAGACGGTCGTCGCCGATGTGGCGGACGAGCTCGCTCGCCGCGTGGCGACCGGGCAGTACGCGCCCGGGGACCTGATGCCGTCGGTTCGCCAGGTCGCCGAGGAGTTCGATATGAATCGGGCTACCGCGCAACTGGTTCTGGGTCGTCTGGAGTCCTACGGGTTCGTCGACGCCCATCGCGGTCGCGGATTCACCGTGCGAGATGTGCGCCGGGCGGGCGGGGTGGACGTGTATCGGCGACTGTTCCGGCTGTCGCTGCCCTCGCCCGAGACGGCCGCGGAGATGTTCGCCAATATCGTGGCGGCCGAGCGGGCCATCGTGCTGGAGGCGCTGCTCGACTACACCGCCGCCGAGCGCGGCATCGAGCCCGCGGTTTTGACCGCGGCGGTGGACGAACTCGAAACCCTGGCCCGCAGCGCCGATCCCGATCAGGTCCGCATGCTCGAGCTCGAGGTGGGGTTGGTGCGCACGGTGCTCACCGATCTCGGCCACACGATGCAGCGCGCGGTGCTGAACTCGGTGGGGGAGATGCTGTTCGAGGTGCCCGAGGCCGCGCGGGCGTACTTCGTGGTCTCACCGGACCTGCACGTACTGGTGTGGCGGGCGCTGCTGGCGGTGTGGGAGTCCGAGAACGGGCCCTCCGAGGCGCAATTGGCGCTGTTCGAGGACCTGTTCGCCATGTACCACGAGAAAGTGCTGGCCCGATTCGGCGAATTGGTCGGCCTCGACACCGGCTCCGAGGAGCGGCGGCACAGCGCTACGGCCTGAGCCCACCCGCGGGCCGGGCGGTGCTGGATCGGACTCGAAGCTCCACCGGGACAACGATATTCGTCCGGTCGCCCGGACCTCCGGCCAGCGCGTCGATGAGCAGCGTCGCGGCCTGTTCGCCAATGCTGCGGCGGTCGACGGCAATGGTGGTCAGGGCCGGGTACAGGCTGGCCGAGGTGGGCAGGTCGTCGTGGCCGATGACCGAGATGTCCTCGGGGATGGACAGTCCGAGATCGGCGGCGGCGAGATAGACGGTGTGGGCGATGTAATCGCTATTGGTGATGAACGCGGTCGGGCGCGTCGCCGCGTCGCGTTCCAGTGCCTGGCGCAGCGCGGTGCGGGCAGCGTCGGCGGAGAGCTCGGTGGTGACGGTGTCGGCGGTGAAACCGAGATCGGCGGCCAGACGTCGGAAGTGTTGCAGGCGTTCGGGATCGGGTGACTTGTCGTCGGGAGCCACCACCATGGCCACGCGGCGATGCCCCAGCTCCAGCAGATGCTGGACCGCCAGATCCACCGAGGCTTCCTGATCCGAGCGCACACTCATGGTGGCCGCGTCCGGAGCCGCGGTGTCGAGCAGCACGACCGGTCGACTGGTGGCCGAGAAGCGCTCTCGGACGCGATGGTTGGTGCCGATGGGCGCGATGGCCAGGCCGTCGATGGCGCGATGCTGGAAGGCGTCGACCAACTGCGCCTCCCGGGTCGGGTCGTAGCGCGAGGACCCGACCATGACCTCGTAGCCCGCGCGGGCGCAGGTCTCGTCGAAGCCGTCGATCACATCCAGGAAGTGTGGATTGCGCAGGTTGCGAATGAGCAGGCCGAGGACGCGGGTTCGGCTGGTGCGCAGCGCGACCGCGGAGGCATTGGGGCGGTAACCCAGTTCGGCGGCGCGATCGAGAATGCGTCGCCGCAGGTCGTCGCCGACCCCGGGCCGCCCGGACAGCGCGAGGCTGACCGCGGAGATGGAGACCCCGAGCGAGGCCGCGACATCGCGCTGGGTGACGGGTTCTCGCGCAACGGGCACGAACGACACCCTAGCGAACGCGAATTGAACACCCATGGTCATGGTCTGAACAGTCGATGGACTCTGACGCGATACCCTTCGACGACCCAGCTAGCTCTGCTAAAACGATTGAGTACAGCAGCTTCGACCCGGAAGGAGCATCGTGTCCCGCGATGCCTTCTCAGTTTTGGACTCCGACGACCTGACCGCCTTCCACCGCAAGGTGACGGTGCTGTCGGCGGCCGGAATGTTCCTCGACGGCTACGACATCACCGTCATCGCCGTCGCCCTGCCGACCGTCACCAAGCAATGGCACATGTCCGGATTCCTGACCGGCGCGGTCTCGGCCGCCGCGGTGGTGGGAATGTTCGTGGGCGCATTGGTCTTCGGGCGACTCACCGACCGGTTGGGTCGCAAGCGGATGTATCTGGTCAATCTGATCGGCTTCGTGGTGCTGGCGCTCTTGGCCGCACTCGCCCAGGACGCCTGGCAGCTGCTGGCGGCGCGATTCCTGCTCGGCCTGGCGCTCGGCGCGGACTACACGATCTCGACCTCGCTGCTGGCCGAGTACGCTCCGGCCCGCCGCCGCGGCACGCTCATGACGCGACTGGGTGCGACCTGGTTCGTCGGGGCGGCAACGACTTACGTGCTCGCGCTGCTGCTGTTGCCGCTGGGCAGCGCCATGTGGCGGGTGATGCTCGTGCTGGGCGCGGTGTTCGCGTTGGTGGTGCTGTGGATGCGGCGCAGCATTCCGGAGTCGCCGCGCTGGCTGGCCGCGCAGGGGCGTGCGGAGGAGGCGCGCGCGGTGTTGACCGAGTTGGGTGACACGGGCGCGGTGCGTGCGGAAACGCCCGGCCCCGAGCCGGTTTCGCCGTGGCGGATGCTGCTCACGCTGCCGCTGGTGCGCTTCACGTTCTTCTGCTGCGGGTTCTGGTTCATGTACACGATGTCGTACTACGGCATCACGCTGTACACGCCGACGATTCTCAAGCAGGTGACGACCAGCACGACGGGCACTTACGCGGGGTCGCTGATCATCGCCCTGGTCGGTGTCGTCGGTGCCGTCACCGGTGTGCTGCTGGTCGATCGGGTCGGGCGGCGTCCGCTGCTGATCACCGGATTCACCGGCATGTTCCTGGCCCTGACGACCTTGGCGCTGTGGCGGAGTCCCGGTCTCACCGGTTTGGTCATCCTGCTGGGCGCGGCCGTACTGTTCGCGAATTCGGGTCCCGGCATCGTGAACCTGGTCTATCCGAGCGAGGTCTTCCCGACCCCGGTGCGCGCCACCGCCAATGGCCTGGCCACCGCCGTCTCCCGCATCGGCGCGATCATCGGCACCCTGTGGCTGCCCACCCTCATCTCGAAATGGGGTCTGCACCACGTACTCTGGCTCTTCGTGGGGGCGAGTGTGATCGGTCTGGCCATTGCCGTGGCGCTCGCGCCGGAAACCAAGGGCCGGACCCTCGAGGAGCTGTCCGCGGCGCACTCCCGCCGTGTCGAACCGGCGGCGGTGCGGGGCTGAGCGCGTGACCTCCGACGAATTCACCCTCGCCCCAGCATCTTCCGGTCGGTACCGTGCCCTGACGCGCGCTCCCGGTGAACCGCACAGGGAACGCGACGATCTCGTGCCCGGCCGCTCGGTGCTCGCCAGCGGCTCTCGGGTAGCGCGGTTCGTGCAGATGACCGATTTCCAGCTCGCCGATCCCCACTCGCCCGGACGGCTCACCTTCCTGCACCGCCTGGCCGGACGACCCGGCTGGGAGTTCATGTTCCCGGCCTACCGTCCGCAGGAACCGCTGCTCTTGCAGGCCATCGAGGCCAGTGTCCGGTCCGTGCGGGAAATCGACGGCACCGCACCGGATTTCGTCATCACCACCGGCGACAGCATCGACAGCGCGCAAGCCAATGAACTGACCGCGCTGCTGGCCCTGCTCGACGGCGGCACCGAACTGGACCCGAACTTCGGCGTCGACGACCCGAAAGCGCATCCCGCGCAGGCGGTTTCCGCGGAGTTCTACAACCCGGAACCGGAATCCCGCGACGTCTACAAACGCGAGCACGGCTTCCCGGACGTCCCGGGCCTGCTGACCGCGGCGGGTCGCCCCTTCGTCACCGAGGGCCTCGGCGTCCCGTGGCTGGGCTGCTTCGGCAATCACGATTGCCTGGTCCAGGGCCGCGCGCCGCTCACCCCGCAATTCCAGGCGCTGGTGACGGGGGACCGGCAGCCGATCGATCTGGGCATGGAACCGCCGGATCGCCCGATGGATCTGTACCTGGCCGACCCGACCGCCCTGTCCCACGGCCCATCCCGGCCCATCGAGCCGCGTGCGGACCGTCGCGTGATCGGTCCGGCCGAGTACGTCCGGGCGCACCTGGACAGCCCCACCCAGCCGCCCGGCCACGGCTTCACCGAACAGAACCTCGCCGACGGCACCACCTACTACTGCTACGACGCGGTCCCGGGCCTGCGCATGATCGTGCTGGACTCCACCCACCCCTCCGGCCACGTCACCGGCAGCATCGGTGCCCGGCAGCGGGATTGGCTGATCGACCGGCTGACCGAGGTCCACTCCGAGTACCGGGACGAGGACGGGGCGTTGGTCCGCACCGGCAATCCCGACCGGATCGTGGTCCTCGCCTCGCATCACGGCCTGACCATGATGGACAACACCGTCCCCGACGCCGAAAGGCGCTACCACGCCGCCGATCTGGAGGCCCTCGCGCACCGCTTCGGCAATGTGGTGCTGTGGATCGCCGGTCACGAACACCGCAACTCCGTCGTCCCGCACACCCGGGACGGCGGCGGCTTCTGGCACGTGCTCACCTCGGGCCTGTGCGAATGGCCGTGCCAGACGCGCGCCCTGGAGCTGTCGCTGGCACCGGCGGATTCGGGCGAGGACCTGCTGGTGATTCGCTCGACCATGATCGATCACGCCGCCCCGGCCCGCCCGGGCGCCGAGCTGAACCTGTGGGATCTCGCGGCCTGGCACCGCGAACTGTCCTACAACGAGCCGACCCGGGTGGGCGGTCCGCACTCGGCGGGCACCCCCGCCGATCGCAATGTGGACCTGCTGGTCCCCATCGCGCCCGCCCTCGCCGCCGCGCTGCGCGATCTCGGCGCGTGACTCAACCGGCCAGCATGCCCGCCGTGACCAGCGCGGTAATGACGGCGATCGCCATGAATACCAGGATCACCCGGGCGCTGCGGGTCGGCGGTTCGGCGGGCGGCTGATCGCTCATCGGGTTATCTCCTCAGTGGTATGGGTGGTGGTGGAGGGTCATCGTATTCGGGCGGCTCCCAATACGTTTGGAGTCCGCGACGTTGGGGCATTATCGCTGCCGCCTCCCGCGCCACGCCAATGAAACCGGGGTGATCGATTATGAAACGCACCACGCGCTCGACCTCGGGTCCGCTGACCACCCGCATGAGAGTGCGGCTGGTCCGGGGGAAAGCGCGAGTCAGCCGGTAGGCCAGCCATGATTCCAGTCGCAGCGGCAGTAATGCGCGATTGCTCTCGATCGCCGCGACGATCTTGCGCCCGGCCCTGTCGGGATGCATGCCGAGCAGGGTCATCGCCTTGACCACGAGCTGCCGGGTGATGGCGACCTGCTCGGCGCTGAGTGTGGCCAGGGTGGCCGTGGCGGCGAGATTGGTGGCGATCAGGCCCGGGCAGACCACCGTGACGCCGATCCGCTCGGAAGCCAGTTCGGTGCGCAGGGTTTCGCTGAAATGCTTCACCCCCGCCGCGGCGACGGAGTACGGCGTGGCCAGCCGGACCGGGGTGAAGGCCGCGATGGAGGAGATGTTCACCAGGTGCCCGCCCCGCCCGCGCGCGGCCATCTGCGCGCCGAAGAGCCTGCAGCCGTGCACGATCGCGGTCAGGTTCACCGCCGCGATGCGGTGCAGGTCGGCGGGGCGGATGTCGAAGAACGGCCCGCCGACCACGATTCCGGCATTGTTGACCACCACGTCCGGAATCCCGTGCGCGGTGCGCACATAGTCGGCGAAGGTCTCGAGCGCCAGCGGGTCGCCCACATCCAGCGCGTACGGAAAGGCCGACCCACCGGCCGAACGGATCAGCGCCACCGTGTCCGCGGCGGTCGCGAAATTGATGTCGGCCACCACGACCTCGGCCCCGCGGGCGGCGAGCGCCTTGGCGGTGCCGCGGCCGATGCCGCTGCCCGCCCCGGTCACCACCGCGAGTTCGGGGTGGAAGGGTTTGGCTCTCGGGCGCTGCATTCCGCTCCTCCGCTGGAGAATCCGGAGTATATATTGTCTGGGACAGCAGACGCCACTCGAAAGCGGTGCCGCGGCAGCGGAAACGGGGAACCACGCATGACAGGTTTGGACAACGACGTGGTCGTCGTTACCGGCGCCGGTGACGGCATCGGCCGCGCGGTGGCACAGCGCTTCGCCCGCGAGCGAGCCATCGTGATTGTCGCGGATCCGGACAAGGAGCGCGCGGTGCGGACCGTCGAGAGCATCGAGGAATTCGGCGGGGACGCCACGCCGTTCGCGGTGGACGTGGCCGACGCGGTGGCGATGGAGCACTTCGCACAGGATGTGCGCAACGAGTTCGGCACGGCGAAGGTGCTCGTCAACACTGCCGGATACACCACGGCCGGACCATTTCTCGAGCACACCCTCGACGAATGGGATCGGCTCATGGGCGTCAATGTGTGGGGATTGGTGCACGGGTCCACGTATTTCGGGCGACAGATGATCGACTCCGGGCGGGGTGGACGGATCATCAATGTGACCTCGGTGGCGGCCTTCACCCCGATTCCGCTGAGCGCGGCGTACTGCGCGACCCAGGCCGCCGCGCAAATGCTCACCGAGAGCTTGCGATTGGAATTCGCGGGGACCGGCGTGGGAGTCACGGCGGTGTGCCCGGCCCTGGGTGCGCACAGCTCGGAAAGCATCGCCCGCACCATTGTTCGGGTGGCCGCGCGCAATCCCGCGGTCGTGCCCACGCCGATCGAAGCCCGCGCCCGGTATCTGGCGACCCGCGTCGCGCCGCGCGGCGTGCGATGGGCGGCGCGGGTCCTCCGGCCGGACCGGCTGACCGGCCGACGATCCTGCGTCACTCAGTAGCGCCCGAACAGCACCGCCGCATTGTGTCCGCCGAAACCGAACGAATTGTTCAGCGCGAATTCGACTTCGGTGTGGCGGGGCTTGGTGTGCACCACGTCCAACTCGACCTCGGGGTCCTGGTTCTCCAGGTTCAAGGTCGGCGGGATCACCTGGTCGCGCAGGGTCAGCACCGAGATGATCGCCTCGAGTGCGCCGACCGCGCCCACCGAATGCCCCAGCGCGGACTTGGGCGCGTACACCGAGGGATGGGTGCCGATGGCCGCGGCGATCCCCTTGGCCTCGGCCAGGTCTCCGATGCTGGTGCCGGTGGCGTGGGCATTGACGTGATCAACCTCGGCCGCCCCGACGCCCGCGGATTCGATGGCGCGGCGCATGGCGCGGGCGCAGCCCAGGCCCTCTGGATCGGGGGCGACCATGTGATAGCCGTCGGCGGTGAGGCCCGCGCCGAGTAGTCGGGCCAGCGGTTTCGCGCCGCGGGCCAGGGCGTGCTCCTCGGACTCGACCAGCAGCAGCGCGGCGGCCTCGCCGAAGACGAAACCGTCGCGGTCGCGGTCGAAGGGGCGGGAGGCGCGTTCGGGTTCGTCGAGTCGCGTGCTCAGGGCCCGCGCCATGGAGAATCCGGCGATGGCAACGGGATTGATGTAGCCCTCCACACCACCGGCCACGATCATGTCGGCCTCGCCCAGCACGATGGACCGCCAGGCGTGCACCAGCGCCTCATTGCCGGACGCGCACGCCGAGACCGGGGTGACCAGACTGGCCCGCGCCCCGATCTCCAAACCCACCACACCCGACACCCCATTGGGCATGGACATGGGCACCGCGAACGGCGACACTTTGCGATAGCCGTACTCGCGCATGGCGTCATTGGCGTCGACAATGGTGTCCGCGCCGCCGAGCCCGGTGCCGATGCACACGCCCAGGCGATCCTTGTCGACCTCGGGGCTACCGGCGGTGGCCCACAGGCGTTTTCCCATGACATACGACATTTGCTGCACATAACACATGCGGCGCTTCTTGATCCGGTCGAGTTCCGCGGTCGGATCCGCCACGAGTTTGCCGCCAATGGTGACCGGCAGGCCCAACTCGGTGATCTCGGGATCGGTGAGCGTGGAAATTCCGCTGGCCCCGGAAAGCAGCCCCTGCCAGGTGCCTTCCGTATCGGGAGCGATCGAGGTGGTCATCTCCACGGCGGTCACCACGACATTGCGGAATCCACCGTTGCGAGTGGAGAAGTCTGCGAGGCTATTCACTTTTCGTATCCTTCGGCGAGCAATTGGCAAGTCCTGCAGAGTTTTCGCGAGCGCTTGCGAGGCTATCCCGAGAATCCCACTGCGGCAGGACGACACTCAGATGCGAGACGCCAATCCCTTGATACTCAGGGACATCACAGGTTTCACGAACGGCGCGGCCCAGCGCAGCGGCAGGAAGCCGCCCAGCCTCGGGTGGAAGGCGATGGTCCAGCGGAGAATGGTGCCGCCGTCGGCTTCGTCGAGTCGATAGTCCTGCGCGAACGCGTCGATGACGAAGGGCAGGGAGATTCGAGTGCCGGTCACCGAGAGCCGCTTGTCCGGGGCCGTGGTGACCACCTTTTCCGCGCAGGCGAACAGCACTCCGTCGAAGCTGCGTGCCGCGCCCTCGCGCCGGTTGTCGTCGCCGTAGTGGATGCCGTTGACGAGTGGAATCCAAGAGAAGGTGCCGTCGAGTTGCAGGGCGTCCCAGACCTTGTCCGGCGGAAACGGGAATCTACGGCGCGCGGTGACGGTGAAGGTGGCGTCGGTGAGAAACGGATCCAGCTCTTCGGCGGACAGGGGCCGCACCGAGAAACCGCCACCGGCCAGGACGGCTTTGGACCAGGCCCGGAGGACCGAGGCGGCAATGCTCGCGGCGAGCACTCCCAGCGCGATGAGCACGGCCGCGATGACGATGATGGTGGTAGACATTGCCCGAACCCTCTTCCATAGTGTCCCAGACAGAATAGGTTCGGGCGATCGTTCGTGCCAGGTGGTCGAATCTCGGTGCGGGCGTCAGCGTTGCGGTGATGAGGCTGCGCCGTAACCGAACTGGTTGCTCGTCGTCGCGCTGCTCGTTTGCATTCGCCTTCTTCGGGGCGGGTCCATCGCCTCGGGTGTTGCGCCTCGGTCGTGGCGGGTACATTGTCTGAGACGGAATTCGAGCGAGGAGAACGACCGTATGACCGAGGCCCTGCCCGATCGACCCGCCGTGGCCAGCCCGCCCCTGATCGCCCGGCGGTGGACGGCCGACGACATTCCGGACCAGACCGGCAAGACCGCGATCGTCACCGGGGCCAATAGCGGCCTCGGCCTGCGCACGGCGGAAGCGCTGGCCGCCAAGGGCGCTCACGTGCTGCTGGCCTGCCGCAACGAACTCAAGGCCGCGGCGGCGCTGGAGCAGGTGAGCAATGCCGCCACCGGACCCAAACCCGAAGTGCTGCCTCTGGATCTGGCCGATCTGAGCTCGATCCGGCGCGCGGCGGACCATCTCGAGGTGCGGGGCACCCCGATCGACATTCTGGTCAACAACGCGGGTGTCATGGCGCTGCCTCGTCATCAGCGCACGGCCGACGGCTTCGACGCGCAATTCGGGACGAATCACCTGGGGCACTACGCCCTAACCGGTCTGTTGCTGCCCGTGTTGCTGCGCGCCCCCGAACCCCGCGTTGTCACCGTCTCCTCGATCGCGGCCTGGGGTGGGTTGATCAACTGGCTCGACCCGAACTGGCGAATGGTCTACATCCGGTGGCTCGCCTACAGCCAATCCAAACTCGCCAATCTCTTGTTCACCGCGGAGCTACACCGACGCGCCGGAGCCGCGGGTGTTCGGCTCACCGCCGTGGTCGCCCACCCCGGCCTATCGGCGACCAACCTCTACGACTCCGACGCGGAGAAGGGCGTCGCGGGCCGCCTGGCGGCAGCACAGCAACGCCTGCTCGTCTCCTTCGCCCAATCCGATTCCCGGGGCGCGCTTCCGCAGCTGTACGCGGCCACGATGCCGAATCTCGCCGGAAACTCCTATGTCGGACCGGCTTTCGAGGCTTTCGGCTATCCACGCCGAACCCTGCGCAACCCGATCGCCTACAGCCGCACGGAAGCGCGCAGGCTCTGGGCGCTGAGCGAGAAGCTCACCGGCATCACCTACGACTGGACCCGCTAGGAGGGATAGACCGCGACCTCGATCAGATTCCCATCGAGGTCGCGGCAATAGTGCGACACCATCTCACCCAGCGCCCCGATCTTGACCACGGGCCCGTTGACGATCTCGACGCCGCACGCGGTCAAGTGCTGCGCGACCTCCTCGGGTGAGACGGTGGTGACGAAGCAAAGGTCTTGAGCCCCAGCCGCTTCGACGGCCCCGGTGGTCCAGGCCGGATCGGATTCCTGCGCGCCGACCGGGCGCAGATTGATCTTCTGATTCCCGAAGGCGAGCGCGAGCCGTCCGGCCGGGCCGAACCGCTCCACGCGCATGCCGAGCACCCGAGCATACCAGTCGGCAGTCGCTATCGGGTCGAGACAGTTGATGACCACGTGATCGAACCGGTCCACGGTGAATGCCATCTACGCATTCTGTCCGTGGACCGGACCGAGATCAACGGCGGCGCAATAGGAGTCCGCGCACATAGGCGGCCTGGCCGGAGTGTTGGATGTCGTCGTCGATGACGCTGATCAGGCGCACGCCGAGGGTGACCGGCGGGTTCCAGCGGGTGTCGACGACGCGGGGGAGGTCCGGATCGGTGAGCTTGGACACGTAGGCGATGGTCTGGTCGTGGACCGCGTCGAAGTAGTCCAGAAGGAGTTGGGCCGTAACGCCTTCCAGCTTCGCCACGTCCGCGGAACTGTGGCCGTAGCCGGTGGCGGCGTCGTCGAAGGGCAGGTCGAAACGCTTGGCCCAGCCGGCGGCGGTCCACACCTGTTCGAGCCCGGCCACATCCGCGACATGGTCGTCCTGGACACGGGTCAGGTGCCAGATGAGCCAGGCGATCGAGTTACCGGTGCCGTCGGGGCGGGTGGTCAGCTCCTCCTGGGTCAAGTCGGCGACCGCGCCGTGCACGTTCTCCTTGATTCGTCCGAATGCGTCCACCAGCAAGTCAGCGCTCGTCATGCCTTCATCCAATCACCGGGGTCCGACAGTTATTCCGTGGCGCGCGCCCAATCCGGAACCCAGATGCCGGCGCGCGGGCCGACACCCGCGGCGAAGTGGTCGTGGAGTGCCGCGAGTGTCGGGTGCGGGTCGGCGGCGCGGTGGAGCAGGGAGTGCGGGTAGGCGGGGGTGGGATCGCGCAGCGGGATGCGGCGCAGCTGGTGGGTGGCGGGCCAGAGGAAGCGGGTGTCCTCGCCGACCAGGGTGGCCACGGTGGGGGAGTCGGCGACCGCGTCGAGCAAGGGTTCCAGCCCGAAGTTGGGTCCGACCGCATCGATGGTGAGATCGAAAGCGGCGGCGAGGGATTCGTAATAGGCCGCCCACTCCGTGCCGGTCACGATGCCCGGCATCCAGATGCGATGGCCGACAAGCTCTTCGGGAGCCACCGTCCGCGCCTTGGCCAGCTTGTGGTCGGGGCCGACCAGCAACTCCAAGGGCTCGTCGAAGATCGGGCGGGCCCGCAGGCCGTCGGGCAGCGGATGCGCGGGGGTGGGAACACATCGAATGGCCGCATCCACGGTGCCCGCGAGCAGCGCCTCCATCGCCGCGCCCGCGTGCTCGAGGGTGACCACATCGAGCTCGACGTGCGGGTGGGCGCTGTGGAAGGCGCGCAGCAGTCCGGCCGGGGCGAGCTTGCGACCGACCACATCGACACGGAGGGCACGGCTGCCCGGACGCACGGAGGCCAGTGCCCGCTCGGTGGCCTGGAGGACCGTTCGCGCGTGCGGCAGGAAGGCGTGGCCGTCGAGGGTGAGCCGGGCTCCGCGCGGGGTCCGGGTGAACAATCGCACGCCGAGCGATTTCTCCAGCGCCGCAATGCGTTTGGAGACCGCCTGCTGACTGACGGCCAGATCGGCGGCGGCGTCCTGGAACCGCTGCGCGTCCACGACGGCGACGAAGGTGCGGACGGCCTCGAAATCCATGCCCCGAGCTTAGGCATACAACCATCGGTTGTGGCTCGCCGAGGAGCCGGTTGTTTGATCCCGAGGTCGGGGGTCTGCTTCGATCTCGCGGAACAACGATGACGGGATGGCACGAGGCGGGTGGGTATGTCGGACAGGCGGTCGCTTGGGCGCGACTTCGGGTGGTTATGGACGGCCTATGCGGTGAGCACCGCCGGATCGTGGCTGGCCTTCGACGCGTTTCCCTTGATCGCGGTGTTGGTGCTCCATGCGGGCCCGGAACAGGTGTCGCTGCTGGCGGCCGCGGGGCTGGCCGTGGGCGCGGTGGTCGCGGTGCCATTGGGGCCGTGGATGGAATTCCGGCCCAAGCGGCCGGTGCTGATCGCGGCGGATGTGGTGCGGTTCGCGGTGGTGCTGAGCGTGCCGATCGCCTTCGCGATGGGGGTGCTGAGTTTCGCGCAGCTGCTGGTGGTGTCGGTGGTCGTCGCGGCGGCGGACATCGCGTTCAAGGCGGCGTCCGGGGCGTATCTGAAGACCTTGGTGGCCAAGGAGGATCTGCTCGCCGCGAACGGGCGCTTCGAATCGACCATGTGGACGGCGACGGTGCTGGGTCCGCCGCTGGGCGGTGCGGCGATCGGGATCTTCGGGCCGGTAGTGACGGTGGCCGCGAACGCGGTCAGTTTCCTGTTGTCGGCGTTGGGAATTCGGGCCATTGGTGGTGGCGAGGAGCGCACCGAGCAGCGGGCGTCCGCTGGTTTTCGGCCGGCGGATCTGGTCGAAGGCTGGCGCTACATCCTGACGCACCGAGCGCTGCGGCCGCTGTACTTCAATTCGGTGCTGGTGAATTCGTTGATCATGGCGACCGCGCCGCTGTTGGCGCTCATCATGTTGCGCGACAACGGGTTCACGGCCTTGCAGTACGGGCTCGCCTTCGGAGTGCCGTGCATCGGCGGCCTGGTCGGCTCGCGGCTGGCGCGACCCTTGGCGGCCCGATTCGGCCAACGCCGGATCCTGGTGATCGCCGGAATCCTGCGCTCCTGCTGGTCTTTCGCGCTCGCGTTCATCGGGCCCGGGCTCGGGGGACTGCTGTTGGTCATCGTGGTGGAGTTCGGACTCATCACCTGTTGCGGCATCTTCAACCCGGTGTATGCGACCTATCGCCTGGAACAGACTCCCGCCGATCGCACGACGCGGGTGCTGTCCGCATGGTCGATCACCAGCAGTGCGAGCACGGCAGCCTTGACGGCCGCATGGGGATTGATCGCCGCACTGACGACGCCACGCACGGCAATCGCTCTGGCCGGGTTGCTGATTCTTGGAACCGCTGTGTTTTTGCGCCCCAATAGATTCCCTGATTCGGCGCCTGCCGAGCCGGTACCCGCGGTGAATCCGGGCTGATTTCAGGGAAAAGCCCGATGTGCGGTGGGGCGGGTGGTGGTTGCGTGGTCTCATGACTACCACAGCCACCCCGCCCACAGTTCCGGGCTATGTCAACGTCATGGTGAAAGCCTTGCTCAAATCGCCGTTCCATCGCGTCATGAGCAAGAACACCATGCTGCTCGAATTCGTCGGCCGCAAAACCGGCAAGCGATACACCGCCATTGTGCGCTACTTCCCTGAAGGGGAGACCATCACCTGCTACACCGACAGCAAGTGGTGGCAGAACCTGCGTGGCGGAGCGCCGGTTTCGATGCTGCTCGCGGGGCGCACAGTTCGTGGTATCGCTACACCGATCACGGATCGGACTGCGGTGGCGTCCAGCCTTGGAGCGTTTCTGACTGAAATGCCTGGGGATTCCAAGTATTACGGGGTTCGGAATAGGGATGATGGGTTGCCGGATCCGGATGATGTTATTTCGGCTGCGCAATACACGACATTGATTCGGATCAAGCCGGTATAGTGAAAAGCGTTAGATCACAACGAAATTCGGCTTCTATTGTGATCATAAAAGCGGTAGAATTAGAGCATGAATTCGAAGGGGGAAACACTCGACACCACCGGCATCGGCGCGCTGATGACCGCGATCACCAACGTCGCCGATACCGTCCTGCACGGCAAACTCAAGGCTCGGACCGATATCGATGCCGTGGAATTCATGCGCGATCTGGAGATCTGCAAGCGTCAACTGGCCGCCCTGGATTCGGCTCTGGTCATCGAGATCGCGGAGCGGGATCTGCCGCGCAAGGCTGGGGTCAAGGATGTGGTGCCGTTCCTGCGTCAAACCCTGGGTTTGTCGCGGTATGACGCGGCGATGCGGGTGAAGATCGCTGGGGCGTGTGGGGAGTTCCTCGGAGCCGACGGCACGCCGCGCCCGGTCACGTTGGCCGCCACCGCGAACGCGTTTGAAGCGGGCGTGATTTCACGCGATCACGTGCGCGGCATCGTCGACATCATGACCCACCTGCCCGCCGACGTTCCCGCGCCCGCGCGGGTCGAGACCGAGGCACTGTTGGTCGAGCACTGCGTGACCGGGCACCCCGACGACCTCCCGAAGATCGGGCGCGAGATCCTCGCGCGCCTGGATCCGGAGGGCACGGTGGTCTCCGATGCCGATCGTCGTCGCCGTCGCGGCATCACGATCAGCCGCCCGGGGGTGGATGGGATGTCGAAGATCGAAGGCTGGCTCACCCCCGAACTGCGGGCGTTGTTGGATGCGATCTTCGCCAAGCTGGCCCGCCCGGGCATGTGCAACCTCGACGACGCCGACACCGAGATCCTCGCCGCCACTGCGAAGGTCGATTCGAAGGTGTTGGAAGCGGCCGCGCGTCGTGATCGTCGCGACGCTGGGCAGCGCACCCACGATGCGCTGTTCGCGCTCGTCACCGCGTTGCAGCCGGTCTCCGATACCACCGCTGGTATCGATGCCGCTGGTGTCGCTGCGGCCAAGGCGGGTAAGCCGGTGAAGCTGGGTAAGCACCGTGGCCTGCCCGTCGAGGTCGTGGTCACCATGAGCCTGGCCGACCTCGAAAAGGGCGCTGGCGTGGCCACCACCGCGTCGGGTGGGCACCTGTCGATCAACGAAGCCCTCAAGCTGGCCAAGAACTCTCGCCCCGTGCTCGCGATCCTCGACAAGGACGAGATCCCCCTCTACCTCGCCCACGGCGAACGCCTCGCCACCTCAGGGCAGCGCCTGGCGTTGATCGCCCGCGATCGTGGCTGCACCCACCCCGGCTGTGATGTGCCCGCCTCGATGTGCGCCGCGCATCACGTGATCGATTGGGCCAAGGGCGGACCCACCGACCTCAACAACCTCGCCCTCGTCTGCGACCACCACCACGCCATGGTCAACGACAGCGAACACGGGTGGCAGACAGTGATGTTGGGCAAGGAATCCGCCCACCCGGGCCGGGTGGGGTGGATTGCCCCGGCGGCGTTGGACCCCTCCCACACCCCGCACGTCAACGACAAACATCACGCGGGGCGGCGGGTCGCCACGGCGGTCGATTCGAATTGCCGGAGGTGGGGCTCACGGGCAGCGTGAAACCCGGGCTGCTCGTCTCCGGCTGGCGTGCGCAGGGACGGGGAAGTGTGGTCGTCTCGCCTGCCCTACCGGACTTGGGCTGACGCCGGGTTGGGAGCCGCCACCTCACCTCCCAGCCCACGGACTGCACGCATCACCTTCTCGAGACAACCCAAGAACTCGAAAACCACCGAACCGTTCGACAGCTCCACAGTTTTCAGGTTCTTTGACAATTCCATAGAGACGATGAACGGCCGAGCGGTGAGGGGGCTGGTGGGTGAGGGGGCCTCGCAAGCTCGACCCGCCTCTCTCCCTCCTCCTGGCGTCTTTTATCTTTTCTCTCTTTTTCTTTTGGTCCTTTATCTTTTGCCCTCAAAGGCTGAATGCCACAGCCCGAAGAATCAGCACCGCAACGAACACCACCGTGAACGCCAGATCGATCTGAACGCCCCCGAGCCGAACCGGCCGAAGCACCCTCCGAACAGGCGCGATCACCGGCTCGGTAAGCCGATGCAAGATCTCCTGCGGCCTCCGAACCCCCTGCGGATTCTCGCTCAACGTCACGATCCAGTCCACGATCAACCGCCCGATCAGCAACAGCAGGAAGAGAGTAAGAACCAGCCCCAGCAGGCTCCCAATGACCGACATGGCGAACTCCTTCGTATTGCCGCCCTCACGCTGATCAACGCTCCGCGAGCGCCGAAAGTGCCCCCATCGTCGACCATGATCGCCAGGTTCCGCGGCAAGCTCGCCGAAGCCGTGCAAGAATCTGGGCTGCTGTTCGACCAGCTCACCCCGAGATCGCACAAGGAGTCGAAGTGAGCAAGAAGTACCTGCTCGGCCTTCCCATCGCCGTCTTCGCGATGGCTCCGGCCGTCGGCGCCATCGATGCCGCCCCAGCCCAGGCCGGAGTCCCGACCTACACCTGCAACGCGCAGACCTGGGAGGGGGAGACCCTTCCGACCCAGGTCATCGAAGCGAAGTGGGGCAAGCGTCAGGCCATCGGCGTCGCCCAGACCAACTGGCGTGGCACCGCGAAGTACGCCACGATCGACTGCCAGCTGAACAAGTAACCCCGCGCGCTCAGATCGCGCGGCGGTGGTTCAGGTAGGCGAAGGAGGCCAGGCCCAGGGGAATCTGGCACCAGAAAGTAAGGAGTCGATACCCCAGGGCCACTCCGACCGCCACCCCGGCGGTGAGTCCCGCGACGGCGGTAAGCCCGGCGGCAATCGTGATCTCCTTGGTGGCGACCCCATTGGGTGAGGGCAGCAGCGGCGCCAACGCCACCGTCACCAGTTCCACCACGAAAGTGTCCGGCAGGCTCAGGTCCGCGCCGACCGCGTGCAGCACCGCCCACAGCGCCACCACCATCAGCAACGGCTGCAGCAGCGCACAGATCCACAGCGCCGCCGCCCGCCTCGGCCGCACCGCCGTGGCCGCCACCGATTTCCACGCGACCTCCGCGTCCGACCGCGCATGCCGAATGCGCGCGGGCAGTCGCCGCCATCCGCCCTCGCCCTGAACGCGCCGGTTCAAACCGACCACGATCGCGGCCACCACCGCGGCAGCCACGGCCACCGCGATGATCATGATTCCCGCTGTGCGCCAAGGATTCTCACCGACCAGGTGATGCCACCCGGCCGACGCCCGCCCACCCAGATCGTGCCACGGCGGTTCCGCTCCGTGTCGACTCATCAGACTCGGCGCGGCCAGTGCGGCGATGATCACCAGCGGAACCCGCACCATCAACGCCGCGAATCCCATCAACGCCATCGACGCCATGGCTCCGGTGTGGCTCAATCCGGTGCGTCGCAGAAACCGCAGTCGCAGCAGCAGCGACGCCGCCGGAACCAGACCGATCGCGGGCACCGCCAACTGCAGTGCGAACAGCTGCCGCGCATCGGTCCGCGATGGAATCGACCCCCGCAACATGAAAACCGAAGTGGGCCACAGCGCCAAGGTGGCCAGCCCGGCCACCACCAGCCACCGCGGATCGGCCCCCATCAGCGCGTGCACCCCGGTGAGCACCGCATCCCGCTGCCACACCGCCGCGCCCGCCACCAGAACGGTGGAGCCGACGGTGGGTAATGCCTTCCTCGCAGCTGCGGGAACGGCCGCCATCTGCCCCTCCTCAGGTACCGCAGACGTACTTCCCCGATTGAATCGTGCACGCGCGATCCAACATTAACGTGATCGGGGAAGAGGCGACCCGCATTCCGGCACAACAGTGGGCACTAGCCGGTGAACAGGAGATTCGAGCGGGTCGCCTCCAATGCCCGAATCATCCCGAGAGGTATCGACGTAGACGATAGCGGGCCGAGCTCAGACTACTTGCGTCTGAGACGCTTTGCTCGCCAGACATGGACCGCTTCGGCCAGCCGCGCGCAAATGGTGAGCACGCCGGTGTGTTTGCAGAACGGTCGTCTTTCAAGAGCGGCAAGGCGATTCGGCGGTTATCCGAGTAGGGTGGCGGGCGGACAAGTCGTCGATGAGCAGGGACCCGACGTGGCTGAATCCATGACCGCGAAAGCATTGCTGGCAGAACTCGAACCGGTGGCGGAAGCGAATCTGAACCGGCACCTATCGCTGGCCAAGGAATGGCATCCACACGACTATGTGCCGTGGGACGAGGGCCGCAACTTCTCGGCCATGGGCGGAATCGACTGGGAGCCCGAACAATCCAGGCTGGGCGAGGTGGCGCGCGCCGCCATGATCACCAATCTGCTCACCGAGGACAATCTGCCCTCCTACCACCGGCTCATCTCCGACGCCTTCTCCCGCGACGGCGCGTGGCGGAACTGGGTGGATCGGTGGACCGCCGAGGAGAACCGGCACGGCATCGTGCTGCGTGACTATCTCGTCGTCACCCGCGGCGTGGACCCGGTCGCGCTCGAGCAGGCCCGCATGGCGTGCATGTCGCAGGGCGTCGACGACCCCACGGGCACTGGTGATCACGAGGTCCTGCACGGCGTCGCCTACGTGACGTTTCAGGAACTGGCCACCCGGGTCTCCCACCGCAATACCGGAAAGGCCTGCCAGGACCCCATAGCCGACCGCATGCTCACGCGCATCGCGGCCGACGAGAACCTGCACATGGTCTTCTACCGCAATATCTGCGGCGCGACCCTGGACCTGGTTCCCGACGATGCGCTGGCGGCAATCACCGCGGTGATCAAGAACTTCCGCATGCCCGGCGCGGGCATGCCGGACTTTCGGCGCAATAGCGTGCTCATCGCCAAGCACGGCATCTATGACCTGCGTCAGCATGTGGAAGAGGTCATCATGCCGGTGCTGCGCAAGTGGAACATCTTCGACCGCAGCGACTTCAGCGCCCGCGGCGAGCAGACCCGCGACGAATTGGGCACCTACCTGGAGAAACTCGACAAGGACGTGATCCGCTTCGAAGAGCAGCGCGACCGCTCCCTGGCCCGCGAGGCTGCCCGCCGCGAGCGCGTCGCCCGTTGAACCCCCACATGTGAACAGCCACTGAGTTGTCCACATCCTGGACTTCTCATCCCACCTCGCCGTCGTCGCGCCGCTAATGTTCGGTCCACGACGAAGGGGGAAGCATGACCGACATGCTGCGCGCGGACATCACCGCGCTCCGAATCATGGCCGCGGGCATCCGCGCCGAGGCCGACGCCATCGCGGCCATCGACCCGGTGGACCTGATAGCCAAGGTGGCCCAATCCATGCCCAATTCCGCCACCGGCGCGGCCGCCACCGGCGTCTGCGAACCGCTGCGCACCGCCCTGTCCCGAATGGCCGACCAACTCGAGGCCATCGCCGACACCACCGCCCACGCCACCACCACCTACGAGCAAATCGAGGCGGACCTCGAACACCAACTCGACTCCTACCTCCATCCCACACCCTGACCGTCTCCTGACGCTTTGAAGGGTGGTGGGTCGGGCCGGGGAAATGGGTTTGGGAGCGGGCGGGAGGGGTGGCGTGGGGCGGGCAAATCTGTCGCAGGTGCGTGGGTGGGATGTAAGCGCTTCCAGGGCCAGTCTGGCTGCGACCCAGGCGGATTCGGACTTTTCCGGCGCAATCAGGCGTTTCGGTGAGTTCGTCGATGCGGCGTTGAGTGGCTGGCACGGGGCTGCGGGGGCCGCCGGTGCACTGCGGGCGGTGGAGTCGCAGTTGGCTGCCAACCGCATTGGGGCGGCCCTGCTCGATATCGCGGAAGCGCTGACGGAAGCCTCCACGCTGGAGCGGGTAGGCGAGCTCGTTCGGGAGTTGGAGGCCGAAGCCGCCGCCCATGGATGCCGGGTGTCGGAGGATGGGACGGTAGTCGGGCCGCGGTCCATGACGGGGAATACGGCCCTGGACGTGATCTTTCAGGCCGGGTTCGATGCCAAGGCGCGTGAGTTGCAGGCACGGTTGGTGCCGTTGCTGGAGGTGGCGGGGGAGACCGACGAGCGGGCGGGGGCGCGGCTCGATGCCGCCGCAACCGCCTTGGCCGGGTTCGCCGTTGATCCGCAAGGGGGAGGGCCGAGTTCGCGGATCACCGGGTTCCTCCAGGGAACGGAGAATTTGCCGGATGATCCGAAAGCCCTTTACTCGCTGTGGAATTCGCTCTCGCCCGCCGATCAGGACGCGCTGTTCGCCTTCGATCCGCTGATCGGCGATCGCGACGGGCTGCCCGCATTGGCGCGGGATCACTACAACCGGCTTGCGGTTGCCCGGCTGGCCGAGGACTCGGCCTCCGAAGGCCTGCGGCTGGTGGACCAGCACCCCGACTGGTCTCGCGGCGAGAACCTCCCCACGACCGCCGACGGATGGATTCGATTGCGGCAGTGGGCAGCCGCGCGGGATGCCGTGCAAACCAAACTGGCGGGCTATGAGGTACTCGGCGAGCAATCGGGCGCTGCCGGGGCAGGGCGGTTGCTGCTGGAGGTCGACGAGTACGGCCATGGCGCGATCGCGCTGAACAATCCGGACACCGCGGCGAATATCGCGACCTTCGTACCCGGCACCGGATCCCCGATCACCGCGATCGGGGAGGGCCTGGATCGTTCCCGAGCCCTGCTCGGTGCGGCCGAGCGCGCGGATCCGTCGGCGCGTACCTCGGTGATCGCCTGGTACGGCTACGACGCCCCGCCGAATCTGGCGGAGGCGGCGGCGGATTGGCGAGCCCGGGAGGGTGCGCCCGCGCTGGACCGGTTCGAGGAGGGACTGCGCGCCACGCATGCCGGGTTGCGGTCGCACAATTCGGTCATCGGGCACAGCTACGGAAGCACGGTGATCGGGGCCGCGGCCTCCGGAGCTAACTCCTTGGCCGTCGACGCGATGGTGTTCGTGGGCAGCCCGGGAGTGGGTGTCGGGGATGTTTCGGAATTGCGGCTCGAGGGTATTCCTGCGGGCCGCAACGCCGCGCACGTGTTTGCCACCGCGGACCCCGCCGACCCGGTGCCGAGATTCGGGCAGTTTTTACACGGGGTCGATCCGGCCGATCGCGAATTTCGCGCAACGGTTTTCACATCTTCCGGCCCGACTATCGACCTGCCGGTGGTGCGGGGCATGCCCGTTGACGCGCTGGCCCACGGAAACTACTGGGAGCAGGGTAATCCGGGTCTCGCGACCCAGGGGGAAATCATCGCGGACCGCTATCGACCATGAGTGAGACCGACCAGCCCGTTGCGCCGTGATAGCCGTAACTGCAGGTTGCGGGTTCGTAGCCGAGTATGCCGTATCGGTACATTGGGCGGCTGACCAAACTGGTCTGAAACGGTTGGGTTCATGCTAGGGTTCCGTGAGGTTGGAGCGGGAAGTCGGAGACAAATGCGCACTGAGAACATCAATAGGAAGTTCAAACTGCATGACGAGCGCAGGATTGCCGCCCAACTTCCAGAGCAACTTCATGGTTTGGATGTCGTCGGTTTTGGGAAGTTAGAAGAGTTTCCGGGTGAGTTGCTGAACTCCTTCGGGGAATTCGCGAACGGCTCGGTCGCGCCGCGCACGCGCATCTACCGAAATGCCCAGCCGAATCTCATCGACGCCTGGCTGCTGGAGCTGTTGCGCGGCGCCCGCATTGGCGACCGCTTCTATCTGCGCACCGGGCTCGAGTACTTCCCCTGGGCCGACTGCCGGGTTCTGGACCACCGCTGGCTGGAATCGCTGCGGCGCGTCATGGGCACCAGCCAGGGATATATTGCGCACGACAAGAATTCGGCCGTCATGACCATCGGCACCCAGTACGAGGTGCTCGGTTTCGCCGCCGGTTCCGGCTTGTCGAGCGCGGCCGAGGCCGCACCGGTCGAGGAGACCCCGACCCGCCGCATCGTCCACACCCCGCCCGCCGCCGAGCCGTCCGCGGCGGTATTGAGTGAGGACCTGCGCGCTCGCCGCCTGGCCGCCCTGACCTCCGATGCCTCTGTTTCGACCCCCGACCGTTCCGCGACCCCGGTTCAGGATGCCGCCGCGACGCGAAATGGCGAGGCCGCGGCGACCCCCGAACCCGAAGCGACCCCGAAAGTCGAGGCCGCGCCCGCCGCGGAGTCCGCTTCCGAAGCGGTCGAGCAGAGTGGGCAGCCGGTCGCGCACGCCGATGAAGCGCCCACCCAGTTGCTCACCCGCATTGTGGTGCCCACCGACGCGGACTGAGGCGCAGCCAACGGACCCGGGCCTCCGGGCTCGCCGAGCCGACCCGGGTCCGCACCGAACCAGCGGCCGTCGACATACGTTGTACTGATACGCCGGGCTTTTCGCCGAGTTCGAAAGAGCCGATATATGTCGACAATCAATGGGCTGCCCGCCCATGTCCTTCTCGTGCACGTGGTCGTGGTGCTGGTCCCGCTGACGGCGGTGTCGCTGATCGCGTGCGCGCTCTGGCCCGCGGCCCGCGCCCGGCTGATCTGGCCGACCGCCGCACTGGCGGTCGTGGTGACCGTGCTGACGCCGGTCACCGTGGCGGCGGGGGAGTGGTTCCAGCAGCAGCTGGGCATGCCGCCGGTGATCGACGAGCATGCGCGGCTCGGCCATCAGATGCTGTACTTCGTTGCGCCGCTGCTGGTTTCGGCGGTACTGCTGGTGATCGCCCACGTGCGGCAGGGCCGGGGAAAGCCGACCGGGCGGGTGGCGGTGGCGCTCATCGCGCTGGTGGCCATCGCGGCCGGGGGCGCGGCCGCCTGGCAGACCTACCGGGTCGGGGATTCGGGCGCGCACGCGGTGTGGAACGGCGTGCTGAATCGTTGAGAGAGGACGACTGTCGTGACCCGGCGGCCGGTCTGCGGGGCGGTCACCGGGTCACGACAGTGCGGCACGGCTAGATCTTGCGGATCACCGTGACGACCTTGCCGAGGACCTGGGCGTCATTGCCCGGAATCGGCTCGAACAGGGGGTTGTGCGGCATCAGCCACACCTGGGAACCGGTGCGCTTGAACGTCTTCACGGTGGCCTCGCCATCGATCATGGCGGCCACGATGTCACCGTTCTCGGCCACGTTCTGCTGCCGCACGACCACCCAGTCGCCGTCGCAGATGGCGGCGTCGATCATGGACTGACCGACGACCTTGAGCAGGAACAGCGAGCCCTCGCCGACCAGTTCGCGCGGCAGCGGGAAGACATCCTCCACCGCCTGCTCGGCCAGGATCGGACCACCGGCGGCGATCCGGCCGAGGACCGGGACGTAGGTCGGGATCGGGTGCTCGTCGGAGGATTCGGCCTCCGTGTTCACCGGGCGCAGCTGCGAGACCCCGGCGGTGGCGCGCATGGCCGTCTCGTCCAGACCCCGGACGTCCACGGCGCGTGGACGATTCGGATCGCGGCGTAGATAGCCCTTGCGCTCGAGCGCGCGCAGCTGGTGCGCGACCGAGGAGGTCGAGGTGAGGCCGACGGCATCGCCGATCTCGCGAATGCTGGGCGGATACCCGCGGTCGTGCACCGAGGTGCGGATGACCTCCAGGACCTTGCGCTGCCGCACGGTCAGTTCCGCGCCGCTGCCGGACGACTCGGCGGAGGAGGAATCGTCTCCTGGAAGACCAAGGGGTCCGTTGTCACCTTCCGCGCCGCCGTGTTCGCTCACCGCCGCCGTCCTCCATTCACTGCTGTGGCTCATTGGAATTCGTTGAACTCGTGCCATGACTGTAGTCCGTGTGACGCGTGTGATCAAACATCTGTTCGACGCATGTCGGGGAAATCAGTGACATTGTCGGTGGGCCGTGGTAGAAATTCGAACATCAGTTCTTCGAACACATGATCGAGTCAGTTGTCCAGCATCATTCGGTCCGCCCTACCTTGGAGGTTTCTTCGATGCGCGCCGTGGTCAGCGAAATCGACACTCTCGGAAGCGATTTGGGCTTCGACAGCATCCCGTGGGAGCTGCGCTCGGATCGGTCTGCCACCGGCCCGGAGGACGCCGTCGTGCGTCCCCTCGGCGACCGCCGGTCCTGCCGTTCGACGGCCCGGCCCATGGTTCGCCCCGGCGCTCGACGCGATCATGTCGTCGTGCGACACGCGGCCGGACGCGCCCGGGGAGTCCATCCGCTCGACCGCGTGCAGCGCGCGCAGACCGGTTTCGCCGCCCTGGCCATCACCGCGCTCGTGAGCGCCCTCGCCGTCGCCGGTCTGATCGGCTTGGCCCAATTACGTTCCGGCGACTTCGATTCCCAGACCACCCCGCCGCCCGCGGTGCAGACGGCTCCCGCTCCGGCGCACTAGTGATCCCCGGTCACAGGGTTGGCCGGAAATGCAGATTGAAAACTGAAACGCGTTGCTACCGTCCCCCTGACTGTGATCGAGGCTACAACGCAAACAGGGGGCGTCATGCCGAGAGTTCGAGGGCTGATCCGGCTGGCCGGGGTCCTCACCTGCCTGATGATCGGGTTGGTGACGGCACCGGCCGCGCACGCGGAATCGGGATCGAGCTATACCGCCTACTTGGATCTCCCGTCGGTCAATGGCGACGGCGCGGGCGGAGGCGGTTTGAATCCGGCGCTGCCCCTCGACCCGGACGTGCTGCGCGACGCGCTCGATCAGGCGCGCGGCGCGGGCATCGAGCCCCGGCACTACGCCACACTGCTGCACCAGTACTGGCTGACGGTCGCCACCCGCAATGCCGATATCGACCTGGCCACCTGGGATCCCGCGCTCGGTGTCGCGGCCAACACCCGCACCTTCACCCAGGTCTACGTGAACTACCTGCGGCTGAACAACGCTCATCCCGATTACTGGTGGACCGGATTGGCCGGGCTGGCGGGCGGCTCGTTCGCCTCGGGCTTCTTCGATATGGGCGATGTCGCCTCGATCATCAGTGTGCCGGGCGTCCATCAGCTCGGCAATGCGGTCGCGGATCTGCTGCGCGGCACCCCGTCGCAGTTGTTGGACATCCTGCCCGCCGATATCGCCAACCTCGGCACCGCGGGTGAGCGGCTCACCGCGGAGGATCTGGCCTGGTACCAAACCCGGCTCATGATCATGCAGAAGCACATCTTCATCGATCAGGTCCCCATGCACGAGGCCTACGCGGCCGACGGCCTGGCCGGGGTCGAGGAGATGTACCGGGCGGGCGTGCTCGACGAGAACGCCATCCTCGCCTGGCGCGACATCGCCTCCGGCACCCAGGACGGGCTGGCCGACGCGGCACTGCGCATGACCGATCGCGAGCAGAACCAGATCATCGCCGACCAGTGGGATGCCACCTCGCACGGCCGCGGAACCATGGGTCGGGTCATGACGTATGTGAGCACCGTCGCCGGAAAGGCCGCCGTCCCGGGCGTGCGAGCGCCCGGCGTGTTCGCGCCCGTCACACTGACAGCTGGCGGTATGTCGCTGCGCGCCCCGCTGCCGGACTTCAACTGGGCCGACCGCGACACGCGCTGGAACTACATCACCCACGACCTGCTGCCGCGCTACCTGGAACTGTGCGAGAACCCGGCCGTCGCGAGAGCGGTTCTGGCCGTGCCCTTCTCGACCATGCTGGTGAACGGCCGCCTGGTGCAGCGGCTGCCCGACGTGCTCGCGGATATGACCAAGGAATGGCAGCTGACCACCTGATTCCGGCCGCGCGACCCGGGCGGACGCCGCTTACCGCCGCCGTCACGGTATCCTCGAGATTGCTTAAGGTTTCTGATCCCAGGCATCGACGAAGGATCCCGGATGCATTGCCCGTATTGTCGACACCCCGATTCGAGGGTGGTCGACTCACGTGAGGCCGAGGAAGGCACCGCCATCAGGAGGCGGCGTGCCTGCCCGGAGTGTGGGCGCCGGTTCACCACTGTCGAAACCGCGATTCTGTCGGTGGTGAAGCGCAGCGGCGTCACCGAACCGTTCAGCCGCGAAAAGGTCATCCGCGGTGTGAGTCGCGCCTGTCAGGGCCGCGAGGTCGATTCCGACGCCCTCAACCTGCTGGCCCAGCAGGTCGAGGATGCGGTGCGCGCCAAGGGTTCCCCCGAGGTCCCCAGCCACGAGGTAGGCCTGGCCATCCTCGGCCCGCTGCGCGATCTGGACGAGGTCGCCTACCTCCGCTTCGCCTCGGTGTACCGATCCTTCAGCTCCGCCGAGGATTTCGAACGCGAAATAGCCGACCTCCGCCAACACCGCGAGGAAACCTCGATAGCCACAGCCACGAAGTAATCACCGAGTGGCACATCCTGGAGGCCAAACCAGACAAATCCCCTCCAGGATGTACCACTCGGCGGTTGGGTCCCGCGGGAACGGGACAACTCGGCCATTACGCCGGGATGCCAACGCGATTCGGGCCTAGAGGAGGCTGGGACCGCCGCCCGGGCTCCCAACCCAGCCGGCCCCTCTCCCTGATCCAGGCGTCTTTTGGCTCTTGGGTTTTCAGCGTTGCTGGGGTGGCCGCCGCGCCGCGTCGATGGCCTTCTCGATGCGCTTGGCCGAGACCGGGTACGGGGTGCCGAGCTGTTGGGCGAACAGGCTGACCCGGAGTTCCTCGATCATCCACCAGATTTCGATGATGTCGCGGCCGCCCCGGCGGTTCTCCGGGAGGTTGGCCACCAGTCGGTCGTAGGCGGCGTGCACGCGATCCAGTTCCGCCATGCCCGCCCGGTCGCGATTCGCGGCGGCGGGCAGTGCCTCCAGGCGGAGGCGGGCGGCTTGGAGGTAGCGGGGGAGTTCCCGCAAACGGGCACTGCCCCATTCGGAGATGAAGCCGGGGAAGACCAAGTCGTCGAGCTGATGAGCGACATCGTCGGTGGCGTCGCGGTCGCGAGACTCGGCGAGGGTGGCGCGCAGCCGGTGGGCCTCGGCCAACACCGGGACCACGGAACGGACGATATTCGCTACCGCCGTAGTGAATTGGGGCCGCACCTTGTCGACCAGCGCTTTGAATTGGTCGGGGCTGCGGACGGGGCCGCCGTGGGCCGCGATGAGTTCGTCGGCGGCGCAGGCTCGACAGTCCTCGACGAGGGCATCGAGGGACCCGTACGGATTCTGGCTCAGCGCAAGGCGATCCGTCGGCGGTAGGCCCGCGGTGACAGCACGGGTATTGGTGGTGATCGCGCCCAAGAGCAGCGCGCGGGTGCCGGTGCGCATGGCCGTCGCCTGCTCGGCGGGCGAGCTGAGCACGCGCACGGCCACCCCCTCGGGCTCCGCGACGAGCGCTGGGTAGCCGGTGATGGTCTGCCCGCCGACCTCGCGTTTGACCGAGGTCGGCAGGGTGCCCAGCGATTCCGAAGTCCACACCGTGGCGGGCGCGCGCTCGGACCCCGTATTCGCGCGCGCCACCGACTTCGAGACCTGTTCGGCGAGACGGGTTTTCAGCTCGGTGAGGCTCTTGCTGCGGGCCACGATCTCACCCGCCGGGTTGGTCGCGGCGAAGGTCATGCGCAGATGGTCGGGTAGCCCCGCCGGGTCCAGGTGTCCGGCGGTAATGGTGACCGAGCCGAGTTGGGACAGTTCGCGGGCGAGTCCGGTGCGCAGGGGCTCCGCGCGCGGGGTGAGTCGCTCCAGCGCGGCCTTGGCGAAGTCCGGGGCGGGGACGACGGTGCGGCGCAACTGTTTCGGCAAGGTCTTGATGAAGGCCGCGGCCAGCTCCTCGCGCATGCCCGGCACCAGCCAGTCGAAGCCGACCGAACGCACGTGCGCGAGTTGGGCGATCGGAATGTGCACGGTCACACCGTCATCGGCCTGACCCGGCTCGAACTGGTAGGTGAGCGGGAAGGTGAGCTCGCCCTGCCGCCAGCTGTCAGGGTAGGCGGTCGGATCCAGCACCGCCGCATCCTCGTTCACCACGGTGGAGGCGGTGAAGTCCAGCAGGTTCGGGTCCTTGCGCTGGGCCTTGCGCCACCAGCTGTCGAAATGCCGCACCGACACGATGTCGGAGGGAATGCGCTGGTCGTAGAAGTCGAACAGCACCTGATCGTCGACCAGGATGTCGCGCCGCCTCGCCCGATGCTCGAGATCGGCGACATCCTCGAGCAATTCCCGATTCCGCTCGAAGAACTCGTGCTTGGTCTGCCACTCGCCCTGCACCAGCGCATGCCGAATGAACAGCTCCCGCGACAACTCCGGATCGATCCGCCCGAAATCCACCCGCCGCTGCGTGACCAGCGGAATCCCGTACAGCGTCACCCGCTCATAAGCCGCGGCGGCACCCCGCTTGGCGGACCAATGCGGCTCGGAATAGGTGCGTTTCACCAAATCCCCGGCCAGCTTCTCGGCCCACTCCGGCTCGATCCGAGCCGCCGTCCGCCCCCACAGCCGCGAGGTCTCCACCAACTCCGCCGCCATCACCCACCGCGGCGGCTTCTTCGCCAGCGACGACCCCGGGAAGATCATGAACTTCGCATTGCGCGCCCCGAGAAACTCCCGAGTCTCGGCCTCCCGCACGCCAATATGCGACAACATCCCCGCCAGCAGCGCCTGGTGAATCGACGTCACATCCCAGGGCAGCGAATCGTTGTCGAGCCCCGCCTTGGCCGCCACCGACTCGGCAAGCTCCGCCCTGCCGCCGCCCGACCCAGAGCGGCGCGTATTGGCCTGGCCACCTTGGGATTCACGGGCAGCGTGCCCCGAGTCCGCACCGCCGCGCTGCGATCCGCTTCCGCCGATCGCGCGATCTCCGCCGCGTTGAGAGTCTCCGCCTCGTCCGGAGTCGCCGCGGCGATCGGCATGGCCACGGCGCGCCGAGGCATCGCCACCGCGCCCGGATTCCGGCCGTCGGCCGGATTGTCCGGCGCGCTGCGAGTCGGCCGCCTCGAGGGTGGCGTTGGCACGTCCAGGGGCGTTGCCGCGCCCGTTGCCGCTGCGGGTGGCACCCTCGATGGGCTCGGAAAATGCTGCGGTGCGGTCGAATTGGGCGTCGGTGCCGGCGGTGGTCCAGCCGAGGCCGCGGGTGATGGTGCGGAGTTGGCCGTGCAGGTCCTGCCATTCGCGGATGCGGAGGTAGTGGAGGAACTCGTCGCGGCACATGCGGCGGAATTGGTTGGAGGACAGGGCATTGCGCTGTTCTCGCAGGTAGTCCCAGAGGCGCAGGTAGGACAGGAAGTCGGAGCCCTCGATGGTGAAGCGGGCGTGCTTGGTGTCGGCGGCCTGCTGGTGCTCGACCGGGCGTTCGCGGACGTCCTGGATGGACAGGGCCGCGACGATGATCAGGACCTCGGCGAGGCAGCCGCCGCGGTTGGCCTCGACCAGCATGCGAGCCATGCGCGGGTCGACCGGGATCTGCGCCATCTCGCGGCCGATGGGGGTGAGGATCAGGCCCGCGTCCGGAATGTCCTGTCGCCGACTGGACTCCGCCTCCGCGCGGGCCAGCGCGCCGAGTTCCTCGAGCAGCGCGATGCCGTCTCGAATGGCGCGACCGTCCGGCGCCTCCACGAACGGAAAGCTCTCGATATCACCGAGCCCCAGCGCGGTCATCTGCAGGATGACGGCGGCCAGATTCGTGCGCAGGATCTCCGGTTCGGTGAACTGCGGCCGGGATTCGAAATCGTCCTCGGAGTAGAGCCGAATGGCGATGCCGTCGGCGACACGACCGCAGCGGCCCGACCGCTGCCGAGCCGAGGCCTGCGAAATCGATTCGATCGGCAGCCGCTGCACCTTGGTGCGCATGGAGTAGCGCGAAATGCGGGCCGTGCCAGGGTCGATCACGTACCGGATGCCCGGCACGGTCAGCGAGGTCTCGGCCACATTGGTGGCCAGCACCACGCGCCGCCCGGTGTGCGACTCGAACACCCTGTGCTGCTCGGCCGCCGACAGCCGCGCGTACAGCGGCAGAATCTCGGTGCGCGGCAGGCGCATATCGCGCAGTGAGTCGGCGGTGTCGCGGATCTCGCGTTCGCCGGAGAGGAAGACCAGGATGTCGCCGTCGCCCTCGGCCTGTAGCTCGCGCACCGCGTCGCCGATGGCGTCGGTGGGGTCGCGGTCGACGATGCGGGTGTCCTCGTCGTCGGGATCCTCGGAGGTGACCGGAAGTTCCAGCGACAGTGGGCGATAGCGGATCTCCACCGGATACGACCGCCCCGACACCTCGACAATTGGTGCGGGCGTGCCGTTCTCGTCGCTGAAGTGCCGGGCGAACAGCTCCGGGTCGATGGTCGCCGAGGTGATGACGATCTTCAGATCCGGCCGCTTGGGCAGCAGCTGCTTCAAATACCCCAGCAGGAAGTCGATATTGAGGCTGCGCTCGTGCGCCTCGTCGATGATGATCGTGTCGTAGCGTCGCAGCAGCCGGTCGCGCTGGATCTCGGCCAACAGGATGCCGTCGGTCATGAGCTTGACCAAGGTGCGATCCGACGCCTGATCGGTGAAGCGGACCGTATAGCCGACCACGTCACCGAGTTCGGTGCCCAGTTCCTCGGCAATGCGCTCGGCCACCGTGCGCGCGGCCAGTCGCCGCGGCTGGGTGTGGCCGATGGTGCCGCGAATCCCGCGCCCGAGTTCCAGACAGATCTTGGGTAGCTGGGTGGTCTTGCCGGAGCCGGTCTCACCGGCCACGATCACGACCTGGTGCTCGGCGATGGCCTTGGCGATATCGTCGCGGCGCGCGGACACCGGTAGCTGTTCGGGGTACCGGATGGTCGGGACGGCGGCCCGGCGGGCATCGACCCGGCGTTGGGCGGCGTCGAACTCGGATTCGAGGTCGGTGAGATCGCCGCCGCGGGCCTTGTCGAGCCGGCGACGCAATCGGTATTCGTCGCGGATCGAGAGATCGGCCAGGCGGGAACGAAGCTCGCGAGAGGTGGCGGCGGTCCTGGTCATTGCACCGTCAACGATAGCGAAGATCTGATCCGGGCCGGTCGGCGCGGTGTCGAGCGCCCGCCCGTGCGGAGGTCGAGCGCCCGCCCGCGCGGATTGCCCGATGGATGCTGGTATCGGCGTATCGTCCGCATTTGGACCGGTCGGCATGCGAATATCGGGTAATGAACGGCAGTGCGGTACATCCGCTGTGGGGTCGGGCGCTGTTGTTGGCGTTCGCGGCGCTGGACATCGCGGCGGCGGCGTGGACGGCCACGCATCTGGCGGCGGGCGGGACCCTCGGAAACTTCTTCAGCTACTTCACGATCCAGTCCAATCTGATCGTCATCGCGGTCTGGCTCGGTGTGGGGCTGTTCGATCCGCAGGGCGAGCGCTGGCAGCTCGTGCGCTGTGCGGCCACGCTCTACATCGTCATTACCGGCGTCGTCTACGCGGTCTTGCTGCAGAAGATCGCCGTGGGCATCCAGTACCCCTGGACCAATGACGTGCTGCACCGGGTCACCCCGCTGGTCGCACTCGCTGACTGGTTGCTGGTTCCGGCCGCGGTGGGCCTCAGCGTCCGGCTCATCGGCTCACTGCTGGCCTACCCGCTCGTCTACGGCGTCTACACGCTGATCCGCGGGCCGATCGTCGACTGGTATCCGTACCCGTTCATCGATCCCCGAGACAAGGGCTACGTCTCGATGTCGATCGGACTGGTGTTCCTCGTCATCGCCTTCGTGATCCTGGCGGTCGCCGTCGCCGCGCTCGGGGATATGGCGACCCGCTGGCGCGAGCGTCGGTCAGCGGGGTAGCGCCAGGGTCATGAAGACGCTGTGCGGGTCCTCGGTGTAGTCGGCGAAGGGCCCGCAGTGCTCGAACCCGTAGCGCTCGTAGAGTCGCACCGCGGGCAGATAGAACTCCGACGCACCGGTCTCCAGGCTGACTCGTTCGTACCGGCGTGCCTCGGCCGCGGAGAGGATGTGCGCCAACAACTGTGAGGCCACCCCGCGCCCCCGGAATTCGGCGGTGGTCCGCATGGACTTGATCTCCGCGTGGGTCGGGTCGAGTTCCTTGAGCGCCCCGCACCCCGCCAGCCTGTCGCCCTCCCACGCCGACCAGAAGGTGATCTCCGGCTTGCGCAGCGCATCCACGTCCAGGGCGTGCATGCTCTCCTCCGGCGAGTTGTCGAGCATCTCGGCCACGTGGGCTGCCAAGAGCCCGATCACCTCGGCCCCGGTCAGATCGTCGATCATGATGCGCATGCCGCCAGGCTATCGGCCGAGGTCGATGCCGTTGTGCGCCCGGGGGCGGCGGCCCGCCCGGCTGACCTCCCGCGCCAACCGGCCGACCTCCCGTGCCGTTCCCCGCGGTGCGGGCGGCGTCCGGCCCGCGCAGCGGTGACACTCGTTGTGGGCGGACGGGTTTCGTGATCACCTCGCGGCACTCGGTCCGACTGTTCGGAACGCCGTGGGGCGAACCGCATCGTGCACTGTCCGAGGGTGCCACCGCGGGGCGTCGGATACGTGCACGGTGTCTCGAAGCTCCACTGACGGCCCGGCCGCCGAAAGGCGACCGGGCCGTTGCCATGCGATGAGGAGGCATGGGGGTCAGCGTTCGTGTGTTTCCTCCAGGACGGTTCGGCCCACGAGGGCGTAGCGGTCGGGAGAGCGGCGCTTGAGGTATTCGGCGAAACCGAAGCCGCCCAGGGCGATCGCGGCCACCAGCCACGGGGTCGCCTTCAACACCAGGGAGCCGGATTCGGTGCCCGCGGCGGTGCCCATATTGAAGACCAGCAGCAGCACGACACCGATCATGGCCAGTCCGCCCAGCAGCGGCGCGACGAAAGTCCGGAACCAGTGCCGGGTTTCGGGATGGTTGGTGCGGAAGTAGTTGAGGACCGCGAACGAGCAGGTGGCCTGGACCACCAGGATGGCCATGGTGCCGAGAATCGCCAGCAGGGTGTAGGTGCCGGAGTACGGGTCCTTACCGGCGATGCCGAAACCGGCCACCAGCGCGATCGCGACCACCGTCTGCACCAGACCCGCGATGTGCGGCGACCCGTGCTTGGGGTGCGTCCGGCCGACCGTGCGCTTGAGCACCGGGAACACGCCCTCGCGACCGAGCGCGTACAGGTAGCGGGCCGCGCAGTTGTGGAATGCCATGCCGCAGGCCAGCGATCCGGTCATCATGAGCCACTGCATGGCGCTCACCGCCCAGTGCCCGACATAGGTCTGGGTCGGGTGGAAGAACACGTCCATCGGATTGTCGGACCCGGCCAGCTGGGCGGATTCTTCGATGCCGTTGCCGGACATGGCCATCCAGGACACGAACACGTAGAAGATGCCCACGCCGATGACCGCGATCATGGTGGCCTTGGGAATGATCCGCTTGGGATCGCGCGACTCCTCGCCGTACATGGCCGTCGACTCGAAGCCGACCCACGACCAGAACGCGAAGAACAGACCCAGACCCGCCGACGGCCCGGCGAAGGCATTGATCGGATTCAGCGGCGCGAACGAGAACCCGTGCGGCCCACCGCCGTGCAAGGCCACCGCGACACCCATGACAGCTAGCACCAGACACTCGGTGCCGAGCAGCACCACCAGGAACTTCTCGGCCACGGCGACGCCGAACCAGGTGCCCATCGCATTGATGGCCAGCATGATCACGGCGAACACCCACCATGGCACGTTCCAACCGAACTGCGCCGCAACGGTATTCGCGCCGAAGCTGGAGAAGATGCCGACCAGCGAGCCCTCGAACACCATGTACGCGAAGGTCGCCAGCAGTCCCGACGCCAGCCCGGCCGAGCGGCCCAGGCCGAAGGAGATGAAGCCGTAGAACGCGCCCGTCGCGGTGATGTGCTTGCTCATGGTGGTGAAGCCCACCGAGAACACCGCGAGCACGACCATGGCGATGAGGAAGGCGGCGGGCGTGCCCTTGCCGGTGCCCGCCGAGATCATGAACGGCACATTGCCGGTCATGGCGGTAATGGGCGCGGCCGTGGCGATGGCCATGAACACGACGCCGAGCAAGCCCACGGCATTGGCTTTCAGCCGGTGCACCCCGTCGGCTTGCAGCGAGTGCACCCCGTCGGGTGGTGCGGCGGGTGGCGCGGCGGTGGCGCGGTCGATCTGCTGCGTCATGGATCCGTCTTTCTCCTGCTCCCGCACCCGAATCCCCGGGTGGCGGGTTCATTACCAATGCGGCGGAACGGTATAGAGGGTCTGTAACGGGGGCGGGCGTTCGACGGTGTCCCTCGGCGAGAAAGCCGCGAGAGTTTTGTCTCGCCTCGCGACAAGCGGTCGTTACCGGCGTTTACGTCGGCGCAATACGCATCGGCGACGCTGTGGCAAACCCCGGCGAGAGAGAGGCGTGTGCGGATGAGATCGGCCCCGCCGAGCCCTTTACCCGCGGTCGAACGATCGCCGCTGCGCGGATTGACCCGGCGCGAACTGCCTTTCGTCCCGGTGTTCGCGCAGTCGGTGGCGGCCATCGCGCCCTCGGGGACGGCGGTGGTCACTCCGGCGTTCGTGATTGGCGCGGCCGGTGGCGGGGCGAGTATCGCGGTGTTTCTGGCGGCGGCGGTATTGGCGTGGGCGGTGGCGCTGGTGATTCGGCCGATGGCGCAGCGGCTGGCGGTGACCGGCGGGCTGTACACCTATGTGGCGAAGGGGCTCGGGCCCGCTGTCGCTGTACCGACCGGCTGGTCAGCCATTGTCGGGTACGCCAGCGTCAGTGTGTCCGGGCTGATCTCGGTGGGCATCTACCTGAATCAAATGGCCGTCACCGCGGGCCTGGCCGGCTTCGGCGGGACCGCGGCGATCGTCGGGCTGCTGGTGGCCGCGGCGGCGGTGGCGGCGGTCCTCATGGTGCGCGGCATTCGGCTGTCCGCGTCGGTGACGCTGCTGATCGAATGCGTCTCGGTCGTCACGGTCTTGGTAGTCATGGGCTACCTGTTGACCCGCGACGCGCACCGCCCGCGCCCGGCACCGGTCTTCGAATGGCACGGCGGCACCGGCACTCTGGCCATGAGCGCGGTGGTGGCCATCAGCGCCTTCGTCGGCTTCGAGAGCGCGACCACCCTGTCCGCCGAGGCGTACCGGCCGTTCCGCTCGGTGCCCCGGACCCTGATGTGGACGCCGGTGGCCGCGGCCGTCATCTACCTGTTCGCGGTCGCCGCGCAGGCGGTGGCATTGACCTGCGCGCCCGCGGGCACCGCCACGAGTTCGACCCCGGTCACCGACCTGTTGATGCTGGACAACTCCGAATTCCTGGTGGCGGTCCTGGATCTCGGCGTGGCGGCCTCGTTCTTCGCGTGCACCGTCGCCTCGATCAATGCCCTGGTGCGGGTGCTGTTCACCATGGGCCGCGAGGGCATCGCACCCGCCGCCGTCGGTCGCGCGCATCCCCGATTCCACACGCCCGCGCCCGCCATCGTCGCGGCCGTGGGTGCCGTCGCCGCGTGCGCGCTGTGCTATCTGCTCTCGGGAGCCGAACCGCAGGACGGGATTCGCAGCTTCCTCACCCTGAGCGCGCTCGGCTACCTCGGCTCGTATCTGCCCGCCTGCCTGGCCACGCCCGCGCTGCTGCGCCGCATCGGCGAATCCAGCCGTCGCTTGGCGGTGCTCGGCTCGGTCACCGCGATCCTGCTGGGTGCGCTCATGGTCGCGGCCGCCGTCTCGGCCCGCAATGACAATGTCACCGTGGTGATCGCCTACGCCGCGATCATGGCGGCCGCGGCGCTGTTCACCCTCGCGCTGCGGGTGTTCGCGCCGAATCGATTGCGCGGCATCGGCATCTACGACGAGCCGCGCCCGGAAGACCTGCTGCCCACCGTGACCTTCCGGTAGCCGCCATGCCGGATTCGCGTCGCACCAATACCGTCTCCAACTCCATCGCCATTCTCGAGGCGGTCGCCGACTGTGGGGTGGGCGTCACCGCCAAGGAGATCGCCCAGCGCCTCGGCATCGCCCCCGCCACCACCTATCGGCTGCTGAATTCCCTTGTCGCCGACGAATATCTGGTGCGCACCGCCGATCTGCGCGGGTTCGCGCTGGGCGCGCGGCTGCGCGGTTTCGCGGCGGCGGTGAACGTGCCCGCCGTGCCCACCGCCGCGCGCGGGCTGCTCGACGAATTCCGGGCCTCGACCCGATTCGCCGTGCACCTCATGCACTTTCGGCCCGCCGCGGTTCAGGTGCTCAGTGAGGATCCCGACCATCCGATCCCGGGGGAGCGGGAGCTGGCCCGGCATCTGCACGCCTCCGCGGCGGGCAAGCTGTTGCTGGCCTCGCGGACCGAATGGCGCACGCTGGTCGCGCATCCGGTGCGGATCGCCGCGCGCACCAAGGTCGATCACGCGGCCCTGGCCGGGGACCTGCAGGCCGTGCGCGACACCGGATATGCCAGGGCCGCAGACGAACTCGTGCCCGGCGTGGCCTGTCTGGCGCTGCCGATCTACAACGGCACCGGCACGCTGTCCGGCGCGTTGTGTCTGACCGGGCCGAGCAATCGACTGCCCGCGCTGGAATCCCATCGCGACCCCGCCCGCGACTGCGCCACCCACCTCGGCCCGCTGCTGTATTGATCCCGTCGCCGCGAAAATCGGTGGCTTCGATCGGATGTGCGCTCCTAACCTGAGACGACATTCGATATGGAAAGGACCAATTGGAAGCGACTGTCACGGTGACTCCGGATCAGTTGCCGGAGCTACTGCTACACGTCGCGGTCGTGCGTCCGGTATTTCTGTGGGGAGCCCCCGGAACCGGGAAGAGCTCGCTTGTGCGCGATTTCGCCGAGAGCCTCGGGTTGGAATGCGTCACGCTGCTGGGCACCCAGTTGGCACCCGAGGATCTCATCGGTGTGCCGCAGATCGTGGAGAACCGCAGCCGGTTCGCGCCGCCGGAGATGATCGCGCGCGACCAGCCGTACTGCCTGTTTCTCGATGAACTCAATGCCGCGCCCGCGGAAGTGCAGAAATCCTTCTACTCGCTGATTCTGGATCGGCGCGTGGGCAATTACGAATTGCCCGCCGGATCGGTGGTGATCGGGGCCGGTAATCGCGCGACCGACAACGCCCTGGCCCGGCCGATGGCCTCGGCGCTGGTGAATCGCATGGTGCACGTGCATTTGCGCGCCGACGTCGACGACTGGCTGAAATGGGCCAGTACCGGCGGCATTCACCCGTGGGTGATCGAATACCTCATGCAGCGGCCCGATCACCTGTGGTCGCAGCCGCCCAAGACCGAACAGCCGTTCTCGACACCGCGCGGCTGGCACATGCTCTCCGACGCGCTGCACTCCTACGGCGAGGGCATCGACGACACGGTGCTGTGGGTGCTCGCGTCCGGAATCCTCACCACCGCACACGCTTCCGGGTTCCGCGCCTTCGTCAAGACCGTGCGCCACGCCTTCGATCTGGAGGCCGTCATCAAGGGCGAGGTCGGTTGGCCGCGCGAACCCGCCGACCGCGACCTGCTCTACTTCCTGTCCGAGGCCTTCCGCGCCCGGCTGATCAAGGAGCTGCCCGCCTCCCGCGAGCACGCCTCACCCGGCATCAAGCGATTCTCGTTGCGCGCCAAGACCATGCTCACCGAACTGGCCGAAATCTCGGTCGAGTGCGCGCAATTGGTGATCGCCTCCGACGATCAGGGACTGCCGGTGCTGCCGACCTGGTTCCTGGTGGAGGTCACCCGCGATCTGCCGCGGCTGGCCGCCCGGAGGTGAACCGTGGCCGGACGCTCGAATCGCAAGCGCGGCAGGGTGGCCGACCCGTGGCGTGAGAACCTGGTCAACGGGTGGGCGCAGGTGCGTCAGCACGCGGTCTTCCGGCGGCTGCGGAATGGACTCAGCGAGTCGGACGGGCAGCTGCCCGACGACGTGTGGGCGGTCATCTCGGACTGGGGCACGATCACCTACAACCCGAAACGTCGCGGCACCGCCGAGGAATGGGCGTGGGTATTCGCGCATCTGCTCCTGCACGCGGGCTTCGGGCACCTCGATCCGCGCAACGCACCCGAGCGGGCCCTGGAATCGAATACCTACGCGCGCACCTGGCTCAGGGCCGCGCGGCAGCCGCATCCGATCTATCGCGCGGCCTGCTGCACGGTGGTCGACCAGTACCTGATGACCTTGAAGCTCGGCCGACCGCCGGTGGAGCTGCCGCCCGCGCCGGGCGGTGCCGACGAGGTGGCGTTGACACGGCGCTGGTGGCAGGCCAGCGTGCCGGAACCCTACCGGCGCGCCGAGTATCCGGACTTCTTCGTCGGCAGCGTGGAGGTCGCGACCGAGCGCGACCACCAGAAACTATTCGCCACCGGGATCGGCGAGGCCGCGCGCGAGGCGCTCGAAGTGGCGGGGCGGGACGTCACGCGCGGGCAGGCGAAGACCATGCGGGCGTGGGATCGCGCGCTGAACTGGTTCGTCTCCTCGTATCCGCTGCTGGGTGCGCTGGCTGCGGGAATGAAGATCGTCGCGGACGCGGATCTGGCGCGCGGCTGGGACATTTCGATCGCGGCGGTCAATGCCGAGGTCGCCGAGATCTACATCAATCCGCTCGTCGGGCTGTCCGACGAGGAGTGGAAGTTCGTTCTCGCGCACGAAATGCTGCACGCCGCACTGCGTCACGGGGAGCGCGCGGGGTGGCGCGACCACTACCTGTTCAATGTCGCGTGCGATTACGTGGTCAACGGTTGGCTCGTCGAGATGGGCGTGGGGCAACTGCCCGAAGGGCTGCTCTACGACCCGCAGCTGAAAGGGCTGTCCTCCGAACAGGTTTACGACCGCATCGCCTCGGATCTGCGGCGGCTGCGCAAGATCGCCACCCTGCGCGGTCGCGGCAAGAGCGACATCTTCGGAGAACCGTTGCCGCACGGCCGAACCCCGGGCCGCTATCTAGATCTGGACGAGTACTACCGCAATGCGCTGAACACCGGGCTGGCCTACCACCAGTCCGGCGGGCGCGGGCTGTTGCCCGCCGGACTCGAACAGGAGATCCGCGCCCTCGATCAGCCGCCGCTGCCGTGGGATGCCCAACTGGCGCAATGGTTCGACGAACACATTCCGGCGGTCGAGAAGCGGCGCAGTTACGCGCGCGCGTCCCGTCGCCAGTCCTCGACGCCCGACATTCCCCGACCCGCCTGGATGCGGCCCGAGGAATCGGTGCGGCTGCCCACCTTCGGCGTGGTGCTCGATACGTCCGGATCCATGTCGGCCGAACTCATGGGAAAAGGCTTGGGCGCGATCGCCTCCTACGCCACCGCCCGCGATGTCCCGCGCGCCCGGGTCGTCTACTGCGACGCCGCCGCCCACGACGCCGGCTACCTTCCCGTCGACGCGATCGCCGCCGGTGTCCGCGTTCGCGGCCGCGGCGGCACCGTCCTCCAACCCGGCATCCGCCTCCTCGAACGCGCCGACGACTTCCCACCCGACGGCCCGATCCTCATCATCACCGACGGCATGATCGACGTCCTGCGCATCCGCCGCGAACACGCCTACCTCATCCCCGCGGCCGCATCCCTCCCCTTCCGCCCCACCGGCCCGGTCTTCCGAATCCGCTGAGCCTCAGCGACTTCTAGCTAGTCGTTGGGCTCGCGGTCGCCGAGGTGGGCCTCGAGGGCGCTGAGGCGGGCGTCGAAGCCGCGCATCTCCTGGAGGATGCCGCGCATGGCCTCGGTCATCTGCTCGACCGAATGGCGCAGGAGCTCGAGGTTGGCGCGTAAGTCGGCGATGGGGTCGATGGGGTCGGCGTTCGGGCGGGACCGCATGCGGGTACTCCTCTGTTCATTCGTCTGCGTAGCAACCCTTCAGTGCGACGGCGGCGAGCGAATCGGCCGGGTAATCGGTCATCAGTGGCGGTGCCGGGGCGGGGGATTCGGCAGCGCAAGGGCGGACGTGCCCGGCGTGAGCGGTGTCACCATGGAGGTGGGCCGGTCGCCGCGGTGAGAGGTGGTGGGGTGTGGCGGAATTCGTGGAGCAGTACGGGGCGGTGCGGTGGATCGCGGTGGTCGCCTTCTGCCTGGCGGCGGCACTGGTGGTGGCCCGGCTGGGGCGGTACCGGCTCGGGGCGGGGGAGTGCGCGGATCAGGAGTCCGATGCCGCGCACCTGGTGATGTGCGGGGTCATGTTGGGAATGCTGGTGTTTCCGACGGCCGTCGCACCCGACGCGGTGCGCGGGGTGCTGACGGCCATGGTGGTGGTGTACTCACTGGTGCTGGGCGAGCGGATCCTGCGGTGGCGCAAGGGGATCCCGCGGTGGCGCGATGGGATATCGGACACCGGCCGTGCGGGAGGCGGGGTCGGCGCGTTCGTGTATCACGTGATGGCGGCCGCGGCCATGTTGTATGCGATGAGCGGGCACGGGTCGCCCGGGCACGCCATGTCTTCGCCGGGGCACGCCATGGCCTCGTCGGGGTCGGCCTTGTTCGGGCACGGGGGGCCCGCGTCCGGGCCCATGCTCGCGCTCGCGGCGCTGTTCACCGTGGACGCGCTCGTCATGTCGGTGCCCGTTCTGCGGAATCGTTTGCCGCGCGTGTTCCCGCATCCCGCCGGTGCGGCCGGATCGCTGGCCGTGGTCCCGCACCTGGTGATGGATCTCGGTACCGCCTACATGCTGGTGGCCGCCGCGGCCGCCTGACCCGGGGGCCGTTCGACCTGATCACCGTCGCTCTGGTGAGATGGTGAGGTTAGGTCGGTTCGCCCGGATGGGTGTGGCCGGTATCGGGTGATGGAGGTGCACTGGATGGGTTCGCTGTGGCATGGCTTCGCCGATATGGGTGCGGTCGAGCGGGACGGGGCGTTCGTGGTGGCCCGCGGCGAGGGCGCGGTCATCTGGGACGAGGGTGGCACGCAGTACCTCGACGCCACCGGCGGACTCTGGTTCGCCAATATCGGCCACGGTCGACGCGAGATCGCCGACGCGGTGGCCGCGCAGTTGACCCGGGTCGCGCACTACTCCAACTTCGGTGACCTGGCCTCCCCGGTGACCCGCGAGCTGGCCGAGCGGCTCTCGGCGCTGGCCCCGGTGCCCGGCAGCAAGATCTTCTTCACCTCCGGCGGCTCCGACGGCGTCGACACCGCCGCCAAGCTGGCCCGGCGCTACTGGCAGGAAATGGGCCGCCCCGAGAAGACCATCCTGGTCGGCCGGCAGAAGGCGTACCACGGCATGCATGTCGGCGGCACCTCGCTGGCGGGCATCCCGGTCAATGCCGAGGGCTACACCGGCGTCTTCATGCCCGACACCCGCACCATCGAATGGGATCAGGCCAAGGCGCTCAGCGCGCTCATCGAGGAGGTGGGCGCGGACCGCATCGCCGCCTTCTTCGCCGAACCCATCATCGGCGCGGGCGGCGTCTACCTCCCGCCCGAGGGCTACCTGACCGAGGTCCGCCGGATCTGCCGCGACAACGACATCCTCTTCGTCGCCGACGAGGTCGTCACCGGCTTCGGCCGCATCGGCGGATCCTGGTTCGCCTCTTCGCGTTTCGACCTCGAACCCGATCTCATGACCACCGCCAAGGGCCTCACCTCCGGTTACGTCCCCATGGGCGCGGTGTTCATCGCACCCCACATCGCCGAACCCTTCTTCGCCGGCGGCACCTGGTGGCGGCACGGCTACACCTACGGCGGCCACGCCGGTGCGGCCGCCGCGGCCATGGCCAACCTCGACATCTTCGAGCGCGAGAACCTCCTCGACGCCAGCAAGAACCTGGAATCCCTACTCCACCGCCACTTCTCACCCCTTGCCGACCACCCCCGCGTCGCCGAGGTCCGCAGCGGCCTGGGCGCGGTCGCCGCGGTCCAACTGGCCGACCCCGCCGAAGCCCTCCCATTCGTGAAAACCCTACGCACCCACGGCGTCTCAACCCGCGCCGCCGGCCAGGGCGCCCTCCAGATCTCCCCATCATTCGTCATCACCGAGACTCAGGTCGCCGACATGGCAGACCGCTTCGCCAAGGCGTTGGGCTGAGGTTCACCGCAGGCGGGCCAGGGCCAGCACTCCGATCGCGATCGCGCCGATGGCGGCGACCCAGGCGGTGACATGGATGCCGTGTAGGAAGGCCGCGCGGGCGGCGGTCAGAATCGTGGAGCTCAGCTCGCCGGGTAGGGTTCCGGCCACCTGGACCGCGCCGCCCAGGGTGTCGCGCACCGTGTTCGTGCCGGGCAGGCCATGGGGTAGCGATCGGGCCAGGTCACCGCGGTAGATGGCCAGGCCGATGGTGCCGAGGATCGAGATGCCCAGGGCGCCACCCAGTTCGGAGCCGGTTTCGGAAAGGCCGGACGCCGCTCCGGACCGTTCGGGTGGCACGGAGCCGACGATCAGTTCGGTGGTGATGCCGAAGACCGGTGCCAGGCCGAGGGAGATGATGAACGAGGCCAGGACCGCGAGGGCCGGGCCATCGTCGGCCGACAGCCGCGTCAGCAGGAGCAGGCCGCTTGCGGCCAAGGCCATCCCGGCACCGATGAGGTAGGCCGGACGCAGGACGCGCACGAGATACGGGGCGGCCTGGGCTCCGATGACGGAGGCAATGCTGGTGGGGACCATGGCCATGCCGGTCTGGATCGGGGTCAGACCGAGGATCAGTTGGAAGTATTGGGCAATGAACAGCAAGTAGCCGAACAGCACGAAAACCGCGATCACGTTGATGGCCAGCGCGGTTCGGAACCTGCCCACGGCGAAAAGCCGCAGGTCGAGCAGGGGATCGGGGTGGGTGAGCTGACGGCGGACGAACAGCGCGCCCGCGACCAGTCCAAGAAGGGCCGCCGCCACGGGTAGCGTGCCGATGCCGTCCTGGGCGATCTTCTTCATGGCCAGCACCAGCGAGACCATGGTGATGACGCTCAGTGCGGCACCGGTCAGGTCGAGCCGACCGGCCTCGGGATCGCGAAATTCGGGCAGAACGCGGGGTCCGACGATCAGCAGCAGGGCCATCACCGGGACCGCCAGGAAGAAGACCGAACCCCACCAGAAGCGTTCCAGCAGAACGCCGCCCAGTAGCGGGCCCACGATGCCCCCGGCGGAGAAGGCGCTGACCCAGGTGCCGACGGCCAGTGCGCGCTGGCGTGGATCGCGGAACATGGTGAAGATCAAGGACAGCGTCGAGGGGGCGATGGTGGCTCCGGCGATACCCAGCAGGGCTCGACAGGCGATGAGACATTCGGCGTTGGGGGAGAAGGCCGAAACGATGGAGACGGTGCCGAAAACCGCTGCGCCGAGCAGTAATAGACGGCGACGGCCGATGTGGTCGCCGAGGGTGCCCATGGTGAGCAGCAGACCGGCCAGCACGAAACCGTAGATATCGATGATCCACAGCAGCTCTGAGCTGCTCGGGTGCAGGGCCGCGCTGATCTTCGGTACCGCCAGGTCCAGCACCGTCAGGTCCATGGCGTAGACCAGGCAGGCCAGGGTCAGCACCCCGAGGCCGATCCACTCCCGTCGTCCCGCACGGTCGTCTCGCTCCGGGGCGGCGGCCGGTGGCATCGCTGTGGTCTCCACGATGAATCGTCCTCTCGGGGGTGGACGAGCTGTTGCCGATGGTGACGGTGTGGGCTCCACACTTTCATCGCCCGCCGACAAATCTCATCGCCCGCCGACACATTCGCACGGCCGTACTCTCCGGCCGACCGGCGGTACGCTGCGGAAATGACCGAGTTCGAGAGCTATCGGGCGAATCTCGAGGTGGCTGATCTCGAGCCGACCGTCGAGTTCCTGCGGGACGTGCTGGGGTTCGTGGTCGAGGTCGACGAACCCGGGATGGGGTTGGCGCTGGTGCGTCGGGATGGGGTCGGGTTGGGCATCGTTCGCACCGAGAATCCGGCCGTCAACGAGACCACCGCCGGGTATGTCGGGGTGAGCGATGTGGACGCGCTGCACGAGCATTGTGTGTTACGCGAAGTGGATATAGTTATGCCGCTCACCGAACACCCTTGGGGGCTGCGGGATTTCGTACTCCGCATCCCCGGTGGGCATCGGCTCGCGTTCGGGCAGCGAATCGGCTAGATCACGATCGGATGGTCGGCGACCACGCGTCCGCCGACGCGGGCCCAGCCGTCGGAATCCCATTCGGTGAAGATCTGCGAGCCCTGACCCTGGGTGATGTTCAGGCCGCGGGTGAGCAATGCGGTCAGGCGAATGGCCGCCGCGCCGGTGGCCTCGTCCTCGGGAACTCCCATGGCGGGGGCGAACATTCGCGCGCGCACCGCACCGCGCGACTCATTGGTCCAACCCCAGCAGTAGTGCTTGCCCTCCGGAAAGTCGGCAGGGTCCAGGGTGGCGATCTCGGCGGCGTCCTCGAACTGGTGGAATTCGAAGACCGGGGCCCATTCGGCGCGGGCCCGCGCCCAGGTCATGCCGTCGGTGACGGCGACCTCGACCGGCCCGGCCGGCACATCGAGGACCTGTACCGGATGTTGCTGCTCGTTGAGCCACCACGCCGCGCCGACGCTGGGGTGTCCGGCGAAGGGCAGTTCCACGGCCGGGGTGTAGATGCGCATCGTGGCGCGCCCGTCCCGCGGATCGTGGAGCACCACCGTCTCGCTGAAACCGACCCGCGCGGCCAGGGCCTGGTGGTCGGCGTCGGCGACCGACGAGTACCGCGCGATGCCGAGCGGATTGCCGAAACGTCCTGCCTGGTCGGTGAACACGCGGACGACTTCGATTTGAGCGCCATCGCTTTCCGGAACGGTCATGGCAGTCGAGCTTACCGACAGTTATCGGTTCACGGGAGGGGCGCAGGTCTCGAGCATGTCCGCCAGGGCGCTCTTCTCGGTGGGCTGCACGGTCAAACCCCAGCGGGCCTTCACGCTCACCCACCGGCGCGCGTAATCGCACTGATAGGCCTCGCGCGGTTTCCACTGGTCCGGCGTCTTGGAGCCCTTGTCCTGGTTGGCCTGCTTCTGCACCGCCAGCAGATTGCCGATGTCATTGGCGAACTTCTCGCGCTGCTCGGGACTCCAGCCGGACGCGCCCGAACGCCAGGCGTCGCCGAGCGCCACCACATGATCGATTTCTATGTCGGAGGCCTTGAATCGGTCGTAGGGCAGTCGCTCGCCGGTGTAGGGATCGATGAGCACACCCGTCAACACGATGCACGAATTACTGTCGCCCACACGCGTTTCGGTGAGATCGCGCTTCATCACATCCTCCCGGGCGGTGCATCCGTCCGACAGCACCGGTTCGCCGCCGCGCCCCGACCAGCCGGGCCCGAACGCGGTGCGCTCGTAGGACTCCCAATTGCGATTCCAGGCGACGGTGAGCCGATCCAATCCGGTCCGCGCCTGCGCCGCGCCGAGCAACCGTGTGCCCTCCGGATCCCCCGCGGGCGGCGTCTGCGCGTGCGTCACCTCATGGTGATTCAGATACAGCCCCAAGCCGACCGCACCGGCGGTGATGAGCAGTACGGAGGTGGCGAAGAGTTTGCGCCAACGACGCCGGGCAGTGGTCCGGGAGCGCTTGGGCATGCCGGGGAGTCTATGGGGGCAAATCGGGCGATACGGGCATTGTTGCTGAGTGGTGACCTGATTGCAGCAATCCAATGGCAACTAGGTGAAGGGGCCGTATGACAAGCGAGAGAGAGGCCGTGCACCTGGCGGTACACGGCCTCTCTTCGAGCTACAGCCTCTCTTCGAGTTGCGGCCTCGTGCCCCGGGTTACACCGAGGTGGTCGCCAGCGCCTCGGTCGCGGCCACCGCCTGGCCGACGCCCGCCACGATCGCCGCCGCGCGCAGCGCCTCGAAGATCACCTCGCGCGACACGCCCTCTTCCCGCAGCGTGTGCTCGTGCGCCTCCAGGCAGTGCTGGCAGCCGTTGATCGAGGAGACCGCGAACGACCACAGCTCGAAATCGGCCTTGTCCACACCCGGATTGCCGATGATCTGCATGCGCAGACCCGCGCGCAGATCGTCGTAGCGGCCCTCCAGGAACGCCTTGCCGCGGTAGAACACATTGTTCATGGCCATGATCGACGCCGCCCCGAGCGCGGCGTTGTACGCCTCAGCCGACAGCACATCGGCCGCCTCCTCGGCGATCTCCCGCAGCGTGGTGGCCGAGCGGGTGGCCGCGGCCGACGCCAACAAGGTGCCCCAAAGCTGCTGTTCGCCCAGCACGGTGGTGCGCGACAGCGAGGACAGGTTGAGCTTCAGGTCCTTGGCGTACTCGGGTAGGGAGTTCTTCAGATTCTCGATGGTCACAGCGAAAGTCCTTGGGTGCCTTAGACGGAAGCGGTCATGAGCTCGCCCGCCTTGATGGTGGGATCGCCCTTCTTCCAGTTGCACGCGCACAGCTCGTCGGACTGCAGGGCGTCGAGCACCCGCAGCACCTCGTCGACATTGCGGCCCACGGAACCGGCGGTGACGGACACGAACTGGATCTCGTTGTTCGGGTCGACGATGAAGGTGGCGCGGTCGGCGACGCCGTCGGCATTGAGAACGCCGGTGGCGGTGGCCAATTCGCGCTTCAGGTCGCTCAGCATGGGGAACGGCAGGGTCTTGAGGTCCTCGTGCTGGGCACGCCACTGGAAGTGCACGAACTCGTTGTCGACCGACACGCCGAGGACCTGCGCGTCGCGGTCTTCGAACTCGTCGTTGAGCTTGCCGAAGGCGGCGATCTCGGTGGGGCAGACGAAGGTGAAGTCCTTGGGCCAGAAGAAGACGATGCGCCACTTGCCCGCGTAGTCGTCGCTCGAGATCTGGGTGAAGTAGTCGTCGGGCTGCTGAGCGTTCACCTTCGAGAGATCACCGCCGATGACTGCCGTCAGGTTGTAGGCGGGGAACTGGTCGCCGATGGTCAGCAGGGCCATGCTTGCTCCTCATATGTAGTCGTGCCGATTGTGTCGAGACGTATATACGATCCTTGCCGAACTGCGGTGACAGGTAAACGTGATCACTCGCACTACACTCATAGGAGTGACTGATCAGTCTTATCAGCCCACCCTGTCACAGCTGCGTGCGTTCGTGGCCATCGCGGAATACCGGCATTTCGGCACCGCGGCGACCCGGCTCGGCGTGAGCCAGCCCACGTTATCGCAGGCCCTCGCATCATTGGAAAACGGACTGGGGCTCCAGCTGATCGAGCGCAGTACGCGGCGGGTGCTGGTGACCGGTGACGGCAAACGGCTACTGCCGCAAGCCATTGCCACCCTCGAGGCGGCTGACCGATTTGTCGCATCCGCGGCGGGGCAGGGGGTCGGCGGCACCCTGCGCCTGGGCATCATCCCGACCGTCGCCCCGTACGTGCTGCCCACGCTGCTGCCCGAATTGCGCAGGCGAATGCCGAATCTGGTGCCGCACATCATCGAGGATCAGACCGCGCGACTGCTGGACGGATTGCGTTCGGGCGTGCTCGATGTCGCTCTGCTCGCGTTGCCGAGCGAGGCCAGCGGACTGGTCGAGATACCGCTGTACACCGAGGAGTTCGTGCTGGTGTTGCCGCGCGGGCACGAGCTGGCCGGACGCGAGAACCTGAAACCCGCCGACCTGGACGGGCTTCCGCTGCTGCTCCTCGACGAGGGGCACTGCCTGCGCGATCAGACCCTGGACCTGTGCCGGACCGGTGACGCGCATCCGGGCGCGGTCGGTGACACCCGCGCGACGTCGCTGGCGACCGTGGTGCAGTGCGTCGCGGGCGATCTCGGCGTCACGCTGATTCCGGCCATGGCGGTGGCCGCCGAAACCGCGCGCGGCACATTGGACATCGCGACCTTCGCCGCGCCAACGCCGGGCCGCACGGTCGGGCTGGCGTTTCGGTCCTCCACCACCCGCGGCGACGACTACGACCTGCTGGCCGAGATCATTCGCGAGTGCCGTCCGGCCGCCTGACGGGCAGCCCGACAATTCCGGCACCTGCGCGGTTGCACCGTCCCGGCGTGTCTGAAACGCTCGGGCCATGCGGATTCACCACCTGAACTGCGGCACCATGGGATTCGGCCTGATCGACCACTGCCTGCTCGTCGAGACCCGGGACGCGCTCGTGCTCGTCGACACCGGGTTCGGGCTCGAGGCCGTACGACAGCCCGCGAAGATTCTGGGTGCCAGCCGGTTCCTGCTGGGCGCGAAGCCGACCGAGGCCGAGACCGCGGCGTGGCAGATTCGGGCGCTGGGCTACGACCCGCACGATGTCCGGCACGTCATCCTGACCCACCTCGACCTGGACCACTCCGGTGGACTCTCGGACTTCCCCGAGGCCACCGTGCACATCCACGGCCCCGAATTCCGGGCCGCCACCGCCACTCCCACGCTGTCGGAGCGGCTGCGGTATCGGGCGGCGCAGTGGGCGCACGGGCCCAAGTGGATGGTGAACGAGGTCGAGGGCGGCGAGGACTGGTTCGGGTTCACCGCGGTGCGGGATCTGCCGGGGTTGCCGCCGGAGATTCTGGTGGTGCCGTTGGCGGGCCACACGCGGGGGCATGCGGGGGTGGCGATCGATCACGGAAATGGGTGGCTGTTGCACGCGGGGGACGCGTTCTTCGCGGAGTCGAGCATTCATCCCGAGGAACCGTTCACGCCGTTCTGGTGGAAGGTGTACGAGACCGGGTCGATCGTGGGGGATGCCTACCGGGCGAATCAGCGGCGGCTGCGTGAGCTGCGGAAACTGCACGGGCATCAGGTCACCATCATCAACTCGCACGATGCGGGAATCTTCGCGCGCACAGCGCGTACAGTCGGCCGATGATCGACCGGTGGGCGCGGAAACTTCCGTTCGCGAGTGATCCGCTTTTTGTTTACGGAACGCTGCGGTTCGGTGAGGTGTTGGCCGAATTGATCGGGCGGGTACCGGAAATGGAGTCGGCGCGGGTGCCGGGTCGGCGGGCGGCGGCGCTGCCGGGGCGGGCTTATCCCGGGCTCATCGCGGCGGGCGGGGGTGTCACCGAGGGTTTCCTGCTCACCGGGCTGACGGCCGACGACTGGCGGGTGCTCGATGCCTTCGAGGACGACGAATACGATCTGGTGCCGGTTTCGGTGACGGTGGGGGAGCGGGTCGGGTACGCGTGGACGTATCTGTGGACCGTGGAGGTCGAGGAGCGCGACTGGTCGGCGTCGACTTTCGCCGTCGAGCAGCTGCCGTCCTACGTGGGGAAATGCGCTGCGTGGCGGCGAGATCTGATCCTGCTCAGCGAGACTGTATGACGCGGGACACATTTCTGCGGTAGAAGTTGATCGCATGGATGCACAGGGCCATGAATCGACGGTGGCGGGCGCGCGGTCGCAGGCGCTCGGAGATCTGCTGCGGCGCAGCGCCGCCCGGGTTCCGGACAAGACCGCGCTGGTGTGGCGGGAGCGGCGCGAGAGCTATGCCGAACTCGACGCCGCCGTGAATCGGGTCGCGCACAGTCTGGCCGATCGCGGTGTGGCGCAGGGGGATCGGGTCGCCATCTACTCGCACAACTGCCGGGAGTTCGTGCTGGCGTTCTTCGCGCTGGCCCGGCTGGGCGCGATCTCGGTGCCGATCAACTTCATGCTCACCGCCGACGAGGTGGCGTTCATTCTCGAGCATTCCGGTGCCATCGCGTTGATCAGCGAGGACGCGTTGGCCGCCGAGGCGGAGTCGGCGGTGAAACAGCTGGGGGACAGTGAGATTCGGTTGTTCGGTTGGATCGGGCTCAGCGGTCGGCCCGCCGCGGCCGGATGGGAGGACGTGCGCGACTGGGGGACGCACCCCGACGCCTCCGCGCCCGAGGTCCGCGTCGGCGACGACGATCCCATCCAGATCATGTACACCTCCGGAACCGAGTCCCGCCCCAAGGGCGCGGTCCTGTCCAGCCGCGCCCTCATCGCCCAGTACACGAGCGTGGTCGTGGACGGCCGAATGAGCGCCGCCGACATCGAAGTTCACGCGCTCCCGCTCTATCACTGCGCCCAACTGCACTGCTTCCTCACCCCGGATCTGTGGCTGGGCGCGACCAGCATCCTGCTCCCGGGCCCCGACCCGGCGACCATCCTGCGCACCATCGAAACCGAACGCGCCACCAAACTGTTCTGCCCGCCGACGGTCTGGGTCTCCCTGCTGCGCCACCCGGATTTCGACAGCTACGACCTGTCCTCCCTGCGCAAGGGCTACTACGGCGCGAGCATCATGCCCGTCGAGGTCTTGATGGAACTGTCCGAGCGACTACCCGGCGTGGGCCTCACCAATTTCTACGGCCAAACCGAACTGGCACCGCTGGCAACGGTTCTCGCCCCCGAGGACCAGCTGACCAAGCCCGGCTCCGCGGGCCGTCCCGCCCTCAATGTCGAGACCCGCGTGGTCGATGACGACGACATCCCCGTCGGCGCCGGCGAAATCGGCGAAATCGTCCACCGCTCCCCGCAGGCCATGCTCGGCTACTGGAACGACCCGGCCAAAACCGCGGAAGCCTTCCGCAACGGCTGGTTCCACAGCGGCGACCTCGGCGTCCTGGACGCCGACGGCTACCTCACCGTCGTAGACCGCAAGAAGGACATGATCAAAACCGGCGGCGAGAACGTCGCGAGCCGCGAAGTCGAAGAAGTCCTCTACGAACACCCGGACGTGTCCGAGGCGGCCGTGATTGGCATCTCGCACCCGCACTGGATCGAAGCAGTCACCGCGATCGTGGTGGCCCGCAACGGAACCGAACCCACGCCCGCCGACATCATCGCCCACTGCAAACAGCGCCTCGCAGGCTACAAGGTCCCCAAATACGTGACCTTCGTCGAATCCCTCCCCAAGAACCCCAGCGGCAAAATCCTCAAACGCGAACTACGCACCCAACACGCCCACCTGGCCGCCGAATCCTGATCATCCGATCCGATCCACGTGCGCGATATTCGCCCGATCGCCGGGCTCCTCGCTCGGAGCCCCGGCGAACCAGGCATCGAGGATCTCCGTCAACTGTGCCCGCGACGTCAACCGCAAACTGAGCGCAAGCACATTGGCGTCATTCCACTTCCGCGCCCCCTCAGCGCTGTACGCATCCACACACAGCGCCGCCCGCACTCCCGGCACCTTGTTCGCCGCAATCGAAGCCCCGGTCCCGGTCCAACAACACACCACCCCCTGCTCCGCCCGCCCCTCCGCGACATCCCGGGCCGCAGCCTCACTCGCCCACGCCCAGTCGTCCCGTTCCGACGGCTCCAACGCCCCGTGCACGATGACCTCGTGCCCGCGCCCCCGCAACTCCTCGACCACAGCCGCGGCAACACCCGTCTCCTCATCGGCAGCAACCGAAATCCTCATGGAGTGCATTATCGCCGCTGGTCCGGACTGGCGCAGTGATGGATGCGCTGCTTGGCTAGCGGCCGGCGGCGCGGGCCAGGTGTTCGGGGTAGCGGGCTCCGGCGATGGATTCGGGCGGGGCGGCTGCCTCGATGCGGGCCAGATCGTCTGTGGTCAATGTGATTTCGGTGGCGGCCACGTTTTGTTCGAGGTAGGTGCGGCGTTTGGTGCCGGGGATGGGGACCACGTCGTCGCCGCGGCTCTGGACCCAGGCGAGGGTCAGTTGGCCGGGGGTGGCTCCCTTTTCGTCCGCGAGTTCCCGCAGTGCGGCGACAATCGCTAGGTTGCGGTCGAAGTTGTCGTCGGAGAAGCGGGGGAGATTGCGGCGCATGTCGTCGGCGGGGAGGTCGGCGGTGGATTTGATTGCGCCGGTGAGGAAGCCGCGGCCGAGAGGGGAGAAGGGGACGATGCCGATGCCGAGTTCGCGGCAGGTGGGCAGGATTTCGGCTTCGATGTCGCGGGTCCACAGAGACCATTCGCTTTGCAGGGCGGTCACCGGGTGGACGGCGTGGGCGCGGCGGATGGTGTCGGCGGAGGCTTCGGAGATGCCCGCGTAGCGGATCTTGCCCGCCTGGACCAGATCCGAGAGTGCGCCCCAGGTCTCCTCGATCGGGACGTTCGGGTCGACGCGGTGTTGGTAGTAGAGGTCGATGTGGTCGACGCCGAGGCGGGAAAGGGATTCGTCGCAGCACTGCTTCACATAGGCGGCGTCGCCACGTGCGCCCATGGTGCCCTGCTCGCCCCAGACGATGCCGAATTTGGTTGCGAGGACGACCTTGTCGCGGCGGTCGGCGATGGCGCGGCCGACGAGGCGCTCATTGGTCTCGGGGCCGTAGATGTTGGCGGTGTCGAGCAGGGTGACACCGAGGTCGAGGGCCCGGTGGATGGTGGCGATGGATTCGGCGTCATTGTCGCGGACGCCGTAGGCGCTGCTCATGCCCATGCAGCCCAGGCCCTGCGCGCTGACGGTCAGTTCTCCGAGTTTCCTGGTCGCGATCATGCACTCGACGCTACGACTTGGAGTGCGCTCCAAGTCAACCCGATTCGGGGCTCAGGTGCGGTTGGGGAGGTGGTGGTGGAGGAGGACGGTTAGTTGGGTGCCGGCGTCGGTGAAGGGGAGGACGGATTTGAGGGCTCGGCTTTGGACGATCGCGCCTTCGATGATGGAGAGGGTGAAGCCGGACAGGGAGCAGGCGGTGGCTCGTTCGATGCCCGCTTCGACGAGGCCGTCGGCCAGGCGGGCGGTCCATTCGGAGAAGGCTTGGCCGGCGGCGGATTGGAGGGTGGGGTCGGTTTCGTCGAGGGCCGCGGCCATCATGAACGAGCCCGCGCGGAAGTCGCTGGTTTCGAGTTGGCCGCGCCAGAAGGCGAGGAGTTCGTCGACCCAGCCGGACAGGGACGGCGCGGTCGGGAGGGCGTCGGACATGCGGCTCACGTGGGAGTAGACCATGCGCGAGACCAGACGGGCCGCGGTCGCCACCAATTCGCTCTTGCCGGAAGGGAAGTGCTGGTAGAGGGAGTTTCGGGAGGCGTTGCTGCGCTTGAGCAGCTCATTGAGTCCGGCGGCGTGGACGCCGTGCTCCTGGACCGTGGTGATCGTGCTCGCGATCAATCGGGCGCGCGGTCCCGCCGTCATCCGAATCCCTCCAGGTATGGAAATTGCGTCGGCACTTGTGTGAACCGATCGGTCCATGTTAAACCTTTCCCGTATGAACCGATCGGTTCACATACTCGTGTATCCAACGCGGCCGCGCTACCGAAATCGGCCGTGTTTCAAACCCAAGGGGAATTCAGAGGATGCCCGCCCAGATCGCCACCGCCACCCCGGTCGCCCATGCCGCGCTGCTCGGCCTGGGCGTCTACCGCCCGCGCCGGGTGGTGCCCAATGCCGAGATCGTCGACCGCATCAATTCCTCGGACGAGTGGATCCGGACCCGGTCCGGCATCGAGGCCCGCCACTGGGCCGAGGCCGACGAGACCATCGTGTCCATGAGCACCGCCGCCGCCACCGACGCGCTCGCGGCCGCGGGCGTCACCGCGCAGCAGATCGACGCGGTCATCCTGGCCACCTCCTCCCAGATGGTGCTGGGCCCCTCCGCCGGAGCGGTGGTCGCCACCGAACTCGGCATGCACGACACCGCCGCCTTCGACGTCTCGGCCGGCTGCGCGGGCTTCTGCTACGCCCTGGCCAATGCCGCCAACCTGGTGCGCGCCGGGCAGGCCCGCCACGTGCTGGTGATCGGCGTCGAGCGGCTCTCGGACCTGCTCGATCAGGACGACCGCACCTGTGCGTTCATCTTCGCCGACGGCGCGGGCGCGGTGGTGGTGGGCGCCTCCGACGTCGAGGGCATCGGCCCGGTGGCCTGGGGCTCGGACGGCAGTCAGACCGCCGCCATCAAGCAGGACAAGGACTTTCAGCAGTACTTCGCCGAGGTGGCCGAGGCCGAGGCGACCGGCGGCACCACCGTGCGGCCCTACATTCGCATGAACGGCGCGGCCGTATTCCGTTGGGCCGTCACGTTCTTGGAGAAGGCGTGCCGCGACGCCCTGGACAAGGCGGGCGTGACGGTGGACGATCTGGACGCCTTCGTGCCGCATCAGGCCAACGGGCGCATCACCGACGCACTGCTGCGCGCCCTGCACATGCCCGAAACCATCGCTGTCGCAAGGGATATCGCGCAGACGGGCAACACCAGCGCCGCCTCGATCCCGATGGCGATGGAGCAGTTGCTGCGTTCGGGCGAGTCCAAGCCCGGTGACACCGCGCTGCTGCTGGGCTTCGGTGCGGGTCTGGCCTACGCCGGGCAGGTCGTGAAGCTCCCCGCCATTTCCTGACCTTCGACGTCGCCACTCAACGAAATCCGTTGTGTGAAACAACGAAAAACGAAGCGGCCCCGGCACAGTGGTGTGCCGGGGCCGCTTCGGTGCAACGGGTGAAAGCCGTCGGAACCTAGACGCTCACGCCCACACGCAGCGCGTGCGGCTCGATCGCGCCCCGGACCAGGGCCTTCTCGTCGATGGTCGCGGCCTTGTAGGGCAGCGTCGACAGGGTCTCGGTCATCTTGGCCACCGGATCCGCGATCGCCTTCGGGGTGCCGAAGATGAAGGTCCACTCGTGCTCGTCGGACACGTACGGAACGACGGTCTCGAACAGGTTGTGGAAGCGGGTCCACGAGCGCTTGAGAGTCTCGTTGCGCCACATGGTCTGACAACCGGCCTGCGCGGCGAGCACGCCGCCCTCGGACAGCAGCGCCTTGCAGCGGTTGAGGAAGTCGTCCTCGTAGAGCCGGTTGTGCTGCGCGTCCTCGACCCGCTCGTCGGGCAGGTCGATACAGATCATGTCGTAGCGCACGCCCGCGGCCTCGGCCTTGGCCAGGAAGTCCCAGCCGTCGGCGTAGTGCATCTTGATCGGGCCGGTCTGCGCGACCGCCTCGGCCAGATCGGCCTCGGTGTAGCCGTAGGGGAGGTGCTTGGCGCACAGCTCCACCTCCAGCTGGTCGATGTCGACGTGATCGACGAGCGAGGCGCCCGCGGCCACCGACATCTGCGAGGCGACGCCCTCACCGGAACCGATGATCAGCACCTTGTCCAGCTTCGCGGCCAGCGCGTACCCCGGGACCAGCATGGCCTCGTGGTAGGTGAGCTGCGAGAACTCGGTGGACTGCCGGTCGTCGTCGGAGAACAGGGAGATGCCCTGCTCGGTCCGCGCGATGACCATGTGCTGGAAGGGGGTGTTGGTGTCGACGATGGTTTCCGTCGTGTTCCACACCCGGGTCAGACCCTCGCCCACCGGCTCGTGGATCCGGCGGGCGGTGTGGCCGCGCTGGATGACCTCGATGTTGACCGAACCCGGAGCCAGCTCCTGCTGCAGCAGCTCGACCGCCTTGGTGGCGCCGGAACCGATGCTGCCGCAGGTGAATACGTCGACGAAGATGTCGCCGGACTCAGGGTAGGTGTGGATGGACGCGTGCGACTCCGCGAGGAGGGCCAGGATGGTGACACCCTGCGGCTCGAATTTCTTGCTCACGACATCGCAGATGGTCACCCCCGCGGCGACCAACGATTTTCGAAGCGCGGTTTCGAGTCGTTCGAGGTCGTCGCAGAGGTTGGCGTCGACACCACCGAACTCGGCCAGCACATGCCAGCCGGTGAATTCTGCCGTGATCATGGCTAAAACTCACTCTCGCTCAGCGCCAGTGACATGCACAGTCAAAGGCGGAAAACCGTTGAAGGACACCGACGAATAGCTCGCCGTATAGGCACCGGTTTCGAGGATCCGAACGGGATCACCGGCTCGCAACGTGGTCGGAAGGAGGACACGCGTGCGTTGATAGAGTACATCGTCGCCGTCACACGTAGGACCGGCTACGACAGCCTCGTCCTTCGGATCCGTGTCCCGATCGGTTTGGAATCGGTAGGCGATGTACTCGTTCTCGGTCTCGGCCATGCCGTTGTAGCGGCCGATATCGAGGTATACCCAGCGCCGCCCGTCCGGCGCTACGCGAACATTCACCACTTCGGCGTGGATCACGCCGGTATTGCCCACCAGGGCACGACCGGGTTCCACGACGAGCGAGGTGTGTTCCGGGAGATAGCGGCTCGCCGCCTCGGCGATGGCCGCGCCCAGCTCCGCGAGTCCGGGAGCCGGATCGGCGTACGAAATCGGAAGTCCCCCACCGATATTCACCGCCGTGACTGGAATATCCTTGACCGCCAACGCTTCCGCGATGGCACCCGCCTGTTCGATGCCGATGCCCCACGCCTTCGGATCCAGCTGCTGGGAGCCGACGTGGAAGTAGGGACCGACGACCTGCAGACCCAGATCGTGCGCCCGCACCAGCAGCCGCTTGGCCTCACCCGGCGCGCAGCCGAACTTGGTCCCGAACGGCGTCTGCGACTGCGGGGCCGAGGACAGGAACCGGCACTCGACTTCGGAGCCCGGGGCGTGCTCGGCGATGCGCTCGAGATCGTCCTCGGTGTCGAAGGCGTAGCGTCGCACGCCCGCCGCGTAGGCGGTGGCGATCTGGGAGGCCTTCTTGATCGGATTGCCGTAGCACATGACGGCCGGATCGACGCCCTGCGCGAGGCAGAGTTCGATCTCACCGACGCTGGCGACGTCGAACTCCGCGCCCTCGTCGTTCAGCAGCCGGATGATCTCCGGCACGGGACTCGCCTTGACGGCGAAGCGAATTCGTGCCGCAGGTAGGGCGGCGTGCAGTGCGCGGTAGTTCGCGCGGACCTTGTCGAGGTCGATGACCAGACACGGCGACTCGGGCATGTTTCGACCGGGCAATCTAAGGGAACTCTTTTCTGTCGGCCGCAGTGGCAGGGGACTCAGGCAACCTGCGCGACAATACACGCGTTGAGCCTGGAAAAACGAACCGGTGGACGATCGATTACGTCACTCTAACGCCGGGATTCGTTAGGATGCCCCGCGCGACGTCTTACAAGAGTGTGACCCCCGCGCGCGCGATCGGTCCCGAACTCAGCCCGCGGTGACCGAAACCTCGTCGAACACCACTTCCCCCGCCGCGTCGGACTCGGCCAGATCGACAATGGCGTTGATGGACCAGCCGTGGTCGCCATTGGGATCGTCGAGCACCTGGCGCACATCCCAGAATCCGGGCCGCTGCTCGACCCGGAACAGTTGTGGTCCACGGGCGTTCGGGCCGGTCCCGATGGTCTCGTATTCGTCGAAATAGGGGCCCAGTTCGGCCTCCCAGTCCAGCTCATCGCCCATCTCGGCGAGCACGTCCCAGCGCTTCAGGGCGGCCAGGTCCACGCGCCGGAACATGGCATTGCGCACCAGCACCCGGAAGGCGCGCTCATTGGCGGAGATCGGGCGTACGGTCTCGGCCCCGAACGCCACCTGCTGCTCGTCGGACTCCGCGCCCGGATTCGTCAGCTGCTCCCATTCGTCGAGCAGGCTGGAGTCGACCTGGCGAATGAGCTCGCCGAGCCATTCGGTGATGTCGTCGAGTTCCTCGGTCCGCGCCTGTTCGGGCACGGTCCGCCGCAGCGCGCGGTAGGCGTCGGCCAGGTACCGCAGCACCACGCCCTCGGAGCGGGCCAGCTCGTAGCCGGAGACGAGTTCGGCGAAGGTCATGGACCGCTCGACCATCTCGCGCACCACGGATTTGGGGGAGGGCTCGAACTCCGAGACCCACGGGTGTCCGGCCTTGTAGGTCTCGAACGCGGGCTCGATGAGTTCGGTTGCCAGGGGTTTGGGCCAGGTGACCTCTTCGAGGAGTTCCATGCGCTCCTCGTATTCGATGCCGGCGGCCTTCATCTCCGCGACGGCCTCACCGCGCGCCTTGTGCTGCTGGGCCATGAGCAGCTGGCGCGGATCCTCGAGGGTGGACTCGATGAGCGAGATGACATCGAGGGTGTAGGTCGGCGACTCCTTGTCGAGGAGTTCCAGCGCCGCCAGCGCGAACGGCGAGAGCGGCTGATCGAGGGCGAAGTCGCGCTGCAGATCCACCATGAGCCGGGCATGGCGTCCGTACTGGTCGGGTTCGTCGAGCTGCTGCACCACGCCCGCGTCGCGCAGCGCCCGGTACAGCCGGATCGCCTTGAGGATGTGCTTGCGCTGCGCCGCGCGCGGCTCGTGGTTCTCCTCCAGCAGATGCCGCATGGCGTAGAAGCAATTGCCTTTGCGCGCAATCACATTCAGCAGCATGGAGTTGGTCACATTGAACCGCGACACCATGGGTTCCGGCGAAGCCGCCACCAGCCGGTCGAAGGTCTCCTCCGACCAGGACACGAAACCCTCGGGCGGCTTTTTCTTCTGGACCTTCTTGAGCTTCTTGGGATCGTCGCCCGCCTTGGCGATCAGCCGCGCGTTCTCGACCTCGTGCTCGGGCGCCTGCACGACGACGGTGCCCATGGTGTCGTAGCCCGCGCGCCCGGCCCGCCCCGCGATCTGATGGAACTCGCGGGCATTGAGCCGTCGCGTGCGCACGCCGTCGTATTTGGTGAGCCCGGTCAGCATCACCGTGCGAATGGGGACGTTGATGCCGACGCCGAGCGTGTCGGTGCCGCACACCACCTTCAGCAGTCCGTCCTGTGCGAGCTTCTCGACCAGTCGCCGGTACTTGGGCAGCATGCCCGCGTGATGCACGCCGATGCCGTGGCGGATGAACCGCGAGAGCGTCTTGCCGAAGCCGGTGGCGAAGCGGAATTCGCCGATGGCATTGGCGATCGCCTCCTTCTCGGCCTTGGAGGAGATGTTCACGCTCATCAGCGCCTGCGCGCGTTCCATGGCGGCGGCCTGGGTGAAGTGCACGACGTAGACCGGGGCGAGGCTGGTGGTCACCAGATCCTCGAGGGTCTCGGTGATCGGGGTGCGCACATACGAGAAGCTCAGCGGCACCGGCCGTTCCGAGCCGGACACGATCGCGGTCTCGCGCCCGGTGCGCCGGGTCAGGTCCTGGGCGAAGAAGTCGACCTCGCCGAGGGTGGCCGACATGAGCAGGAACTGCGCCTTCGGCAGTTCGATCAGCGGCACCTGCCAGGCCCAGCCGCGATCGGGATCGGCGTAGTAGTGGAACTCGTCCATGATCACCTGACCGACATCGGCCGCCGCGCCCTCGCGCAGTGCCAGATTCGCCAGGATCTCCGCGGTCGCGCAGATGATCGGGGCCTCGGGGTTGACCGCGGCGTCACCGGTCACCATGCCGACCCGGTCCGCGCCGAAGATCTCGCACAGGGCGAAGAACTTCTCGCTGACCAACGCCTTGATCGGTGCCGTGTAGTAGCTGCGCTCGCCCTTGTTGAGGGCCGCGAAGTGCGCGCCCAGCGCGACCAGCGACTTGCCGGACCCGGTCGGGGTGTTGAGGATGACATTCGAGCCGGTGACCAGCTCCAGCAGCGCTTCTTCCTGCGCCGGATACAGGTTCAGGCCCTCACCGCCGGCCCATTCGGCGAATGTCTCGTACAACCACTCCGGGTCCACGTCGGATACGGCACGGTCGGGAACCAATTCGGACAGCTGCACGCCGCCCAACGTTACCGGTCACCGACCCGAATCCCCGCAACGACCACTACCGCAGCGGCGGGTTCTCCGGCTCGTCGCCCTCGCCGAACCCGGCCTGCTCGGCCAGGAAGCGCTCGAACTCCGCGCCCAGCTCATCGCCGGTGGGTAGGTCGTTCTCGCTGGCCAGCAGGCTGGACTGGCGTTCCTGAGCGGTGACGAAGCTGTCGTACTGACGCTCGAGCGCCTGCACCACGGTCTCCACCTCGGAGTTGCCCGCGATGTGCTCGTTGACCTGTTCGCGCACCCGCGCGGCGGCGTCGGTGAGCGCGGCGAGCGGCAGTTCCAGACCCGCGTTCTCGGCCACGTTCTCGAGCAGGGTCTGCGCGGCCTCGGGGTAGGCGGTCTGGGTCAGGTAGTGCGGCACGTGCACCGAGAAGCCGACCGACTCGTGCCCGTGCTGGGCCATACGGAATTCCAGCAGCGAGGAGGCGCTGCCCGGCACCTGCAGCTCACCCGGCCAGCGCTGGTGATCGCCGATCAGATCCGAATCCGAGGCGTGCGCGGTGACGCCGAGGGGACGGGTGTGCGGAATCGCCATGGGAATGGCAGAGAGTCCGATGGTGCGGCGCACGCCGAGCTGTTCGGCCAGCAGGCGCACCGCGGTGACGAACTTCTCCCAGCGCAGATCCGGTTCGAGCCCGGCCAACAGCAGGAACGGGGTTCCGGCGGTGTCCTTGAGCGCCCACAGGCTCAGCTCCGGCTCGGTGTAGTCGGAGAAGTGATCGGTCTTGAAGGTCATGAGGGGACGCCGCGACCGGTAGTCGAGCAGCTCGTCCATGTCGAACGAGGCGACCAGCTCGTGCTCGAGGCTCTCCTTGAGGTGCGTGGTGGCCAGGCGCACCGCGTGCCCGGCATCGGTGAAGCCCTCGAGACCGTGCACCAGAACCGGACCCGAGCCATCGTCGGACGACAGCTGCGGAGCCGGGAATTCCAGCTCGTACATTCGCGACTCGTAGTCCATCGCGCGCTCCTTCCTGCGTGGCCCACTTGCGCGACCAACAAACATTGTCCCTCATGGGCATGACAGGTGTGCACCACCCGCACCAGCGGTGCAACACGCCGAAGGGTGACACGCATTCCCGGCGCTCCGATCACTGCGGGCAACAAACGCGACCTGCGGCGTGGCAATCGGTGCGAACAGCCGCTTTTCGGCATAGTGGTCGAGGTGACGGTGGCCTTCCGAACTCCCATGCGCAGCAGGCATCGCAGGTCCGTGCAGGCCGTGGGAGCAGTGGGGCAGGCCGTGGGAGCGGTGGTGCTGGGAGGGCTGCTGGCTGGATGCGCGACCTCGGTGTCGGGACATCCGACCGCGGTGCGGGGTCCGGTCACACCCGCCGCGAGCGCCGACAGCGCGCTGACCAAGCTGCTGCCCGACCCCTCGCAATTCCCCTCGCGCTACACCGCGCTCGTGCTTCCGGCCGACACCGCCAAACAGGCCGCCGACGATCTCGACGGCTACTTGCCGGGGGCACAGGTGGATCCGAGCGGCTGCGCGCCCCTGGCGCCCACGGCCGGGCCGGTGACCGCCGTCGGCACCGACGACACCACGCGCGCCACGCTCACGGTGGTGCTCACGCGCTCGGACAAGCCGCTGTCGACACTGCGAGATCAGTTGCAGCGCTGCGGAACCGTGCGGCTCGGGCACGCCGGGTCCACCTCGGTGGTGACCACGCAACTGGATCCGCCGCCGCCCGCCAATGCCGACGACACGCTCGCCATCAAGCGCACGGTCGGCAGCGAGAAGAGCGCGAGCGGGCTCACCCGCACCATGCAATCGCTCATCGGCCAGATCGGCGATGTGCGAATCGCTGTGACCTACATGACATCCGGGTCCACGTCGGACGGTGAGGCGCTCGACGCGTTGTTCACCACAGCGCTGCGGAAGGTGCGCAAGGGCTGAGCGGCAAGGCGCGCAGGGGCTGGATGGCAAGGCGCGCAAGGGCTGGACGGCAAGGCGCGCGAGGACTGAGTGCCGAGACGGGCGAGGGCCCCGGTGGGGAGCCGACCCCTGCCCGTTCGGCTCCCGGTCTCCGCGGGCGGGTAGCGAGATTCAGCAGACCGGCAGCGGGGTGTTGGAACCCGACGCCGAACCGTTGCCGGAACCCGAACCGCCCGAACCACTCCCGCCCGAACCGCTGAGCGAACCGGTGCCGCCGGATCCGCTGTCGCCCGAGCCGGTGCCGGAGGAGCCGCCGCTGGCCGACCCCGGCAGGAACGAGGAGATCGGCGGGCAGGTGCTGGCCGAGCCCACCTTGTAGACCGTGGTCACCGTCGACAGGCCCTGGTGCGCGCCGACGGTGTAGGTGCCTTGGTCGGTCGGGTGCCAGGGCATGTTGGCGGCCGCGCCCGCACCGAAGGAGGTCGGGGTGACGGTGCCGATGACCGCGCCGTTGACCAGGAAATCGACCGGGCTCAGCTGGTCGGAGCCATCGAGCGCGACCTCGATCATGCAACCGTCGGCGACCGAGCACGGTTTGTCGCTGGTGAGACCGGCGACCTGGATCTTATCGATCGAGGCACCGGCCGGGGCCGCCATCGTGCCGACCAGGACGGCGAGCGCGGCCGCCGCGCCGACACCTACGGCTGGTCGGTGGAGCTGAGTTTTCATGGGTGGTTCCTTTCGGCGCGTTGAAGGGGTCGCGCCGGGCGGACTGTAACAGTGACGAACCGCCGAATTTTGCGAAATCGACACTGCTGCAACATGATTCGGTTATCGCATGACTGCGAAGCGGCTACCGGTGAGTAGGCGCGTACCGCCGCACCAACTCGCTGCCGAGCCGGGCGAGTTCGGCCCGCACCGATTCCGGCTCGACCACCTCGAGCGCCGCGCCCCAGCCCGCCAACTGCTGGGCGATCATGAGCGGCGTCGGCGCGGTGATCCGGGCTCGAACCCGTCCGTCATCGGCCGTGCCGTCCAGGACGCAATGTCGCCCTTGCTGTTTGCGCAACACGGGCGCCAGCGCCGCCTCGATCAGCACGGTCGCCGCGAGCGTGGACCGATGCCGTTCGACCTCCTCGACCACCTGCGACCAGGCCGTCGAGAGGTCGAAATCGTCCGGGCGGTGGGCGATCTCGTCGGTGCTCTCCACCGTCGCGATGCGGTCCACCCGAAACGTCCGCTGCCCCTGCTCGGTTCCGGCCACCAGGTACCAGACGCCGTCCTTGTCGACGAGGCCCCACGGATCGACCAGTCGCCGCGTGCGCTGCCCCGCCCGGGTGTAGCCGAGCCGAATCCGGCGGCGGCGCACCACCGCTCGCTGCAGCTCGTCCACCAGGGCGGGCGGTCGCTCATCGGATTCGCCCCAGCGCGCCGGGTCGACCACGATCGCGCCCGCCGCCGCTTCGGCCTCGAGCCGAAACGGTTGCGGCAAGGCGCGCAACAGCTTCCGCAGCGCCGACTTGGTGGCCGGGGTGGCCGTGGCGACCGGGCCCAGCAGCAGAAACAGCGCCTGGGCCTCGGTGGCGGTGAGCCCGCTCAGATCCGTGCGCGCGCCGCCGACCAGGGCCCAGCCGCCGCCGCGCCCCGGCTGCGGATAGACCGGAATCCCGGCCGTGGACAGGGCTTCCAGGTCCCGGCGGGCGGTCGCCACCGACACCTCGAGCTCGGCCGCGACCTCCGCCGCGGTCACCCGACCCCGGGTCTGCAGGAACAGCAGGGTGGCCACCAATCGATCCGCGCGCATACCCGGAATTGTCTCCAAAAAAGTGCTCAATTGGTGAGCACTTTGGGCGCGATGATTGATTCACATCGAGCACCACCCCGATCGAGGAGACCGAAATGCTGCGCGGAATGGCGACCGTCAACTACTACGCCGACGACCTGGAGGCGGCCAAGGACTGGTACAGCGAATTGCTCGGTGTGGCACCGTATTTCACCGTGCCGGGCGGGTACTACGAGTTCCGCATCGGCGACTACCAGGCCGAGCTCGGGATCATCAACAAGAAGTTCGCGCCTTCCCACCCGGATCGACCGGGCGGGCAGATCGTGAACTGGCATGTCGATGATGTGGCGGGCACTTTTCAGCGACTGCTCGACATGGGCGCCACCGTCCACGAGCCGATCATCGAACGCGGTGAGGGGACCGGATTCGTGACGGCCTCGGTGGTGGATCCGTTCGGCAATGTGCTTGGCATCATGTCGAATCCGCACTACCTGGAGATGCTCGCGAAGTCCCGGGAGTCCGGGGAGTCCAGGGAGTCCCGGCCTGCCTAGTGCTGTGCATTGGCGGACTGTAGCAGCGGGGACGCGACCGTTCGGGTGAAATGAAATGAATCCATTTCAAGTTTGAGTTCGGTTGGCCGCGGCGCAGGATAGCCACGGCCACCGACACATTCGAGCCAGCGGCTTCGGGCCACGCCGAGGCATCCGGGACGCGCCGGAAACTCCCCGAAAGATCCACAGCCTCGGCAAAACCCCAGGTCGGCCATCTGGCCCGGTTTACCACCCGGCGCACGCTCGACGGCATGACAGCGCACATCGACTCCGCCGCACCCGATCCCATCGACGCCACCCCGCCCAGCACCTGTCTGCGGGCACCCGGCGACCTGATCGCCGCCATCCCGGCCATGCTCGGCTTCATGCCCGCGAGGTCCCTGGTGGTCGCGCTGCTAACGGCGGATCCGGGTCGGCCGGGCGGTGCCGCGGTCGAGATGGTGACCCGGATGGATCTGGACAATCCGGGGCGCTGCGCGACCCGCATCCTGGTCGACCAGGTCGCGGGACTGTGTGTGCGACACCGGGCCGTGGCGGCCCTCGCGGTGATCGTCGACGACCGCGCGACGGTGCCGACTCGCAAACACAGCGGACAGCGTGCCGGGAAACACCGGGATCTCATTGCGGCGCTGGAACATCGGCTGGACGCCGAGGCGGTCCCGCTGGCCGGAGCCTGGGCGGTGCGGGAGATCGGACCCGACCTGCCGTGGTGGACCGTGACCGGGGTGTGGTCGCGCGGGCCGCAACCCGATCCGGCGACCTCGATGGTCACCCTGCGGCACGTGCTGGAGGGACGCCCGCTGCGGGCCTCCCGGCAGGAGCTCACCGAGGAACTCGCCTTCGACCCGATTCTGCGGGAGGCGACCGTCCCGGCCATTCCCGTGGCCGTCGCCGCCGCGGTGCAACGGCTGGCACGCGTTGTGCGGCACGGCAGTCCGCAGGTGCACCTGCGCGTCGAGGTGTGCAGGGTGCTGCGGTATCTCGAACGGGTCGAGTCCGGTGCCCGGCTCACCGCCGCCGAGGTGGCGGAGGTGGGAGTGGCGCTGCGGGACAAGGCGCTGCGCGACATCATGTTCGCACTCGCCCCGGGTCCCCGCGCCGACGGCGCGGAAGCGCTGTGGCTGCAACTGGTTCGGGCCTTGCCGGACCCGGACCGCGCGGCGGCGGCCGCCCTGCTGGCCTATTGCGCCTACACGCGGGGTGACGGACCGCTGGCCGGTGTGGCCCTGGAGGTCGCGTTGGCCGCCGATCCCGACCATCGGATGGCCCAGTTGCTGGAATCCGGTCTGCGCCTGGGCGTACCGCCGGCGCGATTGAGCAGCCTCGCCGAGTCCGGCCGCGAGATGGCCGCCGAACTCGGCATCCACCTCGGGCCGGAGCCGCGATGAGGGGTCAGCGCCGGCGCGCGGAGTGCGCGCGATCGCCCAGGGAGCGCAGGAAATCCCAGGCGTCGGAGACGATCTCGTCGAGATCGGTGTGCTCGGGCCGCCAGCCGAGTTCGGCGATGGCCTTGTCGCTGGAGGCCACCAGCACGGCCGGGTCGCCGGCACGGCGCGGGGCGTCCACCGCGTTGATCGGCAGGCCGGTCACCCGCTCGCACGACGAGATGACCTCGCGCACCGAGAAACCGGTGCCGCTGCCCAGATTGAAGATGCGGTGTACACCCGGCTGCGACTGCGCCAGCGCCCGCAGATGCGCCTGCGCCAGATCGCGAATGTGGATGTAGTCGCGCACCGCGGTGCCGTCCGGCGTCGGGTAGTCGGTGCCGAACACCGAGATCGACTCGCGCTGACCCAACGCGGTCTGCAACACGAGGGGGATGAGATGGGTTTCCACCACACGGTTCTCGCCGAGCCCGGCGTACGCGCCGGCCACATTGAAATAGCGCAGGCTGGTCGCCGCCAGCCCGTGCGCGTTCGCGTAGGAGGTGATGGCGTAGTCGATGGACAGCTTCGACGCGCCGTAGGGATTGGTCGGCAGCTTGGGGGCGTCCTCGACGATCGGCACCCGCTCGGGCTCGCCGTAGACGGCCGCGGTCGAGGAGAACACCAGGCGCGGGGTGCCCGCGGCCCGCATGGCCTCGAGCAGCGCGAGGGTCTTCACGACATTGCCGTGCCAGTACTTCTCCGGCTCCACCACCGATTCCCCGACCAGCGACTGGGCCGCGAAATGCAGCACACCGTCGAAGGATTCGGCGGCGATGAGCTCGACGCCCGCGGTGGCGATATCGCCCTCCACGAACTTCGCGCCCGCCGGGACGCCGTCGGCATTGCCGGTGGACAGATCGTCGACGACCACGACCTCGTGGCCGTCCTCGATCAGGACCTGCGCGCAGACGCCACCGACGTACCCGGCGCCTCCGGTAACCAGAAGCTTCACGTATCAGACCAACTTCACCTGGACGGCGTGCGCCATCTCGTCGGACAGTTCGAATCCCTCGTGACCGGGCACCGAGATGATCACCGCGCCCGGCTTGGTCTCCACGGTGACGCGGGCGTCGGGGACGACACCGGCCTCGCGGAGCTGATTGATGGTCTCCGGATCGGTCTGGATGTGCTCGGAGAGCCGGCGCACCACCACGGCCTGCGCCTGCCCGGAGGGCAGATCGCTGAGCCGGACCAGCTTCTCGACATCGCCGGAGCCGGGCTTGACGCCCAGCTCGTCCAGGCCCGGAATCGGATTGCCGTAGGGGGAGGTGGTGGGGTGGTTGAGCACCTCGACCAGGCGGCGCTCCACCTCCTCGCTCATCACGTGCTCCCAGCGGCACGCCTCGGCGTGCACGTTCTCCCACTCGAGCCCGATGATGTCGACCAGCAACCGCTCGGCCAGCCGGTGCTTGCGCATGACGGCGACGGCCATGGAGCGGCCCTTGTCGGTCAGCTCGAGATGGCGATCACCGGCGACGGTCAGCAAACCGTCGCGCTCCATGCGCGCGACCGTCTGGCTCACCGTGGGTCCACTCTGCTCGAGGCGCTCCGCGATGCGGGCGCGCAGCGGCGTGACACCCTCCTCCTCGAGGTCGTAAATGGTACGGAGGTACATCTCCGTGGTGTCGACCAGATCCTTCACCTGTTAAACCCCTTCGTCGGCACGAATTCTACCCATGCACGGCGGCTGCACCGGGCGACAGCTTATTTCGCGAACGCACTGTCAACACCCAGGACGCACAGCGTGTTCCCTGCGCGTTTTCCGAGCGGCATCCTGCCATCCCGGTACGACAGCATTGCGGTGCCTAGAGCGTACGAAGCCCTCCGACGCATTAGCGTGGCAGGTATGCCTGGCCTAGCTGGTGGTGACGGAACCGTTGTCTGGACCGATCGGTTCCTGGACTACACCTGGACGCCCGAGCATCCGATGCGGCCGGTCCGGCTGCAGTTCACCATGGCGTTGGCCGAGGGGCTCGGACTGCTCGACGGAGTGGAGCGGCTCACACCGACACAGGCGGGGGAATCGGAACTGCTGCGGGTGCACACCCACGACTACATCGAGGCGGTCAAGCACGCCCAGCAACCGCCCGGCCCCGCCCCGGCCGACCCGCCCTACGGACTCGGGTCGGCCGACAATCCGGTCTTCCCGCACATGCACGAGGCGGCGTCGGTGATCGTGGGCGGCACCCTGGCCGCGGCCCGGGAGATCGCGGCCGGGCGCACCCGGCGGGCGGTGAGCATCGGCGGTGGCATGCATCACGCCATGCCCGCCTCGGCAGCGGGGTTCTGTGTGTACAACGATGTAGCGGTGGCCATTTCGTGGTTGCTGGACAACGGTTTCGACCGCATCGCCTATATCGACGTGGACGTCCACCACGGCGACGGGGTACAGCGCGTGTTCTACGGGGACCCGCGCGTGCTGACCGTGTCCATCCACCAGCACCCGGCCACCCTGTGGCCCAATACCGGCTGGCCCGAGGAGACCGGCGCGGGCGCGGCCGAGGGCACCGCCATCAATCTGCCCATCATGCCGGGCACCCGGGATCCGCTGTGGCTGCGCGGTTTCCACGCCGTGGTGCCGGGCGCGCTGGCGGCGTTCCGGCCGCAGATCGTGATCAGCCAGTGCGGCGTCGACACCCACCGGGAGGACCCCCTGGCCGATCTGGAACTCAGTGTCGACGGTCAGCGCGCCGCCTTCCTGGCCATGCGCGAGCTCGCGGACCGCTACGCCGAGGGCCGTTGGCTCGCGGTCGGCGGCGGGGGATACGGGCTGATCCGGGTGGTGCCGCGGGCCTGGACCCATCTGCTGGCCACCGCCTTGGACCGCACCATCGACCCGGCCACGCCGACCCCGCCCGAATGGCGTGAGCAGGTGGGCAGATACGCGCCCATGGTCGCCGCCCCCGAGACCATGGGCGACGGCGCGGACACCGCCTTCGCCCGCTGGGACGGCCCCGGCGGCGGCCGCGAGACCGGCGACGAGCGCGCCGACCGCGCCCGCCGGGCCCTCGACACATCCGTATTGGCAACGCGCCGGGCGAGTTTCGGCCTGCTCGGCCTGGATCCGGAGGATCCCCGTGACTGACCCCGCCGATCCGACCTTCACCCCGCCGCTGCCGCCCGATACCCCCGGCACGCCGGTGAATCCGCCTCCGCCGCCGGAGCATTGGTTCGCCGATGTGCTGGCCTCCGACGGCGGTGTGGTGCGGTTGCGGCCGATCACGCCCGCCGATGCGGAGGGGTTGGAGCGGTTTCACGAGGGGCTGTCGGATCGCACACGGTATCTGCGGTACTTCGGGCCGTATCCGCGCATGACGCCCAAGGACCTGTATCGGACCACGCACGTGGACTATCGGGACCGGGTCGGGCTGGTGATCGAGCTCGGCGACGAGATCATCGCCGTCGGGCGGTACGAATACCTCGCCGATCGGCCCGGGCCGCGCGCGGCCGAGGTGGCGTTCGTGGTGGCCGACGGGCATCAGGGGCGCGGGCTGGGCTCGATCCTGCTCGAGCATTTGAACGGCGCGGCGGCCGAGAACGATATCGCGACCTTCGTGGCCGAGGTGCTGGCCGAGAACAACGCCATGGTGCAGGTGTTCCGGGACGCCGGATATCAGGTGCAGCGCAGTCGCGACGGCTCGGTGCTGCACCTGGAGTTCGCCATCGACCCCACCGAGGCGCTGCTGTCGGTGCGGGATTCGCGCGAGCGGGCCTCGGAGGCGCGCAGCGTCGGGAACCTGTTGTCGCCCAAGTCCATCGCCGTGATCGGGGCGACGCCCTCGACCAGCCGGGTCGGTGGCGCGGTGCTGGCCAACCTGCTCTCGGGCGCGTATCAGGGGCCGGTGTTCCCGGTGAACCGGCACCGCACGGCGGTGCGCGGCGTCCGCGCCTATCCGACGGTGCGCGATATTCCGGACGAGGTCGACCTGGCGGTGATCGCGGTGCCCGCCAAGGAGATCGGCTCGGTGCTCGACGACTGCATGGCCAAGGGCGTCAAGGGGCTGGTGGTACTGACCGCCGGATTCTCCGAATCCGGGCCGCGCGGGTACGAGGCCGAGCGGGAACTGGTGGACGCCGCCCGCGCGCACGGCATGCGCGTGGTGGGCCCGAGCGCCCTCGGCATCGCCAATACCGACCCCGCGATCGCCTTGAACGCCACCTTGGCCCCGGTCCTGCCCGGGCGCGGGCGCATCGGATTCTTCTGTCAGTCCGGACCTTTGGGCGCGGCCATCCTCGGCGAGGCGGCGGCACGGCAGCTGGGCCTGTCCACCTTCGTGTCCGCCGGTAACCGCGCCGACGTCTCCGGCAACGACCTCATGCAGTACTGGGACAGCGACCCGGACACCGATGTGGTGCTGTTGTATCTGGAGACCTTCGGCAATCCGCGCAAGTTCTCCCGCATCGCGCGCCGGGTGGCCCACACCAAACCCATTGTGGCGGTGAACAGCGGCCGCAATGTGGCGCGCATGGACGGGGACCGGGACCTGGATCGGTCGCTGGTGCGCAATCTGTTCGCGCAGGCCGGAATCATCCAGGTCGACTCCATCACCGAGCTTTTCGACTGCGCCATGCTGCTGGCCTATCAGCCGCTGCCCGCCGGACCGCGGCTGGCGGTGATCGGCAATAGCGCCGCGTTGAGCTGGTTGGCCGTCGACGCGGCCCGCGGCGAGGGACTCGAGGTGGGCGAGCCCATCGACCTCGGCCCGCAGGCGAGCCCGGCCGACTATCTGACCGCGGTCGCCGCGGCCGTCACCGACCCGGCGGTGGACGCGGTCATCGTCATCTACTCGCCGCCGGTGCCCGCCGCCGTCGCCTCCTTCGCCGAGGCCATTCGCTCGGGAGCCCAATCCGATCCGGCCACACCGGTTCTCACCACCTTCGTCGCCGACCAGGGCATGCCCAATCTGCTCGCCACCCGCGGGCTGGGCGGCATTCTCGAACGTGGATCCATCCCCTCCTATGGCGACCCGGAACGGGCGGCCCGCGCTCTGGCGCGGGCCCGTCGTTATGCCGAGTGGCGCACCCGCCCGCTCTCGCCCATCGCCCGACCCGACGGGGTGGACACCGCCCGAGCGCGAGAGCTGTTGGGGCAGTGGATATCAGACGACGCCGGACACTGGCTGACCGACCTGCAGGCCGCGGAACTGCTGGGCTGCTATGGAATTCACGTGGTGGACTTCCGGGAGGTGCGCGACGCCGATGCCGCGGTGGCCGCCGCCCATCAGCTGGGTTACCCGGTGGCGGCCAAGGCCACCGGCGAGATGTGGCGCAACCGGCCCGATCTCACCGGCGTCCGCCTGGATCTGTGGCGTGCGGACGCCGTACGGCGCGCCTTCACCGATTTGACCGAGATCTCCGGCAATCCCGTGCACATTCAGCGCATGGCCACCAAGGGCGTCGGCTGCACCTTCCGGGTGCAGGACGACCCGTCGTTCGGCTCGGTCATCAGCTTCGGACTCTCGGGCACCATCATCGATCTGCTGGGCGACCGCGTGTACCGGGCCCTCCCGCTGACCGAGGCGGAATCGGCCGAACTCATCGACGCCCCGCGCGCGGCCCCGCTGCTGTCGGGCACGGTGGGCGGCCGCGATATCGGCAAGCCGGTGGACAAGGGCGCGCTGGCCGAACTGGCGCAACGGATCTCGGCGCTCTGCGACGCCCTGCCGGAGGTGCGGGAGCTGCAGTGCGAACCGGTGCTGGCCTCGCCGGAGGGCGCGGCCGTGCTGTACGGGCGGGTGCGGATCGGGCCGGAACCCAACAGGTTCGACATCGGTCCGCGCCGAATGGGTTGAGCGGCCGCCACGAACGGCCGCGACAGGAGAAGAAGCAATCGCTTCGGAGAGGTGAACGTAGTGCAGGTAAACCAGATCGAGACGGCCACCGCGCCACTGCGCGACGATATCCGGTTCCTCGGCGGGATCCTCGGTGACACCATTCGCGACCACGAGGGCGCGGAGATCTTCGACCTCATCGAGGCCGTGCGCGTGGAGGCGTTCAAGGTGCGCCGCTCCGAGGTGGAGCGCAGCGCGGTCGCCGAAATGCTCCGCGATGTGGACATCCACACCGCCATTCCGGTGATCCGCGCCTTCAGTCACTTTCTGCTGCTGGCCAATCTGGCCGAAGACCTGCAGCGCGATCGGCGGCGCGCGGTGCACATCGCGGCGGGGGAGCCGCCCCAGGACTCCAGCCTGGCTGCCACCTACCGCAAGCTCGACGCCACCGGACCCGACGGTGACCACGTCGCGGACCTGCTGGTCGACGCCCTGGTCTCCCCGGTCATCACCGCCCATCCGACCGAGACCCGGCGGCGCACCATTTTCGACGTGCAGGCCCGGATCACCGAACTCATGCGCCAGCGGGGCCGCTACAACAAATTCGAGCCCGAGTTCGCCGAGCTCGAGGTCGATATCCGGCGGCAGGTGCTGCAGCTGTGGCGGGCGGCGTTGATTCGACTGGCGCGCTTGCGAATTCAGGACGAGATCGAGGTCGGGCTGCGCTACTACGACCTGACGCTGTTCGACGTCATCCCGCGCATCAACGATCAGGTGCGGGCCGCGCTGCGCTCGCGCTGGCCCGGCCACGACCTGCTGCGCCGTCCGATCCTGCGGCCGGGCTCCTGGATCGGCGGCGACCGCGACGGCAACCCCTTCGTCACCGCCGACGTGGTGCACCGCGCCACCCACCGGGCGGGCGCGGTGGCCTTCGACCGGTATCTGAAATCGCTGGTGGAGCTGGAGAAGACGCTGTCGCAGTCGGCGCGGCTGGTGCCGGTGACCCCGGAGCTGGCGGCGCTGGCCGATGCCGGATTCGACGATTCGCCGCAGCGCGCGGACGAGCCCTATCGCCGTGCGATACGCGGCATCCGGGCCCGGCTCAGCGCCACGGCCTGCCGGTCGCTGGGGGAGATCCCCACGGACGGAATCGATGTCGGTGCGGAACCGTACGCCGGGCCCGAGGGTCTGCTGGCCGATCTGAGCATCGTCGACGCTTCGATGCGCGCCTCCGGCGATGGACTGCTCGCCGACAATCAGTTGGCCGCATTGCGGGCGGCCGTGGAGACCTTCGGTTTCCACCTGCAGGGCCTGGACATGCGCCAGAACTCCGAATCCCACGAGCAGGTCGTCGCCGAGCTGTTCGCCTGGGCCGGAGTGCATTCCGACTACGCCTCCCTCGACGAGAGCGAGCGCGTCGAACTGCTCTCCGCCGAGCTGACCACCCGCCGCCCGCTGGTCGGGCCGAACGCCACGCTCAGCGAGCTGGCCACCAAGGAACTCGCGGTGGTGCGCGCCGCCAAGACCGCGCTCGACGATCTGGGCCCGGACACCGTGCCCAACTACATCATCAGCATGTGCACCTCGGTCAGCGACATGCTCGAGGCCGCCCTGCTGTTGAAGGAGGCGGGCATTCTCGACCCGGGCGACGCGGACACCCCGCCGTCGAGTCCGGTGGGCGTGGTGCCGTTGTTCGAGACCATCGACGACCTGCGCCACGGGGCCGAAATCCTCTCGGCCGCACTGGAAGTGCCCGCCTATCAGCGGCTGGTGGCCGCGCGCGGCATGCAGCAGGAGGTCATGCTCGGCTACTCGGATTCCAATAAGGACGGCGGCTATCTGGCCGCCAACTGGGCGCTGTATCGCGCCGAGTTGAATCTGGTGGACACCGCCCGCAAGACCGGAATCCGGTTGCGGCTCTTCCACGGTCGCGGCGGCACGGTGGGCCGCGGCGGCGGCCGCAGCTACGACGCCATCCTGGCCCAGCCCGCCGGTGCGGTGCGCGGCTCACTGCGCCTGACCGAACAGGGCGAGGTGATCTCCACCAAGTACGCCGACCCGGGCACCGCCTACCGCAACCTGGAAGCCCTCGTCGCCGGCACCCTGGAATCGACCCTGCTCGATGTCGAGGGCTTGGGCCCCGATGCCGAGCCCGCCTACGAAATCCTCGACGAGCTCGCCGAATCCGCGCGCGTCGCCTACTCGAAGCTGGTCCACGAGACCCCCGGCTTCGTCGACTACTTCCGCGCCTCCACTCCCATCGCCGAGGTCGCGGACCTGAACCTGGGCAGCCGCCCCGCCTCGCGCAAACCCACCAACTCCGTCTACGACCTGCGCGCCATCCCGTGGGTCATGGCCTGGAGTCAATCGCGGGTCATGCTCCCGGGCTGGTACGGCACCGGCACCGCCTTCGAACAGTGGATCGGCGACGACCCGGACCGCCTGGCCACCCTGTCCGATCTCTACCGCCGCTGGCCGTTCTTCCAGACCGTCCTGTCGAACCTGGCCCAGGTCATGGCCAAGGCCGATATGGACATCGCCGCCGCCTACGCCGACCTGGTCCCCGACAAGGCATTGCGCGACAAGGTCTTCGGCATGATCTGCGACGAGTACTCCCGCACCGTCCGCATGCACGCCGCCATCACCGGCACCGACGAACTCCTCGCCGACAACCCGGCGCTGGCCGAATCCATTCACAACCGCTTCCCGTATCTCGAGCCGCTGAACCAACTTCAGGTCGAACTCCTGCGCCGCCGCCGCGCGGGCGACACCTCCGAACTGGTCGAACGCGGCATCCTGCTCACCATGAACGGCCTGGCCACCGCCCTGCGCAACTCCGGCTAGCCGATCGGGCATCTCGTCTCGATGGCCACGGCATCGCATGCCGTGGCCATCCTTCGACTATTTACGTAGGAAAAATCCTACGGTTGACACGTAGGTAAAGTCCTACCTATTGTTGGCGTATGCCGTACCGCTTGAAATCCGGAAGCGCCGATCGAGTGTTCGGGGCGCTGGCCAATCCCACCCGGCGCGACATTCTCGAGCTGCTGCTCGGGGGTGAGCAGTCGGTGCAGGTCATTGCCGAGCGCTTCGATATGGCGCGGCCGAGTGTCTCCGAGCATCTGAAGGTGCTGCGGGACGCCGGATTGGTGGCCGAGGACAAGCGCGGTCGGCAGCGGTTCTACCGAGTGGAACCGGATCCCCTGCACGACCTGCAGTCCTGGCTCGATCCGTTCGAACGGTTCTGGCGGGCCCGGCTGCGTGATCTGGGTGCGGTACTCGATGCCATGCCCGAGGAAACCGAGGAGAAGGACCGATGATGACCGACGACATCACCAAGATCGAACTCGACCAGTTCTATCCGCATCCGCCGGAGAAGGTGTGGCGGGCCTTGACCACCCCGGAACTCATGGGGCAGTGGATGATGCAGCCCATCGGCTTCGAGCCGGTGGTGGGCAACGAGTTCGAGATGAAGACCCAGGCCATGCCGGGCCAGAACTTCTCCGGCGAAATCCGCGGCAAGGTCCTCGAGGTCATCGCGCCGGAACTGCTCAGCATCACCTGGAACGACGCGCAGGCCGATCGCGAGAGCGGCTGGGTCATCAGCTGGGCGCTGCGGCCCGAGGGCAATGGCACCCGAATCCTGTTCAGCCACAGCGGCTTCGATCCGGAGGATCAGGTCATGCAGCGGGCGCGCAGCATCATGGGCAATGGCTGGCAGGCCATGCTCGGCAAGCTGGATGCCGTCATCGCCGCCGCCTAGTCGGTCGAGGACAACACTCGACGGGCTGTGTCGCTCCGCGTCTCGCCGCGAGACGCTCGGGGAAGCGGCACAGCCCGCTCGGCTGCTTCGGGGGTATCACCCCTGCGGCACAGTCTCTTTCGCCGGAGCCCGATCGCCCGCGCTGGCGGCCGGAGCGCCCGGCTGCCGCAGCGGCACCTCGACGATGAACAGCGCCGCCACCAAACCGATCGCGCACAGCACCGCCGACCAGGTGAAGATGCTGTCGATACCGGCGGCCACCCCGGCGAGATGCTCGTGACCGCGCACCTGCCGGTTGAACAGCGCCCCGAACAGGGCCACGCCGAACGAACCACCCAGGGTCCGGAACAGCGTCTGCACGCCCGAGGCCGCGCCGATGTCCTTCATCGCCACACTGTTCTGCGCGATGAGCACCGTCATCTGCATGAGAAACCCCATGCCCGCGCCCAGCATCGCCATGTACACCCCCGCGGTGAACCGGCTGGTGTCGGTGTCCATGGTGGCCAGCGCGATGCTGCCCGCGGTCAGCAGCACGCCGCCCGCGATCGGAAACACCTTGTACCGACCGGTTTTGCTCATCACCCGTCCCGCGAGCTGCGAGACCACGATGATCGGCACCATCATGGGCAGCAGTAGCAGCCCGGAGTTCGAGGCCGATGCGCCCTGCACGGTCTGCTGGAACAGCGGCAGGAAGCTGACCGCGCCGAACATGGTCACCCCGGCCACCACCGACAGCACCGAGACGAGCGCGAAGTTGCGGTTGCCGAACAGATTCAGCGGAATGATCGGCTCGGGCGCACGCGTCTGCGACCACAGGAACGCGGGCAGCCCGATTGCCGCCACGGCGATCGCGGTGAGCACCTGCGGTGAGCCCCAGGCATATTCGGAGCCACCCCAGGTAGCGATGAGCACGATGGCCGAGATGGTGACCGTCAGCAGTGCCGCGCCCAGATAGTCGATCTTGGCGTTCGGTCGCCGCGCCGTCAGGTGCAAGGTGGCCTGGCACCATGCGAACGCGATGATGCCCAGCGGCAGATTCAAGTAGAACGCCCACCGCCAGCCGAGGTGATCGGTCACGAACCCGCCGACCAGCGGCCCGCCGATGGTGGCGAAGGCCATGACCGAGGCGGTCATGCCCATGTACTTGGCGCGTTCGCGCGGCGGAATGAGCTCGCCGATGATGGCGAACGCGCCCGCGGCCAGCCCGCCCGCGCCGATGCCCTGCAGCACGCGGAAACCGATGAGCTGATCCATATTCTGCGCCGCCCCGGACAGTCCGGAGCCGATCAGGAAGATCGCGATCGAGGTCAGATAGTTGGTCTTGCGGCCGAACAGGTCGCCCAGTTTGGCCCAGATGGGCGTGGATGCGGCCGTGGCCAGGGTGTAGGCGGACACCACCCAGGACAGCCGGTCGAGCCCGCCGAGTTCGCCCACGATGGTCGGCATGGCGGTGCCGATGATCATGTTGTCGAGCATGCCCAGCAGCATGGCGAGCATGACGCCGAGCAGGATCCAGCGCACGTTGCGCGGAGCCTGAGCTGTGGTAATCGAGTTCATGCCACCAGAAAACCATAGCGACTAAAGAAATTCAATCGATAAGAGATTTGTATGACTTAGGCAACTGTCGGTAGGGTGGTTCCCCATGAGCGGACTGCGCGAGCGGAAGAAGGCCCAGACCCGCAAGGCCTTGGCCGATGCGGCCCTGCGACTGTTCCTGGAACGCGGCTACGACGCGGTCAGCGTCAAGGAGGTGGCCGAGGCCGCCGAGGTCTCGGTGCCCACGCTGTTCGCGCACTTCCCGGACGGGAAGGAATCACTGGTCTTCGATATGGACGGCGATCGCGAGGCGGCCCTGGTGGCCGCCGTTCGCGACCGTGCCCCGGGCACGACCGTGCTGGAGGGTCTGCGCGAAGGCTTCGCGAAGAACCCGCGGCCGGGCGACACCGCGGAGATGCGCGACTTCATGCGCCTGATCGAGGAGACCCCGGCGCTGTCGAGCTACTTCCACAAGATGTGGTTGCGGCACGAGGGTGCGCTGGCTCGGGCCATCGCCGAGGATCTCGGCCGGGAACCCGACGATCTGGCCGTCGTGTCCTTGGCGCACCTCGTCTTCGGCGCCCTCGATGTCGCCCGCCGTCGCGATGATCCGGCGGGCGACCTCGATCGCATCTTCGAACTGCTCGAAAAGGGTTGGGGCTCAATCCTCAAGCCGTGAAGGCCGCCAGGTGATCGCGTACCCAGTCGGCGTAGGTTCGGGGTGCGCGACCAGTCACTCGCTCGACATCCCGAGTGACGGTGGTGTTCCCGCCATTGCGGACGAAGGCATTGCCGGCCGTCGCGCGCTCGGCGAATTTCTCGCTCCGGCCCGCCGCGATCAACGCCGCCTTGACCTGATCGAACGGAATGTCGGCCACCTCGAGCCGACGGCCCAGTGCCGCACCCAGAATCGCCACCTGGTCGGGCACCGACAGCGCCTCCGGCCCGGTGAGGGTGTAGACGCGGCCCGCGTGGTCGTCGGACAGCAGGATTTCGACGGCCACCGCGGCGATGTCCCGGGGATCGACCACGCCCTGCGCGCCGGTTCCGGTCATATTGGGCACCGGTTGCCCGGCCTTGATCGGCGCGACCCAACTCAGCGTGTTCGACGCGAAAGAGCTGGGCCGCAGGATCGTCCACACCGCCCCGCTTTCACTGATCGCCTTCTCGCCCGGCATATGCCAGGCCGCGAACGGCCCCAAGAGCGTATCCCCGGTACCGATCGCGGACAGCTTCACCAACCGCGGGACCCCCGCATCCCGCGCGGCCTCGATCAGCGCGGTATCGGTATCACTCGCCTCGATCGACACCTGCCCATTGAGAAACGCCGCCTCGGCACCCTCGAGGGCCGCGGCCAAGGAGGCCGGATCGAGATAGTCGCCCCGCACCACCTCCACGCCCTCGGGAACCGCCGCCGTCTCCGGATTCCGGGTCACCGCACGCACTTTCACACCGCGCGCGGCCAGCTGCCGAACCACTTCACTGCCAATGGTGCCCGTGGCACCGGTAACTACGATCATGCCCATAACCCTGCCGACCCCGGCCCCGTGGCTATAGGAAAAACCGGCACACCCCGCGCTACCGGTCCGCGACGATCGCGCGGACGCCGATCTCGCGGGCGGTGTCGACGAAGGCGCGGATGGCGGCGCTTTCCGCTGCCGATAGCCAGACCAGTGCCCATTCGGTCGGTGGCGCGTCGACGATCGGAACGTAGGTGATGTTGGGCGGGGTATAGGTCCAGGCGACGTGGGCGTTCATGGTGGAGACCACCGTGCCGGACATGATCAGGGGCAGAATCTCGAAGAACGAGGCCGCTTCCGGGCCGCGCGCGATCGGTCGGCCGCTGGGAGTCGTTGCGGGAAGCATGCTTTCGGCCCAATAGCCCGGCACGTTGCCCAGCTCCGGGAAGACGCAGTCGGCCAGATCCTCCATCGTCATCGTGGTGCGGCGAGCGAGATCGGAGGTGGTCGGGGTGGCCAGCACCCGGCCCTCGGTCATGACCACCGGGCCGACCGTCAGATCGGGTTCGCGAACCGGTAGCCAGATCAGGCCGAGATCGACGGCCTGCGCGCGCAGCGCGGTGAAGGGCTCGCTGTGCGGGAAGTCGACCAATTCGACCGTGCAGTCCGGGTATCGGTCATTGAAGGCCTCGATCACCGGGTTCAGATACAGGCCCAGAATGCTCATGACCGCGATGCGCAAGCTGCCCTGGACGCTGCGGCTGGCGGCGCGGGCCCGGGTCAGGCCGCTGTCGATCAGGCTCTGGGCCTGCTTGAGGTCCTCGTAGAGCTGGCGTCCGATGGGCGTCAACGCGACCGAGCGGGAGGTGCGTTCGAACAGCGTGGCCTGGACCCGCCGCTCCTGCTTCTTGATCGCCTGGCTGACTCGCGCGGGTGTGACCTGGAGTTTCTCGGCGGTCCGGCCGAAATGCAGTTCCTCGGCCAAGGTTATGAAGATCTCGATATCCCGCATCTCCATGACGATCTCCGCTCTCCGGCCCGCTCGCCGACAGTCGATGAGCGCAACCACTGTAACCCATAACAGAGCGGCCGCTCCGTTATGTCCAGCGTACCGCGGTCGTAAACCCCTGGGTTAACCGACCTTTCGATCTTCGTCATTGTTCCTACCTGCGCAAACTCCGAAGCTGAGTAAGGCCGCCGAGCCCGGCGGCCACATCTGGCGAAGGGAGTGAACGGTATGAGAATCCTCGGCGCGGCCATTACCCTGGCCGTCTCCGATCCCGCGGCTTCGAGCACGTTCTTCTGCACCCACCTGGGATTCCGTGCCACACCGATCGGCGAGGACTCGATCTGTCTCGAGCGCGACGACCTGGACGTGGAAATCGTGCTGCGGCAAGCGCAGTCGGACACCGTGCGGATGTCCTTCGACGTCCCCGACCTGATCGCCGAGCACGAGCGGCTGGAAGAGGCGGGCGCGCCCATCAGCGAGCCGCTGCGCCGGGCCGCCGGGGGGACGCTGCTGCTGCGCCTCACCGACCCGAATCAGGTCGAGATCGAGCTGACCCAATGGACCCCGCCCGCAGGCTACCCCTGACGACATCCATCTTGCGAGAAGAGAATTCGATGGAATCGATATCCACACCCCCGACAACCGAAGCGGGACCGGCCGTCACCCGCAATCCCCGGCGCTGGTGGATCCTGGTGGCGCTGTGCCTGGCCACGATCATCCTCGTCATCGACAATATGGCGCTGACGGTGGCGGTGCCCGCCCTCGCCGCGGATCTGCACGCCGACGCCCAGGCCACGCAGTGGATCCTGGACTCCTACATGCTGGTGTTCGCCGGTCTGCTGCTCACCTCGGGCAGCCTCTCGGATCGCTTCGGGCGCAAGCGAATCATGACCGTCGGGCTGGCCCTGTTCGGCGCGGCCTCGGTGCTGGCGACGGTCGCGGGCAGCGCGGGGGAGTTGATCACCGCCCGCGTGGTGATGGGCATCGGCGGCGCGCTGATCATGCCCGCGGGGCTCTCGATCGTCATCAACCTCTTCGACGAGGAGGAACGGCACAAGGCGCTGTCCGCGCTGGGCGGCGTGAGCATGCTCGGCCTGATCGGCAGCCCCGTGCTCGGCGGCGTGCTCATCGACCGATTCTGGTGGGGCGCGGTGTTTCTCATCAATATCCCGATCGTGGTGGCCGCGCTGGTCGCGGTGGTGACGCTGGTCCCCGAATCGCGGGGTCCGTGGCGGCGACCCGATCCGGTCGGCGCGCTCCTGTCGGCCGTCACCATGGTCGCCCTGGTGTGGACGATCACCGAATTGCCCGCGCACGGGATGGGTTCCACCGGCACCGTCGTCGCGTTGATCGTCACGATCGTCGGCCTGATCGGTTTCCTGTGGTGGGAATCGCGCGTCGAGCATCCGATGGTGCCGCTGGGGTTGTTCCGGGATCGCGATTTCGCCGGGGGCAGTGTCTCGCTCACCCTGGTGCAGGTCGGCAATGGCGGACTGCTGCTGGTGCTCACCCAGTATCTCCAGTTCGGCCTGGGCTATTCGCCGCTGAAGGCCGGAACCGCGTTCCTGCCCATGGCGATCGCGGCGCTGCTGGCCAGTGGCGCGGGTGCGGGCCTGGGCCCCAAGGTCGGCAATCGGATGCTCACGGTGGTGGGCCTGCTGTTCATGGCGGCCGGATCACTGCTGCTGGCAACCCTTTCCGCGGACAGCGGCTTCGGCATGATCTCGATCGCGCTGATCGTGTTCGGCCTGGGCGGCGGGCTGGCCATGCCCGCGGCCATCGCGACCATCACCGGCGCGGTGCCGCCCGAGCAGGCCGGGGTCGGCTCGGCGCTCAACGACACCATTCAGCAGGCGGGCGCGGCACTGGGTGTCGCCGTCCTCGGCAGCCTGGTCTCGGCCGTCTTCACCCACAAGATGCCGAATTCCGCTCCGGCGCAGGCCAAGCATTCCCTCGCCGACGCCCTGGCCCTGGCGGGCGCGAACGGTGACGGCGGACTGGCGCACACGGCGCGCACCGCCTTCGCGGGAGCCATGTCGGTCAGCTTCGGGGTGAGCGCGCTCGGCGTGCTGGCCGCGGCGGTGCTCGCCCTGGTCGTGGTGCGCGGTCACCGGCCCGAACCGCGGGCAGCGGCCGAGACCGACAGTACTGACACCGTTTCCGCCGCCGTATAAGCCGCGTGTCAGGTCCATATCAGACCCGTTCGCGACGCTGCTCCGGCGCAACAGCATCCACCGACTCCGTCCTTTCGAAAGGAACCTCCGCCAATGTTCGCTCTACTCGGGCGCATTGCCGTCAGACATCCATGGAAGGTGATAGCCCTCTGGGTCCTCGCCACCATCGCGATCGTAGGACTGGCACCGAAACTCACCGCCACCACCGACCAATCCTCCTTCCTGCCTTCGCATTACGAATCCATCCAGGCGATGGATCTGCAGCAGAAGGCCTTTCCCGACGATGTGACGCCCGCGGCGCTCATCGTGGTGGAGCGGACCGACGGGGCCCCGCTCACCGCCGCCGACTCCGACCGCGTCACCACCGTTGCCGCCGACCTGTCCGGTCGGAACATCAAGGGCGTCACCGGAGTTCAGGCGACCCCGGCCGCGGCGAACCGGTCCATCCAGGTCATCGCGGTGCAGATGACCAAGACCACCGACCCGAGCGACAAGACGCAGACCGACGCGGTCAAGGCGCTGCGCGACGCCCTGCATGGGCAGGTGTCCGGGGAGCTGAAGGCCGGTATCACCGGTACGGCCGCGCAGACCCTCGATCAGACCGAATCCGGCAACAAAGGCATGGCGATCATCGGCATTGCCACCGTGGTGCTGATCCTGGTGCTGATGCTCGTCATCTTCCGCAGTCCGGTGATCGCACTGCTGCCGATCATCACCATCGGCGCGGTCTCCAGCATGGTGGGCGGGCTGATCGCCATCGTCGCCCACGCCTTCGACCTGAAGGTGGACAGTTCGGTCAACTCGCTGCTGACCGTCGTATTGTTCGGTGTCGGAACGGATTACATCCTGTTCCTGATGTTCCGCTACCGCGAGCGCCTGCGCGCCGGTGAGGATGCCAAGACCGCCATGATCAGCGCGGTCACCCGGGTCGGGGAGGCCATCACCTCCGCCGCCGGTGCGGTGATCATCGCCTTCCTCGCGCTGACCCTGTCCACGCTCGGCATGTTCCGCGCGCTCGGTCCGGCGTTGGCCATCGCCGTGGCGGTCGCCGCGCTGGCGGGTCTGACCCTGGTCCCGGCCATCGTCTCGAAGCTCGGCACCAAGGTGTTCTGGCCGTCCAAGAGCTGGCAGCGCGAACCCAAGGGCGCGGTGTTCGCGGCCCTGGGCCGCGGGCTCGGCCGCCGACCCGGCATGTTCGCCGTCGCCGCGGGCGCGGTGCTGGTGGCGCTCGGCGTCGCCGCCTTCGGCTTCCATCCGACCTTCGACATGAGCTCCGGATCCACCTCCGACACCGCCGAATCCAGCGTCTACAGCAAGGAACTGCTCAAGGGCATGCCCGCGGGTGCGACCCAGCCGTCGCTGGTCTACCTGCACTCGGACAGCACTCTCACCGGCGACCAACTCGGTAGCTATCGGACCGCGCTGGCGGCCACCCCCGGTGTCGGGCAAGTGAGCGCACCGCGCCTGTCGACCGACGGGTCCATCGCCGAATACCAGGTCACCCTGACCGCCGATCCGACCTCCGACGCCGCACTCGCCACGGTCCGCGGCCCACTGCGGGACAGCGCGCACGCGGCGGCACCGGCCGGTGCCACCGCCTATGTCGGCGGAATGAGCTCGGTGCTGGTCGATTTCAAGGCCGCCATGAACCATGACTACAAGGTCGTGTTCCCGGTGGCGGCCGTCTTCATCGCTCTGGTGCTCGCCGTCCTGCTGCGCAGCGTGGTCGCACCCTGGTACCTGATGGGCGCGGTCGGCCTCGGCTTCGCCGCCACCCTGGGCGCGGCGGTGCTGGTCTTCCAACGGGCACAGGGCAACTCGGGTTTGATCTTCTCGCTCCCGATCATCATGTACATGTTCGTCATCGCCCTGGGCACCGACTACAACATCCTCATGGTGGCCCGCCTGCGCGAAGAGGCCAGCGAGGGCAACGACCCGCGCACCGCGGCCGCCGAGAGCCTGCGCCACACCGGTCCGACCATCGCCGCGGCGGGTGTCATCCTGGCGGGCACCTTCGCCTCGATGATGCTGGCGGGCAATGCGATGCTGGCCCAGATGGGCTTCGCCATCTCCTTCGGCATCGCGCTCGCGGCCTTCGTCATGGCGATGTTCCTGACCCCGGCCCTGACCGCGCTGCTCGGCCGCCGCGCCTGGTGGCCCGGGCGCACCGGCAGGCGTCCGGGTGCCGTCGATCACGACCGAACGGATCGGCGCATGGCCGAAGCCAGCTATATCGGCTGACGCCGCTACACGATCGAGGAAATGGCGCGGGAACCGGCTGTCCTACGAGGCAGCCGGTTTTCGCGCTAGGAAAAACCGGCACGGTCACGACCCACGGATCTGCCTAGAGTGGAGGGGGTGACCACCGTGCAAACCCCGGCCGCGATCGTGACCGCCGAGGATCTCGAGCAGCTGCTGACACCGCCGGAAGCGCTGCGGCCGTGGATCTCCGAGATCGCGCACCTTCCGACCGTTCGGCCGACGGCCGCGGCGTTCACGCATGTTCCGCAGGCCGCGACCACGATTGTCGTGCGGCGGGAGGTGGGAGGTGGTCGGGATGCGCTGGTGTTGGGGCCGCGGACCCGGGCCACCTACGCGGATCCGAACAAACCGGCCGGTTGTACGCGGATTCGCTTGGCACCCGGGGCGGCCCGGTCGCTCTTGGGTGTACCCGCCGTCGAGTTGACCGACCGCGTCGCACTGCTGTCCGACATGCCGGGCGTCGCAGGCGAGCTCGCCGCGGCTCTCGCCGAACTCGCGCCCGAGGACGTCGCGCCGTACCTGGCGGACGAGCTCCCGCGACGTCTCTCCGAGGACGCCACCCGGCGTGACCACCGCCGCCTGCTGGGCTCCGCCGTCGCCGTCCTGGACTCCGCCGCCTCGATCGGCGAGTTGGCCTCCGCTCTCGCCGTCAGTGAACGCCAGCTCCGCAACCTGTTCACGGCGGGAATCGGTGTGTCGCCCAAGCATTACGCGCGCATCGTTCGCCTGCGCCAGGTCCTGTCCGCCGCGGGCAACACCCCGTGGTCGCATCTGGCCAGCGCCTCGGGCTACTACGACCAGTCGCACATGACGGCGGATTTCCGGTCCCTCATGGGTGTCCCGCCGACGGCCTACTTCCGCGGTGAGGTCCCCGCTCCCAGCCCCTGCCAGACGGTCACCCGCGGCTTCACGAATTGAGCGCTGCCGCACGGGCGGCGGCGATCTCGCCCTCGTGCGCGACGGCCCAGTCGGCCAGCGCCGAGAGCGGGCGCAGCAGTGATTCACCCAGGGGTGTGAGCGCGTATTCGACGGTCGGGGGCAGCGTGGAAAACACCGTGCGCGTGATCAATCCGTCGGTTTCCAGGGACCGCAGGGTGCGGGTGAGCATGCGCTGGCTGATGCCCTCGATCGCCCGGTGCAGTTCGTTGAAGTGGTAGGGGCGGCTGCCGAGCAGGGTCAGCAGCAGGACGCTCCATTTGTCGCCCACGCGGCGCAGCATGTCGGTCAGAGGGCAGGCTTCGTGCTCGGCCGCGGGGACCGGCGTCTCGAGGACCGTGGCCAGCATGGAGGGCACACGCGTGTGCGTATCCGACATGAGAGTGCCTTCTTTCGCCGCTCCCGGGTGGTCTCCAGGATCGAAATGGTCATTTCGAGGGTAGTGGAGGATTCATGACGCGAACCGTTGTCATCAGCGGAGGCACGGATGGAATGGGGCGGGCGTTCGCGCTGGAGCGGCTCGCGCGCGGGGACACCGTCTTCGCGATCGGCAGCAATGCCGACAAGGGTGAGGCGCTCGAGTCCGCGGCCGGTGCCACGGCGGATCGGCTGCGGTTCCTGCGCGCGGATCTGAGCTCGATAGCGGAGAACGAGCGGGTGAGCGACGAGATCGGCGCGGCCACCGGGGCGATCGACGCGCTCGTCCTGTTCGCCAATCGCCTCACCCCGCATCGCGTCGAGACCGCCGACGGGCTCGAGCGCACCTTCGCCCTGTACTACCTGAGCCGGTACCTGCTGTCGCACCGGCTGACTCCGCTGCTCGCCCGCGGGACCGATCCGGTGATCGTGTGCGTCTCCGGGGTCGGCGTCACCAAGGGCGAAATCAACTGGGACGACCCGCAATTGGTGCACGGTTACGGCGCGATCCGGGCGCAGGTGCAGGCCGGGCGGGCCAATGACCTGCTCGGCGTCGATTACGCCGCGAGATTCGGCGAGACGGTGCGTTTCGTGCACTACCACCCGGGCTTTACCCGCAGCGGCGACCTGTCGGCGTTGAATCCGGTGGCGCGCACGCTCATCCGAGCACTGGCCCGCCTCCGCGCCCGTCCGGTCCGGGAGTCGATCGCCCCGATCCACGATTTCGTGGATCACCCGCCCGCGCGGCCGCTCACCGCCATCGATCGCGGTCGAGAGCTGCCCTTGACGCTGCCCACCCTCGATCCCAGCAATGCCCGGCGGCTGGCGGCGCTCACCGAGGAGCTCCTGGCGATCCGGTCGGCTATATGAGCGCGATGAGAGGCTGGGTTTCCGTTGCCGGATAGACGGATTCGATGAACGCCGTCAGTCGGATGCGGGAATCGCCGAGCCGTCCGGTGAAGACGCGCCGTCCCGCCGAGGCCTCGCGCTCGTCGGTGTCGTCGTCGAGATTCAGGGCGCGCGCCCAGGCGAGCAACTGGGTATTCGATTCGGCCGCAGACAGATCCGGGTGCACCGTGCCACAGAATTCGGCATCCGTGCCCTCCAACCGGGCCCGGCAGTCCCACATCCAGCTCACCGGTGGTAGCGAGGCCCCCGCGATCTCGCTCGCATAGGAGTTCACCATTTGCGACAGGGTGTCGATGGCGGCCATCGTCAGCGAATCGGTCACACGCGCCAGAGTCCCATCCCCGAGACCGCTTGGCTCGCAACCCGACTCGCTTCCGCGTGTCGATCGCCCAAAAAACGGTCATACCTCGCAAACGGATTCGCCGCCGCGTACAAGAACGCCGGTCGACTCTGCTCTCCCAGAGGGGGACGTATGGGGGAGCGGAATCGACCGGCGGTAATCGGGCCAGCGCCTCGAGATGGCCCGACGAGGGTGGGTGGAGCCGGGCAGGGGGACCAGCTCCACCGCGTGCCAACCGGTTCGGTTCGGGAACCGGCTCGCAGATCGGGGCTAGCTGGCGTAGGCGCGCAGGCGATCGGCGCGCTCACCCTTGCGCAGCTTGGACATGACCTCGCGCTCGATCTGACGCACGCGCTCGCGGGACAGACCGAACAGCTTGCCGATCTGGTCGAGGGTGCGCGGCTGACCGTCGTCCAGGCCGTAGCGCAGGCGGATGACCTGCTGCTCACGCTCGTCCAGGGTGGCCAGCACACTGCGCACATCGCGGTGCAGCAGTCCGGCGATCACGGCACTCTCGGCCGAGGTGGCCTCGGAGTCCTCGATGAAATCGCCCAGCGGGGCCTCTTCGTCATTGCCGACCGGCATGTCCAGGGATACCGGGTCGCGGCTGTGGTCGAGCAGGTCGGCGATCTTGTCGACCGGGATGCCCGACTCGCGGGCCAGTTCGGCGTCGGTGGCCTCGCGGCCCAGCTGCTGGTGCAGTTCGCGCTTGATGCGGGCGAGCTTGTTCACCTGTTCGACCAGGTGGACGGGCAGGCGAATGGTGCGGGACTGATCGGCCATGCCGCGGGTGATGGCCTGACGAATCCACCAGGTGGCGTAGGTCGAGAACTTGAAGCCCTTGGTGTAGTCGAACTTCTCCATCGCGCGGATCAGACCCAGGTTGCCCTCCTGAATCAGGTCCAGCAGCGGCATGCCGCGGCCGGTGTAGCGCTTGGCGAGGGAGACCACGAGGCGGAGGTTCGCTTCCAGCAGGTGCTGGCGGGCGGCCTGGCCTTCGCGGACGAGGATCGCGAGATCCTTCTTCTTCGCGGCCGACAGACGCTTGCTCGTCTCCAGCAGGTGCTGAGCATAGAGGCCCGCCTCGATGCGCTTGGCCAGCTCGACCTCGTCGGCGGCCGTGAGCAGTGCCGTTTTGCCGATCCCGTTCAGGTACACGCGTACCAGGTCGGCGGCGGGGCTCTGGGCGTCGAGGTCTTGTTCGCTGGTGCGCACGTCAGTGGTGGCGGGGCTTGTCATGACTTGCCTCCTGTCGGTGGTGTCTCGCTCCGTTCAACGGACCCGACATCAGGAAAGTTCCCCGCCGGACCACCGGTAAACCGCACCTGAGCTGCGGTTTTTACGATGCACGGCTGAGAAGTTCCTGAGAAGCGCGTATCCTTGCGAACTCGCGCCCCCCGGCGGAAGGCCCTCGGTGTCCGGGTGGTTGCCACCGCCGGGCCCGAACTTCCTGACGCGACAAGCGAATACGTGCGCGGCACGTGTGTATGGGCCTTGCCCGGGCGTCGAAATTCGAGCACGAGGGGCAACGATCCGCAGGTCGCCCGCATTCCCGGGCCGTGCCGCATCGTTAGGCGGGCGACATGCGATCGTGATTGAGCTCACCGCCGATCAGGGGCGGTTTCCTGGGGTTTCAGCGCGGGTGGATCAGGCCGTGGCGCACCAGCCCGGCCACGATGGTCATGGCGGCGGTCTCGAATTCCGGGGTGGCCGCCTCGCCGGTCTCGCCGAAGGCCAGCAGGTCGACGAGTTCGCGCAGCGGCAGGCCGTCGGGGCGCATGCCCGCCAGTAGCGCGGCGGTGGTGTCGTCGACCTCGTGCTGCCAGCGCGGGCCGTCGCCGCGGTGTAGCCGGGCCACCCGCTGATCCCAGCCCTCGTCGCCGGGGAGGTAGACGCGTTCGAGGGCGGTGGCCGGATCGACCTCGTAGCGGGAGTCGAGAATGCGGTCCGGGTCGGCGGCCGCGGCGCGCAGCCAGGCCGAGCGCTCGAAGTAGGCCAGCGCCTCCGCGCCCAGCGGATCGTCGAAGCCGTGGGTGAGGTCCTCGGCGAGCAGTTCGGTCGGGCCGTCGATGGCACGCAGGTAGACGAAGCCGAAACCGATGCCCACCACCTGCGATTCGGCGAAGGCGTCGAGCCAGCGTTCGGCGCGGGCCTGGGCCGCGCCCTCGCGCGGATCCAATCCGGCGTCGCGCAGCCAGGTTCCGACATAGAGGGCCGGATCGGCGATGTCGCGCTGCACGATCCAGGCGTCGATGCCGTGGTCGGGCAGCCAGCTCGCGACGCGGCTGCGCCAGTCCTCGCCCTCGATGTGCACCCAGGAGGCGAGCAGGGCCGCGGTGCCGCCCGGGTTCAACATGTCCGGGATACCTGAGATGACGAGTTCGCTCGCGCCGTCGAGGTGCAGGCCGGAGTCGCGATAGGTGTGTTCGACGCGGGCCGGGCCGACCACGAACGGGGGGTTGGCCACCACCTGATCGAAGCGGCGACCGGCGACCGGTTCGAACCAGGAGCCCTGCAGCAGTTCGATATCCAGGTCGTTGAGGGCGGCGGTCGCCTCGGCCAGCCACAGGGCGCGCTCGTTGAGGTCGGTGCCGGTGACGGTTGCGCCGTAGGCGGCGGCGTGCACGGCCTGGACGCCGCAGCCGGTGCCGAGGTCCAGGACGGTGCCGACCTTGTGGGTCGGGGTGGCGCGCAAGAGAGAAAGGGAGGCCTGGCCGACGCCGAGGACGTGATCGGTGTCGAGGCTGCGGCGGCGCATGGAGTCGTCGAGATCGGACAGCACCCAGCGGGTGCCCTCGCCCAGATCGAGGGGGCGCAGGTCCAGGGCGGCGCGGATCTCGGTGCCGTCGCGCTCGAGCAGGCCCGCCGCGACGGCCCGGTCGATGCTCAACGGGGAGAAGGCCGCGGCCGCATCGGTTTCGGTGACCGGATCGCCGAGCAGCAGCAGTCGCACCAGGGTGCCCAGTTCGCCCAGGTCCGCGGCGGCGCGGCGGACGGGGACGGGCTCGCCGCGGCCGAGGGCGGCGTGCGCGGCCTCGCCCAGCGCGTCCAGGAGGGTGTCCGCGTCGTAGCGGACGCGGGTCAACGCGGCGCGTAGGTCGGGCGCGAGGTCGGCGAGCAGGGACGATCGGGTCGTCTGATTCGTCGGCATGAGCAGGAACTCTGCCACCGCAACCCTCGGGCATTCGGTGGCGGGGCTGGGTCTGGGAGTCCGCTGTGCGGGGAACCGGTTGGTTGCTGGCGACTCGAACCCATGAATTTCAGCTCACTTATCGATGAATTTGCGATCTCACCTGCGGTTATTCGGCCCGCTCGCAACAGGGTTCGTTGCTAGTGTGACCCGGATCACCAGGAGGTATCGCAGTTGACAACTGAAACCCAGACCGGCCGACCGGACCCCGATTGGCCGCAGGTCTATGACAGTCCCGAGTTCCAGCGTCTGCGTTCGCGCTTCCGGCGCTTCGTCTTCCCCATGACCGCGCTGTTCCTGGCCTGGTACGCGCTGTACGTACTGCTGGCCGACTACGCGCACGACTTCATGTCGCACAAGATCGGCGGGAACATCACCGTCGGCCTGATCTTCGGCCTGGGGCAGTTCATTTCGACCTTCGCCATCACCGGGTTCTACGTCTGGTACGCCGACCGCAAGCTCGATCCGACGGCCGAGGCGATTCGACACGAACTGGAAGGAGAGGCGCTGTGAACGCCTACCTCGCGGCGGCCGTCGAGGGCAGCCGCCCCGGCCTCAACATCACCATCTTCGCGATCTTCGTCGTCATCACGCTGGGCATCGTGGTGTGGGCGAGCCGCGACAACCGCACGGCCGCGGACTATTACGCCGCCGGGCGCGCGTTCTCCGGGGCGCAGAACGGCATCGCCATCTCCGGGGACTACCTTTCCGCGGCCAGCTTCCTCGGCATCGCCGGGGCCATCGCGGTGTACGGCTACGACGGCTTTCTCTACTCCATCGGATTCCTGGTGGCCTGGCTGGTGGCGCTGTTGCTGGTCGCCGAATTGCTGCGCAACACCGGCAAATTCACCCTCGGCGACGTGCTGGCCTTCCGGATGCGGCAGCGGCCGGTGCGGGCCGCGGCGGCCACCTCGACGCTGGCGGTGAGTCTGTTCTATCTGCTCGCGCAGATGGCCGGGGCGGGCGTGCTGATCTCGCTGCTGCTGGGCGTATCCAGTTCGGCGGGACAGAATCTCGTGATCGCCATCGTCGGCGCGATCATGATCGTGTATGTGCTCGTCGGCGGCATGAAGGGCACCACCTGGGTGCAGATCGTCAAGGCGGTGCTGCTGGTCGGCGCGGCCGCGGCCATGACCGTGTGGGTGCTCGGGCGCTTCGACTTCAACTTCTCGAGCATGCTGCAGAGCGCGGTCGACCACGGCGGCAAGACCGGGGCCAAGCTGTTGCAGCCGGGCTTCAAGTACGGCAAGAACGGCACCACCAAGCTCGACTTCCTGTCTCTCGCACTGGCTCTCGTGCTCGGCACGGCCGGGCTGCCGCACGTGCTGATGCGGTTCTACACCGTGCCGACGGCCAAGGACGCGCGGCGTTCGGTGGTGTGGGCGATCGGGTTGATCGGTGTCTTCTATCTGTTCACGCTGGTGCTCGGCTATGGCGCGGGCGCGCTGGTCGGGCCGGAGAAGATCGCCAAGGCGCCGGGCAAGGAGAACGCGGCCGCGCCGCTGCTGGCGCTCGAACTGGGCGGGCCGGTGTTGATGGGATTCGTTGCGGCCGTGGCGTTCGCGACGATCTTGGCGGTGGTCGCGGGCCTGACGATCACGGCCTCGGCGTCCTTCGCGCACGACGTGTACGCCAATGTGATCAAGCGCGGCACCGGTGAGGGCCGGGTGAACGAGGTGCGGGTCGCGCGGATCACCGCGGTGGTCGTCGGCGCGCTGGCGATCGTGGGCGGCATTCTGGCAAAGAATCAGAATGTGGCGTTCCTGGTGGCGCTGGCGTTCGCGGTGGCGGCCTCAGCAAACCTACCGACCATCTTGTATTCGCTGTTCTGGCGGCGCTTCAACACCGCCGGCGCGCTGTGGAGCATCTACGGCGGACTGGCCGTCACGATCGTGTTGATCGTGTTCTCCCCGGCGGTCTCCGGGGCGCCCACCGCCATGATCAAATCGCAGGACTTCCACTGGTTCCCGCTGTCGAACCCGGGGCTGGTGTCCATCCCGGTTTCGTTCGCTCTGGGCTGGCTGGGAACCGTGCTCTCGCGTGAACGCAACGATGAGAAGTACGCCGAGATGCAGGTTAGGTCGTTGACCGGCGTCGGAGCGGAAAAAGCTGTGCATCATTGATGCTCGAATAAAGTGGCCGAAAGTTCGCTGAAAGCCGTTCCAGAATTTCAAGATCAACATTTTGAAGATCAAAAATACTGGCACGCAACGTGGTTGGGCTGTGTATGCTATTGATCATGCACGGCCCCACTACGAGGTGGGATGACGGCGAGGCGGTGTCGTATTGGACCTCAACAGGCTCCGGATGCGCAGGGCGACTGCTATTGCAATCGCTTTCGGCATACTGGCATTGATGGTCACAGGGGCGTTGGATCGATTGTTGCTGGGCGTATTCGTCGCCACCGGTCTGACACTCGGCTGGGTTAATGCCCGGCTCACTTGGATGTCGATTGTGCGCATCACCGATGCGGAAACTCCCAGCAAACAGAAGCTGGCGCTCTCCTCGGCCTCCCGTCTGCTGATTCTGACCGCATTGTCCATAGTGGTGGCATTCCTGACGCGGCCCTACGGTGTCGGAATCTTCTTCGGGCTGGCCCTGTTCCAATTGATCCTCGTTCTGCATACGGTTCTGCCCGAGGTGAAAGGGCTTCGACAGCAATCATGAGCATTCCTGTTGCCACCTTTGCCCACATGTCGGCGCCCGCGCTGCTGGCCGCCGAGGATTCCTCGGGGGAGTCCAAGATCCATGTCGGCGATCACGCGCAAGCCCACCTGTGGGGCATGACCTTCAATGTGGACACCATCGTGTCCACCGGGGTCGCGGCGCTGATCGTGCTGGGTCTGGCCTTCTACCTACGGGCCAAGATCACCTCGGGCGTCCCCAACGGCGTGCAGCTGTTCTTCGAGACCGTCACCGTCCAGATGCGCAATCAGGTCGAGACGGCGATCGGTATGAAGATCGCGCCGTTCGTGCTGCCGCTGGCGGTCACGCTGTTCACCTTCATCCTGTTGTCGAACTGGTTGTCGGTCTTGCCCGTTCAGTACGGTTCGGGCGAATTGATCGCACCCCCGGCCTCCGATTTCAACTTCACGCTCTCGCTGGCGCTGTTCGTGTTCCTGCTCTATCACGCGGCGGGCGCGTGGCGGCGCGGGCCCGGCGGGCACGTGAAGCAGTTGCTCAAGGGTCACACCGGGTGGGGCCCCATGGTTTTCATCAATGTGGTCGAGGAAATCGCCAAACCGTTGTCGCTGTCCTTGCGACTTTTCGGCAACATGTTCGCGGGCGGCGTCATGGTTTCGGTGATCACGTTGTTCCCGTTCTGGATCAGCTGGGGTCCGAATGCCATCTGGAAAATCTTCGACCTCTTCGTCGGAGCCATTCAGGCGTTCATCTTCGCCCTGCTGACCATCCTCTACTTCAGCCAGTCGATGTCGCTGGAGAGTGAAAACCACTGAGACGCTTCAGCGTTTCAGGAACAATTCCCCAAAGGAAGTGAAAAATGGCAGACCCAGCAACCGCGAGTATCGTCCAGGGCGCTCTCATCGGCGGCGGCATCATTCTGGCGGGCGGTGCCATCGGCGCGGGTATCGGTGACGGTCTGGCCGGTGCCGCTCTGATCAACGGTGTCACCCGGCAGCCGGAGGCCGAAGGCCGCCTGCGCGTCAACTTCTTCCTGACCGTCGGTCTGGTCGAAGCGGCATACTTCATCAATCTAGCGTTCATGGCCTTGTTCGTATTCGCTACTCCAGGTAAGTAGACGTCATCATGTCTCCCAGAACGGATGTGGAGGCCGCGGGGAACTTTCTGGTCCCCAACGGCACCTTCTTCGCCGAGTTATTGATCTTCCTGATCGTGCTCGCGGTCATCTGGTTCTTCGTGGTTCCGCCGATACGAAAAGTGTTGGCGGAACGGGAGGCACGTGTCGAGGTCACGACGGCCACCGCCAAGGAGGCGAGCGAAACATTCGCCGAAGCCGAGGCGCGCTACGAATCCGCACTCGAGAAGGCCCGCCAGGAGGCGGCCGACATCCGTAACCAGGCGCGGGCGCAGGGGCGGGCCATTCTCGAGGAAATGCGTGGCGAGGCGCAGAAAGAGGCCGACCAGATCGTGGCCGAGTCCACGGCGCACCTACGCGCCGAGGCCGACCAGGTGGCCGCCGAACTACGCGAAGCCGTCGAACCGCTCGCCCAGGACCTGGCAGGCCGGGTCCTCGGCAGCAACGATCGTGCCCGGACCAGCGCGGGCCAGCAGAGAGGACGGGGGTCCGCATGATCCTCACCGGTACCCATCTCGCCGAGGGTATTTACGACATCACCTTCGATTGGCCCGTCTTCTTCAGCCAGTTGTTCGGCTTCGCGGTCATCGTCTGGTTCTTCGTCAAATACGTTGTGCCACCGGTGAAACGGATCATGAACAACGCCCAGGACCAGATTCGGCGTCAACTCGAGGAAAGCGAGGCGGCCGCCGAACGCCTGGCCGCCGCCAAGGCCGCCTACGACAATGCCGTGGCCGAGGCCCAGGCCGAACTCGAGCGCATGCGCGAGGAGGCCCGGGCCGATGCCGATCGCATCATCCTGCAGATGCGCGAGGCGGCGGCCGCCGAGGTGGAGCGGGTTCGCAAACAGGGCCGCGATCAAATCCTGCAGTACCGCAGGCAGATGATCCGGGACCTGGAGGCCGACCTGGCCGCGGCCATGCTGGCCCTCACCGAGGAAAAGGTCCGCGAGCAGTTGGGTTCGCCCCAGCAGCGCGCCGACAGCATCGACAAGTTCCTCGAGGACCTCGAAGCCCTGGCCAACTCCGGCGAGGCGCGCAAACAACCCCAAACCGAGCGCAAGTAGCCAACTTTCGACTCCGAGCCCTGGTCGGATCCGGTTGCGACCGGACCCGACCAGGGCTCGTTTCAGCGCGGCTGTTGTTCCGCGATGACCGCCCAGTCGTCGGCACCGTGACCGTCGGCGATGGCTTGGGCGAAGACGGTTCGCAGTAGCTCGCCGATCGGGAGTGGAATGTCGTGGTCGGCGGCCGCTCCGAGTGCGAGGTGAAGATCCTTGTTGCCCAGCAGCGTGGTGAATCCCGCTGGCTGGTAACGCCGTTCGGCGATCATCGACCCGTAGCCGGAGTAGACGACTCCCGGGAAGAGCGTCGACGTCAACAGCTCGACGAACTTTTCGGAGTCGACACCCGCGGCTTCGGCGACGCTGACGGCCTCGCTCATCGACTGAATCGCGCAGGCGATCAGATAGTTCCCGAGAATCTTCACGATATTGGCCTGCTCCGGACGATCACCGAGCCGCCATGTCCGCGAGCCGATCACATCGAAAAACGGCTGCACCCGATCGATCAGCGCGGGCTCGCCCGCGGCAAGGATGTTGAGCATCCCCGCCTCGGCGACCGGACCACGCCCGAAGACCGGTGCCGCGAGGTATCCGACCCCATGCTCGGCATGCGCCGCGCTCGCCCGCCGCGCCAGCTCGGTGCTCACCGTCGCGAGGTTGACATGCACGGCCCCGTCGGGAGCCTGCGCGAGAACCCCTGAGTCGAGGAAGATTTCGGCGACAGCCCGGTCGTCGGACAGCATCGAGAACACCACCGGCTCGCGCATGGCCTCCGCGACCGACTCGGCCCGACGAGCACCCGCCGCGACCAGTTCCTCCGCGGGCCCGTCGGACCGATTCCACACGACCACGTCGTGACCGGCTTTCAGCAGGTTGCGTGCGATGGGCCGGCCCATCACTCCGAGACCGATGACCGCGATGCCGCTCATGAGCTTCCCTTCCTAGAACCGTCTAAGACGGTTCAAGCATGCCATCCGGGCTATTCTGATGTCGAACCGCCCGAGACGGTTCAGAAGTTTGCTGTCGCGCACCGTGGAGGCTGGAATGACCGAAGACGCACGTCGGGTTTTCCGACTGGACAACGAGGTCTTGGCGTTCCGATTCACCGCCACCGTCAGCGATCGCGCCAGCACCGCACCCCGCGAGCGACTCGACACCCCCGCCCGACTGCGACTGTGGCTGCAGGCCGCGGACTTCGACATCCCCCACGTGTCGTCGACCGACCTGCACCACGCCCTCGAGCTGCGCGAGGCGATCTACCGCATCGGCTCGGCGATCACCGCGGGAAAACACCCGAATCCCACCGACGTCGACACCCTCAACGCCATCGCCGCCGCCGGACACGCGAAAGCCGTACTGGAACAAGGCAAACGCGCCCAATGGCACCTAACGAAGACATCCCCCGTCCGAGACGCCCTGAGCATCCTGGCCACCAACGCCATCCACACCCTCGGCGGCCCCACCCGCCCCCGCATCAAATCCTGCGAGGGCCCCGGCTGCGCCGGCCTCTACGTAGACACCAGCCGAGCCCTCAACCGCCGCTGGTGCTCCATGAACACCTGCGGCAACAAGGCCAAAAAGTCCCGCATGACCCACCCCACCCCCCTGTAAGGCCGAGTGGCACATTCTGGAGGCGGAATTGGACAAAACCCCTCCAAGATGTGCCAGTCGGTGCCATCAGTGGATGACGTCGAAAACGTTTTTCTGGATGCCGTTGGAGTAGGTGGCGGAATCGACGAGGCGCAGTTTCTGGGCGTCCTTGTCGGTGGTGGGGAACAGGCGCTTTCCGGCGCCGAGGAGCACGGGGAACACCAGCAGGTGGTAGCGGTCGATCAGGTTGGCGTCGGCCAGGTGCCGGTTGAGGGAGGCGCTGCCGTGGATGAGGATCGGTCCGCCTTCGGTGTTCTTGAGCGCTGCGACATCGTCGAGTGAGCGCAGGATGGTGGTTTCGCCCCAGTTGGTGACCAGGTCGGCATCGGTGAGGGTGGTGGAGACTACGTATTTGGGCATGGCCTTGTAGCCGGTGAACTCCTCGCGGTCCGGCCAGATCGGGCTGAACGCCTGATAACTGACCCGGCCGAGCAGCAACGCGGTGGCCTCGTCCTGCTCGGTGCCCTTGATCTCGTAGGCCTCGGGGACGAAATCGATGTCCTTGAAGGTCCAGCCGGAGTTGCGGTATTCGGGTTCGCCGCCGGGTCCTTCGACCACGCCGTCGAGGGAGACGAAGGCCGAGCTGATGAGTGTGCGCATGGGAATCTCCTTGTGTGAGTGTGGTTGTCAGGCGACGGTGGCGGTGAGCCAGCGCTGCCAGGCGTTTTCGGCATCGTCTCCGGCGGTGTCGAACAGGTGATGGAACATCACCGTCAGCCCGGTGGGCGCGTGATGGAAGCTGAAAAGTCCGTCGCCGGTGCGGATCTCGAAGCGTTCGTCATCGGCCCACACGATTTCGCCGTCCAGCGGCGGCAGTCCCGTCGGCCGGGCGTGCACCGGCGTACCCGGTGCCGGGGGAGTGGGCAGGGCGAGGGCCTCGGCGAGCGCCGCCTGAACCTGTTGTCCGGATGAGCCATTGGCCACGGCGAAAACCGGAGTGCCGGTGCGGCCGCGGAAATGGGTGAGGTATTCGCTCAGGGTGTGCAGATGGAAGGGCCAGCCGCGGCGCAGGGCATCGTATTCGTCCTGCCAGTCGTCGCCGAGCATGCCGCTGTGCACGACCCGCAGCACCGTGCTGCCGCCCGCGCGGCCTTCGATCAGGTACTCGAAGGCCATGAACCGGCCGTCCGCGTCGGCGTCGGTGCGGGTGGCGAATCGCTTGCCGGGTTCGTAGGCGGTGATGGTCGCTTCTTCGCGTCGGCCGCCGGTGTCCATGGCGGCGATCCCGCCCTCGTGCGCCTGAACTTCGTTGCGCCCCATGAACCACGAGTCGATTCCGGGTCCGGTCGCGATCGCCTCCCACACCTGCTCCGGTGTCGCGTCGAGACTGATCTCCAACTCGATCTCGAACGGATTGGTCATCGCGGATTCTCCTGTCCTGCTTCGTTTTCGACGCCCGGTGCGACAGTGGGGATCTGGTGCATGCCGACCACCACGCGATGGGTGCGCCCGCCCGCGGCGGATTCGTCGTGATAGCGGCCGACCAGCGCCGCCACGGCCTGCGAGAGTTCCTGGGCGAAGGCCGCCCGATCCGCCGCCGAAGCGAATCGCACGTGCGCGTCGATCCCGAAGGTGGCGACCCGCCGCTTGGCCCGGCTGGCCCCACCGATCAGCTCGGCCACCTCCTGCACAAGCCGCGACCCCAACGCCAGCAACCATCGAGCGGACATCTGGTCCGGCGCGCGCGACGGATCCGGGCTGACCGCCCCCAGCGTGCTGGGCGAGATCACATACGACGCGGCGCAAGCCCGATACACCCGCTCGGTGACATTGCCCTTACGCCGCTCGGAATCAAGCTCCACCAGCCCAAACCGCTCCAACTCCCGAAGGTGATAATTCACCTTCTGCCGAGGCAACCCCAGCCGAACGGCCAACATGGCCGCCGACCCAGGCTCGGCCAGCGCAGCCAGAATCCGGGACCGAATCGGGTCCAGGGAAGAAGAGGCCGCAGCAGGATCCGCGATCACAGCAACATCGAGCACTCACCCACAGTCTCACCGACAAATTTTTTTGTCAAGACAGTTCTGCTTGTCGGTGGGCTGGATGTCCAGCCCAAACCAAAGCGCACCGTGGCACTGGATCAGCCCCGGACACCGATCTGGCGAAGGAGGGTGGGAGGTCGTCGAAAACTGTCCTGCGTTGCCGATTTCCGTATGCTCGACGAGCATGCATTCTGGCAGCCAAACGTCGATAAATTGCCTGCACCAATGCATTTGGTGCGCGCTCGCTACGTGAAGAACTCAGCCGGGCCGGGTTGTCGGTGGGGCTGAATAGGATTCGAGCGTGTCACATATTTTGCACGTGTATCTGGTCGATCTCGCGGAGGTCGAGGCGGTTATCGGGTCCAAGGACGAGGAGTTTCTCGGGCGGCTGCTGGCCGAACTGCCGAAGCACGATCCCGGCGACGGCTGTTGCGAACCGTGCGATGCCGCGGACTGCGAAGGCGCCGACTGTGAAGAGTGCTACCGCTGCGAGGACGCGCAGCATCCACAAGCACTCCAGGCGATCTTCGCCGGTGGGCCTTTCGAAGAGGACCACGCCGATGCCTACATCTCAGCGCTGGAACTGATCTGCGAGGATCTCGGCCCCTACATCGGCGACGTCAGTTTCTGGTTCGGCTACAAGGGACTTCCCGAGGAGATCCTCAGCCTGGCCAGCGATATGGACGGCGACCTGTTCCCCTTCACCGACTCGACCGGCTGGGGCCATATCGGCAAGGAAAGCTGCGCCGAACTGCTACCCGAATGGGAAGCCAACGCCGCGGGCCCCGACGACCACGGCGGCTATGCGGCCCCCCTCGCCACATGGTTCCGCCAATCCGTCACCGAGAACAAGGATCTCATCGGCTTCTGGGCCGGTTAGCGTCCGCAACGTGATCCATGCCCGGCAAGCTGCAACTGGCTTCGGTGGGCTCGAGTACGCGCTATTGCCCAGGAGTCGGGTTTGGTTCTGATTCAGTCTGGGCGTGGGGGGTCCGGGGTCGCCAGCCGAGGTCGTCGGCGCGTAGGCCAAGTAGGTCCATGCAGTCGTGAAGGTGTGGAAGCGGCTCCCCGAGATGTTCACGGACGCAGCGGATGGCATGAACGGGTTTGCCCGACATCATCAGATGGTCGAACTCGGCTCGGGCCTGTGGCGACATCCGACCCCATAGTTCTCGAGGCGAAACGCGTCTGGTCACTGGGGCACACCAGCACATCTTCGGCCGGATAGTCAATTAGTTTCGTCGACCCAACATCCCTCGACTACCCATGTCTGGCGCACCGCGTTCCTCGAATCACAGCAAACGACGTCGGCGCACTGCGAATCAGCTCGTGCTCGTGCAGCGCGCCTGTGCACGCTGGGGCAGCCGCTCGTTCCCGACGAACAGGTGCAGGTAGTTGGCCTCGTCGATCCTGGCGGCGTGATCGAAGCTCCGCCGCGCCAGTCTCCGCACTGTCGCACTGATCGTGCTGGCGAAGTGCTCGGGCCATCGAATGGTGCGTACGGCCACCACCGGGGCACGATCGACGTCGGCCAGGCCAACCGAGACCGCCAGACGCTGTCGGAATTCGACCGAAGGAAGGCCGGCGCTCATGCCTGGCGGTGTGTCTTCGTGCGGATTGAAAGGAACACTCTTCCAAGGGGTTTCGCCGAATCGATAGAGCAGGATCCCGTTGTGCCGCCCCTCGATCCAGGCGAATTCCGCTTGCGCGGTTTCGAACTCGGCAATCTGCTCAGCAGTCGGAGAGACCTGGTCGACGAGCAACAAACATCCTTCGGTGGTCAAAACAAGTTCTGCCCCTGGCCAGCGCTGTATCCCGGAGTCGTAGTAGCTACCGACACACAGTTGCAAAGGATCCGCCACGCAGACCATCGTGTCCTATGTGCGGCAAACCCGCACTCCACAATCCAACCGGACCCACGGCAACACACTACTTGCCGCAACCCGGGCGGGTTGGGTGACCGGATGTGTCGGTGGCCGCAGCTATGTTCGGCGCGGGAGGACACCATGGGCATGACTGAGATCATCTATAGGACCGGGGACGCAACCGTCCCCAAGGCTGACGGATCCGCGATCATCGCGCATATCTGCAACGACCTTGGTCGGTGGGGGAAGGGCTTCGTTGTCGGTGTGTCCGCACGATGGAAGCAACCCGAGCTTGCCTACCGTGACTGGTACAAGCGGCGTGAGTTCAACGACTTCGGGCTGGGCGCGGTGCAGTTCGTCCAAGTCGCACCGGATGTCCACGTGGCCAACATGATCGGCCAGCACGGGATCCGGTCGAGCGGCGGCGGAGCGCCGATTCGCTATGAGGCGGTCGATCGTGCCCTCGAGAAACTGGCCGAGTTTGCCGCAGCATCGAACGCCTCGGTACACATGCCCCGTATCGGATGCGGCCTGGCAGGTGGAACCTGGAACCGGATCGAACCCCTCATTCGCGCGCGCGTATCCAGCCGTCACATCGGTGTCGTTGTGTACGACCTGGAATGAGCTGGCTTCCCACAACGCTCTGATCTGCCGTCGACCGCTGGGGAGTCGATTCCGGACGATGGGCCTATTCGTGCACAAATCGCGTTGGGAGGGCAGTTTTCTGTCAAACCAACGGTCATTGTGCAGGTTTCGGCCCATGATCAACTCGAGCGGGCATCTCGCCGCTACCACGCGCCGACGTGAACCGGGCAAGGGGGAGTGGTAGAGGTTCAATCACCGGTTCTTGGTGGCCCTTCGATGGTCGGGTGTGGCTCAGCGCCGGTGTTGGTGGTGACTTGCGGTTGCACGGTGGTGGTGCCGCCGAAGTTTTCCTGGATGACGGTGGCCGGTGGCACTCCGCCGTACCCTGCCGTTGCGAGCGGATGGTTGAATTCGCCTCCGCTGACGCCATACCGCCTGATTCGTCGCCACCGCAGGACCATCAACGTCAGCGGGCCGAAGAATCCGATCGCGATTATTAGTACCGGGAGTAGAGCCGAACCATCCATACCTCAGTAAAGCGCCGTGGCAACATTTCAGCAATCACTGGGTCGGTGGTCTGGGCTCTTCCCGTCTGCTGATGCGGCTGGTACACCCGCTTACAGCTCGACGCCGATTTGGCGGAGGAGGGTGAGGTCGTCGAAAACTGCTCGGGCGGAGGCGATTTTGCCGGCTCGGAGGGTGTACATGCCGAGTTGGGTGTATTCGACCGGGCGGCCGGTGGCGGGGATGCCGCGGAGTGGGGCCGAGTGGGTGCCGCGGATGGTGATGCGGACCCATACTCGATCGCCTTCGGCGACAAGCTCTTCCGGGGTGAAGGTGGCGTCGGGGAGGGCTTCGAAGTAGGTCAGGAGGAAGAGCTTGTAGTCGTCGACGGTGAAGGTTTCCTTGCCGGTGCGTTGGGCGAGGGTCGGGAACTCGCAATCCGGGGTGAAGCAATCCCAGATCGCCTGGAGGTCACGGGTTTCGACGTCACCCACCTTCAGGAAGTGGCGGATGGCGTCCTTGTTGGCGGCTTCGAGGGTCGAGGTCGACATCGGGTTCTCCAATAGTCTCATTGAGATGGTTTCAATGAGGCGAGAGTATGGTCTCAGTGAGACCATGTCAACCCGGGTGCGGTGTCAGGCGGGTTTGCGGCTGGTGAGGCAGTAGGGGTGGCCGGTGGGGTCGGACATGACTATCCAGTGTTTGCCGCGGGAGGTGCGGTGGGCGCCGAGGGATTCGTGCCAGGTGGCGGTGGCTTCGATGTCGGTGCAGGCCAGATCGGGATGCGCCGCGGTGGGGCGGGATTCGCCGAGGCGCTGCATGAGGAAGTCGACGGGGATGTCGGGGCGGGCGGAGAGGCGGGCGAATTCCGGGAGGGTGCTCGGGCGCCACGCCCAGCCGGTGAGATCGGTCCAGAAGCGGGATTCGATGTCGTAGTCGGTGTTTCCGATGTCGAGACAGATCTGGTCCAGGCGGCTGAGGTCGCCGGATGGGCCCTCGACCGTCGGGGTGAGGGGGCCCGCGTCGTCGTGAAAGGGCGTGATGCAGAACGGCATTCCGGCGGGGGAGTGCAGGACGGCGTAGCCGATGCGCTCGGTGAGGATGTTGTCCTCGGCCAGGGTGGCGCCGAGCTGGACCGCGCGGTCGGTGGCGGCGGAGACGTCGTCGACGTCCAGGTCCAGGTGGATGCGTGCCGGGCCGTCGATCCGCTGCATTTTGAGAGTGGGTGCGCCGGATTTCGGGAGTAGCGTGACGAATTCGTCGTGGTCGCCGCGGGTCGGCGACAGGGTGGTGGCGGTGACGGTGGTCCAGAACTCGGCGGCGGTGTCGAATTGTGCGGCGGGACGGTCCAGGAAGGCCCACACCCAACGAATTGTCATGCTGTCTCCAATGTTTCGCGCTTGCGGAAGGTCTTGCGGTAGGCCAGCGGGGGCACGCCCAGTTCCAGGCGCATGTGGTGGCGCAGCGAGGCGGAGGTGCCCATTCCGGCGCTGCGCGCCACCTCGTCGATCGGCAGATCCGTGGTCTCGAGCAGGTGCCGGGCGTGCCGGATGCGCTGCTGCAGGATCCAGGCGCCCGGCGCCATGCCAGTCTCGGCCTTGAACCGGCGGGTGAAGGTGCGCACGCTCATATGAGCATGCGCGGCAAGGGAGTTCAGGTCCAGATCTCGATCCAGATGATGCAGCGCCCACCGGCGTGTCGGTGCGGTGCCGTCGCTGCCCGCCTCGGGAACCTGCCGCTCGATGAACTGCGACTGCCCGCCCTCGCGCCACGGCGGCACCACGCAGTAGCGGGCCGCGCCATTGGCGACCGCGCTGCCGTGATCGGTGCGAATCAGGTGCAGGCACAGGTCGATTCCGGCCGCCAAACCCGCCGAGGACCAGACGTTTCCGTCCGCGATGAACAACTGGTTCTCGTCCAGCAGAACGTTCGGATACAGCGCCCGGAACCGATCGGCGAACTGCCAGTGCGTGGTCGCGCGGCGGCCGTCCAGAATCCCGGCCGCGCCCAGCACGAACGCGCCGGTGCAGATGGAGACGATGCGGGCGTCGGGGCGAATGGTGGCCAGCGCGGCGGTGAGATCGGCCGGCAGCTCGCCAGTCTGGCGCGGCCCGGGGATCCGGGTGCCGGGCACGATCACGGTGTCGGCGCGCGCCAGCAACTCCGGACCGTACTCGGGAATGACGGTGTACCCGGTGGTCGCGGCGACCCCACCCGTCGATACCCCGCAAGTGTGGACCTCGTACAGCGGGTTCCCGTCCTCGTCGGCGGCCGCGCCCAAGACGACCGGTGGAATCGCCATATCGAACCCGACGGTCGGCTCCACCACGAGGACGGCCACCAGATGCGGTGTCGATGCGTTCGGCATGATCCTCCCTGTCTCGATGGCTGGATCTTGACGCATTGTGGCATTCAGGCCACTCGTCCGGAAACCCGTTTTCGGTCACGCTCGACCGGTGAGCGAACTGAAGGACGATCTCGACCGGGAATCAACCGACGGCGCAACGCCATTGGGCGCGACCCCGCCTGGTGGCTTGCTCCCCGCCGCGACCGATCTACCCGACAGCGCGACCCGGTCCGGCGCGGACCCGACGGATCCGCCCGCGCGGACCGGGTTGCATCCGGCGTGGATCGTGGCGGCGGTGAGTTTCGTCGCGCTGATCGGGGCGGCCGGGTTCCGCTCGGTGCCGGGTGTGCTCATGGATCCGCTGCACGACGAGTTCGGATGGTCGCACGGCACCATCGGCGCTGCCGTGTCGGTGAATGTCGTGCTGTACGGGCTGATTTCACCGTTCGCCGCGGCGCTGATGGATCGGTTCGGGATTCGGCGGGTGGTGGCGTCCGCGCTGCTGCTGATCGCCGCGGGCAGCGGACTGACCTTGCTCATGACCGAGTCCTGGCAGCTCATCGCCACCTGGGGTGTGCTGGTCGGGGTCGGCGTGGGGTCGATGTCGATGTCATTCGTGGCCACCATTACCGGGCGTTGGTTCGTGAGGAATCGGGGATTGGTCACCGGTGTCCTCACCGCCGCGGGCGCGGCCGGGCAGCTCGTGTTCCTGCCGCTCATCGCCAGCCTGGCGCGTGATCACGGCTGGCGCACACCGTCTCTCGTGGTGTCGTTGCTGGCGTTGGCCGTGGTGCCGCTGGTGCTGTTGTTCCTGCGCGACTTTCCCAGTGACGCGGGAGTCCTCGCCTACGGTGCCGAGCCCGGCAGTGAGGTGGGGGTGCGCACCTCGGCCCCCGGTGGTGCGGCCCGCGCCGTCACGGTGCTGGCCAAGATCGTCCGCAGGCCCGTGTTCTGGCTGTTGGCAGGCGGTTTCGCCATTTGCGGCGCGTCCACCAACGGCCTGATCGGCACCCATTTCGTGAGCGCCGCCCACGATCACGGCATGCCCGCGACCACCGCGGCCGGATTGCTCGCGGTCACCGGTCTTTTCGATGTGCTGGGCACCATCGCGTCGGGCTGGCTCACCGACCGCTTCGACTCCCGATACCTGCTGGTCGTCTACTACACCCTGCGCGGCACCTCACTGCTGTACCTGCCCATCCTGTTCGGCCCGGAAGTGCACCCCAGCATGTGGGCGTTCATCATCTTCTACGGCCTGGATTGGATCGCCACCGTCCCGCCCACGGTCGCGCTGTGCCGGGAGAACTTCGGCGCGGACGGACCGGTCGCCTTCGGCTGGGTCTTCGCCTCGCACCAGATCGGCGCGGCCTTGGCTGCCTTCGGCGCGGGCGTCATCCGTGACGCGCAGGGCAGCTACACGATGGCGTGGTTCATCGCTGGCGGATTGTGCGGCCTCGCGGCGGTGTTCTCGGCGAGCATCCGCAGGCCACGCGTGGAGCTCGCCGCGGCCTAGTCGATCGCCTTGTGCGGCCGCGACTCCAGCGCCGTCTGATTGCGTCGCCCGTCCCACCGGCTGGGCTCGTCCTTGCTGCGGGGCGGGCGGTCGTTGGCGATGAGCACCGCGATCCACGGCAGCGGAATCGACACGCCGATGATCAGCAGCGACAACCACCAGCTGTGCCACACGCTGTACGCCACGGCCGCGCCGACCAGGCACGGAATCCGGAACGACATGATCGCGATATAGCGCCGCACCCGATTGCGATGCTGCTGCTCGAGCGAGAGCTGCGCCTCGGTGATGAGCGCCGGATGCTGCTTCTGCTCGCCCGGGAAGTAGCCCTGCGACGGGCGCGGCGGCATGGGGATCGATCCGGCGGGAAGGAATTCGACGTCGGGGCGATCCTCGCCGCTGGTGCCGTCGGCTGGGGATTCGCCGTCACGCTGCATGCTCCCGAGTCTTCCACTACAGCGCGTCGGATGCACACGCCGCCCGCTCCGGGCCTTGTTCTGAAGCCCCGGCCCCACCCTGGCATCATGGACGGGTGAGCGCAGACACCCTGGTCCGTCCGGACGAGACCGTCGACGAATCGACCGACAACGACACCCCCAAGGTCTTCCACTACGTGAAGAAGGACCGGATCGCCGAGTCCGCCGTCATGGGCACCCACGTGGTCGCCCTCTGCGGCGAGGTCTTCCCGGTCACCCGTTCCCCCAAGCCGGGCTCCCCGGTCTGCCCGGACTGCAAGCGCATCTACGACATGATGAAAAAGTGATGTTCTAGGACCAGGCATTTCGGCCGCTCGGTGGGCGTTTTGTGGCTCTGAAGTGCCACTTTGAGTGCCACTTTCGGCGGATTCGAGAGCGGGTCCGCTCGGTCGAGTCCTTCGTCATCGGTGGGTGGATGACGAAGGACTGCCCGTTTCTGCTGGTCAGGGCGTTTGTGTACCGCTCACTTGCGGATGGCTGCGACGACGCCTTCACCGTCGTAGGCCCCGACAACGATCGCCTCGATACCGATGTTCTGAGCATCCGCCGACGTGGCGGAAACTCATGGCCTGTCACGAACGCGCGATATGAGAACGACGGATCATGTTGCAGCAGTATCCGTCGCGCCTGTTCCGGCCCTTCATCTAGGCGGCACACCGCATACGCGCTCTCTTGCCAGACGACCAGTCCCTCGTCTTCGGAGCTCTCGACGAAACGATCGGTCGGGTGTGTGAGTGGCATCTCCACCACGAGCCGTCGCGAAGGAAACCTAGCGCACAACTCGGCCGCCGAACGCGCTCCGATCACGGTAGGTCCAGTGGTGCCCACAGCGAACTGCATGAGGTCGTCGGGCTGCTGTGGGGCGCCGCGGCGCTGCTGGGGTCCTTCGGCGCCGTACCGCGCTCGCTGACGGTCATCGGACTCGTGGCGATGGTATTCGCCGTGCTGGTCGGTGTGCCGTGCGCCGTCGCCGCCATCGCCGCGACCGGACGCGCGAGCCGGTTCGTGCGCGTCCCAACCCGGTTGGCCGCGAAGGCGCTGCTCGTCACGGCGGCGGTCGCGGTGTTCATCGACGCGACATTGTTGATCACCTTGCTGACCCTGATCGTCGAAGCGCCAAGGGATCTGGTGGTGCTTCCGGTCACGCTCGGCGCATTGGTGAGCGTCGCCCGCATCAGTATCGCGGTGGCGAGTGCGCCGCGTCTGGGCTCTGCGCGAGCACTGGCAGCGACCTAGACGTGTCTCAGGGATTGCTGGTTCTGGCCTGGGTTGTCAGGCCGGGTAGTACGAGGGTGAGCCATCGGGTGCGGGCGGAGTGCGGTTGGCTGGTGGGGGCGGAGGAGAACAGTAGGTAGATGTCGCCGACGGTGACGTCGGGGTGGATGTCGCCTGCTGCTTGTCCGGCCTGGATGAGGACGGCGAGCGCGGTGGTGGCGCGGTCTTCCTCGGTCTTGGCGGCGGGGTCCGCGCCGAGGGCTTGTGCGGCGGCTTTGGCGGCGTGGTTGGTGGCGGTCAGCTCGATGACCCCGGTCAGGAACCCGGTGATCTCGTCCCAGGCGCGTGCCCCGGATTCCACACGCGCGCAAGCGGCTTCGGCGTCGTCGGCGATCCTGGCGACGTGATCGATGACCACGGCCGCGACCAGGTCGGTCTTGGTCGGGAAATGCCGATACAGGGTGCCGACGGCGACCCCGGCCGCGGCGGCGATCTGGTCCATGCCCGCGTCGGGGCCGTGGGCGGTGATCTGTTCGCGGGCGGCGGACAGGATCTTGGTGCGGTTGCGGACCGCGTCGGCGCGCGGGGCTCGGGCCTGGGTCATGGAATGTCTCTCACAGTGGTCGGTCGATACTTGCCAATAACGTGAACTGCGGTTCATGATAGAACGTGAACCGCAGTTCATCTTACCGCTGGGAGGCCATATGACCACCAAGACCGCCCTCGTGACCGGAGCCTCCTCCGGCATCGGCGAGGCCACCGCCCGCAAACTGGCCGACCTCGGCTACACCGTCTACGGCGCGGCGCGGCGCGTCGACCGCCTGCAGAAACTCACCGACCACGGCATCCGTCCGCTGGCCATGGACGTCACCGACGACGCGTCGATGACCGCGGGCATCGCCCGGATCATCAGTGAGACCGGGCGCATCGACGTGCTGGTCAACAACGCCGGATACGGCTCCTACGGCGCGGTCGAGAACGTGCCCCTCGACGAGGCCCGCTACCAGTTCGAAGTCAATGTCTTCGGTGCGGCTCGGCTGGCGCAACTGGTGCTTCCGCATATGCGCGAACAACGCTCGGGCACGATCGTGAACGTCACGTCCGTCGGCGGCAAGATCTACACCCCGCTCGGTGGCTGGTACCACGGCACCAAATTCGCCCTCGAAGGACTCAGCGACTGCCTGCGCCTGGAGGCCCAGCCCTTCGGTGTCAACGTCGTGGTGATCGAGCCCGGCGGCATCGCCACCGAATGGGGCGGCATCGCCGCCGATCACCTGCGCAAGGTCTCCGGCGACACCGCCTACGCCACCCAAGCCCAGGCGGTGGCCACCACGCTGAGCTCAGCCAACCCCCGCCGCAACTCCCCGCCCCGGGTGATCGCCGACGCGATCGGCAAGGCCGTCACCGCGCGCCGCCCCAAGACCCGCTACACCGTCGGCTTCGGCGCCCGACCGTTGATCTTCGTGAAATGGCTGCTGCCCGACCGCGCCTTCGACGCGATCATCAAGCGCGCCACTGGGTTCCGTGACTGACAGATCATAGCCAGCGGCAAACACACTATGCCGCTGACGGAACCGGCTGGTGGCGAGGTTAGGGAGAGATCTCGTCTCCCGCGGACGACCGCACTGGTCGGCTGGTGATCGAAGCCGATTTCGCGCTGTAGTGGCGAGCGCTGGAAGGGCATCGACAGGGCCCTTTCAGCGGGTGGGCTCCTGCGCGGGAGTGGGCGGGCTATTCCTCCTCTGCCGCAGCTGGCGTCGCCGCTGTTCGGTTGTGGGGCAAGTCCATTGATGCGGTTCTGCCGTCCGTCAGTCGGCGGGCAGTAGGTCCAATGACGGCAGCGGGCGGCGGCAGATCTCGTGGGCTTCCTCGGGGGAGAGGCCGAACATGCGCAGCAGGTCCTCGGCCACCTGGTCGGAGGCTTCGGCGTCGTCGCGTTCGGGGTGGTCGTGCAGCAGCTGGCCGAGGCACACGGCCGCGCCCGCGACGATCGTCATCGACAGTTCCGGATCGCGAATGTCGAAGCGCCCGGCCTTGACCGCGGCTTCGATATCGCGGCGGGCGCGGGGCGCGAGCCCGCGGTCCGAATTCGCCAGGCGGAGACCGTCATTGAGCAGGACCTTGCTCAGGGTGGGATGCAGGCGGTGCAGGCGGCCGGTGAGGCGGAAGCTCTGCGCGAAGACCTGGGCCGGATCCTCGACGTCCTCGCACAGCAGATCGAGCAGGGCGCCGTGGCGGTCGAGCGCTTCCTCGACGGCGGCTTGGAACAGCTCCTCGCGGCTCTGGAAATGGTTGTAGAACGAGCCCATGCCGACGTCGGCCGCCTGGGTGATCTCCAGGATCGGCACGGTGATCTTGCCCTCGGCCAGCAGCGATTGCGCCGCGCCGATCAGCGCGGCGCGCGTGCGGGCCTTGCGGCGTTCCAGGCGGTTGGGTCCCGACCCATTGCTCGCGGACATCGATACACCTCTCCTGCTGTCCAGGCCCCCATCGTAGCCGCTCGAATCAATTTTGACGGAATCGTCAGACACGCTTGACTGACACCCTGTCCGTAAGTGACGATATCGTCAGTACTTGGAAGGGAGTGGTCGATGAGCGGCCATCACGACGTACACACCGGTCTGCACAGCGAGCAGGGGGCGCACGCGGGCGAGCATCCGGGCCGGGCGGGCAATCCCGTGGTCAAGGTGCTGGATCTGGCGTGGCTGGAGTTCGAGAAGCCCGACCTGGACCGGGCGGAGACTTTCGCCCACGCCTTCGGATTCGCGACCGCCTCGCGCACGGTGGACGAGTTGCAGCTACGCGGGACTGATCCGGGCGCGCCCTGCGTGCTCATCCGGCGGGGGAGCCGCTCGCGTTTCGTCGGTCCGGCCTTCCGTGCCGCCGATTCCGCCGATCTGCTGCGACTAGCCGATGCGACCGGTGCGCGCGCCGTGCCATTGCCGGAGTCGCTGGGCGGACTGACCGTCGATCTGGTGGATCCGAGTCGGCTGCGGGTGCGGGTGGTCGCCGAGACCCACGAACTGGAAGCCCTGCCGACGCAACGGCCGCACGTGTTCAACTTCGGGCACGAGGTGGCCCGGGTGAATGCGACGCAGCGACCGCTGCGCGCACCGGCGCGCGTGCGCAGGCTCGGACACGTCGTGATCCAGTCGACGCGATACCGCGAGACCCTCGACTGGTATTTGCAGAACCTGGGTCTGATCGTCAGCGACTTCCTGTACTACCCGGGCCAGCGGGAGCGTGGTCCGGTCATGAGTTTCATTCGCTGTGACCGGGGTTCGGTGCCGGCCGACCATCACACGCTCGCGCTGACGCTCGGGCCGTCGAACCGGTATGTGCACTCGGCGTATCAGGTCGCCGACTTGGATGCGCTCGCCGCGGGCGGAGAGTACCTGCGCGAGCAGGGTTATCACCGGTCGTGGGGGATCGGCCGCCATATCCAGGGCAGCCAGATCTTCGACTACTGGCGCGATCCCGACGGATTCATGGTCGAACACTTCAGCGACGGCGACATGTTCGACTGCACCCTCGAGCCGGGCTGGGCGCCGATGAGCGCTTCCGGTCTGGCGCAATGGGGTCCGCCCGTGACCAAGGACTTCCTCGGCATCAAGCCCGGCGCCGAATCGCTGCGCGAACTGCGCTCGATTGTCGACGCGCTGCGTGAGGACAACGAATTCGATCTCCGCCGCCTGCGCGGCCTGTTGAAAGTGGCCAATTCATGAGCACATCCATCCTCCGCACCGCCGACGCCTGGTGGGTGCGGACCCCCGCGGGCGCGGCCCGCATCGACACCGCCGCGACGACCACGCGGGAACTGATCGCCGACCGTGACGCGATCGCCGCGGCCGCATCCGGCGCGGAAACCGTGGCGGTGGAGAGTCTTTCGCTGATCTCGCCGGTGACCGCGCCGTGCCGTGTGGTGGCGCAGATGACGAACTTCGCCTCCCACGTGAAGGACGCGGGCATGGATCCGGAGACGGTGCCGCTCACGTTCTTCCGCAAGGCATCCGGATCGATCAGCGGACCCCACGATGACATCATCCGGCCCGGGCACGTGAGCCTGCTCGACTACGAGGTGGAGATCGGTCTGGTCTTCGGCCGTGAGATGTCGGTCGGTTCGGAGATCAGCGCGGAGAACGTGGCCGACTACATCGCGGGCCTGGTCGTCACCAACGACGTTTCCGCTCGCGATGTCCAGCTGCCGAAAACCCAGTTCTACGAGGCGAAGTCGTATCCGACCTTCACTCCCGTCGGCCCGGCGCTGGTGCTGTTGGACGCCGATGAGCTGAAGCGATTCGACGATCTGCGGCTGCGACTGTGGGTCAATGGCCAGCTGCGCCAGGACATGACGGTCGCGGACATGATCTACCGGCCGGTCGAGGCGCTGCGTGCGCTGACCCGCTTCCAGCGGATGGACGCCGGAGATCTGCTGCTCACCGGCACCCCCGTGGGCACCGCGCTCAGTGCCCCGCCGAAGCCGGTGGAGATCATCGGCTCGCTGCTGCCGCCGAAGGTCAAGTGGAAGATGTTCTTCCAGGGTCAGGCCAAGAACCCGAAGTATCTGAAGGACGGGGACGTGGTCGAGGCGGCGATCGGCACCGACGACGGCGCCCTGGACCTGGGACGCCAGCGCACGGTCGTGAGGTACGCCCGATGACCGACTTGACGACCTTGGGCACCGAGGAACTGCTGTGGCCCCGCTACGCCGGTCCGGAGGACCTGGCCGCGATCGAGGCGGTGCCGCTCGAGGCGCGAGGCTTGCCCGAATCGACCTACGCCCTGCTCGTCCGCGCGGCGGCACGGTGGCCGGAGCGCACCGCGCTCACCGTGCTTCCGGAGGCATCACGCTGGCGAGAACCCTTGCAGCGCACTTACTCCCAGTTGCTGGGCGACGTCCACCGGTACGCCAACCTGCTGCACACGCTGGGCGTGCGCCGCACCGATGCGGTGGCGCTGATCGCGCCCAATTGCGCGGAGCTGGTCCCGGCGACCCTGGCCGCCCAGCTGGCGGGCATCGCCGCGCCGATCAACGGCGGCCTGTCGCCCGATCACATCGCCGAACTGCTGCGCCGCTCGGGCGCGCGGGTCCTGATCGTCGCCGGTCCCGAGCTTTCGCTCGACTCCTGGGACGGCGCACGGGAATTGGCCGAACGCGGTCTGGTCGACGCCGTGCTGGTGCTGCGTCCGACCAAGGCTCCGGAGCCCGCACCGGAATTGCCGGTGATCGCGGACATCCTGGTCGGCTACCTCGATGCCCTGGCCGCCGAGCAGGATTCGACCCGCTTTCTCGGGCAGCCGCCGGCGGCCTCGGACCTGGCGGCCTTGTTCCACACCGGCGGCACGACCGGCGTGCCGAAGCTGGCCGCGCACCGCCACTCCGGCGAGGTCGCCAACGCGTGGATGATCGCCGCCAACTCGATGGTCGACGAAGAATCGGTGATCTTCGCGGCGCTGCCGCTGTTCCACGTCAACGCGCTGGTCGTGACCCTGCTCGCACCGCTGTTCCGGGGCCAGCCGGTGGTGTGGGCCGGTCCGCTCGGCTACCGGGACTTCGCGCTGTATGCGGAGTTCTGGAAGATCGTGGCGCACTACCGGATTGCCGCGATGAGCGCGGTGCCCACGGTGTACGCGGTACTGGCCCAATGCCCGATCGACGCCGACATCTCGAGCCTGCGCTACGCGATGGTCGGTGCCTCGCCCCTGCCGCTCGCGGTGCGGGAGAACTTCCAGCGTCATACGGGGGTCACCCTGGTCGAGGGGTACGGCCTCACCGAGGCCACCTGCGCTACGGCGCGCAGTTATCCCGACGCTCCCCGGCCCGGCGCGGTGGGGCAGCGCATGCCCTATCAGCAGGTCGCGGTCGTCCGCCCGAGCGAGGACGGGACCTGGGAGCGGCTGTCCGCGGGCGAGACCGGCATACTCACCATCAGTGGCCCAACGGTTTTCGCCGGGTACGTCACCGACCGCGACGAAAACGGCCATCGCCTCGACGGCCTGGGCACCCTGGTAGACGGGTGGCTGAGCACCGGCGACCTGGCCCACATCGACGCCGACGGCTTCATCCATCTGCACGGTCGCGCAAAGGATCTCATCATCCGCGGCGGCCACAATATCGATCCCGCGAGCATCGAGGACGCCCTGCTGAGCCACCCGCGGGTCACTGCGGCCGGCGCGGTCGGGCGACCGGACGTGCACGCCGGTGAGGTCCCGGTCGCCTATGTCACGGTCGCGCCGGAGTCCGAGGTGACCGAGGACGACCTGGTGGCATGGGCCGCACAACGCGTGCACGAGCGCGCCGCCGCGCCCAAGACGGTCACCATCCTCGACGCCCTGCCCGTCACCGATGTCGGCAAACCCTACAAGCTGGGCCTGCGCGCGGACGCCACCCGCCGCGAACTTCTCGACGCGCTGGCGACCGTCCCCAGTGTCGCCGGTGTCAACGCCGCCGTCGAGGACGGCACGATCGCCGCCACCGTCATACTCGATTCCGATGCCGACCGCAATGGGGTCGAAGCGATTCTGGGCCGCTATGCGATCGACTCGAAAATCGAGGTGCGGCAATGAAAACCGTGCCGAAGGTGCTCACGGGCGTGCTGGCGGCGGAATTCCTGTCCCTCGGGGCGGCCAAGGTCGCGGCGGTCGCGCCGATGCGCGAACGCGCGGCCCATCTCGGGTATTCCACCACCGCCTACCGCGGCATCGGCGCGATCGAACTCCTCGCGGCCGGTGGGCTGCTGCTCGGACTTCGCCGCCCCGCGCTCGGCCGGGCGGCAGGTGCCGGACTGGTGTTGTTGATGGCCGGTGCGGTCGCCAGTCACCTCCGAAACGGTGACGGCGCAGCCGATCTCGTGCCCGCCGCTCTCACCGCCGTGTCCGCCGCGGCCTATGTCGCCACGGTGGTGGGTGAGCCCTCATGAACGCCGCCCCGGTTCCGGTGGTGATCGTCGGTGCGGGTCCGTCCGGGCTCACCGCGGCCACGCTGCTCGCCCAGTACGGCATCGAATCGCTGGTCCTCGAGCGGTGGGAGGGCGTCTACCCGCAGCCGCGCGCCGTCCATCTCGACGGTGAGATCCGGCGGATCGTCGAAACTCTCGGCATCGGCTCGGGATTCGACGCGATCACCCGGCCCGCCCTCGGGCTGCGCCTGGTGGATCCGCGGCATCGGGTGCTGGCGCAATTCGACCGCGATCCGGCCGGGGGTCGCAATGGCTTCCCCGAAGCCAACCTGTTCGACCAGCCGGAGCTGGAGGCGCTGTTGCGGGCCAATCTGATCCAGCATCCGGCGGTCTCGCTGCGCGGCGGTGTCGAAGTCACCGGACTGACAGTCGAGAAGGACTGTGTCCGAGTGGATTTCGAAGACCGCGCGACCGGCGGACCCGAGTCGGTGCGCGCCCGCTACGTGCTGGGTTGCGACGGCGCGAACAGCCTGGTGCGCACCGCCATCGGCACGCGCATGCGCGACTTGCGATTCGAGCAGCGCTGGCTGGTCGTCGACCTCGCGACCACGATCGATCCCGGGCATTGGGGAGGCGTGCACCAGGTGTGCGACCCGCGTCGAGCCGCGACCTACATGCGCATCGGCACGGCCCGCCACCGGTGGGAATTCCGTTTGCGGCCAGACGAATCCGCGGACGATTACCGCGATCTCGACCACCTGTGGCCACTGCTGGGCCCCTGGCTGTCCGACGCCGACCGCGAGGACTTCGAGCTGGTCCGGGTGGCGGAGTACACCTTCCGCGCGCAACTGGCCGACCGATGGCGTGCCGGGCGGATGTTCCTGCTCGGCGACGCCGCCCACCTCACCCCGCCGTTCATCGGCCAGGGCATGGGCGCGGGCGTGCGCGATGCCGCCAACCTCAGCTGGAAGCTGGCCGGGGTGCTGCGCGGCGAACTGCCGGAATCCGTGCTCGACACCTACGAAACCGAGCGGAAACCACACGCGCACATGATGATCCGCCTGGCCAAACTCATGGGCCTGACCATGACCGAGGGCGGCGAACTGGGCAATCGACTGCGCAGCCTGCTCGCTCCGCGACTGCACCTGCTACCCGGCCTGACCGAGACGATCATCAGCGGCGAATCCCCACCGCTGCACCGCTCCGCGCTGGTGACCGCGCCGCCGCTGCGGCGAGGTCTGGCCGGACGGCTGGTCCCCAACGACTGCCTACCCGACGGCCGTCGAGTCGACGACCTCATCGCCGGGCGCTACACGGTCATCACGACATCCGCCCCCTCGCCGGTGGACGCGGCGACCGTCGAACAGCGGGGTGGTGTGGTGTTGCGTGCCATGCCGGGTACCGCGCTGCATCGCTGGCTGCGCGACGGTCACGCCGACGCCGTACTGGTTCGCCCCGACGGCACCGTGCAGACCTGCGGAAAAACGCTCTCGGATCTGTGTTCGTCACTGCCGAGTTTCACTCCGGGTAGGCGTCCGGCGCATACCGACTCGGCGACCCGGGAAGCCACCGATTGATGCGAATGCCACTCGTGACGATGCCGTCAGAGCGGGTGTTAAGGTAGCGGAATTATGCGTGATCGCTACCGCTGGACCCCTTGTCGAAGTCTGGGTAGGAGGAATCGCATGTCCCGCTATCTTCTCGCCTTGGCCTCGAAATCGACGGCGTCGAACTCGGGAACCGATTGACCCCCGAGGTTACATCGCAACAGGTTCCCGAGATCTCATGACGGCGAGAGGATCGGTGTGTCTGTATCAACAGGAATCGCCGCTGCCGTGCAAGGTGGTCTGACCGCCACTGAGCTGCACAGTGATTCCGGTGTTGGTCACCGTCAGGCTGTCGGCCTTCGTATCCAGCGGCAGGGTCTGCAGGCTTTGGGTGAGCACGCCCATGATCTGGTCGACCAGCCCGCTCGGCAGGCCGCGGCTGGAGACGGTGTCGATCTGGATCGTGTGGTCGACGACCTGTGGGCGAACTTCGAAGTGGGCCAGGCCGCCGAGGACGGTCATGCTGACGGTGCCCGTGCCGGAGTTCGATGTGACGTCGGATGCCAGGCCGTGCAGCGTCTGCGCGATCGCCTGGTCGCTCCAGATGGCCTCGGCGCTCGTGCTGCCGATGTTGGCGGTTCGGCCGCTGTCCTGCAAGTGGATGTCGTTCAGGCGGGCGTGCACGGTCATATTGATGGCCGGGCCGAAATGCGCGTTGTCGGTGTCGACGGTGAGGGTGGGGATGCGGTTGTCGAGTCGCGTGAGCAGCAGCGGGCGCAGCCCGAAACCGACCGAGACATCGTCGCCCAGTTGCTGTTCGGTCTGCGCGGCGACGCAGCCTTCGACCCGGTGCCGGTAATAGATCTCGGCGGCGGCCGTGCCGGCCACGGCCACCACAACCACCACTCCGAGGATCGCGACTGCCGTGGGCAGGCGGCGTTTTCGGCGGTCGGGGCCAAGGGTGGTGGTCTGCGCGGGCTCGGGCTGGATATCGCTCATGGGCAGGCCCTTCTGTGATGTCGACTTGTTATGACGTTTTCGTCATGACTCTTGACTGAGTATATCGACGTAACTGACGATATCGTCAATATGGATTGAGCCACGTCGAAAGGACTCCCCATGCAAGCCCTGCGTCGCGTGATCCTGATACCCGCGACCCTCGCGCTCGTTGCCGCGACGGGTTCTCTGGTCGCCGGATGTAGTGGATCCAGTGATGACAGCTCGGCTCCGTCGAGCTCGGTGTCCAGTTCCGGGGCCTTGTCCTCCACCACCGCGAAGCACGCCGACGGCGATGCCGATCAGGCGACGGTGGCCGCGGACAAGGCCGGTCGATCGTGGGCGGCGGCCGCCGCGGCGACCATCACGCCGGGAACGCAGACCTATACCGAGGGCGCTGGTCAGTGCACCTCCAACTACGTGTTCACCGATGACGCCGGAAACGTCTACCTCGGGCAGGCCGCGCACTGCGCGACCACCGGGAAGTCCGACCAGACCAACGGGTGCAGCGCCGGGAGCCTCCCGGTCGGTACCGCCGTCACCTTCAACCGTCAGGGCTCGCCGATGGACCATGGTGCCACCATCGGAAGCGGACAACTCGTCTACAGCAGCTGGCTGGCCATGCAGCAGGACGGCGAGAAAGACCAAAACGTCTGCGCCTACAACGATTTCGCGCTCATCAAGATCGCCGATTCCGACCTCGCCAAGGTGAATCCGAGCCTGCCGTACTGGGGTGGTCCGGTCGGCATCAACACCGGCGGAACCGGTAACGGCGATCGCGTCTACAGCTACGGCAACTCCAGCCTGCGCGGCGGCATCGCGGGCCTGTCACCGCAGACCGGTGAAAGCCTGGCCGACGATCCCGCGACCGCTGGCTGGACACACGAGTACCACTCGCCCACCCCGGGCATCCCCGGCGACAGCGGCAGCGCGCTTCTCGACCACGACGGCCGCGCTCTCGGCACCCTCTCGACCCTGGGCGTCGCGCTGCCGATCGTCAACAACGTCGGCGACATCTCCCGTGAACTCGCTTACGCCCGAGCACATTCCGGCATCGCAGGGCTTCGCCTGGTGCTGGGAACCGAGAAGTTCGACGCCAACCGCTGACGGAAGGGATCGACGAACATGACCACGTGGACAACAGTTCGCGCGACAGCCGCTCTCGCGACCCTGACCCTGCTCGCCACCGGATGCGGTGGAAACGACGGTGGAAACGACAAACAAGCCGCCGGAACCTCGACCGCCACTGCCTCCTCCGCGCGCACCTCCAGCGATCACCTGCTGCTCAGCTCGAACGAATTCCCCACCGGGGCACTGAAGATCGAGCTACCCAAGGAGTCGGTGGTGGCGGGCTTCGGCAATTCCACCGGCGCGCCCGACAACAAGAACACCCCGGGACCGGTCACCGTAACACCCGCCGAATGCGTAGGCGCGCAACAGGATCTGGCCAACCAATTGCAACAGCTGATGCAGAACGCGTCCTTCACCGGCGCGCAGCAGGCCGACGGCACGGTGTTCACCGAGGTGATCTCCAAGACCGCCGCCGACCTCGGCAAGATCTCCGACGTCATCACCCGCTGCGGTCAGATGACGCTCACCACCGCGGTTCTGGGCAAGCAGCTCACCAACACCACGGTGACCATCGAAACGCTGCCGCTGCCCGACGGCGTGAACGGAACCGGTGCGCTGGCCTACCGCACGACCTCACAATCCCAGGTCGGTGACCAGTCGATGCCGACCAGCTCCTACACCGCTTACGCGGTCATCGACGGACTCACCGTCGCACTGCATTCGCAGAATCTGACGGGCCAGCAGGTCGACGAGTCGACGTTCGAGAATCTGTTCGGCCAAGCGGTGCAGAAGGTCCGCGACACCCTGTGACATCACCTCCCGCAACCGGGTCCGCCCCGTCCGCGCATGCCGAATGCTCCAAGCGCGTCAGGCTTTCGGCATCCCAACGGAAGGCACAGCTGCTCGATATCGCCGAGAAGTTGTTCACCGAGCGTGGCTTCGACGGCGTCACCATCGAGGACATCGCGCGCGCCGCCGCGGTGTCGCGCCCGGTGGTGTATCAGCGATACGGCTCGAAGGATGTTCGCAGGGCTGCCACCGGGCATGAACCGATGCCGGCCTGGGCTGCGGGGAGGTGTTCGGCGGGGATGTCGGTGTCTTCGAATCGGTGATTCAGTTCCGCGTTGTCGTCGAGGCTGAATACGGCGGGCGCCTGCTGTGTGCACAGGCCGTGGCCTTCGCATCGGGAACGGTCGACGGAGATTCTCATCGCGGTGTCCTTCAGGCCGGGATCAGGTGCAGGGGAAGGCGTTCGAAGCGGTGGATGATGTTGTTCACTGCCCGTTCGGGGGCTCCGGCGACTTCGATGCGGGCGACGCGGTCGGTCAGTGCCTGGAGCATGGCCTGGGTTTCCAGGCGGGCCAGGCCCTGCCCGGCGCAGCCGTGGGTGCCGTGCCCGAATCCGATCTGGCGGGAGGCGTCGCGGCGGATGTCGAAGGTGTCGGGGTCCTCCCACTCGCGTGGGTCGCGGTTGGCGGAGGAGTAGATCACCACCACCCTGGCGTCGGCCGGGATCGTGGTGCCCCCCAGCTCTGTCTGGCGAATGGCCTTGCGGGAGAACGCACGGAGCGGAGACTGGTGGCGAACCACCTCGTTCACCGCGTTGGGGATCAGACCCGGATCCGAGCGCAGCAGCTGCCACTGCTCGGGGTGGGTCGCGAACAGATGTAGGGCACTCGAGATCGCACTGATCGTGGTGTCCAGTGAGGGTGCGAGGTAATCGATCAGCAGGGCCGGGCACTCCGCCTTGGACAACGTGCCCTCTTCGGTCGCCTGCAGCACCTCCGCTCCCAGGCTCTCGGGCCGCAAGTCCGCGTCACGGGCGAGTCGGCGGGTGTAGCGCATCATCTCGATGCTCGCGGGGGAGGTGCGCAGCGTCCGGCCGTTGAGGGGACCCAGCGCGTCGAATGTCGCTGCGGCCCAACGCAGCAGATGTTCGCGGCCGTCGGCCGGCCATCCGATCAGATCCGGGACGACCGACATCGGCAAGGCGGTGGCCAGTTCGACGCCGTCGACCAAGCCGCTCGCCATCGCCGTTTCGACCGCGGCGACCGCCTGCTGGTCGACGGCGTCGCGCATCGTGCGCAGCGACTTGGGAGTCATGTGCTGCGCCAGCAGTTTCCGGCGACGGCGGTGGTCTTCGCCATCGCTGTTGAGCGTGGTCCCGCGCGAGAGACGGTTTGCCACCGGGTTGAGTGCGACACCCGCGCCCGAGATGAAGGTGTCGTCATCGCGCAGCGCGGCTTTGCATTCGGCATATCGAGGCAACGCGTAGGCGCGCTGCTTGGCCAGCCACACCACCGGACCCAGCTCTCTCAATCGCGTGTAGTGCGGGTACGGGTCGAGGATGGCCGCCCGCGAATACAGGTCGGGCTGATAGGTGGGGGTGGCAACGCGGTGACGCATCGAAACTCCTCGGACGCCGGAGACTCTCGTCCGGCGTGGCAGGTACGGCTTCGCCCGACGAGCGCGGGCGGCCTGAGTGGTGGTGGAGGTGAATCGCCTGAGCGATGACTCCGAGGCTAGCGCTGTAGCTGACTTTGAGTCAATGACTCATAATCAATTTGTGGTTCGCCCTGGCTGGGCAGCAGTATCGGAGTAGGTGGACCGTCGAAGGAAGGGGTTCCGGTGGCCGCAGCGGCAGCGCGGGGAGGTGCGACTCGCGCGGAGCGGGCAGCCGAGACCCGTCGACGTCTCATCGATGCCGCGGTCGAGCTGTTCTCCGAGCAGAGCTACGAGGATGTCGCCGTCGCCGATATCGCCAAGGCGGCCGGGGTCGCCCACGGGCTGGTCTTCCATCACTTCGGCAACAAGCGCGGCATCTATCTGGAAGCCATGCGCGAGGCGTCCAACATCCTCGTCGGTGTGCCAACCGCGGATTCCGCCCTTCCCCTCCCGCGCCGAATCCGCGCCGGATTGGCTGCTCACCTGCGCTATCTCGCCGCGCACCGCGGGTTCGCGCTGCGTTTGGTGCTGGGCGGACAGGGGTCCGACCAGGAGACCTGGGACGCATTCGAAGTGGGGCGCTGGCGGGTGATCGAGCAATGGGCTCCAGCGGTCGGACTCGATCCGGGCAACGCCGCCGTGCGGATGATGCTGCGGTCCAGCATCGGCGCGCTCGACCAGGCCACCGTCTACTGGCTGCGCAACGGCGAGCCGTTCGAGGTGGAATCGATGGTCGACTGCGTCCTCGAACTGACCCTGGCCGCTATCCACGCCGCCGCGAAGCTCGATCCCACCCTCGAGGTGACCACTGCGGTCGAGGTCATGCGCGACGCTCTCGGCGAATGGTCCTGAGCACGGCCGCTATGAGGTCAACAGGCGCGTGGCATTGGCGGTAGTCAGCGTTGCCCAATCGCTGGCTTCACCGGCATTGCGGAGGGAGTTTGCTTGTTCCCCTGCGGCTGCGGGGGAGGTGAAGCAGTAGTCGCTGCCGTACACGACTTGCTCGGTTCCGACCAGGCTTGTCAAGGCGGGGAGCTGACGCGGGAGTGGGGTACCGGCCGTGTCGTACCAGAATTTCTGAAAGGAACTCACTGCGCCTTCGCTGACCTTGTCGAGACCGGCTTGGTTACGGAAGTAGTCGACGCGGTCGGCGACGAGAGGCATCACACCCCCGCCGTGGCTGAATATCCATCGAATACGCGGAAACCGCTGCAACTGTCCCGTCGCCACGAGATCCACTGCGGTTCTGGCGCTGTCGAACAGGAACTCGACCAGTGGTGCGGGCCGGCCGAGGTTCACCACGTTCGCGTTCGGCGGCGAGGTTGGATGAACGAAGACCCGCGCCGATCTGTCATTCAGGACCGTGAGCAGAGGGGCGAGGGTGAGGTTGCCGAGGTATGTACCCGCGGCGTTGGAGAGCAGAGTCACCCCGTCGGCGTGGAGTTCATCCAGCGCTCGGACCGCCTCGGCGACCGATGCCGCGATATCCGGAAGTGGCAATGCGGCAAAATTTCCGAATCGGCCCGGGTGCTCGGCCGCTACGTGAGCGGCGAAGTCGTTGACTCGTCGAGCCAGCGCTGCCGCTGCGGCCGCGTCGCCGAAATGCACCCCGGGAGACGAGATCGACAGGACAGCTCGATCGATACCGGTGGCGTCCATCATCGCCAGGTGTGATTCGACGGACCATGACGGCCAGAACGGCATGCCATCGGGGAAGGCGATACCGGCCCGGCGAGCCTCATCGACATAAAAGTCGGGCAGGAAGTGAGAATGCAGGTCGATCAACCCGCCTGCTGCGGGAGCCTGTTCCTCCGCCTTGGCCTCGACATTGGTCCCTGTCAACGCGACAGTCGGCACCAGGCCGGCCGCGGCCAGCAGCGTTCTACGACCGATCATCTGATCTCCTGCTCGGGTTTGTGGGCCGCCTCTTGACTGACGCAATCCTCTTGGATGACGATATCGTCAGACAAGGGGTTTCGCCTCCGAATACTCCACTGCCGCAGAGGAGACATCCGCGTGCCGGAAACCGTCATGTCAGACTCGGCCCTACCGCTGCCCGGCGCCATCGATGTGCACGCGCACTTCCTCACGCCCCGGCTGCGGCAGGCGCTCGTGGCCGCCGGGCACGGCCAACCCGACGGCATGCCGGCCCTGCCCGAATGGAGCGCTACCGCAGCGCTGGAACTGATGGATCGCACCGGCGTTGCGGTCGCGCTGCTGTCGGTGTCCTCGCCGGGCGTATTGCTCGAGGATCCGCGCGCAACCCGCGAGCTCGCGCGATCGGTGAACGAGGAAGGCGCACAACTGGTTCGCGACCACCCGACCCGCTTCGGACTACTGGCCTCCGTCCCCCTGCCCGACGTCGACGCGGCGATCGCCGAGGTCGCCCACGCCTTCGACGAACTGGCCGCCGACGGTGTCGCCCTCGAAACCAACTACGGCGGAACGTATCTCGGAGATCCGGCCTTCGCACCGCTACTGGCGGAACTGGATCGCCGTCACGCCGTCGTCCACCTGCACCCCACCTCACCGGCCTGCTGGCAGCACACCAGCCTGGGCCGCCCCCGGCCCATGATCGAGTTCCTCTTCGACACCACCCGAACCGTCGCCCAACTCATCCTCGACCGCGTCACCGAGCGCTACCCGAATATTCGATTCATCGTGCCGCACACCGGCGCCGCACTGCCGGTACTGGCCGACCGCATCGCCGGCTTCGCCATGCTCGACTCGCCCGGCTCACCCGTGGACGTCCTCGCCGCACTGGGCCGAATGCATTACGACGTAGCCGGATTCGCGCTACCGCGCGCCTTGCCCGCCCTGCTGCAACTCGTCGGCCCCGACCGCCTGCTCTACGGCAGCGACTTCCCCTTCACCCCGGACTGGGCGGTGCAGGGCCTCGCCCAGGCACTCGCCGCGACCACGGTATTGAATCCCGCCGAACACCGACTCATGCTCCGCGACAACGCTTTAGAGCTGTTCCCCCGGTTGTGATCCCCGCACGCAGCCGCACCGGAAACCGCATCGTGAATACCGCCGAGGCAACTCGTTCGGAGGTTCCAGCGGATAGGCCCAAATGCCCCAGGGATGAGGAAAATCGATAATGGGGATCCGACCTGCCCTGCAGTCCGCATGCGCCGCTACCTACATGTCCGCGCGGGCTGACGAGCGACAGGAGCCACGTCCGCTCCTCGTCCTTCTGCATGGAGGCGGCTACACGCGCGAGTACTTCCAGGTCTGCGGAGCCGACCTGGTGGACCGAGCCGCAGGTGCGGGCTTTGATGTGCTGGCGGTGGACCGCCCTGGGTACGGCGCGTCACCGGCGCTCGCGCGCGGCCCAATTCATCCTCAAACATCCGCAACGCGTGCGCGGATTCGATGCCGAGCACGAGCCATCCCCTGAAAAGCGTTGGTGTGCACGGGAACTCTTTCGACCGAATGCTCGGTGGTTACCGCGGGGGAGCTTGGGTTCGAGGTGCGTCGAGCAGCGCGCCCAGGGCGGCGACCCCAACGATGATCGCCACGACGACCAACGAGGCCGACAGGCCGTCGATGAAGGCCGAGCGAACGGCCGCGGTCAATGGCTCGCCTTTCGGACCGAGCAGCGAGGCGGCCTGCAACCCTGCGGCGGCGGAGGATTCGACCGCGTGCGCGGCCGCGGGCGGCAGCTGATCCAACGAAGGGAGCGACGACTTGTAGTGGCTCGAGAACACCGAACCCATCAGGGCGATGCCGATCGCCGAGCCGACCTCACGGGTGGCGTCGTTCATGGCCGACGCGACGCCCTGCTGTTCGGCGCGCAATGATCCGACGATGACCGACGTGCCCACCGCACTGGTCATGCCCACGCCGAGCCCGGCGAGCACGAGCCCGCCGAGGAAGGGCACGTAGCCGGAGTCCACATGCAGGAAGGACAGCGCGTATATGCCGCCACCGAGTAGCAGCAGACCCACACTCATGACCGCTTTGATCCCTGCCCGATCGATCAGCCGGGGAGTCAGCACGCTGACCGGCATGACCACCAACGCGATCGGGACCAGCGCGACAGCGCTCTTCAACGCGCTGTAACCGAGGATCAGCTGCAGATACTGCAGACCGACGAAGAAGAAGCCGAATACGGCCAAGAACTGAACGAGAACGGTGGCCGCCCCGGCCCGGAAACCGGGAATGCCGAACAGTCGCGGATCGAGCAGCGCGTGCTTGTTGCGGAACCCGAGCGCCGCGTAAAGCGCCAGCGCCGCAACGGAAACAGCGAAGCTGCCCATCACTCGATGGCTGGTCCACCCGGCATCGCTGCCCTCGATGATGCCGTAGACGAGCGCGCCGATCGCGACCGCGCTCGTGTACGCGCCGAGGTGGTCGAGGGGGTGCCCCTCCTCGTCACGGGTGTTGGGCACCAGGAGCAGCGCCAGCAGCCCGCCGATCACCGCCACGACCGCGCTGGCCACGAAGATCGAACGCCAACTCCAAACCTCCAGCAGCAACCCGGCCGCGAGCATGCCGAGGATCGCCCCCGCGGCGGCGAATCCGGACCAGATCGCGACCCCGCGGTCGCGCCGCTCGGCCGGGAACACCGCGGTGATGGTTGACAATGTGCCCGGCATGATCATCGCCGCGCCGACGCCCATGACCACCCGCCAGGCGATCAGTGTGTGGGTCGAGTCGGCGAACGCGGCGGCGGCCGAACCGATCGCGAAGACCGCGGTGCCGCCGATCAAGACATCACGGCGCCCGAACCGGTCGCCGAGCGCACCGATCGGCAGCACGAACGCGGCCAGCGCGACGGTGTAGGCGTCCGCGATCCACGTCAGCGACGTGGTCGAGGCCGACAAGTCGACGGCCAGGTCGGGCATGGCCAGGTTGATCGCCGACACCGAGGCGACCACGAGCACCAGGCAGGTGCACATCGCCGTCAGAATGCCTCCGGTTCCGGCCCGCCCGGCTCGATTCCCCACCGCCGTCGGGTCGGTGCCGACCGGCGGGTTCGCCACGGATTCGCCCATGTCTCCTCCTGATCTTGTGCGTTCGAGCCGCCGGCGACCTGATCGATCGCGGGTTCGACACCAGCCGATTGATTGACGATATCGTCAATCATGAAGATGCAGTCGGTCAAGGCTTATGGCGAAGCCATCATCAATGACACTTGCCACAGTAGAGGTACGTCAATGTCGGATGTAGAGCGCAACGCCCCATGTGAACAGCACTGTTGCCCCTCGGGCTCGTCGTGGTCGCCGCGACCGAGATCTACCACCGGCAACGAAGAGGTCGCAGGTCGCGTGCCGCCGCGGCGGTCGGACGGAGTCCCGGGTATATCGGCGGATAGTCGGCAGGGCGGAACCGGTGGGATGCAGTGGGAATTCCAGTGCCATTTTGCGGCCCGAATGGTGGGAAACGAAGGGTCTCGGCCGGACGTGATGGGCAGCGTCGGGATCGTGAAATCGCAAGTCAGGATAGGAGAACCCTCAAGACCGCTAGGTCAGCGCATGATCTTGGGGGTTCTACGACATGATGAAAAGGGTTAGCCGTTCCCGCAGGTCGGCGGTTTGTGAACTGCTGAACTCAGCCCCGAGTGTGGAGGCGAGGAGGCACCACGCGGTCTCGGCCACCGTGAGTGGGACGGTCAGCGATGCGCCAGGCGATTACGGGCGTGATCGCGAGCCGTTTTTGGTGTCTTTCGGGGCGGGCGCAGCGAGAAATGTCGGTCGGGGGGCGGTGGAGGTAGTGGTGGGTGCGCTGATGATGGCGGATTCCTCGTGACTGAATAGCCGAGGCTCAGCGGTGTGTGGGTGGCTCATGGATGTGCTCCGAGTCTATTGGCGGATGTCGTTGGTGTGTTCGGATGGTCGTGCCTGGGTTGGCATTCGACCCGCGTCATGCGAAAGAGCTTCGCACCGGCCTCGGTGCGAAGCTCTTCACGAAAACTCTTCGCGCGGAATCAGATAGCGCGGCTTGGGGCCCTTCCGGCCCTGCTCCTGCGCTGGCCCGTCCTCGGCGGTCTGTCGGGTCAGCGATGCTTCTTGCTCTTGTTATCGAAGCCTTCGGTCCCGGTATGCGGGTTGGCTGGTTTGGCTTTCCGCTCCGCTCGTTTCTCCTTCAGGGACTTGCCCTGAGCCTTGGACATCTTGCTACGCGGAGATTTATCGGACAACTGGTTGGTCCTTTGTTTGGAAGCCTCGACGACTTCGTTGATTCGACCCTACGCCATATGGTCTCTGCCAGGTCCGTATCGGGGCGGACTGTTCCGCGGTCGAGGTCAGTCCGGGAGGTGGGGTGCGGCGTTCTGGTGTTGTGTGGCACCGTTTTCGTCGCCGGAGTGGGCGCGGCCGATCATGACCTCGCCGTCGCGGGCCACGAGTTGGCTTTCCGACTCGGGCATCGATTCCGACCAGCCGGTGTCGGTGAATGACACCGTTTGGTCGTTGATGGTGACGGTGCCGACGAGGTATCGGGTGACACCGGATTCGTCGCCCTGGTGCTCGCGGCCGATCAGCACGCGGTCGTCTTCGGCGACGAATCTGCCTCCGGACTCACGGATCGGGCTGCTCCATTCGCCCTGGGTGACTTTGGCGGTGACCGCGTCCTTGCCCTCGCCCAGCACCAGCCGGGCGTACCGGTATCTGGTCTTTCCGTTCTCGTCGCCTCGATGTTCGCGGCCCACGAGTACCCGGTCGGTCGGGCACTTCCACAGGCTGTCCTTTTCCCTCATCCAGTCCGACCACTGGGGATCGACCGTCGAAAGCCGTTGGTTCATATCGTCTTCTCCTTTCGATGACCGCCCGCCTCCGTGTCTTCCGTCGATAGACTGCCCACTCTGGCGCCGAACTATCAGGGTTCGATGGTGACCTTGATGGCCTCGCCGCGCTCCACGATGTCGAAGGCGTCCAGCGCCTGCGCGAGGGGCAGGCGGTGGGTGATGAGGTCGCGGACCGGCACCCGTCCGGTGGCGATGTAGTCGAGGGCGCGCCGATTGTGTTCGGGCGCTGAGCCGTTGGCCCCGTGGATGTGCAGTTGGCGGTAGTGCACCACGTTGGAGTCGCAGGTGATGGTGGGGTCGGTTTTGGGCAGGCCGCCGAAGAAGGAGATGCGGCCGTTGCGGGCGGCCATGGCGATGGCCTGCTCCTGGGTGATGTTGGCGGCGGTGGCGGTGATGATGACGTCGGCGCCGCGGCCGCCGGTCAGCTCCAGGACTCGTTGCACGGCATCGACTTCGGCGGCATTGATCACCTCGTCGGGCTGGACGGCATGCGCCGACAGCTTCAGCCGGTCGGCATTGACGTCGATGAGATAGACCGGGCCGCAGGCGTGCACGCCGCGCGCGATGCGGGTGTGCATGCAGCCGATCGGGCCCGCGCCGAAGATCACCACGGTGTCGCCCGGCTCGATCCCCAGCAATTCCTGGGCATTGATCGCGCAGGCGAACGGTTCGGCGGCCGAGGCCTCGTCGTAGCCGACCGTGTCGGGAATCCGGTTGAGGCCGTTGACCTTCAGCACCTGGGCGGGCACGATCATGTATTCGGCGAAGCCGCCGTCGTACTGGTAGCCGACCGAGGTCTGATTGCGGCACACCGCCATCCAGCCCTTGCCGCACTCGTGGCATTCCCCGCACGGCACCGCGGCGATCACCTGCGCGCGGTCGCCGACGCGCCAGTCGCCGCCGAAGCGTTCGCGCACCGCCGCGCCGACTTCCACGATCTCCCCGGCGATCTCGTGCCCGAGGGTGCGCGGCGGGGTGAGGTTCTGATGCCCGTTGTGGCGGATCTTGACGTCGGTGCCGCAGGTCGAACAGTTGCGCACCCGCAGTTTGATCTCGTCTGGGGCGCAGTCGGGTTCGGCGATCTCCTCGAGCCGGACGTCCTCGGGTGCGTAGTAGCGCAACGCCTTCATGGTCTTCCTCCCACATGTCTGGCCGGGGCCGTGCCCGTGCTGGCCGGGCCCGTGCCCTCCGCCTCACGGTAGCGCCAATCGGGCGCAAAGCCACACGTTTTCGCGCCCATTTATGCCCGATTGCTTGCGAACGTGCCCGATTCTGCGGTCTACTACTTCATGAGATGTGGCCTGAGTCACATATTCTCGATCTTGCTCAGAGGAAGTACGTCACGATGTCTATCTCTCCACCGGAGCCTCGCCTCGGCACACGGGTGCACGTGCAGCGGGCCGGTTCATTCCTGTCGAACATGGTCATGCCGAACATCGGCGCGTTCATCGCCTGGGGCCTGCTCACGGCACTGTTCGTCGAGAAGGGCTGGGTCACCTCCCTCACCGGCGATATGTTCGGCAAGCACAGCTGGGTCGCGCACATCGGCGGCTGGGGCGACTACGCGCACGGCGGCATCGTCGGCCCGACCATCACCTACCTGCTGCCCATCCTGATCGGATACACCGGCGGCAGAATCGTTTACGACACCCGCGGCGCGGTGGTCGGCGCGATCGCCACCATGGGCGTCATCGCCGGGGCCGATGTGCCGATGTTTCTGGGCGCGATGATCATGGGCCCGCTCGGCGGCTGGGTGATCAAACGGCTGGATGGCTTGTGGGAGGGCAGGATTCGTCCCGGCTTCGAGATGCTGGTCGACAACTTCTCGGCGGGCATCGCGGGCGCGATCCTCGCCACCGGCGGCTTCTTCGGTGTGGGACCGGTGGTTTCGGCGTTCAGCCGGGCGGCCAGCCATGTGGTGAACTTCCTCGTCGACCACGGGCTGCTGCCGCTCACCTCGATCTTCATCGAGCCCGCCAAGGTGCTGTTCCTCAACAACGCGGTCAACCACGGCGTGCTCACCCCGCTGGGCACCACCCAGGCCGCCCAGAACGGCAAGTCGATTCTGTTTCTGCTGGAAGCCAATCCGGGTCCGGGTCTGGGTCTGCTGATCGCGTTCTGGATGTTCGGCAAGGGCATGGCCAAGAGCTCGGCGCCCGGCGCGGCCATCATCCACTTCATCGGCGGCATCCACGAGGTCTACTTCCCGTTCGTGCTGATGAAGCCGAAGCTGATCCTGGCCACCATCGCGGGCGGCATGGTCGGCGTCTTCGTCAATGTGGTGTTCGGATCCGGCCTGCGCGCGCCCGCCGCGCCCGGGTCGATCATCTCGGTCTACGCGCAGACGGCCAGCGGCAGCTACATCGGGGTCACGCTGTCGGTGCTGGGTGCCGCGGGGGTGTCGTTCCTGGTCGCCGCCGTGCTGTTGAAGTCCGACAGGTCCTCCGGCGAACTGGATTTGGCGCAGGCCACCGCCACCATGGAGGCCATGAAGGGCAAGCGGTCGGTCGCCGCCGCGGCCCTGCTCGGCGCATCCGACGGCTCCGGGGCCGTTCCGTCCATCTCCACCATCGTCTTCGCCTGCGATGCGGGTATGGGCTCCTCGGCCATGGGGGCGTCGGTGCTGCGCAAGAAGATTCGCGATGCCGGATTCGGCGAGGTCAGCGTGGTCAACAAGGCCATCTCGAATCTCACCGACACCTACGACCTGGTGGTCACCCACCGCGATCTGACCGACCGGGCGCGCGCGAAAACCCCGTCGGCACTGCACATCTCGGTCGACGACTTCATGAACAGCCCGCAATACGCCGAGATCGTGGCGTTGTTGACCCGTGCCGACGCCGCCGGCCCGGACCCGGAATCCACTGTGGCGGAACCGGAACCGAGCATCGACGTGCTCCCGCTGGATTCGATCGTGCTGGCGGGCGCGGCGGACACCAGCGCCGACGCCATCACCGAGGCGGGTGAACTGCTGCTCGCCGCGGGCGCGGTGGACCGGTCCTACATTCCGGCCATGCACGAGCGGGAACGCCTGACCACCACCTATATGGGCAATGGGCTCGCGATCCCGCACGGCACCAACGAGGCCAAGTCCAGCATCCGCCGGGCCGGGCTGTCGCTGGTGCGCTATGCCGAGCCCATCGACTGGAACGGCAAGCCCGTGGAATTCGTCATCGGCATCGCCGGGGCGGGGGATGAGCACCGCGCGCTGCTCGGTCGGATCGCGCAGGTGTTCATCGACCAGGAGCAGGTGCGGCGCCTGCAGGCGGCGCGCACGCGAGCCGAGATCAAGCAGGTGCTGGACGCCCGCGCCTGATCGGGAAGAAATATGTTCAGTCCCGAGACAACGTGAGCGACCATCGGTTTGGAGGAACGGTATGTACGCCGAGGAGCGGCAGCAGGCCATTGCCACGCTGGTCGGGCGGCTCGGCCGGGTGTCGGTCGCCGAGCTGGCCGAGCGCTACGACGTCACCGCCGAGACCGTGCGCCGCGACCTGGCGGCGCTCGATCGCATGGGCCTGGTGCGCCGGGTGCACGGCGGCGCGATGCCCGCCGCCGCCCTCACCGCCCTGGAACTGGGCACCACCGAACGCGAGCACAGCCGCTCCCCGGAAAAGGATCGAATCGCCAAGGCGGCCTTGGAGTTCCTGCCCCCGTCGGGCGGCAGCGTGCTGTTCGACGCGGGCACCACCACCGGGCGGGTGGCGGCACTGCTGCCCGCCGACCGGGAGCTGGTCACGGTCACCAACTCGCTGCCCATCGCGACCCGGCTGTCCGGGCACCCCGGGGTGCAGGTGCATCTGCTCGGCGGGCGGGTGCGCGGATTGACGCAGGCGGCCGTCGGGCCGCAGACGCTGCACGCACTCGGTGAGCTGCGAGTGGATGTCGCCTTCATCGGCACCAACGCCCTGACCGCCGGCCACGGGCTGTCCACGCCCGACACCGACGAGGGCGCGGTGAAACACGCCATGATCGCCACCGCGCACCGCGTGGTGGTGGTCACCGACTCCAGCAAACTCGGCCGTGAGGACTTCGCCCGCTTCGCCACCCTCGACGATATCGACGTGCTGGTCACCGACGCCGAGCTCCCCGCACCACTGCGAAACGAGTTGGAACAGTTCGAGATCGACGTGGTGATCGCCTGACGGCCACCTCCGACCACTGTCCAGCGGATGCTCACGACGTGGAGTAGGAATAGCGATCGAGCACGAAGGCGTAGCTCGGATTGCCCGCGTACGAGCATTGGACGCCGAGCAGCACGTCACCGGTATCCGTGCCGTAGCAGATGAACAGGTTTCTGTTGACGAACTGACCCGGGGCGATAGGGACGTCCTCGCCGAGGTGGTCCGCGGCGAAGCATTCGTTCGCGGCGGTGGGGGCCTGGCCCGCGAAGAGGGTGACGGATACGACGGGGATGAACCCGCTTCTGCTGTCGCAGACGGGAACTCGACCGGGGACCGTGAACGCGGGATAGTGGGCCAGACACTCGACCTCGTCACCGGCGGCCGTGATGACGCATTCGACGCCCTGGTCCCGGGTCTCGAACCAGAGTATGTCGTCCGCGCTGGCGTGCGTCGGCACGCCGAGCGCGCCGCAGGCCACGGCGGCGAGGACCGCGCCGATCCGGCTTGTCGTCCTGATCATTGTCCGAGGCTATGGAGGGGCGCTTACAGCCCGGTTACAGCGCGCCGGTGGGGGCGTCGGCGCGGGATCGCGGCAAACCGGCAGACTGTGGGAATGGGTTCTGGTTCGTTGATTCGGCCGTCGGCCGCGGATTTGGCCGCGGCGCGGGACAAGACGATTCCCGATTTGATCGGGCCTGGATTGCGGGTGCTGTTCTGCGGGATCAATCCGGGTCTGTGGTCGGGGGCGACCGGATATCACTTCGCTCGCCCCGGGAATCGGTTCTGGCCCGCACTGCACCGATCCGGCTTCACACCGCGCCAACTGCTGCCCGATGAACAGCGGGAGTTGCTGGGGCTGGGGTTGGGGATCACGAACGTCGCCGCCCGCACGACCGCCAAGGCCGACGAACTGACCCCCGAGGAACTGCGTGCCGGTGGCCGCGCCCTGATCGAACGGGTCGAGCGATACCGCCCGCGAGTCCTGGCGGTCCTCGGAATCGGTGCCTACCGCACGGCTTTCGGCCGCCCACGCACCACGATCGGCCCCCAGCCCGACTCGATCGGCGACACCGAAGTCTGGGTCCTCCCCAACCCGAGCGGCCTCAACGCCCACTACACACCCGACTCTCTCGCCTCGGAATTCCGCGCCCTGCGCGAGGCGCTGGTCAGGTGAGGTTCTTCGCGGCGAGTTCGGTGAGGAAGTGGGGCATGCGGCCGGTGCTGTAGTCGTAGAAGCGGGCCCAGGTGGGGATGATCGCGATGCGGGCCATGCGGTCGTACATTTTTCGGCAGGCCTGTTCGAATTCGGCCGCGGCCTCGGGCGCCATGGATTTGCGGGCTGCGGCGAGGTATTCGTCGACCACGCCGTCGACGATGGTGATGGATGCCCGTCCGCGGACGGACAGGGCGCGGGCGCCGGGGAGGGCCAGCTCGGCGTCGATTTCGTGCTGTTTCACGAATGTTCCTTTCGCGCTGCGGTTTTCAGGCGGATGGCTGCGGTGAGGTGGTGGCGATACCGCCCAGCAGCACGTCGGCGACGTGATCGGCGTATGCGAGCGGGTCGATGTCCGGGTTGGCGTCGAGGTGCTCGAGCATGGTGTCGACCATTCCCTGGTAGGTGACCGCGAGTAGGTGCGGGTCGAGATCGGCGCGGATCTGGCCGCGCTGTTGACCGTGCTGGATGAGTGCGGCCTGCCGCGTGTGCAACTGCTTGTATTCGTAGGCGGCCAAGCCGTTTTCGGCTCCGAGGGCCTGCCATCGGCGTGCGATCCGACGCGCGGCTCGTAATTCATCGCCGTGCGTCGATGGCAGCACCGCGGCCCGGCGAATGGCCGCCCGCAAGAGGTCGGCGGTGTGCGTGTCGAGATCGACATCGGATGCCACGGCCGCTTCCAGCGTGGTCAATGCCCGACGCCCCGCGTGCAGGATCAGGTCGTCGAGATCGGTGTAGTACCGCCACAGCAGGCCCTTCGAGACGTCCGCGGCCCGGGCGACGGCCTCGGCGGTGGCCGCCGCGAGCCCGTCACGTCCGACGATCGTGACGGCGGCGACTTCCAGCTGTTCCCGCCGAGTCTCGGCGCTGAGCCGCTGACGAATCCGCGGTGCGCCGGTCACAGCCGCTCCCGCACCACGAGCCCGACGACCGCGGCCATCAGCACCGCGATACCGATCATCTCCACCCGCATCCACACCGGCACGAAATCCGGAAGCATGGCTTCGACGACATTGACGATGATCAGTACCGCCGCGATCAGCCCGACGGCACGCAATCCCCGGATGCTGCCACGGCGAGCCGAACGCAGTCGCAGCGGCAATACGATCGCGAACCCGGCGACGATCACCGCGTGCACCCACGCGTCGCGCGGCGCCTGCTGCGGCGCGAACGCCGAGAGCGCGGTGAGGACGCCCAGCGTGGCGACGGCCACCACGAGATAGATCCGCAACAGAATACCGATGCGCCTCAAATGAATTGACGATTTCACTGCCTCGTCTACCACGCCATCTACGCTAATGACTGGCCGGTCATTAAGTCAAGAGCCTCGTCCCGGTCGCGGGGCGCGGACATCGTGACGAGGGAGGGCTCGGCCGGCGCGAGGCGCTCGACCGACCGTCGGTGTAATCCGACGGTAAGGCCGATCTCCGACCGTAGGGGCATGTGGAAAGCAAGCCTGCGCGCGGTGGTTGTGCCGATGTTCGGCATCCAGGTTGCGGTCACCGGGGGAGCGGTTGCCTGGGCCGACCCGCCGCAGACCGGCCCGTACCTGTACAACATCGACTATGACCGCTGCGTCACCGACATCGGGCCTGGCGCAGTCACTCTCAGTGTGTGTGCCCCGAATGCGGCGAGTCAGCAGTGGACCATGCATCATCTGGACGGCTACGACGCCGTCAACTGGATTCAGAGCGGGAATGGCAGGTGCCTGCAGCACAATTCGAATGGCGGCGTGGTTGCCGAACCGTGCACCAATACCCCGGCGGGCTACACCGATGCCACTCAAATCTGGCTCATCGGCTATCCGGAGCAGCAGGGTGAGGACGGCTGCACACTCAGAGCGCTCACCTCACTCCATACTTCGGACATATGGGGTGGCTGGCTCGTCCCGTCCTCGGATATGCAGTCGGTCTTCGTCGGTGACCAAAGCAGTTGGGGCAGTGACGATCGCGTCGTCGACTGGCTGTTCCACTCCACGTTCTCCTGCTGAACTACCCGCCGGGTGCGTCGCCGACGCCCACCCGGCCCGCGCAGCCTGACCGCGGTCGGTCGAGTGGATCAGGTCGGGTTCACCTGGCGCAGGCGGTGATTCGTCTGGGTTGGGGTGGCGGCGGTGATTTGGGTGGGTGGGGTGAGGACCTCTTGGACGCCGGTGGTGCAGCCCTTGACGAAGCCGGACCACGCACCGGACAGGGCGCCTGTCGCGGCTCCGGTGACGATGCCCGCCGGGCCGCCGAGGACGCCGGTGAGGGCACCGGTCAAGGCGCCGACCAGGCCGGGCATGACGGCTGCGGGCAGGCCCTTCGCCACGCACGCGTCGGCCAGGACGCCGCCGAGTCGGCTGTTGTCCGCCAGCACTTGCGCGCCCTGTCGCAGGCCGCCTTCGACCCAGAGGGACAGGCTGCGGCCACCGGATTCGAGGGTGAAACGGAGGTGTCGCACCGTGCCGTCGACGAGCAGGGTGTCCGGCAGCCACTCGAGGGCGCTACCGGTCGCGTCCACCACCCCGATCATGCGTGAGGTTTCGTCCTCGATGAAGTGCCCGGCGCTCAAAGCGATGATGGCGCCGGCGTTTTCGATACCGCGGGCGAGGAAGAATCCGCCCTCGGTGAACGGCGTCGCCTGCGCGTGCGGGCTCGGCGCGATCAACCAGGCGCACCCGGCGACCATGGCGAGTGCCACGCCCGACCGAAGCACACGCGGAACCACGCAGCACTCCTCCCGGCAGCACGGACGGAATCCGGTCAAGGGCGAATCTAATCCCGTAGCGGGACAAACCCGTCGTTCCCTTCTCGACCCGAGGTCGGCCCGGCGTTTCCAGGCGGCGGGAACCGCCCCCGGCAGCTGAATTGCAGGTCGATCTGGCCGTGGGGTTCGGCGTAGCCGTCGTGGAGCATGTTCTCGGTCGGGGCCAGGTAGGCCTCGCCGGGGTGAACGGTGATTCGGGTGACCGGGTAGTGGGGGAACTCGGCCAGGAAGCGCATGCCGAGGCCGTAGCTCGGGTGGGTCGCGCCCGCGGTGATGCCGTGCTCGCGCAGCGCCTCGGCCATGACGGGCAGCGGGGTATTGACGCAGAGCAGGTAGCGGTCGTGGTCGCCGAGGTTGATCGACAGGCGATTGGGGGCTGCCGCACGGTCTTTCAGCGGGGCGTTGTACCAGCTGTCGACGTGGAGTCCGACGCGGCGGCCGTGGCTGCCGGTGGTCATGGTGGCGGCACCGGTGGGAAGGATGCCGTAGACCATGGGTGATTCGACGCCGGGTCGCGTCGGATCGGTGCGGGTGGTCGCCCAGCGGATCGCCTCGACGAACGCCAGGCGACCGGCCGGGCCGTTGATCGAGGCGTCGAGGGCCCGCTCATTGCCCGCCGCGGCGTCGGCTCGCAGTGGAGCGAACCCGTCCAGCACCGAATCCGGCACCGCGACAATGGCGATCCAGTCACCCGATAGAACCCCGGGTTTCGGTGTCCCGTAAAGGATTCCGTGCTCGTGACAGCTGGGTGGACGCCACGGCCCCCGTGGTACGACCGCGCCGTCGGCGTAGGTGGCCGCGTGCGGGGTCGCGGCGGCGGGCTCCGTGCCGGAACTGAGCCGGACGCGCGTACCCGAGCGCGAGTCGGCGGGGAACGACAGTGTCATGCCGCTGCGGAGTCCGGCATGGTCGAGGGGTGCGGCGGGCATGGTGATTCCTCGGGATCAGGCGGGGGAGTGCAGGTATCGCCATTGCGCTACGGTGTCGGGCACGCGGCCGCGCAGCTGCTCGGCGATATAGGCGATCACCGGCCGCCCGGTGCACAGCAGGGTGCCGTGGCCGTCCTCATCGCGCTCGCGGGCCTCGGTCTCGGCCATTAGGGATCCGCCGCAGGCGTCGAAGAACGGGCAGGACAGGCAGTTTCGCGCCACGCGGCGTTCGGCTGCGACGGCGCACCGCTCGAAGACGGGACCGGCCAGCATGTCGGCGATCCGGTCGGTGAAGATATTGCCGATCGACCACGCGGGGTCGCCGTAGGGTTCGCCGTAGGTGAAGCAGGAGCCGTCGGTGTTGACCAAAATCAGAGGCAGCCACTCGCGCCGGTCCCGGTAGTCCGGGCCGGGGGCGTCGGCGAGATAGTGGGCCGCGATCTGGACATAGTGGTCCAGCGGTGCGGGCGGGTGTTCGAGCACGTCTCCCGCCAGCCAGAGATCGATCAGCCGCGCCAAGGCCGAAAGTTCCTGCGCCACCGGCACTTCGAACGCGGCCGTCTGCCCGGGTTCGCCGGTGTCGAACAGCGGCAGGACCCGGAAATTGAGTCGGCGTTTCTCGAAGAACCGGAATATTCGATCCACGGCGTGAATGTTCCGCGCGGTGAGCACCGAGATGCAGCCCACCGGCACACCCGCGGCCACCAGCTCGTCGAGGTTGGCCAGCACGCGCGGCTGCGAGTCGCGCCCGGCCGCGTTCACCCGCAGGCCGCCGACCACGTCGATGGAGACGCCGACGGAATCGAAACTGTCGGTGAGCAATTCGCGGCGCTCCGGGTCGAGCATCGTCAGGTTCGTCTGGATGCTGTTGGTGGTCGCGATCCGCTCGCCGAAGATCTCCCGCTGGTCGGCCAGCGTCTGCCGGTAGAACCGCGCCGGCTGCATGAGCGGTTCGCCACCGTGCCAGATGAATTCGAGCCGGGTGCCGCTTCCGTCGCGTTCCTCGACCGCCAGCACGTGTTCGCGCAGCGCGCGATACATGGTGGCGAGCTGCGAACGGGACATGGCCGCACGGTTTCCCAGCTCCGGATACTCGTAGCAGTACTGGCATCGCAGATTGCAGAACTTGGACACCTTCACCACGATCTGCATGCTGCGGACGGTCGAATTCACCTGGGTCACACTCTCTTCAGTGAGAATCTACGGATCCACCAGCTGGACGAAGCCGGTCGGAGCCTGATGGAACGGCACGTCCTGGCCGAACGGTTGCCCCTGCCGGAACGGTCCCTCATGGAACTGGGAGAACTGGTGGAAGGGGTTCGGTACGCGCGTATCCTTTTGCACGCCATGGGCGGAGGCGAGCTCCGTCGTGGCTGTCGGGGCGAACAGGTTCTCCAGATGAGCCTGGGCCGCGGCCCCGACCACGGTGGTCTGCTCGGGAGCGACCACTGCCGCGTCGGCCGATCCGGCCAGCGAGGCGGCGATCGCCGGTGCCGCGGCCATGGTGGCGGCGATTCCGGCGAGTCGTGCGATCGCGGCCGTGCGGCGGCTGTTCGGTGGTGACATGCGGGATTCCTTTCCGATCGGGTCCCGCCACCCCCGGATGGCCCCCGTGACGTCCTCGAAAGAACGCGGCGGGACATTTCTGGATAGGGGAGGGGGTTACATCCCGGTCGCCGACTACCTTTGAGACATGGGTGAACGCGCGGTGATCATCGGCGGAGACGCGGCGGGGATGGCGGCGGCGTCGCAGGCGCGCAGGTTGAAGAGCGCGGCGGAACTCGAGCTCGTGGTGTTCGAACGGGGCCACTTCACCTCGTACTCGGCGTGCGGCATTCCGTACTGGGTGGGCGGCGCGGTCGAGGGACCCGAGGCCCTCATCGCGCGCACGCCCGCCGAACACCGCGCGCGGGACATCGATCTGCGCCTGCGCAACGAGGTCGTGGAGATCGACCTCGACGGGCAGCGGGTGCGCACCCGCGAACTCGACACCGGGCGCGAAACCTGGACCGGTTACGACAAACTCGTGATCGCCACCGGCGCGACACCGATCCGGCCCGCCCTGCCCGGCATCGACGCCGCGGGCGTGCACGGGGTGCAGACCCTCGACGACGGCCAGGCCCTCATCGACACCCTCGCGGCGAGCCCGGGACGGCGCGCGGTGGTCGTGGGCGCGGGATATATCGGCGTGGAGATGGCGGAGGCGTTGATCCAGCGCGGATTCCAGGTCACCATGATCAACCGCGCGGCCGAGCCCATGTCCACCCTCGACCCGGATATGGGCGTGCTGATCCGCAAGGCCATGCAGGGCATGGGAATTCAGGTCATCGGCAATGCCGAGCTGACGGCGGTGCGCACCGACGAGCACGGCCGGGTCGTCGCCGTCGCCACCGCCGAGGCCGAATACCCCGCCGACGTAGTGATTCTCGGCATCGGCGTGCGCCCCGCCACCGACCTGGCGCGCGCGGCCGGACTGCCGCTGGGCGAGTCCGGGGGCTTGCTCACCGATCTGGCCATGCGGGTGCGCGGGCACGAGAACATCTGGGCCGGAGGCGATTGCGTGGAGGTGCTGGACCTGGTCTCCGGGTCCGAACGCCACATTCCGCTGGGCACGCACGCCAACAAGCACGGCCAGATCATCGGTTCCGGCGTCGGCGGCGACTACGCCACCTTCCCCGGCGTGGTGGGCACCGCGGTCAGCAAGGTGTGCGATCTCGAGGTCGCCCGCACCGGCCTGCGCGAACGCGACGCGCGGTCGGTCGGTCTGCAGTTCGTCACCGTCACCATCGAATCCACCAGCCGCTCCGGCTATTTCCCCGGCACCGCGCCCATGACGGTGAAAATGCTCGCCGAACGCCGCACCGGCCGCCTGCTCGGCGTCCAGATCGTCGGCCGCGAGGGCGCGGGCAAGCGCATCGACATCGCCGCCGTGGCCCTCACCGCCCGCCTGACCGTCGACCAGATCGTGGCCCTCGACCTCGGTTACGCCCCGCCGTTCTCCCCGGTCTGGGATCCGGTCCAGGTCGCCGCCCGCAAGGCGGTCACCGCGGTCCGCAACTCCTGACCGTCACGTGGACTGCGGACGGCTGGTGATCGGAGTCGGTGGGGGCGGCGCGGGCGGCTCCACCGGATCCGGGGTGGGCGCGGCCGCCGGGCGGTGTCCGCGAGCACGCCACCAATTGCGCAGCTGGGAAAGACGGGTGGCTCGGGCGGGCCAGAACTCCTGAACGCTGGCATTGAATTCCGCGCCGAGGATGATGGCGAAGCCGAGGAAGAAGGTGAACAGCAGGAAGGCGATGGGCGTCGCCAGTGCGCCGTAGGAGATGCCGGTCTTGGTGACCCAGGCCAGGTAGCGGCGCAGGCCCTCGCTGGCGGCCATGAAGAAGACGCCCGCCACGAGCGCGCCGCCGAAGAGACGGTGCCAGGGCAGAGTGCGGTGCAGGGCCGTCTTGTAGAGGAAGGTCAGGCCGACGATCAACAGCAGGCCCGTGCCGGGGTAGTAGAAGGCGTCGATAAGGCGCAGGCCGGGTTCGCGCCAGGCGTGCGGCAGGACGCGGCCGATGAGGGTGGGGCCCAGGGCGATCAGGGGCAGCACCAGGACCGCGATGATCAGGAACGCCACATACAGCAGCAGCGCGAAGATGCGCTGCCAGACCGGGTGGCGGGCGGTGGCCTGACCGTGGGCGGCGGTGATCGCGTCCACGAAGGTCGCCATGGCCGACGAACCGGCCCACAGCGACAGCACGAAACCCACCGAGACCACACCGCCGTGCCCGCGCTGCAGCACGTCGTTGACGGTCGGCTGGACCAGCGTATCGACCACATTGGGGCTGAACGCCTTCCGCGCGAAGCTCAGAATCTTCGCCTGCACCACGCTCACCGTGTTGGGCCCGAACCAGTGGCCCACATAGCCGAGGCTGCCCAGCAGTCCCAGCAGCAGCGGAGCCAGCGACAGCGTCTGCCAGAACGCGGCCGAGGCCGACTTGTTGAAGATCGAATCGTTCCAGGCCTTCACCGCGACGTGCACGACGAGCTGTCGGATGCGGCCCCAGCGAGTGGCGGCGAGCACGACGGACGATCCCGGGGCGGGCGCGTCGGCGTGTTGCGGAGATTCGTCGTGCGCGTTCATCGTGGCCTAAGCATCGCCTACCAGCGGTTCGAATGGGGTCGGACGCGCAATGTGTCGTGCGGCACTCGAGAGTGCTGTGTCGGATTGGAAAGCAGTCGGTCCCGAAAGCTAATCTCTTCCGAGTGACTTCGGGTGGTGGCGGTTCGTTACGTGCATGGCAGCGCAGGGCTCTCACGAAGTATCTGACGACCAAGCCACGCGACTTCCTGGCGGTCGCCACGCCCGGCGCCGGTAAGACCACGTTCGCGCTGCGGGTGGCCGCCGAACTGCTCAACGACCGCACCGTCGATCAGGTGACGGTCGTCGCGCCCACCGAGCACCTCAAGCACCAGTGGGCGGCCTCGGCCGCGCGCAACGGAATTCAGCTGGATTCGAACTTCTCCAACTCGACCGGCTCCACCTCCTCGGACTACCACGGCGTGGTGGTGACCTACGCGCAGATCGCCTCGCACCCGTTCAAGCACCGGGTGCGCACCGAGAACCGCAAGACGCTGGTGATCATGGACGAGATCCATCACGCCGGTGACGCCAAGAGCTGGGGCGAGGCCGTCGAGGAGGCGTTCAGCGACGCCACCCGCCGCCTGCACCTGACCGGAACCCCGTTCCGCAGCGACGACTCGAAGATCCCGTTCATCACCTACGAGGTCGACGAGTCCGGCTTCGAGAAGTCGCGTGCCGACCACACCTACGGCTACTCCGAGGCGCTCGCCGACGGCGTGGTCAGACCGGTGGTGTTCCTCGCCTACTCCGGCGAGGCGCACTGGCGCGACAGCGCGGGCGAGGAGTACTCGGCCCGCCTCGGCGAACCCCTCAACGCGGAGCAGACCGCCCGGGCCTGGCGGACCGCGCTGGATCCGGCCGGTGACTGGATGTCGAAGGTGCTGCAGGCGGCCGACACTCGCCTGCGGCAGCTGCGGGCCACCGGCATGCCCGACGCGGGCGGCCTGGTCATCGCCACCGACCAGGACAAGGCGCGCGACTACGCCGAACTGCTGGAACACATTTCGGGCACCAAGCCGACCATCGTGCTCTCCGACGACCCGGACTCCTCCGACCGCATCGGCCAGTTCAGCGAGAACACCGACCCGTGGATGGTCGCGGTGCGCATGGTGTCCGAGGGCGTCGACGTGCCGCGCCTGGCCGTCGGCGTGTACGCCACTTCCGCGTCCACCCCGCTGTACTTCGCGCAGGCCATCGGACGATTCGTGCGTGCCCGCAAGCCCGGTGAGACCGCGAGCGTCTTCCTGCCCTCGGTGCCGGTGCTGCTCGACCTGGCCGCCCAGCTGGAGCTGCAGCGCGACCACGTCATCGGCAAGCCGCACCGCGAGGCCAACGCGCTCGAGGACGAGCTGCTCATCGACGCCAACAAGCAGAAGGACGAGCCCGGCGAGGAGGAGAAGAAATTCATCGCCCTGGCCGCCGACGCCGAACTCGACCAGGTCATCTACGACGGCGACTCCTTCGGCACCGCCACCTTCTCCGGCAGTGACGAGGAGGCCGACTACCTCGGCATTCCCGGCCTGCTCGACGCCGACCAGATGCGCGCCCTGCTGCGCGAACGTCAGTCGCGCCAGCTGAAGGAACGCAGCGCCGCCGCGGCGGCCCCCGCCGGACCCGCCGTCGAGGCCGCCGCCGAACGCGCCGCCACCTCCGACCGCCTCTCCGAACTCCGCCGCGAACTCAACTCCCTGGTGGCCATGCACCACCACCGCACCGGCAAACCCCACGGTGTCATCCATGGCGACCTACGCCGCGAATGCGGCGGCCCCCCAACCGCTCTCGCGACGGCCGACCAACTCACCGAACGCATCGCCGCGCTGCGCCGCCTCTGACCGCGAGGGCGGCTCAGATCACCCGTAGCTCGATCTCGACCGGGTCGCCGACGGTCAAGCCCTCGGCGACCCGGACGGCCTTCTTCATCGGCAGCACATAGGTGCCTCGCTTGCCGTCGGGAAAGATCGAGGTGGACCAATGGCTGGTGCCGACGCTGACCTTCACCTTGATCGACCCGAACCCCGCCGCGCTATGGCCGTACCGCTCCTCGATCTCGTCCGCCACCCCCTCCGGCAAACTCACGAAGTGCCACGCCGCCTGAGCTTCCCATTCCCAGAGCTCGGCGGTGAAGGAGTAGGTCGACGCTGCCATGCGATGACGGTATCCGCGGGGTCCGACACGTCCGTGGTCAGGCGAAATAGACGGCGGGGTCGAGGGCGTCGAGGGGTGTCCAGTGCGGGATCGACGTGGGGACGTCCTCGTCGGCTTCGGGTGGGTTGAGGCGGTAGCCCTGGAGATCCAAGGCGAGCCAGGGGGTTTCGTCGATGAGGCGGACGACCGCGTAGCAGGTGGCGAGCATGTGCAGGCAGCGGGCATTGCGGGCACGGCAGGAGCAGTCGGTGGCGGCGAGGATCGGGGTGACCGTGATGCCCGCGGCGAGGACCGCCGCGTGCTGGTCGTCGCTGAGCGTCAACGTGTCCGAGGGGATCACCGCGGCGATGGCGTCGATGGTGGCGCGGGGGAAGGGGGTGAGTTCGAGGTGGGTGACCGAGGCTTCCGAGCCGCGGTGGATGTGGGAACGGACCACCGTGCCTTCGATTTCGACGCGGACGCCATTGTTGCGGGCGATGCTGCGGGCGCGGGGGAGGAGGGGTTCGGGTTTGGTGAGGGTGAGGGGTTCGGCGAGGCGGAGCCAGTCCTTGCCCCATGCGGTGTAGCCGAATTCGTTGTCCGCCATATCAGTTGCCCCGCTTCCGGCGTAGCAGTTCCAGGAGTCGTTCGTCGTCGAGGCGCGCCAGTTCGGCGACACCGGCGGCGTCGGTGAGATCGGTGAGGGCGGATTTGCGGTCGTGCATGCCCGCGATGTGTTCCTCGATGGTGGTGCCCGAGGTCAACGTGGTGACGGTGACCGTGCGGGTCTGGCCGATGCGGTGGGCGCGATCGGAGGCCTGGGCCTCGACGGCGGGATTCCACCAGCGGTCGTAGTGCACGACGTCGGCGGCGCGGGTGAGGGTCAGGCCGGTCCCGGCCGCGCGCAGGCTCAGGATCAATATCGGTGGGCCGTCGGGTGATTGGAACTCGGCGACGATCCGCCCGCGCTCCTCGTGGTCGAGGCCGCCGTGGAAGAACGGCGCCCGCACCCCGAATTCCTCGGCGCAGTGGCGGACCAGCAGCTCACCGGTCCGGCGGTACTGGGTGAACACCAGCGTCGGCGCGTTCACCTCGAGATTGTTGGCGAGAATATCGGAGCACACGTCGAATTTGCCGGAGCGGCCCAGCAATTCGTCCAGCTCACCGGTGATCAGCCCGGGATGATTGCACACCTGCTTGAGCTCGGTCAGCACCGACAGCACCCGGGTGTGCCGCTGCGCGCCGGTGCCGAAGCCCGCCGCCTCGGCCGCGTCGAGCAGCCGGTCGTAGAGCGCCTCCTGCTCGGCGCTGAGGTCGCACACCAGGTCGGTGTGGATCTTGGGCGGCAGTGACGCGGCCACCTGGGATTTGCGGCGGCCCAGCACAATCGGCTCGAGCGCGTCGCGCAGCCGCAGCACCGCGTGCGCCGACCCCTCGCTGATCGGCCGCCCGAACCGCCGCCGGAACTGCGCCTTGTGCGTGAACTCCTGCGGCACCACCAGATTCAGCAGCGCCCACAGCTCATCGAGATGGTTCTCCACCGGTGTGCCGGTCAGCGCCACCCGCGCGTCGGCCGAGAGCGTGCGCGCCGCCCTCGCCACCTGGGTGCGGGGATTCTTCAACATCTGCGCCTCGTCGAAAACCACACTGGCCCAGTGCTGCCCGGCCAGCGCCTGCCCGTGCCCGCGCAGTGTCGGATATCCGGTCACCACGACGGTCCCGGTGTCGGCCGCCGGAGCGTCCCCGCCCCGCCAGGCCACCGCCCGCAGCCCGGGCGCGAACCGTTCGATCTCGTGGGTCCAGTTGCCCACCAGCGAGGTCGGGCAGACCACGAGTTGCGGTCCGTCCCCGGACTTCCCGAGCAGATACCCGATGGCCTGCACGGTCTTGCCCAGACCCATCTCGTCGGCCAGCACCGCACCGCCGTGCGCCGCGGTGGTCTCCCGCAGCCAGGTGATGCCGCGCGCCTGATACGGCCGCAGCTCGGCCTTCAGCCCGGACCGCAGCTCGGCATCGAGCGTGACGGTCGACCGCAGCGCCCGCAACGCGCGTCCCGCCGACACGATGGCGGTCCCGGTGGCGTTCGGGACGGCGTGCGCGGCCGTGGGCAGCCGCCGCGCCTCGACGTCGGTCTCGAGCGCCTGTCGTAGCAGGTGTATCGATTCCCCCGGATTTTCGATAGCCAGGGTGCATAACCGTTCCGGTTCCACGAGAGCGCATTCCACGTCCGTGACGCCGATTCCGTCCCGATTCGGGACGGCGAGGGCGAGGGTCTCCACCTCGCCGAGGTGCTTCGGTGCGCGTCGCGGGGCGTGGCCGTCCCACGTCCAGAGCGCGACCATATGTCGATCCTGCAGGTAAGTGGCTTGCGAGGTCAGCGGCACCCATCCGTTGTACCGGGGCGATCATGCGTCGTGTACATGACGTTTCTCGCGTTGCGCCCGGCTGGAGCGACGTGTCTTCGGTCATATCGTGGCGCAGACCACAATTGATAGCGGCTGAGCATGGGCAATGCCCTCGCTACACAGCAGCAGCGGGCGACCTGCTGGTCGCCCGCTGCCGGGTTTTCTGTTGGGAAGATTCAATTGTCGAGCGGGCTCCCCGAAGGCTTGCGACTCCCGATCGAGTCCCTCCGGGTTGGAGGAGCTGTTAAAGCGCCGGTGCCGACTCCGTGTCGATCACGGCCTCGAGCTCACGAAGACGGTCCATGTGCTCATTGGCGTGATGCTGGCAGAAGAGCAACTCTCCACCTGCGGGAAGCGTTGCGCGCACGCGCGCAGCTGCACCGCAGCGGTCGCAACGGTCGACCGCGGTCAGTGGGGTGCTTGTCAGGGTTCCTGGCATGACTCCTCCGTCCTGGCTCCTGGTGCTCATCACACCATTCGCCTGGTGTGGGGGTCCGCGGACCATTCCGCGAACCTCGCTACCGCTACTTCCCAGCAGTGGCTGATGACTACTCTGTCAGACGTTCGGCGAGAGGGCTTTGTTCCCGTTGAGTTTCCCGTGTGTTTTCTGTAACACGACCTGGGATTTCGCTGAAAGCGAACAGGTCTTGGGAATCGGTCGCGAGGGTGTCTTCACCTCCCGTTCGAACACGCTGATCGAGTTGTCTACCGGGAGACTACCCCCGGCCTATGACACTCACACTCCGATTGGTCTTCGTGGCTGGGACGCCAGCAAACCGTAATCCAGGCGGGTTGATCGGAGACCGTCCCGCGACCGTCGTGACCTCGCGACACGTGCCGGTATCGATACGGGTACGGGGTATCGCCGCGTCGGGTTGTTCGCGGAGCGCGAACAGCGGACCCGCCCGTAGCGCCTCAGAACCAGGACTCGTCGAGCTCGAGCGTGGTGCGGTCGCCGGAGTCGAGCAGGTCGAATTGCGGTGTGGTGCGGGGGAGTTCCCAGCGGAAGAAGTACCGGGCGGCCAGTCGCTTGCCCCGCAGGAAGGCCGCGCGGTCGCGGTGTTGCCCGTCCGGTGCGGGGGCGGTGTGCGCGGTGGTGGCCTGCTCGAGCCAGATCCAGGCCAGCACGACATGGCCGAACGCCTCGAGGTAGACCGCCGAATTGGCCAGGGCTGCCTCGGGATTGCCGTCGCGCCACAGGCCCGCCGTGGTGGCGGTCAGGCGCGCGGTGGCGGCCTCCAGGGCGGTGGCGAATTCGGCGAGCTCGGCATCCCCGGCGCTACGGGCCCGGGCGATGCTCGCGGCCATGGTCTCGAGCAGGGCGACCAGGGCCGCGCCATTGTCGAGGGTGACCTGGCGGCCCAACAGGTCCAGGCTCTGAATGCCGTGGGTGCCTTCGTGAATCGGATTCAGGCGATTGTCGCGGTAGTGCTGTTCGACGTCGTAGTCGCGGGTGTAGCCCGCGCCGCCGTGGATCTGGATGGCGAGGTCGTTGGCGGCCAGGCACCACTGGCTCGGCCACGACTTGGCGATCGGGGTGAGAATGCGCAGCAGGGTGGCGGCGTGGGCCCGGTCGGGATCGTTTGCCGCGGTGCGTTGTTCGTCGACCAGCTTGCCGCAGTACAGCTGCAGCGCCAAAGCGCCTTCGGCATAGGCCTTCTGGGCCAGCAGCATGCGCCGCACGTCGGGATGCTCGATGAGCGGCACCTGCGCACCGCCGCGCGCGGTCACCGGACGGCCCTGCGGGCGGGTGCGGGCGTATTCGAGAGACTTCAGATATCCGGTGTACCCCAATGCCGTCGAGGCCAATCCGACACCGATGCGGGCCTCGTTCATCATGGTGAACATCTGCGCCAGACCGTGATTCGGCTCGCCGACGAGATACCCGATCGCGCCGGGCTCCCCGCCGGGGGTGAAGTTGCCGTCGCCGAACACCGGCGCGGTGTTCACCGTGCCGCGCCAACCCATCTTGTGATTGATGCCCGAGAGCGCGACGTCGTTGTGCACGGTCGGATTGCCGTCGGCGTCGGGTAGGAACTTGGGCACGACGAACAGCGAGATGCCGCGGGTCCCCTCGGGTGCGCCGGGAATGCGAGCCAGCACGAGATGGATGATGTTCTCCGAGAGCTCGTGATCGCCGCCCGAGATCCACATCTTGTGCCCGAACAGGCGATAGGAACCGTCCGCGGCGGGCACCGCGCGCGTGGTGATGTCGGCGAGGCTGGATCCCGCCTGCGGCTCCGACAGCGCCATGGTGCCGAAATTGCGCCCCTCCAGCATCGGCCGCACATAGGCGTCGATCTGCTCCGGACTGCCGTGCGCCGCAAGCAGATTCGCATTGCCGGTGGTGAGCAGCACATAGGCCGCGGTGCCGACGTTCGCGGCGTGGAACCACGACATGCACGCGGTGTAGACCGAGTGCGGCAGCTGCATCCCGCCGATCTCGTAATCCATTGCCGCACCGATCATCCCGGCATCGGCGAACGCCTTCAACGCCTTCCCAACGGCCGGAATGATGCTCACCCGCTCCCCGTCGAAGGTGGGCTCGTGCAGATCGTTCTCACGATTGTGCGGCGCGAAGTACGTCGTGGCCAGATCCTGGCACAGCCGCAACACCTGATCGAAGGTCTCCCGCGAGTGATCGGCGAACCGCTCCCGCCCCGTCAGCCCCTCCACGTCCAGCCAGTCGTACAGCAAGAACTCGAGATCCCGAGCAGACATGATGACGGAGGAATTCATACCTGCCGTCCTACCAGACCCCCCTCGTCGAGCGGCACACGGTGGAGGGGTTTTGTCTGATTTCGCCGCCGTGGTGTGCCACTCGGCGAGCGGTCAGCGGGTGCGGACGGGGGCTCGGCCGCGGTGGGAGCGGCCGAAGTGGCCGGGGGATTGGCCCTTCCAGGTGCGGAAGGCCGAGGCGAAGGCGGAGACGCTGGAGTAGCCGAGGCGGTCGGCGGCCTGCTCGACGGTGAGGCCCGCGATGAGGAGTTCCTCGGCGAGCATGCCTATCGTTTCAAGGCTGAGTTCGCGGAAGGTGGTGCCCTCCTCGGCGAGGCGGCGGCGCAGGGTGCGGACGCTGACGTCCAGGTCGGCGGCGATGCGGGTCTGGTCGGCGGAGCCGCCGTGGCGGATGAGGAGTTGGCGCACGCGGCCGGACAGGCCCGAGCGGCTGCGGCGCGATTCCATGAGGTCGGCGCACTGCTGCTCGTAGAACCGGGCGGTCGACAAATTCGCCTGGGGTAGCGGGGTTTCCAGGGTGCTGGTCTGAAATGCCATGCGGGACTGCGGGGCCGAGAAGGTCACGTCCTCGACGCCGAACACCGCACCGAACATCTCGTAGATGGGGTGCGCCTCGACATAGAGCTCGACCCGCACCGCGGGAATGCGCGTCGGAATCAGGTCCTGCTGGATGGTGGCGATGGCGGCCAGATCGCGTTCGAGGGTGAAGCGCCGGATCTCCTCGGGCAGAGCGCTGTCGTCGCGCAATACCCATACCTCGTTGCCGTGGTTCTCGCTGTAGTGCCGGGCCGCGCTGAACGACAGGTCGGCGTAGCGCAGCGCAATGTCCATGGCGTGCCGCAGATTCGAGCTGCTCATGAGCGCGAAACCGAGCACGCCCATGGATGGCGGATGACACAGCAAACCCGCCAGCAAACCCATGCCGGGTTCGTCGTCGGTGGCCTCGACGACATTGCGCAGCACGCAGAACTCTTGGGCCATGGTGATTTCGGCCGACGGGTCGCGCAGATTGGCCTCGCGGATGCCCGTGTCACGCAGTACCACGTCCAGCGGAATGCCGCGGCCCAATGCGAAATCGGCCACCAGGGCAGTGCTGAAGATGGACCGCAGGGGCACCACTTCTTCGCTCACCCAGGAAGTCTCGCAAACTTTGGGCTTCCGCATGGCCGTTACCGGCCGGTAAGTTGCCTGGGTACGGCCCATATTCGCCGGTTCCTGGCCCATTGGAAGCTGGTCGGCCGAAACCCTCACCCATACGGTGAGATTCATGCGCACCGCGCAACAGTCACAGACCGTGCACGCTCCACCGACCGCGCCCGAATCGCAGCCACAGGTGCCGGATGCCGGAAAGGTCCGCCCGCCCATGCTCACCGTGATCGCACCCGCCGACGGCCGGGTGGTCGACACCATCGTCACCGAGTCACCCGAGCAGGTGCGCGCCACCGTCGCCCGGTTGCGCGAGAATGCCACGCTCTGGCACTCGCTCGGGGTGGTCGGTCGGATCCATTGGCTGACGGTGTTCCGAAACTGGTTGCTGGACAATCGGGATGCGCTCGTGGGGCTCTTGGGTGCGGAGACCGGCAAGCCCGAGTCGGAGGCCGATGCCGAGTTCGGCCTGGCCCTCGACGCCCTCGACCACTACCGCGCGCACGGCGCGGAATTCCTGGGCGGACGACACCCGCAGGTCGCCCTGCGCCCGGGGGCGGCCATGCAGCTGGCCGTCGCGCATCCGGCGGGCGCGGTGGTCGGGGTGATCGGGCCGTGGACCTATCCGCTGGCCCTGGCCATGTTCGACGCCGTGCCCGCGCTGGTGGCGGGTGCCGCGGTGGTGGTGAAGCCGTCCTCGGAGACCCCGCTCACCCTGCGCGCCGTCGCCGAGGGATGGGGGAGTATCGGGGCCCCAGCGGTTTTCGAGTCGGTGAGTGGCCGCGATGCCGGACCGGCTGTCCTCGATTCCGTGGATTACGTCCGGTTCACCGGGAGTGTGGAGACCGGCAAAGTGGTGGCCTTGCGTGCCGCCTCCCGTCTCATCCCGTGTTGTCTGGACCTGGGCGGCAAGTCCGCGGCGGTCGTTTTGTCCGATGCCGATCTGGACAAGGCGGCGGCCAGCATTGCCCTCGGCGGACTGGCGAACAATGGGCAAAGCTGCAACTGCATCGAACGCATCTATGTCGAAACAACCGCGTACGACGTCTTTCTCGACAAACTGGTGGCCGAGGCCGCCGCCTTCGGCCCGATGCTCGGCGACGAGATCGGCACCGGGGTGATGACCTCGGCCGCCCAGGTCGAGCTGGTGCGCGATCAGGTGCGCGACGCACTGCTCAAGGGCGCGACCCTGCGCTGCGGCGGCACCGGCACCGACCACGCCTTCGAGCCGACCGTGCTCGCCGACGTCGATCCGAGCATGACGGTGCTCACCCAGCAGACCCTCGGCCCGGTCCTGCCCGTGGTCCGCGTGGCCGACGCGGGGGAGGCGTTCGAATTGGCCCGCCGGTCCCCGGCCGGACCGTGCGTGAGCGTCTGGACCACCGACACCGCCGCCGCGGCTCGCGCCGTCGGCCGCTTCGCCCCGGTCCCGGTGGGCGTCAACGACATCTCGGTGCACGTGGCCCGCCCGCAGCCGTTCTGATTCAGGGTCCGTCGGAACGGTTGGCGCGCAGGCGAATACCCCCGGCGCGGACCGGGGGTATTCGCCTGCGGAGGGATCGGTCTAGCCGAACGAGCCGCCGGAGGCCGCGCAGCCCGCGCCGCCGGAGCCCGACGACAGCGGGTTGGCGGGGGAGACGGTGACATCGATGGACTTGCTGCTGAGCGGCTGGCTCGCCGTGATCGTGTGCGCTCCCGCGGTCTTCGGGTACCACTTGATCGTCGCCTGGTTGACGCCGACCGACGGGGCGGCCGAGCCGATGCTGACCCCGTTGTCGGTGAAGTTCACCGGCACCAGGTCTCCGGTCACGTCCACGTTGGCCGTGATGACGTCGGCGCAGCCGACGATCGGGCTGTTGGACGCCAGTTGCACATTGATGACGAACGCGCTGGCCGACGGTGCTGCGAGCACGGCGACCGTCGCCATCGCACCGATTGCGCCGACGCCGAAGCCGGCCCGCTGAATCTTGCCCATCTGATATACCTCTCGCACATGTGGCTCGCATCGGCGCACCACCGATGCGTGCGAAATATATGTGTTTCACATACCGTGGGGGAGAGTTTCGGAAACTTTCTCTCAGGGTCTTGTGCTCGCGGCAGGGAATAGGGTGGGTCGGGTGGGAACCGAACAGGACACGACACCGTCGACGCTGCTGCACATCTGCTCCCGGGACGAATGGGAATCCGCCCGCGCCGCAGGCGAATACCGCACACCCGATCTGCCCGAAACCGGCTTCATCCATCTGTCCGCCCCGTATCAGGCGCACCTGCCCGCGAACCGGATCTTCGCGGGCCGCACCGATCTGGTGCTGCTCCACCTGGATCCGGCGCGACTGGACGCGCCCGTGAAATGGGAGCCGGGAGTGCCCACCGATCCGGAGTCGATGCGATTCCCGCACCTGTACGGCCCGCTACCGCTCGCCGCCGTGCTCGAGGTGACTGATTTCCGCCCGGGACCGGACGGCAGCTTCGCCCCGCTCGAAGGGAACTGATCATCTCCCTCCCGGACGTAGCTCCCCGGGATTCGCGCGGCTTGTCCTAATCTGGACGGCGTGAACGTCGATGTGACAGCGCTGCCCGGTATCGGTGTGCGGAAGGACTTCGAGGTCCGATCGGGGCGGCGGATCGGGGTGGTCGCACACCGCGACGGCGGCATCGATCTCATCGTGTCGCAGCGGGACGACCCGGACGCCTGCCTGGCGCAGGTGCCCCTGACCCCGGATGAGGCCGCCGTCATGGCCAATCTGCTGGGCGCGCCGCAGCTGGTGCAGCAGCTGCGGGAAGAACACTCCGACCTACCCGGGATCACCACCAGACAGCTGAGCATCAGCGGAAGTTCGCCGTATCGCGGCCGCCGCCTGGGCGACACCGGGATGCGCACCCGAACCAAGGCGTCCATCGTGGCGATCATGCGGGCCGGTCAGGTGCAACCCTCACCGGGACCCGACCAGGTGCTCGACTCCGGGGACATCCTCGTGGTCGTCGGCACACCGCACGGGCTGGACGCGGCCGCTCGCATCCTCGCCGACGGCTGAGCACGTGGATTCGACCGGCCTAGCCCTGTTCGAACTCGGCGCGATCTTGTTCGCGCTCGGCATGCTGGGGCGTCTGGCCGCCCGCTTCGGCATGTCGCCGATTCCTCTCTATCTACTAGGCGGCCTGGCCTTCGGTGACGGCGGCATCGTGCGGATGCAGGCGGCCACCGAATTCGGTCACCTCGCCGGTGAGATCGGCGTGGTGCTGCTGCTCCTGCTGCTCGGATTGGAGTACACCGCCGCCGAATTGGTGACCGGGCTGCGCCGAGACTGGTTGGCGGGTGTGCTCGACATCGTCCTCAACGCCACCCCCGGTGTGATCGTGGCGCTGCTGCTGGGCTGGGGTCCGGTCGGCGCGGTCACCATGGGCGGCGTCACCTACATCTCGTCCTCGGGCATCGTCGCCAAGGTGCTCAACGACCTCGGGCGACTCGGCAACCGCGAGACACCGGTCATCCTGTCGATCCTGGTGTTCGAGGATCTGGCCATGGCGGTGTACCTGCCGATCCTCACCATGATGCTGGCCGGGCTGAGCTTCCTGAGCGGGCTGCGGTCCGAGGCCATCGCGCTGGCGGCCATCACCATCGTGTTCGTCGTCGCCCTGCGCTACGGCCGCTATGTGTCGGCCGTCGTCGACAGTGACGACCGGGAAGTGTTCCTGCTCAAGCTGCTCGGCGCGGCGCTGCTGGTCGCGGGCGCGGCCTCGGCGCTCAATGTCTCGGCGGCGGTGGGCGCGTTCCTGCTGGGCATCGCCATCTCCGGGTCGACCGCGCACGAGGCGGCGAAACTGCTCGAACCCCTGCGAGATCTGTTCGCGGCCATCTTCTTCGTGGCCTTCGGGCTCAACACCGACCCGAAGGCGATACCGCCGGTCCTGGGTTGGGCGGTCCTGCTCGCGATCGTGACCGCGCTGACCAAGATCGCCACCGGCTGGTGGGCGGCCTCCCGGCAGGGGGTGCGCCGAATGGGTCGGGCGCGTGCGGGCGCGGCGCTGGTGGCGCGCGGCGAGTTCTCCATCGTCATTGCCGGACTGGCGGTTTCGCTGGGCGGCGTGGACGGTCGACTGGCCGCGCTGGCCTCGGCCTACGTGCTAATGATGGCCGTGCTCGGCCCGATCGCGGCGCGCGTCGTCGAGCCCGCCGTTCGGTTCGTGCAGCGTGACCGGGGGCGGACCGACCCGGTTCCCGGCTGAATCCGGCTCGGCCGCGCCGGGAATCGACTCGACGGCGGTCGCGGTCGCGCCGATCGACCTGCGGGCCTTGCGGTCCCGCACCGCGACCAGGCGGTGCGACAGCGCCACCGCGATCGCGCCGACCGTGAATCCGATGAGCAGGGCGAAGAAGTGGCCGTAGTCGGTGAAGGTGCGCCCGTGCCAGACGCCGTAGGCGTACCAGACCAGCACGCACAGCGCCCACAGCCAGCGCGCCGGACCGCGCAGCCGGAAGGTGAGCGCGGCCAGCATGGCCGAGATCCCGTAGCTGGGGCCCACGTCCGAGGCGAAGGCCAACCGGGTGGGGATGAGATGCCGGTCGATCTTGTGCGCGATGCCCAGCACCGTGATCAGCGTGGCGCCCACGTGGCCGGTCGCCACCACCAGAATCCAGCGCAGCGAGCCCAGCCAGCGCTCGGCCAGGGCCATGAGCGTGATCAGAATGAGGATGTCGCCCCACGGGAAGCCGCCGTCGGTCCAGAAGGCCGAGGCCACCAGCACCTGGATCGGATCCTTCTGCATATTGCGCAGATTCGTCGACGCCGAGAAGATCAGCCGCCGCCCGACGATATCGCTGGCCCCGCGCAGCGTCCACCAGGTGATGAACAGCGTGAACGCGTAGGCGATGCACGCCGGGGTGGCGGCCAGCAGATCGCGATACGCCTGGATGGCCCGCCGCACCCGCTGCGGCTGTTGCCACCAGACACGGAGGGCGCGGACCTCGTCGTCCAGATCGACGGTGCGCAGCCAGGGCGGTTCGTAGGTGGCGAATGCCATTTCGCCATGGTAGCCCGGGCTCATCGGCCGTTTCGGGGAAGCGCACCCGGCCGGGCGGTTCGGCACGCGTAACGCGCTTTAATGCCCAGGGAAAACGGTGGTTACGTCACAGCAACATGGGCCCGGACGATCGGAGGGGTGATCTACCACCAACGCCTGGGCGGCACCACCTACACCTTCGACGGTCTGGTCGAGCTGTTGGCCAGGGCCACACCGCGCCGCAGCGGCGACGAACTCGCCGGGTGCGCGGCGCATTCCGACGCCGAGCGCGCCGCCGCGCAATGGGCGCTGGCCGAGGTGCCGCTGACCATGTTTCTGAACGACGCGGTGGTGCCGTACGAGACCGACGAGGTCACGCGGTTGATCATGGACAGCCACGATCGCGTTGCGTTCCAGGCGATTTCGCATCTGACCGTGGGCGGGCTGCGGGACTGGCTGCTGGCCGTGGCGGCCACGCCGGAGGCCGCCGCCACCCTGGCCGCGGTCGCGCCGGGGTTGACGCCCGAAATGGTCGCGGCCGTCAGCAAACTCATGCGGAATCAGGATCTGATCGCGGTGGCGCATGCGGTGCGGGTGCGTTCGGGCTTCCGCACCAGCATCGGGCTGCCGGGCACACTGGCCACGCGATTGCAGCCCAATCACCCCACCGACGACCCGCGCGGTATTGCGGCGGCCGTCCTGGACGGGCTGCTGCTGGGTTGCGGGGACGCGGTCATCGGCATCAATCCGGCCACCGACTCGCCGCAGGCCACCGCGGATCTGCTGCAGCTGCTCGACGAGGTGCGCCAACGCTTCGACATTCCGACGCAGTCGTGTGTGCTCTCGCATGTGACCACGACGCTCGGGCTGATCGAGGCCGGTGCGCCGGTGGATCTGGTGTTCCAGTCCATTGCCGGGACCGAGGGCGCGAATTCCGGTTTCGGAGTGAATATTTCGCTGCTGCGCGAGGCCAACGCGGCGGGACGATCGCTGCGGCGTGGCACGGTCGGCGACAATGTCATGTACCTCGAAACCGGGCAGGGCTCAGCGCTTTCCGCGGGCGCGCACCTGGGGACCGGCGGCAAGCCCGTCGATCAGCAGACGCTCGAGACTCGCGCCTACGCCATCGCGCGCGACCTGGACCCGCTGCTCATCAATACGGTGGTGGGTTTCATCGGTCCCGAATACCTCTACGACGGTAAGCAGATCATCCGCGCGGGCTTGGAGGACCACTTCTGCGGCAAACTGCTCGGCCTGCCCATGGGCGTGGACGTCTGCTACACCAACCACGCCGAGGCCGACCAAGACGATATGGACACCCTGCTGACGCTCCTGGCGACCGCGGGCTGCCCCTTCGTCATCGCCGTCCCGGGTGCCGACGACGTCATGCTCGGCTACCAGTCCCTCGCCTACCACGACGCTCTATATGCCCGAAAAGTCCTCAACCTCAGGCCCGCCCCCGAATTCGCCGCCTGGCTCGACACCCTCGGCATGCTCGATTCCCACGGTCGCGTCCTCCCGGTGGAACCGCTGTCCTCGCCGCTGCGCGCCCTGGCCGCGAAGGGGGCCGCGTGACCACCTGCCGCCCCGACCTGCGCGTGTTCCGAACACCGGCGACTCGACTCCGCAGCTGGTGCGAGGTGCACCGCCGCGACGGCAGCTGCCGCCCCGACCCCGAGCCGAACCGGGAGGACCACCCGTGACCGCGACCCCGCGACCCCTCCGCCGCCCCGAAGACGCTGCCGCGCAGGCCTTCTGGGACAGCCTGCGCCGAACCACCCAGGCCCGCATCGGCCTCGGCCGCGCCGGCGACGCCCTGCCCACCACCGAGGTCCTCGAATTCCGCGCCGCCCACGCCGCGGCCCGAGACGCGGTCCACAACCCTCTCGACGTCGCGGCCCTGGCAACCGGCGTCTCGGCGCTGGGCCTGGGCGAGCCGGTGCACGTTCGCAGCCTGGCCGCGGACCGCTCGGAGTATTTGCGCCGCCCCGACCTCGGCCGCCTCCCGGGCAGCGTCGAAGCCGCCGGTCCCGTCCGCCTCGAGGCCGCGAATTCCATTGCCGGAAGGACGGTTTGGTCCGGCACACCGCCGACCCCGACCACTGCGGCGGGGGCTGGAGATTCGGACGTTCTGGCCGGGGTGCCGAACGTCGGGGCCGAAGTCGGTTTCGTTCTGGCGGACGGGCTTTCGCCCCGTGCGCTGGCCGACCACGGCGTGCCCATGCTGGCGGCGCTGATCGAGACGCTCGGTGAGCGCTACACCCTCGCGCCGCCGGTCATCGCCACCCAGGCGCGAGTGGCGCTGGGCGACCACATCGGCGCGGCACTGGGCGTCACCACCGTGCTCGTGCTCATCGGCGAACGCCCCGGACTCTCGGTGGCCGACAGCCTCGGCATTTACCTCACCCACCACCCCCGCCCGGGTCGCGCGGACTCCGAACGCAACTGCATCTCCAACATCCACCCGCCCGAGGGCCTCGACTACGCTCGCGCCGCCCGCATCGCCACCAGCCTCGTCGATGGTGCGCGTCGGCTCGGCCGCTCGGGCGTCGACCTCAAGGACACCTCCGCCGACCCGGCGCTCACCGCCGCGCGCGGCGAGCCGCTGCTCCTCGACGCGGTGACCGGCCCGGTCGACGCGCACACCGCTCGTCCGGCGCTGACGCTCGACGTCATCGACCGAGCCTGATCCGGTTGCCACGCAAGGGGTTCGGGCGGCACCTCGGTCGTGCCGCGCGGGTGGGCCGGGGCGTGGGCAGGAAACATTCGGTGCGGTCGGGACGATCGATCGGGCAGAAACGGCAATCGAGGAGGTAGCCGATGACGTCCCCCCGTCTTCGAGCGTTCGGCGCGAGCGCAGGTGTGCTGGCGGCGCTGGTCGCGGTGCCCGCGGCGCAGGCGCAGCCCACCGCCGCGCACCCCACCGATGATCTGTCGCCGTCGGTGCTGACGCTGACCTTCGCGCAGGGCGACTCGCTCGACACCGCGTCGAGCCAGCGGACCGTCCTGCTGATCTGCTCGCCGAGCGTGCTGGGCACGCATCCGGCGACGGCGGCGGCCTGTGACGAATTGAATACCGCCGGTGGTGATTTCGAGAGGCTCTCGGGCCATCCGATGCGGTTCTGCACCATGATCTACGACCCGGTGACGGTGGCCGCCGACGGCGTCTGGCACGGCAACCCGGTCAGCTACCGGCACACCTATCCCAACAAATGCCAGGCCGAGAACCGCAGCACCTACGTCTTCGCCTTCTGAGCCCACGGCCTGTCGCGACCAGGGCTTCTCCCGCGAGCCGCTACCGTCGGTGCGGTGTAGGGGCGTCGGTCGGCGCTCGAGCGCGAGGCGAGGAGGTGGCGTGGGATGCGGCCGTGGCGTGTGGGGGTGATGGCCGGGGCGGCTCTGATGGTGCCGCTGATTGGGTTCGCCGGGTACACCGTGCGGCGGGGGCGGAGCGCGCCGCGGGTCGGGGCGGACGTGGTGGTCGTGTTGGGGTGCCGGTTGCGGGGGAATCGGGTGGCTCCGATGTTGGCTCGGCGGTTGGATCGGGCGGTCGAGGTGGTGCGGCGGGAGCGGGGGCGCGGGGGTGCGCCGCTGGTGGTGGTGTCCGGCGGGCAGGCAGGGCGCGAGACCGTGGCCGAGGCGGCGGCGATGGCGGATTATCTGGTGGCGCACGGTGTTTCGGCCGACGCCATCGTGATGGAGGATCGGTCTCGGAACACCGAGGAGAATCTGCGGTTCACCGCGCGGGAGTTGCGGCGGCGGGGCATCGACCCGGAGGCGGCGCGAATCACGGTGGTGACCAGTGACTTTCACGTCTTGCGGACGAAGTCGCTGGCGCACGGGCTGGGGTTGCGGGCGCAGGTCACCGGGGCCCGGACCGCGCGGCTGCTGTCTCGCAGGTCGTTCTTTCGGGAGTTCGCCGCCGTGCTGGTGATGCGGCACCGGATCGTCGCCTAGCGCTCAGGTCCCACGCAGGTCCAGGCGGCGCATGACGCGGTCCACCACGTCCGGCGGGATCCCCGGTTCCCGCCGTGCCGCCAGGGCTTCGGTGCGGCCCGCCTCGAGCACGTCATTGGTGATGGCTCGCATCTTCGTCGTCAGGGCCATCGTGCGGTCGGTGTTCATCCGCGCATTGCTGTCGGCGGCCTCCGGATCCGCCTGGGCCAGACGGCGTTCGAAGCCGGTGCGCAGGCGGTCGTAGACCTCGTCGGGCAGGTCCTCGGTCTGCGAGATCTCCTTGAGCCGCGCGAGTTCGGCCCGCAGCACCCGCGTCCAGAGTTGGCGTTCGATGGCGCGTTCGACGCCGGTGTCGGCGTGCACGCCCGTCGCGCGCACCACGGCGGGCAGGGTCGGACCCTGTAGCAGCAGGGTGAACAGCACGACCGCGAAGGCGGTGAACAGGATTTCGGTGCGGCCCGGGAACGGCTTTCCATCATCGGTGGTGAACGGGACGGCCAGTGCCAGCGCCACCGTCGCCACCCCGCGCATCCCGGCCCACCAGGTGACCACGGTTTCGCGCCAGGTGTAGGGCTCGTCCTTCTCGCGGTCGCGCCACCAGTTCTGGAAGACCGCCGTGGTGCCCAACAGCCAGACCAGCCGCAGCAACACCACCACCGCGATGACCACCAGCGCACCGCGCACATAGCGCGTCCAGTCCGGTCCGGCATCGCGCAGCACCGTGCTCAATTCCAGCCCGATCAGGCCGAAAGCGAAACCGGTGACCAGCATTTCGGTGATCTCCCAGAAGGAGTCGCCCACCAGCCGGTAGTCGCTGTCACCGAAATCGGTGGCGGCGTCGGTGAGATACAGCGAGCACACCAGGACCGCGAGCACCGCCGACCCGCCCCGCGATTCGGAGATCCCGTAGGCCGCGAACGGCAGCAGCAGACCCAGCGCCACCTGCCACGGGGCCTCGCCGAGCCGCCGCATGAGTTTGCTTCCGGCCCAACCCAGCACCAACCCCACCACCACGCCGACCAGCGCCGAGGTCAGGAACGCCACGAACGCGCCCCAGGCCGAGAACTTTCCGGTGACCACGGCCTGGATCGCCGCGCTGTACAACACGATCGCGGTCACGTCGTTGAACAGGCCCTCGCCCTCGAGCACGGCCACCAATCGCCGGGGCAGGCCCAGTTTGCCCGCCAGCGCCGACACCGCCACCGGATCCGGCGGCGCGACCAGCGCGCCGAGCGCGATGGCCGCGCCGATCGGGACGGTGGGATTCGAGAGGTGGAAGACCCAGGCCACGGCCGCCGTCGTGACGATGACCAGCACCACGGCCCGCAAGGTGATCGCCGCCCAGTTCTCGGCGAACTGCCGCCAGGAGGTGCGTCGCGCGGCCGCGTAGAGCAAGGGTGGCAGCACCAGCGGCAGGATCAATTTGGGGTCGATGTGAACTTCCGGCACCTGCGGCAGCAGCGCCAGCACCACGCCGAAGGCGGTCATGAGCACGGCCGGGGCCTGGCCCAGCCGCCGTCCGAGCGGCTGGGCCAGGATGGTCGCGAACAGGACCGCGAAGATCAGTTCCAGCTGGTGGTGCTCCACGGCAGTCAGTTTGCTGCCGATATGCCCGAAAGTCGAACACCCGATCCGGATTCTCAGCGAACCGGGACGGCAATTCTCAGCTGTCCCGATCGGGCTCGGATTCCGGCCACACCCGGGCGCGGTCGGCTATGACTAGCGGCGACTGCGCTGGAGGGGAGCCGAATTCCGTTCCCGACGCCCGACCGGGCCCACCCCGGCGGGCTGGTACTGGCCCGGACGCGGATAGTCCGGCGCGGCCGAATGCCGACCGGGTACCGGGTAGTCCGCGGCGGGTGGGTACAGGCCCGCCGTCCGGTAGTCCTGCGGGGCGAATTCGTCCTGCCCGGAGCCGTACTGCGCCTCGACCGGCATCGCGCCCGCCCGAAGCGACCAGGCCGCCCGCGAGTCCGGTTGCGGCCGAACCGGTTCGGGCATCATGGAGCGCTCGTCCACCTCGGTCAGACCGACGTGGATGAGCAGCACCAGCGTCACCATCGAAACGGTGATCATGAGCGGCGCGAGCAGCTCCATCGCGCCCGCGCCGTGCGGGGGCACGGCATTGTCGACCCGGTGCGCGCTCATCGACGCCATGCCGGTGTAGTGCATGCCGCACACCGCCACACCCATGATCAGCGCCGCGCCGATGGTGGCGTAGATCCCCTTGATGACCAGCGTGAACCACAGCGCCACGGTGGCCGCGACCACCGCGATCACCATGGACAGCGTCACGATCGTCGGGTTGTAGCCGATCGAGGCGTCGGACTTCATGGCGTACATGCCCGAGTAGTGCATGGCCCCGACGCCCAGGCCGGTGACCGCGCCGCCCGCGAACAGCGACAGCTTGCCGAACGGCTCCCGCGCCACCACGTACAGACCGATCCACACCACGGTCACCGAGATGAGCGCGCTGAGCAGGGTTTGCGGCACGTTGTAGCGGATCACCGCCCCGTGAATGCTGAAGCCCAGCATGGCCACGAAGTGCATGACCCAGATCCCCGTGCCGCCGATGGCGATGGCCGCCGAGATCAGCCAGCCGCTGCGGCCATCCCCGTTCCGGGCCCGCGCCGTGCATCGCAAACCGAGCAGGGATCCGATGACGGACATGATGTAGGCCAGTACGGGGGTGATCCATCCGTAGCTGAAGTGGTGAATTTCCAGCACTCGAACTCCATTGCCAGAACAGGGGTTTCGCCATCGCAGACGCGACGGGGGCACACTACCGGGCAGGATTCGAATTGGGAAATTGAAAGGGAATGTTTCAGACAAATTGCTACCGGCTGGTAGCTTTCCGCTGGTCGAGCGACCGACTAGCCACCGGAAGCCGCTGCGCGCCTGAGCTTTTCGACGTCACGTGACGTCGCGCCGCCGACTCAGAGCGAGGGCGGCGCGAATGTGTCGGCTATTACTCGGCACCCAGGTCGGCGAACATCTTGCGCTTCATGGCCGGGATGGCATTGGCCGTGCGGAAGACGAGTTTGCCCGCCTCGCGCGCGAACCGGCTGTCGGACACCGACTGATTGGCCGCGGTCAGCGACGTGCGCACGGCCGCGAAACCGTAGTCGATCATATCGGACCCGTACGCGCGCAGGCCCTCGAGCAGCCCGTGCTCCCGGCGTTCGGCGGCGACCAGGGCCCGACACAGGCCCTGCGCGTCACGCAGCGCGGTGTTCGCGCCGATGCCCGCGAACGGGGTCATGCTGTGGATGGCGTCGCCGAGCAGGGTCACCGTGCTGGTCTCCCACGCCGGGATCGGCACCGAGGTCTTGATCGGCAGCAGGGTGGCGGTCTCCGGATCGGAATCGACCACCAGCGTGCGCAGTTCAGGGGCCCAGCCCGTGGTCATGCGCACGGCCAGGTCGTGCAGGGCCACGGGGGAGAGGGATTCGAGGTCGGTGCCGTAGCGTTCCCGCTTGGCCGCGAAGGCCCAGAAGACGTAGGGCTGGGTGTTGTCGTGCAGCAGGCCCGCGGGCAGTCCGGCCTGGTTGCCGGCGATCCGCTCCGCGCCCTCCGGAATCTCGAATTCGTGTGGGGCCAGGAACATTCCGCAGCCCGACGGCGGGATGACGCTGAGCGGATTGCGCAGCAGCCGCGCGTCCAGCCGCGCCCGGGATTCCGGGGTCAGCCCGTATTTCCCGGCGATGGTGACGATTCCGGTGTCCACGCGCTCGGCGTGCGGCAGCAACTGCGCGCGCACCCGGGAGGTGCCGCCGTCCGCGCCGACCAGCACATCGCCGACTTCGGAAGTGCCGTCGGCGAAATGGGCGCGCACGCGGCCGTCGGGCAGTCGTTCATAGCGATCGAACATGCTGCCGTAGCGCACGACGCCGTCGAGGTCGGCCAGCAGCAGCTGGCGCAGGGTGATGCGGCTGATGCCGTAGTGCCCGCTGCTGGTCTGCTCGCCCTCGTCGGGATCGATCTGCAGCAGTTCGCGCAGCTGCTCGGTGACGAAGCCGAAGCCGTTGCCGCCGTGGCCCGCGCAGGCCACGAAGGTCGAGAACAGTTCCGGCGACAGCAGTTCGGCCAGGGCGGCGCTGCCGTGCGGGTTGATGTGGATGCGGAAGCCCTGCAGGCGGTCGGTGCGCTGGGTCTCGCGTTCGTGGACGCTGACGCTCACGCCCGCGCGGCGCAGCCCATTGGCGAGTGCGAGCCCGCCGATGCCGCCGCCGGCGACGATCACGTGCAGGGGTGTGTTGGTGGCCATGACATTCGGTTCCTCTCCGTGCTCAGATCCGGCTCCAGCCGAACCCGCCCGGGCGCTTGCGATTCGCCCGTTGCTGGTGCTGTGCTCCCGCCGTGGCCCAGGCCTCGATCATGCGATCCAGCAGCCGGGTCAGCGTCTCCACGTCCTCGGCCGACCAGTCGGCAATGACCGCGCCGAACACCTGGTCGCCGATCTCGAGGAATTTCGCGAGCTCCGCGCGCCCCTCCTCGGTGGCCGAGACGAGCACCGCCCGCCGGTCCGCCGGATCGGGGGAGGTGCTGACCAGGCCGGAATCGATCAGGGCCTGGACGTGACGGGTAATGGAAGACGGCAGGGCATCGAGACATTCGGCGATCTCCCCGGCCCGCAGCGGACCCGACTCGACAGCGCACTGCAGCACGCCCACCCGCACCGGGTCGTAGGCGCGAGAAGTGCCCTGCCGCATGGCTTCCGCGAACCGTGAGGTGCTGCGCGCCAGCCGCGACACCTGGTCTTTGTTTGCTTCCATGAATCAACTATAAAACTTGATTGCGTGAAACAAAAGAGTGTGGCGGAAAACAGACATCGGCGGGGGAGTTGGGTTCAGTAGGCTGCCGTCAACGCCTGGTATCGGCGGACGGGAACCCGGGGGACAGATGAATACGAGACTGACCAGCTTCGGCAATGACGGTCTGAGCTTCGACGTGATCGATGCGGGGCCGCTCGACGGGGTGCCGGTGGTGCTGCTGCACGGCTGGCCGCAGACCGCGACCCAATGGTCGCGACTGGTGCCGTATCTGCACGAGAAGGGTTATCGCACAATCGCTCCCACGCAGCGTGGGTATGCGCCCGGTGCGCGTCCGCACGGGCGGTACGCCTATCGGATGAGTGTTCTGGTCGGCGATATCGTGGCGTTGATCGAGGCGCTCGGTGGGTCGCCCGTGCATCTGGTCGGACATGATTGGGGGTCGGCGGTCGCTTGGTCGACGGCCGCCGCGCATCCGGAGCTGGTGCGCACGCTCACCTCGGTGTCGGTGCCGCATCCGATGGCGTTCATGCGCGCCATGCTGACCAGCTCGCAGTTCCTCCGGACCTTCTACATGGTGTTGTTCCAGGTGCCTTGGTTGCCGGAGTTGGTGATTTCCAACGCTTTTCGGGCCGTCGGCACCGATCCGGCGCGCCGTCGGCGGGCGTTGGCGATGTCGGGCATGGATGGCGAACAGTTCGACCGCATCCGGCGCGACATCATCGACGGTGGTGCGTTGAAGTACTCGATCAACTGGTATCGCGCCATGGTGATCACCACGCCGCGGCAGGCATTTCGGAAGGTGACCGTGCCGACGACGCACGTGTCCAGCAGTCGCGACCCGTTCATGGTCGCCAAGAACGCGACGCTCGCCGCCCGGTATGTCGAGGGCCCGTTCACCCACGAGGTGCTCGACGCCACCCACTGGGTTCCCGAGGAACGTCCGGCCGAACTGGCCGCGCTCATCACGTCCCGAATTTCGGCCGCGACTCGGTAGCGCGGCGGGCGCGTTTGCCGCGCGCGATCTCGGTGCCGAGGGCATCGAGGGGATTCGCGAAGTGCCGCAAGGGATCCGCGAGCGCGGCAAGCCACGAGGCCGCGGTCTCGACACCCGTGGAATCAAGGCCGTAGAACCGCCGGGTGCCCTCGGCGCGCACCCTGACCAGCCTGGCCTCCCGCAACACCTTCAGATGCTGGGAGACACCGGGCTGCGAAATCGAGTACTCGGCCCGGATCGCCGCGACAATCGCGCCCGCGGGCTGCTCCCCACCGGCCACCAGCACGAGAATGTGACGGCGAATCGGATCGCCCAGAGCCTCGAAAACACCTGCAGGAGAAGGGAAAACCCCGGCTGGTGAAGGGGAAACTCCAGCCGGGCCGGAGGAATCCTGGGCGGGGGAAGGGAAATCCCTGCCGGGCGAAGAGGAATCCCGGGCGGGGGGAGGGGTATCCCGGGCGGGGGACGGATTCATCGGGGTTCGGGGGTGTCCTGGGGCTCGACGGTGTAGAAGGCGAAGGTAGCGTCCGCGGCTGCCCGCGCCGCGTCCGGGTCGTCGCCGTCGGTGATGGCGGCCTCGCCCCAGGAGGTGGCGGCGCGGCGGATGAAGTCCTTGCCCTCGGGCGTCTTGTGCAGGGTGCGGCCCACTTCGGGGTCCACCGGCTCGCCGGTCGCGATGTGCGCGGCCAGGCCCAGGAGTGCGAGATCCCAGCCGACACCCACCGCGCCCGGGCCGAACTGGCCCCAGAACTGCGGATCGACGGGCATCTCGTGTTCGAGCTCCAGCTCGGTCTCGTCCCCGGCGGGGCTCAGGCTGACCTTGACCCACGAAACCTGCCCGGCGAATTCCCAGGTGATGGCAAAGACTTTCGGCGCATCGCAGCGCTCGACCACCCCGCCCGCCTGGCCTTCGAGTTGATAGCGGCCGCCCTCGGCCAGCTCGCCGGTGATCGGCAGGAACCAGCGGGGAATCCGCTCCGCATCGGTCAGCGCGTCCCACAGATCGCCCTGATCGGTCGGGTAGGTGCGGCGGGCCACCGCGATTCGCGTCGGCGTGCCGCCTCGCGACCCGGTTCGCACCTCACGAGTCACCATTCCCGCCAGCTCCGCGGGATCGGAAATGAGCGTCATAGCGTTCCTCCATCTATAAGTGTGAACTTATATTAGCAACTCCGGTGAGCGAATGCCGCTCCCTGTCGGTCCCCGGCCGCACACTGGTGGGCATGGAGATCACCTCGGCCGTCGGCGCGGTACTCGGAGCCTTCGGACTCTCGGGGGCGGCGGGCCTCAATGCCTGGCTGCCGCTGCTGGTGGTGGGCATCGCCGATCGCATCGGCTGGATCGACCTCGGCGGCTCCTACCACTGGCTCTCCTCGATCCCGGCCCTGCTCGTCATCGGGGTGGTGTTCCTGCTCGACCTGATCGGAGACAAGATTCCGGCGTTGGATTCCGGGCTGCACGCCATCGGCACCCTCATCGCCCCCGCCTCCGGAGCGATCCTCTTCACCGCCGAATCGAGCATCTCCTCCCACCTCCCGCCCGCCGTCACCGCTGTCCTCGGCGCTGTCACCGCGGGCAGCATTCACGTAGGCCGCTCGGTAGCCCGCCCCTTCGTCACGGGAACCACTGCGGGCGTGGGTAATCCGGTGGTCTCCTCCGCCGAGGACGGAACCTCGCTGGTGCTCACCGTCCTGGCCCTGGCCCTCCCCATCCTGGCTTTCCTGGCGGTCCTGGTCCTCCTCGTCGCCCTGACGTGGCTGGCCTTCCGAGCCCGCCGCTGGCTACGCACCCGCCGCACCCGAAATCAACCGGATTCGGCCTAGGCTGCGGCCGAGTCCTCTTGGGGTTGGCCCTATTTCGGGCGCACGCGGGCCGATTCGATGCGGGCGGCGAGCTCGACCAGATCCGCGGCGGGGCCGGTGGGTGGCGTTCGCCGATGCCAGATGGCACGGAATTTCTGGCCAGGACGATGGAGTCCGCCAGGCGCACCTCGCAGAGGCTACCGGCACGCAGTTCGTGCGCCACGATCAGGCGGCTGACCACGGCCGGGGCGGCGCCGCTGCGGGCGGTGGCGAGAATGGCCGCGGCCGAACCGAGTTCGGCCGCGGGCTGGGCCGGGGTGCCGTGTATGGCGAGGGCTTCCCACACCGTGTCGCGGGTTCCGGAGCCCTTCTCGCGCCAGAGGAGGGGGGTGTTGGCGAGCTCGCTCAGGGTGACCGGGCGGCGGCTGGCCCAGGGGTGGGTGGGCGCGACCACCACCACGAGTTCGTCGGCGGCGAGCACGCGACTGCCCAATCCCGTTGGCGCATGGGGTCCTTCGACGAAGCCGAGTTCGGCCTCACGATCACGAACCGCCGCGGCCACCTGCCGGGAGTTCGTCACGTCCAAGACCACCGCCAGGTCCGGGTGAGTCTTCCGCAGCGCGGTGAGCCAGTGCGGAATGCGAAGGTCGGCAATGGTTGTCGAGGCCACGAGGCGCAGCCTCGGTCGCGTCGCCCGATGCAGTTCGGCGATGCCGTCGTTCAACTCCACCGCCGCCGCCAGCACCCGCCGCCCGAGATCGACCACGGTCTGTCCCGCATCGGTCAACACCGACCCGCTCCGCCCTCGATCCAGCAACCGCAGATTCACCCGCCGCTCCAACGCGCTGATCCGCATGCTCGCCGCCGGTTGACTCATCCCGTGCCGCCGTGCCGCCGCCCCGAGACTCCCCAGCTCCGCCACCGACACCAGCAGATCGAGCACCTCCAAATCGGGCGTCCCCGGCGGCAAAGTCATAAGCCCACCTTATGAGGTGCTCGCCATTCGATCACTACCTTCCGACCGAACCGCCCACCAGGATTGACGCATCCGCACGTAGCGGACCGAAAACCCCTTCAGAGGAGCTCCCCATGACTTACGTAATCGGAGCCGCCTGCGTCGACGTGCTGGACAAGGCCTGCATCGAAGAATGCCCCATGGACTGCATCTACACCGGCAACCGCATGGCCTACATCCACCCCGACCAATGCACCGACTGCGGCGCCTGCGAACCCGCCTGCCCCGTCGAAGCCATCTACTACGAAGACGACATCCCTTCCGACCAACAACAATTCATCACGGAGAACGCCCGCTTCTTCACCGACCCCCTCCCCGGCCACCCCGCCCCTCTCGGCGACCCGACCACCGCCACCAGCGTCGGCCACCTCGGCGTAGACACGCCCTACATCCGCGACTACCAGCGACCCGTGTAGGTCGACCCCGGTGAGTTCGTTTGGGCCGCAGGGTGATTGCTCTGCGGCCCGGGTGTCGATCACCGCCACTGGAGTTTGCGGCGGTAGCGAGGCTGGAAGACGATGCGGTTGAGGAGGCCGATGGGTCGCGGCATGGCGGCCAGGAATGCCTGGCGTTCCTCGGGCGTGACGTCGTCGAGGATCCATGGGATGTAGACGGCCGCGCCGGAGGGGCCTTGGCGGCGGGCCATGGCCGAGCGGAAGGCGGCCCAGTCGGAAGGCTTCAGTACCCGCTGGATCAACGGCAGTGCGGTGTCTTCCTCGTGGTGCATGTGGTCGTCGAGGACCTCGGCCAATTCCCGCACGTGCTCGCCGAGAGTCGAAGATCGGTGCGCGAGGGCCTCGTCCACGACCGCCAGCAGCGGGTCCAATCGCGCGTGTTCGGCCTCCATCTCGGCGATGAGTGCGAGGTCGTCGGGGCGGTCGGCCACCGCGTCGAGCAGGCGCGGCCAGAGTACGGCGTCCTCGACCGAATGATGAACGTCGAGTTGGTGTTTGAAGTTCGCCCAGCCCGCGCGTACGCCGGGAGTGTCCATCCGTCCGGTATCGGCGGCCTCGCGCAGGCGCGCCAGATCGCGACGAAAGGCATTGTGGGTGGCGTACATGGGGGTGAAGTCGATGAGCTCGGTGCCGGGGGCGTCGACAGACATGGTGTGTCCCTTCAGTTCTGGAACGCGGCGGCGTTTTCGGCGGCCCATTGCGCGAAGGTCAGTGCCGGTCGGCCCAGCAGCTCCGCGACGGTGTCGGTGGTGGGGCCGGGGGTGTGGGCGTAGTCGGCGAGCGAGCCGAGCAGTCGGGCGGGGATTTCCTCGGGCAGGCCCTGCGCCAGGAGCGCGGCGCGTACCTGTTCGGGCGCGACTTCGTCGAAAGACAGGTCGACACCGAGGGTTTCGCCGAGAATGCGCACCTTGTCGAGTTGGGTCAGCGACTCCGGCCCGGTGAGCACGTGGGCGCGGCCGTCGTGCCCGGGGTCGGTGAGCGCCGAGGCGGCGACGGCGGCGATATCGCGGTGGTGGATGGGCGAGGTGGCCGCTTTCGGGTAGGCGCCCCGGACCATTCCGGTCGCGCGTACCTGTGGAGCCCAGGCCAGCGCGTTCGCGTCGAAATCCGTGCACCGCAACGCCGTCCACGCCAGGCCGGACTCCCGCGCGGCCTGCTCCACCGCGCGGAATTCCTCCGCGAAACGAGGTTCTCCCACCGGATACTGCACCGTCAGCGCGGAAATGACCACGGTACGACGCACACCCGCCGCGGCTGCGGCCGCCAGCAACTCCGGGGCCGCACGCCCGACTGCCCGCGGACTCACCAGCACGGCTTCGGCCCCCTCCCATACCGATCGCAGCGACCGCGGGTCGGACGGATCTCCGGCCACCACTCGCGCCTCGGCGGGAAGCCCGGCCTGCGCGGGGTCACGGCTGACGGCGGTCACCTCCCGTCCGGATTCCAGTAGGAGGCGGATGGTTTCGCGGCCGACGGACCCTGTCGCCCCGGTGATGACGATCATCATGAACTCCGATCAATAATATGAAACACATACAATCACTAGGCTAGCTTATATGAGTATCGTATTAAGTAGTGATCTGAGTCACCTGGATGTTGGTATATCCGCAGGTGGGATGCCGCGGCCGACCGCTACGACTGCCGTAAAGTGTGGATCTCGTACAAGTTGAGGGAGGGCGCGGTGAGCTCCGCGACGCAGCAACCCGAGGACGCCCGGCTACGCCGCCGCGCCACCGGCGAGGTGAAATCCGCGATGCGCGGACTGCGCAACAACCTCGCGATGCTCAACCGCCAGGTCGGCCTCCGCCTGGACCTGCGCGACGTCGACCTGGACTGCCTCGACCTGATCAACAGCCACGGCCCGATCAGCCCCACCGCCCTCGCCCGCACCGCGGGCCTCCACCCTGCCACCCTCACCGGCATTCTCGACCGCCTCGAACGCGGCGGCTGGATCATCCGCGAACGCGCCGCCGGCGACCGCCGCTCCGTAGTCGTGCGCACCCTCCCCGACCGCCTGGGCGACCTCTACCGACTCCTCGCGGGAATGAACACCTCCCTGGACGAGATCTGCGCCGACTACACCCTCGACGAACTGCACCTCATCTCGGAATTCCTCCGCCGCACCGCAACCGCCGGCCTCGACTCCGGCCGAGAACTCCACTAGTCAAACCCCTTACGGCACAAGGGTTTCATGGACGCAGCGCCACCGCAGCCCATTGCGGCCCGCAGCGTCCACCACCAGCAATCCCGTGGTCAGCCGTGCGGCCGGCCCATTCGGCCGGTGATGAATCTCCCGAAACCGCGCCACCGCGCAATCATTCGCCCGATGCAGCACCTCGATATCGACAATGTCGATCGTGAGGCCGGGCATCGAATAGCCCGCACCCTTCAATCCCGTCAGTAGTTGCGCACGCGCAACCACGGCCCCCTGCATGACGACCATCGAGAACGCGGGACTCAACTGCGCCCCGAACCGCTCCAGAGCATCGTGCGCATCCGAGGTGCCCAGCCAGAGAGCCAGATCGTCGTGCAATGTCTTGATCTCATCGACGAGCAGTTCCTGATCGATCATCACGCACCTCCATGTGGTCAATGGGATTCGGGCCGCAGGTTGTTGATGGCACTGGCCGACCTATTCCGAGCCTAATCCTGATCTGCACTGTCGCGGCGCTCACACTTGAACGCGTTCAACTTACCGTCTAGCCTCCTAGTTGAACACGTTCAAATATGTAAGGAGCTGGGGTAATGGACCTCGTCGTCGTCACGTACGTGACCTACGCGATTGTCAGCTTGGTGCTGACGTTCTGGGTGGCCCGCACCCTGCACCGCACCGGTGCGCGGTTTCTGGTGGATGTCATGAATGGGGACACCGATCTGGCCGAGGTGGTGAATCATCTGCTGGTCATCGGGTTCTGGCTTGTCAATGCGGGCTTCGTGGCATTGGCCTTGCGCATCAGCGGCCCGGTCGCGGATGTGCGGGTCGCGATCGAGGAGCTGGCTTCGAAACTCGGCATGGTCTTGCTGGTGCTCGGCGTTATGCACTTCGCGAACCTGATCGCCCTGAACAAGATCCGACGCAGCAGGCATCAGGAGAAGCAGGCCGCCGTCCCTCCCGTTCCGCCCGCCGCGGCCGCACTAGCCTGATCCGCATGACCCGCCCCGAGCCCGCGACCGCGCGCGGCGAGGAAACTCGCCAGCAGATCATCGACGCCGCCCTCCGTCTGTTCGAGCAGAACGGCTACACGAAGACCACCATGCGCGCGATCGCGGGCGAAGCCGGCGTCAGCGTCGGAAACGCCTACTACTACTTCACTTCCAAGGAACAGCTGGTCCAGGGCTTCTACCAACAGATCCAAACCCTGCACGAACAGCGGCTCCGCCAGACCACCCGCGGCGATTCCCTCGCCGCCCGCTGGCAGACAATGGAACTCGCCTTCGTCGACATAGCCGCCCCCTACCACGAATTCGGCGGCAAATTCTTCGCCAGCGCCGCCGAACCCACCAGCCCCCTCAACCCCTTCAGCGCCGAAAGCCGCCCCGCCCGAGAATCATCCATCGCCATCATGCGCGACCTGGTAATCGGCAACGACATCAAAGGCGACAAGCGCCTCCTGGCCGAACTCCCAAACCTCCTGTGGCTGGCCCACATGGGCATAGTCCTGTTCTGGGTCCACGACCGCAGCCCCAACCAAGAACGCACCCGCTTCCTGATCCGCCGAGTAGCCCCCCTCGTAGAACGAATCGTGTCCCTCTCGAGACTCCGCCCCCTACGCCCCGTCCTCTACCCGGCCCTGGACCTCATCAACGACCTCGCCAACGAGCCCCCGTCGGCAACCGGATCCGAGCCCAAAACCCCAGCCTAGAAACCAATCTCAGCCGTTCCGAATACCAGAATGGGCCGCACACCCAAAGCTGGGTCACCGCTCGACTGGAATTGGGTGCCGCAACGAAACCGACGACACCTATCGCGTGGACGTGATTTTCGACTGCGGCAGAGAAGGCCAGCACGTAACTCGCGCCTACCTTCCGGCGCGCCGGACATCGGTCGTGGGTGGTGATTGCGGTAGTCATCGCGAGCGCTGTTCGACCGACCGCGAGCGCTGGTGCGACGAGGACAATCCGATCCTCGGTATTCGATACGACAACGTCGTGGTCGACAACGCGCCAATTCCGCCGTGGCCCTTCGGCGGCATAGGCTCGTCGTTCTGAACACGGAGAAGGGAAACGCCAATGCGGAGAACAGTTCTTGTCGCCGCGGCGCTGGTGGCGATCACCGGCGGGATCACCGCGATTACCGGTACGGCGGGTGCCGTCGATGACAAGGCAACGTGCGCGTCCGTCAACACCGCATGGGACGAACTGCGCAGCCGCCTCGAAGCGCTCGACGACAAGAACTCGATCACCAACCTACGGCAAATCTATGTCGACACCGCCGAGAAACTCTCCGCCGCCGCAGCCGCCGCGGACCAGGGGTCACTGAAGGACGCACTCAATACCGCTGCCGCACAACTGAACCGCCTCCAATCCGCAACAACCCGCGACGACTTCGACAGAATCGTGCACGATCCCGCATTCACCGCTGCCATGGACGCCTTCGGCACCCCCTGCGGCCTCTGACCCAGCCCCGCCATCCGCCGCCAGAAACAAGAATTGGGCCGCTGAGCTACAGCTCAACGGCCCAATCCTTGGCAATCCTCTAGTCGAGGTAGTCGCGCAAGACCTGGGAGCGGCTCGGGTGGCGGAGCTTGCTCATGGTCTTGGATTCGATTTGGCGGATTCGTTCTCGGGTTACGCCGTAGACCTGGCCGATTTCGTCCAGGGTTCGGGGTTGGCCGTCGGTGAGGCCGAAGCGGAGGCGGACTACGCCGGCTTCGCGTTCGGACAATGTTTCGAGGACCGACTGGAGTTGGTCCTGCAGCAGGGTGAAGGAGACTGCGTCTACTGCGACAACGGCTTCGGAGTCTTCGATGAAGTCGCCGAGTTGGGAGTCGCCCTCGTCACCGATGGTCTGGTCCAGGGAGATGGGCTCACGCGCGTACTGCTGGATCTCGAGGACCTTTTCGGGCGTGATGTCCATTTCCTTGGCGAGCTCTTCGGGGGTGGGCTCGCGGCCCAGGTCCTGGAGGAGTTCGCGCTGGATGCGGCCGAGCTTGTTGATGACCTCGACCATGTGCACGGGGATGCGGATGGTGCGGGCCTGGTCGGCCATGGCGCGGGTGATGGCCTGGCGGATCCACCACGTCGCGTAGGTCGAGAACTTGTAACCCTTGGTGTAGTCGAACTTCTCGACCGCGCGGATCAGACCGAGGTTGCCTTCCTGGATGAGGTCCAGGAACGCCATGCCGCGGCCGGTGTAGCGCTTGGCGAGCGAAACGACCAGTCGCAGGTTGGCTTCCAGCAGGTGGTTCTTGGCGCGATTGCCGTCGCGCATGATCCACTGCAGGTCGCGGCGCGACTGCACGGGCAGCTTCTCGCCCTTCTCGGCGAACTCGCGCAGCTTCTCGGTGGCGTAGAGCCCGGCCTCGATGCGCTTGGCGAGCTCGACCTCCTCCTCGGCGTTGAGCAGCGCGACCTTGCCGATCTGCTTCAGGTACGCGCGGACCGAGTCGGCCGAGGCGGTGAGCTCGGCGTCCTTGCGGGCCTGGCGCAGCGCCTCGGATTCCTCTTCGTCCCAGACGAAGTCGCCGGAGGCCTTGTCCTTCTCCGAGGGTTCGTCGGCCTCTTCGGCCTCCTCGCCCGCGGCGGCGGCGGGAACGGCCTCGCCGTCCGCCTCTTCCTCGTCGTCGACCTCGTCGACGATTTCCTCGTCGTCGCCGAGGTCGTCCTCGTCGACTTCCAGGTCATCGAGGTCGTCGAGTTCCAGCGACTCGTCGTCGAGGACCTCATCGCCCTCGGCGCCTTCGATGCCGGGCTCGGCGGCCTTCTTCGGCGAGGCCTTCTTGGCCGCCGTCTTCTTGGCGGTGGCCTTGGTCGCCTTCTTCGCCGCGGTCTTCTTGGCCGCGGTCTTCTTCGCCGCGGCCTTCTTGGCCGGGGCAGCCTTCTTGGCGGCAGCCTTCTTGACCGGCCGTGCTGCGGTGGTGTCTGCTGAGTCGGCGGCGTCGGCCGATTCGGCGGTCTCTCGGGTATTCGTGGCTACCACGTACGCCCTTTCGTGACGGTCTCGTGCGGCGTCACGCCAGAGTTGAGTTCCGGCGGAGCGGTTCTGTCGGGGGGTAAACCGGCTCTCGTGCCGGTGTCGGTTTCCGGCCTACCGCCGGGCATGTGTTCCATTGTAACGATCGAACCAGCTTACTTATGGCGCGATACCGGCCGACACCGCCATGGCGGCTCCGACGATGCCCGCGGTATTGCGCAGCGCGGCGGGCACCACGGGGGTTCTGTTGGTGAGCAAGGGAATCCATTCCTGGTAGTCGCGACTGATGCCGCCGCCCGCCACGAAGACGTTCGGCCAGAACAGGTTTTCCAGCGTGACCAGCACCTTGGACACCTCCTTGGCCCACTCCGGATAGGTCATGCCGACCCGATCCTTGACCGACGCCGCGGCTCGGTGCTCGGCCTCGCGACCGTCGACCTCCATGTGCCCGAGCTCGCTGTTGGGCATGAGGACGCCGTTGTACATCACCGCCGATCCGATACCGGTGCCGAAGGTGAGCAGCATTACCAATCCGGTGAGATCCTTTGCCGCGCCGTACCGGTCCTCGGCCATGCCCGCCGCGTCGGCGTCGTTGAGGACGGTCACCTCGCGCCCGCCCAGCGCCACCGAGAACAGATGCCGGGCGTCGATGCCCACCCAGGTGGGGTCGATATTGGCGGCGGTGCGGATCTGACCGCGCAGCACCACGCTCGGCATGGTGATGCCGACCGGGCCCTCCCAGCCGGACTGCGCGACCAATTTCGACACCGATTCCGCGACCGCGTTCGGCGTGGCGGGATGCGGGGTGGCGATCTTGATGCGCTCGTAGCACAGTTCACCGGTCGCGAGATCGACCTCGGCACCCTTCACACCGCTGCCACCGATATCGATGCCGAACGCGTGCCCGGGATCGGACATGGACCACTCCTCGTTCTCCAGTGATTTGCCGGGCAAACCGCAGGTCCCGGCCCGTGAGCTGTGTCGTGCACGACAAGCCTAATGCGCGCGCTGCCGGATCTGTGCTGCGATGGAGGTCGTGCCGGAATCGAATTTCACTTCCACCGCCCCCACCGCCACCCCGAAGCCCGACACTTCGGACATAGCCGAACTTCGCACGGACATAGCCGAACTCCGCCGCGTCGCGGTGTATCTCGCCGAGACCGCCGCCGCCCATGTGCGGGCGCGCCGCCCCGAGGTCTTCGGGTCCGGCGCGCACGCCGCGGACGCCGTGCAGGCCAAGAGCACGCCGACCGATCCGGTGACCATTGTCGACACCGAGACCGAGCAGTTGGTTCGCAAGCTGGTGGCCGAACTGCGCCCCGGCGACCGCGTGGTGGGGGAGGAGGACGGCGGCAGCCTGATCGACGATCCCGATCTCGTGCACTGGATCGTCGATCCCATCGACGGGACGGTCAACTTCCTCTACGGCATCCCGTCCTATTCGGTGTCGGTGGCCGCGGTGCGCGGTGGCCGGCCGGTAGCCGGCGCGGTCGCCGACGTCGCGCACGCGGTCACCTTCAGCGCCGGACTGGGCCTGGGCGCGCATCGCGCCGAGTCGAGCCCGGACGGCACGTCCCCCGGCGGCACCCCGATTCCCTTGCGCGCCAACGCGGTCGAGGCGCTGTCCATGGCGCTGGTCGCCACCGGCTTCGCCTACGCGACGCCGCGCCGCACCCGGCAGGGCGAGCTGGTGGCGCAGGTGCTGCCGCACATTCGCGATATTCGCCGGTTCGGTTCGGCGGCACTGGATTTGTGCGCGGTCGCCGAGGGGCGCACCGACGCCTACTACGAGCACGGCCTGAACCTGTGGGACTGGGCGGCGGGCGCACTCGTGGCGACCGAGGCGGGCGCGCGCCTGATCCTGCCGCCCGCTCCCGACTCGCCGGGCGCGGCAGGCGATTTGGTGGCGGCCGTGGCACCCGGCATTGCTGACGAACTGTTCGGTCTGTTCAAGCGTCTGGATGTCACCACCCCTATCCCGGTTCCCTGACAGGGGTCTGAACAGCTCCGGATATACAGGACGAACCGGACGAAGCAAGCAAAAGGAATCGCCGCGACCGAGGGGCCGCGGCGATTCTGTCATCCCGATTCATAGATAGCGTTGCGCCGCTACGGGTTTCGCGACGCCGCGGCGAATCAGAGCCGAGCCGTCGCGAAAGAGATTCTCAACACTTCGCGTGCCGTGCCGCTTCCAACAGTTTGGGGTCGATGGCGGGCGCGGTGCCCGGCGTCGGGTTCTTCAGCGACTTCAGCACCTCTTCGGCATCCGTTCCGGGCCGGATGTCACGGAACAGCGTGCCCAGCACCAGATCCACGGTGTCGTCCTGGCGCTGATCCTCGATCAGCTCGGCGCACGGCATGACCAGCTGCACCGAGGCCGCCGCCGGACGTCCCTTGACGCCGAAGCGAATCTGCCCGGTGCACTCCAGATCGCCGTTCACATAGACCGGGTCATTGCCGATCTGCACGTCCGGCGCGCTGGCGAAACCGAGATCGCCCAGCTCGGAGGCCACGTGCGCGGCCTGACCGCGCTGATTGTTGGCGTTGAACACGCGCACCTTGGCGGAGGCCAGCGCCGCGGGCTCCACATCCCGTAACCGCGAGTTCGACACCCGCTCCCCGAGTGGCGCGGGCTTGGCCGCGGACGTGCTCGAGGCGGGGCTGGGGGAGTTGCAGGCCATGGCGCCCTGGTCACTCTCGGTCGTCGTCAGCGCCTTGAACCACACGCCGACGCAGATCAGAGCGATGACTCCCACCATGGCCGCCCACGGTTCCCAGCGCCGCCGAATGAACGGCCGCCCCTGCGGATCGGTCGAGTTACCTTGGGTGATCAGTGAAACCACGCCCACACTCTACGAAAACGCGGAGGTCGACGCGTGCAGGGCGTCGGCAAGTCGGGCATCGGGTGTGGCGATCGCGGTTCCGGGGGTATGCGGGTGGGGAAGGTCCCCGTCAGGTCTCGAACCCGGCGAGGAAGATCTCGGAGTGTTCCCTCGTAGGTGACGATTGACCCTCATTTTCAACTCGCACGGCTTTTGATTGCGACTTTTGTCCCGGGGTCCGCTATTGTCTGGCGGCCCAGATCGTACAACCCAGGTGAAACTGGGGTTCGATTTCGGGAACAACAAGGGCATGTCCTGCGTTGACCGAGCGCGATCCGCTGCGGATGAAGGACTGTCCGGCTCGGATCTGTGACCGGTGTACGCGTGACGTACACCACGGGCGGGGCGGCATCTCCTCCCGATCCGGACCCGAAAGGGGCCGGTCAGGTGGGTGCCGGTCCGGGATATACGGAGTAAGGACGAGGGGAAGACGACATGGCAACCGACTATGACGCACCGCGGCGCAGTGAATCCGACGATGTGTCGGAGGACTCGCTGGAGGAGCTGAAGGCTCGCCGCAACGAAGCCGCGTCCGCCGTCGTGGATATCGACGAATCCGATACCGCGGAATCGTTCGAGCTTCCCGGCGCGGACCTTTCCGAGGAGGTGCTCTCGGTTCGGGTCATCCCGAAGCAGGCCGACGAGTTCACCTGTTCGAGCTGCTTCCTGGTGCACCACCGCAGCCGACTGGCCAGCGAAGCCGGCGGTCAGCTGATCTGCATGGACTGCGCCGCGTAAGGCACCGTCCACGTAGGGGATTCAGAAGATTCCGCCGGCCCGCGCTCGGTCCGCCGAGCGCGGTCAGGAATCGGTCCGATCAATCGATCGCAGGAACCGGTCAGTTGCAGTGGCCGGTCCCGTCAGTCTTGCTCGGCCGCGTTCTTCAGGCCGAGCGCCGCGATGATTTTCTCTGGATAGCGCGTGCTGACCAGCCAGTACGGCGTCGGATCATCCGGATCGTCGAGGACGAGCAACACCATGGGCCCGATCCAGGCCCGATGCTGGACGAAGGCGGCGGGGTCGAGCTGTCGACCCAACGCCGCGCTCTTCGCACTGGTCGGCACCGGGGCCGCGCGCTTGACGAAGGTCGCGGGCAGGTGGGCGCGATCGGTGCGCAGCTCCGGCACGCCGTCGGCGTCGGCGGCGACCTCCACCGTGTGGCGCGAGAACCACACCAGCACCCAGGCCGCGACCGGGAACAGCAGCACGTACGGCAGCCAGGCCCGGATTCCCGGTGCGCCCATGTGGATTTCGGCGGCCAGCAGCCCGGTCACGACCAACGCGACGGGCACCCACCACCACGGCACCCAGAGGCGCTCGCGGTAGCGGACGGGGGTCTGCGGCTTGGATTCCATGGACACCTGGGGCTGCTGGTCGGACACGACATCAGACTAGGTCAATGAGTGCGGACCCGAACGCGTAGGCTCGGCCTACGTGACCGGTATTCCACCTATTCCCCTGCTGCGGCTCGATCCCGGCATCCCCGTACCGACGCGTGCCCACGAGGGCGACGCGGGCGTGGACCTGTGCACCACCGAGGACGTCATCATCGAACCGGGCGAGCGTGTGCTCGTCGGCACCGGCATCGCGGTGGCGCTTCCCCTCGGCACCGTGGGTCTGATCCATCCGCGGTCGGGTCTGGCGGCCAAGGCGGGTCTTTCGGTCGTCAATACCCCCGGCACGGTCGACGCGGGCTACCGCGGTGAGATCAAGGTGTGCCTGATCAATCACGATCCGCGCGCGGCCATCGAGCTCCGGCGGGGTGACCGGATTGCGCAGCTGCTGGTGCAGAAGGTCGAATTGGTGGACTTCGTGGAGGTCGACACGCTCGACGAGACCGCGCGCGGCGCAGGAGGATACGGGTCCAGCGGTGGGCATGCCAGCCTGTCCACCGGGTCCGGTGGGTCGGGTCAGGCGACCGGCAAGGAGGCATGACGATGGTGTTCGGACGCAAGAAAAAGGGCGGCGACAGAGCTGACGCGCCGCAGTACGACGACGAGTACACCGAGTACGACGAATACGACGAATACGACGACGAGTACGACGAATCCGGCGTGGGCACGGGCGAATTCGACACCGCCAACTTCGCGCCGGTGACGGTCGCCGCCGACCCGAAATCGGGTCCCTACGACTACGAGGACGTCGCCGACCGGCTCGAGGCCATTGCCGACCAGCGGCTGGATCTGGGCTCGGTCATCGTGCCGGTCCCGCCGGGCGGACAGCTCCAGGTCGAGATGACCCCCGACGGCACCCCGCAGGCCGTCCACCTCGCCACCCAGCACGGCCGAATCACGGTGGCGGCCTACGCCGCGCCCAAGACCTCCGGCCAATGGCGTTCCGTGGCAGCCGATCTCGCCGAGACGCTGCGCAAGGACGGCGCGACCGTCTCGGTCGTGCAGGGCCCGTGGGGTCGTGAGCTGCACGCCGTCACCCAGGGCGCGGATCTGCGCTTCATCGGCGTCGACGGCTACCGCTGGATGGTCCGCCTGGTGGCCGCCGGCCCGACCGGCGCGGCCGACGACAACTCGCCCCTGGTGGCCGCCGCCCGCGCGGTCCTCAGCGAAACCGTGGTCCGCCGCGGCGACGAGCCCCTCCCGGTCCGCGAGCCCCTCCCGGTCGTCCTACCCCAGGAACTCGCCGACCAGCTAGCCGCCGCCCACCAACAGCAGGTGGCCGCCCAGCAGCAGGCCATGCAGGCCCAAATGGCCGCCATGCAAGGCGGCCCCGCCTTCCAACCCGAACAACCACCCCAAGAGCCCCGCCGTGGAGCCGAGGGCTCGGCCATGCAGCAACTCGGCCTGAACTGACCGGATAATGCTGTAGGACAAGACGATAACGGGGCACCGCCGATCTGGCGGTGCCCCGTTTCGCCTGGAACTGCGTCGAGCCGCTCGGACGCGAGTGGCGGCGGCGCGGCCGGGATTCGGGTCAGGGGGTCGAGACTCGGCGGGGGAGTAGGGCGTTGAGGCCGTGGGTGCCGAGGATGGCCGGGTCCGCGCCCAATTCGTCGAGGGTGATGGTGTGCAGGGTGGCGTGGGGGATGAGGGTGGTCCAGTGTTCGGCGACCGCGAACGGGTGCACGGGATCGTCGATCGCGCCGATGATTTCGACCGGGGCGCTCACCCGGGCAAGGAGTTCGGGCTCGGGCCAGGCGTAGGCGGCGGCTTCCTCGAGTGCCGAGGGGAGATCCGGCCACTGGGCGGTCCAGGAGTGGGTCAGGGCCTCGGCGAGCCACGCCGGGCTGGACGCCCGCATACGGGACAGGACGGTCTCGAGGCCGTCCGCGCGAAGTTGGGCGGCGGTGGCGGCGGCGCTCGCGGCGGCGGGGCAGCCGGTGGTGTCGGCACCGGTCCACGCGGGGAGTGCGGCAACCACACCGCAAACCGCATCGGGGTGAGCGGCGGCCCAATCGAGGGCAACGGCCGCGCCCAGCGAGATGCCCGCCACGAGGATCGGGCCGGACCGGGCCGCGGCGTCGAGCGCGTCGCGGTAGCTGTCGATCACCCGGCGCGGATCCGGGTCGACCGCCAGGAACGGCAGATCCCGTGCGGCACAGGCGGATCCGAAGGCGCGGCGGGCGAAATGGGCGTCGGAGCCGGTCCCGGGCAGGGCCAGGACTATCGCGGGACTCGCGGGGGCCACCGCCGGACGTGGAGAATCGGGCACCGGCCGAGCGTAGCCGGGGCGGCCGTGGCCCTGGCCAGGGCGGCCCGGCGGTCACCGCGCCGCGAGCGGGCGGACGAACGCCACGACCCCGCCGCGAGCGGGGGCGGGTTTGGGTACCGGTGGGTAATGGGTATGGCTGGTGGGATGTAAGCACCGTGTCCGGGGTTGACGGGCACGCGTGGCGGGTGCAGGCCGGTGCATCTACAGTGGCCCTGTACGGCCATGGGCGGCCGGGTGGCAAACCATCTGGGCGTCGTGGAAGGAACGAACGACGTGAGACCCACGCCGTCGAGCTCTACAGGAGAGCGTGCGAAATGCCATCCGCGGGTGGGAAGGACACCCCGTCAGGCTATTTTCGACGGCTCAGCCGTCGCCTGACCGAGGACCTTGATCGTTTGGATGCCGAGGAACTCGCCGAGACGTCGGAGGCGTCGGGCGCGTGTCGGGCATCGGAGTGTCGACGCGGTGAGGAAGTCACCATGCTCGGCAGATTGCGCAGCGTCGAGGCGTGTCCCCGATCCGCGGGCGCGGAGGTCGAGGCGGAGTTCTTCGACGGGACCGACAGTGTGGCGCTGGTGTTCATCGGCCGGCGTCGCATTCCGGGAATCGAGCCGGGGCGTCGTATCCTGGTCCGCGGCCGCGTCGGTGAACGCGACGGCGGCAAGGTGATCTTCAACCCCTACTACGAATTGCGCGGGAACTCCTGACACTCATGCCGAATACCGACAGCAGCAGCGACGAGAGCCGCGGACCGGCCGAGACTTTCGACCCACCGACGGTTCAACTCGACGCCGTCACCGGTGACCAGCCGCCCCTGCGCCTGGATCGCGCGCTGCTGGACGAGGACACCCAGGCCCTCGTCGACGCCGAGCGCGCCGCCCTGAACCTCGAGGCGGATGGGGACCCCGAGGCGGACGAGGAGCCCGAGCAGACGCTGCTCGAGCAGATGGGCGGCATCAGCGGCCTGATCTACTCCTCGCTGCCGGTGCTGGTGTTCGTGCCGGTGAATTCGCTGCGCGGGCTGACCGCCGCGATCTGGGCGTCGCTGGGTGTGGCCGCCGCGATTCTGGTGTGGCGCTTGGCACGTCGCGGTCCGATCCAGCCCGCCATCTCGGGTTTCCTGGGCGTGGGCGTGTGCGCGTTCATCGCCTACCGCATGGGTGAGGCCAAGGGCTTCTTCCTGTTCGGCATCTACGCGAGCCTGATCTACGGCGGCGCGTTCCTCATGTCCCTGGTGGTGCGCTGGCCGTTGGCGGGCGTGATCTGGGGTGCGCTCAACGGCCACGGCACGGGCTGGCGGTCCGACCGGCGCGCGATGCGGCTCTACGACATCGCGACCGCGGTGTGGGCGCTGGTGTTCGTGGCGCGGTATCTGGTGCAGAACCACCTCTACGACTCCAACAGCACGGGTCTGCTGGCCGTGGCGCGTATCGGCATGGGGTGGCCGTTGACCGCGGTGGCCGCGCTGGTGACCTTCTGGGCGGTCCGCAAGGCGGGTCATCTGCCGTCGCAGGCGGCGAAATCCACCGAGCCTGCCGCCTGAATACCTCTCGGTCTGTCGACCAACTTGTCCGCATTCGGGCACTTATCGCGGTAAAACCCCAGGGCGCAACACCTTCGGGGCCATTGGGGGCCGTAAGGGGGTGACCAACCCACCCCTGGGGTACCTATTTCCGGGACCCCGCCGCGAGCACGATCTTTCTCAGAACCTACGGAGAAAGGATCGTGGAGTTGGTTACCGACGGCAAGGCAGTGGCAGCGCAGGAACGGGGCGAGGGGCTCGGGACCGCGGTGCAGACTCAGGCCTCGCGCCGGCACCCGGCGGGGCGGGGAAGCAAGAGCACGAGCAGTGTGGCGACGTCGGAGTCCCGGCGCGCCGCAGCGGAACTGGAGAAGTTGATCGGTCCGGCCGCGGCCGGTGACCGGGACGCGGTCTCCGAAATTCTCAAGATCGTCTATCCGCTCGTCCGCCGCTACTGTGCGGCGCGCATGAGCGGCGCGGGTCACCTGCACGTGACCGCGGACGATGTGGCGCAGGAGATCTGCCTGGCGACCGTCCAGGCGATTCCCCGCTACCGGGACCAGGGCAAGTCGTTCCTGGCCTTCGTCTACGGCATCTCGGCCAACAAGGTCGCCGATGCCTTCCGGCGGGCGCAGCTGCACCCGGCCTACCCGGTGGCGGAGTTCCCGGACGCGCCGAACAACGAGGCGGGCCCCGAGGAGCGGGCACTGGCCATGGAAACCCGGCGCGCGGCACGGGATCTCATGCAGGTGCTGTCCTCGACCCACCGCGAGGTGCTGGTCATGCGCATCGTGCTGGGGTGGACGGCGGCGCAGACCGCCGAGGCCATCGGCACCAGCCCGGGCGTGGTGCGGGTCATGCAGCACCGCGCGCTGAATCGGCTGCGGGCCGAACTGCGGGCGGCGTCCTGATCGGTCGGGGGATCGCTCGATGCGGAGCTGGACGAGAAGTGGGCCGGGCACTGGGGAGTGCGCCCGGCCCACAGTCGTTTCATTCGAAGCTATTCGACGGCCTTGCCGAAGCCGTTGACGCCGAGCGCCTTCCGTAGATCGTCCTCGGCCTCGACGGAGGCCACGAACAGCAGCTCGTCCTCGCCTTCGAGCGGGTCGTCGGCCTGCGGCACGATGACGCGGCCGCCCCGCAGGATCGTCACCAGGGCGGCATCGCGCGGCAGCGCGAGCGTGCGAACGGCCTTGCCCGCCAACGGGGTATCGGTCGGCAGGGTGATCTCGACCAGGTTGGCCTGACCCTGCCGCAGCGTCATGAGCCGCACCAGGTCGCCGACCGAGACGGCCTCCTCGACCAGCGAGGCCAGCAGCCGCGGTGTGGACACCGCCACATCGACACCCCACGACGAATCGAACAGCCACTCGTTGCGCGGATCGTTCACGCGGGCCACGACTCGCCCGACCCCGAATTCGGTCTTGGCGAGCAGGCTGAACACCAGGTTCACCTTGTCGTCGCCGGTGGCGGCGATGACCACGTCGTAGGTTTCCAGCCCGGCCTCTTCGAGCGTCTCGAGCTCGCAGGCGTCGGCGTGGGTCCAGACGGCGGCGGGCGCGCTGGTGGGGTCGATGTGGTCGAGGCGGCGTTCCAGCAGCATGACCTGGTGGCCGCCGCGCAAGAGTTCCTGGGCGATGGAGCGTCCGACGGCGCCGGCCCCGGCGATGGCTACTTTCATGATCAGTCCTCGCTCGCGGGGGCATTGGCGGCCAGGGCCACCGCTTCACCGACGGTCCCGGATGTCGCCGAGATGTAGACCAGGTCATCGGCCTGCAGCATGGACTTGCCATTGGGCAGCAAGCCCTGTCCGAAGCGGATGATGAACGCCACCCGCGCGCCGATGGCGTCCTCGAGCGAAGCCACGGTGCGCCCGTACCAGTCCTCGTGCAGCACGACCTCGGTGACCGCGACGGTGCCGGTGGGGTCGCGCCAGGTGGTGGTGGACTGATCGGCGACCAGCGTGCGCAGGAAGCGATCGGTGGTCCACGGCACGGTGGCGATGGTCGGGATGCCCAGGCGCTCGTAGACGGCGGCGCGTTTGGCGTCGTAGATGCGGGCCACCACGCGCTCGACGCCGAAGGTCTCGCGGGCCACGCGGGCGGAGATGATGTTGGAGTTGTCGCCGGAGGACACCGCGGCGAAGGCCCCGGCGCGCTCGATTCCGGCGCGGGTCAACACATCTCGATCGAAGCCGACGCCGGTGATGCACAGGCCCGGAAAATCGCGGCCCAGCCGCAGGAAGGCGCTCGAGTTCTGATCGATCACCGCGACCTCGTGGCCGATGCGGACAAGGGCCCGAGCGAGCGAGGATCCCACCCGCCCACAGCCCATGATCACCACATACACCGTTCGAACCCCATTCCCGAAAACCTTTTGTGCGGTCTGGTTGCTTTGTTCGGGTCGCAACCGTACCGCTCGAGTTTCACTGCGGGCATTTTCCCCCTCCGGAAGGAGTTCAAACCGAATCGGAAAAAGCTCACGTCCCTCCTCCGCCACCCTACGACCGCTCGCCCTCTCGGTCGCGTGGTGGACGCGGGGGGTCGCGCACTGCCTTATGCTGCCTGGAGTGTCGAAGTTGACGACGGCCGCCAAGCGCATGCTGGTCGGCCGCCCTTTCCGCAGTGATTCGCTCGGGCACACGCTGCTGCCCAAGCGAATCGCGCTCCCGGTATTCGCCTCGGACGCCCTGTCATCGGTGGCTTACGCGCCGGAGGAGATCTTCCTGGTGCTGTCGGTGTCCGGGCTGACGGCCTACGCCTACGCGCCCTGGATCGGCCTGGCGGTCGCGCTGGTAATGGCGGTGGTGGTGGCCAGTTACCGGCAGAACGTGCACGCCTATCCGTCCGGCGGCGGCGATTACGAGGTGGCGACCAAGAACCTCGGGCCCACCGCGGGATTGACCGTCGGCAGCGCGCTGCTGGTGGACTATGTGCTCACGGTGGCGGTGTCGATTTCGTCGGCGGCCTCGAACATCGGCTCGGCTGTGCCGTTCGTCGCAACGCACAAGGTGTTGTTCGCGGTGTCGGCGATTGTGATCCTCACTGCCATCAACCTGCGTGGTGTGCGCGAATCCGGTACGGCCTTCGCGATTCCCACCTACGCGTTCATGATCGGCATGTTCATCATGCTGATCTGGGGGTTCACCCGGATCGGCGTGCTGGGGCAGTCGGTGCACGCGGAGTCCTACGGGTTCGGGCTCAAGGCCGAGGAGAACCATCTGGCCGGGCTGGCGTTCGTGTTCCTGATCGCGCGCGCGTTCTCCTCCGGCTGCGCGGCGCTGACCGGTGTGGAGGCCATCAGCAATGGTGTGCCCGCGTTCCGCAAACCCAAGTCCCGCAATGCCGCGACCACGCTGCTGCTGCTCGGTGCGATCGCCATCACCCTGTTCATGGGCATGATCGTGCTCACGCAGAAGGTCGGCATCGTGTACGCGCACGACACCTCCGATTTGATCGGCGCGCCCGCGGGATACGAGCAGAAGACCCTCGTCGCGCAGTTGGCGGGCGCGGTGTTCTCCGGCTTCCAGCCGGGCTTCTACTTCATCACCATCGTGACCGCGCTGATTCTGGTGCTGGCGGCCAATACCGCGTTCAACGGGTTCCCGGTGCTGGGTTCGATTCTGGCGCAGGATCGTTTCCTGCCGCGGCAGCTGCACACGCGCGGTGATCGGCTGGCGTTCAGCAACGGCATCCTGTTCCTGGCCGGTGCGGCCATCGCGTTCGTGGTGCTGTTCGGCGCGGAGGTGACGCGCCTGATCCAGCTCTACATCGTCGGCGTGTTCGTGTCGTTCGTGCTGAGCCAGACCGGCATGCTGCGGCATTGGACGCGCCTGCTGCGCACCGAGACCGATCCGTCGCATCGGGCGCGCATGAAGCGCTCGCGGGTGATCAACGCCATCGGCCTCACCATGACCGCGACCGTGCTCGGCATCGTGCTGGTGACCAAGTTCCTGGCGGGCGCGTGGATCGCGATCGTCACCATGACGGCCATCTTCGGGTTGATGAAACTCATTCGCCGCCACTACGACACGGTGTCGCGGGAACTCGACGAGACCGATTGGGACGGTGTACTGCCCAGTCGCACGCATTCGATCGTGCTGGTGTCCAAGCTGCACATGCCCACCAAGCGCGCGCTGGCCTACGCGCGCGCCACCCGCCCCGACACGCTCGAGGCGATCACGGTGAACGTGGACGAGCCCGACACGCGTGCGCTGGTGCGCCAGTGGGAGACCAGCGATATCGCGGTGCCGCTCAAGGTGATCGAATCGCCGTATCGCGAGATCACCAAGCCGGTGGTGGATTACGTCAAGCGGGTGCGCAAGGACTCGCCGCGTGACGTGGTGACCGTGTTCATCCCCGAATACGTGGTCGGCCACTGGTGGGAGCAGTTGCTGCACAACCAGAGTGCGCTGCGGCTCAAGGGCCGCCTGCTGTTCGAGCCCGGCGTCATGGTGACCAGCGTCCCGTGGCAGCTGTCCTCCTCCGCCGGAAAGGCCCGCGCGGCCCGCGTCGTCAATGCCCCCGGCTACGTCCGGCGCGGCTTCGGTGACGAATCGTGAGCTCCGACTGGTACGGCCAGATCCTCGAGGTCCGCCTCGGCCCGCCCGGCCACGGCGGCTTCTGTGTGGCCCGCCACGAGGGCCGCGTGCTGTTCGTCCGCCACGGCCTGCCCGGCGAACTCGTCCGCGCCCGGGTGACCGAGGACCGCGGCGGCTCCTTCTGCCGCGCCGAAGCCCTCGAGATCCTCGAGCCCTCCCCGGACCGCGTCCCGGCGACCTGCCCGGTCTCCGGCCCCGGCGGCGCGGGCTGCTGCGACTTCACCTTCGCCACCCCCGAAGCCCAACGCGAACTGAAGCGCCAGGTCGTCGCCGACCAACTCCGCCGCCTCGCCGACTGGGAACCCGACTTCACCGTCGAACCGATCCCGGTCCCGCTCGGCCTCCCGAGCAGTGTGGTGGCCCAACAGAACTCACACCCCGCCGGGCGCGATGACGCCATGCCCGCGGGCTCAGCGCCGGGGCGAATCGGCGGCGTGGCCACGCATCTGGCGAGCAGCTTGATCGCCCGGCCCGGTGCCGAGGCGGCCGAAGTGGCGGTGGGGAGCCGGGTTTCGGCGGCGGGGTATACCGCCGGGTGGCGGAGTCGGGTGCGGTTGGCGGTGGATGCCGACGGGCGGGCCGGGGTGCATCGGTATCGGAGTACCGAGGTGGTCGCGGATTTGCGGTGCCCGCAGCCGATGGCGGGGGCCATGGATGGGATCGCGGAGCGGATGTGGACGCCCGGGGCCGATCTTGTTGTGGCCGTTGACGGTGACGGGATGCGGCATATCGTCGAGGTCGCGCCCGCTGCGGCCGAGGACGTCGGTCACCGGGGACGAGGTCAGCGTGGCCGCGGTGCTGGGCGGGAGCGTGGACGCGATTCCGGTGGGCGTGGGGGTGATCGGCGCAGTACCGCCGCGCGGCGCGCGGCTGCCCACGGGGTGCGCGAGGAGCGCGTGGTCGAGGGGACCGGGCGGGCGGTGCAGTATGTGGCGGGGCGGCGGTGGGAGTTGTCGGCCACCGGGTTCTGGCAGCCGCATTACGGTGCGGCGCAATGCTATTCGGATGTGGTCGCGGAGTGGGCCGAGGCCGCGCCCGGGGCGCTGGCCTGGGATTTGTACTGCGGTGTGGGTGTGTTCGCCGCCCGGGTGGCCGAGCAGGTCGGGGATGGCGGGGCGGTGCACGGGGTCGAGTTCGCGCGCAGCGCGGTGACCGAAGGCCGTGCGGCACTGCGGGATCTGCCGTGGGTGGATTTGCGGGCGGAGCGGGTCGAGCGCTGGATCGTCGAACAGCCGAGTGTCGCACCGGATGTCGTGGTGCTGGATCCGCCGCGCGCGGGCGCGGGCAAGGACATGATCAACGCCCTTGGCGAGCGCACCCCGCGCCGGATCATCCACATCGGTTGCGACCCAGCGGCATTCGCCCGCGACATCGGCCTGTACCGCGCGGCGAGCTACCGTCCGGTGGAGCTGCGCGTCTTCGACGCCTTCCCCGGTACCCATCACGTGGAGTGCATCGCGGCCCTGGAGCGCTGACGCGGTCACCGGATCAGGGAGCTCTCGGCGAGGAATTCTGTCCGATTTCCCGCGTTGAAAGCTCCCTGATCTTGTTCTGTGGGATGGGTTGGGGGACAGGGGGTTGGCGGTGGGCCAAGATGGATGGTCGTGACTACGTTGTCGGATCCGACGTTGGCGTCGGTGGTCGAGCTGATCTACGGGGATCAGTCGAGGTTTCACTCGGTCGAGGCGCTGCTGTTGGGGGTGGATCTCAAGCGGCCGGAGTATCGGGGCGAGCTGTGGGTGAACGCCGACAGCTATTGGGGGCGGTTGGTGACGCCGGTGTTCGGGGCGCGGCAGGCGGCGCTGGGCGGGAACGCCGAGGCCGATCGCGCGCTGCTGAATCTGGTCGAGGTGACGGTGGCGCGATTCCTGCAGGGGGAGTCGTTGGCGCGCAAGCATCTTCCGGGCTGGATGCCGGGCCTGCGCAAGGCGCTGCTGGTGGACGGGTATCAGATGAAGATCGACCGGGCGGGGGCCATCGGCCCGGATGGTGGGGTGCGCTGCCGCCTGAAACCCACCGCCTACCTGCCGATTCGACTAGAAGAGCAGCTGGACCTGTTGGCGACCGAGCTGGAGGTGCGCGGCCAACAGGCGGCCCTGGCCGACCTGCGCCAGGCGATCAAACACTATGAGCGCGAGCGCTTCCAGCCCTGCGAGAAGCGCCTGCGCGCGGCCCTGCAGCACATCACCGCCTACGCCGCCGGCACCGGCGACCTCGACCCCACCGCCAATGTTCGCCACCTCGTCGACACCGGCCGCCTCACCATCACCGAAGGCACCCGCCTGCTCCACGACCTGCGCACCATGGTCGTCTCCGACCCCCACCCCCACCGCACCCGCCCCGACGCCACCCGCTTCCGCATCCAACTCACCCAGGTCCGCGCCACCGCCCTCCTGGCCCGCGTCGACCTCTGAGCGACCCCGTCATCCCGGCATGCTTGTGGCCGGGATCCACACCGCCCCTGGTGGATTCCGGCCAAAAGCGCGCCGGAATGACGGTGGCTGAGCGCGCCGGAATTACGGCCTGCGGCTCAGGTGAGTTGCCAGGTGACTCGGATGGTGGTGGAGAGTTCGCTTTCGCCGAGTTCGACCGGGATGGATTCGGCGTAGCCGCCGGACTTGTTGGCGGCGAAGGCGATTCGGGGTTGGGGGGCGGGGCCGGAGATGTTCTCGGTGATCTCCACCACCGGGCCGAGGGTGCGGCTTGCGCGGTAGACGTACTGTTCGGCCTTGCCGAGGGCGTGATCCCAGGCCGCGTCGCGGGCGCGGACCATGAGCGCCTCCTCGTCGGCGACCGCGAGGGTGAGGCCGCCGAGTCGCACATCGTCGCCACCGGCGTCGACCGCGTGGGCGATGATGGCGGCGGGGCCGGTCTCGTCGGATTTGGCCTCGCCATTGTCCGCGGCGATATCGCGCAGGGTGACCGTCAACGAGGTTCCGGCGATGTAGCCGACCAACTGTTCGCGATTCCCGTCGGTCCAGACGGTGTCCGCGCGCACGGTGAGCCCGCTGGTATTGATGTCGCGCCCCGCCACCCCGTCCGCCCGCAGCGCCCCGATGACCGCGTCGGCCCGCTGTCCGGCCCGCGCGTAGGCCGCCGCCACCGTGTCGGCCCGCGTCTCCACCGAGATGTTCACCCGCATGATGTCGGGTGTGGCACTGGCACTACCGGATCCGATCATCGTGATCGTGCCGATGGCGTTCTCGCTGGTCACGGACTTCCTCCTGGATCGGATGGGCACAACCCAGCCGATGCTACCGACGCCCGGCGACCCTCGGCCCGTGCCGCGCGGTCAGCCCACCGGGTCGGGGAGCGCGCGGGTGCCGGCGGCGATCTCGGTGGCCTCGGCCAGATCGAGCCGGAGCACCAGGTCGGGCTGCTCGGCCGGACCGTCGTGGTGGGTGAGGCCGGATTCGGTGATCACGTAGTGAAAGACCGTGTCCCCGATGTGAACCGTGGCGGTGCCGCTGGACATCCGTGCGGCGACGGCGTGCCCGAGGGGCAGCGCGAACCAGTGCGCGCGCACGGCGTCGGTGGCGCGGCGCTCGCCGAGTTGTGTACTGCCCCAAACGGACAGCGAGTCCAGCACCGGGCGCAGTGCCGCGCCGGAATCGGTGAGTTCGTAGAGCGCCGTCCCCGCGCGCGGCCCGACGCGGCGCTTGGTGAGAATCCCGTCACGTTCCAGATCCTTGAGCCGCGCGGCCAGCACGTCGGTGCTGATGCCCGGCAGGTCGGCGAACAGATCGCTGTATCGGCGCGGGCCCGAACACAATTCGCGGACCACCAGCAGGCTCCACCGGTCGCCGACGATGTCGAGGGCGCGGCTGACGGTGCAGTAGTGGTCGTAGCTTCGGCGTGGCACGACCCCACTGTAACCAAGAACTTGGAAAAACAAAGTGCAAACTTGGAAATTCCAAGTAGAGTGTGCGGCAACCACACCGAGAAGGGGTCGTTGATGCAGGTGAAGCAGTCGAGCAAGCTGGCGGGCGTGTCCTATGAGATTCGCGGGCCGATCGCCGAGCACGCCGCGCGGCTGGAGGCGGAGGGGCATCACGTGGTGAAGCTCAATACCGGCAACCCGCTGCCCTTCGGCTTCGAGGCTCCCGCGGAACTGCTGCAGGACATGGTGCGCAATCTGCCCGCCTCGAGCGGCTACTCGACCTCGAAGGGGCTGCTCTCGGCGCGGCGCGCGGTGGTGCAGTACTACCAGACCCTCGGCCTCACCGAGGTCGACGTCGAGGAGGTCTTCCTCGGCAACGGCGTCTCCGAACTCATCATGATGGCCATGACGGCGCTGCTGGAGAACGGCGACGAAGTCCTCGTTCCCGCACCGGATTTCCCGCTCTGGACCGCCTCCACCGCGCTCAATGGCGGCCGCCCGGTGCACTACCTGTGTGACGAGGGCGCGGACTGGATGCCGGATCTGGCCGATATCGAGTCCAAGATCACCGACCGCACCCGCGCGCTGGTCATCATCAACCCGAACAACCCCACCGGCGCGGTCTACACCCCCGACGTGCTGAAGGAGATGCTCGAGATCGCGCGCCGCCACAACCTGGTGGTGTTCTCCGACGAGATCTACGACAAGATCCTCTACGACGGCCTGACCCACACCGCGACCGCCTCGCTGGCCCCGGATCTGTTGTGCCTCACCTTCTCCGGGCTCTCCAAGTCGTATCGGGCCGCCGGCTTCCGCGGTGGCTGGATGGTGGTCTCGGGCCCGACCGAGCACGCCGAGAACTATCTCGAGGGCCTGACCATGCTGGCCGGGCTGCGGCTGTGCGCGAATGTCCCCGCGCAGCAGGCGATTCAGGCCGCCCTGGGCGGCTACCAGAGCATCTACGACCTCACCCTGCCCGGCGGCCGCCTGCGCGAGCAGCGCGACCGCGCGTGGGAGACCCTCAATGCCATCCCGGGCGTCTCGTGCGTGAAGCCGAAGGGCTCGCTGTATGTGTTCCCGCGCATCGACCTGGACATGTACAAGATCCACGACGACGAACAATTCGTGCTGGATCTGCTCCTGCGCGAGAAGATCCACATCGTCCAGGGCACCGGCTTCAACTGGCCCCGCCCCGACCACTTCCGCATCGTGACCCTGCCCCACGCCGACGAACTCGAAGCCATCATCGAACGCATCGGCCGCTTCCTGGCCACCTACAAGCAGTAGGCGCTCGGCGGTCAGCCCGCTGTCATGCCGCCGTCGACCACGTATTCGCCGCCGGTGCAGTAGGTGGATTCGTGGCTGGCGAGGAAGACTACGAGCGGGGTGACCTCCTCGGGTAGGCCGCAGCGGGTGAGGGTGTTCGCGGCGCGGTCGACGGTGGTGCCCTCGGGCGCGCCGATCATGGGGGTCAGGATGCCGCCGGGGTGAACGGAATTCACGCGGACGCCGTGTGGGGCCAGTTCCAGGGCGGCGGATTTGGTGAGGCCGCGGACGCCGAATTTCGAGGCGGTGTAGGCGTGTAGGCCGGGGACGCCCTGCAGGCCCGCCGCGGAGGAGATGTTGATCACCGACGACGGGCGCGCGGCCACCAGGGCGTCGCGGGCGGCGGTGAGGCCGAGGAACGGGCCGGTGAGGTTGATGGAAAGCGTTCGCTCCCACTGCTCTTCGGTGTAGGTGCCGAGCGGGCCACCGTCCAGGATCCCCGCATTGTTGACCAGCACGTCGAGCTTCCCGAAACGGTCGACGGCGGCGTCCACGGCCGCCTGCCAGTCGGCGAGGCTGGTGACGTCGAGATGGATGAAGGCGGCGGCGTCACCGAGTTCGGCCGCGAGCTTGGCTCCCGCCTCGTCCGCGATATCGCCGATGAGGACCGAGGCTCCTTCGGCCACAAAGGCTCTCGCGTGCGAGGCACCCATGCCGGATGCCGCCCCACTGATCAGGGCGACGCGCCCGTCGAGTCTTCCGCTCACGTGCTTCTCACTTCTCCGTGGGGGTGCCGACGAGGTTGCCGTCGAGGTCGATGGGGGTGGGGTCGGGGCGGTAGACGCAGCGGGTTCGGGTGTAGATGGTGGGCATGCATTTGTTGCAGTGGATGCAGGCCGAGTGGGTGGTGGGGTTGGATTGGATGTGGCGCAAGAGGTTTGGTTCGCGGAGGAGGGCTCGGCCCATGGCTACGAAGTCGAAGCCCTCGGCGCGGGCCAGGGTCATGGTGTCGAGGTTGGTGATGCCGCCGAGCAGGATCAGGGGCATCGATAGCTCGCGGCGGAACTGGCGGGCGCGGTCGAGGAGGAAGGCCTCCTGGTAGGGGTATTCCTTCAGGAAGGCGCGGCCGACGGCGTGGAAGCCCAGGCGGGCGGGGGTGGGGAGGACCTTGGCGAATTCGGCGCGGGGTGCCTCGCCGTGGAAGAGCAGCATGGGGTTGAGAAGGGAACTGCCCGCGGTCAATTCGAGGGCATCGAGTGCGCCGTCCGCTTCGAGCCAGGCGGCGACCTGCACGCTCTCGGGGACGGTGAGTCCGCCGCGGCGGCCGTCCTCCATGTTCAGCTTGGCGGTCACCGCGAGACGGTCGCCCACGGCTTCCCTTACCGCGCGGGCGATTTCGCGGGCGAGGCGGGCGCGGTCGGACAGTGAGCCACCCCAGCGGTCACGCCGCCGGTTGAGTAGGGGGCTCAGGAACGAGCTCACCAGATAGTTGTGGCCGAAGTGGATTTCCACCGCGTCGAAGCCGGACTGCTCGGCCAGCAGCGCGGCCTTCGCATGTGCCGCAATGAGTTCCCGGATCTCGGCGTCGTCAGGAACATGCATGGCCTGCATGCTCAAGGGGCTGAACAGCCTGCTGGGCGCGAGCGCGGGCGCGCGATTGGAGGCGGCATTGGCCACCGGCCCCGCGTGCCCGATCTGCGCGCTGGCCGCCGCGCCCTCGGCGTGTACCGCGTCGGTCAATTCCCGCAGTCCCGCAACGGCTTCCGGGCGCATCCAGATCTGGTGCCGGTCGGTGCGCCCGCCCGGCGCGACCGCGCAGTAGGCCACCGTGGTCATGCCGACGCCGCCCGCCGCGACCTCGCGATGGAAGTCGATCAACTCGGGGGTGACCAGTGCGTCCGGGGTGCGGCCTTCGAAGGTGGCGGCCTTGATCACCCTGTTGCGCAATGTGATCGGGCCAAGTCTGGCGGGTGCGAAGATGTCGTTCATCGTTGTTCTCCAGGTGCGGTGAGTCCGGCCACCACGAAATCCCGCAGGGCCGTCAGTGCCGGTCCGGGCATCCCGTGCTCCTCGATCTCGGGGGTGCCGAACCGCATGATGATCAGGTCGAAGGCGAGCATCCAGCGCCGCTTGGCCTCGGCCGGGGCGAGTTCGGGCAGCAGTTTGGCCCAGGAGTCCATGCGGAACCAGGGCCCGCGCCACGAGGTGAGGTGGCGTCCGAGCACGAAGCGGGCCAGCAGTCGAAGATGCAAGCGCCCCAACGGGTCCGAGGCCAGCTCCAAGAAGGGCGCGAGAATGGTGTCCACCACAGCGGGCACCGAATCTCGCCCACCCGTGGCTCCCGCGAGCCCTTCGGCCCACAACGGACCCAGCCGATCCTCGATCAGCGCACCGACGAGCGCCTCCTTCGACCCGAAGTGATAGTGCACCGCGGCCGGATTGGCCCCGGCCGCCGCGCACACCGCCCGCACGGACACCTCGTCATAAGGCTCGGTCAACAGCAGCCTCTCGGCCGCCGCGAGCAACCGCTCGCGCGTCCCGGCCGCCACCTTCTCAACCATGCCCAGCAGTGAAACACGTTTCAAACACCATTTCAATCATTGATTGAAAACGGTGGTAGATGGAGTGTGTCTACCCCTTCGAGCGGGCGTGGCCGGTTAGCGTCAGCGCATGGACGAGGTCGTGCAGCGGGTACTGAGCTTTCCGGCGATCTGGACCTATGTGGTGGTGGCGCTGCTGGTCATCGCCGAGGAGGCCATGGTGTTCGGGCTGCTGGTCCCGGGGGATACCGCCGCCATTCTCGCGGGTGCCGCCGCGAGCCAAGGGCATTTGGGGATCGCCACCACGCTGGTGCTGGTGATCGTGTCGGCGGTCATCGGGGCGAGCATCGGGTATTGGCTCGGGCGCGCGTACGGGTCCCGAATGCTGCAGTGGGCGATCTTCAATCGCTATCGCGACAACCTCACGCGCGCAGGAGATTTCCTGCAGCGCCACGGCGGCTGGGCGATTCTGGTGGGTCGGTTCAGCACGTTCTTCCGGACCATGCTGCCGCAGTTGGTCGGAATGTCGCCCATGTCGTACGGCCGCTTCGTGGTGGCCAGTGCGGCGGGCGCGATCATCTGGGGATCGGTGCTGGTGCTCGCCGGATATCTGGTCGGCCAGTCCTTCACGGCCATCCTGAAGCGCATCGACTCCGATCTGATGATCATCGTCCCGATCGTGGCGGTGCTCGCGCTGATCTACTGGAAATGGCACCGCCACCGCAGTGCCGGGCAGCAGTGAGCTACTCGCTCTGCGCCCAGGCCGCCACCGGAAGCGTCAGGTAGACACCGATATTCGCGTCCACGAACTTCTCGATGTCGGCGAGCAGTCGATCGCAGCGCTCCTGCCGGTTCTCGGCCCGCGACGCGAAGTACTTCGACCGCACCTCGATCACCAGATCCATGCCGGAGCGATCGAACTCCCCGAGCGGACGGAAGCGAATCTCCACGTCACCGGGTTGCAGGTCGCCGTCGTAGGGCTCCTCCGGACATTCGACCGCCGTGGACACCAGGTGCGGCAGCCATTCCCCGAGCTCGCGCAGCACGGTCTCGGGTAGCTCCGGTTTGTAGGTCACCTCGACGAGCGGCATTCGATCATTCTATTGAGCTGCCGCGGCACGGGATTGGCCGCCTCAGGAGGTACGCAGGCTGGCGATCATCTGCTTGGCCTGGTCGGCGGGGAGCTCACCGGTGGTGCCGCGGTCGGCGAGGATGGTCATGACCAGGGTGGCATGGCGGGGACCGGCGAAGGCGAAGGTGTAGACGGAGTACCCGTTGGTGGTGCAGCCGGGCTGACTCGGCTTCCACGGACCCGACGCCTCGACCTGCTGCCCGGTGATGCCGCTGGCGGTGGTCACCGCGGTCGGCGCGCCGGGCTTGCCGCCGGTCGGGTCGTCGTAGCCGCCTTCGATCGCGATTTTCGCCGTCTTCGTCGCGGCGGCCGCGAGATCGGTGTCGCTGACCTGGGCGACGAAGGCCAGGGAGCGGAAGGCCGAGCCGGGGCAGTAGTCGTTGCCTTCACTGGACCTGGCGTATCCGATGAGCGCGCCGTCGGCCCCGGACTGTGCGGAGGTCTGGGTCGGCGCGGAAATGGTCCACCCGGCGGGCACGTCGTAACTGATGCCCAGGACGGGGGCGACCACTGTGCGGGAACCGGGCTTCGGTGAGCCGGAACCCGAGGGGCTCGTGGAGGGGCTGCCGCCCTTGCTGGTCGGGGCCGCGCCCGCGGTCGTGGTGGGCGCGGCGGAGGTTCCACCGGAATCGTCGCGAGTGAGTGCGTAGGCCGCGATGCCACCGCCGACCAGCACGATCACCGCCGCCACGGCACCGAGAATCAACCATGTCCGATTCGGTCCGCGCGGCGCGGGCGGCTGGCCGTAACCCGGAACCGGTTGCTGCCCAGGAAAATTCGGGTCGACCTGCCCGGGGTAGAACTGCTGCGTCGGCTGATAACCCGGCTGCTGATAACCCTGCGGCTGATTCGGGTCGATCGGCGGATACGCGGGCTGTCCCCAGCCCGGCTGACCCGGATCCGGCTGCCCCCAGCCCTGCTGGACCGGTTCTGGCTGTCCCCATGCCTGCCCGGGGTATGCGGGCCGCTGATACGGAGCCTGCGGCGGATATCCGCCCGCTACACCGGGATTCGCGGAGCCGTAGGGATTCGACCACTGATCATGGTTGTCCGTCACGTGTTTTCGCCCTCGCACCCGGCCCCGCCGACAATCCTCGGCCTGTCGCGGCCCACCCTAGCGGGTGCGCTCTAGCCCTGCGAGACGGGAGTTTCCGAATCCGGGTCGGGCGGGGTGGCGGGGGAGGGGGACAGCTTGATCACACCGGCATCCAGATCGATGGCCAGCCGCGGCCGGTGCGTCTGCCCGTCGCCGCTCTCGCTGCCGTCGTCTTCCAGCTTCTTGCCGGGGAACAGTTCGCCGATGACACCCACGAATCCACCCTACATCCGGTAGTAGCGGGGCCCGCGCGGCCCGAACCCGCGCCGACCGCGGACGAAGGCGAAGAACAGCACCGGGAACAGGAAGAACGGGAAGAAGTGGGTCGCCACCGCGAAGGTGATGCCGAAGACCAGGAACGCCGCCACCCCGATCGGCGCGTACGGCAGCGGCCGCCGCGGTGCCGGGACCGGGGTCGGGGCGAGGACCTGCGGTGCGGGCGGTTGGGGCCGGGGTAGGTCCCCGAACAGCGCCGCCAATTCGCCCGCGGTCTTGGCGGCGTACGCCCGCCCCACCCGATCGTCGTATTCGGTGACGTCGAGGCGGCCCGCCGCGAAGTGCTCGCCCAGCGCCGCGGCGGCCTGCTCGCGTTCCGCGGTGCCGACGCGGACATCGGGCGGTCCGTAGACCGCGGGATCGAAATCGGTCATGACATCCGCCTCATGGGAGGGAAGGAATCTCGTTGTCCGCCAGCGTAGGCGCGTTTTCGGCGGCGCGCCTGCACACGCGGACGTAATCCGCGCTACGTCCGCTGACGTAGCTGTGCCGCGCGGTGTTCGGCGGCCAGCGCGGCGAATTCGGCCACTCGCGGATGATCGTTGTCGGACCGCCAGACCAGCAGCGCCCGGGCCGCGGGCAGACCCGTCAGCGGCACGAACGCCACCTCCGGATGGGTGAAGTAGCTGGGCATGGCGGTGGTGGTCGCGAAGACCGCGTTGTTGTGGGCGACGGCCGAGAGCATCTCGGGTTCGGTGCGGGCGGGCGCGGCCCGCGGAATCGGACGACCGGAGGGCGTGGTGGCGGGCGGCCAGAAGCTGCGCGCGAATTCGGGGCTCACGTCCGGGTGCGGCCCGATCACCCGCAGGTCGGCCAGGTCTTCGAGGTCGAGGCTGTCCCGCGTCGACCACGGATGGCTGCGCGCGATGGCCACCAGCCGCGGGAACACCGCCAGCTCCGGACCCACCGTCAGATCCGGTTGTTCGACCGGGGCCAGGCAGACCTGCACGTCCACCTCGCCGCGCCGCAGCGGCCCGTAGATATCGGTCCACGCGATCTGAATGCGGGTGACCGGACATTCCCGGTGCCGGGCCCGGAACACGGTCAGCGCCTCGTCCAGGGTGGACCCGTACGGCCCGAGGAATCCGACGCGCAATCCCCGTGCGGCGGTGCGGGTTTCGGTCAGCGCGCGCTGCAGGTCGGCGAAGGCGGGCCGGACCCGCGCCAGCAGGTGTTCACCCAGCGGATTGAGCGCGACCCGGCGACTGGTGCGCTCGACCAGCCGCCGGCCGATGCGCCGCTCCAGGCTCCGGATCAACTGGCTCACCCGGGGTTGCGACAAACCCAGACGGGCCGCGGTGCGCCCGAAGTGCAGCTCCTCGGCCAGCACCACGAAGGCTTCCAATTCGGTGGGGTCGACGCGAGTCGCGCGAGCAGGGTCTTCGATCAGCATTGCTTATCGATCTTCCCGGATTTCGCCGTTGATGGCCATCCGGCGGATATTCGATGCTGAATCCGTGAGTGATGTGCGGCGTTTGGTGGTCGGGATCAGCGGGGCGACCGGAATCGCCTACGGGATGCGGGTGTTGGAACTGGCCCGCAAGGCCGGGGTGCAGACGCATCTGGTGGTGACCCCGGCCGGGCAGCAGACCCGCGCCTACGAAACCGAGCTGAGCGCCGCGGATCTGGCGGCGATGGCGGATGTGACCTACCGGCCCGCCGATATCGGCGCGGCCATCGCCTCGGGGTCGTTCCGGACCGCGGGAATGATCGTGGCCCCCTGCTCGATCCGCACCCTGTCGGCGGTCGCGTACGCCAACAACGACAACCTGCTCACCCGCGCCGCCGACGTGACCCTCAAGGAGCGCCGCCGACTGGTGCTCATGGTCCGCGAAACCCCGCTCACCCTGGCGCATTTGCGCGCCATGACCGCGGTCACCGAGATGGGCGGCATCGTCATGCCGCCGGTGCCCGCCTTCTACCTGAACCCGGAATCAGCGTCGGACATCGTCGACCACACCGCCGGGCGCGCCCTGGACCTGCTGGGCATCGAGGTGCCCGAACTGCCCCGCTGGGGCGAGTAGACCGACCGAAGGAAAGTGAAAGAACCTGTGGCCCATGTGAAGAGCCTGCGCGAGTTCATCGACGCCCTCGCCGAGATCGGCGAGATCCAGCGAATCGACACCGAGGTCGACTGGAATCTGGAGATCGGCGCGATCATTCGCCGCTCCTACGACCTGCGGGCCCCGGCCCCGCTGTTCACCAATATCACCGACTACCGGGGCAGCGGTTTTCGCGTGCTGGGCGCGCCGGGCGGACTCTCGGGCTCCGCGCATCCGCTGGCGCGCATCGCCTTGGCGCTCGGCCTGTCCGCGGATGCGCCCGGGCAGGACATCATCGAGGCGATCGTCGAAGCCCGCCGCAAGCCCGGCATTCCCCCGGTGCAGGTCCCGGCCGAGACCGCGCCCTGTAAGCAGAACATCGTGCGTGGCGACGATATCGACCTGCTGGCCTTCCCGACCCCGCTCATTCACGGCAATGACGGCGGCCGCTACATCCAGACCTACGGCATGAACATCGCCAAGACCCCCGACGGCTCCTGGACCAACTGGTCGATCAACCGCATGATGATCGCGAGCCGGAATACCTTGGCCTGCCTCATTCCCGGGCCGCAGCACCTGGGCATCATCCGCGCGAAGTGGGCCGAACAGGGCAAGCCCATGCCGATCGCGCTCGCCCTGGGCGTCGAGCCGGGTCTGCCATTCGTCGGCGCGATGCCCTTGCCGGAAGGCGCGGACGAATCCCATTTCCTGGGCGCGCTTTTCGGGGAGGGCATCGAGGTGGTGCCCGCCGAAACCGTGGACCTGCTGGTGCCCGCCACCGCCGAGATCGTCATCGAGGGCCACATCGCCTTCGACGAGACGGTGATGGAGGGCCCGATGAACGAGTACCCCGGCTACAACGCGGTCGAGGCCTCGGAAAAGCCGGTCTTCCACGTCTCCGCGATCACCTACCGCGACGGCGCGATCCTGCCCGTGGTCGCCGCCGGGCCGCCGGTCGAGGAGGACCACACCGCCACCGGCACCATGCACGCCGCCGAAATCCTGTACCAGTTGCGCGAGGCCGGACTCCCCATCGCCTCGACCTGGTTCTCCTACGAATCGGCGCTGCACTGGCTGATCGTCGCCGCCGATTCCGATTGGCACGACAAGCTTCCGGTCTCCTCCGGAGAGTTCGCGCGGCAGGTCGGCGAGATCGTCTTCGCGGGCAAGGCCGGATTCGGCGTCCCCAAGGTGCTGCTGGTCGAGGACGACATCGATATCACGAATGTGAACGAGATCGTGTGGGCCTTCGCCACCCGCGCGCACCCCGAACACGGCGAAGTCCACTTCCCCGCCGAACTGACCGCCGCGCTCTCGGTCTACCTCTCCGAGGTGGAGCAGCACTCTTACCGCGCGGGCAAGGTCATCTACAACTGCCTGCTGGCCGACCTGTTCGACGAATCGCAGCGCCCGGTGAAGGGCAGCTTCGAAAACGGCTGGCCCGCCGACATCCAGCGGCGGGTCCTCGAGCGGTGGCGGGACTACGGCTACAACTGAGGCTCGGGTCAGATGCCGCCGTGCGCCGCGACCGCGCGGATGGCGGCATCGGCCTGGGTGTAGGCGGCGGCAGCCAGGCGCTCCAGGAGGGCGAGTTTGATTTCGGGGGCCTGGCTGGTGAGCTCGTCGAATTTCACCGGGGGCAGGACGGCCAGGCGGACCGTGGTTTCGGCGTAGACGTCGTTGGCGTAGGGCAGGTCGGCGAGCATGGAGGTTTCGCCGAAGGACATGCCCGGGGTGAGGGTGATCAGGCGGTGGCGACGGTTGTCGCGGTCGGTGAAGGTGAAGCGGACGCGGCCGTCGAGGATGAGGAACAGGCCGCAGCGGGGGCTGTCGCGGGGGACGATGAGTTCGCCGCGGGCGATCGTGCGGGTCTCGAATTCCTTTGCCAGGCGGGCGCGTTCGTCGTCGGGCATCTCGGCCAGGGCCGGGTGTTCGTCGATGGTGAGGGCGGCGGGGCATTCCTGGCCGGGTGGGCGGTGCCGGTCGAGGATGAGTTGTTCGCACCATTCGGTGGCGGAGTCGCGGTCGATGAAGACGCGGCCGCGCGGATCGTCGGGGACCAGGCTCGAGAACTGGTGGCCGAGCTTGGCGTCCGGATCGACCAGGGCCACCCGGCAACCCGCCGCGGCCAACTCCGCCTCGAGATCGTTGAGCATCCGGATCGCGATCGGACTCACGTCCCCGACCTCGCGCAGATCCAGCACCAGCGCCTCCAGCATCCCCGCCGTCTCCTCGACGGTGCGGACGGTCGATTCGGCACCGGCGAAGAGCAGGTCGCCGTGGAGTTCGAAGATGCGGGCGCGGTCGCCGTATTCGTGCAGGACCGCGAGTTCGTCGGTGTCGCGGCGCAGGCGTGAGGGGGCCTCGGCGACGGAGTAGGCGGCGCGGATCGCGGTGTGGGCGGCGCGGGTCACGTGCAGGAAGTGCAGGCCCAGGCGGTCGGAGAGTTCGCGGCAGGCCTTGACGCCGCGCACGCTGCTGCCGTGCGGATCCAGGCGCGGCGAGTACACGGCGATGCCGATCTGTCCGGGCAGCACGGCCAGGATCCCGCCGCCCACACCGCTTTTCGCGGGCAGCCCGACGGTGGTCACCCAGTCGCCCGCCGAGTCGTACATGCCGCAGGTGGTCATGACCGAGAGCACCTGTTCGACCAGCGGCCGGGTCAGCGCGCGTTCGCGGGTCAGCGGATTCACGCCATTGTTGGCCAGGGTCGCGGCCATCATCGCCAGATCGCGGCAGGTGACGTCGATCGAGCACTGCCGGAAGTAGCGGTCCACCGCCTCGTCCGGATCGATGTCGATGATGCCCGCGCCACGCAGCAGCAACCCGATGGCCCGATTGCGATACCCGGTGCGCGCCTCGGAGGCGTAGACCGCCTCGTTCAGGCTCAGCTCACGCCCGGCGAATCGGCTGTAGCTCCGCCGAATTCGGGCGAACCGGTCGGCCGCATCGGTGCCCTTTACCAACGAGGCCGCCGCGATCGCCCCGGCGTTGATCATCGGATTGCGCGGCCGCTGCGTCTTGGGGTCCAGACTGATTTCGTTGAACGGCTCCCCGGACGGCTCCACGTCGATCCGTTCCGCCACCGCCGCGGGCCCCCGATCGGCCAGGGCCAGCGCGTAGGTGAACGGTTTGGAGATCGATTGAATCGTGAAGGCGGTGTCCAGATCTCCGCTCCCGTACACCCGCCCGTCCGCGGTAGCCAGGCAGATGCCGAACGAATCGGGTTGCACCGCCGCGAGTTCGGGAATGTAGTCGGCGAGCGTTCCCGACGTGTCGGCCCGGCACAACTCGTAGACTTCGTCGACGATGCGGGCCACGACGCCGCCGGAGGGGACCACCGAGCCACTGTAACCGGCGTAACGTGTGTTGAGCTTCACATCCGCCGGGGATGTCGCAGGTGACGAATGTTCCTGGCGTCGGGGGCCGAAAACGCCTCCGTAGACTGTTGCAATCACAGGAGACATCCGGAGGGAGCAATAGCCGTGGGAGTGCTTTCCCGGGTCGACACGCCCGAGGATCTGCGTCGGCTGTCGGTACCGGAGCTACACGAGCTGGCGGAGGAGATTCGCGAGTTCCTGGTGCGGAAGGTCGCCGTTACCGGCGGGCACCTGGGGCCGAACCTCGGGGTCGTGGAGCTGACCATCGCGTTGCACCGGGTCTTCGACTCGCCTGCCGACCCGATCATCTTCGATACCGGGCATCAGGCTTACGTGCACAAGATCCTCACCGGCCGCAAGGACGGGTTCGACACGCTGCGCAAGGAGGGCGGCCTGTCGGGTTATCCGTGCCGGGCCGAGAGCGCCCACGACTGGGTGGAGTCCTCGCACGCCTCGGCGTCGCTGTCCTATGCCGACGGGCTGGCCAAGGCATTCGGGCTGACCCGGCAGAAGCGGCACGTGGTCGCGGTCGTCGGTGACGGCGCGCTGACCGGCGGCATGTGCTGGGAGGCGTTGAACAATATCGCCGCGGGGCAGGATCGCTCGGTCATCGTGGTGGTCAACGACAATGGGCGCTCGTACGCGCCGACCATCGGCGGGCTCGCCGAGCGGCTGGCCGGTTTGCGCACCCAGCCCGCCTACGAGCACGCGCTCGACGCCACCAAGCGGATCGTGCAGAGCATTCCGCGCGTGGGGGATTCGGCGTATTCGATGCTGCACGCCATCAAGACCGGCATCAAGGACGCGGTCGCGCCGCAGGAGCTGTTCAGCGATCTCGGGCTGAAATACGTGGGCCCGGTCGACGGCCACGATCCGGTGCAGTTGGAGGCGGCGCTGCGGCGCGCCAAGGACTTCGGCGGTCCGGTCATCGTGCACGCGGTGACGCAGAAGGGTCGCGGGTACAAACCGGCCGAGGATCACGTGGCCGATCAGATGCACGCCATCAATCAGATCGACCCGGAAACCGGTGAGCCGCTGGGTGGTTCGTCCGCGCCGAGCTGGACCTCGGTGTTCTCCAAGGAGCTCATCGCGCAGGCCGAGCGGCGCGACGACATCGTGGCGATCACCGCCGCCATGCCGGGGCCGACCGGTCTGACCCCGTTCGGAAATCGCTTCCCGGACCGCATGTTCGACGTCGGCATCGCCGAACAGCACGCCATGACCTCGGCGGCCGGTATGGCGCTGGGCGGGCTGCACCCGGTGGTCGCCATCTACTCGACGTTCCTGAATCGGGCCTTCGATCAGCTGCTCATGGATGTCGCGCTGCTCAAGCTGCCGGTCACGCTGGTGCTGGATCGCGCGGGCATCACCGGCGACGACGGCGCGTCGCACAACGGCATGTGGGATCTGTCGGTGCTGGGCATCGTCCCGGGCATGCGGGTCGCCGCCCCGCGGGACGCGGCCACGCTGCGTGAGGAATTGGACGAGGCCCTGCACGTGAGCGACGGGCCCACTGCCATCCGGTTCCCGAAGGGCGCTGCCATCGAGGAGATTCCGGCGGTGGAGCGCTTCGAGGGCGTGGATGTGCTGCGCCTGCCCGCCACCAAGGACGCGTCCTATTCGGTGCACGCCGATGTCCTGCTGATCGCGGTCGGGCCGTTCGCCGAGCTCGCGTTGAAGGTCGCGGATCTGCTGGAGGCCGAAGGGGTTTCGGTGACCGTGGTCGATCCGCGCTGGGTGCTCCCGGTGTCGGACGCGGTGGTGAAGATGGCCGGGAACCATCGCCTGGTGGTCACGCTCGAGGACAGCGGCCTGCACGGCGGCATCGGGTCCACCGTCTCCGCCCGACTCCGCAGCTCGGGCGTCGACGTGCCGACCCGCGATCTCGGTGTGCCGCAACAGTTCCTGGATCACGCCGCGCGCGCCAAGATCCACCAGGAGCTCGGCCTCACCCCCGGCGAGGTCGCCCAGCGCGTCCACGTCTGGCTCGGCGCCGCCGACACCTCGGGCTCCGATATCCAGGACGCTCTGCTTCCGGCCGCCGAATAACGGCTCGATACCGACGGACCCGCGATCTCCGGATCGCGGGTCCGTTCTTCTATGCGTACCCGGACCCCTCGCGTAGATTCTGAAACAGGTTACAGTTTTCGGAGCAGGAGTTCGGATGTCGTTTGTGCTCGTCGAGAAGCCGCGTCCCCAGATCGCGCTGGTCACCTTGAACCGGCCGGAACGGATGAACGCCATGGCGTTCGACGTCATGGTGCCGCTGCGCGAGACCCTCGAGGAGGTGGCGGCCGACAACGAGGTGCGGGTGGTGGTGCTCACCGGGGCCGGGCACGGATTCTGCTCGGGCGCGGATCTTCAGCACGCCGGGAAGGTGCCGGGGGTGGAGGGCTTGACGCGCACCAGCATCGCGCGCCGCTCCATGACGCTGCTCGACAATGTCATGCTCACCATCAAGCGCATGCATCAGCCGGTGATCAGCGCCATCAACGGCGCGGCCATCGGCGGCGGCTTCTGCCTGGCCATGGGCACCGATATCCGAATCGCCTCGGAGGCCGCCTATTTCCGCGCCGCGGGCATCAACAACGGCCTCACCTCCGCCGAACTCGGCATCAGCTACACCCTCCCGCGCGCCATCGGCTCCACCCGCGCCTTCGAGATCATGCTCACCGGCCGCGACGTCGACGCCGCCGAGGCCGAACGCATCGGCATCGTCTCCCGCGTCGTCCCCGCCGACAAACTCCTCGAATCCGCCTACGACACCGCCGACCAGATCATCCGCTGGTCCCGAGTGGGCGTCGAACTCACCAAGCGCCTCCTCTGGAACGGCCTGGAAGCCGGCTCCTTCGAATCCCACATGCAGAACGAGGGCCTGGCCCAGCTCTACGTCCGCCTCACCACCGACAACTTCGACGAGGCCATCCGCGCCCGCCGCGACCGCCGCCCACCCCACTTCCAGGACTGATGGCGGGCGTCCCCGGGAATGCGGGACGCCCACCGCGATCAGAAGCCTGAGCTGCCGGGGAGCAGGTTTCCGAGGCTGCCGCCGCCACCGCAGCCGCCCTGTTGGGGCTGCTGTGCGATCGGGGCTCCGGCGGGTGCGGGGACGACGGTCACCGTGTAGGTGTCCGTCGTGGTGGACTGGCCGAACAGGCCGCTACTGGTGCGGGTGGTCAGGGTGTGGGTGCCCGCGGTGAGCGGGACCCAGGTGACGGAGTAACCGCCACCGCCGATGCAGGCGCCGTTGTCGTAGAAGCTGCTGGTGGGTCCGCTGATGCTGACGCCGTCGTAGGGCGCTTGGACCCAATAGCTTTGTCCGACAACGATGGTCGTGGGTGTTACGCAGGTCCTGCCGTCCGAGCCGCATTGCTCCACTTCGATGCCGTGGATGCCGGCGCTGGCGAGGCTCGTGGACAGGGCGGTGAGGGTTCCGGCGACGCTGACAAGCGTTGCGGCCCAGGCGATGTGGCGGGTGGTGGGCATGTGTGGACTCCTGTTCGGACCCCTTGGTTCGGGTCGACAGAATCTAACGTCCGCGCACTGTGAAATGAGCCCGCTTCAAAAAAGTGGTGTGCCCCAACTTGCGGGGGCACAGAAGCTGGGGTCAGGCCTTCGGGTAGAGGGCTTCGGACAGGCGGGGGACGGCCAATTCGCGTTGCCAGGGGCGGGCGCCGCCCGCGGCGAGGTAGTCCTCGATGAGGGTGGGGGCCTCGCCGTTGGTGGCGGATTTGGGGAGGCCGTCCCAGCACATGCGGCGCAGCAGGTCGGGGGTGAGGAGGTTTTCCACCGGGATGGAGACCTCGGTGGAGAGGTCGGTCATGGCGGCGCGGGCGCGTTGCAGGCGGGCGGCGGCGGCCGGGTCGCGGCGTTCCCAGCGGTTGACCGGGGGCGGGCCGTCGAAGGGCTGGGTGAGCGGGGGGAGTTCGTTGTCGGGCAGGGCGCGGGCGCGTTCGATGGCGCCGAGCCATTCGCGGGAGTAGCGGCGCTGGCGGGGGCCGCCGAAGATCGGCAGGGTGCGCAGCTGGGCGATGGACTTGGGCTCGTTGGTGGCGGCGGCCACGATCGCCGAGTCGGGCAGGATGCGGGCGGGGGCCACGTCGCGCAGGCGGGCCAGGCGGTCGCGGGTGGTCCATAGTTCGCGGACGATGGCGAGCTGGCGGGTGCGGCGCAGGGTGTGAATGCCGGAGGTGCGCCGCCAGCGGTCGGCCTTGGGGCCCGACGGTTCGGCGGTGCGGACATGCTCGAATTCCTGTGCGGCCCACTCGGATTTGCCCTGCTCGGCCAGATCGGCGGCGACCGCGTCGCGGAGCTCGATGAGTAACTCGACATCGAGGGCGGCGTAGTTGAGCCAGTCGTCGGGCAGCGGGCGGGTGGACCAGTCGGCCGCGCCGTGGCCCTTCTTGAGCTCGCGGCCGAGCAGCTTCTCGACCATGGCGGCCAGCCCCACGCGCTCGTATCCGGCCAGGCGACCGCCCAGCTCGGTGTCGAACAGCTCGGCCGGGTACAGCCCGAGTTCGGCCAGCCCGGGCAGATCCTGATCGGCGGAGTGCAGCACCCATTCCAGCCCGTTGATCGCGTCGGCGAGCGGCGCGAGGTCCCCGTCCACGGGAATCGGGTCGATGAGGAAGCTGCCCGCGCCCTCGCGACGCAACTGGATCAGATACGCGCGATTGGAGTAGCGGAAGCCGGAGGCGCGCTCGGCGTCGACCGCGAGCGGACCGGTGCCGGCGGCCAGCGCGCGGGCCGCGGCCGCCACCTCGGCGGGGGTGTCCAATACCGGCGGCACACCGTCCACTGGCGCGAGCAACGGTACCGCGGCAGTGGCTTCGGGTTCATCTGGTACGGACATGGTCTTGAACTTTACGGGTAGGGCAATGGCGAGCCGCGTCACGTCGGTGAAACGACCGGCCGTGACACTGCGTCGGGCCATTGGGAATCGTACGTCGCGCCGGTCGATTTCGTTGCAGTACAGACGTTCTCGCAGGCGAGGGGCGATTTTCCGGCAAGGGGCGCGGGATTTGAGCGGTCGGCGGCCGGGCTCTGGTCGGCAAGTTATTCCGGGCTCTCGTCCCGGCGCACGTCCAGCCGGGTTACCCCCGCGGGCGGCAATCCGGCCGCGTAGGCGAGCACCTCGCAGAAGGCCTCCACGTGCGGGCGCATGACGGTGTCGGACACGGTCCAGGAGGCGCGCAGTTCGAGCTGATGCGCGCGCGGCGGTCCGGCGATATCGCCGTAGCGCACCGAGCTGGTGGAGGTGACCGTGCCGCCGAGGGCGGTGAAGGAGGTGCGCGAGTCGAGCGCGTCCACCAGCCAACTCCAGGCGACCTCGGGCAGCAGCGGGTCGGCGGCGAGCGCGGAGTCGATGTCGGCCTGGATGTAGGCAACCAGACGGAACACCCCGTGCCAGGCCTCCTGCCCGGCCGGATCGTGCAGCAGGATGAGGCGGCCGAAGGCGTCACCGTCGGAGTCGACGGGCACCACATTGGTGTCGGGTCGCGTGACCTCCGCGCCGAGCGCGTACGAGTAGGGGGCGAGGCGCTGTGGCGGACGGATCGGCGCCAGCTCGATTCGAGGGTGCACAGATGCGGTTCCCATGGCCTCGACCGCGGCGCGGAACCGGGCTGGTTCTTCGGGCTCCGGGGTCGGGGCAGCGCCGTCGCGGAAGTCGAGCGGTGTCACGAAAGGCACCGTAGACCTTGTGGGTGCGCAGCGGTGCGAGGCGCGCCGCCCGGTCCCCTTTACGATGGGCGGTGATGAACACTCACGCCCGCCGCCAGCTGACCGATGCCCCCTACCTCGTCGCCGCCACCGGTGGGGTTCCGCGTCGGCGTCCGGTGTGGTTCCAGAGACAGGCCGGTCGGTCCCTTCCGGAGTATCGGGAGGTGCGCGCCGGAATCGGCATGCTGGAATCGTGTTTCGATCCGGAGCTGGTGTGCGAGATCACCATGCAGCCGATCCGCCGCCACGATGTGGACGCGGCAATCCTGTTCTCCGACATCGTCGTTCCGCTCAAGGCCGCGGGCATCGACCTGGATATCGTGCCGGGCGTGGGGCCGGTCGTCGCCAATCCGGTCCGCACCGTGGACGATGTGCGCAAGCTTCCGCGCCTGCGCCCCGAGGAAGTGGGCGCGGTGACCGCGGGCATCGGCCTGCTGCTGGACGCGCTCGGTGAAGTCCCCTTGATCGGATTCGCCGGCGCCCCGTTCACTTTGGCGTCCTACCTGGTCGAAGGCGGACCCAGCAAGAACCACGAGCGCACCAAGGCGATGATGCTCGCCGATCCCGAAATCTGGCATCAGCTCATGGGCGTGCTCACCGACATCACCATCGAGTTCCTGCAGGCCCAGATCGGCGCGGGCGTCGACGCCGTCCAGCTCTTCGACTCCTGGGCGGGCGCGCTGACCCAGGCCCAGTACCGCGAATACGTGATGCCGCACTCGGAACGGGTCTTCACCGAGATCGCCGCCGCGGGCATCCCGCGCGCCCACTTCGGCGTCGGCACCGGAGAACTGTTGGGCGCCATGGGTGAAGCGGGCGCGGACATCGTCGGCGTCGACTGGCGCATCCCGTTGAACGAGGCCGCCCGCCGCGTCGGACCCGGAAAAGCCTTGCAGGGCAACCTCGATCCCGCCGTTCTCTTCGCGGGACCGAAGGCCATCGAAGCCGAGGTGCGCCGCATCGCCCACGAGGCGGACGAGGCAATCACCTTGGGCGCCAAGGGGCATATCTTCAATCTCGGCCACGGCGTCCTCCCCAATACCGACCCCACCGTCATCACCGACACCGTCGCTTTGATCCACAGCCTGCCCGCGCCGCTCTGAGTCGACACCGGCGGAAGATATATTTCGCCGCGCTGTCGGCACGTCGAGGCGACGCGGGATCAATCACGTTTCGCGGCGAGTGATTACCGTCGCGCTCGCGCCGCGCCCCCGGGCGGCAGTCGAAAGGCCAGGTGAGGGCCGGTTCGGCGCGGGAGGTTCGGGACTCGGCGGGTGGAGACCGGGCGCGGGCGGACCGTGGCACCGGGAGTAGGTTGGCTTCGAGAGCGACTCGACGTGTGGGTCGCGGTCGCGAGTGCGAAGTGGTGCGGTCGCGGCGTTGACGAGGTGACGAGGAGTTGGCGATGCGGGTCGCGATTGTCGGTGGTGGCATCAGCGGGCTGGTGGCCGCGTATCGGCTGCGGCGGGCGCTGGGGGAGTCGGCGGAACTCGTGCTGCTCGAACGGCGCGACCGGGTCGGGGGGATTCTGCGGACGGTCGACATCGAGGGCGATCCGGTCGATCTGGGGGCCGAGGCGTTCGTGGGGCGGCGGCCGGAGATTCCGGAGTTGATGCGGGAATTGGGGATCGAGGACCAACTCGTGCACCCGGCGGGGAAACGGCCGCTGGTGTGGTCGGAAGGGGCCGGGCATCGGCTGCCCGAACGGACCTTGATGGGAATCCCGGCGGCGGCGGAATCGGTTGCCGGACTGGTGGATACGGCGACGCTCGCCCTCATCGAGGACGAGCCGAACCGGCCGCTGACCTGGGTCCCGGGCGGCGACCTGTCGGTCGGAGAGCTGGTTCGGGATCGCTTCGGCGAGAAGGTTGTTCGCCGCAGCGTGGACCCGCTGCTCGGGGGAGTGTATGCGGGACTTGCCGATTCGATCGGCGTGCGTGCGGCCCTACCGACCTTGGCCGCCGCGCTGGATCGGGGAGCGCAGAGCCTGACACAGGCGGTCTCGGAGGCCCTGCCGCCGCCGAGCACCACGCCGGTGTTCGGCGGCATTCGCGACGGTTACCGCGTACTGCTCGAGGCCCTGCGCACCGCCGCCGACGTGAAGGCCGAAACCGGTACCGCCGCAACCCGACTCACCCGCACCGCCAGCGGCTGGCACCTGGACCCGGTCGGCGACGTCGACGCGGTGATCCTCGCGACCCCCGCCCCGGTGACGGCGGAACTCCTGCGCGACACGGCCCCCGAAGCCGCCGATCTCGCCGGTGGCATCGAACTGGCATCCTCGGCGGTCGTGGCCCTGGCGCTGCCCGCCGACACCGCCCTCCCCGACAACTCGGGCATCCTGGTGGCCACCGGTGAACCGTTGCGCGCCAAGGCATTCACCCTGTCCAGCCGCAAATGGCCCCACCTCGCCGCCCGCGACGTAGCCCTCGTCCGCGCCTCCTTCGGCCGCTTCGGCGACCCCACCCCGCTGTCCTGGTCCGACGAAGACCTCATCACCGCAGCCGTCGAAGACCTCACCACGGTCACCAACACCGAAATCCGCCCCCTGCGCGCGGTGGTCCAACGCTGGCCCGGCGGTCTCCCCCAATACGCTCCCGGCCACACCACCCGCATAGCCGACCTACGTTCCGCCACAGCCCATCTCCCCGGCCTGGCCCTCGCCGGTGCCTACCTCGACGGCGTAGGCGTCCCCGCCTGCGCCGCCTCCGGCACCAAGGCCGCCGCCACGATCACCGCCCACCTCGCCTGACTCGATCAACCCTGAACAAGGGCGGGCAGTCAGCGGGTGACGAGGTCGCTCGGGTCGGTGTTCGCGCCGCAGACGATGACGGCCACGCGTTCGTCGGGGGAGGGGACGTAGGCACCGGAGAGGAGGGCCGCCAAGGCGGTGGCGGCGGCGTGTTCGACGGCGAGTCTGCGGCAGTCCCAGAGGGTTTGGCGGGCGGCGATGATTTGTTTGTCGGTGACGAGGACCGAGCGGACGTCGCCTTCGGCCGCGGCGGACAAAGCCATCGGAGTGACGCGGCGGGCTCCGAGGGCATCGGCTGCGACGGAGTCGATCTCCACGTCGACCGGTTGCCCGGCTTCGAGCGCGGCGTTGAACGAGCGGCAGTTCTCGGGTTCGACCGCGACCACGCGCACGCCATGGTGGTTGGCGGAGACCGTGATTCCGGTCAGCAGCCCACCGCCGCCGACCGCCACCACGACGGTGTCAAGCTCGGGCAGCTGCGCCACGATCTCCTCCATCAGCGTGCCCGCCCCGGCCGCGATGTAGGGGTCGTCGTAGGCGTGCGAGCGCAGTGCGCCCGTCGTGGCGGCGTAGCGCTCGCATTCGGCGGCCGCGTCGGCGTAGGCCTTGCCGCCGGTGAGCACCTGCGCGCCGAGAGCTTTCAGCCGAGCCACCTTCACGGCGGGCGCGGAGTCGGGCAGGAAGACGGTGGCGGCGGAGTCGACCAGTCGGGCGGCCCAGGCGCAGGCGACCCCGGCATTGCCGCCGGAGGCGATGGTGAGCCCGACCTTCGGCAGCCGCCCCCGATCCCGTTGCGCCAGGACGAAATTGGCCGCGCCGCGCGCCTTGAACGTACCGGTGTGCTGCATGTGCTCGAGCGCGAACCACACGTCCCCGGCGACCGGAACGGTATCGGCGTCGGCCTGGGCCAGCACCGCTCGCCGGGTGTAGCCGGAGATCCGTTGGGTGGCCGCGGTCACGTCGGCGTATGTCGGGTGCACGTGCGCTTCTTTCGTTTGCCTCGCCGGTCCGGAACCGATCCACCGTATCGAAATCCCCGGGGTCTCGGAATCGGGTTTCCGGCGACCTGAATCACCATGTCCGCCCCGCCCCATTTCGGGCGCGTTGTCGCGCAGTGGCACGATGGGTGCCATGGCGCGACTCGACTACAAGGCCCTCAACGACACCATCCGCTACCTCATGTTCTCGGTGTTCCAGGTGGAGCCCGGCGTGCTCGGCGAGGATCGCGCGGCCGCGATCAAGGAGGCCAAGGCGTTCTTCGAATCCCTGGAGGAGCGCGGCGTGGTGGTCCGCGGCATCTACGACGTCGCCGGTCTGCGCGCCGACGCCGACTTCATGATCTGGTGGCACGCCGAGCAGATCGAGGATCTGCAGGCCGCCTACGCCGATTTCCGCCGCGTCACCGAGCTGGGTCAGATCTCCAACCCGGTGTGGAGCCAGGCCGCCCTGCACCGCCCGGCCGAGTTCAACAAGTCCCACATCCCGGCCTTCCTCGCCGGTGAGGACCCGGGCAACTACATCTGCGTGTACCCGTTCGTGCGCTCCTACGACTGGTACCTGCTCCCCGATGACGAGCGCCGCAAGATGCTGGCCGACCACGGCAAGGCCGCCCGCGACTACCCGGACGTGCGCGCCAACACCGTGGCGTCCTTCGCCCTGGGCGACTACGAGTGGATCCTCGCCTTCGAGGCCCCCGAGCTGCACCGCATCGTCGACCTCATGCGCGATCTGCGTGCCACCGAGGCGCGTCGGCATGTGCGCGAGGAGATTCCGTTCTTCACCGGCCCGCGCGTGGAGCTGGAGAACCTCATCAAGGCACTGCCGTAAGGCGATTCACGACGACACGGGCCCGGCCGCACTCTGCGACCGGGCCCGAATTGGTCTCGGGATGCCTCCCAGCTATCTGCCCGCATAATTCGGGGCATGCGCGGAATCGACCCTGCCCCATAGTATTTCTGCGACTCAGTCGGCTGCGCTGTCCGAGGGGTGTAGCCGCAGCGAGATGGAGTTGATGCAGTAGCGCTTGTCCGTGGGCGTGGGGTAACCCTCGCCCTCGAACACGTGCCCCAGGTGGCTGTGGCAGGTCGCGCACAGCACCTCGACGCGCCGCATGCCCAGGGAGTTGTCTTCCTTCAAGATGACCGCGTCCGATTTGGCCGGGTCGAAGAAGGACGGCCAGCCGCAGTGCGAGTGGAATTTCTCGGTGCTGCGGAACAATTCGGCCCCGCAGGCGCGGCAGGAGTAGACGCCCTCGGTCTCGGTGTCGGTGTATTCGCCCGTGAACGCCCGCTCGGTGCCCGCTTCGCGCAGGACGCGGTATTCGTCCGGGGTCAGCTTGGTCCGCCATTCCTGCGGGGTCAGCTGGATGCGCGGGGCAGGCAGCGAGTTGTCGGCTTCGGAACTCATGGGCTCCACGCTAGTACGAGGCGGCGGCCTTCGTCCTGGGCGCGGGGGTGGCGTCGGCGGCCTCGGCGGGCTCGGTGGCCCATTCCGGATGCATCCAGGCCGGATCCAGCGACTTGCCGACCTCGAGCCGCCCTTCGCGCTTGGCGGCCAGGTAGCGATCCCCGAGCACACAGAACACGACGATCAGCAGCAGACCCCAGCCGAAGGTGGTGCGCAGGTACTCCAGATCGCGTCCGATGCTCTGCCAGCGGTCGGAGAGCCACTTGTCGTAGGACATGAATCCGAAGATCGCCAGCCACGCGGGCCAGTTGCGCAGCAGCGAATTGCGTTGCACGACGGTCAGCAGCATGGGGAACAGGAACATCGAGTAGTACATCTGGCCCAGCGAGCCCAGCAGCATGACCGCGGTGATCAGGATGCCGGAGGTGTTGCAGATGTAGAACACCTCGTCCTCGCGGTAGTACCGGTACAGGATCCACAGCGAGATCAGGACCAGGATGCCCATCACGATGCGAATGATCCAGGTCAGCCATTCGGCCACACCGTAGTACCCGGCATTGCCGACGATCGCGCTGTTGAAGTAGTCGCGCGCTTCCATCAGATACGGCAGCGTGTGGGTGAAGAACTGCTTGTAGTCCACGATCAGCGGCCACGCGATCAGGTTCAGCGCGATCGGCACACCCAGGGCCGTGATGAACACCTTCCACTGCCCGCGCACCAGCGGAATCAGCAGCAGCGGCACCAGCAATGGCCCCTTGACCGCGATCGTCAATCCCAATGCCACACCGGCCCACAGGTCTTGGCGCTTGAGCAGCAGGTGGATGAACACCATCATGGCCAGGAACAGACAGCCGTTGATGTTCGTGAAGGCCAGCGTATTGGTGACCGTCTCGGAGACGAACATGCCCAGCAGCAGCGCGGGCGCGGCCACCGAGTTGATGGTGAAGTTGAACAGCTTCAGCAGCAGATACCAGGCCAGCAGCAGCGCGAGCGCGTTGACCAGGATGAAGCACCACCGCGACTTCTCCGGATCGATGATCGCCAGCGGCGAGATCAACAGCGTCCCGCTCGGCGGATACAGATACGCCGGATCGGTCGAGTTGAAGTTCGCGTCGTACACCGCCCGGTGGTTGAGGAACGCGAGCGACGCGTTGTACACCGGCGTGAAGTCATTGGTCACGTGATAGTTGACAGCATTGATGAACACCCGATGAATCACGGTGAGTATCGCGACCGGCCACAGCGCGAAGTTCAGAACTTCACCGGTGGTACGAGCGGTCCGGGGCTCGAGCTGTCGAAGGAACACTCGAGCAAACTACACCGAAACCCCGCCGCCCACATGCGCCGACCCGCCCCTAACCCACCCCCAACGGACTCGAATCACCGAGTGGCACTCCCTGGAGGCGAATTCGGACAAATCCCCTCCAAGAAGTGCCACTCGACGAATCTCAGGCGGGGCAGGCGGTGCCGTCGGCGGGGAGGGTGGCGTCTTTGAGGTAGTCGGCGAGGGATTGTTGGGCGCAGCCGGAGTGGGCGAAGGTGGGGTGGCCCCAGCCTTGCCAGACGACCGTGGAGGTGCGGGCGCCTGCCGCGCCGAGCGCGCCGGTGACAGTGGGGCGGCCGTCTTGGCCTACGACGGGGTCGGCGCTGCCGCCGAGGACCAGGACCGGGAGGTTGAGTTTGTCGGGCAGGACCATGGGGGAGGCGGCGGGCCAGGCGGAGCAGGCCATGAGGTCGATGGCGGCCACCTTGCCGAAGATCGGATATTGGGTGGCCCAGCTGGATTCGAGTTCCTTCGCCTTGTCGGGGGTGGAGGGCTCGTGGTTGTCGCTGCAGCGGTTGACGAATTCGCCGTCGTTGGCGATGCCTGCGGCGGCGCGCAGCTGGAAGGGGGTGAGGGGGCCGCGGTCGCCGCGGGCGAGGGCGCTCAACGCGTCGGCGAATTCGGTGATCTGCGGATTGCCCTGGGAGCGTGAGTCGCCCAGGAATCCGCTCAGCGTGGTGACGAGCGCCGAGGCCGACAGGTCGCCGAATTGTCCGGCCCCGGCGCGATTCACCAGGTCGATGATGGCCTTGCGCGGATCGGCCCCGAGCGAGCAGTTCAGCGAGGAGCAGCGCTGCGCGAACGCGGTGAGCGCGGCCTCCTGTCCCTTGACGCGCTGTTCGGCGCGACCGTTCGCGTCCAGCCCCACGGCCTGCGGCGAATCCAGCACCAGCCGTCCGAGGTGCTGCCCGTACTTGCGCGCGTAGTTCAACGCCACGTTCGCGCCGGTGCCGGTGCCCATCAGCGCGATGTGGTCCACCTGCAACTGTTTGCGCAGCTGCTCGATGTCGTCGGCGGCGTGCGGCGCGTCGAAGGTCGCCTGGGCGGGTGCCAGGAAGTCCAGGCACGCCACGGTGGCCTCGCGTCCGGTGGTGCTCATGGCGTCCACGGGATCGGTTGCGCCCCGGGTGAATTGGTTCTGGTCGGCGATCGCCCGGCGCTGCGGGTCGGTCATGCACGTCACCGGCTGCGAGCTGCCGATGCCGCGTCGATCCACCGCGATGATCGGCCGCGCCGCCAGCAGCGCGCTCGCGTTCCCGGCCGCCAGCCCGGCCAGTGTCGCCGTCGAGGACCGATCCGATCCGGAGGTCAGGATCAGCGGCGCGGCGTCCTTGGGCGTGCGGTCGTAGCGCGCCCGCATGGCCGCGTTCTTGAAGTTGCCCGCCACATTCCCGGCCACATCCGTCTGCGACGGGTACTCGGCGCATTCGAGCACCAGCCCCTGCGGCGGCGCGCCGAGCGAGAGCAGGTTGAACGTCGGTGCGGTGCAGTCCTTCCAGGACAGGTCGGTCTTGGGCACCTCGGGCGCGGGCGGGGCGGTGTCGGCGGGCGCGGTGGTGGGTGCGACCCCGCCCTGGTGCGGCTGTTCCACGGCGACGGCGGGCCGGTCGGATGGCCCGGCCCCGCAGGCGGTGGTCACCAATACCGACAGTGTCGACGCCAGCAGAGCGGCCCGAGTCCAGCGCATGCGCTACAGCCTGCCAGGTCCGGCGGCCGGTTTCAGCCTCGGGTGTGTGCGCGTTCCCATCGGGTCAAGATCGTGCCGTCGGTGTCGAGCAGCAGGTGGCGGGGGACCATGGGGGTGGGCAGCGCCAAGGGGGACACCGCGATTCGGCCCGCCGACCCGCCCACCAGCTGCGGTGACACGGTCAGGCAGAGGTCGTCTACGCCCCGGTCGGCGATGAGTTCGCCGAACAGCGACGGCCCGCCCTCGCACAGCACGCGCCGCAGTCGCAGGCTCTCGAGTCCGGCGCGAATGCTCTGCGCGGTGCACAGGTTCTCGCCCGCCACGATCACTTCCGCGCCGGCGTCGATGAGCCGCTTCTTGTTGTCGTCGGACGCGGCGGCGGTGGTGAGGATGATGGGCCGCGCGCCCTCGTCGGTGAACAGCTTGCTCGCCGGATCCAGTGCCGCGCGGGCGGAGACGACCGCGATGCGCGGCGGCGTCCCGTCCGGATCGCCGCCGAGCCCTTCGGCGTGCAGGCGCTTGCGTAGTTCCGAATCGGTGTGCGCCGCACCGTATTTCTCCGCGCGCACGGTTCCGGCCCCGACCAGCACCACGTCGGCCAGATCGCGCAGCAGCGCGAAGATCTTCTTGTCCGCGGGCGTGCCCAGTCCGCCGGACCGCCCGTCGACGGTGACGGCCCCATCGATGCTGGTGACGAAGTTGACACGCAGGTACGGCGCGGATGGTTCGACCGGGTAGGCGTACAACTCCACCAGGTCGTCGCGGGTGAGGTCTGTGAGCTGAATCGCATTGGGCACAGGGGGCATAAGGTCCCATCCCACCACGGCCTTACGCTGACCGAGTGCAACAACGCCTCGTCGATCGCCACCCGGAGGTTCCGGCCGACCAGCTCGTGGCCCAGATGGTTCCGCCGCCCACCTTCGACGAGGTGAGCTTCGGCTCCTACATCCCGGACCCGAAGGAGCCCTCCCAGGCCGCGGCCGTGCAGAAGGCCGAGCAGTTCGCGGAGAACGTGACCAAGCTGCGCAAGGCCGCGGACAAGAAGCCGCTGTTCGGCAAGAAGAAGCCGGTGCACGGCATCGGCCTGTACCTCGACGGTGGGTTCGGCGTGGGCAAGACCCACCTGCTGGCCTCGATCTTCCACAGCGTGCCGACCCCGAAGTCGTTCGGCACGTTCGGCGAGGTCACCAATCTGGTTGGCGCGCTGGGCTTCAACAACGCCGTCGAGCGGCTCTCGGGCAACAGCGTGCTGTGCATCGACGAATTCGAGCTCGACGATCCGGGCGACACCATGCTGGTCTCGCGGCTGCTCACCGAGCTGACCGACCGCGGCGTGTCGATCGTGGCCACCTCCAACACCCTGCCGGGCCAGCTGGGCGAGGGCCGTTTCGCCGCGCAGGACTTCCTGCGCGAGATCAAGAAGCTGGGTGCGCTGTTCGAGGCGGTGCGCGTGGACGGCCCCGACTACCGCCACCGCGACCTGCCGCCCGCGCCGGAGCCCACCTCGCCGGAGGTGCTGATCGAAAGGGCCGCCGCCACACCGGGTTCCACGCTCGACGACTTCGACGAGCTGACCAAGCATTTGAGCACCCTGCACCCGTCGCGGTACGGCGCGCTCATCAATGACGTGTCGTCGGTGTTCATTTCGGGTGTGCACCCGGTGCAGGATCAGGCCGTGGCGTTGCGCATCGTGGTGCTGGCCGATCGCCTGTACGACGCGGGCATCCCGGTGACGGTGTCGGGCGCGAAGCTGGACCAGATCTTCACCCAGGAAATGCTGGACGGCGGCTACCGCAAGAAGTACCTGCGCGCCATCTCCCGCCTGCTGGCCCTGTCCCGCTTCGAGGCCCCCGCCCCGGCGTAAATCCGACCCGGCGGTTCTTAAAGTCCTCTCAGGTAATAAATTTCGAGGGTCAACGAAAACCGGGCCGACTTCGGTTTTCGTCCTCGGAAGGAGACCTACCTTGCGTAACCGTGCCGTCCAAGCCGCCGCGGTGGTGACCATCGCGCTCTCCGCCAGCCTCGGATCGGTGGCGACCGCCTTCGCCGCCGACCCGCCCGCCGCCACCAGCAGCGTCCTGGTCAACACCGACAACCGGTCCCTCGGCCTGACCGGTGTCCTCAATGCCCGGGACGCGGGCGGCTACCGCACGATCGACGGCCACACGGTGCGCACCGGTCTGGTGTTCCGCACCGGCGACCTCTCCAAGGCCACCGACGAGGACCTGGCCAAGCTCACCGCGCTGAACGTGGTGTCCGTGCACGACCTGCGCACCTCCTACGAGCAGCAGTTCATGGGTGTCGACAAGGTCCCCGCGGGCGCGACCGAGCACCACGACGACATCATCGGCCAGGCCCCGCCGCAGGTAATGGCTTCCACCCTGTCCGCGGGCACCGACCTCTACCGCGCCTTCATCACCGCCCCCGGCGCGAACGAGGGCTTCGCGAATGTGCTGCGCGACATCGCCGACAACCCCGGCGGCGTGCTGTTCCACTGCACCGCGGGCAAGGACCGCACCGGCTGGACCGCGGCCGTGCTGCTCACCATCCTCGGCGTGGACAAGGACACGGTCTACTACGACTACCTGCTGTCCAACTACTACCGCGGCGCCAAGGACGGCGACATGATGAACGGCGTCACCGCTTCGGCCCTCGACGCCGCCTTCGACCAGGTGAACAAGAGCTACGGCAGCTTCGACAACTACGTCCACGACGGCCTGAAGCTCACCGACGCCGACATCACCGCCCTCAAGGCGAAACTGCTGGCCTGACAAGGCGATTCGCCAACCCCACCTGAGAACGCCGGGCCGCCAGTGCGGCTCGGCGTTTCCCATTCGATCACACCGCCGGTGCCGCGTTCGATCACACCGCCGGTGCCGCGTTCGATCACACCGCCGGTGCCGCGGTCCGGGTGACCTCGTAGTGGGTAACGGAAACCGGTGCTGGGCGGGGTGTTTCGTACCAGCCGATGGCGCGGGCCCGTTCGGCGACGGCCGCTCCGGCCGTGTCGGCGGCGAGGTCATCGGTGAACAACGAGATGCTCAGGCCATTGCCGGTATCGGGGTCCTTCAGGTGGTAAGCGGCCACGAACCCGTCGACGGCGCTGACGGCCTCCATGACCCAGTCCCGGTCATCCTCCGGCATCGGCTCCCATACGGCGATCCGCGCGATCATCATCACTCCTGCTCGGGGTCGACTCCTGCTCGACGTCGGTCGACATCATCGTGCGGGGCGGGCCTTACGGGCGCATTACAGGGGTGATGTCCGCGCAGGTCGGGTTAGGGTGGCGGCGTGATCCTGTGTCGTGTCCTCGGTCCGGTGGTGATCGAGGTGGACGGCGTGGCGTGTGAGCTCGGCGGCCCCACCCCGCGGCGGGCGCTGGCGGCCCTGTCCACCGGGTCCGGTGCGCCGGTCGAGGATGCCGTACTGGCGGAGCTGGTGTGGGACACCGAACTCGACGACAACGTCAAGAACATGATGCGGGTCGTGATTCACCGGCTGCGCGCGGCGCTGGGCCCGGCCGGACATACCGCGATCGAGCGCACGCCGAGCGGATATCGGCTCGCCGGGGCCGCCGAGCACGAGTTGTCGATCGATCACGAGGTGTTCGCCGCGCGAGTCGACGAGGGTACGAGGGCGTTGGCGGCGGGTCGCCCGGGCGAGGCGGTCGACCTGCTGACCCGGGCCCTGGGCTGGTGGCGCGGCGAACCGTGGGCCGAACTCGGCGACGCCGTGCGGGTGACGGCGCTGCGCGCCCGCCTGATCGAGCTGCGCGACATGGCGTTCGACGAATTGCAGGCCGCCCGCCTGGCGTGCGGCGACCTCGCTCCCGTCGTGGCGGACACCAGCCGGGCGGTGGTCGAGACGCCGTATCGCGAAAGGCGTTGGGAACTGCTGGCTTTGGCGCTGTACCGCAGCGGTCGGCAGGCACACGCCCTGGCCGAGCTACGGCGGGTCCGGCGGCTGCTGGCCGATGAGCTCGGCATCGACCCCGGACCAGCGCTACGTGAGCTGGAGCGGCGCATGCTCGCCCACGATCCCGCCCTGCTCGTGACGCCGACCACCGACCGGCCGCCCGCGCCCGCCCCCGGCCCGACCATACGGACGCAAGAGCGAGTGGGTGGGGAAGCCAGCGCCGAGACCCGGACAGCCGCAGTGAGATCCGCCGAGGAAGCCAGCGTCGATACCTCAACAGCAGCAGTGAGTAGTTTCGCCGACGATATCTCCCGGAGCGCGTGGGAGGCGACCGGACGTCTACCGACCCGGCCGTCCGGTTCTTCTCGCGTCGGCGCGCCCCGGACCCGGCTGATCGGTCGGCAGCGCGAGCTCGCGCAGCTGGACATCTTGGTGGCCGCGCATCGACTGGTCACCCTGGTGGGCCCCGCCGGGGTCGGCAAGACCCGTTTGGCGGTCGAATACGCTGCCGTGCAGCCGAATTCTTGGTTGGTTCGGCTGGCGGACGTGCACCACACCGACACCATCGCCGCTACCGTCGCAGCCGCGATCGGATTGCCCTCCGCCGCAGACGATCCCGCGCTGGCCGTCCGCCGTGCCTTGGCCGACAGCGATGGCGTGCTGGTGCTGGACAATTGTGAACACCTGGTCGACGAGCTACCGAATTTCCTCCTGCCGCTGCTGGATTCGGCGAAATCGATACACGTCCTCGTCACCAGTCGCCGCTCCACCGCCATCGAGGGCGAGTACCTTGTCCCGCTGTCGCCGCTCCCGCTGGAAGCGACCGAGGGGTCCGGTACCGCCGTCGAGCTGCTCATTGATCGGGTGCGTATGCACCGTCCGCGCTGGCAGCCCGATGCGGGCGAATTCGCTGCGGCGCAGGCGATTTGTGTGGCGCTGGACGGGTTGCCGTTGGCGATCGAGTTGGCTGCGGCCCGCGAGCGGGTTCACGGGTTGGGTGGCATCGCTGTCCATCTGCGCGACCGGATCGACATTCTCGCGCCGACTCCGCGCGGGTCGCTGTCCCCGCACGCGTCGCTGTCGGCGGCCATCGCGTGGAGTGTCGATCAGCTCGATGCCGCCGATCGTCGGCTGCTGTTGCGGCTGTGGCCGTTCGAGGACGGATTCACCTGGGAGGCCGCCGCTGCCGTCTCGCCGGGTGACACGGCCGTGCTCGCGAGCCTGGCCGGATTGGTCGACCGCTCTGTGCTGGTCGCCGACACCGGCTCCGGGTTCGCGCGCTACCGGATGCTGGAGACCATCCGAATCTATTGCCGCGGAATCGATCCCGACCCGACCGCCACCCGTGCCGCGCATGCCCGCTGGGTGCGTGCCCTCGCGGTGGAGCAGGCCGCGCTGTTGACCGGCCCGCGCTCGGGGGAGGCCGCCCGCACGCTGTCGGCCGAACTCGCCAATATCCGTGCCGGAATCACCCACGATCTGGCCGTCGACCCCGAATCGGCCCTGCGCTCCGCCGGGGCGCTCGGGTATCTGTGGGTGACCGGCGGCACGATCGCCGAAGGCCGGGCGCTGACCGAGGCCGCGCTGGCCGCCTGCCCGGCCGCCCCGGCGCGCGACCGGGCCACGGCGCTGATCGGGCTCTCCATCTGCGCCCTGCACGGCGGCGACCACGAGGCCGCCCTCCGCCACGCGGACGCGGTGCTGGACCTCCTCGACCCCGCCGACCCCGAGCACGATGTGCTGCTGGCCCTCGCGCACTCGCGAAAGTGCAACGCGCTGGCCCAGATTGCCGACCACACCGCGCTCCGGGCGGCCCACGCTCGCTTCCTGGCCGCTGCCGCGCGCCCCGGCATCCCCGAGCACCTGCGCGTGAACGCCCAACTGGGCGTGGGGCTGCTGAAGTTCCGCGACGGCGACGAGGCGGCCGCCCTCGCCACCCTCGGCGCGGCGCACGAGATGGCCGGCCGCTGCGGCTACCTGTGGGGTGCGGGCATCACCGATCTGCTGTCGGCCTGGTGTCTGCTCGGCCACACCGCCTCCGACGCCGATCGAATCCGCGCGATCCTGCGGCTATTGGAGCGCGCCGTCGAATCCTTTCGCGCACAACCGAATGTCTCCGATCTGATCAGCGCCATGTTCGCGGGCGCCTGCGCACTCGCCGATCTCGGCGGCCTCGACGCGGCCGTCCGCCTGCACGCCGCGGTCGGCGCGCACGCCCACCGAATCGGCGTGAACCCCCACCGCTATCTGCCCCTGGCCGGGCCCGCCGCGCGGGAGCGGATGGATCGCCTGGCGAGTCTCGCGTCGGAATCCGGGGAACCGACGCCCGATTGGGAGGCGACGATCGAATTGTTCCTCGCGACGGCGAGGACCACGTCCGCGACGGTGTGCTCTCCCCGGTCCGGCCGCGGCCGTTAAATAGGGTTGACGGTCGCGGCGGGGTTGAATTACTGTTCCAAGCCTCATGGGTATCGGTTTCCTGTTTTTGTGATCGCCTCGCCGCGTTGAGCTGAGCTCCGCGGCGGTCCCCTTTCACTCACTCCACAAATGGGAGATCACTGTGCTTACCCTCCAATCTTCTGCTGTCACATCCCAGCTCACCCTGTCCGATGTCACCAAGCGCTATGCCGATCGTGTCGTATTCGACGCGGTGAACCTGTCGATCCGCCCGGGCGAGAAGGTCGGCGTGATCGGCGACAACGGCGCGGGCAAGTCGACCCTGTTGCGGCTGATGGCCGGTCACGATGTGCCCGACAATGGCGAGCTGATCGTGCAGGCTCCGGGCGGCGTCGGTTATCTGGCGCAAACCCTGGAGCTGCCGCCCACCGCCACCGTCGCCGACGCAATCGATCTGGCGCTGAGCGGTATTCGGGAACTGGAAGCCCGAATCCGCACGGCCGAGACCGAATTGGCAGAGTTGACCGGCCCGCTGGGCCGCCACCTCGACCGGTACACCATGCTGGTGAGCCGGTTCGAGGCGCGCGGCGGCTACCAGGCCGACGCGCGCGTCGATGCGGCGCTGCACGGTCTCGGGCTACCCGGCCTGGACCGGAATCGACTGCTGGGCACGCTGTCCGGCGGGCAGCGGCGGCGGTTGGCGCTGGCGGCCACCCTGGCCTCCGCGCCGGAGCTGCTGCTGCTCGACGAGCCCACTAATGATCTCGACGACGGTGCGGTCGACTGGCTCGAGCGCCGATTGCGTGACCACGACGGCACCGTGGTGGCGGTGACTCACGACCGAGTCTTCCTGGAGCGCATCACTTCCACGGTGCTCGAGGTGGACGAGGGAAAGGTCACCCGCCACGGCAACGGCTATGCCGGATACCTGCGGGCGAAGGCGGCCGAGCGGCAGCGCCGGGAGCTGGAATACCGCACCTGGCGTAGTGAACTGACGCGCAATGAACGGCTGGCCGAGTCGAATGTGGCTCGCCTGGAAGCGATTCCGCGCAAACTGCCGTTGGCGGTCTTCGCGGCGGGCCCGTTCCGGACCCGCAGTCGCGGCCACGGCGCGCAGTCGCGCATTCGCAATGCGAAGGAGCGGGTGGCGCGGCTGACCGCGGACCCGGTCGCCCCCCCCGGCCGACCCGCTCCGGTTCAACGCCGAGGTGACCCGCGGCGGATTCGCCGCCGACACAATGCGATCGGCAGTCCCCACCGGGAGATCGGCCGAGGCAATGCGGTCAGCCGAGGCAGTGCCACCAGCCGACGCAATGCCGTCAGCCGAGGCAGTGCCACCAGCCGAGGAGGCAATCCGATCGGCCGCAGAGCAGGCGGTCGCCGAGCTGTCGGACATCGAGGTGATCGGCCGTCTACGCATGGACGGCCTGCGCCTCGATCCAGCCGACCGGCTCCTGGTGACCGGCCCGAACGGCGTCGGCAAGACCACGCTGCTGCGCCTGCTGGCGGGCGAGCTCGCCGCGGACTCGGGCACGGTCACGGTCCGCGGCCGGGTGGGTCATCTGCGCCAGGAGGAGTCCCCGTGGCCCGCGGACCTGACGGTCCTGCGCGCCTTCGCCTCCGGCCGTCCGGGCCACCCGGACGAGCATGCCGATCAGTTGCTGTCGCTGGGCCTTTTCCGCCCGGAGGACCTGCGGCTGCGGCTGCGCGAACTGTCCTACGGGCAGCGCCGCCGGATCGAATTGGCCCGGCTGGTGACCGATCCGGTGGATCTGCTGCTGCTCGACGAGCCCACCAATCACCTGTCCCCGGCCCTCGTGGAGGACTTGGAGCAGGCGCTGGCGGGGTACACCGGTGCGGTCATCCTGGTCACCCACGATCGACGGATGCGGCAGCGCTTCAGCGGTCGCCGCCTCGAGTTGGTCGGCAGCACGGCCGCCCGATAACCGGTAGCCCGGGGCTCAGAACTCGTGCTGCAGCACGTAGTCGTGGTGCAGCTGGGCTCCGACGGTGAACCGCTTGGTTCCGGCGACCGTGAAGCCGTGTTTGCCGTAGAAGCGCTGGGCGCGAACATTCTCCTGATTCACGCCCAGCCACACGGCGACGCTCCCGGCCGCGCGGGCGGTGTCGAGGGCGGCGCGCATGAGCGCCCCCGCGATGCCGTTCCCGTGCTGTCCGGGCAGCACGTACATCTTGCTGAGCTCGGTCACCGGCCGCCGCGTGATCACGGCCGCCACGTCCGGGTCGGCGGGTTCCATCGCATTGAGCAGCGCGTACCCCACGATCTGCCCGCCGACGACGGCCTTGAGCACCACGCGGTCCGGATCGGCGAGGTACTCGCGAAACCGTTCCGGCGACAGCACCTTCGCGATGAACTCGGCCTCGTCCTCGGGTATCGAGCCGGGCGGGCAGGCCAGCGGGAAGGTGATGGCCGCGACGTCGTGGAGTTCGTCGGCGTCGTCGGCTACGGCTCGGTCGATGGCAACGGTGTCGGTCACCGTTCCAGTCAAGCAGGCTCGGCGGCGGGTTCGACGGGCGCGGTGCGTGCGCCATTGCGGGTGTGGAAGATCCGCGCGAACCCGATCAACACCACCGCGAACCCGAGCGGAATGGCGAATCCGGCCCGCAGATTGGCCGCGTCGGCGACCGCGCCGACCACCGCGCCGCCGACCAGCGTGCCCGCGTAGTTGAACAGATTGAGCCGCGCGATGAGCGCGTCGAGGTCCCGTCCGCTGGTGAGCTGCCCGGCCTCGCTGAAGCACAGCGGCGCGATCACCGGCAATCCGATTCCCGCGACCAGGAATCCGAGAATGGCGGCCACGGGCCCGGGCGCGGCGACCACGATCACCAGACCGATCGACCCGACCAGCGCGGCCGCCCGCACCACCGTGCGCGGGCCGAACCGGCGCACCCACAGGTCACCGGTGAGCCGTCCGACCAGCGACGCGCCCTGATAGGCGGCCAGCGCCAGCGCGGCGGTCGAGGACGAGGACAGCAGTTCGTCCTTCAGATACAGCGCCGACCAGTTGCCGACCGCGAGGTCGATGGCGAAGGCCAGCGCGATCACCACGCCGAAGAGCAGGAAGACGCGCACCGGCACCGAGCTGGTCGGTTCGTGTTCGGCCGGACCGGCTTCCGCCTCATCGGTGCCGAGCAGTCGCGGCCCGGCCGCCAGGCAACCGGCCAGCACCACGGCCGCGGCGGTCAGGACCGAGGCCCACAGCGGCACCTTCAGCGCCTCGAACGCCGACACGAACAGCGCCCCGGCGATCGATCCCGCACTCCAGGCGGCATAGAACGACACCAAAACGAATCGGCCATAGCCATGTTGAATGAAGACCGCCTGCATATTGGTTCCGGCGTCCACCATGCCCACCGCGATCCCGTAAACACCCAGCACCACGAACGCGCAGATCCGGTTCGGCGCGAACGCGATCCCCACGCCCGCGATCGCGACCAGCAACAACCCGACGCGCAACGCGGTCCGGCTCGACCAGCGCAGCGCCACCCGCTCGGCGGTGATGCTGCCCACGCCCGCGAGCAGCGAGATCAATGCCACGATCGCCACGATCAGCCCGTCGGACAGGTCGTAGTGGTCCTTCATCTGCGGCAGTTCGGTGAGGATGACGGCCAGGAAGAACCCCTGCAGCGCGAACGCCACCGAGTTGGCGGCGCGCGCCGTGCGCAGTGCCGGGGCGAGCGCACTGGACGGCTGGTTCTGGGACTGCGGGTCAAGCATGGCGAAAGAGTAGCGGCGGCAAGGCGGTCCGGCATCCCGGGCATCGGTTACGAACCGTCCGCCGCTTGATCACACGCGGCTCGCGATCGGGTAACGAATGTGGTCGCTTTCCTGCCGGTTGGCGGTCGCGCTGCTGCACTCTGGAAGTAACGGCTCGGGCTGGTGGTTTCCGATGAGGCGGAAGCGGCCCGGGCTTCGAGTGTGGTGGCTGGGGTGATCTTGTGAATACGAGGCGAGTCGAGGGTCCGCGCGAGCGGGCGGTGGCCTTGGCGGAACCTGATCCGCACTCGAAACCGCGGGCGGCGGTGCGGAATTCGACCGAGTCGGATTCGCGTGGTCGCGCGGCGCGGGATTCGCGTGGTCACGCGGCGGGGGAGAAGTGTCGAGAGACCGACTGCCCGGAATGCGGCTGGGATGTGCGACGCCTCGAGTACTGGCTGCGCGGCCGTCTGCTCGCCGCGGGGGCCGAGGACGCGCAGGTGAACGCGGAGGTCGGCGCGCACACCGTGGACGTGCTGTGGCGCAAGGGTGATCGGGTGTGCGCCATCGAGGTCTCCAGCGCCCCACCGGAGTTGGCCCGCGCCCGGGCGCTCACCGCGGAGCTGCGGACCAGCGGTTGTAGCGAAGTGCTCTGGATTTGCCCGCCCGGCTTCTGGACCGCGCAACTCCCCGCGGTCGGCATCGACGATTTCGCGGCCGACGGCTGCGACTACCGCATTGTCGGCGGCCTGCTCGCCTCCGGGCCGGGCGGCGTGGTGTCCGCGCGTCAATCCGCCTGGGAACTGCGTGAATTCGTGACGGGCTGGGTAACCGAGCAGATAGCGTTCGGCTGCCGCGACGAGCACCAGGGAGGATGGGCCACTGTGACCGACTGGGAGCGTCACACCCGGACACAGGCGGCCGTCATCGCACGGCAACGCCAGGAACTGATGAATCAACGCACGGCTTTGGCCTTGGCCCGCAAGGCAACTCGCGACAAGACCAAGCAGCTGCTGCGCATGACTCACCGACTCGAGCGCGCCGAGATCGCGGCCCAACAGCAGGCGGACGATCTGGCCCAGACCAAGCGCAAGATCGCCGACCACAACCGCGTGGACGCCACGCTGCGTCTGACCGTGGCCAGCCAACGCGCCGCCATCCTGCACTGGCAGCTGATCACCTGGTTCGCGGTACTGGTGATCGTGACGTTCATCGTCGCGGGACTGGTGCTGAAATAGTGATCGGAAGACTCCGAATTTCCTCCCCTCTTTAACGTATAACGCACCGGGGGGCTTGCGGCAAGGCCCCCTCTGTGCCGCACAATCGTCGGCCGGAGGTCAGTACCTGCGAAAATAGCTTTTTCGCATGGGCTGGCCGATGGCAACTTCGACGATGGGCGGGTTCATGTTCGATGTGATCATTGTTGGTGCCGGGCCGACCGGTCTGATGCTGGCTGGTGAATTGCGCCTACAAGGCGTGCAGACGCTTGTGATCGAGCGCGATGCCGAACCGACCAAGGTCGTGAAGGCGATGGGCATGCACGCCCGCACGATCGAGGTCCTGGATCAGCGCGGCATTGCCGAGCGGTTCTTGGAACTCGGCACGCAACACCCGACCAATGGGTTCTTCGCCGGTATCTATACGGAGACGCCGATCACCCTCGACACCAGTTTCCCGTTCGTGCTGGGTTTGCAGCAGCCGATCACCGATCGCCTGTTGACCGAGCACGCGCTCGAACTGGGCACCGAGTTCCGGCGCGGCGTCGAACTGGTCGGTCTGACCCAGGATGCGGAGGGGGTCACGGTCGAGCTGGCCGACGGCACGACGCTGCGTTCGCGCTATCTCGTCGGCTGTGATGGCGGCCGCTCGACGGTCCGCAAGGCGATCGACGTCGACTTCCCGGGCGAGCCGAGCCGCATCGAAACCCTGCTCGGCGAGGTGGAATTGACCGCCCCGCGCGAGGAGGTGATCGCCGCGGTCATGGAGCTGCACAAGACTCACCGCCGTTTCGGCGCGGTTCCCTTGGGCGGCACCGTCTTCCGCGTGGGCGCTCCCGCCGACGGCCTGGCCGACGACCCGCGCGTCCCGCCGACCCTCGAGGACTTGCGCCGCCAGTTCCAGGCCATCGCGGGCACCGACTTCGGCATGCATTCCCCCCGCTGGCTCAGCCGCTTCGGCGACGCCACCCGCCTGGCCGACCACTACCGCGTGGACCGCGTCTTCCTCGCGGGCGACGCCGCCCACATTCACCCGCCGGTCGGCGGCCAGGGCCTCAACCTGGGCGTCCAGGACGCCTTCAACCTCGGCTGGAAGCTGGCCGCCGCGGTGAACGGCTGGGCCCCCGCCGATCTCCTGGACACCTACGAGGCCGAACGCCGCCCTTGGGCCGAGGACGTCCTCAACAACACCCGAGCCCAAACCGAACTCTCCCTCCCCAACCCCGGCCCCCAATCCATCCGCCGCCTCCTCGCCGAACTCATGAACTTCCCCGAGGTGAAAAAGCACCTCACCGAAAAGGTCATAGCCATCAGCACCCGCTACGACTTCGGCGCGGGCCCCGACGCCCTGGGCCGCCGCCAACGCGACATCCCCTTGAAAAAGGGCCGCCTCTACGACCTCATGCACGAGGGCCGAGGCCTCCTCCTCGACCAAACCGGCACCCTCTCCACCGCCGGTTGGTCCGACCGAGTCGACCACGTCATCGATGTCAGCGAGGAACTAGACACCCCCGCCCTCCTGCTCCGCCCCGACGGCCACATCGCCTGGCTGGGCTCCGACCAACCCTCCCTCACCCCCGCCCTAACCCGCTGGTTCGGCACCCCCACCCCCTAACCCACCCCCTCGCACCGCGTCCCGCATGCAGGGCAATCAAGATCAGGGAGCCCTCACTGTGGCGAAACGGACAAACTCCCACACTGAGAGCTCCCTGATCTCGTTGCCTCGCATACTGCTGTGCCCGCGGCATGGCTATGCCAGCCCCTGCGGGCGGCTGCCGCCTCGGCGAAGGTTCATGTGCTGCACCCGGCATCGGGTTGCAGGGCTACGCCCGCCCGTATGACGGGTCCGCCACTTACGGCTGTGCTTGGCCGTGCCGGTGGCCGCCGCGCGCAGAGAGTCAGCGCACCGCAACCGGGCGCTGCGTCACACGCGCGTATCCGCCGCATAGAGCTGTGCCCGGCGGCGTGGTTGTGCGTGTGACGCAGCGGCCCCCGCCCGCGGGCAAAGCCAGTGGCGGTTGCGGGCGACCATACGCCGCGCGGTGATGTGGGCGCGCGCGTTAGTGGGCGGGGCGTGGCACCGCTGCGCTTGCCGTGTGGCTGGTCTGTGCTCGGCCGCGTGACTGTGGTCGCCGCGCGAGTCCGCCTGCATGGTTGTGCCTACCGCGTGGCGATGTGGCCGAGTGGTGGTGGGCGGCAAAGGAGTCGGGATGGGGAGGGGACGGTGGTTGGGGCGGGCGGAATTCGGGCGGGTGGTTTTTGGGACTGTCAGGTGTCGGTGGAGAGGCGGAAGGGGCCTCGGTCCCAGCGCCAGTTGTGGCGAAGGACGAGGGCGGCTAGGTCGAGGGGGGTGAGATCGGCTCGGAGGGTGTCGAATTCGGGCCAGGTGAGGGGGGCGGTGGTGAGGCGGTTCGTGAGGGTCGACTCCAGGCGGGCATTGACCGGGCGCGTCATCAGATCCGCGACGGCGTGGCGGCTGCCGGTCCAGGTGAGCCAGCCCCAGCCGTGCGCGTGGGCGTAGGCGCGCCCTGCGCGAGCGCGGGTGCGGTGGACGTGCAGGGCGGTGTGGGTTGGGGGTAGGACGTCGAGAAGGACGGTGCGGCCGTCGGTGAATCGGGCTGCGGCGGTGGGGTAGTGGGTGCGTTCGATGCCGTCGATCTCGTAGGTGACGGCGGCCGGGAGCTCGCGGAAGGTTTCCACGCGGCCGCTGCCGTCCAGGAGGCGGAACAGTCGTGCCTGCAGGGCGGTGTCGAAAGTTATTTCGCGGCCGAGCTTTTCGGAGTACATGTGGCCGCGGCCGTCATCGTCGTAGTCGAGCCGACCGGCCGGTAGCGTCGGCAGGTCGGCGGGTGTGCCGGTGCCCCATTCGACTCGCTTCAGCCACGGATTCCAGACGTCGTCGGGCACGTCCTCCGGCTGCGCGTTCGGCATCAGATGCCAGCGCCCCTTCTGCTGCCACCCCGCGATCCGCTGAAACACGAACCCCGCCAACCGTTTCGAGTCCTGCAGATCGTGCCCCGCGAGCCGCAGCTTGAGATACGCCCAATCCTGCGCCGCGATATCCCCGTCCGTCGCATAGGTTTCCGCGAGCAGCGTCCGAACGAGCCGCTCGTCACCCCACCCGACCGGATACCGCTGGGCGAAAACCCCGAGATCCGGTTCCCCGGTCGCCAGCACCTGCCGCAGCATGGTCCCCACGGCCCGCGTGTACAACTGCCGCGCCCGATCCCGCGACACCCCGAACCGCGCCCCCATCAGCATCAATGTCTCCGGGCTCTCCCCATCGAGCCCGAGCCGGCACGTCATCAACTCCGCATCCCGCGGCCGATCCGCGGCCACCTCGCCGACCATCCCGGCCAGCACCTCATTGACCTGTTCCAGCCCGAAGTCCACCCCATCACCCGGGTCCTCGCCCGGTGCCCCGCGCCTCGGTTCCCGAGTCGCCGTCGTGGGTGTATCGCTCGTCGTCAAGGCGGCCCCTACCCGTCTTCGCCAGTCTGTTCGACGAGCCTAACCGCGCCCACCGACACTTCCCGTGTCACGCGCGCGGGTTTGGTCCGCGCCGCCCGGATTCGGGTGCCGGACCGGCGCGGGTTGGCAAGGGTCGCTCAGCCGATGACGGCGTTCATCTCAGCCGATGACGGCGTTCATGATGGTGCCCGCGCTGGTGGCGATGATGCCGCCGATCATCGCGCCCGCGACCATCTTCGGCGAGGCCAGCCCGCCGCCGGACCATTTCTCCCAAGCGAACCGACCGCCCGCATAGGTAATGCCCAGCACACCGGACAGCAGAACGAACCAGGTGAAGTAGCGGACGAGCTTGAGCAGCTTGTCGGCGACCGGCGGGGTCTCCGGCGTGGGATTACCGAGCTGGGCGAGTACGCCTCCGTCGATCTGGGAAAGCACAGTGTCGTGGAAGGCGCTGAGCAACATGGTCACCACAAAAAGGTACCGCGAAATGCGGGCGACATGCCCGGGATGTGCGCGAGATCTACTGCGCTGGAACGACTCTCGAAGTTCGTATCGCTTGGGCTGATCCGACCGATCGGGATGCCCAGAAGTTGTATTGAGCGGATGACGGGATTCGAACCCGCGACCCTCACCTTGGCAAGGTGATGCGCTACCAGCTGCGCTACATCCGCATCGCGTCCCTCGGGGCTTTTCGGCCCGTCCGGCTGCGAGAGAGAACATTAGCCCACCCCCACCCACTTCACCAAAACGCCTGGCAACTCTCGGCAACTCTCGCAGCTCTCGTGCCTCGCTGCCGGTGGCAGCGAGGCACGAACCGAGAAGCGGTCGGGTGGCTCTCGCGCCGCGCTGCTGGTGCGGCGAGGCACGGGTCAGAGGCCGGGTGTTGCCCGAAGCCCGGTCATTGCGTCGACGAGCATGCAATTCAGCAGGGGGTTACTCGGCCGATGGCTGCTGGATTGCATGCTCGTGGGGTGTCTACTTGGGGGTGTCTTCGTTGAGGGGGACTATGGCGGAGATGAGGGTGGCGTCGCCTTGTTTGGTGGTGATGACCAGTTGGGGGGACCAGGTGCGGGTGGTGGTGTCGGGGTGGCGTTCGGTGACGATCATGACGTGTTGGCCGTCGAAGGGGCCGGGCATGATTTGGACGCAGTAGGTCGTGCCTACGGGGATGGAGTCGATTCCGGCTTGGATTTGGTCGACGGTGGGTGCGGCGGCGTCGGGGGCGAACATTTCGCGGACGGACTTGCCGGAGCGGTCGACGTAGTAGCGATTCTGTAGCGCGAGAATGACATCCGGGCCGGACTTGGTGCTGCCGGGGCCGTTGCCGCGCACGGTGTCGCCCTTCGTCTCATTGGGGCACAGGTCGGCGGGACCGGCGGCCGGTTGGGCGAAACCGGAGGCGGTGGGCGGGGCGGTGGCGGTCGGGGTCTGCGGTGCGGCGGCCTGTGGGGTGGCGACATGCGGTTTCGCGGGCGTGTTGTCGCCCGTGACCTTGGCGATCTGCACCGCGATGGCCGCGGTCACGGCCAGCACCGCCAGCAACCCGAGCAGCGGAACCGCCCACTGCCGCCCGCCGAGATCCAGCGACAACCCCAATCGCTCCCGCGCCGGGGTGGGCTTGGGCGCCCGCTTGAGGGGCCGCCGCTCGGTCGGATACCCGGGCGGCGGATCGAGCCGATCCCCCCGCTTCGACTGTCCGGCCGGATCGAACGACGCCCGCTCCCGCAGCACGTCATACGCACTCAACGCCCGCGGCGACCGATACCTCCGCCCGCGCGGCGGAATCCCCGCCGCCCGAACGGCCTCCCCCTCGCCAGCTACATTGCCACCGGCCGACTGACTCCGAATCGCGGAATCCCCTGTGTGCTGGTCAGACTCGTATCCACCGCCCCACTGGGAATCCGATCCGGACTCGTAGTCATCGGCCGAGTCACGTCGGGGCTCGGAATCATCGGGGCGAATGCCCGGCCCGTACCTGTTGTCCAGGTCGGGCTCCGAGCTGCGGCTGTCGATCGAATGGCGTTGCGGCCCATCGTCGGCCGAGTGAGGGTCGTCGGGCTGGTGTGCGTGGCGGCCGGCGGGGTGGGGCCGGTTGTCCCAGTGGGAGTGTCGAGCGGGGCCGGGGTAGTCGTCTTCGTCCAGGTCGTCTTCGTCGTATTCGATCGGCTCGTAGTTCTCGCGGGCTCGGTGGTATGCGCCGTCCTCGTAGTAATCGTCGTAGTAGTCGTCGTACTCTTCGGGATTCGTGGGGCGTGCCGGGGTGCCGGTGATCCAGTCCGACCAGGTGCCGGTGTATGCGCCGTCGGGTGCGGGGGTCACGGGTTCTGTTGTCCGCGAGTCGGATTCGGTGGTGCTCATGGCGTGGCCTGGGGGCTGAGGTTGGGGATCAGGGGAGCGCCGGATGTCGGGGGTGAGCTGGTGCCGAACAGGGGTGCGCCGCTCGTCGGGGTGGGTGAGGTGGTGGGGTCGGTGCCGCCGAGGGGGAATTGGTTGTTGGGTGGGGTGGAGGTGGGTGCGGTCGAGGTGCCCGCGAAATCCATTCCGACGCTGGGCTTGTCGCTGCCACCGAGGGGTGTGCTGCCGGATTGGGCGGCTCCGGACAGGTCGTGGGCGACGGCGGCGAACCACTGGCCGACCCAGTCGGTCGGGCTCTCGCCGAAGCCCGCGCCCTGGGCGTGGGTGTAGTCGTGCTTCTGCGCGGTGTCCCAGTACCGCACCCAGGTGGTGACGTCGAGGAGATCCTTGTTGTCGGTGATATTCTGGGTGACCGCCGAGAACGACTGGGTGACCAGCCTGCTGATCGTGGTCGGCGGCACCAGGTTGGTGACCGCGCCGAGCAGCTTCCCGCCGAAGACCGCCAGTCCGGCAATGGGATTGGCGAGTCCGGCGGTGGCGATCTCGGCGATGTTGGCGGGCGTCAGAATGTCCTTCACCACGGCCACGATCGAATTGATGGCAATGGTCCCGACCTTGAGCAGCGCCTGGAACGCGCCCGGGATATCGACCTGGGTGTTGGGATTCGAGGCGTCGGCGATGCGCTGCGAGATCGACTTCTGCGGCTGATACGACAGATCCGCGATCGAGGTCCCCGACACGTCGTTGTTCACCACCGAGGTGACGGTCTTGATCGAGGTGTAGGCCAGCGCCTCCGCGATCGACTTCAGCGACCCGATCGGGTCACCGGCCGAAAGCTCCACCTGCCCGGCGATATTGGCGACGGTCCGCACCAGCGGCGCGCCGACGGGCGTATCGCAGGCCAGATCGCCCTCGGTGCAGAATTCCGCGACCCGCCCGACCAGCGACCCGAAATTCTCCAAAGTGGCGCTGTCGGGCGCGATTCCGGCCCCGGACGCGGTCTTGGTGGCGGGTGGATCCCCGAGCCCCGAGACCGCCTTGCCGTCGGTGCCGGGTGCGGCCGTGGGCAGCTTCTGATCCGGCTTGCCGGGGAACAGCGGCGCGTTGGCATTGCGATTCGGGTCACCGAAAAGCGCGACGGCCGCGATCTTCTCGGCCGGCACCGTGCCCTTGCCCGCGCCGACCTCCTGCGCGAACTGCGAGGCCACGTGCGCGCCCTGCGAGTACCCGGCGATCGCCAATCGCGAACTGGGGCACCGGTCGACGACCTGTTTGGCCATGGACCGCAGCCGGTCGAGTCCGTCGCCCACGGACTTGGAGTAGGTGACGGTGCTGGCCGAGGTGGCCCCGCCGAACGACGCCTCGTACGGCACGTAGGCGCGATCCACCAGCCCCGGATCGCTGGCGGCGGCCATCATGGGCCGGAAGACCTCCGACAGCATGCCGGTGTCGGTGGTGACGGCGGCGTCGGGGGAGGATTCGCCGGTGCCCTGGATGCCGAGGGCGAACAGGGCCGGGCATTTGTCGATGGGCACGGTGGTGTCCGGCGGTCCGCCCCGGGCCACCCCGACGGCGACCATGGCGATGACGCAGACGACGGCGGTCAGTAGCGCCGAGCTACGGACTCCTATGGCGGGCAGCGGGTTTCGATGCACGTCGCACCTCGTTCAGATCAGGGATCGGCTGATTCCGCGCCGTGCTGCGCGCGTTCGGTGATCCGCGCCCCGGCAATGCGTGCCGCGGTGAGGATCTGCTCGGCCAGGAGCCGAACCGGTTGCGGGGGAGTGCGAGTGGGATCGCCGTCGTCCACCGGGGTGTGTCCGGCGGCGGGATCCCATTCCGCCATTTCGTAGGGTTCCAGGGCCCGCCATTGCTCGAGCCAGCCGAGTCGCCAGGTGCGGGCGCCCAGGGCGAGGGCCAGTCCCTCCATTTCCTCGCGCCGCTGCGCGACCGGAATCGGCAGTGGCCGAGCCGCATCCGCCACCGTGAGCACCCCGACCACCTGGCTGCCCACCGGCGTGGCCTGCGCCTGATGCGCCAGCAGCGCCCGGTGCAGGGCGTTCACCCCGCGCAGATGACTGCGTCCGACCAGGACGACCAGCGGCGAATCCATATCCGCGCCGAGCCCGATCCGCGCGGGCCACCGCTGCCCCGCATCGCCCGCCCAACTCAAACTGGCGGCCAGACTGCTGACCCCCGCGCCCCCGTGCACTCCGACGAGCCACACGAGCGGCGGTCTGGCGGGCCGATTCGGCACGGCCCGATGCCACATCGGCACGGGTTGCATGGCGGGCGCGGGCTGCCCCGTCGAGATGCCAGGCGCGGGCTGCCCTGCCAAGACGCCGGGTGCGGGTTGCCCTGTCGAGATGCCGGGTGCGGGCTGCCTGTGTGGCGCGAACTCGCGCGCGCCAGGTTCCCTCCCAGCGATGCCGACGAGTCCATTCCCCGTCATCCCGGCATGCTCTTGGCCGGGATCCACCCCGTACGGCCGCGATAGCTCGATCGTCATCGCAACGCCCCCAACAGGGCGAGGTAGGCGTCCCGGGTCTCGGCGGCGAGTCGGTGCCACGAAATGGGACCGCCGCTGGCGAGGTGTATGTCGAAGGGAATCTGCACCACGGCCCGCACCCATGAACCCAGGTGTGTCCGAACGTGATCCACGACGGCCGCCGCCGACCCGGGCACCTGCTCGGTGAGCACGATCACCGCGTCGCCGACCACGAATTCGCTGAAGTTCTCGTCCAGCCACCCCAGCGCGGGCTGCAGCCGATTGATGGCGTCGGGCCGCGCGGCCACGGTGATCACCAGCCCGACCCGGGGATCGGACAGCAGGGGTGCGGCCAACCGGCTCGTCACGGGTGCTCCGGCGTCGAAAACACCCAGCAGTCCGGCGGTTTCGAGGTGTCGAGCGACCGAGACCAGAGATTCCCTGCGCGGCAAAGGATCCGGTGTCCGCGCCAGCACCCGAACCCCGGTCGAAGTCTGCCCCGAGCAGGCCCCCACACTCGACGCGAGCCCCGGATACGCCGTCCCCAGCCACTTCTGGAGCGTGCTCACCGGCGCGGCCGCATCGCACCCCCGCAATGCCACATCCCCGCCCCCGAGCGTGGCGTCGACGACAACCGGCCAAATCTCCCCGTCACTGTCCACGGCCGCCGCCGCGGCCAACCCCAACGCCGTGGTCGTGGCCCCCGACGACCCCGACCCCCCGAGCACCAGCACCGACGGCACCGCCGCCCGCACCAGCCGCCCCTGCCCACCCCGCAACGGCACCGCATCCGTAGGCGACCCCGCGGGCGCAGGCTGCCACAACTCACTACCCCGCGAATCCCCTTCGCCCCCACCCTCACTCACCCGCACCGCCTCCAACAACCGCTCCACCACCTCACCCCGCCGCCCCGCTCCACCTTCCACTCCCGTAACGGACTCGACCTGCCCCGCCGCCGTCTCCGCCTGCTCCACCGCGGAAGTGTCAGTTCGCGCGTCGGGACAGGTCTGCTCTGGCGCAGGGTCGACCTGTCGTGCCGCCGCATCGGATTGGGACGCTGGATCGGCCTGTGCGGCAGCGGGGGTGATCGGTGTGGGGGTAGGGGCGAGGCGCTGCGCCGCCAATGCGGCCTGCCACGCCGCGGTGGCGGCCCGGCGGGTGGCCTCGGACTGCTCGGGTGTCGCGGGCGGATGAGGCGTGGCCTGGGTGTGCGAGGGGAACCCAGGCTGCTGCGCGGGGGAGTTCGGTTGGGGGGATGTCGGGTTGGGGTGTTGTGCGGACTCGTCCGGGCGGAACCAGAAGTCGCGGTGGGGTGTTGGGGAGCCGCCGGGTGTGGCCGCGTTCGCATGGGGCGAATCGGGGTGGGGTGGGCCGGGGTGCGCGGGGCGGAGCCGGTCGTCGATGTCGACCATGGGGTCACCGGCTTCCGGCGACGATGGCGGTGATGCGGAGTTGGCCGTCGCGGACGGCGGTGGTGATGACCTGTTGCCAGGAGGTTTGGGAGCCGTCGGGGTGTTTCTCGTCGACGGTGACGTTCCAGTGGTCGGCGTCCGCGCCGGTGATGGTCACGCAGTGCTGGGTGCCGGTCGGGGTGGCGGCGATGGCGTCGCGGGTGGCCTGTTCCGGGGCGACGCGGGCGTCGGGGGCGAGCAGGGCCCGCACGGCGTTGGCGTCGCGCTGGACGTACCAGGCGTATTCGAGGCGCATGATGATGCCGGGGCCGCTGCCGAGGTCGCCCGCGCTGGCTCCGCTGACTCGTTCGGGGGTGTTGCGCTCCTGGCACCAGGCCACGAGTCCGGGCTGGTTCGCCGCCGGGGTGGACGCGCTCGCGGTGGTGGTCGGAATGGCCTGGGGTGCGCCGGAATCCCCGGGCGAGAGCGCCAGCCAGGCCACGACCGCCACGATCACCAGTGTCAGCGACACTCCAGCAATCGCGAGGGCGCGCTGGCGAATCCGTATCCGCCGCTGCGTCTGCACCGCCCGCCGCCGCGCCTCCACCACCAGCGCGGCCATCGGATCCTCGGCCATCAGGTCATAAGGACTGACCCCGGCCTCCCGCCGCGACCCACTCGGCTCCGGCGCACCCCCTTCACTCAGCCACGAAGCCCACCCGGGCTCACCGCTGTCCACCTCCGCCGCGGGCACCACCCCCGACGGCGCGAGCGCAGGCATCGGCGGCCGCCCACCCCCGCCACGCCCGACCCCCGGCCGCGCCCCGGCGACATCGAGATCCTCCCGCCAACCCCGCGAACCCGCCCCTTCCGCCCCGAACCGCCGCGCCCCCGATTCCCACGCAGCCCCACCGTTTTCGAACCTGTCCGCCGCGGACTCGCCCCTCCCACCATCGAACCGATCCGCCGCATCCCCAAAGCGCTCACGAGCGAATACGGACTGCCCCGAGCCCGCTCCGGTACCGCCCGAGCCCGATCCGGAATGGTCCGCCGACAACCCCGTGCGCTCCGGGGACGTTCCGGCACGGTCCGCCGGGGATGCCGCGTGGTCGGGGGATGTGGCGGCGCGGTCCGCCGATGACCCCCTGCGGTCCGGGGACGATCCAGCGCGGCCCTGAGACGATTCGACGCCGCCCGCCGGGGACCAGGCAAGGTCCGGTGAGGTTTCGGCAACGCCCTGACCTGATTCGGCGCGGACCGTACTGGACCCGAAATGACTTGGGACCGACGCGGCATGGACAGAAGCCGACCCGGGACGAGCCGGGGTCGAGTCGGCATGGCCAGAAGCCGACTTTGGAGCGTTCGGGGCCGCTTCGGCGGAAGCCGAGACCGACTTGCGCTTGGCCGAGGTCGATTCGGTACGAGCTGAGGCAGTTTCGGCAGGAGTCGAGGTCGGCTCGGAATGGGTTGGGGTCGATTCGGCAGGGGCGGAAGTGGACCCGGGACGAGCCGAGGACGTTTCGGCGTGAGTCGAGGCCGACTTGGAATCAGTCGGGGAACCTTCGGTGTTGGTCAGAGCGGTTCCGGAAGGCGTCGGGGTCGACGCGGGGGGCGGCGAAGCTGAATCGGCGCGCGGCCCGGCTGAATCGGGCTGGGGTGGGGCTGGTTCGGCGTGGGGCGAGGCTGGCTTGGGACGAGGGGTGGTGGATTGGGCCTGCTCCGAGGCTGATTCGGAATGCGATCGGGCGGATTCGGTGCGCGGCGGGGCGGGTTCGGCCGGTGGGGTGGTGCCTGCGGGCCGGGCGGTGTTGCCACTGCGGTGGCTTGCGCCGGGCTTGGGGAGGCCGGATTCGCCGGTGAGGCGGCGGGTGGTTGATCCGGGGCGAGGGTTGTCGCCGGTGAGGCGGACCGTGGCGGGTTTGGGTGAGTTGATGTCGCCGGTGAGGCGGGCTGAGCCCAATCCGAGTCGGGGGTTGTCACCCGTTAGCCGGGCGCTGCCGGACCCGGCGCGGGCGCTGTCGCCGGTGAGTCGAGCCGAATTCGATGCGCCCCCAACGGCCGCGGATCCACTGGCGGCCGACCCTGATCGACCACCGCTTGCGGATTCGGCCGCGGTCGAACCCGCCTCGGACCTGGCGACAGCGCCGGTGGACTCGACCGAGTCCCGGCTCGACGTGGCGTTGGCCTCGGCGGGTTCGGCCGCAGTCGGGATTGATCGCGTGCTGGCCTTGATGGGTTTGGTTGTGGCTGGGGTGGGTTCGGTGTTGGTCCCGACGGGTTCGGCCCGGGGTGGGGTGGGGGTGAGGCGGGTGAAGTCGGGGGATGGGGGTGGGGAGGTGTTGTCGTTTGTGGTCACGGCGGCACCTGGGGTGTTCCGGTCAGGCGCCCGGGGCGGCGGGTTGGAGGGCGGCGATGAAGGCGTCGGGGGTGAGGGCGGGCATTTGGGCCACTGCGGCGCGGAACGAATCCACCTGGGTGTTCACGGCTTCCGTCACCTGGTCGACGACCGGGGCGGCTTGCGGGCCGACCGCGGCGCTCACCTGCTGACCCACGGTCGTGACGGCCTGCTCGACCACCGGCGCGGCCGTCTCCACCACCGGCGCGACCTGCTGCCCCACCGTGGCGGCCACCTGCTCGACCGCCGGAGCCACGGCCTGCGCCTGCTGATCGACCACCGTGGCAACCTGCTGCACCACCGGCGCGGCCACCTGCGCGACCGGCGCGGGCACCCCCGGCAGATTCAGGAAGTCCGACACCGGCTGCACCGCGGGCGTCACCCCGGGCACTCCCGAACTCGAAAGCGGCACCTGCGCAGCGGTATCGATCAGCGGCGGCACCGAGGCTGGGGGTTGAGGGTTGTTCTGAGGAGACGCGAAGCCACCCCACGCGCCACCGAAGATGGTGCCTGCCGTCGCGCCGACCAGCACGCCTGGCACGCCGAGAGCCGCAGCGCCAAGAGCACATCCAGCAACGCCGCCCACGACTGCGCCGACGGGGGCGCCTACGCCGCCGGTCGGGACGCCGCCGATGAGAGCACCTGCGAGCGCTCCCATCGCCGCGCCCGTGGCGCATCCACCAGCTACCCCGATTGCGGCTAACGCCGGTGCGGCTGTGACGCCGCCGAGGACACCACCAGCCAGTGTCGAAGCAGCTCTGCGGTCGGATTCGTCTCGGGGCAAGCCGAGTCCGTCGTATGCGGCCGCCAATTGCCATTCGGCCATGTCGACGTAGGCCTGGGCCTTATCGCGTGTCTTTAGGTCGACCCAATCAGGAAGCCCGACAGTATTGCTGCCCAGCCGCAATTGATGCGGGTCAGCTGGCATCACCTCGGGCGCATTCGCCGCAGGCTGATCCTGCGTCGCCTCCGGTTCCGTCGGCGTCACCTTCGGCGACTGCGGCTGAATGATGGTGTCCTGCTGCGGCGTGGTTTGCTGCTTGGGCCGCGGCCGGTTCGGGGGAGCGACGGGCGGGTCGGGAATCCAATCCGCCGGGCTGGGTGCGGAATTCGCGGGCGGCTGGTTGGGGGTGCTCAGGCCGGGTTGCCCGTCACCGGGTACCGCCAATCCGGGTTGACCCGGGGCGGCGGCGGCCACCCCTTGGCCCGCGACCAGCGCGATGGGCAGCATCGACAACAGGAGCGACGTTCGTGAAGTCTTCATGTCCCCAATTCCCATTCCCCGAACGGACAACACCGGGCGCGAAGCCCGAATCCCCCGGCTGCCATGGCATTCCACACCACCGGCTCACAACACAGGCGGCCCACCGGAACCGCGCTCCGATGATCCATCATGAAACCCCACCACCTGCGATGATCATGTTTCGGACCAGATCTTACCCGGATCGCCAGTCCCCACAACCGGATCCGCGACAGGAGTTATCAACTGTTAAACCCAACCGACTATGACTCGTAGGGTCAATCGGCTCCACCCGGGCAATACTCGACCCCGCGCCCCGCAATACCCGTCACTACCGCAATACGCGATATCGCCTCGGCGCAATACTCGGGTCTCGGCGCGACATTCGATCCCGCGCCGCGCAATACTCGTTCCCGCCCGACCGCGATTCTCGATCCCGCGCCACCGCAACACTTCTCGACCGCACCCCGGTGCCCCCGAAGGAATCCCCATGCGCGCCAAGCCAGCACACCATGTGCAAACATTCGCCGCCGTGGCAATGACCCTGGTCGTCTCGGCCTGCGCCCTGACTCTCGCGGCCTGCGGCGGCAGCGATCACAGCGCCTCGGCGACCAAGACCACGCAGGTAGACCCGGCGCGAGCCCCCTCGGACGTGCACTGGGAGAACTATCAGGGCGTCCAACTCCCGATCGGCGAGCACGACGGCCCCAGCAAACTCGGCACCACCGCCGCGGGCTACTCCCACACCCCGCAGGGCGCGGCCCTGGCGGCGATCAACCACAGCACCCGACTGTCGCTGGCCCCCGACGGCGTCTGGCCGCAGATCGCGGCGATCTCCCTGATCCCCGGCCCGGCCAAGGACTCGTGGGTGCTGGCCCGCGCCCAGATCTCCCTGACCGCCCCCGCCAACCCGACGGTCGCCCCCCACATCACCGCCTACAAGATCACCAACTACACCCCCGACCGCGCCGACCTCACCGTCTACTCGACCTACTCCGACGCCAGCATCACCGCGACCGCCGAAACCGTCCTGTGGGTCTCCGAGGATTGGCGACTCCTCCTCCCCGACCCCGCCGCCAAAATCCAGACCGTTCAATCGGTGCCGTCCATCCCCGCCGACACCGTCGAACTCGAGGCCCCCAAATAGCCGCTACCCGACCAGCTTCAACCCGATCACGCAGGCCACGATCCCGCCGAGCAGCAGCAGCTTGACCGCGCTCACGGCCGCCCCGCCCGTGGCCATGGAGTAGACGACGGTCAACACCGCACCGATCCCCACCCACACCGCGTACGCGGTCCCGACCGGCAACCCCCGCATGGCATAGGCCAACCCGCCCATACTCGCGACGAGCGCCACCCCGAACACCACGGTCGGCCCCACCCGCGTGAACCCCTCGGACTTCCCGAGCGCCGTAGCCCACACCGCTTCGAAAACCCCGGACACAACCAGTACCAGCCAAGACATGACAACCTCCGAAGGCCGTCTTGTCGCACACCGGGTACGGCTCCCTCGTCCGGGCCCCCGCTCGGGGACTACCTACACGATGGCAAACACCCAGCGACCAGGGCAAATTCCCCGATGGTGATCTCGGCCTCCACCCACCGAGATCACCGGCTGGCTCACCCCCAAACGCCACTCCCAAGGAATCGATCCCACTGCTCGCCCGAGAACACGAGCACCGGACCACCCGGATCCTTGGAATCACGCACTCCGACAATGCGTGCCTTGTCGCCTACGAAAGCGACCTCGACGCACTCCGAAGCACTCGGGGACTTGGAGGACTTGAACCACTTGGCATTGGAAAGATCGAAGCTCACGCTGTGTACTCCTTCGCGATGCGCCACACCAGATCGCGGCTGGCATCTTCACTCAACGCTACCCGCTCGAGACTGGCGATCGCTCTGCGGAAGCGGGCAATCGACTCCGCCTGTTCGAGATATAGCGCTCCTTCGTAGCCTTCGATGTAGACCACCGGCGGCTCGACCAATCTGCTTGCCAGGGGAGGAAATTCGAGCAGAGTGAAGGAGTGGAACAGTAACCCGCTGTTGGTGTCGACGGTGAATGGCACCACTCGAACTGAAACACTCTGGCGTTCACTGGTTTCAGCCAGCGACCGCAGTTGCTCTGCCATCACTGCCGGGCCACCGGGGCGATGCCTGAGCACTGCTTCGGACAACAGTGCATCCAACCAAAAATCGTCCTCGTCCAGCCGCGTTCGTCGCCGGGCGGCGAATTCGAGTCGGCGCTCGATGTTGACGGGTGACAGATCCAACTCCGAGGCACGGATCAAGGCTCTTCGGTATTCGGTCGTTTGCAGGAGGCCGGGTATCAACGAGAGTTGGTGGGACGTCAGTCGATTGGCCGCTGCTTCCAGGCTGAGATAGTGGTCGAAGTGTCCGTCGAGTTGATCGCTGTAGGACCGCCACCAACCTTTGGGCGTACCCTGCGCTTTCGCGATCTGGTCATGTCGTCTCACCTCCTCCCAGAGGCTCAGTACCTCGTCGCGCTCTGCGTTGGGTTCGGGCATCCCATAGAAGTCGAGCAAGTGTTTGATCTGGGGCGTGGAGATCTTGATCGGCTGTCCGTCCTCCATTCTGCTGACGCTTTGGGGAGATGTTTCGATGCACTGTCCTGCGTCGGATTGCTTCTTCCCGGCGCGGATTCGGTAATTGCGAAGAGTTCTGCCAAGTGCCCTGCGGGGAAGCGATGATCCGGCCATTTCGTTAGCCTCGCTATCTGGGTAGCGCCGTGGTGGAAGGGCAAAACTGGATATCGCGCTAATTATCGGCGTTTCCTTAGCTTGCTGTTCCCGTTTTGGAGTTCTCAGCCGTCTACTGATGCTCAGGAGCTCATCCCGAGTTCGCATCCAGCATTCGTAAGCGGGAGGTTGAAATGCCCTGGGACGCATGGGCGCTGCTGTCCATCATCGTGCTCTGCACCGCCGTCATCGCCCGAACCTGCTGGGACTCCTACCGTATCGGCCACGAGCCGCCCCGAGAGTCCCTCCGCCTCCCCCTATTCACCGGCGGCCACCTCGAAATCCCCTGCCCTCCACCCCATCCCACCGGCCGCCACCGCGCCACCCCACCCAGGCCATCCCCATGACCCCACCCACCGCCCCCGAGGCGATCCCCACGTCCCACTCACCGCCCCGAGGTGGATCCTCATGTCCTCGCCCGACGTCTCGAGGCGGACCGCATGGCCTCGGCCGCCGTCTCGAGGTGATCTTCATGAACTCGGCCGCCGCCCCGAGGCATCCATGTCCACAGCCGCCGCCCCAGTTGATCCTCATCTCCCGGTCACCGCCTCCAGGTGATCGCCATGTCCTCGGCTGCCGTCTCGAGGTGATCCTCATGGCCCCAGTCACCGTTCCGACGCGATCCTCATGATCGCAGCCATCCCAGCCACCCCAGCGAGGTGATTCCCATGACCCCGGCCGAAATCGCGGTACTGGCCACCCTCCACCCTGACCGCACCCTTACCGCACCCGAAATCGCCCGCGCCGCCCCACTCACCACCTGGCGCACTCGAAATGCCCTCTCCCACCTGGAATCCCGCGGCCTCATCACGCCCTCTCGGCCCCGCGGCCGCTACCGCATCACCCCTCGCGGCCGCGCCGCTCTGGCGACCAAGTCCCGTCGCTTCGCCTTCTGACATTCCCTGCGCGATGTCCTCTTCGAGCCCAATAGCCTTCCGAGTGGTACGTCATGGAGGGGATTTGCCCGAATTTCCCTCCAGGATGTGCCACTCGACGAAAGAGTTATGGGCGTTTGACTTTCGTTCGGCGGGATAGCCAGGGGTTGCCGTCGGCGAGGACTGCTCCGCACTCGATGAGGGTCTTCATTCGCCATTTCAGGGTTACGTCATCGACTTTCATTTCGGCCATAACCGGAGCTGTGGCGCGGGCGAGGAGGGTCCAGTCGGGAGGTACGTGGTAGAGCAGTGCCTTGTCGTAATGGTCGGCGGGAGCGGAGACCAGGTTACCATCCTCGACGACTCGGAAGGTCTGGTTCTCCTGTCGGAGTCGTTGCCAGATGTCGCGGACCCGGGTTCGTTCGCCGTCGGTGATCGGGCGGGCGAGAGTCAGGTAGTGGGCCAGCTCGTCGGGTGAATAGAACGGGACCGCGCTGGGAACCTCGACCACCTCGAGAGGACGGTCGGGCAGCCTGTGGCAGATCTCGTGGAACATCGCCGACTCCTGGGCATTGTCCCGGCCGTACCAGACCACCAGATGATCGGCCTGCTCGGCGCGTCCCCAGAAGGCTGCCATGAGGTCGGCAGCGTACCCACCATGGTGGGATCGACCTCGGGGAATTCCGTCCGGACCATGTCGTCGTACCAACTCCACCATTGGACGCGGGCGGCGTAATCGTCGGGCTCCAATGGTCCGCAATTCAGATTGTCGGGAAACCACTCGATGGATTCGGCGGCACGGTCGCTGTCATCGAGCACCGCGCGCACCACCTCACCCGCAGACGGGCCGCCAACCAGGTGCAATGTGGTCATTCAGCCAGTGTGCCCACGGTTAGCCGAACCCCGCCTCCGGGTTTACCCCCAATTCCTGATCACCCCCGATTCCCGCCGAGACAATCCCTAAAGTCATGGCCATGAACTCCTTGTTCTTCGGCCTGGCCGTGACCGATTTCGCGGCCGCCGACGACTGGTACTCCCGCCTGTTCGGGCGGGCCGCCGATATCGTGGTCACTCCGGGGACCGAGGCGATGTGGCAGCTCGCCGACACCGCATTCGTCTACATCGTGGTCGATCCCGAACGAGCCGGACACGCGCTGGTGAACATCGCCGTGCCGGACCTGGAGACCGCGGTGGCCGAAATCGGTTCGCGGGGACTGCATCCCGGCCCGTTCGTGCTGGTTGGTCCGGACGGTGCGGCTGGCCGAAAGGCCCCGTTCGTCGATCCGGACGGGAACTCGATCTTCGTCATCGAGATCGCGGGAACATGAGTGTCGTGTGCCGATCGGCCGCCCCGGCCGGGACTTCGGCCGGACTCATTTTCGGCGGAGCGGCGGGGCCGCTGGCCGGAGCCGGAGTCGGCGGGGATGCCTGCGGCAAGGGCTTGATCACCACCGGGTACATCGGACGAATGCGGACGTCGGAGTCGGGATGGTACTGGCCCGAGACGCACTCGATGCCGACGAGGAGGAACGCAACCCCTGTCAAGACACCGGCGAGGGGTCGTAGGAGCGGTAACCATCGCTGGCGCGCCGATCGTGCCAATGATCCGGAGGTGTCAGGCATGTTCCGCTCCCTACCGCGCCGGAGCCTTCAAGGGACTGTCGTTAGGCGGGAATCGGTTGTTACAGGGGAGGATTCGTTTTAAATGGGCCGATTCGTGCACAAATCGCTCCCGGAGGGCAGTTTCCTGTCAATTCCGGTGGGATAGTGCAGGAATAGGCCCATGATCAACTCCAGGCCGCCGCGGATCACCACGGGGGAGCGAGAATCGTCCACTCGCGCTCACGCTTCCAGTCTTCGAAGCTGATCGCATTGGTGTAGCCCGGGACCGGGGTGAAGGGCGGATCATCGGGGTCGCTCAGGTCGCCGAGGTCGGGTGGGTCGGCAGGTGCGCCAAGGGGTTTCGACAGCGCGGCTCTGATTTCCTTGGGCAGGTTCAACCAGCTCATAGCGCGCTCCGAATCGGTGACTTGCTGGGAGGCTTACGTTTTGCTCGCGGGCCAGCCGGGGTAGGGGTCGAGCGTGGGGGCGGGGGTATCCGACGGTGTCAGAGGATTTCGGGCGCGTAGCGCGGTGGGCACGGGGTTATCCGCGCGGTCGGCGCAAACATTCGGATCACCGGGAGAATCCGTGCCCGAATCCGTCATCTTCGCGTCGGTGATTTTCCAATCGCCGAACACATCCGTGCTCGGATAGCGTTGCGTGCCTTCGCCCTTGGAGAGACGTGTCGGTTGGCCGCTGGGCGGCTGCTGCATGGCCAGCCGCACCGTTCGACCTGTGCCGTTGAGACTTCCCCCAGTGCCGACATTGACGAATGGGTGGTAACGGCCACCGAAAGGGTCCTTGTCGGGCGGTGATTGCAGATCGAGTCCGTCGACCCAGACGCACATCACGGCATGCCAGGGCGTCTGCGATCCTTGGGCGGCGTCATCGGTTTTGAGCTCGAGCAGGCGTGCGTAGAAGGTTCCGACCACCCGAGTGTTGGCAGGTTCCTCCTGAGGCATCGACATGCCGTCGAGGCGCATTTCGGCCGAGCCGTAAGGCTGATATGCCCGCTCATATCCGGGGTAGGAGAACTTGTTCGGCGTCGGCCACGGATTGCCGATCGGGTCGGTGCGGTAGGAGATGAAGGCCGATTCCAGATAGGCGCGGGCGATGACCGCAGCGTCCGTCGTCAGTCCAACCCCGGGCTCGGCGGACCAGCTGAAGTTGAACCCGAACCAATCCGGGATTCGATATGTGGGTGCGTCGGACTTGCAAGCGGTCAGAGTCATCGTGAGGCCCAAGGCAATAGCCGCGGGCGCTCGCCATCGGCTCGTCGACTTGATCATCGTGGATGCCATTCTGCCGGATCGTGTGCAGCTCGCCAGCCGTCATCGTAGGCGACGAGACCCGGCATGAAGTTCTTCATCTGCCCCTTGAATACGGGGAGGCTGGTCGCTCCGTCCTTTCCGTCGAGATGCTTGATCTGCTCGAATGACATCAGGTTTCCGTTGCCGTCGAAGTAGCGGCCGATGTTCGGATCCTTCGAATAGTCGGGGTGGTCGGGCGTCAATGTCATGCCCTGGAGGATGTTGTAGAACTGCTTTGCCTGACTCCCGTATCCGTCCAGGTCAGCCTTCGGCCCCAGCTCCGGCACCGCGCCGAACAGCCAGTTCTTCACCTCGGGTGCGGCGACCTTGACACCCAGCTCGGTGAAGTCGCTGAGGCTGAATCCCAGTGGCATCGCAAGGGATTCGCCGGTTGCGCTCCCGATCAGTCGCGGGATGTGTTTGCCGCCGAAGGCGGCGACATCCTTCAACGAGTCGAACAGGCTCTGCTCGTATTTGAGTTGTTCGGCCAGATCCAGTTTCCTGCCGTCGAGTTCGAGTTGCATCCCCGACTGGGCGGCGGCGTCGATTCTTCCGGCCCATTCACCGAGTGCGAAATTGGTGCCGCCCTGGGCTCCGAAGGTCTGGTTCATCTGGGCGACCGTCACGTACGCAGCGCGGTTGAAGTCGATGGCGGCGTCCTTGTTGGAGTCGATGACGGCGAAGATGTTCTTGACGTTCGCCTGGTCGATCGGCCCGAAGCCGTGGGTGCCGAACATGTCGTCGGGGACGCCGACCATGCTCGGAATGTAGGTGGCCAAGGTCTGCCCGAGCGCCTTGGTCATATTCGCGTTCACCATTCCGATCGACTGGCTTCCGCCATCGAGGTGGAGCAGCTCCTGGCTGTGGGTGCTGGCATAGCTCGCCAGTGCCCACGCGGACTCTCCCGCTTGCCGATTCAGCGTCGGGTCGGTCGACATGCTGTACTGGCCCGCGGTCTGGATGACCGTGGTGACGCCGTCCTCGTGCCCGTGCCAGTCGCGGCCGATGATGTCGCCGACGTGGGAAGCGGCGTCGTAGTGCCCGCCCTCGGTGACCGTGCACTGCATATTGCTGCCGTACAGCAGGTCGTGGACGGCCAGGCGGTCGCCGCCCGCGCGGTCGAGCATGCGGTCGGCGAGGTCGGTGACGCTGTGCGGCTTGGGGTCCGGGACCAGGTTGACGGCGCTGGCACCGGCGATTTCCGCGCCCTGTTTGAGGAGGCCGCGGTCGAGGTCGCTGCCCTGGGCCAGGGCGGGGGTGCCCTTGCCGAGGAGGTCGACGAAGACGCCGAAGTCGGCCTCGCGGGGGATGTCGATGAAGTTGCCGATGAACTCGCTCGAACCGTACTTCTCGCTGCGGCGGACCGGGTTCTCCCGCAACAGGTTTCGCACCTGGGTGGGCAGTTGGATCATGCCGCCGCGATCCTCGACCGTGCCGTCGCCGACGGTTTCGATCTGCGGGTTGGACATCAATTGCATGGCGTCGACCACGCCGGTCCGCAGCGTGCCCTGCTGGTCGGGCGGCAGCTTGTCGCCGAGCCGCGCCAGGTCGGAGACGCTCATGCCGTCCAGGCCGCGCATGAGGCCGCGCAGGTAGTCGTAGCGCTCCTGCGGCAGGTCGACGGGCTTGCCGTCGAGGAGATCCTGGAGCTGGTCCGGGGTGAGCCGGGTCGCCACGCGCAGGCGCTCGAGCTGATCGGGGGTCGTCTTGCCGCTCTTCCAGGAAGCCAGATCATGTTGCGCGAGTATGGGATTCAGTCCCGCCGCAGCGGGGGAGAGCTGTTCGATGGTGGCCAGCGCCGTGCTGATCGTGGTTGCGACCTCGTCATCGGCGACCCCGATATCGGCCGCCAATCGTTGCAGAGCGACGGTCTGATTCGCCGCCTCGTTCGACCGGTCGGTTTGCAGCTGGTTGATCTGATCCGTCTGCTCTTGATTCCCGCGCGCCAACACCAGCGCGGCCGGATAGTTGTATTTATCACTGACATACCAGTTCTCGGCCACCGCGTAGCCGTCACCGGTCAGCACGGCGACTGTCTGCCGCGCCGAGGTGACCATCGGCTCCAACCGCGCCTGACCATTCCGACACGCCGTCGCGAGATCGTCGAAGGCGTCGGCGAGCACACCCATCTGCTGGCGTTCCCGCTCGGCGCGCCCGTCCGCGCCGATCCGGCCCCGCCCGGACCAGTTCAGGCCGTCGATGGTCTTGTACATCGTCGACGCGTTGTCCCTGATGCCCTTGGCGATCGACTCGATCGTCGGCGCGAGATAGCCGAGATCGACGATCCAGTTCAACACCGTGGTCTTGCTCGGAACGGCCATGCTCACCGCTCCCCGGTATTGAGATCACCCAAGGCCGCGAACCGCGCGGCCGCGTCCGCGTCGGTGCCGTGGTAGGTGTCGGCGGAGGTGTGCAGCAGCCCGGCGATCTCCCGATACCGCCCCTCGACCACACCCATCGCCTGGGACCGCACCGCCTCGATTCGATCGAGCTGAGCGGCGGTGGCGGAGCCCGCCATGCCCGAACCCAGGGAACCCAAGAGTCCCGAGGCCGTGAACGGCCCGGCGAAGGTCGCGAGTTTCCCTACCGCGTCGGCGATTCCGTCGATCGTGCTCGCCGCGTCCCGCAGCTCCTGCGGCGACACCTCCATGCAGGCCCCCTGCTCAGATTCGCCTCACCTGCAACGCATTTCGCGCAACAGCAAGATCAGTCGGGACCGAACGATACCAGAGCGGGTCAGGAGATTCGCTTGATGCGGGCGTGGGCGTGGGACCAGGCGGACAAGGTCCAGAAGGTCTTCACGAACGGCTGGGCGTCCAGGGTGTAACCGGCGCAGCCCTCGGCGGTCTTCAACTGCGTGCGAATCCGTCTGGTCCACAGCAGGAATCGGGGGACGTCTCGGAAGCGGTTGAGCGGCAGAACCACACCGGTGATCCACGAATGTAAGGCGATTGAAATTTCGTCGGCGCAGGCTGTCGCGGTGACACACAGATCGACGGTGATGGTGGGGCTGCTCTCCACGCTTTGCGCGGCATTGGTCTTCGGGGCCGCGCCGACCGAGGCCAGGCCGAGTCCCGCTGGGCAATATCTGCACAACGTGTACTACGACGGCTGTCTCACCGATCTCGGCGAGAACGTCGAGGTGGAGCTGCTGCCGTGCAAACTCAACGCGGACGGGTACATTGCGGCCGACCAGCGGTGGGACCACGTTTACACGCCCCAGAGCGGCGGCTTCATTCAACTGGTGAGCGGTCTCGGGCACAGCCTCGAATTCCCCGGCATCGCCTTCGGAAAGGCGCCCATGGTCGCCGAAGCCGTGGTGAGCGGCCGACCGCAGACCGTGTGGCAACCCAGCGGCGGCGCGGGGAATGCGCTGGTGCCCGGCGGCTGCGGGGCCACGAGCTGTTTTCTCCTCAGCTACAACACCCCTCTCTACCTCATGCCGCTCCAGCACACCCAACCCATGCAGGCCAGCATCGGCTTCACCACCATGCTCGACAACTTCCAGAACGACATGGTCCTCTGGACCATGGGGCCCTGAGATTCGCGCTATTCGTTCCTGGGTGCGTTCGCGTCGAGCTCGCAGAGTTTGACGGATTTGTCGCGGCCGCCGGTGGCGATCATGCGGCCGTCGGGGCTGAAGGCGGCGCAGGTGACGATGTCGAAGTGGGGGATCATATACAGGCAGCGGCCGGTGTCGGCGTCCCAGATCCGGGCGGTCTTGTCGCGGGCGGTGGTGGCGAGTAGGCGACCGTCGGGGTTGAACGTCACGGTTTCCATATTCGCTCGTGCGCGGCCGGTCCTCGTCATGGAGTTCATGTCGACCAAGGGATCCGTATGGAAGAAGACGCGTATGGCGGTGAGCGACGGATGACGGACATCCCACAGCTCGACGCGGCCGCCCATGGCGATGGTGGCGAGCCGTTCCGCACGGGGATGCCATGCGACCCAATACGGGGTTTGCGCCAAAATCGTGGCGGTCCGGCTGCCGTCGGCCACATTCCAGATCCGTATCTCGGACTCGTCGCGGTGGGTGGTGGCCAGCGCGGTTCCATCCGGGCTGAACGCCATTCGCGACACGGTATCGCCGGAGACGAGTTCCCTCGGCTCACCCTCGTGCACCAGCACCGCGGCACGATCGAGGGTGGCCAGTCGCCGACCATCCGGACTGAACCGGACTCCCCGGACCGCGCCCCGATTGAATGGCCGCGTGATCTCGGCACCGGTCTCGGCATCCCACACCACGGCCGGGCCGTGGCCGATGGCGGTCGCGAACGCGGCGCCATCGGGCGCGAAATCGATGTCCCAGCCGGTGAATTGGCTGTCGGCATCGGTGTATCGGTCGAGAATGAGATTGGTGTGATAGGCCAGTCGATGGCCGTGCTCGACGCTCAACCGCTGGTGCGGCGCCGACCGCACATCGACCAGGTACGCCGCGGTTCCGCGGCAGGAGACGGCCAGTCGTCCGCTGTCGGGCGAGAAGGCCAGCGCGAGAACCGGATCCGGCATCTGGAAGTCGTGTAGCAAGCGCGGTCGCAGAGTGATCGCGGGGTCGGCGGACGCCGCACGCTGCGGCGTGGTCGGCCGCACGGGAAGTTTCCGTAGCGGGGCCGGTACGCCCACGGACCGTGCGGTGAACGGCTGAACAGATTGTGGTCGGGCGGATTGCGATGCCGTGGTTTGCGGTTGGCTGGGTTGCGATTTCGCGGGTTCCGGCTGAACGGGTTGCGGCGCGGTGATTTCCGGTGGAGCGGGTTGCGGTGGGGTGGGGGCCGGGTGCCATGCCGCGTTGCGGGTGAGGGCCAGTTCCGCCGCGGTGTTGCGGCCCGTGGCGCGGGGGCGGGGAAAGCCGTTGCGGCGCAACGCCGAATCCAGTAGGGGGAACAAGCGGGCGAAGGTGAGGTATTCGCCGGTGTCGGGGTCGCCGGTGTGGAGGAGGCGGAGCAGGGTGCCGGTGAAGGCAGTGCAGCCGTCGGGGCCTTGGACGGCGGCGAATTTCGAGGCGGCGGTGAGGACGTACGCGCCCTCGATTTCGGCGAGTTCGCGTAGGGCCTCGTTGTCGTCCTCGCCCGCGAGGACGGGGCCGCCGAAGGCCTTGCCGCTGTGGCAGCAGTCGAGGATCACGATCTTGACCGCGGCGCGGGAGGTGCGCATGTCATCGCGAATGACCGCGTAGGGCAGCGTCGAATAGCCCGGCCGCCGTTGGGAAGACGCACTGTGGGTCAGCGCCAGCTCGGTGTTGTCGTGGCCGACCGTCACCCCGTGGCCCGCGTAGTAGAACAGCAGCAGATCCTCCGCGGCCTCGACCGCCGGTTCGAGGACGCGCGCGAAATCCTCCGACGAGCGCGGATCGCTCAACACGTCGATATGCGTGAGCCCGGTCCGCTCCCGCAGCAGCCGCGCCAGCCGCGCGAGATTCTCCGCCACCTGAGGCACCGTGGGGAAACCGGAATCCGCCGCGTAGGTGGAGGTTCCGATCAGCACCGCACGGGAGCGCTCACTGTCGGGGAGCCGCATCCGCCGAGTTCCCGTTCGGCTCGAGCTGCGCTTCGGGCGCGGGCTGCGCTTCAGGCGTGGTCTGTGATTGCGGCGCGGGCTGTGGGTCCGGTTTCACTTGCTCCAGCGCCTGCCGCACCAGATCCTCGGACACCTTCCCGTTCACCGAGATCTCGTTCTGCCCGATCTTCAATGTGAATTTCGTTCTGCGACTGGACAACCAGGCATTCACACACGCGGTGACCGCCGCCATCAATGGCGCGGACTCCACCACCAACTTGATGATCTCCTCGGCCCCCAGCGTGCCCGCGACCGCCTCCCCGCCGACCAGCTGCTTGCGAACACTCCGCAAATCATCGTCATCCACGATGGCGTTGAACAGCGACCCGAGCTCCGCGACGTCGTCCTCGGCATCGGAGATCGAAATAAAGATCGTGGCGCTCACGCGACCCCTCCCCAGCAACGGTTGTGCCGAAATTCTAGGCCCCAAACCCGGCCGAGGTGATCGATCACCGCTGGCCGTCCGGCCCGTTCTCAGCGTCCCGGCGCTGACACACTTCGGGCCGGGTCACCACCGACCCGGCCCGAAGTGTGCTGCGGAGCAGGAAGTTCTAGCCGCCCTGCTGGCAGATGCCGTTGAGGATCGGGGCCGCGGAACCGACCGCCGCCACATCGCCGTTGGCCAGCGCGTTCGCGTAGTTGTCGATGGCCCACTTCTCCTGGCCGTCGGCGTCGATCGCGTGCAGCCGGTCCGCCGCGTCCTGCTTCTGCTGCGCGCTCGGGCCCAGCGAGCCGTAGCTGTTGAGGATGTCCCCGGCGGCCTGGCAGGCGGGGGACAGGGCGAAGGCGTTTCCGGCGGGCAGCACCAGCAGAGCGCCCACGGCGCTCGCGGCCAGCACACCGGACGTCAGCATCTTGCGCATACGTTCACTCCCAAAGCTCGTGTTCGGTTATCGCCAACGAGTTTGCCCGATCCCCAGCCGAAATCGATCACACCCCCGCCGAAAACGAATAGATACGGGGCATTAGGGGCATTAGGGTGTCGGCATGGGTGTGGTGCGAACGGTGCAGGTGACCTTCGACTGTGCGGAGCCGGAGCGGGTGGCGCGGTTCTGGTGCGAGGTCCTGGGATACGTCGTGCCGCCGCCCCCGAAGGGATTCGCGAGCTGGGACGAATTCGATCGGTCGCTGCCGCCCGAGCGGCAGGGATCCGCCTTCGCGTGCATAGACCCGACCGGGGTGGGGCCGCGACTGTTCTTCCAGCGCGTGCCCGAGGGCAAAGTGGTGAAGAACCGCGTGCATCTCGACGTTCGAGTGGGCACCGGACTTGTCGGCGACGAACGCGTGGCCGCCCTCGAGGCCGAATGCGCACGACTGGAGAAGCTCGGCGCGAAGAAGGTGGAACTGCTCCGCGCGGACGGCTTCAACGAGTCCTGCCTGGTCATGCAGGACATCGAGGGCAACGAGTTCTGCCTGGACTGATTCCGCCCAGCCCGTACCCACGGTCGTTCGTGCGCGGCTCCCGATTCTGAAAGTCTCGATGTCGGAGGGAGTCTCGCGAATCGGGATAAACGCCGACGTGCGTCAGCGGGTGCCGATGGTGGGTTCGAGGGCTTGGGCGGCCTTGGTGACGGCCTTGCAGGCGTCGTCGGTGCGGTAGAGGTCCTCGGCGTGGGGGAGGACGGTGAACTTCAGTGCGCCCGTGGCGGTGCGCAGGGTGGTCGAGCAGCCCAGGGGGATGCTCTTGTCCTCGCCGATGATTTCCTCGGGGTGGGTGAAGGTGTCGCGGCCGTTGATCTTCGAGAGTTCGGGCGGGGTGCGGCCATTGGTCGCCGCGCGCGATTGCGCGTCGGTGAGCAGGTGGTCGTACGTGTTGCCCGTGGTGTACAGGTCGATGCGCAGCATGCCGGTGGCCGCGGCGGTGAAGGTGCACTCGTGCGCGGGGGAACCGGGCACATCATCCTTGACCAGCTTGGTCGACGGCTCGAAGCCCGCCGCGCGAACGGCGTCGTCCCCGATCTGTCGGCAGGGATCCAACGTCCCGGAGGACGAATCCGAACCGCTCGAACAACCCGCGGCCAGACCCACCGCCGCCACCGCGACGATCATGCGGACCAAGCGCTTCCGCACGGCACCCTCCTGAACTACTCCACCGATAGGCGAAGGGCCCGGTGGGTAACCGGGCCCTTCACCAAATCTGGTGCGCGATACTGGGATTGAACCAGTATCGCGTAATCTCGCCTCATGGCCGCTATGCAGCGAAAATGGGTCTCTATCAGTATCTTTCATGAACTCAGCTCGTTGCACTAGTGCGCATGGGTAGGCACCGATACACTTTTCTCAGTTCATGGTGAGTTCATCACAGAGGGGTACTGGCTGAGTTCACATGAACCCATCGTGAACTCAGTCATGAACTCAATCTGAACTGAGATTCGAGGACCGCGCGAGTAGAGGCGGTGGTGCCATGGTCCGCGGGAAGGGGCGGAAGAACAGGACGCCAGGGACGTTCGGCTCCGTCGACAAGCTCCCCAGCGGGCTCTTCCGTGCGCAGTACTACGGGCCGGACGGGCGTCGCTACAAAGCGCCGACACTCTTTCTCGCGCAGCAGGATGCACGCTCGTGGCTCTCGGTCGTTCACTCGGAGATCATCCGTAAGGCGTGGCAGCCGCCCGACATGGTGGTCGCGGAGAACATCAAGCTGACGTTCAGGGAGTACGCCGAACAGTGGATCAAGACGCGCGATTTGGCCGATCGCACCCGGGAGGACTACCAGGACTGGCTTGATGCTCACATCCTGCCTGTCCTTGGCGATTACCCGATCGGATCAATCGAAGAGAACGACATCCGAGTGTGGTACGGCAAGCTGAATGCCGAGACGCCGACGCTTCGTGCTCGGGTGTACGGACTGTGCTCCACGATCTTCAACACCGCGCTCGCGGACAAGAAGGTCCCCGTTCACCAAAACCCCTGCAAGATCAAGGGTGCTGGCAGCGTGACGAGGGCGAAGGTGATTAGGCCCGCGACCCTCGCTGAACTTGAAGTGATCGTGACGACCTTGCCGCCGCGGTTCAAGCTGATGGCTCTGTTTGCTACCTGGTGCGCTCTGAGGTTTGGCGAACTAACCGAGTTGCGACGCAGGGATATCGATCTGGTGCGGCGGCGGATCTACATTCGGCGGGGAGTCGTCCGTCTCAAGAGCAAGGAGCGTGGGGTTGCGGTCCGAAAGGTCAAGGAACCCAAGTCCGATGCAGGCAGTCGCGACGTTTCTATCCCACCTCACTTGATCCCCGCCGTCGAGGATCACCTCCGTGATCACGTCGGTCCCGGGCGGAATGCGCTCATCTTCCCGTCGATGACTGACGAGAATGAACACCTTGCGCCATCGACTTTTTCGCGCCACTGGTACAACGCTTGCCGCGCTGCTGGGCGATGGGTAGAAGCGGCTGACGACGATCCAGACAGCACGGATCATGCCGACCTTACTTTGCACGACCTTCGCCATACCGGCGCAGTACTGGCGGCTCTCACCGGTGCGACCTTGAAAGAGCTGATGGAGCGCTTGGGCCATTCGACACCCGGTGCCGCAATGCGGTATCAGCATGCAGCTAACGACCGCGACACTGCGATCGCAGTGGCTCTTTCGAAATTCGTTGAGCCAGAGCGGGATATCGAGGGCATGAGCAATGATCGAGCGAAGTCGCGGCCTCCCCGTCGCTCACGGTCGAACGGTTCGTCGCCGCGCAGACGGCCGAAGATCTAAGGGGGAGTGATGCAAGGAATCTCCAGAACATGTCGGCTGATCGTGTTGTACTTGTCCGGCATGGGGAGGCATCGATGAGTACAGCCGGACAACTCCCGAACTCGTTCGACACACCGCTAGATCAGTTGCTGGGCACCGAGCTGAAGGGTACGCCCAATAAGCTGATCGCGCGGAAAATGGTCGAGTACAGCCAGAACGACGGTGGCCCGCCAGTCTCGGCTGATGGCAGCACGATTGCTCGCTACAAGAAGGGCGTACATCGGCCGAGCGAGCGCAGCTGCGAGGTTCTGGTCGCGGTGCTGAGCAAGCTTGCAAATCGAGACGTTTCAGCAGAGGAACTCGGCTACGCGACGCTCGAAGCGAGGGCGTCCGAGCTTTTCATCCCGGAACTTTCAGTTGTCCGACCTGGAATCGTCACGCTCGCACAGGAACCGATTGATCCCGCCTTTGTCGAGCACCTCCAACTAATGCTTACCGAACATGTTCGAATGGACGCCTTGGCAGGCCCGCGCTACATTCTCGACACTCTGCGCAGTCAGCTGACCCTCGTGGAGGACCTGTGCGGAAAAGCCCGCGGCGCAATGCGCGTATCGCTGTTGGAGGTCAGTGCACGGTTCTGTGAGTTCGCGGGCTGGCTGTACCAGGATTCCGGCGATCATCAGGCATCGCTGTACTGGACTAACCAGGCGATGGACTACGCCGAAGAACTAGGCGACAACCATCTCATGTCCTACATCCTCATGCGCAAGAGCAACATCTTGACCGAGGCCGGAAGGGCGGCTCAGGGGCTGGGTCTCGCGAACGCAGCCTTGCGGCGGTGGGAAGACATCACACCAGAGCTTCGGGCCGTGGCACTAAGGCAACTTGCGAATGCGCACGCGCTCTTCGGCGAGGCGGATGAATGCCGACGGGCTCTCGACACCGCGATGGCGCAGGTCTTGGACGCGGACCCCGACGACCCGAGCCGTCTCGCAAAGTACTGCACCCCCTCGTATGTCGAGATGGAGGCTGCGCAAAGCTGGGTACTGCTCGGAAATCCGGAGCGTGCAGTCGACACCTACAACTCGGGGCTTGCCGACTGGCCAGGGTCTCAGCGCCGAGACCAAGGGTTGTGTGCGGCGCGCCTGGCCGCTGTATGTGTGAGGGTGGGCGACTTCGAGCAAGCAACCCTCGCGGGCGCGAAGGCGATCGAGCTAACTCAGCTAGCGCCGTCTGCACGCTCCATGGGAGTCCTACGAGACCTGTCGCGGCAGCTTTCAACAAGTCGCGAGAAAGCCGTTGGCGATCTAAGGGGCATGCTATCGAATATCCGGCAGTTCCCGAGACCCTATTCAGCTAGTGCCTGAAGATGGTTCTTGAAACGCTGGGAAAGTGATTCGAGGGCAAGCCTGCCTTTTTCCTTGGTTCCCAACGAAGGGAATCCGATAACGCCGCTCTTCGTGTACGCGGTCATGCCCTTAACAAGCAAGAACTGTCTATCATCGGCGCGCCAATCGGCCGTCTCGTAACCCGATCGGAGCAGTTCCGGAGCGACGTGAAGCAAGATGGAAGTCTCGAGCTCACCTGCGTGCATATCCTCGTGAGCGTTGGTCTTCATCCCGGAATAAGTTCGCGCAGAATGCCAGTCCAAGGGGCCAGGGAAGAGGGTCATCTGCCGATCCGTGACGTTCGCCTCCTGCACGATGTTCTGAAGTACGTAGTTGCCGCCGTGGCCGTTGACAAGAACTAGTTTCTTGATCCCTGACGTGCTCAAAGACTCCTTGATATCACCGATGATGGCTGCCAGGGTTGTTGCTCGAATACTGACGGAACCGCTGAACCCTGCGTGCTCGTGTGAGCACGAGAAGCTGACGGGTGGCAGCAGCATCACATTGTGGTCATCAGCGATCTTCTGTGCGATTGCGCAGGCAATCGCGGTATCGGTAATAAGAGGGTGGTAATCGCCATGCTGCTCGAAACTTCCGATTGGCAAGACGGCCACGGCGGGGTTCTGTGCTCGTACATCCGCTGAGGTAGCGCCCGTTAGCAGGTGGTCCACGCGAACCAACATACCGCGCTGCACTCAGAACATCGGATGAATCCGACGGGGTCGTACGGAGGTCGTACGGTGCCGCCCCCTGTACGCCCCTGCTGCCTGCTGTACCACTGCTACGCCCAGCATCTCGTGAGTTTCTCTGTATCTCAACGGGTTTCAGCCCCGCCGAACAGAGAAAGGAACGATTGCGTTGGTAGGTACAGGTAAGCGCCGTGAAGGCCAAAAGCAAAGGGCCAAAGGCGAATACATGCGACTCGAAGAGGCGGCCGAGTACTTCCGGGTCCACAAGGACACCGTGCGCCGCTGGATCTCGGAGGGCCGCCTGACCGGTTACATGGTCGGTCCGAACACTCTTCGTGTCCTTCGCGATGAGGTCGAGGGCCTGCCGCGTCCGATCCCGACCGCGGGGAGTGCGGCGTGATGGTCATGGAGTTAAGTACCGCGCGAGAGCTGACTGACCAGATCAAAGCTGGTGCCGAGGTTCTCTGGCAATTGATCGCGCAGGCTTACCTAGATCGGGTGTGGGAGGCACTCGGGTACAGCTCTTGGGACGAGTATTGCGCCCAGGAGTTCGGTGAATGCCGCGTACGGCTTCCGCGGGAGGAACGGCGGGAGATCGTCGCGTCGATGCGCGAGATCGGCCTGAGCACGCGGGCCATCGCGGCAGCGACCGGCGTGAACTTCGCGACAGTGTCGCGAGATCTAGCAGGTGTTGCAAATGCAACACGTGGTCCTGTCTTCGGCGGAGACGGCAAGACCTATCCGGCGAAAGAAGCCGACACCGAACAGATCCCATCGCAGAAGCCGTCGCCCCAACAGCCTGATTTCGGATCCGATCAGGGCAACGGATCCCCGTCGCCCCGTCGCCGTCGTCCGATTGCCGAGGCATTCGAAGCGGTGCGCTACGACCTGCTCAAGCGAGCTGAGTCACTCGCTCGGTTGGCGGCCGACGACCGCTTCGATCGCAATGCCGAGCAGCTGGCGCAGCGCTACCGGTTCGACCTCATCCAGGCGCGCGACGCCATCCAGGCCGTCATCGACCGCCTGCCCACTCCCACAACCGATTCCCAGGAGGGATGACCCATGTACCTTGTGAACCCCGACGATGCCGGTAGCCAGCCCGGAGACCGTGTGATCAGCGAGATTATCGAGATCGATGCGGCGATGGCGCGTCGAATGCTGGAGCGCAACACGCATAACCGGCCGATCCGGCAGGCTCGCGTGCAGCAGTACTACGACGACATGATCTCGGGCCGTTGGGTTTTCAATGGTGAACCGATCATCCTCGGTCCCGACGGGGAGGTCCTCGACGGTGCCCACCGGTTGACGTCTATCTCGCATACCGCGGGGCAGAAGTTTCCGATGCTGGTGGTGCGCGGCATATCTCGCGCAGCTCAGTTGACGATGGATCAGGGGGCGAAGCGCACCCCTGCTGATCAGCTCACCCTCACCGGGATCACCGGCCACAACACCACCCTCGTAGCCGCCGCACTACGGGTCTACATCCCGTGGCTGGAGGGCAACCTGTTCGGCGATCGCAGCACCACCGCGGTGTCGACCACACGGATCGTCGAGTTCGCGACGGTGTACCCGGAGACGGTGGCATTGGCGGAGCGGTTCACGTCGGTGGCGTCGAGGCTGAAGTGTCGCCCCGCGGTGGCATGTGCGGCATTGATCCGGCTTACCGAGATCGACGAAGACGCGGCGGCGGAGTTTCTGCGGTTGTGGGACAGCCTGGTGGGTCTTCCGGCCGGGTCGCCGATTCTGGCCTTGCGGCAGCGGCTGGACTTTCTGCACACCCACAAGATCCGCACTAGCGATCGCGACCAGATCGGGTTGATCGTGGCGGCCTGGAATCTGTGGCGGCGTGGCAAGACGGTGTCGAAGTTGCAGCGGCCCAAGGGCGGTTTCAGCGTTGAGAACTTCCCGGAGCCGCGGTGATTCCCATGATCGGAACTTCCTTGATCATTGCGGTGATCCTGCTGGTCGTCGGTCTGGTTGCCCCGCAACTGGCGATGCTGTTGCTGGTCGCGCTGATGATCCTGGGCGCGGCGGGCGTGGTCCATTCGTCTTCGCGCAATCGTCGGTGGGGTGGTCGGCGATGAACGACTACATCCTCATGGAATCGTCGGACCGGCGTGCGGTGTCGATGCCGCCTGGAGCGCTGGCGGCACTGATCCTGCTGGCCTTCGTTTTCGCAGCGGGCCTGTATCTGGGCGTGCTGCTGTTCGGGCGGCACTCCGCTCTGCCGGTGACCGTGGTGGCCTGCCCCGCACCGGGGACCCAGGTCGCGGTGTGGCCGTCGGACTGCCCACGTGAGGCGGTGGTGACCCGGTGAGCAGCAAGGAGTTTCGCCAGCAGCCGCACGAGACCCGGTTTCTCGAGTTCGTGTCGCAGGAACGCGCGATGACGATGGCGTTGGTCCCGACCGCGATCGGCCGCAGCCTGCGGGCCGCGCGCACGATGGTGCACCGGCTCAAGCAGTCCGGCCAACTCCAGGTGACCCGCATGGACACCGGCGAGCCGGGCCCGTGGCGGTCTTCCCCGTACTTCGATGAACCCGACATGCCCGCACGCGGCCCGCTGTGGGTGTTTCCCGAGCGCGAAACATCGTGGGGGTACACCGATTTCGATCCGGGGCCGTGGGAGCCGCGGCCTTCGCTGGCGGCGCACATGACCGCGGTGACTTCGCTGCGGCTGGCATTGATGGGCATGGAGACCGATCCGGAGCTGTGGACCAGTGAGCGGCTGCTCTATCACCGATTGCGTTCGGAGAACGGCCAACCCATCGGTCACGTGCACGACGCCTGGTTCCAGGACTTCACCGACCCGGACAAGATCTGGGCGGTCGAGGTCGAGCTCACCCGCAAACGCGGCGCGGGACGGCTCCAACACGCAATGATCGCCGCCCTCGACGCCGCCGACCGCCACGACCTGGCCGGAGTCCTGTACTTCGTACGCGGCCAGACCCTGCGCCGCGCAGTCGAGGCTGCCGCCGAGCGGATCGCGCACAAACGAGGCATCGAACGGGTGCCGAATCTCGAAATCCATGACCTGGACGCCACTTTGGCGCGAAAGGAGGTGCCGTGATCATGCACGGAACCGAACCGACCAACCCCCATCCACTGCTGATCATCGTCGACGGACGCGGCGGCACTAGCGACGCCGAAGCGGTCGAACACCACCGCCGAGCGTTGGCATCCCGATTGGGAATCGCCGCCGAACGGATCGAACTGTGGCCAACCGCACCGCGACCAGATCTGTGGTCGCTCCGGGCCGACCGGCTGACCGCCGTGTTGAAGGCCCTGATCAGTGAGCCCGAGCCACCGGACGGAGCGACCGACCATGGCTGATTGCACTCCACTGATCACACCGCAAGACTGCGGCACCACTGCCCAACTCCTGCCACCCGCCCCAAGCTCGGTACCGGTACTCACCTCGGATCCCGCTGTGCCGCCACAGGTTCTGGTGAACACGGCTCCTGCGCCGTCGACCGCGCCCAGCCAGTTCGAGAACCCGGCCCTGCCCAACGGGTGGCGAGCACCGGACTGGCATCTCCATATCGGCAGCGTCGGTGAGGTTTTCGCGACATTGGGCACCTTCTTGCTCGGGCTCGGATTTCTCCTGGTGCTCGCGGTCGCCATGAATCGGCTGGCAGCGAAGCTGAAGTGGGAGGCCCGGCAGGTCCGCAACTACGCGGCCGGTGCGGTGATCCTGCCGATCGGCGGGATGTGGATCGCGAATTCCTGGTTCGCGCCACTGAGTTTGTGGTGGCAGGGCACTCGGGTGCTCGTGGCATCGGGGCCGTGGTCGGGCGCGCTGGTGGCGATGACCGCCGGGTGTCTGCCGGTGGCGTGGGCGCTGACGGCGGTGTATCGGGCGCGGTTCCTGGCACGGCTAGATACCGAGGGCGTGGAGTCGCCGTGGAAGACCCGCCGCTTGAAGCGCCGCCAGCAGCAGGGCAAGGCCCGCGCCGCACGCCGCGCCGCCCGCTACGGGGCACCGCTGGTCACCGGCTGGTTCAAAACCCGCGTCGTGCTCGGGACGCTATCCGAACGCACCGACGCGACCCAGCCGAGCACCATCACTCGACTGTCGGATACGCGTACCTCGCGGTTGGAGCTTCCGATCGATGGGCTCGGGCACATGGTGGTGCTGGGCAAATCGCAGAAGGCGGGCAAGACCACCATGCTCGTGCGACTCGGGACCGGCCTGTATTCCGCGTACTGGCACCGCTACGTCCGCACCGGGGAAAAGCGACCGCTGCTGATCTTTATCGACTGCAAGGGCGGCAAACCCGGGCTGGCGACCGGCCGCCAGGTGGTGAAGATCGCCGCCAAGCTGAAAGTGGATCCGAAGCGGATTGCGTTGTGGCCCATCACCAATCGTCTCGATCTGTGGGCGATGGACGTCGAGGACATGTCCGCCACGCTCGAAGCGATGATCAACCCGGTGGCATCCACCGATGCCGGAGCCGAGCACTTCAAGCAGAACCGGATCCGAGTCACCAAGCTCGCGGTCGAGGCTCCGTGCGGGCCGCCGCGGTCGAAGAAGGAATTCCTCGACCGGCTGAGCGTGGACTGGCTGACTAAAGTCGGGTGGGCGCAGGACGATTCGATCCTGGCCGAGATCGAGGCCCTGGAGAAGAACAAGCCGCCCGCGGTCGGGGATGTGTCGGGCAAGTTCCGCAACATCTTCTCCGCGATCGGCGAGGGCTTCGACGGCGGTCGGCCCCTGGACTCCTTCGACGTCATCTATGCCACCGTCCCCGGCACAGTTCGCGGCGAGTACGCCCGCGCTCAGGTCGCCGCCTTGAACACGCTCATCTCGCAGTTCGCGTGCGGTGAGCACGACCGGCAGATCATCTTGATCATTGACGAGATGTCGGCAGTAGCCGACAAGACCGGCGGCATCTCCCAGATCGATATCGCCGAACGCCTTTTGGGCATGGACGTGGTCGCGTTCTTCGCCGCCCAGAACCAGTTCGGGCTCGGACAAACTCCCGACGAACGCCGCCGCCTGCTCGAAGCCTGTCCCTCCGGTGCCCTGCTCATGGCCGAGGAAGGCGCGGGCAAGGTCAGCGAGGTGTTCGGGTCGACCCCGGTCACCGAGAACACCCGCCATTCCAAGAACGGACATGTCGGCGAGGACGGCACCTTGGGCAACCGGGAAACCTTCTTCATCGACCCGAACCGGCTCGCGGAATTCGAACGCGGTGACGTGGTCTGGGTGCATGCTCTGAAAGCCCAATGGGGCCATGTGGTCCCGGTGGACCTGGACGAGATCGTGCCGCTCCCTGCGGATCCGCGCCCGGAACGGTGGGCGGTCAACACCCTGCCCCGGGTGCCGTTGCAGAAGGTCCGTGACTTCGATTCCGGGCGGGCGCGCCGCGCCGATCTCGGTTTCACCGAGGGCGGTGAAGCGGCATGACCGACTACCTGCGCCCCATGACCGCCTATGTGGCCACCCTCGGCGGCCACCACGGCGACCTCGGCCGCACCCGGTTGTCCGCCCCGGACATGACAGCGGACATCCCGGACACCCAGGGGGACACCACTGCCGACCACGCGGGCAACCGCACCGACAGGGGGCGGACACGATGAACACCTCGACCAGCCCACTGGGGCACAGGGTCGCCCAGACCGGATTCTGGTTCGGCTCGCTGACCTCGGTGGCCACCAACGTCCTCCACACTTACTTGCCGACCGTGCACATGCCCAGCGGGCTCGCGCTGGTGATCGCCGCCCGATTCGGGTCCGCGATCTGGCCGATCGGATTGCTGCTGAGCATCGAAGTCCTCGCCCGAGTGAGCTGGAGGCGCGGGCTCGGCTGGACCATCGCCCGCTTTGGCGGAGCCGGAACCGTGGCGTTCGGGTCGGCGGTCATCTCCTACTCGCACGTGCGAGATGTATTGCTGGCCTGGGGATATGGGCATCCCGCCGCCGAGGTCGGGCCGCTGACCCTTGACGGGTTGATGGTGGTGTGCGGGTTCGCGCTGCTGTCGCTGACCCCCGTCCAAGTGACCGAGCAGGCCACGACCGAGGTTGCCGACCAGCCGCGAGTACTGATCCGCGACCCGAATCCGACGCCCACCCGCGAGATTGCCCTCACGACGCAGATCGAGGCCCTACCTATCCCGACTGATCCGGTTGTCGCGGCGGTGGCCACGGTCTCCGGACACGCCGACCACGCTGTCCCGCAAGCGGATAGGGGAGCCGCAGAGGTGGACAGCCCCGCCGAGGTGCTGGCCACCGAGCCCAGACGAGCGGACACCGAACCTGACGTTCGCCGCGAACGGGCCCGAGCACTCCACAGTCGGGGCTGGACCCATGGACGTATCGCCGCCGAACTCAGGGTCAGCAAACGCACTGTCCGCCGCTACTTGTCCAACCTCCTGGACACCACCGGCACCGCGGACACGGTCATCGCCAATCCGGCGGACACCACCGCCACCTCGGAGCTCGCTGAGTCGGACTTCGACTGGTTGAGCACCTTGAACACCAACCACCACGACGAGCACGAAGGAGCCCTGTCATGACCAACAACGACGGCAAAAGCCCGGGAATCGATTGGGACGGTGAGCTGACCGCGCTCATGGAGTCCTCCGGCATCGATCTGTCCGCACTTACCCAACCCAGCCGCATCCGCCGCGTCGGCCGCTGGATCGTCAGAGCCCGCGCCGCGATCGGCGCAGTCGCCGTGACCGTTCCGACGATGTGGCTGGTCGATGCCTCCGGAGCCCCGGCCGCCGCCACGGTGCCGCTCACTGTGTGGTTGGCGGGCTGGATCGGCTACGGGATCTGGGTCAGTGCCGCCCGCCCCGACACCGCCACTCTGGCTCACCACCTCGGCGACCTCGGGGCCGCCACCTACCGCGCCGCATCGCGGCAGGTATTCGAGCAATCTCGTCCTGCCCGAGTCCTCTGGCGGGCCTGGCGCAGCGCGCGCTCCGCCCCAGCCACGGCCTAACCCCAAAACCTCGAAAGGAACGTGAATTCTCATGCCCGGCAACGAAGTTGATGAAGTCACGCGAAACTGGCCGCAGGTCATGGCCTTGCTCTTACAGATGTGGCAGCGGATCCAGCGCGCCAGCGCCGACGGCTCCGTGCGGCTGTCCCGCACCGAATACAAGCAGTTCGTGAGCGAGTTCCGCGACGCACAAAAGTTGCTCACCCACCAGATCGAGACCACCCGGGCCTGGTATCAGGCGCGCGTCGAGGACTATCAGCGTGAATCGCGAGCAGCCAAGGCCCGCGCGAACGCCGGTGCCAGCGCCGAGGAACAGGCAGGCGTTGCCGCCTACCTGCGCGGGCTGCGGGCAGGGATCGAACACACCATTCACGACACCGTCCTGACCGCCGAACAGCGCGGGCAAGTCGTCCAAACCCTTGATGCAATCGACGCGGATCGGGAAACGCCGGTGCCCCGCAACATATTCCGGCCAATCACTGGTAAAGCGGCGGTACAGGCCCGCCTCGCCGCCGCCGAGAGCGAGAACCGGGTGGCCGAACATCGCGAGCAACGCGCCGCCGCAGCCGAGGAAGCCTCGAAACCCGCGACGGCGGACACCAGCGAGATGCAGCGCGAGTCCGACAAGCGGTTCGACGAACTATCCAAACGAATCGAACAACTCGAAGAGCGTCTGGCAGTTCTGATCCCTCGCGAAACCGCCACCGCCGCAACAACGAACGGACACGCGAAGCCCCGCGCCATCCAGAACGCCAGCCAGCTCAACGAGCAGGCCCAACAGCCGACCCAAGCCCAGCCCGCGAACGGCAGCACTGCGACCGCGGGCCCAGCCGAAGCGCAGGCCGAGACGCCGAATCCGGGCCACCAGCCGAAGGCCAACGCGGAAGCCGCCGCGGAGTTCATCGCTGAAATGGAGGCCGAGGCGTGAGCACCGAATTGAGCGGAACCCCTGAGTTTTTCAACAACAACACCAGGAAGGAGGAACCCACCACACCCGACACCGCACAGCCATTCCGGCTGTTACCCAATCGGATTCACAACATCGACACATGCCGTTGCCTCGCTTCGGCAGCCAATTATCAACGGACACAACCAATTCTAGTTATGGAGTAGTGAGAACAATGTCCGGTGAAACCACCTTGACCATCATCGGCAACTTGACCGACGCGCCCGAACTTCGGGAAGTCAACGGTCAGTTGGTCGCGAATTTCACGGTCGCATCGACCCCGCGTGTGTTCGACCGCCAGGCGAACCAGTGGAAAGACGGTGCCGCACTGTTTCTTCGGTGCGCACTGTGGCGCGATGCCGCTGACAACGTCGCCCAATCCCTCTCGCGGGGATCGCGGGTGATCGTGACCGGCAAGCTCTCCCAGCGCAGCTATGAGAACCGCCAAGGCGAAAAGCGCACTGTGCTGGAGCTCGCCGTCGATGAGATCGGGGTGTCTTTGAAATACGCCGTCGCCAAGCCGATCAAGCGCAGCACCCTCACCGGTGCCCGCAGCGGCGGCCAGGCCACAGCCAAGAACAACGCACCGCGGGGCAGTGATGACCCGTTCGCGGAATTCCAGCCCGAGGCGGAGGAGGCGTGATCATGCGCAACACCGACCACGGCGACTACGGCCACGATGACGGCACTGCTGAGTACGGAATGGGGTTCGGGTTCAGCACCAGCTATCGGGCCGATACCGGCCTGATCGAGTTCACGATCCACCTCTTCGGAGAGATCGATCACGAATTCGGGATGAACCTGACCGTCCAGCAAGCCATGGACGTCGCGGACCTGTTCGCGCTCGCCATCGGCGACGCCATCGAAATCCCTGACAACCAAGACGAAATGGAGTTCTGATCATGGCGTACCTCAGCACCCGAGCCGCCGCCGCATCCAACGGCGAGTACGGCCGAGGCGGCAGTGGCGAGATCTATACGCACTGGCACAACATGCCTGATGCGACCGTCGAATCACTGCCGGTCGGCGATTCCCGCGGGAAGATCGAAATCCGCTGGAGCGTCGATTCTTACGATCGCGTCCTGGCCTGTCTCACCATGGCCGAGGCGCATGTCCTCCGGGACCGGCTGACCGCGATCATCACCGAGGTCGAGGGACCCGAACCCAGCGTCACCGACAACGAGGTCGACAATACGGTCATCGTCAACGCCGACGGCACCGTGCGGGCGTTGGACGACGAACCCGTGTTCTGCCGCGACTGCGGCGGCCGAATCAGTCTGTTGTCCAACGGAACTGACTTCTGGTGGACACATGAACCGCATTCCATCAACGACCACGAACCCCTCCAGTTCGGGCCGGTGTACTGCCGAGTCTGCGGCGGGCGTATCTCGCTGGTGACCACTGAGAACGACCGCTGGTGGGTGCACTACTTCGACCCCTGGGACGAACACGATGCGCTACCCGGCCACGTCACCGTCCCGCGGACCAGTGGGGAGGCGGCGTGATGAACGCGGAATACAAGGCGCACAGTGTGACCGAGATCCGCGCGATCGCGGCCACGATGCGCGACGACGGCAGCATGCGGATCGCCTACATCCACGGCGACCCGAGCCACTACATGATCGCTGATCTCCCCGGCGATCAGGCCAACACTGTGCTGGCAGTGATCGGGCAGGCTCTGCTCAACGCCGAGCAGAACGGTGCCACACGCGAAGGACCGTCAGCGTGGACAGTCCTGACCACCACCGCAGAAGACGCGGAGGTGGCGCGGTGAACACCACACAGATGATCCAGCGGACCGACCGCCTCGGGCGGCTGCTGATCACCATGGCACCGGGCGCGAAGTTCCGGTTCACCTTCCTCTACAGCCTGGGCGGACTGTACCGGTCGGTGACGGCCGAGCTAGCCCGCCCCAGCACCGCGGATCTGTTGCAGGCCATCACCGAAGCACTCCGCAACGGTGTTCCCGTCGACGAGGGCGAACCGGCCGTCGCGGACGAGAAGGCATTCGGGGTGTGGGTGGCCGAGCTGATCAAGGAGCGCGACGAGCTGAAGGACTACTGCAAGGAACTGCTCGATCAGGTGCAGTGCCTGCAATGGGATTTCGGTGCGCTCCAAGCCCAGCACGACCTGTGCTCGCAACCGCCGGCCACCGGGAGGGCGTGATGGACCCGAACGTGGCGCTGGCCGAGATCCGGCAGTGCATCAAGCGGTACTACGAGGTCGCGGTATGGGATGTGCACGACCTGCGATGGCTGGTCAGCATCCTGATCGAGCTCACCGACTACGTCGAGAAGCTGGATCGAGAGCTGTCGCAAGGCGGCTTCCTGCCCAAGGAATGGGAATGGGCACGCACGGCGGTGACGCCGTGATCGACCCGAACCTGACCTTGCAAGTGATCCGCGAGCTGATCACTGAGTTCGACGAACTACGCCATTGGCAGATCTCCGGCCGCAGGGACGCAGAATTGCTGATCAACAAGCAGGCACTGCTGCTGCACCGGTTCGTCGGAAACTTCGAGGATCTCGACAAGTGGATGGCCCGCGGCGGCGAGCTACCGGGGTACTGGAATTCCCAGACGCGCATCGATCGGGTCACTCCGATGATGTGCTGCGGCGAGCCGATGGCGGTCATCTTGGTCGGCATGCTGCTCCTCACCGGGCAGGATCACATCATCCTGGTGTGGCACTGCTCCGAATGCGGCCACTGGGAACCCTACGAACCCCATCCGATGGATCCGGACGCGACTGTGCCGAACTGCCTGTGCGGTGCGGCCATGGTCGATGTTCCTCCGTCGCAATGGGATCCGTCGAAGTTCCGGATCGTCATGTGCACCGAATGCGGGGCATATGACACCTGGTGGGCCACCCGCCACCACAGCGGATCCCAGCGGGACACCGGCCACACAACGGAGTGTGCGCACGAAACCTGCCGGTTGATCGATGCATTCAACGAGGAATGCCTCGATTGCGGAATCCGCGGCCCCGTCGACCCCCACTGGGACATCGACGATGGCCAAGGCTAAGAAACCGATGAGCCGCCGGACCGAACTCCGGTACGGACGACAGTTCCAGGAACAGTACGACCACGGTCGCAGCTGGGACGCGATCGCCATCGACTACGGCATGCCAAGGTCAAAGGTGATGCGGCTGGCGAGGATCCATCGGGAGGACTGCGATCGGAAAGCTCACCGGAACCAGCTGACCCTGTTCAGCTGAACCCTTCGAACACAACTGAATACTGATCAAGCGGAGCCCGTGCCTGTTACAGCCAGGCACGGGCTCCGCCCCTTTTCTACCAGGCCCCTCACCTCGAGGCATCCGTTCCCCGAGGACGGAGCGCGTAGGCCGGGACCAGTTGATCACGCATGTGCAGGTCGGGGCGGCCGTCGGCGTATTGCAGGCTGTAGGTGACGCGCCCAAGCTTGTGCACGCCCGGTCAGTGACCGAACGTTCCTGTTTGATAGTGAGTAGTTTCAATCGGTCGCGAGACTGGTGGCGAGCGACTGTGCGGTGATGGTTCCGAGGCTCCTTTTACTCAGATAGTGGGTGGCGTCGTGTGGTTGTGAGCCGTTATCGATGATGCGCGTGTTTGGTGTGAGGGTTTGTCCGGCGGCTGGGAGGAAGTAGCGGTCGAAGTCTTGGAAGGTTGCGACGAGGTCGTCGCGGGCGGCGATGTTGTACCAGTGGGTGAGTGTGGCTGGCACCGTGGTTGGTTGGGGCCGCAGTTTTGGGTAGATGATGTTTTGCAGCGCCAGCGGTGAGCCGAGTGTGACCAGGGTCAGAGCTTGGGTGCTGCGATGCAGAGCTTCGTAGGCGACGACCGAGCCGAGCGAGTGGGCGATCACTATGCGGGTTTCGGGACCGATGAGTGCGAGGATCTGCTGCTGGGCTTGTTCGCGGATGGTTTCGTCGGTGAGGTAACGGGTCACTTCCGTGAGGCTGGTGTTGATGAACCGTTCGGCCACACTGAAACCTTTGGGAGCGAACCATTTCAAGCGGGCCAGGCCCTGGGCCGCGGAACGCAGGAGTTTGCGGTCTCCTTGAGCGCCGTCGATCGATTCGGTTAGTTCCAGTATCTGCCTGGTGGCTTCTCGGCGGTCACCGGTATCGGCGGCTCGTTCGCTGGCAGCGGTCAGCCAGGCGAGCGCTAGTTGATCAGTCAGCTGTTGTTGTTGCTCGTCGAGGTCGCTGCCAGGGGTGGTGCCTTGGGCGTTCGGGTCCAGGTACAGGTTGCCGTAGAAGGCCATTCGGGTCTCAAGATCGCCAGGGCGGCTGCCGCGCCAGAGTCGATCGGCAAGGTTTGGGTGACCGGCGATGCGGACTCCACCGGCGAGGGCAGGGAGCCATTTCTGCTCGAGTTGGTCGGCAGAGTACTGCGATTGTTTGATGCCGTGTACCAACACGATGGCCGCCATGAGTGTGTCCCCCTGTGATCAGCTGAGAAGGCTTGCGTGCGCGAGTATTTTCTCATCATGGGCGGGAAACTGGCGCTGGTCGTCGGATCTGAGTGCGATGCACAGAACTCTCTGGGGTTCACGAACGAACTGGCCACCCGTCTTTATGGTGATCTCTGTCGGCTCGGTGGATGGCAATCGGCGATCGCGGTAGACGGGCCGGTGCTCGATCCGACGGTGTGTGAGTTGAAAGCTGCAGTTATCGAGGCGTTCTCGACGGCGTCGCAACAGCAGGCCACACTGTTGATCAGCTTCATCGGGCATGGCAAGAGCACGCAATCGAAGTTGTTCTACTTGCTAGCCAAGGACTCTGATCCAGAGCAGCGGCTGGATTCCGATACTGCCTACAACCTCGGGACCGGGATCACCGAGCAGCTCATCCCTGCTCGGTTGGACGGGTTGATCGTTTTGATCGATGCGTGCGAGTCCGGTGCTGGTGTCGGGAACGCTGAGGACTGGGTGGATGCGCTCGATCCACGATCCGGACGTATCGAGCTGTTGGTGGCCTCCGAGCGCGCCGGGGCGGCCTACAGCGGTTGTTTCACCCGGACCATGCTTGATGCCTTCGCCCATGGACTACCGCAACAAGGCACCTTTCTGCGGCCGAGTGATCTGCGCCCGCATATTGCCAATGCCTGTCGGCGACAGTTGCCCATCGCGCGCAGCTCCGCGACGGGAGGTGATCCCGGTTTATGGTTGGTTCCCAACGTTTCTCGTGTCAGGGACGCCGTGCATGGCCGCCCTTCGGCCGGGTTCGTCGATCAGCTCACCGGTGGCCCGGCGATCAGCCGGACGCTGCACAGGCGTGCGGCGGAGATCTACGCGGACACTACTCACCGCTTGCGGACGGTCGTTGGTCCGGCGGGTTGCGGGAAATCGACGCTGATGTCGTTGCTGATCCGCCCTAGCATGCTCGATAGAGCACCCTTCACCTCTGACTTCGTAACCGCCGCAGTGTTTTTGGACGTGACAAGCACGATCGAAACCTTTATCGACGAACTCGCAACCCAATTCAACAAACGCTTGGATGGTTACGCCGAAGCGGTCGAGACGGTCGCGAGCCGCTACATCGACCCGGACATTCTGCCGGACCAGATTGAGCTGGTAGTGCTGCTGCCGTTGGCATTGGTTCGTCCACTGTTCGGGCAAATCACCCTGATCATCGATGGACTCGATCAGCCTGAGGAGGGTGCGAAAGCCCAGATTTGCGCTGCGATCGGTGAGCTGACCCGCCGCGCCAACCTCGCTCATGTTCGAGCCATTGTGGGAATCCGCCACAGCACTGAGGCTGAGACCATCCCCGATCTCGTGCACCAGGAGGTGTATTGGATCGATGCTCCCACCGACCACGACATCATTGCCACAGTCCGCGAAGCACATTCGATCGCCCGTTCACGAGACGGCGGGCCGGAATGGCAGCAGTGGCTGAGCTCCATCCGAACCCAGACCACTGCCGGTGGATGGCTGCTGGCTCGCCTGATGATCGAACTTCGCACACTCGACGACGATGATATCGGCCAAATAGCGCTCGATACGTTGATCCAACGTCGTATCCACCAAGCGGTCGACGACTCTGGCCCTGACGCCGCCGACGCTATCGCTGCTGTTCTCGCGGTTGTTGCTGCGGCGGGATCAGGGCCGGTGTTTCCCCTGAGTCTGCTCCACGTGGCATTACCGGCCCTGGGCATCACTACACCGGCATCACGGATCCGCGATCTGATCGCCAACCTCGGCGCACTGATCAGCCGCGGCAACCCCGGCACCTCGAATGAGTCACTCGGACTCGCGCACACTGACTTCCAACAGTCAATCCAGTGGCATCTCAGCGAGCATGGAATCGCCCCGCGCGATGCCCACTACGCCATCCTTGCCGCCATCAACTGCACCCAGACCGATGCCGTCACGAAGTACGCACGCGACTCAGCGGTGCGACACTATCTCGCCGTCGGCGACCCCGAAGGCGCAATTCTCCACCTGAACTCCCTGAATACGGCCAATGCAGCCGACAACCGTGATCGATGGGAAACCTGGCTTCCGTTGTTCATCGGCACTTTAGGTCCCGACCACCCCGACACCTTCATCACCCGCAGCAACCTCGCTTCCTGGCGTGGTGAAAGCGGCGATCTCGCCGGAGCGATCACCGAGTTCGAACAGTTGCTCGCCGACCGTCTGCGTGTGCTGGGGCCCGAGCACCCCTACATCCTCGCGACCCGCAACAACCTCGCCTCCTGGCGCGGTGAGAACGGCGACGTCACTGGGGCAATCACCGAATACGAACAGTTGCTCACCGACCGTCTGCGTGTGCTGGGGCCCGACCACCCCGACACTCTCGCCACCCGCAACAACCTCGCCGCCTGGCGCGGTGAAAGCGGCGACGTCACTGGGGCAATCGCGGAATTCGAACAGCTACTCACCGACCACCTGCGTGTGCTGGGGCCCGACCACCCCGACACTCTCGCCACCCGCAACAACCTCGCCTCCTGGCGCGGCCGAAGCGGGGATGTCGCCGGAGCGATCACCGAATACCAACAGTTGCTCACCGACCGTCTGCGTGTGCTGGGGCCCGACCACCCCGACACCCTCGCCACCCGCAACAACCTCGGTTCCTGGCGCGGTGAAAGCGGCGACGTCACTGGGGCAATCGCGGAGTTCGAACAGTTGCTCACCGACCGTCTGCGTGTGCTGGGGCCCGACCACCCCGACACCCTCACCTCCCGCAGCAACCTCGCCTCCTGGCATGGTGAAAGCGGGGATGTCGCCGGAGCGATCACCGAGTTCGAACAGTTGCTCACCGACCGTCTGCGTGTGCTGGGGCCCGACCACCCCGACACCCTCGCCACCCGCAGCAACCTCGCCTCCTGGCATGGTGAAAGCGGGGATGTCGCCGGAGCGATCACCGAGTTCCAACAGCTGCTCACCGACCACTTGCGTGTGCTGGGGCCCGACCACCCCGACACCCTCGTCACCCGCAGCAACCTCGCCGCCTGGCGCGGCCGAAGCGGGGATGTCGCCGGAGCGATCACCGAATACGAACAGCTGCTCACCGACCGTCTGCGTGTGCTGGGGCCCGACCACCCCGACACCCTCACCACCCGCGGTAGCCTCGCTTCCTGGCGTGGTCGAAGCGGGGATGTCGCCGGAGCGATCACCGAGTTCCAACAGTTGCTCACCGACCACTTGCGTGTGTTGGGGCCCGACCACCCCGACACCCTCGTCATCCGCGGCAACCTCGCCGCCTGGCGCGGCCGAAGCGGGGATGTCGCCGGAGCGATCACCGAATACGAACAGTTGCTCACCGACCGTCTGCGTGTGCTGGGGCCCGACCACCCCGACACCCTCGTCACCCGCAGCAACCTCGCCTCCTGGCATGGTGAAAGCGGGGATGTCGCCGGAGCGATCACCGAGTTCCAACAGCTGCTTACCGACCACTTGCGTGTGCTGGGGCCCGACCACCCCGACACCCTCACCACCCGCAGCAACCTCGCCGCCTGGCATGGTGAAAGCGGGGATGTCGCCGGAGCGATCACCGAATACGAACAGCTACTCACCGACCGTCTGCGGGCCCTGGGCTCTGACCACCCCGACACCGTCGCCACCCGTAGCTACCTCGATGTCCTGCTTGAATCACGCCCTGATCCACCGGAATAGCGACGATATCCACGAAGATTTTGGACTAGGTCGGCTGCACTCTATCGACGATAGCTTCGAACCCCATTCGGATTAGGTCAGCCAAAAAGCAACGGTCGACCGGTCAGATGCAAACGCTATCTACAACCGAGCCAGTCGCCGTCGACTGTCGGGACCCAATGAGACAGGACGCCGGGGCGCTCGCCAGTCATGTGCACCCCAGCCCCGTTGACATGCTTGGGCCTGCCGGGATCGCGCACCAGGATCGCATCCAGGCGCACCCAGACCGGCTTCGGCGGGCTGGTCGCGGTGCGGTAATAATGGCCGGTCGCACTCGGATACTCCAACTCCGGTTCCGTGCCTTCAGTCTTCGGCATCGACTTGCCGCCTGTCGAACCCATGTTCGAAACATAGCCGAGCGGTCGCTTATCATCACCGGTATGTCCGATGACCAGAAACTGTGCCAGATCTGCGGCGAACGACCCGTAGGTTCGGGCGGCATGATGTGCCCGGACTGCTTCGAGTACATCACCGAGCAGAATCGGACGAACCCGTACCCGAACCTGCTGACCTCGACTAGCTGCCCCCGTCTGCCGGTGCCTCGATCAGCACTCGTCGCTAGGGTCTTCGCGGACGGCCGGGGGCATCAGGATGTCTCGCTCCGGGTGAGTCACACCGGTAACCGAACCGCGGGTTCCGAGGTCCGCTCGAACAGCTTCATGAAAGACGTTTATCGCACGAAATGAGCCCCGATAGTGCTGCCGCCACTCATCGGTCGGTGCATCGACTTCGCCGCGAGCTCGCCAGACCAGTTCTGCCACTACGGCATTGAGCTGATGGGCGGCCTCGACGACGTCGTCGCCTCCCAACATCATGATTCGCTCAAACGCACGGCTCTGATCTCTGCCTGCTTCCGAGAGCAGCGCGCGCAGTTCCGATTCCGGGCGAGAATCAGGGTGTGCCCCGTCGCGGTACGCGTGATAGAGGGTCCAGGCTGCCGAGATATTCGTGCGCACCTTGTCGACGTAGCCCTCATAGGCATCAAGCTTGCGGCTATCCCAGCGGGTGGAGAGTTCGTACCGATTCCGTTGCCGGGTCAGCACATAGGTGGCGACATAGGACGAGATCGCGCCCACGAGGACGCCTGCGATGGTGATGATTTGACTGACCATGTTCCCCCTATGCCGCATCCGCCATAAGGCGTTAGGCTCACTTTTGTTGCGGCACAAGGATACAGCGCTCCGCGCGGACGATTCGGTCGTTGCGCTCAGTGCTGCTCGTCGCCTTCATGGATCACGGTCAGGCGTTCGTGCGTTGGACCGGTTCAAACAACGCGGTCAGCGGTGCGGCTTCACGCGGTCATCGCAACGGTTCGTCGACGGGGCATGGCTGACAGAGAACCCCTAGCCGTCTCCTGCGGTTGGGGTTCCGTCGGAGGTATGTCACCAAGATCGGAAGCCCCAGCGCGACGAGGCGGCCCGAAAAATTGCTGGTCCCAGCGGCCTGCTGATACGTTATCGCGAGTTGGTGTCTGGGTTTTCAGGGGGTGTTCACAGCAATGGTGATCCGCTACACGAACTTTGGGGGAGGTGGCGACGACTGGGATGACGATCCAGCGTATACGCCACCACCGCGGCGAACGCCTCCACCGTCACCGAGGATTGCCGCTCCCGCCACCCCTGCGCAGAAGTCCGCCGGGCCGTCATCGTCGTTTGTGTCGATCGAGGTCGATCACGGTCTGCTGCCGACGCGACTCCAGTTCGCCAGCAACTGGCAGTACCAGGTCTCAGCGCATGAGGTCGGGCGAGAACTGCTCAAGGCTTATCAAGGCGGGGTTGCTCGGCAGAAGGCCCGGCTGAGCGAAGCAGCCGGCGGGGTGCTTCCGCTGATCTACCCCCACGCTCACTTTCTCTCCGACCGACAGCGAACGATCATGCTTCTCGAGACGGACACTTGGGACCGCTACATCGAGCTGAGCGACGAACTGTTCGGGTTCGGGAACTACCGGGTGCAAGGCCCGGCCACGATGAACGATGAGCCGGTCATGACGATATCCGGTGACCGAGAGATGATTCGTTCGATCCGAGTGTGGTCTCAGTGGTGGGGATGCGCAGATTCGTATGCCTTGGAGGCTGAAATCCTCGCATGCGCCGATAAGATCCGTGCGATGCAGCCGAAGTTTCAGGCACGGCGAGACTGGTCGCGCCACTCTGACGAAGACCTGGTTGAAATGAAACGGCAGCATCGCCGCGAGCTTTTGGAACTTCTAGGTAGGGGGTACTGACATGACAGATAAGCACGACCGGGTCGAGGTCGTTCTCGGCGACTTGGGCAATGCGCAGGTCAAATGGACGGCGGCTGGCTCATATCTATTCAATGCCCGGCTTATCGCGCAGAACGACGTGAATCTGTTCGAAAATGAGATGGGCCTGTTCACCGAGTTCTACAACAACTATAAAGATGTCCCGCAGTATGCTGTAGACAGGCTGAGCGAAGGCATAGTGGCCTGCGATACTGTTTCCGCGATCCTGAAGGCCGGAAAGAACGTCTACGAACAAGAAGAACAGGACAACGTCCACGCATTCAAGAACCTCTACTAGGACGCCCGCATGGACACCAGGCAGACTCTCGTCAACTACATTCGGATAATCCAAGACAAGGAAACAGACGTATACGGTCTCATCGCCGATGTGGACCGAGATTTCAGGGCGTTACAAGTCCTTGCTGTTGCGTCCGGTATCACGAATGGTGCAGCCATTCCCAACGTGGAATGGCTAAATAGCAAGCATGACGAAATTTACAATGCACTCCACAAGGCGATATACGGAAACCCGGAAAACAACGATCCGGGACTACAGCAGTTCATTGCCGGTATGAATCTTCCGGTTACATTGATCGACATAATGGGGAAATGGAAGGATATCGCAAACGATGTAACCCTCGGTCAGGGTGCCATGAATGAAGCGGATCTGAGAAGCAGTTGGACCGGGCGGGGGGCTGACAACTACCAGAACATGCGGCTCAGTCAGCAAACGCCAGCATTCACCTCGATGGTAGCCTTTGCTAACGGTATTGCGAACGAGCTTCAGACCATTACCAAGCTCGTCGTTAATTTCTACGACGCCCTGCAAAAGGCTGTTGTCAAGCTAGTAAAGATCGTCAAGGATTTTTCGGCCGCGCAGCTTAACGCGAACCCGATCAAGTCGTGGGTCGATGCCACTGTCGAGGCCGCCGGTACGATTGTTGATGTTCTGGGTGCGATCATGAACGCTTTGACGGGCACCACGATATCCCAGATTAATATAGTCAAGGCGACTCAGGCGCAAATCGGGTTTGGGTCGGAAAATAAGTGGCCGAGCCCGCCGAAGGATTCGGCCGGGAACTTCACTTTTACAGATTTCTCATTCCAGGACGACAACAACGACACCTACCAATGGAAAATGGTCCAATGAGCCGCAGAGCCGCCGTACTGATGATCCCGCTGCTGGTCTTTTTGGCGGGCTGTGGGTCCTCCGAAAAGGACATCACCGGCCCGTCGCAGTACAATCGCGGGAAACTCTGCGGCGAGTTCGCCGACTTCTACAAAACTGTTCTTTCCATCGACGTCGAGTACCCGAATCAGAAGGACTTCGACAAGCCTGTGAGCCGTGCGAACGGTTGCTTCCCCAGCCATGTGAACGGCGGGATGGCCGGCCACCTGGACATGGTGCGTTCCCTTGAAGACGGCACTGACGAACCCAGCGATCCCGCATACCAACCGCAGAACGGCTTCGATGAAAAGGTCTGGATGGCCCCGGGCAGCAAGTTCCGCGTCCAGGACGGCCGATGGGTCGGCACCATGGAGTTGTTCAACACTGACCTGAACAACGACCAGACACGCAAGGCCATCGAGTTCCTGGTCAAGGCGACCCGAGAAGTCAAGGGCTGAGCTGACGATCAACTAGTCGCGCGAGAACCGGGCTGTAGGGCAAGATATTCGCCCAACTGACGGAGCAAGCCCTCTACAGGGGATGGGCCACTCTGATGGGGTGGCCAAGTTGGAGAAGCGGTTAGCAGGCACAGGCGACATGGCCTAGAGACACGAAAAGACCCCTCCCCGTTGCGGGAGAGGGGTTCTCAATCATCTCGGCCCTTTCCTCGACCGAACAACGCCTGAATGATCTTGGCACGGTCTTTCGGCTCGGTGTCTTTCAGGGCGATCTTGAGCTTGAGGACTGAGGCAACAGCGAAGGGACTGGAGGCCGCGGCAAGCTCAGCGGTCCGCACCACAGCATCGAAGCTCATGCTGCCAAGCTAGTTGCACGCATCACAAATGAACCCAGAAATTTGGGCTACATATGTAACCCACAATACCCACACAGCGTGGGTAACGTCCCCACCAGCGCTGCCCGGATTTCGCTCGTTGAACTGGCGTTTTCCTACCCGAAAATTCACTCTGACCTAGTGAAATAAGGCAGCTCAACCCATTTCGAAAATTTCGACTAATGTGTTGCATGTCACGCATTTAAGACCGCATGGTACCGAAACGCCGTGTGCGACACGCCGTTACGGATGAATCACGTGTTCCTGGTCTAGGCGACCCGAGAAGTCAAGGGCTCAGTGAGGTGCCTGGACTGCTTCGAGCCGATCACCGAGCAGAACCGGCCTGACCGTACCCACTGCTGCACCTGATTCGGGGACCACTCCGATTCCTAGGCTTGCCCGCATGTCTCCATTGATATCGTCAGATTCGATGTGACGCTGCCGCTCTGGGGCCCATATCCATGCGCGATGCCTGAAGATCGGGTACAGATGATCTGGCCCGGGCATGGTGCAGTGCTCGGGGAGGCTGCGGGGCAAACGGGGAGGGTAATCATGCTTCTTGCCCAGGATGGTTGGGTTCTGACGGACACTCAGTCTCGGACGATCATCGCAGTGGTGGCGGTGATCATCGGCTTTGTTCTGAAGGAGGTTGCCGATCAGATTCGCGATCGCAAGAAAGTCAAGCGCTTGACCTACAGTATGAGTGTCGGTTCGACGTTGGCGGATGTCCCAGAGACCCTGGTGCAGAAGGTGTCCGTTGAGTTCGAGGGCCGCCCAGTGGAAGGCCAACTCTACGAGGTCACATGCAGCATTGAAAATGCCGGGCATCTGGTCGTGAAGAATGAATACCTGCGCTTCAGCTTCCCTGAGCGTTCCCAGATCCTGGATGCGTACATCCTTGGCGATCCGCCTCCGGAGTATGGCATCGAAGATGCGCCCCTTCCGAACCAGGCACCGATCGACAAACGGTGGGTGGTCGCGCACCTTGAACGCCGACAGACAGCCAGCTTTGGCTTCCTTGTAGCCGGGCCGGTGTCGACGGCACCGAAACTCTTCGGTCACAACGAGGCTGGCGACGTTGAGTTGAACCCAGCGGGGCGGAACGTCGATCGCGACGACGTATCCCACGTCCGACCCTTGATGACGTACGCCCTACTCAGCGTCCTCATACCGGCAGCGCCGTTCGAGTTCAGCAGAGTTGTCACCAGCGTCGTACAGCTTCTTCTGCTGATCTTGACGATCCCCCATTTGTACCCGGTCGGGCGTGTACTGGCAGCGTTCCTGGCACGGCCTGACGAAAAGCCCAGGACCAGGGCGGACGTCATGATCTACAACTCGGAAATCAGAGCGGGCAACATTGGGGGCGGCAGCAATCAAGGCCTTCTTACGCAGCATTCCACTCCGGACGAGCAAGAGCCCACCGCTTGATGCATCGGTTTTGAATTCCGAGGAAGAAAATCAGTGGGAGTCGTTGGGCGGCATAGGAATCAGCGGGGGCAGTGCCGCGATGGCCTCCCGTAAGGACGTGATAATCGGCTCGACCGTGGGGACAGCCGCAGCGAAAGCGTCCACGCCGCTGGCGACCTGCTGACCGACGGGCATCGAATCGGCAGGCGATGGCTGCGGAGCAGCGGGGGCTGCGGTCTCAATCACCGGCGGAGGATCGGCAGGTTTGGGAACGTCGACGCCGCCGCCCAGAGCGCCGGCGGTTGCGCCACCCAAGACGGCCCCAGCGGTAGCGCCTACCGCGATCATGGGGACAGCGGCGACCGCTGATCCGGCCAGGCATCCCAGCCCGGCACCAGCCGCGGCGCCGAAGGGCATCCCGACACCGAAGGCAGTCGCTCCGATAGCCCCGCCCGCGAGTCCGCCGACGATCGCCCCGATTCCGCAGCCGACGAATGCGGCGGGCACCGAGGCGATTTCTGCTCCCGCAACTCCAGCCACGAGGCCGCCGGTCAGGGTCGAGGCGGCGCGGCGATCGGATTCGTCGCGGCTGAACCCGAGGGTGTCGTATCCGGCGGCAATCTGCCATTCCGTGTAATCCAGATACGCCTGGACCTTGTCCCGAGTCTTGGTGTCCAACCAGTCCGGAACCGAAACGGTGGTGTCACCGGCCCGCAGGGTATGCGGGTCCACAGGTGTTTCGGGTGATGTCCCGACCGGTTGCGGTCCTTCAGGGGCATCTGGTTCTGTAACTGGCGGCTGTTGAATCAGGGTGTCGGACTGTGGGGCGTGTTGCTGTTGTGGGCGTGGACGTGCTGGTGGGGCAGGCGGATCAGGTAAGTAGTCCGCCAGGCTCGGTGGGGCTGCGGGAGGGGCTGGCGCGGTACTGAGCCCTGGTTGCCCGTCTCCGGGCACCGCGAGTCCGGGCTGTCCCGAGGCGCTCGCTAGACCCTGCCCCGAGACGGTGAGGATCGGCAGAGCGACCAGCGCCGTGAGTGTGCGTGTCGTGGTCATGTATTCACACCTCGATCCGACCGGTACACCGCCGGATCGATCCTTCGGAGCGGAAACGACCGCTTGCGGTGATCACGCTGTTCGGGAGCCTACTCAGAACCCCGTGTGCGACAACCCGGCTCGCGAACCTGGCACGGACGGTCCCACCGCTGGCATGCCAACCGCGCCACAGACTAACTGAGCACGGTGGGGTGGGGGCGTGAACGAGACGGGCAGGCCCCGCCTGCCCGGCACCATCGCCCGTCTCGGTGCCGCAGAGGCTCCCGGCCAAGGAGGAATTTCCCATTACCGGGCCGACTGCTGATCACCGTCCGCCACAGGGAAATTCGTCCTTGGGCGCGGAGGGGCGGCACCGTTAAAATCGCGCCCCCACCCCACTCGCCGAACATCAGGCGCGCCCGAACAGCCAACTTAGCGCAGAAGTCGCGCCGTCGCCCGAGTTTCGACACGCCGAGCAGAACCGCAATATGCCAGCGGCGCAACACAAGTCATTCACCGGCATACAGCGGTACCCTCAGCGTCCGACCGTACGGAAAACACGGATCTTCGTCGAAAACGGTGCGAGAACGACGGTAGCTCAGGGTCGGCGTTGTGCACGCGAGTCGCATGCCTTCCCACCCTCAGACCAGCGGTGATGTGCTTCATGCTCAGAGGACAGCAAATACACCCATCAGTGCGTATTTGCTGTCCTCTGAGCATGAAGCAGAAGAAGAGTCAGAGGGTGGGAAGGCGAGAAACTGTGAGTAACAAGAAAATTCAGTAGAAGAGAGAGATAGGTAACGTTGGGTGAGAATCGGTGAGGTCCGGTGCAAGGTGGCGATGGGTGACGAGGCGGGTAACCGGCGGCTGGGTGAGTGGTAGCGCACGGCGGTGTGGTGGCGTCCGGTGCGAACGCGGCGGCACGTGTGGTCCGGCCGAGTGTGACCGGTGGCGGTCTTGGGTCCGGTGATGGGCCTGGTCTGGTGTGCCCGAGCAGGTTTGTGGATTCCCTGGGCGCGCGCCGCATGGTAGCCGCGCCGCCCCTCCGCGAGACAAGGACGATTTTCCGGCCGTCGGTCCGTGCTCCACTTGCGGTGCAGTGACCGGAAATTCGTCCTTGTCCGGGAGCCTCTGCGGCGCGACGGGCAGGCGATGAGGGCAGGCCGCAGGGGCCTGCCCCTCGCAGAGCGCGGCGCGCGCCCAGGGAATCCACGCTCTCCGAGGGCTCCCATCCCGTTGACACGTACGTGTCAAAACCATTGGGCCGCTGGTTGACACGTACGTGTCAAAGCTCCCGGAAGGACCTGGAGATCATGACCGACTCCGACACCATCACCGGCCTGCTTGTTTCCGCAGTGGAATCTACTTGGGCCGCCATCCGATCCCGTCACCCGGACGTGCCCGAGGTGGTGCTGACCGTGGGCTCCGGCTCGATCGGCAGTGACCTCACCTTGGGGCACTTCGCGCCGAACCGGTGGGTGCGCGGTGAGTATGAGCTCCATGAACTGTTCCTCGGCGGCGAAGGACTGCAACGGGGCGCTGTCGGGGTGCTCGGTACCTTGCTCCACGAAGCCGCCCACGGTGTCGCAGTAACGCGCGGGATCAAGGACACCAGCCGCCAGGGCCGCTGGCACAACGAGCGATTCCGCGCCCTCGGCGAAGAACTCGGGCTCACCCTCGAGCATCACGACAAGATCGGATGGTCACTCACCACTGTGCCGGACCAGACCCGCGAACTGTACCGAGACGAACTAGAAGAGCTCACCTTTGCGTTGGTGGCCTACCGTCGCAGTGAACCGGGCCGACGCGGTGGACGCAAGTCCAACAACAACGGTCTATCCGTCGAATGCAACTGCGGTCGCAAGATCCGCGTCTCCAAGACCGTGTTCGAGACAGCGCCGATCTACTGCGGCGGTTGCGGCGCGGAGTTCAGCGCTGAGAGCGAACCTGGGGGAGGGGACTCAGTTCAGATTGAGTTCACGCCGGTCAGTTCACGTTGAGTTCACGACAGCAGAAAGGCCCGGTGGAAACCGGGCCTGAACTGGTCAAACGTTGGTGCGCGATACTGGGATTGAACCAGTGACCTCTTCCGTGTCAGGGAAGCGCTCTCCCGCTGAGCTAATCGCGCAGGTAAATCCCCCTGAGAGCGGATGACGGGATTCGAACCCGCGACCCTCACCTTGGCAAGGTGATGCGCTACCAGCTGCGCTACATCCGCACGCTCACCCGGCCCGGAAGGCCGATTGGCTTGCGGGAGAGAACATTAGCCTATGGGTGGGTGGTAAATGCAAATCGCCTGGAAAACCGGGTGATTCGGGCGTGGCGGCGAGATCAGTCGGTGACCGGTTGCGGCTCGAGCGCGGGTGCGGCCTGGGCGCGGGAAAGACGGACGGCGGCAACGCACATGACGATGACCGACAGCGCCACGAAGGCGGTGCCGACCGGGCCGCTGCGCAGCCGCTCCTCGAGGACCGTCATGCCGAGGAAGGCCGCGCCGAGGGGTTCGGCGACGGTGAACGCGGGCAGCGAGGCCGAGAGCGGGCCGACCTGGTAGCCGCGCTGCTGCACATAGAGTCCGAGCATGCCGCAGGCGACCAGTACGTAGAGCTCCCAGCCGGTGAAGGCGCTGGCGATGCTTCGGCCGAACTGCTGGGTCACGCTCTCGGTGAGCGCGGCGGAGATGCCGAACAGGAGTCCGGCCGCCGAGCCGAGCAGCAGGGCTTGCAGGGTGGGCACCCGCACCGTGGTGGCGACCGCGATGCCCGCCACGATCAGGCCGATCAGCAGGCCGAGCGGCAACATCCAGTGATGCCACGGCGCGTCCGTTACCCCTTCGGTCGGCGCGCCGACCACGAGGAAACACGCCAGCGCGATGGACAGCGCCCCCGCCTGCGCCCACATGGTCCCGGTGACCCGCCGCCCGCTGTAGTGCGCCGCCAGCGGCAGCGCGAACACCAAGGCGGTCACCAGAATCGGCTGCACCACCAGCACCGACCCCAGCGCCAGCGCCGCCACCTGAAACCCGAACCCGCCCGCGTCGCCGATCAACCCGGCCAGCCACCGCGGATTCCGAATCAGCCTGGCCAGCAGCGCATCCCCCTCGGGCACATCCGCCGCCGCCCGCTGCTGCGCCACCGCCGACACGGCGAACAGCACGGCCCCGACGAATGCGCAGACCACCGCTGCGATAGGTAGATTTCCCACCCGGCCAGTCTGCCGGACCCACCCGGTCCGGTCGGTCGGCAGGTGGGGCATCGGCGGTTCGGGCCTAGACGGGGTCGAGGGGGAGACGGGCGGGGGTCGCGCCGTGGTAGAAGTAGCGGCCCAATCCAATGGTGAAGATGAGCATTCCGTAGGCGGCGTGCTCGACCGAGGCGGTGAACAGGGAGCGGGTGCGCAGATAGCGCGCGGCGAAGAGCCAGCCGCCGACACCGCTGGCCGCCACCGAGAACCAGCTGCCGAACAGGATGTGCACGTAGCCGAAGGCCGCGGCGCTGGCCGCCACCATGCCCGGGCCCTCACCGAAAACCGGCTTGTACCTGTGGAACAGGAAGGACCGGAAGATCAACTCCTGGGGGTAGACGCTCAAGACGGGGTACAGCACCATGACCGCCAGCCAGATCAGCGGATTCCGGCGCGGCAGGTCGAACAGGTCATTGCGGTGCACCACCGCCGTCGCCGCGGTCAACGCCACCGCATTGACCCCGGCCGTCACCGCCATCGACCGCGCCTGCTCGGGAAACGCCTCGGCCCGCCACAACGACTCGCGATCGAATCCCCGCGCCCGCCGCAGATATACCGTCACCCCCGACGCGAGCACCAGCAACGCCGGAATCGGCGGCTTCCCCCGCATCACCGCGTTGTACAGCGTCGTCCCCCCGAAGAACAACGCCACGTACTCCGCCGCCAAATAGGCCCGCCGACTCGGCCGAATCCTCATGCGCTACACCCTAGCGTTCACACCTTCGTGCGGGCTTCGGCCGGAATCCGCTTTTCCGAAAGGGATTCCGGCCGAATTCGGATCAGGCCAGTTGGACGATCGCGGTGGCGCGGCCGAAGATCTTGCGGCCCTCGTGGGTTGCGCTGATCGCGACCGTCGCGGTGCCGTCCCGTTCGTCGACCGATTTCACCTTGCCGGAGAATTCGATTGCGGTAGGGCCGGTTTCGGTGACGTAGACCGGGTTGCTCATGCGGACGCTGTACTGCTCGAGCGCACCCGGGTCGCCCAGCCAGGAGGTGACGAAGCCCGCGCCGTAGGCCATGGTCAACATGCCGTGCGCGACCACACCGCGCTCCAGGCCGACCGCGCGCGCCGCTCCGGCATGCCAGTGGATCGGGTTCGCGTCGCCCGCGACACCGGCGTAGCGGACCAGATCGCCGACCGTGAGAAGTACGGTGCGGCAGGGCAATTCATCGCCCGCGGCCAGCGTGCCCGCCGCGCGTGAGTGGCTGCTGCGATACGCGGCGACTGTCGGAGCCCAATCGATGAGCTCGGTGCGCCGCGGGGCGCGCCGAATGAAGGTGTCCATGCCGCGATGCATCAGATCCCCGATCAGCCCGTGCGCGTCGGCGTGCTCGTCGGACTGCTCGGACCGCGCGATCACACTGGTCGTCCCCGTCAGCACCGCCTCCCCGTGCTGATCGGTGATCACATTCTCGAAGACGAACATGTCGCCGCCGAAGGCCTGCCGGAACGACTTCAACGCCACATTGCTGGTCACCCGATCGCCGACCATGACCGGCCGGTGAAAATCCATGACCTGATCGGTCTGCACCGAGGCCCGCAGGTCGTAGCCGGTCAGCATGCCGCTCATGGCGTGCTGCACCGGCGGCGCGAGCATCGACAGGAACGTCGGCGACGCCGGCAGCGTCGGATAGCCGAGCTCGGTCGCGGCCCGCTCGTCCCAGTGCACCGGATGCTCGTCCTGAACGGCGGCCGCGTACTCGCGCACCTTCTCCCGTCCGACCTCGTAATACCCGTCGAGCTGAAAACGGCGGCCCACCATCGAGGTCGCGTGCGCGATCGGGTCGAACGTCACGGGCTCAACCGTATCGGTGGAACCGGACTGCACAATGGTCAAGACGATCCCCTCTGCCAGATGTGGACGGAAGTCAACCGACCGAAACGCTCGAGCACAAGGGAGTCCGTGTGAAACGGCACCCGCCCGCATCCGAGCCATCGAGGTGGAGCAGGCGGCCACCGGATTCGCGCGGCGGTACGCGCAGAATAACCACCGCCGGTGAGCGTCAGGCGTGCGGGCGCAGTTCAACGCAGCACCGGCCCGGCTCGGGGGCCAGGACGGCGTCGACGGTATCGGCCTCGAGCCCGGTCAGCACCCCCGCGAGATAGGCGCGGTTGAGACCGCAGACCAGCTCGGGTTCGGCGGCGGCAAGCGGGTGAAAAGGACAGTTGCGCAGCCGAATACAGTCCGAAGCGGCACGAGCGGGCTCGAACCCCTGCTCGGCGAGCACCGCTTGCAGCAGCGTCAGCGCACGCTCGGTGCCCAAGCGGCCGGGCCGCAGCTGGGCGCGGGTGGCCGCACCGAGTTCCTGGCCACGGTCGGCCGCGACGCGGTGCGCCGCGTCGCGGGCGGTCTCGCCGGTGCCCTCGGTGAGCACCGCGCCGAGGAGAATCTCGGCCAGCACGTCGTGGCGGCGCTCCGGAATGCTCACCCGCACTTCGGTATCGGTGGGCTCGTACACCTTCGGTGCGCGCCCGACCCGCCGAATCCCTTCGGCCTGACCGTAACCGGCCCGCAGCAGCCCGGCGTCGACGAGCTTGTCCAGGTGGAACGCGGCGAGCTTGCGGGAGATGCCGACCTGTTCGGCGGCCTCGTCGCGGGTGACCGGCCGCCCCGCGCGGCGGATGAACCAGTACATCCCGCGCCGCAGCTCGTCATCGAGCGCGGCCACGGCTCCGATCGCCGAATCGCTGGTCACGCGACCACCATAACGCCAACGGTGTTGGGCGAAGCGGCGTGGGTAGTGCGTCGGTGTGGCGGATTTGACCCGCGCCGCGAATAACGCCAATAATCTTTGGCGTAAATATCCCAAGGTTGGGAGGCTGCGATGGCAAGCGACACCGATCGGCACAGCGATATGCAGCAGGCAAGTGACATTCAGCAAGCCAAACGCCCGGTCAGCGCCGCGCTGGCCGGACCGTACGGGCATCCGTTCCACCCGATCCTGGTCACCGTCCCGATCGGCGCGTGGGTGGCGAGTCTGGTCTTCGACCTCGGCTCCCACGCGGTCGACGATCCGGACTTCCTGGCCCGGGGCTCGGTCTGGCTGATCGGGCTGGGCGTGCTCGGCGCCCTCGCGGCGGCCACGCTCGGATTCCTGGACCTGTTCGCCATCCCGACCCGAACACCCGCGTTCCGCACCGCACTGGTGCACATGAGCCTGAATCTCGCCGTCACCGTGGCGTACGCGCTGAACTTCTGGTGGCGTGAATCCGGCTCCGGCCCACACGGATCCGTTCCGATCGGGCCGCTCGTGCTGTCCATCGTGACCCTCGCGGTGCTGGCCGTCTCGGGTTATCTGGGCGGCAAGCTCGCCTATCACTACGGCGTCCGCGTGGCCGACGAGGCCACCCAGGCCGCCGGTTTCCGGCACTGAAACCCCGTATCCCACTCATCTTTTGGAGGAACACCATGGGCATAGCCGCTTTGATCCTCTGGCTGCTCACCGCCACCGGAGGTTTCGTCCTGCTCGGCACCTGGATCGCCAAGGGCGGTGTGCGCCAGCCCGGCAGCAGTCGCCTGCCCGCCCCGGTCCTGTTCGGCCACTTCCTGCTCGCCGCCGCGGGACTGATCGTCTGGATCGTCTACCTCGTCATCGACAACGACGCCCTGTCCTGGATCGCCTTCGCCCTGCTGGTTCCCGTGGCCGCGCTCGGCTTCTTCATGCTGGCTCGCTGGCTGCCGGTCTACCGCTCCCGCAACGCCATCGCCGCGGCCACCACCACCGCCCCCGAACGCCACTTCCCGATCGCCATCGTCGGCGGCCACGGCCTGCTCGCGGTGGCGACCGTCGTCCTGGTCTTCCTCACCGCCCTCGGCGTAGGAAGCTGATCGCCCGGGCCTGCCAGACCTCCCAAAAGAGCCGCGCCACAGTCTTTCCGGCGTAGGACCGTCCCCCGAACTCGTTCGGGGGACGGTCCGTCCCCTCCTGCCGCTGCCGCTCCAGCTCCTCCTCGCGGTGCCGCCGCCGATCGCGCTCGATCACCCGAGCGCACAGCCGCACCACCACATCCTCGAGCTCCATCCCCAGCGACCGCGCCCGCAGCGCCGCCATCTCCAACGCCCACTCCCGATCCTCGGGCTCGGGATCACTCAGAATCTCATCCAACGCCATCCCGTCAATGGCCTGATCCTGCGTCAAATCCCACCCGGGCAACCAACTCAACACCCAGGTCCCACCCCCGGGCCCGGGCACCAAATGCGCGGTCTCGGGCGTCATATCACTGGTAATCGCACGCCCGGATATCCGAAGCGCCATGGTCGTTCACCCCCTCGGGAAGTAGTCACCGAAAAGGTATGCCCGCGCGCTTGTAACTCCCTAGCGATTTCCTTGTGGTGCTGGGTCAGAGGGGTATCGATGGCCACCAGGTGTCGACCAGGGCCTGGGCGTTGGGTTCGGAGTAGGCGATCAGGGTGCAGAAGTCACGGCCCGTGTCGGCGTTGAAAAAGATGGCCAGGACGCCCGCGGTTCTCGACCCGTCCTCGTTCGGGAAGTGGCCCCAGGTCATCCAGCCGCTGCCGATCGAGCGAGTCCACGGCTGAGAGCCGTCGGTGATGTCGTTGTCCGGCAACGGTGTCGGGGGCCAGGAACTGCGGTCGGCTTCACAGGCGATCCGCAGCTGATGCAATGGCTGCTTGTCGCCGTTGCAGGTCATCGAGGCGATCCCGCTGGCCGGGACGGAAAGGTCCGCCGGAGAGCCCTTTTCGTCGAGCGCCCCACAGCGCATGCCCTGGTATCCGGCGGCGTCCGGGGACGCGGGCAGCAAACCCGGGAACCGCTGTGGAATGAACGAATAGCTACCCCAGTTCGCGGTCCGTGCCGCGGACGTGGTCGCCGAACTCTTCGGGGCCGCCGGGGTGGAACTCGATGCGGTTGTCGCCGGGTGCGCGGAGCCAGCAGACGAATGCTGGTGCAGCGCAATGGCAGTCGTAGCGACCGCTATGACGATGCCCGCGGCGGCGGCCAGCAGGCCCATACGCCGTCGGCCGATGAGACGCCGCGAACCCGACGGCGGTGTCGACGCGACGGCGAGCGCCGCCCTGGCATCGGCTGCCAGCGCGCCACACGACGGGTAACGCCGATCGGGGTCCTTGTCCATGGCGCGGGCGATCACGGCGTCCAGCGCGACCGGCAACTCCGGGCGTATCGCCGTCGGGCGCGGCGGTGGCGCGGTGAGCTGGGCCTCGATCGTCGCCTCGGCGGTCGGTCGCGGAAACGGGGTCTGCCCCGTCAGCAACTGGTAGAGGGTGGCTCCCAGGCCGTACACGTCGGTACGGTGATCGACGCGCAGTCCGCGCAGCTGTTCGGGCGCGGCGTAGGCCAGCGTCGCCAGCACCGACCCGGCCGCGGTGAGCGCGGTGGAGTCGGTCACGCTGCGGCCGATCCCGAAGTCGCTCACCAGCACCCGGTCCGGCCGGTTCTCGCGCGCATCGATCAGCAGGTTCGCCGGTTTGACATCACGGTGGACCAGCCCGGCACGATGCGCCTCGTCCAAGCCGCGGGCGGCCTGCTCCACGATGTCCACGGCATGCTCCGGCGCGAGCGGTCCCCGGGCGCTGAGAACCGCGGCGTCGCCTCCGCTCGCGTACTGCATGGCGATCCAGAGCCGACCGTCGAATACGCCACGGTCATGGACGGCAATGACATTCGGATGATTGAGGCGTGCCGTGAGGTCGGCCTCCCGCAGGAACCGAGCCCGGAATTCGGGATCGAGGCAGTGTTCGGCGGACAGAACCTTCAGGGCATCCCGGCGCGGGAGGCGGGGATGGCGCGCCAGGTAGACCTCGGCCATCCCACCCTCGGCCAGCAGGCCCTCGACGAGGTATCCGGCGAAATCGGTGCCCGGGCGCAGTCGATCGCTCATCGCGCCGCCTCCGCCCGCACCAGCAGGGCGTACTGCGCGGAGATCTTCAGTTGGGCATCGGCGAGCGTGCGGCTGTAGGTCTGCACGTCGTAGACCCCGTAGAGGGCCCGGCAGGCGAACCGGACGTCGTACCGGCCGCCGCCGACGAATTCACTGCAGCGGACGTCCGGAATCCCGGAAGGGGTGGGCGCGGCCCGCATACCCGGATCGTTCAATTCGTCTGCGGTTTCGGTGAATTCCTTGCGGGCGGCGACCGCGTCGGGAAACCGGACCAGGATATTGGGGCCGCGGAACGCGATGATCATGTCGTCCTTGTCGACGGGACTGTCCTTCTTCCATTTGCCCCAGCGATGGGTGGCGCGCGGGCCGTAGACGACGCCGCTGGGCAGCAGCCGGGCCTTCCAGCCCGCGTTCGTGTCCGCATCCACCGACAGCACCGTGGGCCGGGGCCACACACCGGGCGCCTCGGGCAGCATGCGGGCCAGCATGCCCTCGGAATCCAAGGGCAGCGAGGCGAATTCGCCGACCGGCGTGGGTGTGAACTCGCGCAACCTGGTCGCCTGCGCGGTGAGCGCGCTACGCGCCAGACCGGTGAGCGCGGCCAGGTCGATGCCGGGATATCCGGCCAGCACGGTGATCACATAGGCATCCTGTGCCTCGGTCGCGGCCAGTGTGGGTACGGTCGGACGCCAATGCGCATGCGCACCAGCGTGATCCGGAATCGCCACCGGCACGTTCTCCGGGCTGACCGCGGTATCCACGGCGTCCATCTCCGCGGCGGCCCGCCGGGCCCGGTCCGCGTCCGGGAAACGAATGGCCATGACGGTCAAGAGTCGAGCGTGGCCGACGGCCACATACGGGTCGATCTCGGAATCGGCTCCACCGACCGAGAATCCCGCCAGCATGCCGTACTTGCCGAGTACCGCGCGCACCGGTTCGGACAGGTAGACGGCCTTCTCGGCCGAGGGGATCGGCACCGACGCGGCATTGCCCAGGCCGTACACGAGCGTGGGGTCGGCCTCCACCGGGTCGATCATCGCCTCGCCCATGCGCACCGACTCGAGGATGCGTCCGTCGGCCTCCGTTCCCGCCGGGGCCGCGGTCAGCGGTTCGGTGCCGTAGGGCCCGACCGTCAAAGTCGCGGGATCGAGCGTGGCGGGGCGTGGGTGACCCGGCACCGCGCAACCGGCGAGCAGTACCGACGCCGCGATCGCGCCCAGCGCGATGCGATGAATCCTGCTGCCGCTCATACCGATACTCCCGGCCACCACAGCGTATGCAGGTAGCTGGCGGAGCCTTGGGCCTGGACCCGCCACCAGCAGAACGACTCCTGCGGATTGTCGAAATACACGTCGAGCGCCGCCATCTGGGTACCCGCGTTGGATTCGTAGCTGCCCCAGCGCAAGTAGCCGGTCCCGGTCGGCCGGGTCCAGCGTTCCTCACCTTCCGTGCGGTAGGTCCAGGGCTGCGGGAGGATCGGTGACCGATCGGCATTGCACGTCACGAAGACGCTCCACACCGGATTCCGGTTCCCCCAACACCACAGCTGACCCTGCGCCGCCTGGTCGTAGAGCGAGACGTCGTTGTGCTTCGAATCGACGGCATGACAGTTGTACAGCTCCTGGTATCCCACGCCGTCCGCCGAGACCGGAAGCAGGTTCGGGAAGGCGTCGGCGACATAGGCGTACGCGCCCCACAGCGCCGCTTTCAATTCCGGAGACCTGGTGCTCGCGACCGGGGTCGGCTTCGGGGTCGCCGGCGCCGCGGTGTGCCGGACGGGGATCGCCCACGCCGAAATCCCCACCGCCGCGGTGATTATCACCACGGCGGCGACGGTGAGCCACCGCACGCGGCGAGAGCGCGGTCGCCGGGGAGCGAGCGACGCGGGACCGACCGCGTCGATGGCCGCATCGGCCAGCGCCGCGCAGTCGGGGTAGCGGTCCTCGGGTCGCGGCGCGGTGGCACGCGCGACCACCGCGTCGAGTTTGGCTGGTAGCCAAGGGTTCTGGGACGAGGGCGGCATCGGGCGGGCGGGGTCGGGACGCACCCCGGTGAGCATCTCCGAGAGCAGGCAGCCCAGCGCGTACACCTCCGAGCGGCGCTCGCCGGGCAGTCCGGCCGTCTGTTCGGGGGTCGGATAGGTCGGTGCGGCCGCTTCGTCGGGGCCCGGGGCGGGCCGGGGCAGCCCGTACCCGGTGAGCACCACCCGATCCGGTTCACCCGGCCGTTCGGCCACGATGACGTCGGCGGGATTCAGGTCGCCGTGCCGCAGGCCGTTGTCGTGCAGTTCGTCCAGTGCCTTCGCGACCTCGGCGACAATGCGCACCGCGCGGGCCGGATCCAGTCCACCCAGACGGATGATCTCGGCCACGTTGACGCCGTCGACATGCTCGCTGGCCAGCCACAGCAGGCCGTTGTCCACGCCCGCGTCCCGGACCACCGCCAGATTCGGATGACGTTGTCGCGCGGCCAGTTCCGCGGTCGCCAGGAAATGGTCGCGGAAGGCGTCGTCACCGCTGTACCGCGGCAGCAGGACGGTCAGGTCGTCGAGGCGATCCAGCCGGGTATGACGGGCCAGGGCCGTGGTTCCCATCGCGGTCGAGCCCAGTCGGCGCTCGATTCGGTACTCGGCGAAGCTGGGTTGGGTCGGTTCGCTCATCGGGCCCTCCTTTCCCCGCGGGTGCGGTCACAACGGCGCATCGCGCCACCATCGATCGAACAGGTCGTCACCGGACGTGCCACCCCACACCCCGAGCAGACAGAAATTCCTTGCCACATCGTCGAATTGGACCTGGAGAAAGCCATACGGCCCGTTGTGGGGGCCGCGACCGGACTCGGTGCCGCTCGACACTCGGATCTGGCCGTGGCCGGAGGTGCGCTGCCAGGGTTCGGTCCGCAGCACGGTGGTCTCGGGATCGGGCGACGGCATATCCCTGGGCGTGTGATTCACCCGGCAGCTGACTGCGATCATGGAGACGGGGTTTCGGTTCCCCTCACACTCCAGTTCCGCGGTTGCTCCCAGCGGATCGGTGAGGGTCAGCCGGTCACCGTCGGCAGTGACCGGGTGGCATCGCAGGCCCTGGTAGCCGCTGGCGATCGGGGACGCGGGCAGCAGGGTAGGGAAGGCCTGCACCGCGAATTGGTAAGTGCCCCAGGCGATCGGACTGCCGCTCGAGGACGGGACAGCCGAGGTCGGCGCGGCCGACACCGACGTCGGAGCGGTCGTCCTCGCCGAGGTACCCGAATCCTGGTTCAGCACCATGGTTCCGGCAAGTATCGCGGCCAGTACCGTGCCCGCCGCACCCGCGAGGAACCAGCGTCGCCGGTACCAGCGTCGTGTATTCGGCTGCCTTCGTGCGGGATTGGATCGCGAAAGCCGTGGTTTGCGAGACCCGATCCGGACGGTCGCCGTGGACACGACGCCGCCCGGCGGGTCGAGCGCGAGTGCGGCGGCCCGGGCGAGTTCACCGCATGACGGGTAGCGGTCCGACGGCCGCTTCGCCATCGACCGTGCGATCACCTCGTCGATCGCCGGAGGCAGTGCCGGGTTCACGACGCTCGGACGTGGGGGCGGCTCCATCAGATGGGCCTGCATCACCGCCGCCGCATTCTCGTGCGGGAAGGGCTTTGCGCCGGTCAGCAATTCATACAGCGTGCCGCCGAGCGCGTAGATGTCGACTCGTGGATCGAGCGCCTCGGCGCTCAGCTGTTCCGGCGCGGCATAGGCGATGGTGGCCAGGACCGACCCGTCCTGGGTGAGGGGAGTGGCCCCGGCCAGTCCCCGGGCGATACCGAAGTCCGAGACATACACCCGCTCGGGTTGGTCGGGTCTCGCCTCGAGCAGGAGGTTGGCCGGTTTGACGTCCCGGTGCAGCATGCCCGCCCGATGCGCCTCGTCCAGGCCGCGCGCCGCCTGCTCGACGATGTGCAGCGCCTGGTTCGGGGGGACTCCGTCGCGATGGCGTCGAATCAGGGTCGCGGCGTCGAAGCCGTCGACGAATTGCATGGCGATCCACAGACATCCATCCGTCTCGCCGCGATCGCGCACGGCGACGATGTTCGGATGGCTCAGGCGCGCGGCCAATTCCGCCTCCCGGCCGAACCGGGCGCGATACTCGGGATCGTCGCTGTACTCCGCCGGTAGCACCTTCAACGCCTCGAACCGCGGCAGGCGGGGATGCCGGACCAGGTAGACGGTGCCCATGCCGCCGCGGCCGAGGATGCGTTCGATCCGGTATCCCGCGAAAACCGTTCCGGGGCGCAAGAGTTGGTCCTGGGCCATGCCTAGCCGCCGTTCACGAGCAGGCCGTACTGCGCGGCGGCGCGCTGCCGCACGCCGGTCGCGTCGCGGGCCATGACGATCGCCGTGTAGCGCCCGAACTGGATCTTGCAGATGAAGTTGGACATGCCGACCTTGTCGGGGGTGAGGTTCTGGTAGCAGCTGACATCGGAGACACCGGCGGGCGGATCGGTGGGGCGAAGGGTGGTGTCGGCGGCGTCGGCGGCCTGGACCTTCTTGATTCGCTGGTGTGCGGTGACGACGTCCGGGTACCGGAAGACCGCGTTGAATCCGTTGGTGACCATCGCCTCCGGCGGCGATCCGACCTCACCGTCCTTCCGCCCGCGGAACAGCATGGTTGCCCGCGGGCCATAGGAGAAGCCGGTAGCGGACAGCGCCGTCCCCCAGTCCGCGGCACGATGCTCACTGATGGATACGACGCCCGGATACATCCACCGGTCGGGCGCGTCCGGGACCATCAGGCGCACCATGTGGTCGGGATCCAGCGGGAGTGCCGCGAGGCGATTCGCGGGTGTGGGCGTGAAGTTCCGCAGCAGCGGTGTCTGGGCGTCGAATGCCTTGCGCGCCAATCCGGTCAGGGCGGCGAGGTCGGGGGAGGTATGGCCGATCAGGAGGCTGATCACATAGTCGTCCTGCGCCAGGGTCGCGGCCATGGTGGGGACGCTGGGGCGCCAATGCGAGTGGGCCGCAGGGTAACCCGGGACGGTGACGGCTACGTTCTCCGGATTGAGCGCCGCGTCGACCGTGTCGATCTCGGTGGCGGCCTGCTGTGCCGCGGCGGTGTCGGGAAAGCGCAGCACCAGTGCGACGAGGACCCGGCCCTTGCCGACCTCGACACCGTGCGAGCCGGCGACGACGTCACTGCCGGCGACCATGCATCCGGCGAGCATGCCGTGCCGCTCGAGCACCGAGCGCACCGAATCGGCCAGCACCGTCGCGGCCCGGGCCGGGGTCGGTACCGGTGCGATCGTGGATGCGTCCGGGGCATGGGTCAGCGCCGCATCGACCTCGGTCGGATCGAGCATCGCCTCCGCGAGTCGGGCCGACTCCAGCACGTGTCCGGTCGTCTCCGTGCCGACGGGAGGTTCGAGGGGGTCGACGCTGTACCGTCCCGTGTCCAGCGCGGCCGTATCCGGCTTGTGCGCCACCGGTTTTCCGTCCGTCGTGCAGCCGGTCAGCAGCGCCGCGATCACCAGGGCGGGAACGCCCAGGGAGAGAAGTTTCCTCATTCTCATCATCGTTTCCACGTTCTCGGCCGCGGCTAGAGCGGCGCACCGGGCCACCAGGCGGCGCGCAAATCGGCACCGGTGGTGGGCGTTCCGACCACCTGGATACGGCAGAAGTTCCGGTCCGCGCGGTCGAAAAAGATCTCGAGCACGCCCGTGGTGTGGCCGTCGAGGTCGGAACCGGTGTCGGTGAAGGTGGTGTGGCCCCAGAACAGGTGACCGGAACCCGAAGGACGACTCCACGCCTCATCGCCCTCGGGGAAGTCGGCCAAGGCGACGCCGGGCTGAATCGGGGTGCGGTCGGCGTTGCAGACTATCTCCAGATCGATGACCGGGTCCCGATTGCCGAGGCAGAACAGCGTGCCGATCGGAAGCGAGGTGTCGAGGGGGACATTGTTGTATTTGGTGTCCTGGGGCAGGCAGCCGGACAGCTCCTCGTACCCGGACCCGTAGGGGAATCCCGGTAGGAGATCGGGAAAAGCCTGCGCGATGTAGGCGAACGCACCCCACTGTGAACCGTCCACCGAACCTGACACGGGTGTACGCACCGGGCGGGCCTGCGAAGGAGTTGTTCGGGACAAGACCCCGACGAGCGCGGCCGCGGCGACGAGGATGATCACCAGTGCGGCCACGGACAGCCGGGTGGCTCGACGCCGGGGAGTGGGCGTCAGCGCGGCGCGGGCCGCGGCGGCGAGTGCGCCGCAGCTGGCGAAGCGGTCGGCCGGATTCTTGGCCATCGCGGTCGCGATCACGGCGTCGAAATCCTTGGGCACCTGGGGATTCGCCGCCGACGGGCGGGGCGGGGGTTCGTGCAGGTGCGCGTACATCACCGAACCGGCGCCGGTGCGCGGGAACGGCACCGATCCGGTGAGCATCTGGTACAGGGTGCAGCCCAGCGCGTAGACATCCGCGCGGTGATCGACCGGCCCGTCGCCGAACTGTTCGGGAGCGGCATAGGCGAGGGTGGTGGCGACGCCGCCGGACTGTTTCACGCCGTCCTCGATGGGATGCGCGACACCGAAATCGGTGACCAGCACGCGATCCGAGCCGTCGGCGTCGGTGGTGAGCAGGATGTTCGCGGGCTTCACGTCTCGGTGCAGGAGTCCGGCTCGGTGAATCTCGTCCAATCCCGCTGCCGCGTCACCGAGAATGCGTACCGCGCGCTCGACCGTCAGCACCTGGGGGCCGCGGCGGATCAACCCGGCCAGGTCGCCGCCGTCGATGTATTGCATGGCGATCCACAACCGGCCGTGGTCTTCGCCGCGATCGTGCACGGCCACCAGGTTCGGATGCTGTAGCCGCGCGGCCAGTTCCGCCTCGCGCAGGAAGCGGGCATGGAATTCCGAATCGCTGTCGTGGCGATCGTCGAGCACCTTGAGCGCATCCCACCGCGGCAACCGCGGATGCTGTGCCAGGTACACCGTTCCCATGCCCCCGCTGCCCAGCCGCCGCACGATGCGATAACCGGCGACCAGCACGCCGTCGGCCACATCCATCAGGCTTCCTCCCCCGATTCAGCCCCCGACATCCTCGACACTCCACTCGACCGGCCGCACGCCCGCGCCTCATCATCGCCGACCGCGATCAACGCCGGATTGGTGCTGAATACTAACGGCTGGTAAGGGCTCTCGAAAAGGGTTGCCGGGGAATATATTCGGCGGCGAGGTCGCGCTTATCCGACGTCTATCGAGCGACTATCGGTCCATGTGTTCCCGACTTAGAGTGTGTCGATGGGGGTTCGCGGATTCATGAACGTGCTCGGCGCGATGAACGGCGGGATACTCGCGATCCTGTGGGGGATCACCGTCATTGTCCTGCTGTCCCTGGAGGTTTCGGGTCGATGGTTGCGCGGCTGATCCTCGCGGGAGCGCCGCTGCACCCGGCGGTCGTGACGGCCTTGCGCGCGGCGGCCGCCGAGGCCGGGGCGCGTCCGGTCGATACGCGTGATCTGCTGGTGGCGTTGATGCGTGCCGATCAGAGCGGCGAATGGTCGCGAATCTGGCTGCACACCGGGGATATCGACGCGGTCGCGGGCACCGTGGCCGTGGACCCCGAGCCCGCGAGTTCGGCGGCGTGGGACGGGATTCCGGTCACCGACACCTGCGCGATCGCACTCGACGTCGGCGGGCGGCTGGCCTTCCGCTACAACCTGTGGCCGATTCCGGTCGGGCTCATCGCGATTGGGTTGGTCGCGGACCCGACCTCCGCGGCAGGGCAAGCCCTCGGTGGGGGAGTGGAGCACGCCGAACTGCTGCGCATGCTGCAATCGGAGATTCTGGGCATGCCGTTGAGCGGCCTCGACGTCATCCTGCCCACCGTGCTGGGCGAGGCTCGGGCGGCGCATCGCGGTGGCTCCGCGTCGCCGAATCCGCCTGCCGCTCCACGGCGTCGAGGCCGCATCCTCATCCCGCTCGCCATCGGCCTGGCCGTGCTCGGGCTGATCGGGCAGTGGGGGATCGACAGAATGCTGCATGGCGACCACGATTCGGCGGCCCTGCCGTCCACGACGACAACGTATGTGAAACCCACCGCCGTCCCGCTGCAGGTCGGCACCGCCGCTCCGGATGGGTCTCGGCTCGATATCCACGTCCCCGCGGGAACCGAACTGGCCGTCGACAAATGGCCCGACGGCTGCACGCTGCTGACCGATGCGGAACTGCGCGCGATCCTGCCGCAGGCCACAAATTTCCATCGAACCGCGCAACCCCTCGAGCTGATCGGCGTCACCAATGGTCACGTCGACATGCACAAGGGCTACATCCCGCGAGCCGGATGCGAATTCGGCTTCCAGTTGCCGCGGCCCCTGCAACCGAATGCGCTGTCGACCACCGAGGGCGCAAGTCTGACCGTCATGATGCTCGGCATCGTCGACCCGTCCCTGACAGACCAGCTGTACGAAAAGGACCGCGACCCCATCCTCGAACGCGAGATGACCGACATCGGCAACGCCTGGGGCCCCGACGCCTGCTACACCTGGCACAATCGCGGTGATACCAAGGGCGGCGACTACAGCGTCGCCTGCCGCCAGGGCCAATACTACTTCGAAGTTTCACTGAACCCATACACCGCCCTTCCCGAATTCCAGGGCGGCGCAGCCAATTTCGCCAAACTACTCCCCGAACTGGTCAAAACGGTTTCCGCCAGACTGTCGTGATCATCGCCCGTTCAGTAGCCTTGGCGCGTGCGTGTGTCGACTCGACTGTTGCCATTGCTGAGTGTGATCGCGGTGGGTTGGCTGCTCCCGGCGGGAGTGGTCGGGCCGGCGGCCAGCGCGGAGTCGACGCCGTCGCGGTTGGTCACCGTGGCGCAGTCCGGTGTGCTGCGAGTGTGCACGACCGGCGACTACCCGCCCTATACGGTGCGTGGGGCGGACGGCACCTACGCGGGGGTGGACATCACCCTCGCCACCGATCTCGCGGGCTCATTGCACGCTGTGCCGCAATGGATTTCGACGACGTGGGCGAGCCTGGCCGACGACTTCGTCGCGAAGTGTGACTTGGCCGTCGGCGGCATCTCCGATACCGCCGAGCGGCGTCGCGTCGCCGACTTCTCCATTCCCATCTCCACCGATGGCAAGACACCGGTCACCCGCCGCGACGAGGGCGACGCCTATTCCACCATCGCGGACATCAACCAGCCGGGCGCGCGGGTCATCGTGAATCCCGGTGGCACCAACGAGAAATTCGCCCGCGCCAACTTCCCCGACGCCCAGCTGATCGTCTGGCCCGACAACCTCACCATTTACGACCAGTTGGAACAGGGCAACGCCGATGTCTTCGTCACCGACTCGGTCGAGGGCCGCTACCGCACCCGCACCCACCCCGACCTCCAGGTCCTCCACCCCGACCACCCCTTCGACTCCGCCCCCAAGGCCTACCTCCTCCCTCGCGGTGATCTCCCCTTCAACACTGTCGTCAACGCCTGGCTCCAAACCCAACTCGCCACCGGCAGACCCACCCAACTCCTCGACACCTGGATCGATTGACCGCACACCATCGCGGTGTCCGGACGAGGAAATTCTGTTGCGCTGCCGCGGCGGGTGCCGCGATCGTGTGGGGTATGGACGTGATCATGGAAGATCCTGCGCGGCTCGGGGTTACCGTCCTACGGGACGGGCGCGAACTGGCGTGGGCCGAGTGGGGGCCGATGGACGGGCGACCGGTGGTGTTCTGTCCCGGGGCGGGATGGGGACGGTGGCTGGGTTTCGGGGATGGCCTGCTGGCCGAATTGGGGGTGCGGCTGGTGTCGGTGGAGCGTCCCGGTCTCGGCGATTCCACCGCGGCACCCGGCCGGACGCTGCTCGACTGGGCGGATGACGTCGAGCAGCTCGGCCTCGACCGACCCGCGGTCGTCGGGTTCTCCCAAGGCGCGCCGTTCGCCCTGGCCTGCGCCGCCCGGGGATTCACCTCGGCCGTGGCGATCGTGTCCGGCGGCGACGAACTCGCTCATCCCGGTATGGCTCTGCCGCCCGAGGTTCGGCAGCTCGTCGACCTGGCGGCAACCGACCCGACCACCGCCGAGATCGAATTCGCACGTTTCGGCAGCGCGGAAACCTTGTGGCGGTTGACCATCGACGGCAGCGCCGAGCTAGACCGCGAAATCTACCTGCAACCCCGTTTCGAGAAGGCCTTCCGCCGCACCCTGGACGCCGGATTCGCCCAGGGCCCAGCAGGCTACGCCCGCGACACACTCCTCCACTTCGCCCCCTGGCCATTCCGCCTCGAAAACCTCACCCCCACAGTGCACCTCTGGTACGGCGCCCAAGACACCAACCCAACCCACTCCCCAGACCACGGGGCCACCCTAGCCACCCGAATCCCCAACGCCATCCGCCACTACCTCCCCAACGCCGGCGGCGCCCTGCTCTGGACCAACGCCCGCCCAATCTTGACGCACCTTCTAGAGTGACGACGCACCGTACGCCCCCGCAGTGGGCCGATTCCTGCACAAACCACTATCTCGAGACGGTTTCCTGCTCTCCCCGTCGAAATGGCCGGTACTACTTCGACGGTGTGGGGTGGATTAGACCGGGTGGTGGGAAGTGCTCGGGGGTGTCGTCGGTCAGCGAGTAGTACTCGAGGCCGATCAGTCTGCCGTCCCGGACGAACAGGAGGATTCCTCCGTCGTCGGTCGCTGCCTCGGTCACGGGATTGGCTGTGTTCGGAGCGGTGGGTGCGGTCGGGTCGACGGTGAGATCGATCGTGGGGCAGCCGCAACGACATTCCCCGACGACCGTTCCACGGTTCGAGTGTGGTGGATGCCAGTTCGATCACTGTCGTGAGTAGGCCGGAAATGCAGAAAGGCCCGGCGGGGGCCGGGCCTGATCTGGTGGAACTTGGTGCGCGATACTGGGATTGAACCAGTGACCTCTTCCGTGTCAGGGAAGCGCTCTCCCGCTGAGCTAATCGCGCGGGTCTTCATGCTCTTCAATGAAGAAGAGGCGGCGACGGGAATCGAACCCGTGTGCACGGCTTTGCAGGCCGTTGCCTCACCACTCGGCCACACCGCCAAGCAGGCCGTGTTGGCCTCTCGAGCGGATGACGGGATTCGAACCCGCGACCCTCACCTTGGCAAGGTGATGCGCTACCAGCTGCGCTACATCCGCATTTCGTCCCGGGCGCCTCTCGGCTGTCCCGCTGACGAGAGAGAACATTAGCCGACTGGCTGTGCAGGTAACAAATCGCCTGGTAGGAGGGGGTAAATATGAACAACACGGGTGTAGTTCGGTCGGGCTGACGGGCGCAGCGCGGAACCAACCCGAAATCCCGAACCGTGCCCAGCGGGATACGGGCCGCCCCCATCCCACCCCGCCGCGGCCAATTGCCCGTAGCGCTCGGCCGACCATTCGGTAAACCCCGCGCGACACGACAGACCCGCCCGTCACGCACCGATTTTCCGCCTTTACGCACGCGATTTGGTGTCGCGAACGCGATCTGTGTAAAGTTCTCTCTCGTTCGGAGCGGCGAAAACGCCAGGAAGAATGACCCCGGTTCTATAGCTCAGCGGGAGAGCACTCGCCTCACACGCGAGGGGTCGCTGGTTCGATCCCAGCTAGAACCACAGCACAGCGAAGCCGCAGGCCAGAAGGTCTGCGGCTTCGCTGTATCTGTATCGATCCGAATCGACTCGGATTTCCAGCTCGCCGTTCCTGCCCGCTCTGCCGGGCCGAGTGGGTGCGTCCCCGACGCTGTAGCGCGTGCATCGAATGGCGCATCGGTATAGCTGGCACCGCGGCGGTCGGTGGAGTCATCGTGGGACGATGCCGGTAGCGGAAGCGCAGTACTGCCACAGTGTTTCGCGGTCGGCGTCGGATTCGCGAGTGCGGCGCAGGTAGTGCTCCGGGCGGGGGTGGCGGTCGTGCCAGAAGCCGACCGGCGCGACATCGGCGGCCGCCAGCCAGACCGCGGTGTCCGCGCCTTCGGTCGGGGTGCGCAGCAGGGGAGCCGCGAGGCGGCGGAAACGCGGGAGGGAATCGGCGACACCGGGCGTGTCGACCCAGCCCGGGTGCATGGAATGCACCGCTGTGCCCTGGGCCGCATAGCGGGCGGACAACAAGTGGGCGAGGACGACCTGCATGCGCTTGGTTCGGGCGTAGGCGGTGGCGCCGCGGTACGGGGCCGAACGGTACTCGATGTCGTCGACCCGCAGCGGCTGGGTGTACATGCCTCCCGAGGATACGAAGATCACGCGCGCCGCGGGCGATCGTGCCAGGGTAGGGGCCAGCAGGTCGGTGGCCAGCAGGGGGCCGAGAACGTGAGTGGCCAAACAGATTTCATGCCCCTGGGGGCTCTCGGCTCGGACGGACGGCATGACCCCGGCATTGTGGACGAGAACGTCGACGCGCTCGGTTCGCTGCGCGAGCTCACGGGCGAATCGACGCACATCGGTCAGATCCGAGATGTCGCAACGCAAGACGTCGAAATCAGCTCCGGTCACGCCGACGGCCATCTCCGCCGCTGCCGCCCGGCCGCGCTCCGGGTCGCGCACCAGCAGCGTGACCGAGGCGCCCAGCATCGCGAGCCCGGTCGCGACCGCCTTGCCGATGCCCGAATTAGCCCCGGTGACAAGCGCTGTGCGCCCGCTCAGCGCGTCCGGTGGCAACGGGCTCCAGGATCGCTGTCGCAGCAGGTATCCCGGTCGGCCGTAGCCGAGCGCGATGGTGCGATCGAGCAGGGTGTCGAAGAGGGGGTGCATGGGGGAGGCTCTCCGGTCGGTATCGATTTGATGCATCGTTTTTGCATCGATTGAATGGTACCGTCGAACGCGCGATGCGGACCACCCGCCGATCGCCTCGCTCGACCGCCGGAGGAAACGATGAAAGAGACTCCAATCCGCAGGTTCGGCCTCGCGGTCCGCGCTACCACGACGGGGAACCCCGCCACCGCCGGTCACCTCATGGCCACGTCCGGGACACGGGCCGCCGCGCTCGATGGAATCGCCGCGTCGTGCGCGCGTTGACAGGCGCCGCGCGCAGGGTCGCGGTCATCGGCAGCGGTGTCTCCGGTCTCACGGCAGCCTGGGTGCTGGCTCGCGACTGCGAAGTCGTACTCTACGAAGCCGATTCACGACTGGGCGGTCATGCGCACACCCATGAGGTGAGCGCCCGGGCCGATGGGACGGGTCAGCCGATCGGGGTCGACTCCGGATTCATCGTGCACAACGACCGCACCTATCCGACGCTGCTGCGCCTGTTCGCCGAACTGGGTGTTCCTACACAGGAATCGGACATGTCGATGTCGGTGCGGTGCGACGGCTGCGGGCTCGAATATGCCGGCGCGAAGGGCTTGCGCGGGTTGTTCCCGATGCCGGGAACACTGCGTCGGGGGGCCTATCTGCGCATGCTCGGCGAGATCACCCGATTCCACCGGCTGGCGCGGGCCGAACTCGCCGATGAGGGCGAGGAGGCGCGCACACTGGGCGAATTCCTGCGGGCCGCAGCGTTCTCCGCGTACTTCACGGCACATTTCATGGTGCCGCTGGTGGCCGCGGTCTGGTCCTGCTCGCCCCGGCTGGCGCTGGACTATCCCGCACGCTACCTGTTCACCTTTCTCGATCATCACGGGATGCTGACCGTCTTCGGCTCGCCCACCTGGCGGACGGTGTCGGGCGGATCGGCGAACTACGTGCGGGCGGTCGCGGCGGATCTGCACGATGTGCGCGCGGGCGTGCCGGTGCGGGCGGTGCACCGAGCCTCGCGCACCGTCGCGATCCGCGATGACGCCGACAATATCGAGTTCTTCGACGCCGCGGTGATCGCCACTCACCCCGATCAGGCGCTTCGACTGCTCGATGCGCCGACTCCGCTGGAATCGGCGGTCCTCGGCGCACTGCCCTACTCGCGGAACCGGACGGTCCTGCACACCGACGATTCCGTGCTGCCGCGCAGCGCGGGCGCGCGGGCCTCGTGGAACTGCCGGCTGCCCGGCTGCACCGTCGCACCGAACCGGGTGCTGGTCAGCTACGACCTGACCCGGCTGCAGCGGTTGCCCCGGACGGCCGATCGCCGTTTCCTGGTCACACTGGGTGAGGGTGCTCGGGTGGCGCCCGGCGCCGTCCTGGCCACGATGGACTACGCGCACCCGCAGTACACGATCGAATCGATGGCGGCCCGGCGCCGGCTGCCCGAAATCGGCGACGGCATCGTCGCGTTCGCCGGCGCGTATCACGGATGGGGTTTCCACGAAGACGGCGCGCTGTCGGGGCTGCGCGCCGCCGAACGTATCGGCGGTCGATGGCACGCCCGGCGATCGGGGCTGACGGACCCCGCGAGGGCGCGGATATGACCCGAGCGCGATTGGTGCACACCGTCATCCGGCACACGCGGCTGGAACCGGTGCACCATGCCTTCCGGTACCGCAGCTACAGCTGGCTGGTCGATCTCGACGAACTGCCCGCGCTGCCGTGGTGGCTGCGCCGGTTCGCGGACTTCCGGACCCGTGATCGCCTCGGCGATCCGCACGCCACACTGCGCCACAACGTGGAGGGCTACCTCGCCGAACACGGTATCGACCTGAGCGGCGGGCAGATCCTGATGCTCGGCAACGCCAGGGTGCTCGGCTACATCTTCGACCCGCTGACCGTCTTCTGGTGTCATGACGTGACCGGGGCGCTGCGATGCGTCATCGCGGAGGTGCACAACACCTACGGGCAGCGGCACCGCTATCTGATCCCCGCAACGGCAACGGCCATGGTGGACAAGCAGTTCTACGTCTCGCCGTTCAACCCGGTGACGGGCCGCTACCGGCTACGCCTCCCGGCGCCCGCCGAGCGGTTGCACCTGGCGATAGCACTGGAGGGCACCGACGGCCGGGTGCTGTTCACCGCTAGCGTCTCCGGTCGCGTGCTGGCCGCGAAGCCTTCGGCCGTCGCGCGCGCGGTGTGCGCGCACCCCCTCGAAACGTGGCGGATCGCCGCTCGCATCCGCTGGCAGGGCCTGCGGCTGTGGGCTCGTGGTCTGCCCATTGTTCCTCGCCCTTCCCACTCTCCTCTGGAGGCCTTGTCATGACCGTCCCCGTGTGCACGGCACAGCCGTCGAGCGGACCGCGCACCGATCGCTGGGCCTACTTGCGGCCGGTGCCTCGAGGCGCCCGCGTCGCCGTGGGGCGCCCGGTCGCCATGGCGCTGTTCGGTAATGCCGTGGCCCGGTTGCCGGTTCGCGTGGAACTGCCCGGCGGACGGTCGCTCGGCGGAGGCCGGGACGATCCGGCGGCGCCGTCGATGGTGGTGCACGACCCGGCGGCCTTCGCCGCGCGTATCGCCGCGACCGGTCTGATCGGCTTCGGCGAGGCGTATATGGCCGGGGACTGGTCCGCACCGGATCCGGCGGGCGTGCTGACCGTCTTCGCCTGCGCCGTCGACCGATTGGTGCCGGCGCCGCTGCAGTCGCTGCGGCCCTGGCTGCTGCCGCGGCAGCCGCGCGAACATCGCGCCACCGACGTCGGCGCACGGAACAACGCGGCACATCATTACGACCTGTCCAACGAGTTCTTCGCATCGTTCCTGGACGACACCATGACCTACTCCTCGGCGCTGTTCGAATGGCTCGAGCCCGGACCGGTATGGGGTGATCTGGCCGACGCCCAGCGCCGCAAGATCGATCGGCTGCTCGACGACGCGGGCGTGGGGCCCGGCCGGACGCTGCTCGAAATCGGCACGGGCTGGGGCGAATTGGCCATTCGCGCGGCCCGGCGCGGGGCACGCGTCCGTTCGGTGACTCTCTCGTCGCAGCAGCAGACGCTGGCCCGGCAGCGGGCGGCGGCGGCCGGAGTGGCGGACCGGGTCTCGGTCGAGCTGCTCGACTACCGCGCGGTGCGCGGACGATACGACGCGGTGGTGTCGGTGGAGATGATGGAGGCGGTCGGGTTCGACTATCTGCCGGACTATTTCCAGACCCTGACGCGCGTGCTGGCGCCGGGCGGACGCGCCGCCGTCCAGGTGATCACCATGCCGCACGCGCGGATGCTCGCCACGCGTCACACCCACACCTGGATTCAGAAGTACATCTTCCCCGGCGGCTTCCTGCCGTCGGAAACACTGCTGGCGCAGCAGCTCTCGCAGCATTCCGGACTTCGGGCGGTGCGGCGGCGCGCGCTGGGGCCGCATTACGCCCAGACGCTGCGGCTGTGGCGGGAACGCTTCGACGCGGCGGCTCAGCGCGTCGGCGAGCTGGGTTTCGACGATGTCTTCCGGCGCATGTGGCAGTTGTACCTCGCCTATTCCGAGGCCGGGTTCCGCTCCGGCTATCTCGACGTCGTGCAATTGGTGCTCGAGCACCGCCCGACGGGGTCGCCGAGCCGGTCCGGGCCGACGCCATGACGCTGCGGCCGGGCGGCGATGACCACGCCGAACTCACGGAGTACACCGTGGGCGCGGTGGCCCGGCTGCTGAGCCTTCCGGTGGCCACGCTGCGGAGCTGGAATCAGCGCTACGGCATCGGGCCTCGGCAGCACCGGCCCGGCCGGACGCGCTACTACACCTCCGGCGACCTGGCTGTCGCGATCCGGATGGCGGAGCTGGTCCGGGCGGGCGCGAGCCCGGCCAGCGCCGCGCGGGCCGCGTCCATGATGCTCGAACCCGCGCCGACGCCGGGCGACACCGCACCGGTGATCGACGCCGCCGAACGCATGGACATCGCCCGGCTCACGAGCCTGGTGTCGGCCCATCTGGTGCACTACGGCGTCTGCGATACCTGGAATCGATTGTGCCGACCGGTATTCCACACGATTGTCGAACGTCAGGTCGCGGGACAGGGTTACATCGACGTCGAGCACATCTTGTCATGGGCGGTGACCACCAGTCTGCATCGTGGAATCCCGCCGCTGGTCGGGTCCGGGTACGCACCGCGTGTGCTGCTGGCGTGCGCCGCGGGCGAGCAGCATCTGTTGCCGCTCGAGGTGCTGCGAGCCGCCTTGGCCGAGCAACGATGCGCGGCAGTGTTTCTGGGCGCGAATCTGCCCGCATCCGCGCTCGCGGACGCGCTCGATCGGCGGACCCGCGGATGCACCGTGGTGCTGTGGTCGCAGTCCCCGGACACCGTGAGCCCCGATCCCATCGGTGTCGCCGAGGCTCGCGGGGCCACGGTGCTGCTGGCGGGACCGGGATGGCCGCGGACCGAATATGCCGACGGGCGCAGGCATCTCGCCTCCCTGGAGGGCGCACTCGCCGCGATCACGGGCAGGGAGCCGCAGTGAGGTCACCGTGGTGTCCGCGGAGGGCGTCGATCCACGACTCCGCGTCCCGGGCGGGCGGGGGGCGCCCGTCAGTGCGTGACGGGCGGATCGAGACCATCGAGCGCGTCGCTGAGATCGGTGAGCCGCCGCGGCGAACCCGGCAACAGAACGGTGTCCCAGCCGGGACCCGCGATACAGACCTGCGCGCCCGCGTCGGCGCAGGCGCGCACCGCCGAGGTCATCGCCGTGGCCTCCTGCTGAGACCACAGCACGACCGTGGCGGGACCGGGAAGGCGGGCGAGTGTGTCCACGAGCGCGAAGGTCGGCACGTCCGGACCCAGCATGTGCGCGCTCACCCCGCGTTCGGCCAGGGCCGCGCGCAGCACTTCCAATGGCAGCGAATGGCTTTCGCCGCTGGTGCACGCGAGCACGAGAGAGGCACGGCGGGTGGCCGGTGCGGCGGTGCGGTGCAGGGCCGTGATGACGCTCCACGACAGGGCGTGCTCGACATCGACGCACCCCTCGCCGCCGAGCTGGCGATCGACGATGGCGGCGAACGCGGGACGGCACAGTCGATCCCAGGTCTCGACCACACCGTGGGCGCGCAGATGCTGTTCGAGCAGGTCGCACAGGGCACCGGACTCCAGCGTGAAGGCGGTGTCGAGCAGGGCCGCCACATCGGCGAACGCCGGTGCGGGCCCGCGCGCGACGGCCGCGGCGCGCGCCGGGGTGGAACCGGCGTCGATGAGCTCGAGCATCCTGGTGAGCACGGCGATATCGGCCTCGTCGTAGAGCCGATGCCGCCCCGGCCGGTCCTGGCGGGGCCCGATCCCGTAACGCCGGTTCCAGCTGCGCAGGGTCGCGGTCGGGATACCGAGGCGTTCGGCCACCGCACCCACCGGAAAACCGATCGGTTCAGATGCAGTCGTCGGGCGGTCTCGCATGAGGCGATTGTGCCCGGTCGTCGTCACCGCAACCCTCCGGCCCCGGTCGCCTACGGGAAGTCGGCGAAACGAGAGATGGGATCACCATGTGATGCGTCGTGGTCGGGGCAGCGGGTCACCTCGGTGGCCGGCCCGTTCCGGGACTGCTCGATGCCGGGCATTCGCGCGGGTGCGGTCGCGTGATCCGGCAAGCGCAAGGTGGCGCCGTGGCGGGAGCGCGTCAGCGTGGTGCGGTGATGGGACCCGCACGGCGGGTGTGCGGACCGCACTGGGGCGGGCACGCCGGGCGGGCGGCGCCATCCCATCGAAGAATCCGGACGTCCGAAGACAGGAGAGAGGCGATGAATCGAAACATGTTGCGGCGTCTGGCGTCAGCGCTCACGCTCGTGGTGGGGCTGCTCACTTCGGGTGCGGTGAGCGGAAATTCGGCGATCGCGCAGGCCGAGCCCCCGGCACCGGTGGCCGCACTGGATGTGGATCGGTATCTGGGCACCTGGTACCAGCTGGCAGCGGTACCGCAGTTCTTCAATCTGGTGTGCGCTCGCGACACCCGCGCGGAGTACACCCTCGACGCGCGAGGTGATGTGGCGGTGCACAATTCGTGCACCACCTGGTCGGGCGGTGCGAACGATATTCGTGGTACCGCGACCGTCGCAGATCCCTCGACCCGGGCGCAGCTGCACGTCAGCTTTCCGGGCGTTCCCACCCAGGACGCGCGCTACGGTCCGGCCAATTACGTCGTCACAGCACTGGGAGCGGACTATTCCTGGGCACTGGTCACCGATCCCTACCGCTTGTCGGGATTCGTACTGTCCCGCACCCCGGCCCTGGAACCCGCCGAATGGCTGCGGATTCGCGCGGCCATCGCGGCGGTGGGCGAGAACGCGTGCTGGTATCTGACCAGCCCGACCCGCGGCGGCATCGAGGCCATCGGCCCGCTGTGCGCGGCTCGAGTCGCAGCGGGCGGTTGAATCGATTATGCATCGAATATTGTTAGGATGGCGGTATGACCGTCGCCATCGTGCTGTTCACCAGGGACCTGCGCGTGCACGACAATCCGGCGTTGACCGCGGCATATCGCGAATCCCGATCGGTTGTGCCGCTGTTCGTCCTGGACAGTGATCTGCTCGCCCGGCTGGGCGACGCGCCGAACCGGCTGCGGTTCCTCGGCGCCGCGCTGGGCGAGCTCGATGGCGAACTACGTGCCCGTGGCGGCCGCCTGATCGTGCGGCGCGGACGGGTGGTCGACGAGGTGGAGCGGGTCGTGCGGGAGACGGGCGCCGGCTGCGTGCATCTCGCGGCCGACGTCACCGGCTACGGTCTGCGCAGGGAAAGCCTGCTGCGGGAAAGGCTTTCGCGCATCGGCTGCGTCCTGTACGCGCATGCCGCGTCGATCACCGCCGTGGATCCCGGTGCAGTGCGCCCGGACACCGGCCGCGGACACTATGCGGTGTTCACACCGTACTTCCGCAGGTGGCTGGACACCCCGGTGCGCCGCCCGCTGCCCGCGCCGGAGGCGCTGTCGGTGCCACCGATCACCGGGGACGCCGATCCGGGCGTGCTCGCCTCCGGAGGTTCTCCCGAACTCGAGGTGGGCGGTGAGACCACCGGCCGAAAGCGGTTCGAGCACTGGATTTCCGGGCCCGTGACTCGTTATGCCGAGGTCAAGGATTCGCCCGCGGTGGACGGCACCTCGGGGCTGTCGCCGTATCTGCATTTCGGATGCCTGTCGCCGGTGGAGGTGGTGTCACGGACCGATGTCACCGATCCGGGTGCACTCGCCTTCGTCCGGCAGCTGGCATGGCGGGATTTCTACCACCAGGTGCTGGCCGATCGGCCCGATGTCGCCCTCGGCGATTACCGGTCGGTGGACGCCCCGTGGCGCACCGATCCGGCCGGCGTGGCTGCCTGGTGTGCCGGGCGCACCGGATATCCCATGGTCGATGCCGGCTTGCGGCAGTTGCTCGCGACCGGGCTGATGCCCGGTCGCGCCCGGCTCGTCGCCGCGAGCTTCCTGGTCAAAACCCTGCGGGTGGACTGGCGGATCGGCGCGAAGCATTTCGAACGCTGGCTGGTGGACGCCGATGTCGCCAACAACAGGCTCAATTGGCAGTGGATGGCGGGCACCGGCACCGATACTCGATCGAGCCGGGTGCTCAACCCGCTGCGGCAGGCCGAGCGCTTCGATCCGGACGGCGCCTACGCCCGGCGCTGGATACCCGAACTCGCGCACCTGCCCGGAGCGGAGATCCACCGTCCCTGGCGCAGCGGCAATCCCATCGGGGATTATCCGCCGCCGATCGTCGAATTCAATGGCATGTGAACGTGATTCACCGGCCTGCGGGTCACGCGCCGCGCCCCAGGAGATGCCGCAGGGCAGGCTCGATGTCCTCGAACCGGAACTCGTGGGCGGCGGCGAGCAGGCGTCCCGGAATCACCCGCTGACTGGCGGCGGCGAGCTCGGCGGCCCCTTCCCTGCCGAGCAGCACTGCCGGGCCGAAGGCGGGGATCGGCAGCACCGCGGGCCGGTTCAGTACCCGGGCCAGGGCGTGGGTGTAGTCGCGATTGCGCACCGGGTGCGGCGCAACGGCATTGACCGGGCCGGACAGCTCGGTGTCCCATAGCGCGCGATGGTATACGTCGACCAGGTCGTCGAGGCCGATCCACGGCAGCCACTGACGCCCGTCCCCGAGGCGTCCGCCGAGCCCGGCGGCGAACAACGGGCGTAGCAGGCGCAGCGTCCCCCCGCGCGGCGATTGCACTATTCCGGTGCGCACGTGCACCACGCGGGTTCCCGCCGCCAGTGCGGGGCTGGCGGCGGTTTCCCACTCCTCGACCACCTCGGCGAGGAATCCTGTTCCGCGCTCGGCGGATTCGTCGAGCAGCTCATCGCCGCGGTCGGCGCCGTAGTAGCCGACCGCCGAGGCGCTGACGAACAGCGGGACGCCCGCTTCGGCCGCCCGCTCGGCCAGCTCGCGGGTCGGCCCGACGCGGCTGTCCATGATCTCGCGCTTGTGCGTGGGAGTGAACCGTCCGGCGATGGACGCACCCGCCAGATGGATGACGGCATGGACCCCCGCGAGCAGCTCCGGTGCCGGGGCGTGCGGATCCCAGCGGCGCTCATCGGGATTCGCCGGCGCCCGGCGGACCAGGCGGATCACGCGGTGGCCGCCGGTGCTCAGGAACGCCGACAACGCGGTGCCGACCAGGCCGGACGCACCGGTGACGGCGATGGTGGACTTCTCGAATCCGTGTGCGGCCGCGCGCCGGTGTGCGGCGAGGTCATCGGCGATCTGACGATAGCGGTAATCGAACATGGGTCGGAGCACGGCGGCGGGAACGGGAGTGTCGACCCGGTCGATGATCCGGGTGTGTTCGTCGTCGACCGCCTCGAATTCGTGGGTGTGCCGCCAGGGCAGCAGGCGCCCGATCGGCATCGAGGCCGGACCGTCGACCGCGATCTCGTCCACGAATCGGCGCGGGGGATCGAACTCCTCGGCGCGATGCCGGGCCGCCCAGCGTAGCCCGGCGGGTAACCGCAGGACCGCTTGCCCGTCAGCGAGGGAATCCGCCTCGGATGCGATGGCGACCGGTTGCCATGGCGGTGCGAGGCGGCTGAGAGCGCCCGGCCTGCCGAACCACTCGAACACTTCCGTCCGAGGAACCGCGATGGTGCTCGAACACTCGATGCTCACAGTTCGAGGGTAGCCATCCCCGCGACTCAAATGCAACGTTCCTGCATCGAATAATGATGCGAGGAGGATGCCGACCCGTACGGTCGACTTGCCAGTATGACTTGTTTGTGCAGAATCGTGGCATGCCGAACTCGAATCCCATCAGTGCGTGGAAGTCTTTGCGCGACGGTAATGATCGTTTCGTGGCGGGGCGTCAGCAGCACCCGGGCCAGGACGCGCGCAATCGCGCCGAGCTGGTCGGTGGCCAGCACCCGACGGCCATCGTTTTCGGTTGCGGCGATTCACGAGTCGCCGCGGAGATCATCTTCGATCAGGGCCTCGGTGACATGTTCGTGGTGCGCACCGCCGGTCATGTCATCGACAGCTCGGTGCTCGGTTCCATCGAGTACGGCGTGCAGGTTCTGAACGTCCCGCTGATCGTCGTGCTCGGGCACGACAGCTGCGGCGCGGTGAAGGCGACGATCGACGCCCTCGACGGCGGCGCGGTGCCCGGCGGTTTCATCCGTAGCCTGGTCGAGCGCGTGGCACCCTCGATTCTGCTCGGCCGCCGTGAGGGTTTGACCGAGGTCGACGAACTCGAGGCCCGGCATGTGGCCGAGACGAGCCGACTGCTGATGGACCACTCCCAGACCGTCGCGGCGGCAGTGGCGGCGGGCAGGCTGGCCATCGCCTGCGTCACCTACCGGCTCGAGGACGGACGCGCGCAGCTGCGGAGCGTGATCGGCGATATCGGCGAACTCGCCTGACCATCACCGTGCGCCGCAGCCCCGGAGCGGGCCACGGCGTCGGGCGGTCTGGTCACGCGACACCCCGAGTGGCCGCGCACTCGAAGCGGGCCTGTCACTCCTACTCCTGTGACGCAGCGGACTGGCCGGAACAGAAAGGCGGAGTGAGTGGTTCGTATCACCATGACATCTGACGAACTCACTCCGGATGGCCGGGCGCGGGTGCTGGCGGACGGCGGTGCGCTGCCGCTGCTCGGGTTGGGCGTGTGGCAGGTGCCCGACGGGCCGGAGTGCGTGAACGCGGTGCGCTGGGCGCTGGACGCCGGTTACCGCCATATCGATACGGCCCAGGCCTACGGGAACGAGGCCAGCGTGGGAAAGGCGCTGCGGGACAGCGGAATCGATCGTGGCGAGGTATTCATCACGACCAAATTCTTCCCGCGCGGGAACGATCCGGTCGGTGCCATGCAGCAGAGCCTGCGCCGACTGGGCGTCGACCAGGTCGATCTGTATCTGGTGCATTGGCCGCAAGGCGGTCCGACGCGGGCGTGGTCCGGCATGGAGCGGGCCGCCGAACGTGGTTACGCGCGATCGATCGGCGTCTCGAACTTCAGTGCGGCCGAACTGGAAAGCGTCACGGCCGTCGCCGAACGCATACCGTCGGTCAACCAGGTCAGCTACAGTCCGGTCGACTTCCGACAGGGCCTGCTCGAAGCCTGCCGAAAACACGGGATCGCTTTGGAGGCATACAGTCCGCTCGGCACCGGACGCCTCCTCCGAGACACCACCGTCGCTGAAATCGCCGCCGCGGCGGGACGCACCCCGGCCCATGTCCTGTTGCGCTGGGTCGTCCAGCGGGGGATCCCCGCTATCTCGAAGTCGGTGCACCGCAACCGCATCGAGGAGAACCTGCGAATCTTCGACTTCACCCTGTCCGACGAGGACATGGCCCGCCTCGACGCCCTCGACCGCACCGGACACACCGCCGAAGCCCAGGAACGCCCCTGGTGGTGACACCACGCCCGATGAACCGCCATTGGGCTGGTCAGGAAAGGCCCGTCGCCAAGGAGTTCCAGAACGCCGCTTCGTAGTCGTGCAGTAGTCGTGCGGCTCGGGCGAGATCCGCGGGGGCCTCCCCGGCGGCGAGACCGGCCGCCACGACTTCCGTCGCCTGCGCGGCGAAATCCGGCGGTGAGTCCGCGAAGAAGGTGAAGAAGGCGATGGCTTCGTCGCTGAGTCCGTACTGTGCGCGCAGCGCGGAAGCTGTTCGCGCGCAGTAGTTTCCCCATTCCTCGAGGTTGGTCAGCATGGCGAGCGCCACCTCGGCCGCCGTCCCGAACAGAGCGCGCTGCGCGAGGTAGGCCGGATACGCCTGGGCAAGCGGCTGCGGTTCGTAGGCCTGGAGATCCTTCTCGCCGAGTCCGAGCGCGGCGGCGAAGTCGTGCAGCAGCCGGAAGGCCTGCGATTCGCCCTGTGCCAGAGCCAGAAAGAAGTCGCCGGCGGGCGGTTCCGGATATCGGGCGGCCAGCAGCGCGAAACTGCGCCGGTCGCTATCCACGATGCGATATTCCTCCCCGGCCAGCCAGGACAACCGCTCACGGGGAATCCGCCCACCTTCCAACAGCTCCAAAAACCGATTCCCCTTCGCGCCGACCGAAACCCGCCCCCGCACGCGCCCGATCAACTCCCCAGCACTGTCCCCAGCCATGTATCCAGCTCAGCACCAACCCCCGCCCGGGTCAACGGTCGACCCCAACCCCAACCCATTGCGCGAGCGGCGAATCGGGCATACCGCGCGACGTTGATGAATCGGCCCTCGGCGAGGAATCCCGAGAGTAGTTTGCTCGAATATGGCTGAGCAGCCGAAGAATCCACACGACGCCTACTTTCGGCATGTCATGTCCGAGGCGACCGCGGCGGCGGGTGAGATGCGGACAGTCCTGCCGGAAGCCGTTGTAGCGCAGCTGGATTGGGACGGCATGGAATTGCAGTCGTGCAGTTTCGTGCCGAAGGAGCTGCGGTCGCGCTACACCGACGTGCTGTATCGGACCCGTTGGAATGATCGCGACGCGTTCGTGTTCATGCTGATCGAGCATCAGAGCAGCACGGACGAGTTGATGGCGTTCCGGATGCTCGAATACATGGTGGCAATCTGGAACCGCTACCTGCGGCGCAACCCGCACACGCGGCGGCTGCCGGTGGTGATCCCGGTGGTGGTGCACTGCGATCCACGCCGGCATCGCTGGAGCACGCCCACCGAGCTGTCCGATCTGCTGGATATTGACCAAGATATGCGGTTGGCATTGGGCGAGTGTCTGCCGCGGCTGCGGTTTCTGCTGGACGACCTGGGCACGGCCGATGTGGCGGCCTTGCGGGCGCGGAAGCTCAGCGTGATGGCGAAGGTGCTGTTCGTGTCGTTGCAGATCGCTCCTGGGAATCCCCGGCTTGGCCACGATCTATTGCCGCTCGAGGGCGAGCTGCGTGTGTTGATCGAGGACTACCCGGGCGAATTCGACCAGGTGATGACGTATCTTTGGAGTGTCGGCAAGACCGATGTCGCTGGCTTTGCACCGTTGATCGACCGGCTCGGTCCGCGAGCGAAGGAGATCGTGATGACTACCGCTGAACAGTTCCGCACCCAAGGACGCACCGAGGGGCGGGCGGAGGCCTTGCTCGACCAGTTGGTGGTCAAGTTCGGGGCGGTGCCCGATTGGGTTGTCGGGGCGGTGCGCGGCGCGGAGGCGGGGCGGTTGCGGGTGTGGGGTGCGCGGGTGCTCACCGCTGAGTCTCTGGACGAGATATTTGCCGAGTAGGTGGGTTGCTTCGACGCCGGCTCGGACCATTGAACGGCTGATCTTCGTTGTGGAGGTCGGCCGTTCTTGTTACGCGGCTACAGCATGACGGGTGGGGTTGGGGTCCTGGGTGCGGGAGATGAGGCGGGTTAGGGCTTCGGTGACGGGGGTGGGGTGTTCGAGGATGACGGCGTGGCCGGCGGTGGGGATGAGGACCAGGTCGGCGTAGTCGATGGCGGCGGCCATGGTGATCGAATGTGAGGGGGGAGTCAGGAGGTCGGCGGAGCCGCAGAGGATGAGGGTGGGGATTTGGGAGAGGGTGGGGAGGGCGTCGGTGCGGTCGTAGGTGGTGAAGGCTTGGAGGAAGGCGGCCATGGTGACGATGGGGGTTTGGTTGTGGATGGCGTTGGCCAGGGTGAGCCAGCGGGGTGCCAGCGGGCAGTCGGCACGGTGGGCCTTGCGGATGATCGGCGCGAAAGCCTTGCCCGCCAAGAGCTTCGCGTAATGCATGAGGCCGGGGGCGACGCGGACGGCGGTCTGGAATGCGGAGATGACCGGGTGGCACAGGAAGCGGCCCAGGCCGGCCTCGGTGAGGTTGCTCGCGGCGGTGGCGATGAGGCCGACGCCGATGACGCGGTCGCCGATCTGCTCCGGATTCCGGGCGACATAGGTCAGCACGCTCATGCCGCCCATCGAATGTCCCACGAGCACAACCGGTCCGGTGGGCGCGACGGCGCCGAGCACCGCGCGCAGGTCGTCGGCGAGCTGTTCGAGGGTGTACGTGCGGTGGTCGGCGCGCGCGGAGTCACCGTGGCCGCGGTGGTCGTAACAGACGATCCGGGCGTTCGGATACTGCCGCCGCAGGGCGTCTCGGACCGGAGCCCAGGACTCGCCGTGGCCGCAATGCCCGTGTGAGAGAACGACGGTCAGATCGGGGTGCCGGGGGCCGAAGATTCGAACCTGCAGTGCCACACCGTCTTCGGTCCGGACGGTGACACGCATCTGCCCGGCGGCGGCGAGGGGGCTCACGGTCGACATCGATGCTCCAAGTGGTCGGCGGGTGAGTCCACTATTCGCCCGGCACGCCGCCGACAGCAGATGCCCGGGGAGTGAAGCCCGCCGCCCAAGGTGTCGTCGAATGACACCAAGGTGGGCCGTTCGCGGCATCGGCCGGTGACGGTGATCCGAACGCAGTCGCCGGGCACGTCGCGCCTAGTGGGCCCGATGTGGCGCGGAGGGCGTGGTTGCGCAGTGCCTGTTCGAAGTTCGGCGCGGTGGGCGGGTGTCGAGGCGGCGATCTCGACGCCACCGATCAGGCGGTGGCGCGGCGTCTGGGCTTGGCGGGCTCGGCTGCGGAGGCCGCGGCGGACAGGCCGTTGCGGATCATGGTCTGGGCGGTGCGGACCACCGAGTCCAGGGAGCCGCGGCGGGGATTCCACCATTCCGCGGACCAGTTCAGGGCGCCGAGGACGAGCATGCGGGCGGCGCTGACGTCGAGGTCGGGGCGGAGCAGGCCCGCGTCCCGGGCGGCGGCGAAGAGTTCGCGCCAGGTGTCGGCGTACCGGTTGTCCTCCGCGACCTGGCGGGCGCGAATGCGTTCGGGGACCTGGCCCGCATTGCGGATGGCGGCGGTGGCGTAGTCGGAGATCTCGAGCTCGTGGCGCAGGTGGGCCTCGACGGCGGCGTCGATGCGGTCGAGCGGGGGAGTGTCGGCGGGCAGGGCATCCAGCACGGCCTCGACGTGTTCGCGCATGCTCGCGACCCCGGCCCACATGACCTCCTCGATGAGGTCCTCGCGTGAAGGAAAGTGGTAGTAGATCGCCGGGGCCTGCAACCCCGCCTGCTCGGCGACATCGGAGAGGCGGGTGCCGCCGTATCCCTTGCGGCTCAGCACGAACGCGGCCGCGTCGAGGATGCGGGTACGGGTGCGGGCGGCCTTGGATTCGGTCCCCGCCGGTTCCGGGGTCTCGGTCGTAGCGGCGGACTTTCTAACCACGTGTCGACTATACGGTCGACCCGGAACGCTCCGACTCGGAGCCGTTCGCCCTGGCAGCCCGGCGATCCACCCGCGGACCTCAGACGGCGATGCCGTGGTCTTCGGCGAAAACCTTGCGGCACACCGAGGCACAGAAGGCGTACTCGATTCCGTCCACGGTGAGGGTGTGGCGGGCCGTGGCGGGGTCGACGGTCATGCCGCAGACCGGGTCGACCGTGCCGCCGGCGAGGTCGGCGGATTCGCGGTAGTCCTCGGTCATCATGCGGGTCACGTCGGAGCTCGAGGTGACGACGCCGCGGGTGCCGAACGTGCCCTCGCGCAGGCCGATCACCTGCACCACACAGTGCGGATGGTGGTGCAGCCGTTGGGGATCGCCGTCGAACTCGCCGACCGCGCTGGTGAGAGCCGGAATCGCGTGCTCGCCGAACTCGTTGCCGATCCAGGTGCCGGGCACCGTCACCCGCAGCAGGTAGCGCGGCACCCGTTCCGGGTCCGGGCCGCCGGTCGCCCAGGCCAATGGTCGGTGGACCGTGACGTGGGTCAACTCCTGTGCCCGGGCCACCACGCTGGCCGGTGCGCTGTGGCCGGTGGTGAGGCAATCGCGAAGGCGGCGGGCCAATTCCCGACCGCGCTCTTCGGACAGATCGGTATCGGAGGTGAATACCTCGATCGTCATCATGGGCGGACTCCTCGAGAGACGTAGGCGTACGAGATACGCCTACGTCGAGTATGCGCGTATCACGTACGCTGTCAATCCATGCCCCGCCCCAAGTCGCTGACGACCGCCGATCTGGCCGCCGCGGCACTCGCGGTGATCGACCGTGACGGCCTGCCCGCGCTCACCATGCGCGCGGTGGCCCAGCAACTCGGCATGGCGACCATGGCGCTCTACCGATACGTCCCCGACCGCCAGCGGCTCGAAATCCTGGTCGCCGACGCGATTCTCGGCTCGATCGACGTTTCACCGCCGCCGCGCACCGACTGGCGCGAAAGGCTCGCGATCCTGCTCGACCGGGCCCGGGCGGCGATCTCCGCGCATCCGGCCGCGGTGCCGCTGGCCCTGCGGCACCGCCAGACCTCGCCCGCCACCACGCGCTGGATCGAGGCCATGCTCACGGTGCTGACCGAGGCCGGATTCACCGGCCGCGACCGCGTGATCGCCCAGCGGGTGGTGGTCGACTTCCTGCTCGGGTTCCTGCAGAACGAGCACTACGCCGCACTCGCGGGCGCGGGAACGGCCGCCATGGCCGAACTGTCCGCCGCCGAATACCCGTTGCTCGTCGACACCGCGACGCAGGCTCGCGAGATGTCGGCGGACGACGAATTCCGCGGCGGCACAGAACTTCTCGTCCTCGGATTGTCCGCGCGGCTGCGTCATCGACCGTGAAAAGGCCGGTCCACCCGGAGGTGGACCGGCCTTTTCGGACGGTCGGCGCTAGTGGTGCTGCAGCTTGCGCTTCATGTCCTTGTTCATGTCCTTCATGTCGGAGCGGGCCTGCTGGGCCTCGCGCTGCATTCCGGCTCCCAGCCGGTCCATGTCGCGCCGGGCGTCGTCTGCCAGGCGGTCCATATCGTTTTCCATTCGGTGGGCCTGATCCTTCATCCCCTGCTTGACCTTGTTCGCCACCTGGCCGGGTTTTCGGCCGTGCTTGCCAGACATTCCAACCTCCGGATTGGTAGGTTTTCTCGTCCAAACTATCGGGATGGGACGGCGGAAAGGGTCCGCGTCCGTCGAATCTCCGTGCGCTGACCAGGGCATTCGCCGGTTGGCGGGAACTCTGGCAGCCGGATTTGCACCGCGATCGCCGAGCCGACGATCACGCCTCGTAAAGACTGTCGAGCCCGACTCGCCACTGTCAATATTTCGGCGAAAAAGTGATCGGATTGCCGCGATCGGGATTGGCGGTTTCTGCCGGCCCACCGCGGCCCGATCGCGCTGTGGGCTGGAAGGCCACCGACGTCGGCGGTGTGCTCCCGATCAAGTGACGACATCGGCCGCGACGGCGGATGCGTACACTGACGCCACCGGAACGACCCGATTCGGTATCGGCGGAAATGGAGAACAGGTGTCGGCGCATCGCGAGCAAATCCTCGATGCCGCACGCGATCTCATCGTCCGCGACGGGTTCGCGGCGGCGAGCATGCACGCCATCGCGCGGATCGCGGGCCTCACCCGCCCGGCTTTGTACGCCGAATTCGGTGATCGGGACACGCTTTTCGCCGCCCTCATCGATCGGGAGGAGCGGCGGGTCCTGGATATGGCCATGGCGTCGATGCCCGAGTTGCCGCTCGACGCTGACCCGGCCGAGTTCGCGGTCGAGCTGGCCGACGCCTACCTGGACATGGTGCTGGCCATACCGCAGAGCTGCCGATTCGTGCTGATGCCCGCCGAGGGCGCGCCGCCCGGCACCTCCGAACGCGTGGAACGGGGCAAGGCCGAGGTGCGCGCACGCGGCAGGGCGCTGATCACCATGATCGCGGCGGCGCGGGAGCGGGAGGTGGACGTCGAGTTGCTCAGCCACGCCGCGTTCTCGGTGAGTGAGACCGCCGCCCTGCTGGTGCTCGAGCCCGATCATGAGAACAGTCGGGAGGCCGTGTCCACGACGCTGCGCTGGCTGGCGCGACGGGCCGCCGCACCCGTCGCCGGAAAGCAGGGATAGCGCCCGTGCCCACGGCCAGGACCGGAACGACCAAACGGCGCTACCCCAAGCGTCTTTCGCCCGCCGATCGCCGGGAACAGTTGCTCGACACCGCATTACGGATCGTCGCGAACAGCGGGTTCGGCGAGGTGAGCATCGCCTCGGTCGCCGAGCGCGGCGGGGTGTCGCGGCCGGTGGTCTATGACTCCTTCGGCAGCCGTGAGGAACTGCTCGACGAGCTCATTCGCCGCGAGGCCGCACGCATGGCCGAGGGCGTCGGCCGCGCCACCGCGGGGCTCGCCGATCCGGCGGCCGAACCCGCCGCGGCGCTGCGCGCGGGACTCGAGCTCTTCCTGGTCGAGGTGCGGGCCATGCCCGACACCTGGCGGCTGGTCTACTTTCCGATCGACGGCGTGCCGCCCGCGCTGCGAGACCGGGTCGCCACGGCGCGCGACGAGCTGCGTGCACCGCTGCGTCGGGCCTTCGGCGAGTGGCTGGTCCGTCATCCCGCGGCGGCGGACGGCGTCGATCTCGAGGTGTTGATACGAATCGTCCAGGGCCTCATCCAGACCGGTGCGCGCCTGCTCCTCGACGATCCGGACCGGTTCGACATCCCCCGCATCGTCTCCCTGCTCGACTACCTGCTCGCGGACGAATCCTGAGCCGAAGGTCGTTGAGCCGCAGGATGTTTCATTCCGGCGAAGCGATAGTGATCGATCGGGAAATGCATTGCCCGCAAGGATATTTCGGGCCCGGTGGACGGTCGGCTTCATGATCGCCCGCACCAACGACAGTGCCGAAGACGAGGCGAGCGTTGCGATCAGCCCCCGATGGGCGACGCCATCCCGCCACCGCTTCTCCGCCTGACAGTCTCACCTAGCAGCCATCGTGGGGTTGCCGCCCGACGCGGATCGACACGCCGGTGACGTAGATCACGGTTTCGCGGTCGGGATCATTACCGGTGAGTAGACTTCGGTATTCGCCCGGCGATGGCGGCGGGTGAGGCGAGTCGATCGTGCCGGGGGTTCCGTTCCGCGCCGAAGGGGCTGGACGTGGTCGTTGGTCTGCGGTTGTTTCGGGAGTGGTGGCGTGAGGACTTCGACTACCAGTGGGTCGTCGAGGCCATTGCCGCTCGGTCGGCGCTCGGGCTGCTGAAGACGGCGGTCGGGCTCTGCGGGTTGGCCGCGCCGATCATCGCCGTGCTGAGCGTGCTGTCACCCACGGGGCCAACGGATTCGGCGTCGCGGGTGCTGTTGTGGCTGCTGGCGGGGGTTGGAGTGCTGTGGTGCGCGCGGTGGTTGGTGGGGCCGTGGCCCACCGAGCGGGCCTCGTTGCTGCTGACCGGTATTGCCGACGTGTCCATCACCGCGGTGTGCGCGCTGAGTCCCGGGTATGTGGTGCGGGCGGTCGGCATGATGATGCTGTTGATCATCGGCATTTACGTGAGTGCGCTACACAGCCCCAAAATGCTTGTCGGGCAGACGGTTTGGTCGCTCCTCTCGGCGTGCCTGCTGGCGGCGCCGCTGTTTCGCGGCGGCGACACCACGTCCGCCCTGATCATGATCCTGGGTATGGCCGCCGCCGTCATGGTGCCGCCGGGCCTGCAGATCTGCTATTCCCTGCTGCGCGGCGACATGCTCTCGGACCCTCTGACCAGACTGCTGAGCAGGCGCGGCCTCGACTACTACTCGGCCATCCGATTCGCCCGCCCGGCCTCGTTCCCCGCCAGCGTCATGATGATCGACCTGGACCGCTTCAAGGCCATCAACGACACCTACGGCCACTGCGCGGGCGACGAGGTGCTGGTCCGCACCGCCGACCGCTTGCGCCGAGTCGCACCGCCGAAGAGCATTGTCTCCCGTTTCGGCGGTGAGGAATTCGCCATCATCGTCGGTCTATCCCTCGCGGCAGCCCTCGAGGTGGCCGACCGAGTCCGCGGTGCAATCGCCGAGCCGATCGGCCCCATGACGGTCACCGCCAGCATCGGCCTCGCACCCATGCCCGCACCCGATGCCCAGAACCCCACCTGCGATCCGGTGCGGGTCGCGATCGCCTCCGCCGACGAGGCGATGTACCGAGCCAAACAGCAAGGCGGCAATGCCGTCCTGCTGTCCGATATCACCGCGTCGGAGACCCTTCACGCCCGCACTACGGTGACGGCGCGACCCGAGGGCGGCGCGGTCTCGTCGAAGGCGGTTCGCTCGGAAATCAGTGCCGCCGAAGACCGACGGTCGAAGATCGCCAGAACACTGGTGGGCAGCCCAAGGCGACCGAGGTAGCCGTCGGATCCTGGGCCACCTCAACCCATTCCGCCCTCCCAACCACCCGATTTGGCATCCTCGGGGGTGTTCACGCTAAGGTTCTCTCACCGCCAAGCGCGACACCAGGTTCTATAGCTCAGCGGGAGAGCACTCGCTTCACACGCGAGGGGTCGCTGGTTCGATCCCAGCTAGAACCACAATCAGCAAAGCCGCAGGCCGGAGCGCCTGCGGCTTTGCCGCGTATGAGCATCAACCCGAACCGCGAATGCGAGCTTCGGTCGAGTTCTGGACCGACAGTGACGACGGTGTCGGCCGCCTCGGCTCTCGCGTCGCTGCCCGCCTGCAGTGCGTCCGGTCATCAGCCCCGATTGCGAAAGACCCGGTAAGCGGAGACCGTTGGACCTTCCCGGCATGGCGGAGCTGCAGTGAGGCTGGAGAGGCCCGTTGCGGCCTTCCGTTCAATCCGTGGAGGTAATCATGAAGGTTCTGGTAATGGTCCTGCTGTTGGCCGCGATCGTGGCGATCGTCGTTGCGGCGCTGTCGATCCGGGTGGTGTTCCAGTACCAGCGGGGCGTGCTGTTCCGGCTGGGGCGGGTTGTCGCGGTGCGGGAGCCCGGGCTGAATTTCATCATTCCGATCATCGACGGGCTGAAGAAGGTGTCGATGCGGATCGTGACCATGCCGATCCAGTCGCAGGGCATCATCACCCGTGACAATGTCAGCGTCGATATCTCCGCCGTCGCCTACTTTCGGGTGGTCGACGCCCAGAAATCGGTGGTCGCGATCGAGAACGTCTACGCGGCAATCGATCAGATCGCCCAGACCACGCTGCGCAAGGTGGTCGGACAGCACACCCTCGACCAGGCGCTCGCCGAGACCGACGCCATCAACGCCGATATCCGCAAGATCCTCGACACCACGACGCTGGAATGGGGCGTGGAGGTCACCCTCGTCGAACTCAAGGACATCCAGCTGCCCGACACCATGAAGCGCGCCATGGCGCGCCAAGCCGAGGCCGAACGCGAGAAGCGGGCGAAAATCATTGCCGCCGAAGGGGAAGCCCTCGCCGCCGCCGCGCTCGGCGATGCTTCCGACACCATGATGGCCCACCCGCTGGCCCTGCAGCTGCGCAACCTGCAGACGCTCGTGGAGCTGGGCGTGGACAAGAACACGACGGTCGTCTTCCCGGCTCCGCTCATGAGCGCGATCGCTGATATCGGTGGGTTCTTCGCCCGCGAAACCGCCGCCGCCTCAGCCGGAATCGGCGCTGGCCCGGCTGCGTGAGCGGGGCGGGTGCCGGGCGCCCTTCGGGCTCGGCCCGCCGATCGCACTCGTCGTGGTGCTGCTGAAGGTGGACTGGCACCTCAACCCGGTCGCGGTCGTCGTGGGAGCGGCACTGTCGGCCGGTGCCGGACGGTTCTTGCTCGCCACTGCGGCGGGTTGGCTTCGCGCCCACCTGAATTCGCGTCGCCAGGCGAGCTTGCAGGCGGTCGACGAGTACCTCAACCGGTCCAGGCGACGATCGGTGTCCGAGTTCGCCGTTTTCGTGCCGGCTCCGCTGCCCTCCGCGCAGATGTTCGAGGCCGCTGGGCTGATGGGCCTGCGTCTGGTGCCGATCACCGTTGCCTTCGTTATCGGCCGCCTCGTCAGCTTTTCTGTCTATATCGGCGCAACGACCGTCGTCGAGCAGAGCCTGAGTTCGGTATTACTCGACTCGGTCACCTCGGTGTACGGGGTGAGTGCCCAAATCGCGCTGCTGGCGATGGTGGTGGTGCTGGCGCGGGTCGACACTGGGCGAAACTGCTCCCGGCACCACCACGCGATCACGACAGCGGCCGATAGGCGGGCTGCGATCGGTTCCCAGCAGGGGCGGCCGCTTGATATCGAGGTCTGGTCAAAGGTCTACCGCCGCAATGTGTTTACTTTCGGCCCTACCCGGGTTTCTGTCGGCGCGCGTACACTTCGCCCACCCGGAGTCGGTGGCGCGGCTGACCGCTTGACCACGCGACTCGAGGGCACGCCGGAGATCGACATGTTGCTGTCGCGGGTGCTCGACACCGCGCTGGAGATGACCGGCGCTCACTACGGGGACGTGCAATTGATCGACCCGTCCACCGGGGCGTTGCTGCTGACCACCGAATCAGGTTTCGACACAGAGTTTTTGGAATACTTCGCCGTGGTCGAAGACGTCGGCTCCGCCTGTGGTCGCGCGGTGAAGGCCGGGCAGACCGCGGTATTCGACGTCGACGACGACGCGGGCTTCGCCCCACACCGAGACATCGCGGCGTCGGCGGGTTTTCGCGGGGTGCAGTCCACGCCGTTGCTCGATTACTCCGGCCGGGTCGTCGGCATCGTCTCCACACACTTCCGCGATCCGCATCGCCCCTCCGACGAGGAACTGCACGTCCTGCGGATGTATGCCGATTTCGCCGGTGACGCGATCTCCCGCAGGCTCGGTGGCAGCGATGGTGTATCCGACCCGATCGGCCGGGCGATGGTATCGGCGCTGCTGTCCGGGCGTACCGATCCGCGAGCGGACATCGACGACGGCGACTGCGTCGGCGGTGATCTCACCCGGCCGCCCGTCGGCGGTCTGCGGACGCTGACCTCGCTCGATCCCGGTCGTGACTTCACCGGTGACGCAGCGGTTTTCGCTGCGACGAGCGACCGGCTGGTACGCCACCTGTTCGACTTCGGACTGCAACTGCATTTGCTCCAGGCGATCTTCGCCAACTGCGACTCCACGCCGCAGGACATGCGGGCCGCCAGCGACGCGGTCACCGGAATTCTCGGGGACCTCGACATGCTCACCCGCGACGCAGGGCTGGCCATGCTGGCTCTGGCGCGCGAACAAGCCGCGCGACCGACGACGGTCCGCCGCAACGCGATCCGCCGCAAACCACGACGGTGAATCGCGTCCCACCACGCCGACGGGAGCACCAGGGTGAACCCCAGACCCGACATTCGCGACCTGCCGGTCGACACCGCCATGTGGCTGCTCGGCAGCGTGAAATACGGACGAATAGTCTTCTCCCGCTATGCCTTACCCGTCATCCGACCCGCCGATCACATCGTCGATGACAGCCAGATCATCATTCGTACCGATGTTGGGATCAGCTTCTCACCCGACAGTCAGGCAGTCGCCTACGAAGCCGATTCGATCGACCCGAACACGCGTCGTGGCTGGTGCGTCATCGTCACCGGCATCGCCGAGACCATCACCGAACCCGACGAACTCGCGCGGCTGCAACCACTTCTTTCGCCCGGAATAGCGGGTCCACACGGCCGGATACTGCGCATCCGCCCCGACATCGTCACCGGCATAGAGATCTTCACGCCCCAACAACCCGAAACCCTGCTCACCCGCAACACCTGACGCCGCGTGCCGTTTGTGGTCCACTCCGGGCCGGTCAGTTGTCGGTGGCTACCGTCACCGCGCCGGTGGTTGCGTTCCAGGTGATGGTGCCGTGCTGGAAGTCGCTGGAGCGGCCGCCGTCGATGTCGTGCTCATCGCCGACCGGTAGACCCAGAGTGCTTGCGGTGCCGCCGAGTTGGAGATATCGGGCCAGGATGGCGCCGTGCACCTCGTGGGCGGCGGTGGCCGTGGACCAGTAGACGTTGCCGCCCTGGAATTGGGAGGCGCGTCCGCCGGTCACACCGACCTCGTCGGAGACCGGGTAGCCGAGGAATCCACGTTCCCAGCCCAGCGCGGACCACTTGTCGCGGATCGCCCCGTACACCAGCTGCGCTCCGCTCGCGGGGCTCCAGTAGATCGAGCCGCTCTCGAAGTGGTTGAAGCGCCCCACACCGTCGGGCGTCACGGTCTCGTCGGTTTTCGGGTAGCCGAGGAACGAGCTCACCGAGCCCATACCGAAGTACCTGTCACCGATCGCGCCGTGAACTTCGAAGGCGCCGAGGTTGTTTCGCCAGTAGATGCGACCGGTGCCGAACCATTGCACCGCGCTGGTTCCAGCGGCGGTGGCGGCCATTTCACCGGACCGCGGCGCACCGAGCGCCGAGTGCTGTGCGCCCAGCGCGGCGTACTTGGCTCCGATCAGTCCCTGGGTGACGGCGCGATAGGGGTCGGTGAAGCCGTAGCCCATGCCGCGCAGGGTCGAGATGATCGATGGCAGGGCCGCGGTATCGGTCGAATCACTGCTCAGGTGCATGACGATCGTGGCACCCGGCACCGTGTACTGACGCACGCGCGCGAGGATGGTGTCGGTGCTCGCCCCCGTGTAACCCGTGGTGTCGAAGGTCCAGTCGAAGTTGACGTAGTAGCCGTGCGCGGCCAGATCGCGGTTGAGGCCCGCGTCCTGATATCCGTCGCGATACGGCGCCCGGAACCAGCCCCCGGAGGTGTAGCCCAGCCGGTTGAACGCCGCCTCGGCCCGGTCCAGTTCCGCCCAGCGCTCGGCCTGCGAGAGCTGGGTGAAGTAGGGATGGTCGTAGCTGTGGTTGATCAGCTTGTGCCCGGCCGCGAGCAGGGTTCGGGTCTGATCGGGATACTTCTCGACGTAGCGGCCGGTCAGGGAGAAGGCGGCGGTGATTCCGTTGTCGCGCAGGATGCGGAGCACCTCGTCGGGGTTGCCGGGGCTCCACCAGTCCGCGTCGAAGGTGAGGGTGACATTCTTGCTCGCCGTGTCGTAAGCGCGGGTGAACACCGTCGCCGATCCCGGCGACGCGTCCGACGCCGACGCGGTGAGCGGGAGGAAAGCCAGTACCGCGGCCGTCACCAACGCCGTGATCGTGCTGATCGCCTTCATGAGTCGAACCGGTGGCATTTCGTGGGCCGTCGTCAATTCGCGCCGGGATTTCCCGCGTGGGGATCGGGGCGATGCGGCATCGAGGAGAAGTGCGTGGCAGCGACTTCCTCACGGGTGCGCAGCTCTTCGGCGCTGAGCACGTGGGCATCGGGACCCGGGTAGATCAGTGCGCGGTGTCCGGTATCGGTCCAGTGCACGAGATAGGGCGGTGCGCCGCCGTCTCCGTGCACCTCTTCGATGAGACCGCGTCGGGCGTCGCCGCCGATGGTGGTGTGCTCGACGATCAACCAGTCTCCGGGTTTGGCGAACATGGGTCCGAACCTCTCTGCGCCGTCGGAGTAATCGATTCCATCCTCGGTGGGCCGCTCGATCCGGAAGTAGGGCCGGAGGTCCCGCGTTCGCGGGCGGCTGTCATCGCCACGCGGATCACATGAGCTCGAGGTGTGCTGCTGTGTGTCTACGGCGTGGCGCAGTGCGGTGCGGTGCAGGACTTTCGTGCCGTCGGCCGGGACCTTGTCCCCTGGTGGCTGGACCAATCCGCACGGTCCCCTGAATCCATGTCGAATCGCAGGATCTACCAGGACCGGCATCCACACCGACGGACCGATCGTCATCATGGTCGGGGACCGGCCCACCACGGTGGCGTCCGGCGAATCCTGGTGGCCCACAACGACAGGAGGAAGACGGTGAACTACATCCTGGTTCGCCCTTCGGAACCCGGCTGTCACGGTCGCCGCGATGCTCGCCAAAGTGGTGGACGCCCCAGCACGCGGTGCACCCGCCGACATTTCGGACGACGATTTCGTGCGAGCGCTCGATGACTCCGAGGCTGTGCTCGGTGTCGTCGCCCACGACGACGGGGTGTGGGATATTCTGCGACGCTGCACGGTTCCTACTTTCCCGGCCGGTGTCAGACGATCACACTGCGCAGCGGTGTGCCCGGCGAGCACGTTGTCGACGTTGCGGCCGAAAAGGCCGACATGATCGTTCTGGGCTGGTCACAGCAACTGCTGCCCGGCCGCGCCCGGATCGTGCGGAAAACCGTTGTCGCCGAGTCGGTTCCGGTCATGCTCGTCCCCGTCGGTGCCGGGAAGACTCACGGCGTCCGCCCGGGCACGGGCATGCCGCCGGCGTAGGCGCCGTGCACGTTGACCTTCGGGATGGCCGGGTTCTGTTGTGGGGGTTGCAGGACCTGGTCGCGGCGGCTGCCGGAGCGGTAGACGGTGACGCCCTTGCAGCCCGCGCGCCAGGCGTGGCGGAAGATGGTGCGCACGTCGTCGATGGTGGCGGTTTCGGGCAGGTTGACTGTCTTGGCGACCGCCGCATCGGTGTGCCGCTGTACGGCGGCTTGCATTCGCACATGCCAGAATTGGTCGATTTCGTGCGCGGTGACGAAGCGGCGGCGCAGGTCGTCGGGGATGTCCGGATGGGCGGCGGTGCCGTTGGCGGTGATCTCGGCCGCGACGGCGGGCGACCACACGCCGCGGTCTGCGGTGACGCGTTCGAACAGCGGCTCGACTTGGGCGAAATCGCGCCCGAGGATGTGCCGGGTGTAGGCGAGCGCGAACAGTGGCTCTATCCCCGCGGAGGTGTCGGCCAGCAGCGCGATGGTCCCGGTGGGTGCGATCGAGGTGACCTGCGCGTTGCGTATGGGCGCGCCGGAGTGTGCGGCCCACATGCTTTGTGCGAACAGCGGAAACGCGCCGCGTTCGGCTGCGAGTTCGCGTGAGGCCGCGTGCGCCCAGCGTGCGATCCGTGCCATGAGCTGCCGGGTGAAGCGCACCGCTTCCTCGCTGTCATACGGAAGTCCAAGGGCCGCAAGTGTTTCGGCGAGACCCATGACGCCGAGACCGATCTTGCGGGTCGCTCGGGCCGCCGCGGCGAGTTCGGGTGCGGGGTAGTCGGCCACGTCGATCACGTCGTCGAGGAATCGCACCGCCACGCGCACCACTCGGGCCAGATGCCGATCGTCGAGGTGGTCGCCGACCAGAAAGCGGGGCAGGGCGATCGATCCGAGATTGCAGGATTCGTTCGCCGCCAGCGGCACCTCGCCGCACGGGTTCGTCGCCTCCAGCGGCCCCAGCGCGGGCACCGGGTTGGCGCGGTTGATGGTGTCGAGGAACAACAGGCCCGGTTCGCCGTTGCGCCAGGCTTGTTCGGCGATGGTCTCCAGCAGAGCGCGCGCGGAGACCTGCCGCACGATGTGGCCGGTGCGGGGGTCGATCAGCGGGTGCGGGCGGTCCGCGGTGGCGGCCAGCATGAACTCGTCGGTGACCCCGACCGACAGGTTGAATGTCGGCAGCGCCGCGGGATCGTGCTTGGCGCGGACGAACCCGCCGATATCCGGATGACCGACGTCGAGGACGGCCATGTTCGCACCCCGTCGCCGTCCACCGCGCCGGATCACTTGTGAGGCGGCGTCGAAGAGTCCGATGAACGAGACCGGTCCGCTGGCGCGGGCTCCGGTGGAGCGGACGAGATCGTCACGAGATCGTAGGTGAGAGAACGAGAAACCGGTACCGGCACCGACTCGATGCAGGAGCGCGGTGGTGTGCAGCGTGGTGAAGATCGAGTCGAGGGAATCCTCGATGGGCAGCACGAAGCAGCCCGAGAGTACGCCCGCGCCGGTGTCGGCATTCATCAATGTCGGCGAGTTGGGCAGGAATTCGCGGGCGCGCAATAACGCGGAGAATCGAGGGGTCCATCGGTCCGCGCCGCCCGGGCCGTAGCCGTCTTCGGCCTGGGCGACGAACCGCGCTACCCGATCCATCATCTGCCCGGGCGTTTCGCAAACTCGGCCGTCAGCGTCACGACGCAGATACCGCTCCGCGACGACCGCGAACGCCACGTCGGACAAACCCAGATCATCGACCTCCGCCCTCGGCGGCATCCACACGATCGTCCACCTCCATCTCACGGCTCGCCGATGGGCCACCGCACCCCGATTCGCTGCTACGCATCGATCGTCGGCGTACGGACCAGTCGGACATAGTGCCCAAAGTCACTGGGCTCGCTGCCCTTCGAAGACTCGCCGGTCGGACGCTCCACGGTCGATGCAAACACGGTGCCGAAGGGCGTGAGAAAGTCGCCGACAAGCGGGAGGCCGCGGCCGATCGGCGCGAGGAGATCGCCGACCGGCGCGAGGAGATCGCCGACCGGCGCGAGGAGATCGCTGATCGGCGCGATCGCGCGTGGGCGAGCCCTGTTGGCCACGAGCGCGTCGAGCCTGGACCGCAGCGAGGCCGCGCCGAGCCGGACCAGTGCGCGCAGCCGTCGCCAGCAGGAGGAGATCGACCGCGCTGGCCGGCGAACTCCCCACCGAACCGGATCTGGAACGCTGGTTCCCGATCTGGGACGCACCGGTACCGTGACCGGCAGGCGAGTTCGGCCAGTTCGGTGGTCAGATTCGCGGTTCGGGGCCTCAGGACTTTTCGCTGTCGGCGTTGTTCAGCGCCTCGCCCGCCTCGCGCACGATGCTGTGCAGGAAGTCGTGCTGGGCCGTAATGAGCTTGTGCACGGTCGCGCTGGCGGCCCGCTGTCCGGCCTTGGCCGACTCGAGAACCTCGTTGGACAGGCGCTCGGGCTGCCCGCGCGTGCCGCTTCGTAGGGGCGATGGTCCCCATCCGGTCGCCGATATCGGGGTGACCTTCGCCCCTGCCGATCACGGGTTCGGACCGGTCACAGTGAGGTAGGTGAAACTGCGGGGAAGAGTAATGGCGAGGTGATGGTGGGTTATGCGAAGGAAGGGAGACAGCCATGACATCGCTGCGAGTGGTGTCCGGTAACGCCAATCCGGGGCTGGCCGCCGGGGTCGCCGAACTGCTCGACGTCGAGCCGCCGACAGGGGCGCTGGAACGTTTCCCGGACGGGGAGATCCGTCCGGTCGTCGAGCATGTCGGGGGCGCGGATGTGTATGTCGTGCAGCCCACCGCGCCGCCGGTCAACGACAACTTCGTCGAATTGTTGTTATTGCTCGACGCCTGCCGGAGGTCGCGGGCGGCACGGGTGACCGCGGTGGTGCCCTATTTCGGTTACGCCCGGCAGAGCCGCCGGACGCGGGCCGGGCAGGCGCTGGGCCTGCGGGTGGTCGCGGAGGCCATCGCGGGCGCGGGCGCCGACCGTCTCGTCGTCGTCGACCCGCACACGGCCGCACTGGAATCGGCCAGTCCGATACCGATCGAGATTCTCACGGCGGTCCCGCTGCTGGCCGAGCGGATCAGCTCGGCGCACGGCGGTGACACCGTGATCGTCGCACCCGACGCTGGCGCGGCGAAGCTGGCCGAACAGTACGCGGCCGTCACGGGGGACGCGGTCGCGCTGGTGCGCAAACATCGCGAAAACGGCACTCGTGTCACCGCGATCGACCTGCTCGGCGAGGTGCAAGGCCGCGCCGCGGTGATCGTGGACGACATGATCTCCACCGGAGCCACCCTCGAAGCGGCCGTGGAGATTCTGCGGTACCGCGCCCGGGACATCGTCGTGGCCGCCACCCACGGACCGCTGGCCCCCGCCGCCGCGCAGCGGCTACGCGAACTGGGCGTGCGCCGGATCCTGGTCACCGACACCGTCTCCCACGACGCCCTCACCCCGCCATTCGAGGTGTGCTCGGTCGCGCCACTGCTGGCCTCGGCCATCACGAGCATGCACAGCGGCCATCCGCTGCACGAAGTATTCGCCCGCGCCTGACCGTCCGGCGTCCGTACGCGACCGTCGTCCATCGTGGTGAATCACGGTGCCGGAGAACAGGATCCGCACCCGAGTGCTCACGCGCACACGGCCACCGGGCACGGTGCGCGATGCAGCAGGTCCCGGCTGGTGGATCCGAACAACGCGGCGGTCGCGGAGTTGCGGGCACGGGTGCCGACGACCACCAGCTGAGCCTCGCGCGCGGCGTCGGCCAGCACGATGGCGGGCACTCCGGGCCTGGCCAGTTCGGTGACCTCGACCTCCGGATGCTCCCGGCGAGGCCGTGCCAGCGCCTCGGTCAGCACGGTCTGCTCTTGGGGCGTGTGGTCGGGAACGGGGCCCACGGAGGCGATCCGGTTTCCGGGCCAGCAGTGCACCGCGGTCAGCGGTACCCCGAGCGCCTCGGCCAGCTCGAAGCCCAACTCCACGGCGGCCGTGCTCAATTCGGTGCCATCCACGCCCACCACGACCGGCCTGCGCCGCGGAATGCGCTGCCCCGGGGCACCGCGCCACACCACGACCGGGCAGTGCGCGTGCCGGGCGACCTCCATGGTCGTCGCTCCGACCAGCCTTCCGTCCCAAGCGGTCTGGGCCCCGATCACCAGCAGCCGAGCGTGCGCGCTGAGGGTGATCAGCGCGGGCGCGGCGGCCTCCGGGGTGATCTCGGTGGTGACCGGCAGCTCCGGCGTGCACGAACGAGCCAGCGCGACAGCGTGTTCCGCGGTGCGCGCGGCGATCTCGTGCCAGCGCATCACCCGCGCGCCCGGCGGCCGGTGCCCGGTATCGCCGTAGGGGTGCGGAAACCTGGGTGCGCAGGCGATCACCAGCGGTTCGCCCATCGCCGCGGCCAGATAGGCCGCCCACCGAAGAGCATTGAGCGAGGTCGGCGAACCGTCCACCCCGGCGACGACGGCGCTGCGCTCACGATGCGTGTCCATAATTCCTCTGTTCTCGGCCCGGCCGATCCGTGCGAAAGCCGGTGCCTGTCCCCGAGAATGACGCGCCGTCGCCACGCGCACACGATGCGAGAGACCCCGATGGAGATGACGAAGGGATGTTCCGCCTTGATCTTCGGTCGCGTGCGGGCGTTTCCGTGGTGGACGGATGGGCCGACCTCCGCATTCTGAACAGGTGACCTTCGGCCGTCCCGGCAGCGGCTCGGTGTGCGGGATGCTGTGACCGACCGGCGGATTCGCGCGGCGAGATCGATCGCGCTGAGCCCGCGCATCACCCGAGCCGCCGCCCGAAGACAGCGAACCCGGTGGCGAGTAGCAATGCGGTGATACCCGAGATCAGCAGGGGCAGTGGGTCGGAGCCGGTGTGCCAGGCCAGGCCCGCCCACAGTCCGGCGATGAGGATGGACGCTCCGGACAGACCCTGATAGAGGCCCTGGGCCGAGGATTGGCGATCGGGCGGGGCGAGTTGGGAGATCCAGGCCTTGCCGACGCCGTCGGTGGCGGCCGCGAAGCCGCCGTAGACGGGCAGCAGGACGAAAACCCAGCCCGGCGAGGCAATCAGGCCCAGACCGAGATAGCCGACCGCGAAGCAGATCAGCCCGGCCGCGAACACCAGATGCCTCGGCACTCGGTCGGAGAGCGCACCGGCCGGGTACGCGAGGGCGGCGTAGGAGGCGTTGTACGCGATGTACGCCCCGATCACCGCGGCCGTCGACAGGCCGAGATCGTGAGCGCGCAAGAGCAACAGCGCGTCCGGGAAATTCACCAGGCCGAAGACCGTGAGCACACCGATCAGCCAGCGCAGGCGCGGAGAGAACGCGCTGTGCGCGGGCCGAGTACCGGACTCTGCGGAAGATGTTCTCGCGCCGTGGTTTTCCCGAACCGCGAAGACGAGCAGCGCCGAGAGCACGGCGGGCCCGACGGCGATCCACAGCAACGGTCGGATGGCGTGATCGAGCAACTCGTAGAGCACCAGACCGAGCGCGGGCCCCACGACCGCGCCGAGGGTGTCGGCGGCTCGATGGACGCCGAAAATGCGGCCCTTGTACCCGGCGTCCGCGCCCACCATCAGCAGTGCGTCCCGGGGAGCCGAACGAATCCCTTTGCCGACCCGGTCCACCCCGCGCCCGGCCAGCACCAGCGGCCAACTGCTCGCGACCGCCAGGATCAACTTGCCCACGGCGGCCAGACCGTAGCCCGCGCCCACGAGCGGTCGGCGAGCGACGGTGTCACCGAGGCGACCCGTGGCGACCTTCATGACCGACGCGATGGCCTCGGCGACCCCTTCGACGAGGCCGACCACCGCGACGGGCGCGCCCAGGGTCACGGTGAGGAAGATCGGGAGAATCGGGTACAGCATCTCGCTCGCCGCGTCCTGTAGCAGCGATACACCGGACAGGACACGCACATTCGGCGTGAACCAGCCGGGCCATGTCCAATGCCGCCGGGTACCGGACTCGGAATTCATGCCGACAGTGGACCACGAACGCCCGGCGGAATCAGCCCACACCGCGCGCGGGGTGTCGGCTGTGAGCACGCGTCTCGGCGCTGTTTTCCTCGCTTAGGATCGCGAGCACCCATGACCAGCGGGAATTGGGTGGCCGAATCGGAAGCACAGCTCGAACAGCGTGAGGAATTCGTGCTCCGCCGCGAACAGGCCGTGACCCGGCGTGAAAAGGCCGCCGACGTACGCGAAGAGGATGCCGACCGTCGTGAGCAGGCCGCCGACGAGCGCGAAGCGGCAGCCGACGACCGTGAGGCGCTCGCCGATCAGCAAGAACAAGGCGAAGAGGCCGAGCATCGCGTCATCGCGCGTAATGAACGGCACCAGGCACAGATTCAGCGAGAGATGGACACCAGTCAGCGGACGATCGACCGGGCGACCGCAACGCTCGACACCTATTCTGCCGACATCGGCTGAAGCGCGCCCATCGTGGCTTGGCTGAGCGTCAGCTAGGGTTGCATCCCGGACGCGATCGTCGGCCAAACCGTATGGGCCGCTATCGATGTCGGATAATCGACCCCGGGTGTTGTCGCTGCTGTCGGCTCACGCGATGTCGCCGTCAGTGCTGTCGATCATCTCCAGCAGGCCGTCGACCGCGGCCAGCGCAGAGCCGTCGTGGGTATAGGCCAATTCCGGGGACTCGCAGGTGAACGCCTGGTAGGACCGTCGAGAAGGCAACCACCGAACCTGAATGTCGGACAACGCAATACGGGGCATCCGGCCAGTCATGACCACTCCAAGACCGAGCAGGTACATCACCCCAGCCTCTCACCATGCAGGACGCCGCGAATACAGCTGAACGGCCTCAGCCCGAAGGACATCCAGGCCCATTGCCAATGGCATGGGCCGTCGGTGACCGTGCAGGGGGTTCGGATCGTTTACGGGGTGGGGGCTGGGGGCGATCTATTTGCATGTCGTTGTCGAATCAGTTGGGGCCGGAGTCGGGGTGGTCTGCTTCGTATGTGATGGAGCAGGGGCTCACGGGGATTCGGCTCGAGGCCTCGTATCCGGAGGGAGCGATCGTGCTGCCGTGGGTGAATGTCACCATCGATGGGCAGGGGGTGCCGGGGGTAGGGTGGGGGAGTACCTATATTCCTGTGGTGCCGGGGGAGCATGTGGTCACGTCGGCGCAGGGCGGGTTCTGGGGAATCCCTGTGCGCGCGGATGTTCCGGTGGTGGCCGGGCATGTTACCCAGGTGTATTACCGTGCGCCGTTGTTCAGTAAGGGGCCGCGGGAGCTGTGCATCGGCAAGCTCGGGCCGGTGGCGCCGACCGCGGAGGACATGCGCCGCGAGCGGCAGTACCTGAGGTATTTCCAGTCGTTCGCCATCCCCGCGATGGTGGCGATGGTCTTGATTTCGATCTATCTCCTGTACCACGCCTGACAACGCGTGGACCTCGGCGCGGCTGGACTCGTCGGTCGGGGTCGGGTCGTAAAGTCCTGACCATGACCGACGTGCCGAGCGAGGAAGTCCCGGGTCGGCCGCTGAGCGCCAGTCGGGCGGTACGGCTCGAGTCCTTCGGTGGGCCTGAATTCTTGGTTGTCCGTGAGGTTCCCGTGCCAGAGGCCGGTCCGGGACAGGTCCGTGTCCGGGTCACCGCGGCCGGGTTGAATCCGATGGACTGGTTCATGACCGCTGACGCCGACACCGCCAGCCGGTTCGGACTGACCTTGCCGACCGGATTCGGAACCGACTACGCGGGAGTGGTCGACCAGGTCGGTGCCGGGGTCACCGGCTTCGCGCGGGGCGACCGAGTGTACGGCGGCGCCCTGTCGCGGGCGGTCGCCGACTTCGTGGTGGTCGACGCGACTGGCAACACACCGGCCAACGAGGTCCATCACACCCCCGACGGCGTCGACGACCGCACCGCCGCCACCCTGACGATCGCCGGACGCACGGCATCGGCCGCCCTGGCCGTGGTCGCACCCGGACCGGGCGACACCGTGCTGATCGGCGGCGCGGGAGGCGGGGTCGGAGTGTTCGCCGTTCAGCTGGCCCGTATCGCCGGGGCCCGCGTGATCGGGACCGGATCGGCGGCATCGGCGGATTACCTGCGTGAGCTCGGAGCCGAGCCCGTCGCCTACGGCGACGGGCTGGAAGATCGGGTCCGGGCCCTCGCTCCCGCTGGCATCACCGCGGCGATCGATCTCTTCGGCACCGAGACAGCGCACGCCGCAAGGACACTCGGTGTCCCCGACGCGCGCATCACCACGATCGCAGCCCAGATCGACGGAATCGCACCGGCCAACGGCGCCAACGCTGCCCCCGGCGCCTTGGAGGAGCTCGCCGACTTGGTCGCCACCGGCCGGCTCCGGGTACCCATCGCCGCCACCTTCCCGATCGAGCAAATCCGCAGCGCCGTCGAGCTTCAGTCCGGTCGGAGAGTCAAGGGCAAGGTCGTCATCGACCTCTAGGGTGCGGTCAGAGTTGGGTGTGGCCGGAGCCGGTGAGGATGATCAGCGGCATCATGAGTGCGCCGAGGATGTCGTTGGCGGTGCATTGGGCCGAGGCGCTGGAGCTGCCGGTCGGCTGGCTGCCGCAGTTCTGCATCGTCATGGATTTGGTCGAGGAACCCTGTGTGGCGGTGAGGCTGTAGACGCCCTCGGGAAGCTTTGAGCGATAGATGAATTGGATGGTCCCGGTACCGGCCGTCGATCCAGCCTGCGGGGTGAACGTGCCGACCGTCTGCCCGTCCAAGGTGATCGTGACCGGCGCCAGGGCGTCCGCGCCGCTGGTGCTCACCAGGATCGTGCAGGTATTGCCCGCCCCTTCACATCCGCCGATACCGGTGTCGACCTGTGTCAGGTTCACATTGTCGACCGTCGCCGACGCCGTTGCCGCCGCGACGACCGGTATCGCCAGGATGGCCGCCGTGGCGGCGGCCCAACTCATTTGCCTCATCTGCACTTCCACTGGAGGTTGTCGTTGTCGGCACCTCGGTGCCGCCACGACGGTATCCGCGTGGTGAGGCTGCGCGCAGAAAAATCGAAATACTAATGCTTCACTATTCCCCGCCCCCTTCACCAGGGTTTGCCGGCTTGCTCTCGGATCGTGCCCGGTCAACAATGCGATTGCGACCGGCAACCAGTGCTAGCTGTGGGCGAACCACTGCGGAATCACCTCCTGTGCAAAGGAACTGATGCACTCGATGGTCGGTCCGGACAAGATCTCCCCGGCGAAGTAGATGCCGTCGCGTCCCTGTGTGGCCTCCACCCGGTCGAGCCAGCCCTCGCGGATCGCCGCGGCGCTCGGATACGCGGGCCATTCGGCGATGGTCTCCGTGATCAGCTCCGGGTCCTCGAACAGAAACAGGGATTCCTTCGCCAACTCCCAGGCGCGCGCATCGGATACCGATCTGTCCGAGTTGCTGAAACACACCCAGTACGGCCCCGGGTGCTGTTTATTGGCCGCGGTGATCCGATGCAGGGCCTGATCCGGATCGGTGTCGGTATAACTCCCGTACGGGTCGATCACCCAGAACCCCAGCGGTTCGGGGTCAACGACTCCGCGCGGGAACGCAATGAGCTCGTTGCGAACCCGGATGAGGTAGCTGCGTGTCCAGGTGCGTGGGCAGTTCCGCTCGTCGAAAAGCTCTCGTATCTCCCCGTCCGGGAACATCTCCCGAATCTGCGTGGGCCGCGTCGTGACCACCACCCGGGAGTACACCGCAGTGCACGCCACTCCGGCGCGTCGATAACCGACGCGAACACCTTCCGCGCCGAGCGGCTCGATTCGCGTCACCGGAGCGTCGACCAGCACCTCGATTCGATGGTCCGCGACAATGCGCCGAAGCAGATCGATAAAACCCCGCCGAAAGCTGACCGTGACCGGTCGGAGCGAGTTCATCTGTGCGACAAGCGATTCGGGCAGGCGTCTGAGCAGGGCTTCCCGTTGCCTCGGATATGCCGACAGCATCATCTTCGCCAGCTGCGAGACATGCCCCGAGATATGCGCGTTGATATTGATGACGCTCTCGGCCGGCTGGCGCGGCCGCCGCATGTTCGCGTACAGGGTCAGCCCCTGTAGTACTTCCCCCACCAGCGGCGCGTGTCGAGCCCGATATGTCTCCCATGTCTCCCCGGCCCGGCGGTCGAACGCCAGCCCGTTCATTCCCGGCCCGCGCCGATCCCGCACCGCGCCTTCGATAATCGTCCACGCCTCGGCGATCTGATCCGCCACCTGTTCCGGCGTCGAGGCCGCGAACAGTGGCACGAAATGCGGCGGCACCCCCATCCGGGGTTTCCCCGACCGCGATCGCCCAACGAAATACAAAGCCTCGGTTTGCATCTCGACCGGATGCCGCTCGAGCAATCCATGAATCGCGGTCCCCGCGAAACCCGCCCCGAAGTCCTGCTGAATCACCAGGTGCGCCTGGAAGTCGTACACCTCACCCGCCACTGTCGCGGTCTCGCAGTAACCCCCGATCCGAGGCCGCGCCTCGAACACATCGACCGACTCGAACCCCAACTCCCGCAGCTTCGCCGCCACGAGAATCCCACTCTGGCCAGCGCCCACCACGCACACCGGTGCCCGAAGATCCATGGCGCCTCCTCCAAGCTCCCACCCAGTATCCGCGCCAAGCTCTTTGCCGGGGTTCGAAAGACATTTCTCCACGTGGGCACCCGGTTTCACCGGAGAAACGACGGTGAGTGGGCCGGCACAGTTCGGCGAGGACTAGTGGCCGTACGCCATCACGGCCAACCGCGCTGCACTCGACGCCTACCTCCGGCGGCAAGCGGCAAGAGCCATTGACTTATGTGCCACCATTTGATGGTCTATGCGCTCATGGTGAGTCATAGGATCAAGAGAGTTAGTGGGGGGCCGAATCCAGGTAGCGCGTGATGAATTCGTCGACCAGTTCGGCTGCGGCCTGGCCCGGTAGGGCTCGGATCGCGACCGGGGTCGATTCCGCCAGGTCGGCGAAGCGGCGGGCGATGTGTTCGCAGGTGGCGCGCAGGCGCTCGACCTCGTCGAGGGCGCGGGTGCGGGGGACCCCGGCGGTGACGAGTTGTTCGGTCAGGGCGACCAGGCGGGGGTTGCGTTCTCGGTAGGTGGCCACGTCGACGGGCTCGTAGAGACCCGCGGCGACGATGCGGGCCAGGCCGTTGGGCACCTCGCTGTACCGTTCGGCCAGGTGGGTGGCCGGAATGCGCCGGGCCGGGGTGGCTTCGCGGCCGGTGAGCCGGGCGGTCTGCTCGGCGGCGGGGTCGGGCGTCTCCTCTACTCCGAGCACATCGCCGAGGTCCTCGCCGCGATCCCAGGCCTCGAGCAATTCGCGGATGCCGTGCAGCTTGATGCCGCGGTCGAGCAGGCGGCTGATCATCTGCAGCCGGTTCACATGCTCCTGGCTGTAGAAACCGGTGCGGCCCTTCAGGTATGGCGGCGGCAGCACTCCGCGCTCGTGGTAGGCGCGCAGGCTGCGCACCGTCATGCCGGTCTCGCGCGCCAGCTCGTCGATCGTGAATTCCGTCTCGGCCACGTCTCCAGGAAACCACATCCGACCGTGGATGCTTCGCGTCCCGGGCGGCCTGCGTCGCGGGATCAGGTTTCGGGTTCGTAAACCTGTCATCACAGCATTGCATGTGCCATCAAACGATGTATATGGTTCACCGCACGATGGTGTGATTGAGGGCACTATCGCCCAGCACATGAGAGGTCTTCCACTATGGCCACCGTTGAAAGTCGAACGGACGCGCCGACGTCCGCGCTCGGCATCGAGGCTGAGGATGCGGGCTATCACAAGGCCCTGCGCCCGCGGCAGTTGCAGATGATCGCCATTGGCGGCGCAATCGGGACCGGTCTGTTCCTCGGCGCCGCCGGGCGTCTCAAGGTCGCCGGTCCCGGCCTGTTCATCGCCTACGCGGTGTGCGGGATATTCGTGTTCTTCATCCTGCGCGCGCTCGGCGAACTGGTGATGCACCGGCCCTCGTCGGGATCGTTCGTCTCCTATTCCCGCGAGTTCTACGGCGAGAAGCTCGCCTTCGGCGTCGGCTGGATGTACTTCTTCCACTGGTGTATGACCGGCATCGTCGACATCACCGCCATCGCCACCTATGTGCACTACTGGGGCGCGACCAAGGTGATTCCGCAATGGACGATCGCGCTCATCGCGCTGGTGTTCGTGGTCGCGCTGAACATGGTGTCGGTCAAGTGGTTCGGTGAGATGGAGTTCTGGGCGGCCCTGATCAAGGTGGTGGCGTTGATCAGCTTCCTGGTGGTCGGTCTGGTATTCCTGCTCGGCCGGTTCAAGATCGCGGGCCAGGTCACCGGGCCGAGCGTGATCTCCAGCCACGGCGGGTTGTTCCCGACCGGGACACTGCCCTTGGTCTTGACCACGACCGGCGTCGTATTCGCTTACGCGGCAGTGGAACTCGTCGGCACGGCGGCGGGTGAGGCCGAGAATCCCGAGAAGGTCATGCCCCGCGCGATCAACTCCGTCATCGCCCGCATCGCCCTGTTCTATGTCGGCTCGCTGGTGCTGTTGTCGATGCTGTTGCCGTACACCGCGTTCAAGGCCGGCACCAGCCCGTTCGTGACGTTCTTCAGCAAGCTCGGCATCAATGGCGCGGGCTCGGTGATGAACCTGATCGTGCTGACCGCCGCGTTCTCCAGCCTCAATGCCGGGCTGTACTCGACCGGCCGCATTCTGCGCTCGATGGCCGTCAACGGCAGCGCGCCGTCCGTGGCGGCCCGGATGAGCCGCGGTGGCGTGCCGTACGTGGGAATTCTCGCCACCGCCACCGTCGCTCTGGGCGGTGTCGGGCTCAATGCGATCGTGCCCGCGAAGGCCTTCGAGATCGTGCTGAACATGTCGGCGCTGGGCACCATCGCGGCCTGGGCGGCGATCCTGATCTGCCAGTTGAAGCTGTGGCGCTGGGCCCGCGAGGGCAAGGCCGTCCGACCGAAGTTCCGGATGCCGGGCGCGCCCTACACCAACTGGGCGGCACTGCTCTTCCTGGTGGGCGTGCTCGCGCTGATGGCCTTCGGCAAGGACGACACCCAGCGCGGCGCACTGATCGCGATGGTGGTGGTCGTGGTGCCGGTGATGACTCTCGGCTGGTTCCTGACGCGCAAGCGGGTGCTGGCGATCGCCGCGGCCCGGTCCGGATTCACCGGGCAGTTCCCGGTCCTCGCCGAGCGTCCGCTCGAACACCGCGAGCGCTGAACCGGGTCGGGTGAACACCGGGTGTCGCGATATCGAGGCTGTGGTTGCGACACCTCATCGAGTCCTCGACAATCCCATAAGCTCGTCGGTCCCCCTATTAGTGACGCCACCCAGGGGCCGGCAGTCGACCGCTCCACCGCGCGCCTCCACGCGGTGGAGCGGTTCGGGTTCCGGGGTCGGTGTCGGTTCGCGGGTCGAGGTGCTCATGCCGGATATTTCCGTCACGTCCGGTCCCGTCGCGCAGCGCGGCGCGGAGGTCACCTCCGCGGTCGCCGGCGTGGGGATCGGTGGTGAACGCACCGTGGTCTCGGCGCGCGCGGCGCGGTTCCGGGCCGTGCGGCAGCAACTCGGCACCGGGATGGTGCCGCTGCCGACGGTACCGACGATCGATCCGGCCGCCGCCGTGCCGGTCGATCCCGAAGTGCCCCAGGACAAGCGGTTCTGCTGGAAGTGTCGCCACCCGGTCGGCCGCGCCGCGGATGCCGGGCCGACCGGCAACTGCGAGCGATGCGGGACCCGGTTCAACTTCCGGCCGCCGCTGCGGCCGGGGACCGTCGTCGCGGATCAATACGATGTGCACGGGTGCCTGGCCTACGGGGGTATGGGGTGGATCTACCTGGCCAGGGACCGCAATGTCAGCAGGCGATGGGTGGTGTTGAAGGGCCTGCAGAACCCCGGCGACATGGAGGCGCGGATCGTCGCGGTCGCCGAGCGACAGTTCCTGTCGGAGTTGGCGCACCCCAGCATTGTGAAGATCTTCAACTTCGTGCAGCACCGTTCCGAGGACGGCGTGGTGGCGGGGTACATCGTCATGGAGTACATCGGCGGCCAGTCCCTGCGCGCCCTGCTGGATGCCCTTGCGCCCGAGCGGTTTTCGGTGGCCGAGGCGCTGGCCTGCGTGATGGAGGTGCTGCCCGCCCTGGACTATCTGCACGGGCTGGGCCTGGGCTACAACGATGTGAAACCGGACAACATCATGGTCGGGGACGGTGAGGTCCGGCTCATCGACCTCGGTGCGGTGGCCGCGCTGGGCTCCGGCGGCAGCCTGTACGGGACGGTGGGTTATCAGGCGCCCGAATACACCGAGACCGGTCCCTCCGTCGCGGCCGACATCTACGCCGTCGGTCGCACCCTGGCCGCGCTGACCCTGCCGATGTCGCTGGATCGACACGGAAACAGATTGCCGGGCCTGCCGTCACCGGATCGGGCGAGCGCGCTGCGGCGGTATCCGGCGTTTCACCGCCTGCTGGTGCGTGCCACCGATCCCGATCCGGCGCAACGTTTTTCATCGATATACGACATGTACTGCCAGGCGGCCGGGGTCTTGCGGGCGGTGCTGGCCGCCGACACCGGGCGCGGCATTCCCCAGATCTCGACCGTCTTCGGTTCCGCGCGAGCCGATTTCGGTACCGAGGTGCTGCTGCTGCCCACCGACGGTCTCTCCGACGGCGTCGCACGCCGGCCCCTGCTGCGGTCACCGGATGTCGTTGCCGCACTGGCTGTTCCGCTGATCGATCCGGACGACCCCAGTGCCGAGCTGGTGTCCCCATTGCTGCACGAGGATCCCGAGCGTGTGTTGGACATGCTTCGGGTCTACCGGGAATCCGCCGCTGCCGGGGTCCTGACGCTTCCGGCCTCGTTCGCCCACGAGGCGGCCCTCGCCGAGGTGCGAGCGCAGTTGGATCTCGGGAAACTCGCCGGGGCCCGTGAGACGATGGCTCGGCTGGACGGCACGGCAGCCGAAACTGATTGGCGCCTGGACTGGTATCGGGCCGTGGCCGATTTGCTGGAGGGGCGCTACGCGTCGGCCTATGAGTTGTTCGATGCCGTCAGAGGGGCGCTGCCCGGCGAGATCGCGCCGATGATGGCATTGGGTGCGGCCGCGGAGCTGCAAGCCCAGGCCGATCTGCTGACCCAGGACGAAGTCGAATCGCGTTGGCGCGCTACGGCGCGTGAGCATTACCGAGCCGTGTGGGCCATCGATCGCGGGATGGAGAGCGCGGCCTTCGGTGTGGCTCGCTGCCGAACGGAGGCGGGCGACCTCGACCACGCGGTCGCGATGCTGGCGTCGGTGCCGCCGACGAGTGGTCTGGCCGAGCTGGCGGGGATGACCGCGGCGCTGCTGGCGGTCTCGCGACCGCCGACCGAACTGCGTGCGCGGCATGTGCGGCGCGCCGCGGAGTGTCTGGAGGCGCTCGCCGACGGGCCCCGGGTCCGGCAACTGCGGGTCATAGTCCTCAGTGCCGCCCTGGCCGCGCTCCGGTGCGGCGCGCTGACCGATGCGACGGACCGTCCGGTACTGGGCTATCCGACGACCGAGAGAGGATTGCGCCGCGGCGTCGAGGCGGCATTGCGCGCGGTGGCGTGGACCGCCACCCGCCCGCAGCACCGCTTCGACCTGATCGATCTGGCCAATCGAGTGCGCCCATGGTCCTGGTTCTGAACGGAACTATTTCGGCGATTTCCATAACTTCCGAGCGGGTGGTGAGTAGGCTGCCGAACACTTAGTTCAATGTCTGAACAAAGTGGAGGATGGACATGGTTGCGCCGACACCCGCGGATAGGTTCTCGTTCGGATTGTGGACTGTGGGGTGGCGGGGGAGGGATCCGTTCGGGGATGCCACGCGACCCGAACTGGATGCGGTGGAGGCGGTGCACCGGCTGGCCGGGTTGGGGGCGTACGGGATCAGCTTTCACGATGACGACGTGATTCCGTTCGGGACGACCGCGGGGGAGCGGGAGCGGCGGATCGAGGAGTTGCGGAAAGCGTTGGCGGAGACCGGGATGGTGGTGCCGATGGTCACCACGAATCTGTTCACCCATCCGGTGTTCAAGGACGGTGGGTTCACCAGCAACGATCGGGGGGTGCGGCGGTTCGCGCTGCGCAAGGTGTTGCGGAATGTCGAGTTGGCGGCCGAGCTCGGGGCGCGGACCTATGTGCTGTGGGGCGGGCGCGAGGGCGCGGAATACGACAGCGCCAAGGATGTGCGCGCGGCGCTGGACCGGTACCGCGAAAGCCTCGATGTGCTCACCGAATTCGTGCGGGACCGGGGTTACGATCTGCGCTTCGCGATCGAGCCGAAGCCCAATGAGCCGCGCGGGGACATTCTGCTGCCGACCGTCGGGCATGCGCTGGCGTTCATCACCACCCTCGCGCACCCGGAACTGGTCGGGGTCAATCCCGAAGTGGGACACGAGCAGATGGCGGGATTGAACTTCGCGCACGGCATCGCGCAGGCGCTGTGGCAGGGCAAGCTCTTCCACATCGACCTGAACGGCCAGCGGGGCATCAAATACGACCAGGACCTGGTCTTCGGCCACGGTGATCTGATGAACGCGTTCAGTCTGGTCGACCTGCTGGAGAACGGCGGGCCCAACGGCGAACCCGCCTATGACGGCCCGCGCCACTTCGACTACAAGCCCTCGCGGACCGAAAACATCGAGGGTGTCTGGGATTCCGCGGCCGCGAATATGCGCACCTACCTGCTACTCAAGGAACGGGCCCGCGCCTTCCGCGCGGATCCCGAAGTCCAACAGGCGCTTTCGGATGCCGGGGTGCAGACGCTGCACACCCCCACCCTGTCCCCGGGTGAGCACTACACCGACCTACTGGCAGATCCGGCAGCCGATTTCGACCCGGACCGGGTCGGCGAGCGCGGCTACGGCTTCGTCCGTCTGAACCAGTTGGCGCTCGAGCACCTGTTGGGCGCACGATGACGCTGGTCGCGGGAGTCGACTCCTCCACCCAGGCGTGCAAGGTCGTCATTCGTGACGCGGAGAGCGGGCGGGCGGTGCGGTCCGGGCGGGCGGCGCATCCGCCCGGCACCGAGGTTCATCCGGAGCACTGGTGGACCGCACTGCACGAAGCGTTCGACGACGCCGGGGGCCTCGACGAGGTGGCGGCGATCGGCATCGCGGGACAGCAGCACGGTCTGGTGTGCCTGGACGAGGCGGGTCGGGTGGTGCGAGACGCGCTGCTGTGGAACGACACTCGATCGGCCGATGCCGCCCGCGACCTGGTCGACGAACTGGGTGCGCCGACCTGGGCGCAGCGCACCGGATCGGTGCCGGTGGCCTCGTTCACCGTCACGAAGCTGCGCTGGCTGGCCGAGCACGAGCCCGACAACCTCGCCCGCACCGCCGCGGTCTGTCTTCCGCACGACTGGCTGACCTGGCGATTGCGTGGCGGTGGACTCGACCAGCTCACCACCGACCGCTCCGACGCCTCGGGCACTGGCTATTTCGATTCCAGCATCGGCGAATACTGCCGGGACTTGCTCGAATTCGCTTGTGGCCGAAACGATCTGCTGCTCCCCAGGGTGATGGGCCCGAATGAGTCGACGGCATCGGCGTCCGGTCCGCTGCTGGCCGCCGGGGCGGGCGACAATGCGGCGGCCCGGCTCGGATTGGCGGCGGGCACGGATGTGGTTGTGTCGCTAGGCACTTCGGGTGTGGTTTCGGCGAGCTCGGTGCAGCGTCCGGCCGACCCGACCGGCATCGTCGCCGGTTTCGCCGATGCCACCGACCGCCATCTCCCGCTGGTCTGCACCCTCAATGCCGCGCGGGTTCTGGACACCACCGCCGGTCTGCTCGGAGTCGGACTGCGGAAGCTGAGCGAGCTCGCGCTGTCGGCTCCGTCCGGGGCCGACGGGGTGGTGCTGGTCCCGTATTTCGACGGGGAGCGAACCCCCAACTTGCCCACCGCGACCGGTGCCCTGCACGGCCTCACCACCGCCTCCGCGACACCGGCCAATCTCGCCCGTGCCGCCGTGGAGGGCATGCTGTGCGGGATCGCCGCCGGGTTGGAAGCCCTGGCCGCCCAGTGTGTTTCGGTCACCACCGTACGGTTGATCGGTGGTGCCGCCGCGCTGCCCGCGGTGCGGGAGATCGCACCCGCGGTGTTCGGCGTGCCGGTGCTGGCACCCGAGCCCGGCGAATACGTCGCCGAGGGCGCGGCCCGCCAGGCCGCATGGGCGCTACGGGGTGGACCCGAGCTCCCGGACTGGCCCGAATCCGCCGCTCCGGCACAGCGTTACGAGGCTCCGGTGGCGGACGCGGTGCGGGAACGGTACCTGTCGGCCCAGTCGAAGTATCTCGAGCGATGACACCGCCAACCGGCCCGGTGCACCTGCGGCAGGTGCGCACCGGAAATCTGCAGGCCCTGCTGACGGCCCTGCTGGAGGGCCCGGCCTCGCGCGCCGAGCTCGCCCAGCGCATCGGCCTGACCAAGGCCACCATCGCCAACCTGGTGGAACCGCTGCTGCGACAACGGATTCTGATCGAGGACGATCTGGTGAACACCGGGCGCGGTCGCCCCTCGCGACCCCTGCGATTCTCCGACGAGGCCCCGGTGGCCGTCGGAGCGGAAATCAATGTGCGCCACCTCGCCGTCACCGTGCAGCGCTTGGACGGGTCGATCGCGGCCGACGCGCGCATCGACCTCGACAACCGCCGCCGCGCCGCCGACGACCTGATCGACCGGCTCGCCGAACTCATTCGTGCCGCGCTCACCGAATCCGGCTGTGAGCCACTGGGAATCGGGCTGGCGGTGCCCGGCATCATGCACGCCGACACGGTCGTGCACGCGCCGAATGTGCCCTCCCTGACCGGGGTGCGGATCGGCGATCGCCTGGCGTCCGCGCTCGGAGCCCCGACGGTGCTGGTGGACAACGAGGCCAATCTCGCCGCCCTCGCCCACGTGTGGCCTCGCCGCCTGGCCGGTGACGACTTCGTCTACGTCTCCGGCGACGTCGGCATCGGCGCCGGAATCATCCTCGACGGCACCCTGTTCCGCGGCCGCAGCGGCTTCGCGGGCGAACTCGGCCACGTCGTCATCGAGCGCGCGGGCCGCCCCTGCACCTGCGGCAGCCAAGGCTGCGTCGAACAATACGCGGGCCTGCAGGCAATCCTCACCGCCGCGGGCCAGCCCCGCCTCGACTCACTCTGCGACGCCCTGCGCGCGGGCGACATCCGCACCCGTTCCGCCGTCAACTGCGCCGGATCCGCCCTCGGCGTAGCCCTGTCCTCCCTGGTCAACCTCTGCGACGTCGGCACGATCGTCCTCGGCGGCAGCTACACACGCTTCTTCGACGACCTCGTCCCCGGAGTGCGCGCCGAACTCGGCACCGGCGTCCTCGCCGCCACAAAACGCCCGACCACCCTCGCAGCCTCCCCCCTTGGCAGCGCAGCCGTCTCCCGCGGCGCAGCCGCCCTCATCACCCGCCACTGCTGCCTCACACCGCAACTCCTCCTGGCCCCGGACCAACCAGCTCCCGTGTCGTTGAGTGGCGATCGCTACTCGCGGGAATAGACCATTGGGCTGCCGTATCCACTCAGCACAGCAAGTTGCAGCTCGCTGACGGAGGGAAAGCAAACCTCGAAGAACGCTTCGGTGGGGAATGTCGGGCTCGTGAACTCGAGCGACGACGGCTGCGGCTGACACAACTCCCAACACAGCGGCGGAACGGGTGGTCCGCATCGCTATACGCTCCTCGAGGTTCGACAGCTGGCGGGGTTCACATGCTTGGTGAATAGATCTCTATAGCGAATTTATGGCAATCTACCGGCTTTGATGTGAAAGGCTTGGTCGGATGACAGTACAGTCTGATTACCTGTCGAATTGAGGGGTGTCGGTGGTCGATTACTCGGCGGGCGGGTCAATCGGCATACTTCCCGTTATTTGGCGATTGAAGGGTCGATCCGTGCTAGATGCAGTCGTGCATCCGAGTCGGGTGTTGGTTCTGGCTGCCCTGATTCCGGCCGCGGTGGTTCTGAGTGCTTGCGTTGGTGGCGCTGACCGGCACTCGAGCCAATCCGACCCCGGAGGCGGATTCGATATTCTTCGACGGGCGGATCCGTGTGGGTTCGTCTCACCCGACACGTTCTCCGGGATCGCTGTCGATGTTCCCGGCACCGCTCGCCCGGAGGTCGATATCGAGCCCGATGATTTCCTTTCCTGCAAAGTCGTCGTCGACCTGCCCGGTGACAGCCGGTTTGTGAAGCTGTACATCCACATCGAAGCCAAGGGGCGGGACAAGGATCCGCCGACGATGCCGACTCGGACCGTTACTCATGATGGTGACATCAGCATTGCCCGATCGCCGCGGACGGCAGGCAGTGATTACTCGACCAGGGTGCGCGCGAACGACGCCTACTCGGTGCAGGTCTGGTCGAGCCCCCACACCTCCGCTGCTGATTCGGCCGATATCGATCGGGCGGGCGAGCGCACCGTGGCCGCTGTCGTCGCGCAGTTGCGGTCCGGTAGCCTTCCGGCGCTCGAGTTTCCGCCGGACTCGGTGGGTGCGATGGATCTGTGTTCGGCCCTGACGGCGCCGGAAGTCGAGGCGGTTTCCGGGGATTCCGGCATCACCACGGCGCAGCAGCCGCACTCGTGTGTCTGGCAGTCGCGGCCATCCGGACGCCGTGCGGGAGACGATGTCACCCTCGAGGCGCGACTCGATACCGAGGGCCTGGACCGGCTTCCCGCTGAAACGATCGCTGGCCGAATCACGCACACCTATCCCAACGACAACGACGGCTTTCCTTGGTGCCGCCTCACGACGACCATCAAGGTGTGGTCTCCATGGCCCGGCCACCGCAGCAGCTTGCCCTATGTGTCCGAGCCTGGACCTCTGTATGAAAATGTCACTCTCACTGCACAAGTCGAGCACGGTGGTCCCGACCGGGCGTGTCACATTGCTCGCGAGCTGGCCACGCGAGCCTGGCCGCACCTACCATCTGCCCACTGACTGGCCCTCATGGAACCGAATCAACGGTTTTCGTGGGGGATTTACGGGTGGTCCGGGGGGAGAGTGCGCCAGTGGTTGGCTGAGGATAGGCCGTCGAGGCTGATGTGTTTGAGGAAGGTGCTGCCTTTGGCCAGGCGGGAGCCGGTGGGGGTGTGGAGGCCCAGGGTTTCGGCTGCTGCCCTTGTCATTTCGGCTGCCGCGAGGGTGCGGTGGAGGCTGGTTACGGTCGAGTGGTACCAGGCGTCGTCGTCGACGATGTAGATGTCGCGGCGTCGGCCGGGGTCGCGTTCGCGTTTGATCAGGCCTTGTCGGGCCAGGTAGGCCACGGCGGTGGAGATCGAGGCGGGACTCACCTTCAGGGTGCGGGAGAGTTCGGCTGCGGTCAGGCGGCCGTGCTCGCTCAGCCACAGGCAGATGAGTACCCGCGCAACCATTTTCGGCAATCCCATGCCGATCGCCATGTCGACGGCTTCGGCCTCCACCTCGAGGACCTTGGGGTCCAGGGGGTTGGTCTCGCGGGGACGTTTCGGGGTGGGGCGGCGCGCTCGCCGGGCTGTTGCCTGTTGGGCGCGTTCGGGGTGGTAGTCGCCGGGGCCGCCGTTGCGGGTGATTTCGCGGCTGATCGTCGAGGTCGGGCGGTGCAGCCGCCTGGCTATCTCGGCGTAGGAGCGACCTTCGGCGAGGCCGGTGGCTATGCGGCGACGGTCCTGCAGGGTCAACCTTGCTTCCGACATGACGCCACTATTGCGTTCGGGATCATTCGGTGCAACGTTTCATTGCATTCGGATGCAGTGCCAATGCACGGATTTACCGTCGGCTACCTGCGGTTTCTCGAATCGATCGATTGACCCGATTTCTGAATGCAACGTAGCTTTCAATTGTGTTGAACACCAAGAATTATGGTGATCGGGGGCGCGCGTGATGAGACGAATTCTTCCGGCACTCGGCTTGCTGGTTCTCGCGCCACTGGTCGGTGAGTATCTGCTCGGCAACGTTCCCATCAATGACCTGCCGATGATCATCGGGCTGATTCCGCTCTATGGCGGTGGCGCACTGCTGATTCGGGAGACCGCTCGCCGGTGGCGGCTCGGGTGGCCGGGGATCGTCGTGCTGGGCCTCGCGTATGCCGTGATCGAGGAGGGTTTGCTCACGAGATCGCTGTTCGATCCCGACTACGCCGGATTGCGGCTGCTGGACTACGGATTCATCCCGGCGCTGGGCATCGGTGCCTACTGGACCGTGTTCGTGCTGGCCATTCACGGGGTGTGGAGTATCGCGGTGCCGATAGCGATGGTGGAGGCGGGCTCACGTCAACCCGAGACGCCCTGGCTCGGCAAGGTCGGAGTCACCGTTTCGGCCGTCTTGTTCGTGCTCGGCGGCGCGGCGCCTGTCGCTCTGGCGGGTTCGGCGAACTACCCGTTGTCGGCCGCTCGGATCATCGGGACTCTGGGCGTGGCCGTCGCCCTGATCATCGCCGCGTTTCTGTCCGCCCGACTCCGCCGCCCCCGCCTCCCGGCTACCTCGGCCCACCCGTGGACCGTCTTCACGATCGCCATGGCCGCGGGGCTGGCGTACTGGATACCCAGCGTGCTCGCGACGGCGGGGATCGAGCTGGAATCCGTTGTGCCCGCGTGGATCACGGTCTGCGGATACCTCGCGCTCTACGCCACCATGACGCTGCTCATCCTGCGCTGGTCCCGGTGCGAGGGCTGGGGACCGTGGCACAGGTTCGCCCTGGGTGCCGCCGGTCTGCTCACCTATGCCTGGCACGGCTTTCTGCAACCGCCGAGCTTTCCCGCGCCCGCGTATGTGGACCGTATGGGCAACGCGGTCTTCGCTCTCGCCGCTCTTGCGCTGCTTGCCTTTACGGCGAAGCGGATCTGTCGTGCGAGATCTGAAGTGGGAACGGGTCACTTGTTGTACGGTATGCGAACATGAGTGTTCGTCACTCTGTTCGGATATCGCTCCAGAGGAGACAATCAATGTCACTGATCAACGCGCGCACCATGATTCGCGGGTCACTCGCCCTCGCTTCGGCGGCGGTCGGGTTCGCCACCGTGGTCGGTACCGCGGCCGCGGCACCGGCCGTGCAGGACCCGACCGTGCCGGTGGCCGGAGCGGCCGCTTCGACCGGATCGTCCACCGGCTCTTTCGCTCTCGACGATGTGCTGCACGGGTGCACGTTGTTCTTCCAGGCTTACAACCCTGCGACGAATAGCTGTGTCTCCACCGGCACATCGCTCTGAGGTCGACGGGGAGCCGCGCTGACCGAAGTGGTCAGTGCGGCACCGCGGGAGATCCTCAGGTGGTTGTGAGGGTGCGGTCGAGGAGCGGGAGCAGGCTGTCCCAGTGGCGTTGGAGAGCTGCGGGGTCGAAGGAGTCGGTGTCGGACATGGTGAAGCCGTGGACGGTGTCGGGGTAGATCTCCGAGGTGTAGGTCAGGCCCGCCGCGGTCAGGGTCCGGTTGAGCTCGGTCAGGTCCTCGGGCGTCAGATCGCCTGCGGCGTGGCCGAAGTGGGCTTGGGCGCCGATCTGGGCGAGGACATCGGGTCCGGCGGCGGCCACGGGGGCGTGGAAGGCGGCGAGGGCGGCCACCCGATCGGGGTGCGCCGCGGCGGTGCGCGTCGCCAGGAGGCCGCCGATGCAGTAGCCGGTCACCGCGACCGGTCCCGGGCCGACTTCGGGCTGCGTGGTGAGGAAGTCGAGATAGGCGTCGGCATCACGCAGGATGCGGTCGGGGGTATGCGCCCCGATCATGGGCATCAGCACGGCGAAGATGCCGGGGCGCGCGTCCGCGTCGATGTGGGCGGGCAGGTCGATCACCGGCGCCGGTCCGTGCCGGTAGAAGAAGTTGGGGACGAGCACGTAGTAGCCGTGCCCGGCGAGCTCCAGGGCCATCTCCCGCAGTACGGGACGCGGGCCGAAACCGTCGGCGTACATCAGTACCCCCGGATGGCGTTCGCCGTCGTCGGGGAAGGCGGCGAACCCGTCGGCCTGGCCGTCCGGGGTGGGGATCAGAACTGACTTGATGGGCATGAATTCTCCTGTCGTGATCGATGTGTCGAGGTTGATATCAACACGACGGGGGAGCCCGCGCGGCATGTCCATGGCGATGCTCGGCCCCGATTGGCGTCGCGCGGGGTGGGTAATCGATCGAGATGACCGATGTCGAGCCTTTACGGGGTCTCTTGGAGACTGTTGCCGAGCATGTCAATGAGCCGACGGCTGCGGCGGTGCGGGCGGCGGCCGGGCCGGAGTTGGATACCGAGACGGCGCGGGAGGCGTTGGAGTCGCTGGGGTTCGTGACCGATTCCGAGGTGCAGTGGATGGCGAACGATATCGCCTCCAGGGTGGACCCTGGGTTGCCGGAGGCGATTCAGGCGGATGTGGCGGCGTTGGGGGCCGATCCTTCGCTCGAGTGTCTCGCGAAGTTGGTCTCGCACGTGTTGGAGTCGCTGCTCGTCACCGAGTGAGGTTCAGTCCTGGGGTGGCTCGGGTTTTGTGAATTCGTCCAGGGCACTGACGGGGACGCCGTAGGGGAGGAAACGGACCCGGCGGTGTGGGTCGGTGTTGTCGCGGTGGGCGCGCAGCGCCTCGAGTTCGGTGGGGAAGATCTGGTCGACGGTGGCGGTGCCGGAGTCGTCGAGGACGTAGACCGCCCAGACGCCGTCGCCGGACTCGCCGGTGGTGGGACCCTCGCGTTTGGGGGCGCGTTCGGGCTGGACCAGCAGACCGAGCAGCGAGGTCAGCGGGTTGGTGGTGGTGCGGTCGAGGTAGTCGGAGGCTTTGCCGAGGAGGTCTCGGATGTCGACGCCCGCCTCGCGGAGGGCGCGTTCGAAGTCTTCGGGATCGATTCCGAAGGGGCCGTTGGTTGCCATCGCATCAGCTCCGGGGGAGGAATTCGGCGCTACGTTCCCAGTGTGCGCTCCGGACGTGTGCCGCGCCACATGGTGATGCCGTGCACACGCGCGCATCCCTCCGCATGGCGAATTCCCTTATTCATTGGTGTGATTCTCCGAACCGCGCATCCGGTCGCGCTCCGCGGTTTGGCGACGATCTACGAAAGGGCCCCCTTGCAGGGCATCTTCGAGAGCGAACCGGGCGGATTGTGACCTGGAATACCCATGGATATCGACCCATCGGCGTGGTACTACTAGGACCGTAATTCGCGTTGACGTCTCGAACTCCGAAAACACAGTCGGAGAGGGGCATTGGGTATTTCGACGGCACGGAACCACCGCGCCGGGGCGGCCCAGCAGTTTGGAGGAACCATGTACGACCAGACACGTGGCTCGGTAAAGAATTTCGGCCTTTTCGCCGTTCAGCAGCCCCGCCGAATCAATTCGAAAATCGCGGGCATCGTCATTGGCGCGTTCATTGTCGGCGGATTCGCCGGTCATGTCGTGATCCCGGACGCGCAGCACGAAATCGGCCAGCCCACGACCGTTTCCACGGCCGTGGCCCAGGTTCGCTAGGAATAGTCGACCGGGCTCATCAGGGTGGAAGTGCGGCCCCACACGAACCAGGCGACCGGACCCAGGAACGGGAACGCCAGGATCAACAGGGCCCACACCGCCTTGCCGCCCGCGGCGTAGCTGCGTGAGCGCACGACGCTCACCAACGCCGCGATGAACAGCACCACGGCGGCCAGGGCGACGGCGAGGATGCCGATGACGAGCGCCACCGATGCCACGGATTCGCCGGTGCTGTTTTCGGTCGTTGCGAGGAGGGTTGTCATCATGCGTTCGACGCTACCGAGGGCCTCCCTTCTCGCACATCAGCCATTCGCCCACTATTAGCCTTCGCGCGGTAGCTCCACCGATGTAGATCGAAAGAACTACTCCGTGCGCCGCGTAACCCGCTCGACCGGATGTCCACATCGGATCCCCTCCGCTGTCGCGTTGCGGACAAATCGCATCCGCTCTCCCGATGTGGTCACCCGATCTTGCTCGGGCGACTAGATTTTCGTTGTCATTGGTGTTTCTCTGCGCTTGGCCGGAGGGGCCTTGGAGACCACGTATCGCCTTTCGTTGTGCCGGTTCGCCATTGATCAGGTGGCTGCCAATGGGTTGGAGCCCGAGTGGTTGCTACGGGAGGCCGGGCTGCCCGCGTGGAGCCTGGACGACGGCGATGTCCAGATTCCGAGTTCGGTGTACTGCCGCCTGTGGGAGGTCGCCGGAAAGGCCCTCGACGATCCGATTCTTCCGGTTCGCGTGGGATGTCGATTCACGCTCGGGGCCGGTGGTCTGTGCGATTACCTGTTCTCGACTTCGGCGACCATTGGCGAGGGTCTCGCCACGGTCGGGCCGTACATCAGCGATATCAGCACCAATCACCGGCTGTCGTTCACCGAGGAGGACAACGGTGATGTCACCGTCGGATTCGAGATCGTCGAAGGCGACGACCGGGCCCGCGATCTCACCCACCTGTGGGGCGTGAGCTCCCTGCTCGGCCGACCCCGCCGGGTGGCGGCGGGCGGCTTCGACGCGGTGCGGGTGCGTCTGCGGCAGCGGGCGCCACGCAACTACACCGACATGTACGACCTGCTCGGCACGCGCGCAATCGAATTCGGGGCCTCGGAGGATTCGATCACCCTGCGCGGCGCGGACCTCGACACTCCGCTGACCACCGCCGATCCCGTCCTGCGGCGCATTCTCGAACAGATCGCCGCGACTGTGCCCCCGCCACCGCCCCTGGCGACCGCCTGGGTCGATCGGGTGGCCGAGACGCTCGCCGACGCACTGGACGCGGGCGATGTCTCGCTCGACGCGGTGGCGCGGCGACTCACGGTCAGTCGTCGGACCTTGCAGCGACGACTGCTGGAATCCGGCACCACCTGGCGACAGGAATTGGACCGCGCCCGACTCGAACGCCTGCGCCGCGCCGACGCGCACGGCGAGCGCCTCGGGCTGGCTCGTCAGGCCGAACTGCTGGGATACGCGGGGCCGGAATCGGTTCGGCGCGCGTCGCGGCGGTGGGAGTCCTTCGCCCACCGGCAGGTGATGTACGGGGCGAGTCACGGCGCGTCCTAGCCCTCGGTGACCAGCGCCAGACGGCGCGCGCCGCGGATCACCGGGCCCCGGGCCTGGCCGCTGACGGAGCTCTGGTCCAGGCGCCGCTGGAGCATTGCGGCGCACTGGCTTTCATACCTGCGCGCCGTGATCGGGCTGGCCTGCGGCATGGGCAGGTTCAGCAGCTCCGCGCCGAAGACGATCAGGGTGCGCGGCGCGTCGCAGACCAGCTCGGGCACGCCGAGCACCATGGCGAAGCCGTCGTAGACCGGGTGGGCGGCCACGGTGACCTCGACGCGCTTGGTACGCCACCGCGACGGCAGCATTTCGCGCTGCAGGCACGCCAGGGCGCCGAGGTCGTGCTCCACCGAGAAGCGCCGCAGATCCTCCGGCACGGTGGAATCGTCACGGACCAGCCAGATCTCGTCATCGTGCCGTTCGACCGAATAGCGCGCGAACGAACACGACAGGTCCGCGTACCGCAGTCCGACCTCGAGCGCGCGCCGGACCGTGGACTGGCTCATGACCGCGCAGGCCAGCGCGCCCAACAGCGGCGGCTGGCACATGACCCCGGCCAGCAGCCCCAGCCCGGGTTCGTCGCCGACGTGGCGGACGATATTGCGCATGACCGCGATTTCCTGATCCTGGGTGACGTACCCGTCCGGGCTCATCAGCATGCGCTCGCGAATTCCGGTGTGGCGTAGGGCGGATTCGAGCGACACCCCGTGCCCGATCGCGAAGTCGACGAGCAGGGCCGTGCCGGTGATGGAACGAATCTGGAGCAGCCCCTCGGTCGCATGGTCGGTCACCCGGTTCAGCGTTGTCGCCACGGGATGCGCTCGACAGTGCGGATCGCGCCAACGTCCATCGATTGCGCCAGGTTCGCCGTTCGGTTGGCGCGTTCGGCACTGGCGATTCGCCCACAACGGGCGAAAGGGAGTCCCAAATTGGTAGGTCTGTGGCCCAAACCAGGCTGTTCGATCTAGGTCTAGCAAACTTATGGTTATTTGCAGCGCTACATGATCGGATGGTCGAACCTCCGTGTGGCGCAATGGCTCCCGTTCACTCGGAATCGAGGCTCCATGTCGGTTTCCACCTCCGCGATCGATGTCGGCGAACTCGATTGCCTACCGCCTCCCGAGCATCCGCTCTTCGCCCTGCCCGCCCGGATCTCCCCGCATCGCGCCCGTCTGGAACGGCTCATTCTGGACTGGGCGGATGCCTTCGAGCTGCTGGAGACGCCGCGCCAACGAGAACGACTGGCCGGAACTCGATTGGGGGAACTGGTCGCCCGGGCCTTTCCGTTCGTGCGCGCGGATCGGCTCGAGCCGCTGGCCGGATGGTTCACCTGGGCCTTCGTCATCGACGACTGGTACGACGGTCCCGGCGGCGCGGCCACCCACGGCCACGAGCGGGCGCTGGCGCAGGTGCTGGCCGCCCTGCCCGTGGATGGTTGCCACACCGGCGAATACGACGCCGGACTGGTTCGGCAGCTGGCCGCGGTCTGGCGTTTGCTGGCCGCTCCGCAGAGCGTCTCGTGGCGACTGCGATTCATCGACGATATGGCGGGCTTCATGGAGTCCTTCGCCTACGAGGCGATCAATCGGCGCTCGCGGCACGTCCCCAAGGTGCTGCCGTACGCGCAATTGCGCCGCCAGTCCGGCGGCATCACGCCGTGCCTGAGATTGCTCGAATACGCTGCCGGACTGGAGGTTCCGGGCGTCATCCAGCGCAGCGACCCCTTTCGCCGCATGTTCGATCACACCGCCGACGTGGTGGTCTGGGTCAACGATGTGCTGTCGCTGCGCAAGGAACTGGCCATCGGCGAGGTCAGCAATGGCGTGCTCGCCGTGGCCGCGGAGCGGCGATGTGATCTGCAGACCGCGATCGATGCCGTGTACCGGCGGGTCGCCGAGGACATCGCCGCATTCCATTGCGCGGAAAGAGAATTGACGGATATGTGCGCCGACTGGCGCGGGCTGGCCGACGCCGATCGCCGCGCCGTGCGGGTGTGCGTCGAGGGCATGAAGAGCTGGATGCGCGGCAATCTCGACTGGTCGCTGCGCTCGGAGCGCTACGTACAGGCCGACACCGTGCGGCTGTGCACCTCGCCGAGATTGCTGTCCGCCGAATAGTTCCGGCCGAACACCGAGCGGTCGCGGCCGACCGCCGAACAGTCGCGCCCATCAGGGGAATTCACCACCATCGCCCGGAGGATCGTCATGTCCATCGCCCTGCCGCGCCCGCATGCCCACCGCCCCGCGCCGGTGCCCACCGCGCCCGGTGCCCTGCCGCTGTTCGGCCACAGTCTGGCCTTGCTGCGAGATCCCTTGGCGCTGTTGCGATCTCTGACCGCACACGGTGATGTCGTCCGATTACGTCTGGGTGCGGGGGCGTTCTATGTCGTCTGCACCCCCGAACGGACCCGTGAGCTTCTGCGCGATCCGCGCACTTTCGACAAGGGCGGCTTCTTCTTCACCCGTCTGCGCGAACTGACCGGCGACAATGTGGGCACCTGTCCCTACACCGACCACGCCACTCAGCGGCGACTGGTGCAGCCCGTCTTCCGCAAGCATCGAATGCCCGGCTACGCCCGCACGATCGTCGAACAGACCGCCGTCGTGGTCGACGAATGGCACGACGGCGCGGTGATCGACGTCTTTCCCGACATGCTGCGCATCGGCGCGCGCTGTGCCGCCTTCCTCGTCTTCGGTATCGCCATGCCGCCGACGGTGTTGGAGCGCACCATCTCCGACATCACCACCTACATTCAGGGCATCTTCGTTCGAATGTTCCTGCCGCCCAGCCTGATTCGCCTTCCGCTGCCCGCCAATCGGCGATACGAGCGCGCCCGTCGTCGCCTCCGTGAATCGGTCGAGGACATGATCGGCGGACGCGACAACGCCTGCAGCGGTGGCGATCTGATGACAGCGCTGCTCGAAGCCGAACCGTCGGTGGGGGAGTGCCCGACCCGCACCGGCCTCACCGACCAGCTGACGCTGATGCTCATCGCCGGAACCGAATCCACCGCCACCACCGTCTCCTGGGCACTGCACGAACTCTCCCGTGACCGCGTCCTGCAAGACCGCGTGCACGCCGAACTCGACGCCGTCCTCGGCGCGGAGTCCCCGGCCTACCACCATGTCCAACACCTCGAACTCCTGGGCCGGGTCCTGACCGAAACCCTCCGAAAGTATCCGGCCGCTTGGATTCTCACCCGTCTCACCACCTCCGACACCACCTTCGGCGAGCATCCGATCCCCGCGGGCGCGACCGTCGTCTACAGCCCCTACCTCCTCCACCACCGCCCCGACTCCTTCCCCGATCCGGACCGCTTCGACCCGGATCGTTGGCTCTCGACCAACCCCACCGCGCGAAAATCCCTCATCCCCTTCGGCGCTGGCACCCGCAAATGCGCGGGCGACACTTTCGCCATGACCGAGGCCACCCTGGTCCTGGCCTGGATTCTCACCCGCTACACCGTCCACTCGATCCCCACCGGCCAGGTCCGCCTGATCCCCGCGGGCGCACTGCAGCCGGGCGGCCTGCGCATCCGTCTGGCGGCCCGATCCGCCACTACGGCACACCCCCAAATCTGAAAAGAAAATGTGTCTGAAAGTCCTGCGGAATCAGGACCGAATGCCGAGAATTGGCTGATGCGAAGGCTGGTGAGGTCCGGCGCGGCCACGGTGGCCGCGGCGGCGGTCGCATTCGGGACCGTGGTGGTGGGTGATGCGCGGGGTGAGGTGGGCGGCAGGCCGACGTGCACGCCGTACACGGCGATTCTCGCGCCGGGGACGTGGGAGACGCGCATGGACGCCGATCCGACGGTGCCGGTCGGCATGTTGCGACCGATCGGCGATGGGCTGCAACGACAATTCGGGCGCGACATCACGGTGCTGTACACGCCCTACGCGGCGAGCGCCTTCGACCAGGGCCTGAGCTACGCGGAATCGTTGACCAGTCTGGAAGACGAACTCCGCGCGATGTTGGGGAAGCTGTGCGACTCGACCCGGGTCCTGCTGGCCGGATACAGCCAGGGCGCGAACGGCGTCGGGGACCTCGCGACCGAGATCGGCAATGGCACGGGCCCGATCGCCGCGGAGCGGGTGCTGGGCGTCGGATTGGTCGCCGATCCGCATCGGGACCCGGATGCCTCGCTCGCGCTGGGCGATCCGCAACCCGGCCACGGCATCGCCGGAATCCGGAGTCGGAACTTCGGTGCGCTCACCGACCGGGTCCGCACGCTGTGCGTCCAGGGCGATCTCTACTGCTCGCTCGATGCCGGTAGCTCGCCGTTCCTTTCGGCGCTCGGACGTGTCCTCAGCGGTGACACCACCCCGATCGCGAATCTGATTCCCGCCGCCATTCAGCCGGAAATGCTGCTGGACCAGGCCATTATGGTGGGCGGCGGCTGGGCGGCCACCGCCGCGAACCTGCCGACCATTCTCAACGGACTCACCGAGCTGCCCGATGCGATCACCACCGGCGACCTGCTCGGCGCGCACCGGATCGCGACCGAGGTGAACGCCGCCCTGACCCCGATCGTGCAGGCCGCCGAGGGCGTCGACCTGACCGTCGTCGGCGCGGTGATTCGCGCGGCCGCCGCCATCGACCCCACCGGTTGGACGGCCGCCGCCAGCCTCATCGCCGACACCCTGACCCGCGTCGACATCCTCCGCATCGCCGGTGATGTCGCGCAGATGCAGGACATCCTGTGGCAGGCGGTCGAATCCCTCACCCGCAACGACGCACTCGGCGCGGCCGCGCAGGTGGCGACGCTGACCCCGGCCGGACTCGATGTGGCCAATGCCGTCGCCGGTCCGCTCGCCGGCGCGATTCACGGCGACCTGCTGGGCGCGGCGCAGACACTGCTGAGCCTCAGCGGCCCCGACTCCATCAGCAGCCTGGTGCAATTGGGCCGCCAGGGCGTCGACATGGCGACCTTCTACGCCTCCAACGCGCACGTCGACTATGGCGACGACGTACAGATCCTCTTGGGATTCCTCGGCTCCCAGATCCAGGGTTAGGCTCGATATCACCCGCTGGAGGAGGTGGAGCCGTGACCGCAGTACCCGAAATCCCCGATTCGCGGTACGGCAGCCGCCGCGTGCCGTACTGGATTCCACCCCACGGCTTCAGCAACGGAGTGCACGCGAACTCCTGGGTAATCCTCGCCGACCTCGAGGAGCCGCAGCTCTACCGAGTCCTGTTCGCATTGACCGATATCGGGGTCGCCGGGTACGTCGTGCCCGCCCGGGTGACGCCCCTCGAGGCAGGAGATCCCGAGATCGTGTGGCGGCTCTGGGTGGATACGTCCCAGTGCCGTCGCGCCGAGGATTTGCTGATGGAGTTGCTGCGCTACGGATCCCGCCCACCGGCACGCGGGCGGGCGAAAACCCGTCGGCTGCGGGTGCCGCTCGTCAGGCCGGAGGGAACCCGGGCTGGCCGGGAATCGAACCGGGCTCTATGATCGACGCGATGATGATTCCTTCTGTTCGCAGATTGGGGGTCCCGTTCGCCGCAGGTGGGTGCTGATGCTCACCGACTTCGCGAATGGGGACGAATCCCGAAACTCCTTCTGGCCGCGCGTGCGGGAGTTCGCCGTGCCGCCCTCCATGATCGACACCGCCACCGCTCGACGTCGGGTCGGGGATTGGGCGGGGGCTTGTGCTGCCGCCGGGTTCGATGTGGATATCGATTTACGGTCACTGGCACGGGAATTCGGCCATGAGCTCGCCAATCGGGTTCGGGGCGACCTGCGGCATTTGGCTCCGGATCTGCTGCGCTGGCATATGCCGCGGGTCGCGCCCGATGGGCTGTTGCGGCCGGGGCTGACCATCGCGCTGGCTCGATACGATCCGCTGGAATGCGAAACACCTTGCGGTGCAGTGCACTTGGTGGTTCGAACCGCGCCCACCTGGGCCGAGGCCGGGCAGCGGATCGAACTGGCGCTGTGGGCCGCGTCCGATGCCAGGACCGGGCGGCACCCGCATCCCCGGCCCAACCGGCGCTTTCGCTTGGACCTGCACCGGCACCTGTGGGATGCGCGCAGAGCCGATGAGCTTCGGATGCGCTGCGGCGCAGGGGGTTCCGGTGGCGATGACTCACGCGTGGATCCGGGCCTGCTGGGGATGGTCCCCGCGGGTCGCCACGCCGCGATCGGTCGCTGGGCCGCCGAGGCGCGGATGCTGCTCGATGCCGAAGGGGCGCGAGAGGATACGTTCCTGCTGCGCTTGGGAACTCGGCGGCAGGTCGTCGCGGAACTGGTCGGGTCCGATGCCGGGCACGTCGCGGTGCGACGGGCGGCGCATCCGGCGGGCACGGTCACCGCCTTGCCGATCCTGCCCGATGCCGCCACCTGGATGCCGCCCGATGTGGAGCTCTTGCGCAGCGGCGCGATCTCGGCCGACCGGCTGCATCCACTGGTCGCCGCCGCGCTGCTACCGGACTACACGCCCGGCGAATCCGCTTGGGACCCAGGTCGTTCGGGGCAGCCCCTCCTGGTCGAATGCGGGGCAGCGCGACACCGGCTCGGGCTGGTCGACGGTGTGTTGACCGCGCTGGACCATGACCCGGCCGAGCTGGCGCGCGAACACCTGCTGATCGCACTGACCGGGAACCCACTGCCGTGCCTGCGGGTCATCGATCAGGCCCACCGCGATCCGGACTGCCTCCAAGGCATTCGCGACCGCCTCGACCACGGCGACACCGCGGGCGCACTCGCCGTCATCACGGACCTGCTCGGTGCCGAGGCCGCACTGCGCGACGGCGCGCTCCGCGACGAGCTGCAGGCATCCGCGAAACGCCGAATCACCTACGGGCTCTACCGCGCGGGCCTCACCGGATCCGCGCCCAACGCCCCCGCCCGGCGGCGGCCCACCGACCGCCGCGCTCACCCACGCCACGCCTCGACCCGCTGACACAGCACCGCTCGAACCCAACCGACCATCAACCGCGCGCGTACGCATCAGCTCACCGTTTCGGTGCGGAGACGACACGACGATCCCGCACCGAACCGGCACGCACATCGGCCGCAGCGGGCACCGCGACCTGCTGCTGCCCCGGTGGCCACTCCCGCCGGTCCTATTCAATTCGTCTAGCCCACAAGGTGATTCATATGTCTATCAGCACCCATGTCCACCGGAGCGATGTCTCCCAACTCGATATTGCCGCCGACCTGCTGACGCTCCTCGGCGACACGACCACCGAACCGCGGCCCGACAATCAGCTCGAGGCGCTCACCCTGGCCGTGGCCGCCGATCTGCCGGTGCTGCTCTGGGGTGAGCCGGGGATCGGTAAGACCGCGGCGCTCACACAGCTGGCCGAGACTCTGGATCTTCCGTTGACCACGGTGATCGCGAGTGTGCATGAGCCATCCGACTTTTCGGGTCTGCCGATTGTCGGGGACGATCCGGCCGAGCAGGGTGTGCCGATGGCTCCGCCGGATTGGGCGGTTCGGCTGGTACGGGCCGGGAAGGGACTGTTGTTCCTCGATGAGTTGTCCACCGCGCCGCCGGCGGTGCAGGCCGCGCTGCTGCGGCTGGTGTTGGAGCGGCGGATCGGGGCGTTGAGACTGCCCGCGGGCGTGCGGATCGTGGCCGCCGCCAATCCGCGGTCCTCGGCGGCCGACGGTTGGGAGTTGAGCCCGCCGCTGGCCAACCGTTTCGTGCATCTGCAGTGGGTGCACGACCACGATGTGGTCGTGCGCGGGCTGGGCGGTGTCTGGCCGCGCGCCACCCTGCCCCGGCTGGATCCGGAAAAGCTCACCGAGGCAGTGGATTACGCGCGCCGCGCCGTCTGCGTCCTGCTCGCGGCCCGCCCCAAGCTCGTCCACCAGATGCCCACCTCCGAGACACGCCGCGGCGGTGCCTGGGCCTCACCGCGCAGCTGGGAGATGGCGCTGCGACTCATCGCCTTCGCCACCGCGGCCGGATCCTCGCGAGATGTGCTGTCGCTGTTGGTGCGTGGCACTGTCGGTGACGGCCCCGGCTTCGAGCTGCTGACCGGCCTGGACCGCATGGACCTGCCCGATCCGGAAACCCTGCTGGCCGATCCGGCGGCCGCGATCCTTCCCGAGCGCGGCGATCTGCGCCAGGCCGTCCTCGACGGCGTGGTGGCCGCGGTCCGCAAGCGCCCGAACCGAACCCGCTGGGACGCGGCGTGGACGCTGCTGGTGCGCGCCGTCGAGACCGGCGCACCGGACCTGGTGGTGGTCCCGGCGACAACGCTGGCCACACTGCGACAGGACGACTGGCCCGTCCCGGCCGCGATCGAACAGCTCGCCGGAGTCGTCTCCATCTCGCAGCGCGCCGATCGCGCCGCCGACCTCGTCCGGGCGAACCAATGAGCACGGCGACACTGGATCTGGAGAAGCTCTGCGCCGCACGGCTTTACGCGGTCCGCGTCCGGCCGTACCTGGCGACCGCGCTGTTCGCACTGCACCTCGTCGAGTCTCCCCACACCCCGACCATGAGCGTCGACCGCCACTGGCGCTGTTATGTCTCGCCCGCCTTCGTGGACCGGATGCCGGTGGAGGAACTGGCCGGGGTCCTCGTGCACGAGGTATCGCATCTGCTGCGCGACCACCACGGCCGCGGCGAACGCTTCGCCCGCGAACACGACGCCCACGGTCCCGGAGAAGCGTTGCGGCGCAATATCGCCGCCGACTTCGAGATCAACGACGACATCTTCGGCGACGGACTGCCCCGGCCGCAAAGCGCGATCATGCCGTCGGATCTCGGCCTGCCCGCGGGCAAGCTCATGGAGGAATACCTGCGCGAATTCCACTTCGGCCCCTACCTACCCGAGATGGCGTGGCTCGACTGCGGCAGCGGCGCGGACGGCGAGGCCCGCCCCTGGGAACTGGGCCCCGACGGCGCGGACGGCCTCACCGAACAACAGCGCGACGCGGTCCGATTCCGGGTCGCGCAGGGCATCAACGCCCGCCCCGGCACTGCCCCCGAAGGCTGGCGGCGCTGGGCCGAACAGGTCTTCCACCCGCCGCAGCCGTGGCGCGATCTCCTCGGCGCGGCCCTGCGCGCCGCCGTCTCCGCGCCCGGCGTCGGCGAGGACTACACCTACGGCCGCCCCGCTCGCCGTTCGGCCGGTCTGCCCGGCGTGGTGCTGCCGAGCCTGCGCCGCAACCCACCCCGGGTCAGCGTCATCATCGATACCTCCGGGTCGGTCAGCGACGCCGAACTCGGCAGCGCCCTGCTCGAGGTGGCCGCCATCGCCCGCGCCGTCGGTGGCCGCCGCGACCTGGTCACCGTCCTGTCCTGCGATGCCGCCGCCCGCATCGCCCACCCGCTGTGCGCCGCCGAGGGCATCGCGCTCGTGGGTGGCGGCGGCACCGACCTGCGCACCGGCTTCGCCAAAGCCCTACGCGCCCACGCCCGCCCGGACGTCATCGTGGCCCTCACCGACGGGCACACACCCTGGCCCGCGACACGGCCGCCGTGCCGGACGGTCGTCGGCCTGTTCTCCCGGAGCCCGACGTGGAGCGAAGACGATCCCGGCTACATACGCGCCCGCCCACCGGCCTGGGCGCGGACGGTCGAGATCGGGTGCTAGCGTCGAGCCTCGTCAGGTTTGTCCAGTTCAGGGGGATGAGAACGGAGTGACGTGATGCGAGCTGTATACAAGGTCGCGGCGATGGCGGCGGTGCCGCTGTCGGCGTTGGTGTCGGCCGGTCCCGCCGCGGCGGATGGGCCGCTGTACTTCGATCCAGCCCAGGTCACCGTGGCACCGGGCTGTTCGGGCAAGGTCACCGCCGAGATTCAGGCCAACCAGGGGCAGCAGGCCCGCGAGTTCGCGGACTTCATCGACAGCTCGGCCCGGGTGACGGTGGGTTTCACACCGGACTCCGGCCCCGCCCCCTCCGGCTCGACCGCCCCGTCCAATGCCGCCGACTGCGAGGTCACCACCACGGTGACAATGCGCAATCTGGACACCGGGGCGAGCATGACCGACACGCAGACCACCCAATACGACGGCCATTACGGATGGCATGCCGCATTCTTCACCCTCCCCGGTTCGGGGCATGTCGCCGTCCAGGTCAGCACCAATCCCAGCCCGTCGGAACTCACCATCGAGGTGCCCGCACCCTTCTGATGAATGGTGCTGTTGCAGTTGCAATTTCATTTGGCGATTGCATTTGTCGGTGTCGACGACTTGCCGTGCCGAGTGAGTGACGAGCTGTGCCAGAAAGGGATTCGGGGGAGAAATATTCGGCGGTTGACACGACACTCGAGTGGCACGGTCCGGGAGTCACCAAGATCCCGGGCCGTTGTCCATTCCACCGCGCAGCCGCTGAGGGGTCGGGTGCCGGTGTCACACAGTCACATGGAGGGCGAGATCAGGGCATGACGGCATCCGAAGAGGAGCACCAGATCAGCGAGCTCGTCGCGCGGCTGGCCGACAAGTTTCCCCATCTTCCGGCACGCGTCATCGATGAGGAAGTCCGTGGCATTCACCGGGAATTCGACGACCACCGCGTCCGGGAATTCATACCACTACTGGTGGAGCGGATCGCCGAACGAAACCTGAGCCGACGCGTGTCCTACCGCGCCGCCCATCCCACCCCCGGCGACCAGCTCCGCAGACCCAAGCAGTTATTCCATTCCGCTGACGTTTAGCGGGTAACGGGTGTGCCGACGATCCGCGCACTCCGGCAAGGATTGTCGGCACCGTACCCGGTGAATGTCAGCGCAGCAGGGGACAGCCGCGCGGGCCGATCGTTTCACCGATGCTCGGCACGATGCGCACGGTCGCCAGCTTGCCGCCGGACTGGCGATGCACCCCCAGCACCGTGCAGGCCAGTTGCGAAACCGCGGGAGCGGTGAGTTCGGCTGCCGGATAGGGCATTTCGATGGTGATCTCGGTGCCTATCTCGCTGACCGCGGGCCGCCGGGCGGCGGAGTCGGCGGGCAGTTGGGATTGCAGTCCGAGGCCGGGCGGGGTGCGCAGCAGCAGATCCAGGGCATCGGCCATGGAACCGAGATTGCCCACGTCGCGGAATTCCGGCACCAGCGCACCCTGGGCGTCGAGGTAGTAGAGGGTTACCCCGGGAGCCAGGCCGGTTGCGGCATTACCGGCATCGTGCACCTCGGAGGTGGAGATGGTGCACCCGCACACCAGTGCGGCCAAGAGCGGCACGGCCGCCGCGCACTGTCGAATCATGGCTGTTCTCCTGGGTTCTGCGCCGCCCAGCGCGGAAAGCGGGCCGTGAAGCGGGCTCCCACGCCCGGCAGGTTCTCCGCGGTGAGGTCACCGCCGTGCAACCGGATGTGCTCGCGGGCGATGGCCAGCCCGAGACCGCTGCCCTGCGACCGGGATCGGGCGGGATCGCCCTTGTAGAAGCGGTCGAAAACCCGGTTCGGATCGTCGCCGGGCAGGCCGGGACCGTGATCGGTGACCGTGATGACGACCTCGGCGTCGGTGCCGCGCACCGCGATCACCACCGGGGGCGCGCCGTGGCGCAGCGCATTGCCGACGAGATTGGCCACCACCACGTCCAGGCGTCGCGGATCGACCTCGGCCGCAATGGATTCCGGTGCGTCGATGCTCACCTGATCGGTCCAGCCGCGGGCGCGCAGGGTGGCGTGCAGGGCGGTGGGGATGTCGACCCGCTCCGGGTGCAGTCGTTCGGCGGTGGCGTCGAAGCGCGACACCTCGATGAGATCGGCCACCAGGCCGGTCAATCGGCGGGTGGCCTCCGATATCAGGCGCGCCGAGGTGCGCTGGTCCTCGGTGAGATGTTCGGAATCCTCCTCCAGCACATCGACGACCGCGCTCAATGCCGACAGCGGCGTGCGCAACTCGTGCGAGACGTCGGCGACGAATCGCCGCGACTCCGCCTCCGAGCGACGCAGGCGGCCGATGGAGCGCTCGAGTTCGGCGGCCATCTCGTTCACGGTGCGGGCCAGATCGGCCAGCTCGTCGTAACCGCGCGGGCGCACCCGGGCCGACAGATCGCCGTCGGCGAATCGCCGTGCGGCACCGCGTAGTTCACGCACGGGCCGCAGCACACCGCGGGCCGCCAACAGCGCCGCCAATACGGCCACCGGGAGCGCGAGTGCGCTGGTCATGATCGCCGAGCGGCCGGTGGCGTCGATGCGGGCCTGGGTCTCGGACAGGTCGACCACGGAGAAGACCTCGACACCCGACCGGCGCTGATCGCCATTCACCTCGGTAATGAGAATCGGCATGCCCAGAGCCAGTTTCGGCACGCCCGCCGCGGTACGCACCCGTTGCAGGACCATGTGATCGCGCTCGGCGGTCGCGGCCCGCAACTCGGCGTCGATCAGTTCGAGGTGGTCGCCCGCGCCGGATTGCATGGTGCCGTAGGTGATCAGCGCGTTGTCCCCGACCACCTCCCGCAAGCGATCCAGGGTGAGCTGACTGGGCGGGCAGCTGAGATAGGGCGCGACGGCGGTCACCCGCTGGCGCAGCGCGTCGATGGCCTGCCCCTGCGCGTCGCCGACGAGTGCCGAACGGGCCGTGACGAATCCGGCCCAGGAGGCCAGGGCGGCACCGGCGCTGGTGGCCAGGACGAACGCCACCAGCAGCCGCGTGCGCAGACCGGTCGGCAGTGCCCTCATACCGGTCGGTAAGGCCCTCATACCGGTCCGAACCGATAGCCGAAGCCGCGCACGGTCTGGATGTAGCGCGGGAGGGCGGAATCGTCCTCGACCTTGGCACGCAGTCGTTGGATGCCATTGTCGACCAGCCGGGAATCACCGAGATAGTCGTGCTCCCAAACCTTTTCGAGCAGCTGCTGACGGCTGAGGACCTGGCCGGGCGCGGCGGTGAGCTCCAGGAGCAGGCGCATTTCGGTGGGGGTCAACGCGATCGGCGCATCGTGTTTGGTCACGGTCATGGCCTGCCGGTCGATGCTCAGCGCGCCGAAGCGGTCGACACGCGGCGGCTCGGTGGTGCGGCGGCGCAACACCGCCTTGATGCGGGCGTCGAGCACCCGGGGCAGCACGGGTTTGACGACATAGTCGTCGGCTCCGGCCTCCAGGCCGCTGACAATGTCGATGTCGTCGTCGCGGGCGGTGACCATGATGATCGCGACCGCGGATTCCGCGCGCAGCCGCCGGCACACCTCGAAGCCGTCGATGCCCGGCAGCATGACATCGAGCACCACCAGGTCGGTGTCACCGGATCGGGACAGCTCGACGCCTTCCTCCCCGGTCGCGGCGGTCCGCACGGTATGGCCCTGCCGCCGCAGGGCCATACCGAGGCCTTCGCGGATCGCCGGATCGTCCTCGACCAGCAGAATGCTCGCCACGGTCGTCATCTTCGCATCTGGCTATCTGATAGCAAACGATCGAGGGATTAGCGCGCCGCTCAGAGCGGCAGGATCTGCCAGGCCGCCTCGACCGGCGGGCGCACCACGTTCTCGACGGGCTGGGGCAGGCCGCGCAGGAAGTCGTCGACCGGTGCGGGCAGCGGCTTCTTCGGCGCGGGCGCGGGCACCGGGCGCGGATTGCCCGCGCGGTCGACGCCGTGCCGGTTGAATCCGTGGCGGTCGAAGCCCTGGCGATCGAAGCCCTGACGGTCGAATCCGGCGCGGTTGTAGCCGGTCCGGTCGTACCCGCCGCGGTCATAGCCCCAGCGGTCGAAGCCGTATCGGTCGTAACCATGGAGGCGGTCCTGGCGCTCTTGGCGTTCCTTGCGTTCCTGCCGCTCCTTGCGTTCCTGCCGCTCCTTGCGTTCCTTTTCGTGGCGCTTCTGGAGCTCGACGAGTTCCCGCAGCGCCTTGCTCTCCTCGCGAGCCTTCTCGGTCTCGCCGCCGGGCCGCTTGGTCTCGCAGCCGGCGGTCAGGCAGGTCGCGGTCTCGGGGCGGGTGTCGCCGGGTGCGGCCGAGGCCGGTGCGATGGACAGGGTCATGGGCAGGATCGCCAGGGCGGTCACGCCGGCGGCGAGCTGGGCGGTTCGTTTGCCTCGCAGGGTCTTTCGCGTGTTCACGGGTTCCTCTCGACAGCCACGCTGTCAATTGCTGGGTAATTGCTTGCAGATCGATGGCACCACCGGATTCTGAGAATTGACTGGGATTCGGGCCCTTGCGACAGAACTGCGACAGAGCCACGACAAGGCCACGACGCGCCTGCGATGACCGGGACAAGGCCGGGACCCACGGCTACTGTTGCCGAGTGGTAGCTCTCGGACTCGGCATTCTTGGATTGGGAATCTTCGCGCTACGCGTGCGCCGGGAGCCGCGTCGGCTCGGCAATGGCGTGGTGCTCTTGATCGCCTTGGCGTTCACCGTCATTGGAGTGATCCACACCGACAGCGGCAGCGCGCTCTCGCTGCTGGCCGCGGTGATCATCGTCCTCTCACCGCTGCTGGTGCTGGTCCTGGCGGGGTTGCTCATGGTGAACGGGATATTGATGGTCCGTCGGGAGGGCCTGCGGGTGGCGAACCTGCTGTCCTTCGGGGTCGGGGTGGCGCTGCTCGCGCCCTACGTGCTGTTCGTGGTGGCCCTGTACAGCCAGAATCTGTGGTTCGCGGCCACCTTGGCGGCGATCACCCTGATGATCGGCTACATCGGTTTCGTGCTGCTCGCGTTCCTGCTGTACTCCTTCGTCTACCTGCGCCTGCCCTACCCCCGCACCCTGGCCGCCATCGTCGTGCACGGGTCGGGCCTGATCGGGGCGCGTGTGCCGCCGTTGCTGGCGAGTCGCTTGGACAAGGCCCTGGACGTGTATCGCGGGGCGCTGCGTCTCGGCCGTCGTCCGCTGCTGGTCACCAGCGGCGGCAAGGGCAGTGACGAGGCGGTGGCCGAGGCCGACGCCATGGCCGACTACCTGGTCGCCGCAGGGCTGCCCGCCGAGGCGATTCTGCGCGAGGACCGTTCGACCACGACCCGCGAAAACCTGCTGTACTCCCGCGATCTGCTCGCCAGCCTCGGCGCACCGATCCCGGTCGTGTTGGTTACCAGCAACTTTCATGCCCTGCGCACCGGAATCCTGGCCCGCAAGCTGGGATTGCCCGCGACCGTGGTCGGCTCCCCGACGGCGTTCTACTACGTGCCCAGCGCGATCCTGCGCGAATTCGTCGGCATCCTCTTCGAACACAAGTGGGCCCACACCCTGGCCTGCCTGGCCCTCGCGGCACTCCCACTCCTCGCCGTGGCGACCCTGCCGGCGGATCCGGGCTGGCACTGAGCGTGTCGTCGGGCCGATGCGACCCGGCGCGGGCGCGCGCTGGGGATGATCATGGGCATGGCGTTCTCGGGATCGGACTGGCGGCTCATCGGGGTGACCGGCGCGGTGATGGTCGCGGCGGGCGTGACCCACTACGGCGATATTGGCGGGACGGTCGTGCCGTTCCTCGCCTCCAGTGCGGCGCTGGCCCTGCTGGCCAGTCTGGTCGGGCGCAGTGTCGAGCAGGTCGGGGAGCGGTTGGGGGCCGGGGCGACCGGGGTGGTGCAGAGCGCGTTGGGGAATCTGCCCGAGCTGTTCGTGGTGCTGTTCGCGCTGAAGAGCGGTCTGTACGAGGTGGCCACGGCGACCATCGTCGGCTCGATTCTGGCCAATGTGCTGCTGGTGCTCGGACTGGCGTTCGTGGTCGGGGGTGTGAAGAACGGGGTGCAGTACTTCGAGTCGGCGGCGGCCCGCAGGCTCTCGTTGATGTTGACGCTGTCGGTCGCGGCGCTGGTGGTTCCGGCGCTCACGGCCCTGTTGCACACCCCGGCGGCCGGGCATGAGCGGGCGTTGTCGATCGTGGTGTCGATCCTGCTGTTGGGGCTGTTCGCATTGTCGTTGCCCGCCTCGATGAAACGACAGCCCGCGCCCGCCGAAGAACCCGCGGAAAAGTCGGAGGTGCGCTGGCCGCTCTGGTTGGCGGGTGCGATGCTCGCGATCACCGGTGTCGCGGCGGCGCTCGTCTCGGACTGGTTCGTCGCGGCCCTGACCCCGGCGATGGATTCGCTGCACATCTCCCAGACCTTCGCCGGTCTGGTCATCGTCGCCATCGCCGGTAACGCGGTCGAGAACGTGGTCGGCATCCAACTCGCCTACCGCAACCAGTCCGACCATGCCCTGTCGGTAATCCTGCAGAGCCCCATCCAAATCGCCATGATGGTCGCCCCCGCCCTGGTCCTGCTCTCACCGCTGGTCGGCGCGTCCTTCACCCTGGTGCTGCCGCCCCTGCTGCTGGTCGCGCTGCTGCTCGCGGTCGTGGTGACCATCGTGGTGGTTCTCGACGGCGACTCCAACTGGCTCGAGGGCACCGCCCTGGTGACCCTCTACGGCATCATCGCGACCGCTTTCTGGTGGGGCTAGCCAGCATTCGCCGGGGCTCGGCGGTGTGGGTGGCGCGGAAGTTGGCCCGATAGGGCAGGGGAGCCAGGCCGGTGTGCCGGGTGAAGTGGTGGCGCATGGCGGTGGCCGTGGTGAAACCGGCATGGCGGGCCACGGTTTCGATGGAATGGTCGGTGGTCTCCAGCAGCTGGCGCGCGTAGCGGATGCGGGCGTGGAGCAGCCACTGCAGGGGAGTGGTGCCGGTCTGGGATCGGAAGTGGCGGTTGAGGCTTCGGATGCTGAGGGCGGCGTGGTCGGCGATATCGGCGAGGGTGAGCGGCCGGTGCAGGTTGGCGGTCATCCAGTGCAGGGTGTCGTCGAGGGCGGTGTCGGTCGCGCCGGGATCGGGGTGGGTGATGAATTGGGCTTGGCCGCCGCGGCGTTGGGGCGGCATGACGGTGAAGCGGGCGGTGTCGGCGGCGACGGCGGCACCGAGATCGCGGCGGACCAGGTGCAGGCACATGTCGAGTCCGGCGGCCACGCCCGCCGACGTGCAGATCCGGCCGTCCTCGACGAAGAGCACGGCGGGGTCGATGTCGATGCGCGGGTAGCGATTCGAGAGTTCGGCGGCGTAGCGCCAATGGGTGGTGGCGCGGCGGTCGTCGAGCAGTCCGGCGGCGGCGAGGGTGAAGGTGCCGGTGCACACCGACGCGATGCGGGCCCCTCGGGCATGTGCCGCACGCAGTGCCCGAAGGACTCTCGGGTCCGGGTCGGTGAACGCGGTACGGCCGGGGACGACGACGGTGTGCGCGTCGGCGAGCGCATCCAGATCCCAGTCGGTGTGCAAATCCATTGCGCCGAACAGTGTTTCACTGCGCACCCGCCGTCCCGCGGCGACGATGCGGATCTCGTAGGCGGGTGTCGGCGACACGGCATTGGCGGTGCCGAAGATCTGGCCCGGGACGGCGAGGTCGAAGGCGACGACATTGTCGAGGGCGAGCACGGCCACAACTCTCATGGCCAGATTTTAGCGATACGCGGCATTCTGGCCACTTCTCGAACGGCGGCGGGCTCGCCAGAATCGGCACGTTCCCTACGAAACGGAGTCCGTCCATGACCGCACACGTAACCGACGACACCGCCGCGCGCGCCGAATTCGGCGTGCCGACAACGGAATTGGCGGTGGCCGCCGACGCTCTCGCCGCCTCGGTGTCACCGGATTTCACCTACCACCACTGTGTGCGCAGCTACCTGTTCGCCCGCGAGATCGCCGCGGCGTCGGGACTGCGTGCCGATATCGACTACGACGACGAACTCGTCTACGTCGCCTGCCTCCTGCACGATCTGGGCGCGACCGAATTCGCCGATACCGATCAGCGTTTCGAGGTCGACGGCGCGGACGCGGCGGCGGAGTTCCTCACCGCCCGCGGCGTGGATCCGGCTCGCGTGAAACAGGTTTGGGACGCGATCGCGCTGCACACCAGCGACGGCATCGCGCATCGCTTCGGCCCGGTGGCGGCGGTGGCGCAACAGGGCATCGCCACCGACATCATGGGCGCGTTCCGCGACCGCCTCACCCCCGAGTTCGCGGCCCGCGTGCACGCCGCCTGGCCCCGACTCGACGTGGGTTACGCCCTGCCCGCGGTCATCGCGGCCCAGGTGCACGCGAATCCCGCCAAATCCTCGCCGATGAACTTCGCGTCGCATCTGCACCGCCTGTACTACCCCGGCGAAGCCCCGGCGCTCACCTGGTTCGACCTGGTCGAAGCGGCCGGATGGGGCGACAAACCCGTCGGCCCCGACCGGCCTTCCCGGCGTTGAGCGCGCTTTCTCGGTACTCTGATCTTCGGGTAGGGCGAGGGTCGTGATTTTCTGCGGGGACGGTTGATCGATTTGGTGGGGAGGATGCGTGCCGATGGAGCGGCGAATGGGTACGACACGATCGGACCGCTGCGACCGCGAACGCACCCTGCGGCGCGCCGCCGAGGAGTATCTGAAACTGCTCGCGGCCTGCGGATACACCGGCACCGGCACCGTCTCGCCCGCCGAGATCGCCACCGAATTCCTGCGCGAACTCGACCGAATCAGCACCGACGACCCTGAGAACGGCAGCGCCGCAAAGGTACTCGGCGCTCAACTGGCCACCGCCCTACCCGGCCTGCCGACCAGCTCCCGCTTCGTCGGCCCGCTGGCCAGCGCCCTCATGCTCGCCGCGCCGCCCGCCCCTGCCGACGTGAGCTGGGCCCTGCACGCGGGCACCGCGGTCGCCGGATACGCCGAGGTGCTGGCCGAACGCGCCCTCGGCGAACACGAGACCATCCTGCGCGCCGCGGTCGCCGCCCGCGAACACCGCATCACCGAACTTCAGGACCGCCTGCACCACGCCGCCACCCACGACCGCCTCACCGGCCTGCCCAACCGCGCGGTCCTCGAGGAACGGATCGCCGCCGAACCCCTCTCCGCCGCCCAGCCGCTGGCCCTGTTGGTCGTCGATATGGACGGCTTCAAACAGATCAACGACCTGCACGGCCACCGGGTCGGCGACGAACTACTGGTCGCCATCGCCGAACGCCTGCGTACCGTCGTCGAGCCATCGGACTGCGTATGTCGTTACGGCGGCGACGAATTCGTCATCGCCACCACCGGCGGTGACGAGGCCGCCGAACGCATCGCCGACCGCATCCTCACCGAAATAGCCCGCCCGTTCGTCCTCTCGACCGGCCCGGTCGAAATCCGCGCCAGCATCGGCATAGCCACCACCGGCTCGGGCACCCGCGACGCCGCCGCCCTCATCCACGACGCGGACAGCGCCATGTACGCCGCGAAGGCCGATGGCGGCCATCGCTACCGCACCCGTTGACCCCGTTCGCCCGTACGCGCGGGCCCTTCACCGTTTTTCGGTACGGAGGCCGTCGAGGGTGATGGCGAGCATGCGTTCGGCGGCTTCGGGCGTGGCCTCGCAGGCGACGCCGATGCCGTGGCCGAAGCGGAGGAGGTCGCGGGGCTCGACATCGGAGCGGATGGCGCCCGCATCACGGGCCGCGTCGATGAGGATGGTCGCCGCGTCCATGATGGAGGTGCGGCAGAGCTGGAAGACCGGGGTGTCGTGGTCCATGCCCGCCTTCAGGGTGGTGGCCAAGACTCTGTTGGCCATCACCCAGGCCACTTGTTCGCGCAGCCAGTATTCGAAAGCGTCAGCGCCCGAGTGTATTTCGAGCAGCTCGCGCGCCCGCTGACTCAACTGCTCGATATTGGTGCGGTAGACGGCCTCGATGAGGACCTCGCGGCTCGGGAAATGCCGGTACAGCGTGCCGATGCCGACGCCCGCCCGGCGCGCGATCTCCTCGAGCGCCACCTCCGGGCCGAGTTCGGCGAAGGCCTGCTGGGCGGTGGTCACGATCCGCTCGTAGTTCCGTCGCGCGTCGGCGCGCATCGGCTTCCCGGTCGACGGTGCTGTCACGAACCCTCCACTAGAAAACGGATGGACCCTCCGGATAGGCTTGCGTAAATGGAGGAACCCTCCATATGATAACTCCATCGGAACCGGAGGCTTCCTCCGTTTAACTCCCCTTCGATGGAGAATTCCTTGTCATCCATGCTTTCCGCGGACACCGCCGTCGCGAGTGTCTCCGCACCCTCGCGGCGGCGGTCGGGCATCGTCCTGCTCACGCTGCTGACCTGCCAATTGATGATCGTCCTCGATATCACCGTCATGAATGTCGCGCTGCCGCGCATCCAGACCGATCTGCACTTCAGCGCCACCGGCCTGTCGTGGGTCATGAACGCCTACAGCCTGGTCTTCGGCGGATTGCTGCTGCTGGGCGGGCGGGCCGGTGACCTGTTCGGGCGGCGTGCCCTGTTCATCGCCGGGACGGCCTTGTTCACCCTGGCCTCGTTGGCGGGCGGGCTCGCGCCCAGCGCCGGCTGGCTGTTGGTCGCGCGGGTGCTGCAGGGCATCGGCGGCGCGATGGCCGGTCCCAATACCCTCGCGCTGCTGACCACCACATTCCAGGATCCGAAGGCGCGAATTCGCGTGCTGGCCTGGTTCTCCGGGGTCTCGAGCGCGGGATTCGCCATCGGCCTGATCGTCGGCGGCCTGCTCACCGAGTGGCTGAGCTGGCGGTCGGTGCTGTTCATCAATGTGCCCTTCGGTCTGGCTGTCGTCATCGCGTCGATGCGGTATCTGCCCGTGGCCGAACGGGAATCGGCTCACCTCGATCTGCCCGGCGCGATCACCGCGACCGGCGGGGTCGCCGCCCTGGTCTACGGTTTCATCAGCGCCGCGTCCCACGGCTGGTCGGCCGCGAGCACCGATATCAGCCTGGCCGTCGGCGCGACCCTGATCGCGGTGTTCCTGGCCATCGAATCCCGTACGGCGCAACCGCTCTTGCCCCTGCACCTGTTCATCGACCGCAACCGCGCCGCCGCCTACACCAATATCTTCCTGGTCCCCATGGCGGGCATGTCGATGTTCTTCTTCCTCACCCAGTTCCTGCAGGAGATCCTCGGATTGAGTGCCCTGGCAACCGGTTTCGCGTTCCTGCCCACCGCGCTGCTCATGTTCACCACCATCCGCCTGATCCCGCGCCTGCTGCCGCGCTTCGGCCCGCGGCCGATCACGCTGGCCGGTGCGCTGTGCCTGATCGCGGGCCTGGTGTTGCTGACCCGACTCACCGACGCCACCGCCTACTTCCCGCTGCTGTTCATCGCCATGATCCTGATCGGTTGCGGCATAGGGCTTTCGGTGTCGCCGCTGAACGTGGTCATCATGTCGAATGTCGAGCCGCACGAAGCCGGGGCCGCGGGTGGCGCGCTGCAGACCCTGCAGCAGACCGGCGCCTCCCTCGGTCTGGCCATCATGGTCACCATCTTCGGCACCGCGGCGCGGAGCGCGGGCGGGTCGCCCGTGCACGCGATGGTCACCGGCATGACCACCGCGTTCGCCTCCGGCGCGGTCATCGCGGCCCTGGCGCTGACCGTCGCCCTCACCTTTCGGCGGCCGACCGGCGGTGCTCAGGTCGCGCGATAGACGGTGAGTCGCCCCGCGAGCCGGAAACGGAGAGTGGTTGTGGTGCCGATCACCTCACCATCGGCGGTCAGGTTCTGGCGGGGCGAGAGGCGCAGCCGCAACTCGGACACCAGGCGCTCGCCGTACGCGGGCGTGCGGTCCAGGGTGGCCAGCGCGATGGCGATCGCGGTCCGGGTGCGCGACCACGGGACATCCGCGCGCAGCCAGCGGATGTCCAACAGGCCGGAGGTGAGGTCGTCGCGGAAGGCCGGTACCGCGCCGTGCGGATGGTAACCGCCATTGCCGATGAACAACGACCACAACCGCAGTCGTTGCCCGTCCATATGCACCTCGAAGGGCCGAGCGCGGCGGGTGGCCACCACGAGGGCGGCCGCGAAGGCGGGCCACTTGCCGCACCGCGATTCCCATTTCCGGCGCAGCCGCACCACGTCGGGATAGATGCCCAGACCCGCGGTATTGATGAATTGCCGACCGTGGGAACCGGTTTCGTCGTCGAAGTCGACGTGCGCGATATCGACACCGACGGCGGACCCGGTGCGCAGGGCCTCGACGGTGTCGTGGATGCCCAGCACGCCCAGGTCGCGGGCGAAGTGGTTGAGGGTGCCGGTCGGAATCACGGCCAGGGGCAGGCCGTGGCGCAGGGCGACGGTGGCCGCGGCTGCCACGGTGCCGTCGCCGCCCGCGACACCCAGGGCCGTAATCGGTTCGGACAGTTGGCGAATCGCCTCGTCGAGACGTTCGGCCGGATCGCCGTCGGGTTCGGTGCGCACCAGTAGCGCGGCCGGCAGCGCGTCGGCGATCTCGGCCGTGACATCGACGGCCGGATTCCCGGCCGCCGGATTCACCAGCACCACCAGCCCTTTGCCCTCGACCGAGACGGGCGCGTCCGGCACGCCCCGGGCGCGCGCCGCCCCTTCGGGTCGCGTCGGCCACCAATGCCGGGTCGCCAGCGCGAATCCCGACCCCACGGCCGCACCCGCGACGACATCGCTGCCCCAGTGCACGCCGGTGTGAATCCGCGAGTAGGCGACCACGGCGGCCAGCGGCACGAGAACCCGTGCGGCACGCGGGTTCTCGAGTGCGACCGCGGTGGCGAAGGCGGCCGCCGCCGCACTGTGGCCGGAGGGAAACGACGAGGACCGCGGCCGCGGCGTCAGCCGGCGACGGACGGGCAGCAACTCGGCCGCCGGTCGACGGCGGCCGATGATCGGCTTGAGCACCGAATTGACCAGCACGCTCGCCCCCGTCAGCGCCGCCACCCCGCGCACCGCCGCCCGCCGCGGCGAGCCCTTGCGGGTGGCGAGCACCCCCGCCGACCCCAGCCACAGCAACCCGAAGTCCGCACTGCGCGTCAACCGCAGCAGCACCCCATCCACCCGCGAGGGCGGAACCTCCGCGATCGCCGCGGTGATCGCCCGATCGACCCGCCCAACCCGCCGAAACCCTGATCTCGCCGTCATGATGTTGGTTTTACCCGCGCGGCGGCGCGAAAACCCGACCCGCTGGCCTGCTAGTTCATCCGCGGCAACATGCCTTCGGGCAGCCGGACATTCGCGACGGCGGTGTAGTCGGTTTGGATCTTGTAATAGCGGTCGTCGGGGCCGTAGGCGACGTAGAAGGTGAAACCGCGGTCGCCGGTGCCCGCATACGGTGCCTCGGCGACGAAACGGTCGAAGACCGGGGCGAGGCCGCGGGGGAAGGTGGCGGCCTGGTAGCGCACCGGGAAGCAGATGCGGCGCATGTGCGGCTCGGTCCAGGAGAAGGTGCGGTACAGGTTGAAGGTTTGGGTGAGCAACTCCAGTTCGCGGGCGGTGGCGGAGACGAAGTCCAAATCGGACAGGATCGTGGTGATGTCGGCGGTGGTGAGTCGGCCGGGCGGCAGCACCTGGGAGTACAGATTCACGGTGCGATTGCGGAAATCCAGTGCGACGATGGCGATTTCGCCGCCGTACGCCCGCAGATGGTCGGCGTGGGCGTGCACCGATTTCGGGATGCCCGACAGCGCGAGGATCTCGTCCACGCCGAACGGGCGCGCGGGCAGCATCCAGATCTTCTCGAGCCCGCGGTTCACCCCGGCGTCCACGCCGTAGAGCACCGGCGCGGCGGCCGGAATGTCGATCAGCAAGTGCTCCATGGGATGTCCGGTGAACTCGAGCAGCCCGGCGCGGAGCAGCGGCGGCACCGGATTGTCGCCCGAGTTCATGAACCGAACATTCAGTTCGCGGTGTGACACCGGATGGGTGGTGGTGCGCACCCCGATCAGGGAGGTGGTCCACTGCGGTTCGAGCGCCTCGAGAATCGGATCGACAGCGGCCGGGTCGTAGCCGACCTCGGCGAGCCGGGCGAAGTCTCTCAGGTCCCGCCGAATTCGGTCCAGGGTCACCACAGTGGACATATCGACCATCACCTCGCACATCGACCGGCTGAGCAGACGAGAGGGAGCGTCGCCCAGGATAGACCGATCGGCGTACATCGCGGACCGAGTTCGCGGACCTCCCACGGCCACATGGCGAACCGTCAGCGCTGCACGGCCCGCGCGATCAGGGTCCGGCCGAATTCCCAGGGCAGGCCGCCGGGTTTGGTGGCGTCGTCGAGCACGTCGGCCAGTGCCGTCACGAACCGCTGGGCCTCGGCCGCGCCGATGATCAAAGGCGGCAGCAGCTTGATGACCTCCATGTGGTCGCCGGACACCTGGGTGAGAATGCGGTGGCGATGGAACAGGCCCGCCACGATCATCTGGGAGAACAGCCCGACGCGAGCCTTCCGCAGCATCGACCAGACCGCGCGATCACGGCGCGCGGCGGGCCGGGTGAACTCGAGGCCGATCATGAGCCCCCGGCCCCGCACCTCGCCGAGAACGTCGTAGCGCGTGCTCAAATCGGTGAGGGCCGTGCGCAATTCCGCGCCGACCCGGGCGGCGTTGCCCATCAGATCCTCCGACTCGAGCACGGAGAGCACCGCCAGTCCCGCCGCCATCGCCAGGGTGCCGCCCTTGAAGGTGCTGCTGTGCACCATGACTCGATCCATCGAGGAGTACACCGAGGAGAAGACCCGCTCGGTGGCCAGCATCGCGCCGACCGGAACATAGCCCCCGGACAGGGCTTTGGCGACCGTGACGATATCGGGCCGCACGGACTCGGCCTGATAGGCGAGAAAGCTGCCGGTGCGCCCCAACCCGGTCTGGACCTCGTCGCAGATCAGCAGCGCGCCGTGGGCATGCAGCAGTTCGGCTGCGGCGGTGAGGTATCCGTCGGGCGCGATGGCCATGCCGTGTCCCTGGATCGGTTCGACAATGAGCGCGGCGACATCACCCGCGCGCAATTCGGCGGCCAGGGCGTCGAGGTCGCCGAAGCGGAGCTGGGTGCCCGCCAGCAGGGGGCCGAAACCGTCGCGGAACTCGGCGCTGCCGTTCGCCGACAGCGCACCGAGGCTCAGGCCGTGAAAGCCCTTGTCACAGTAGAGAATGCGGCTGCGTCCGGTGGCGTGTCGGGCGAACTTGAGCGCGGCCTCCACCGCCTCGGCCCCGCTGTTGCAGAAGAACACCCGATCCAGTCCGGGCGCACGGGCGAGGAGTCGTTCGGCGAGCAGTCCGGGCAGCGGCGGGCAGTCGAACTGCACCCATTCGGCCAGTCCCGCGTCCAGCGCGTCGTGCAGTGCCTTGCGCACGACGGGGTGATTGCGTCCGGCCGCGAAAACCCCGAACCCGGACAGGAAGTCGAGATAGTCCCGGCCGTCGGCGTCGAACAGGTATGCGCCCTCGGCCCGCGTATACGTCTTGTCGAATCCGATGGCGCGCAAGACCTTCGGCTGCTGCGGATTCAGAAACCGCTCGTGCAGCGCGAACGACTCCCCGCGCCGGGCCGCCAGCAATTCGGACAGGTCGAAGTCCATGCCTGCGCATTGTCCTCCGAAACCGGTGCGCACGGACCATGATCGGAGGGTGCGAATCGAAGGCGCGGTGGCACTGGTCACCGGCGGATCGACGGGAATCGGCGCGGCCACCGCCGAACGGCTCGTGGCGCGCGGGGCCCGCGTCCTGGTGCACGGTCATGTCGCCGCGGAGGTCGAGGAGACCGCCGATCGCTTGGGCGCGCTGGGTCTGGTGGCGGACTTCGCGGAACCGGAACAGCGCGCGGCGCTGGTGGCGGCCGCGCTGGCGGCCTACGGTCGGGTCGACATCCTGGTCGCCAATGCCGGACTGGGCTGGTCGGGCCCGTTCACCGCGATGCCGCCGGACCACCTGCATCGCGTCCTGGACGTCAATCTCGTCGGGCACGTGGAACTCACCCGCCTGCTCTTACCCGCCATGGTCGAACGGGGCAGCGGCGGTGTGTGTTTCGTCGGTTCCATCGCGGGTCGCCTCGGGGTCGCGGGCGAGACGGTGTACGCGGCGGCCAAGGCCGGACTCGACCTCTTCGCCGAAAGCCTGCGCCTCGAGGCCGCCGGATCCGGCGTCGAGATCGGCCTGGTGGTTCCGTCGGCCGTCCGCACCGGATTCTTCACCGCCCGCGGCCGCCCCTACGACCGCTCCCGGCCGCGCCCGATCGCACCGGAGACGGTCGCCGACGCGATCGTCCGCATGATCGAGCACGGCACCCCCGAACGATGGGTCCCCCGCTGGCCGCGCCTCGCCGCCACCGCCCGCGCCCTCGCCCCGACCGGCTACCGCCTGCTGTCCCGTCGCTTCGGTGAACCGATTCGGCTGCGGTGACCGCCGGTCCCGCAACCGGCGTGTGCCAGACTGCAGACCGCAGAAACGGTGGGTGGTGTGGACATGACCGATTCGGGTTCGGGGAATGCGGTGGCACGGGTGATCCCGTTCCCCGCGACGGCGCGGCCGGTGCCGACGAGCCGTCTGGTGCGCGATACCAAGCTGGCCGGTATCCCGGTCGCCTATATGGGCCGTCGCATGGCGGGGCGTGGGCGGCGGATGCTGGGGCGTCCGGCCGCGGAGGTCGAGCGCGACATTCAAATGCGAACCGCGCAGCATCTGTTCGAGGTGCTCGGGGAGTTGCGCGGCTGCGCGGCCAAGGTCGGTCAGATGGCCGCGGTCTATCGCGCGGTGCTGCCCCTCGACCTGGCGGGTGCGGACTTCGCCGAATTGGCCGGGGACGCGCTGAGCCGATTGCAGGATTCGGTGCCGCCGATGCTGCCCGCGCTCGTGCATCAGGTGCTGGCGGCGAATCTCGGACCCGAGTGGCGGGCTCGGTTCCGCGAGTTCGACGATCGTCCGGCGGCGGCCGCCTCGCTGGGGCAGGTGCATCGCGCGGTGTGGCACGACGGTCGCGCGGTGGCCGTGAAGGTGATGTATCCCGGTGCGCGGGCGGCCGTCGAAGCGGATCTGCGCATGCTGCGCGGCATGTCGGGCATTATCGGCGCGCTCATGCCCGGGGCGGATGTGCGGGCCGTGGTGAGCATGGTGTGCGTCATCGTCGGCGACGAACTCGACTACCACCGCGAGGGCGCACACCAGCAGATCATGGCCGACACCTTCGCCGGGGATCCGGAATTCCTGGTGCCCAATGTCGTCGAGCACGCCGACGAGGTGCTGATCGGCGAATGGGTGGACGGGACGCCGCTGAGCGCGGTGATCGCCAGCGGCAGCCCGCAGGAGCGCAGCCGGGCCGGGTTCGCGGTGTTGCGCTTCATCGAATCCAGCCGGGTCCGCAGCGGATTGCATTACAGCGACGTGCATCCCGGCAACTTCCTCGTGCTGCCGGACGGCCGCCTCGGCGTCGTCGACTTCGGCGCGTGCGCCGCCCCGCCGCCGAACCTGGAACGCACGGTCGCCGAGCTCGGTGAGGTGCTGTACAACGGCACGCCCGACGAACTGGAATCGGCCTTGCGCGCCCACGGATTCGTCCGGCCCGGACAGGCTTTCGACGTCGACGAGTTCATCCGGCTGACGCGACCGTTCTTGGAGATACTGCTGCACAAGGACTTTCGGCTCACTCCCGAATGGGTCCGCGAACAGTCCCGCGCCCTGCTGCGCATCCGCCTGTCCAACGTCTTCCGCCAGATGACACTGCCACCCGAACTGACCGCCGTCGCCCGCTCGGCCACCACGACCATGGGCGTGCTGTGCCAATTGGGCACCCACGGACCGATCCGGGACGAATTCCTGTCCTGGTGGCCCGGCTTGGCCGACACGATCCGGCGCTACGAATCGAATCGACGGCCGAATCCGTGAGTCGGCCATATCGTGCGAACGGGGTGGTCTATGTCGTGCGAACGGAGTGATACAGCCCGCGTCGCCGCCGGGAGCGCAGCGCGAGGCCGAGACCCAGTTGCAGGGCTCGCGGGTATACCAGCAGTGCGGTGGCGCGGCGACGGGCGGCGCGGGTCGGTGCGTTCATTCGTGTTCTCCATCCTGGATCGGTGTGCAGGATTCGAGCCGAATGTCCCGATAGTAATCGTCTGGCAAACTTCGGTTCGAATCAGCGGGTGACGGTGACGAGGCTGATCAGCGACTGTTGCTGCGGACCCGCGCTGTGCAAGGTCTGGCCGAGGTCGCGAATGTAGTCGGTGAGGCGCACGCGCTGACCGGTCCATCCGCGTCCGGCGAACCACTCGGTGGAGTCGGTGCGCGGCTCGTTGTAGATCATCGACACCCACTCCGAACCGGAGTCGTCGCCCTCGGACATGGCCGCCACCGCCTCGGCGGGCAGGGGGTCCATCTGCTCGATGGCGACCCGGCTGCCGGGCGCGCTGAGCGCGGCGACGGCGTCGAAGAGCTGATCCTGCGCGGCGGGGGTCAGGTAGATCAGCAGGCCCTCGATCAGCCAGGCGGTCGCCGCATCGGGGTCGAAACCGCCCTCGCGCAGGGCCTTCGGCCAGTCCTCGCGCAGGTCGACCGCCACCTCGTGGCGTTCGGCGATCGGCTTGTGCCCGGCGGCGGTGAGGGTATTGCGTTTGAACGCCAGCACCTGCGGCTGGTCCAGTTCGTAGAGCACGGTGCCGTCGGGCCAGGGCAGCCGGTAGGCGCGCGAGTCCAGCCCGGCCGCCAGGATCACCACCTGCCGGATGCCCGCCGCGGCGGCCGCGGTCATGAAGTCGTCGAAGTATCGCGTCCGCGCGATCTGATGCTGCTGGAACTGCGCGCCGAAATCCGGTGTCAGCAGCGGATGTTCGGGCGCACGACCCTCGAGCAGATCGACCCATTCCGGGCCCGCCGCGCGCACGAACAGTTCGGCGAACTCGTCCCGGGCCGGTGCGTCGGGCGCGCGTCCGGCCAGGGCGCGGGCGGCGGCCACGAACAGGGCGGTGGATCCGACACTCGTCTTGATGTCCCAAGAATCATCATCGGTACGCATGATCGCCAACGTACTCCGCCTAATGCTCATGGCCGATGCCTCTGCCCAGGACCTGCCATTCACGTCCCCACTCGGACTCACGGCGGTGCGTGAGCACCCGGTGCCCACCCCAGACCAGCATGCTCACGGCGTACCAGGTGCCGAGCACCGTGAGCAGCGCGATATCCAGACCCTGCGCGTCGGCATTGCGCAGGGACCGCGGCGCACCGGTGGGGTGGCCGTTGCGGTTGAGCCAAATGTCGACGGGGTCACCGGATTTCGCGGTATCGGGCACCTCGACCGTGGCATTTCCGGCGTGGCCGAGTTGATTCCATCGGACCGGGGCGCGGGGCTGACCGATCGGTGCGCCGTCGCCGGTGGCGGGGCGGACGGGATCGCCGGTGAGGGTGGCCGTGATCCGGACCTTGCTCGCATTGTCGAGGCGAATGCGCTCCGCGGCCGCGTGTGTCGCGTCGTTGCCCCAGGCCGCCGCCAGCGGCAGGACGGCCACGGCCGCGAGCAGCGCGAGAATCCACAGGCAGCCCTCGAGCCGATCCAGCGGGCGCATGAGGGGATTGCGGCTCCACGGCGCGGTGCGCAGGGTGCGCCGCAGCGTCGAAGGGGAGCGTCTCATCTCGACCGCCTATCCGGTGCCGCACCGGCGCGCCGCGGGCCACCGCGGGCGGGTAGGCCATTGCGGGTCCGGGTTCGGAATCGGTTCCGGCGGTGTGGGATACGGCATCGGATCGGGTGGCTGGGGGACCGGTGGGCCGGGCGAGGGGAACGGCGTCGGCGGATGCGGAACCGGGACGGGTTCGTCGGGCCGCAGCGGTGGCCGCGGCTCGGGTGGTTCGACCGGCGGCACCGTGGCGGTGTGCGTGATCGTGTGTGTCATATCGAGCGCTTACCCCCTCCGGCGGGCGATATGGCACGGTGGTTCGCGTGAACGCCGCATTCGACCTGCTCGGAGAGCACATTCTGTGGACCGACGCCATCGGCAACGTGCTGTCGCTGGCGGTGGTGTGGCTGGCCATGCGCAAGACGGTGTGGACCTGGCCGGTCCAACTGGTCGGTGCGGTCCTGTTGCTGGCGGCGTCGATTCACGCGCACGTGCCCGGAAACGCGCTCAAGCAACTGCTGTTCATCGCGCTCGCGGGTTACGGGTGGCTGGCCTGGACCCGCGGCACCCGTGATCATCAGGACCTCATGGTCCGCCCGGCCTCCCGCCGGGAACGGCTGACCCTGTTGGCGGTCTTGGCGATCGGCACCGCGGCGGTCGCCGAGGCGTTCGCGCACCTGTCCTGGCTGCACATCGCCTGGTCGCCGTGGGCCAACGCCTACGTCTTCGTCGGCAGCGCCATCGCCACCTTCGCCCAGAGCCGGGCGCTCACCGACTTCTGGATCATCTGGATGCTGGTCGATCTGGTCGGCGTCCCTTTGGCCCTGAAGTCCGGTCTGTACGCCTCGGGCGCGGTCTACGGCGTCTTCTTCGTCCTTGTCCTGCTCGGCTACTTCCGCTGGCGGCGCGAATACCGCACCCGCCGAGCAACTCTGGCCGCCACGCCCGCCTGACACCCGTTTCGCGGGAATTGTCCAGTACACGGCCTTCTGGTGCGGGTGGCGCGCCGAAGTGTGCGGATCGCCCGGGATTCTCGCCAACCTGTGGCAACCTTTCCGAGGTTTCAGTGAAGGTTGGGCTCGTGGATCGAGGAGCGGTATATGGCGAAAATGGGTAGGCGGAAGCGGTCCCGACTGATTACGCAGGGACTGATCACCTCCGGCAAGACTAAGCCGCAGGACGCGGCGTCTAAGCCGGTCGAGGCCAAGGCCGCGGCCAAGGCGGAGACGGCGAAGCCCGAGCCGGCGGCCGCGAAGGCGACCGGCGCGAAGGCCAAGGCGGAGGCGAAGCCGAGTGCCGCCGCGGGCGCGCCGGATATCAAGGCGCTCGCGGATCGAGTCAAGGCACGGCGCAAGGAGAACGGCTGGACGCAGGCCGACGTGGCCAAGCAGGGCGGGCCGTCGGCCGGGGCGATCAGCCAGATCGAGCGGTGCCTGATGGAGTCGCCCGCCGAGGATGTGCTGGCCAAGCTGGACGCCGGGCTGGAATGGCCCGCCGGGACCGCCGGTGCCATTCTCGCGGGCAGCGCGGCCGAATTGGTCGGCAGCGCGCGTTAGTTCGCGCGAGCCGTATCCGAAGGGCAAGGCCCCGACCGGTATTCGGTCGGGGCGAAAGTCTCGCCGCCTACGTGTGCGCCGCGCCGTCGATGCGGATCTCGGTGCCGCTGATGAAGCGCCCGTCATCGGAGACCAGCATGGCGATGACGCCCGCCACATTCTCCGGACCGGCCAGCTCGGCCGGATTGTCCTGCGGCAGTACGGCGATCAGGCGACCGAACAGCGACCAGTCGGCGTCCTGCGGCAGGTAGCCCGGCGTCGCGTCGGTAATGCCGGACTTGATGCCGCCCGGCGCGACGCTCACCGCGCGCAGGCCCTGCTTGCCGTATTCGAGGGCCAGCACATGGGTCAGCGTCTGGATGCCGCCCTTGCTCGCGGAGTAGGCGGCCATGTACGGGTGCGCGAAATTGGCCGAGGTCGAGCTGAAATTCACGACGGTGCTGCGCGGGTTGGCCAGCAGCGCGGGCAGCGCCTCGCGGATCACCAGGAATGTTCCGGTCAGGTTCACACCGATGATCTGATTCCACAGCTCCAGCGACGTCTCGTGGGTGTGGGCCGCGCGCAGGATGCCCGCGGCGTTCACCACCGCGTCCAGCCCGCCGAGCGCTTCGACCGCGTCGCGCACGCCCGCGATCACCTCGGCCTCGACGCCGATGTTCATCTCGAAGGTCGTCAGCCGCGCGGCGGTGCCCGCCTCGACGGCCTGCTTGCGGGTCAACTCCAGGCCCTCGGCATTGACGTCGGCCCCGGCGACGACCGCGCCCTCGGCCAGCAGTCGGAGAACGGTGGCCTGCCCGATGCCGGACCCGGCGCCGGTGACCAGAATGCGGCGCTGCTCGAGACGGTTCATGGATCACTTCCTGATCGAGAGAACTACTTTCTGACACGATATGCCATAAATGGCAGGGCGCGCCATAAATACTTTCGGCCCTGGGTACAGTGCCCTTCATGACCAGCGAGCGCCCGTCATGACCAGCGAGGCACCCACGACCCGCGAGCGCGCCCGCGCCGGACGGCCCGCGCTGAGCGAGACCCGGCGCGCGGCCACCCGCCGCGAGGTCGCGCTCGCCGCCGCCCGGCTGTTCATCGAGAAGGGCTACACCGCGACCACGGTCGAGGAGATCGCGGCGGCGGCGGGCATGGGGTTACGCACGTTCTACCGTTACTTCGCGAGCAAGGAAGACGTCCTGGCGCCCCTGCTGGCCATCGGAACCCAGGCCTGGGCAACCGAATTGGCGGCCTGCCCACCCGATCTGCCACTGCGCGAGGCACTCTCGCGCTCCTACCGCAGCGCCACCGGCCGCACGCTGGCCGCCGAGTCCATGCCCGAATCCAGCCTGCGTCCCCTGGTCCGCGCCGCCACCCAGCTGCCCGCGCTGCGTGCCACCTGGCTACGCGTCCAGCAGGACACCGAATCTCAACTCATCCCGATCATCGCCACCCGTACCGCGCGGCCGGTCGACGATCTCGATGTGGCGCTCACCGCGGCCATGGCCAATACCGCGGTGCGGCTGGCCACCGAACTGTGGGCCGCGAGTGAGGATCCGGGCTCCGCCGCCGATTTCGTCGACACCTGCCTGGCCCGGCTCGCCGCGCACCCCCTGCTGTAGTGGTCAGCCGCGCGCCGAGCCGTGCAGCCAGTCGGGCCAGGGGATGGTCCAGTCGCCGTTCTGCCAGATGTCGAGGGGGTCGCCGCCGGTATTGCGGACCTCGACGACGTCGCCGGGGATGACGTAGTCGTAGAACCAGGCGGCGTCGTCGGGGGAGATATTGAGGCAGCCGTGCGAGACGTCGGTATTGCCCTGGGCCCACATGCTGGCGGCCAGTTCGTGGACGTAGATGCCGTCGTGGCTGATGCGTACCGCCTTGTTGATGCTGGTGCGGTAGCCGAGGCCGGAATTGGTGGGCAGGCCGTAGCTGGCGGAGTCCATGATGACCGGGTCCTTGCGGTCCAGGACGGTGTAGACGCCGGGGCGGGTCCAGAACGACAGGGTGCGGCCGCCGATGACCGCGGTGCCGCCCATGCCCATGGAGGTCGGCATGGTGCGCACCAGGTTTCCGTTCTCGAAGACCTCGATCTGTTTGGTGTCGTCGTCGGCGATGGCGACGTGGGCGGGGCCGATGGTGACCGAAATCCGTTGGTCGCGTTGGCCGTACGCGCCGTCGCCCAGCGGCATGCCGAAGAGGTTGGCGGAGACGGTGATTCGGGTTCCGGGGGCGTGGTAGCGCTCGGGCCGCCAATGGGCGTTCCGGTCGTCGAGCCAGTACCACGCGCCGGTGGTGGCGGGTTCGGTGACGACCTGCAGGCAGGGTTCGGCGGCGGCGCGGTCGACGGGCTCGTCGAAGTGGGCGACGAGGACGAAACCCACGCCGTAGACCTCGTTTTCGGCGATCTCGTTCAGGTTGGACGAGCGCAGGGAGACGTCGACGAGGCGATCGGGGTCGACGGTCGTGCAGGTGGCGGTGGCGGTGATATCGCCGGTCGCGCCGTGTGCCACCGCCTTCGCGGTGTAGGTGTGGCCGTATCCGAGCGGTTCGGAGCTCGTCCAGGTGCGGTGGTCGGGTGCCTGGATACCCGGTAGCGCCCTGCCGGTTTCGTCGATCCACTCGACCGAGGTCAGGGTGCCGCCGGTGACCGTGACCAGTCCGGGTCTGCGTGGTTCGACATTGATCAGGCCGGGTGCGGGATCGAAGCGCAGGACCGCGGGTTCGGGTGGCTTGGCGGGTTTGGCGTTCTCGCGGCCGCATCCGGCCAGGGCGAGGCCGCCCACACCGGCAAACCCGAGCAGTAGCTCACGACGTCGCAAACCCACCGTGTGCCTCCCTTCGCCACGTGCCCACGACTGTGAGGACCGGTCTCAGCGTGGGTCAGGACGGATCGGAGGTGGTGAGGACAGGCCGGGACTGAACCGATCCGTCGTCCAACTGTCACCATTCCTCGATCAACTTCGGCGGTCAGTCGGGGTAGGACGGCCAGTTCGACAGCGTCTGATGGAGTGCGTCGACAATGTGCGGCCACGAGTCCGCGGTCGAGCGCGAGTGCGCGAATCCACCCGCGGCCTCCAAGGTGGCGAACCCGTGAAAAGTGCTGCGCAGCAGGCGAGCCGCGTCCAGCCCCTCGCGCTCGTCCAGCCCGTAGCCGCGCAGGATGGCCCCGGTCAACTCGATACTGCGCAGCAGCGCGGGCTCACCGGCGACCTCGGCCGGGTGCATCCGAATCTGCGTGGCCGCGTACCGCTCCGGATACTCGAGCACGTAGGCGCGATAGGCATCGGCGAACGCGACCAGCGCATCCTTCCCGGCCCGCCCGGCCACCGCCGCCCCGATCCGATCATTGAGCTCCCCACTGGCCAACAGCGCCACCCGAACCCGCAGATCATGCAGATTCCGCACATGTACATACAGACTCGGATCCTTCACCCCCACCCGCCGAGCCAGCGCCGACAGCGTGAGCTTCTCGAACCCGATCTCATCGGCGAGTTCCGCCGCCGCCCGAACCACCCGCTCGGTACTCAACCCAACCCGCGGCGACATCCCCGCCTCCTTCCCGCATCACCTCGGCCAGAACCTAACCATCATAGGTTCCAGCCCCGCGACCTAGCCTTGCCCGCCCTCACCGATCCGCAGCACCTTGTCCGTCAAATGCACCCGCCGCACCGTGAACCCCAACGCTCTTCGAATTGGTCACCCACGCAGCGGGAGGGGTCCTACGATGTGCGGATTCGCTGTGGAAGTGACGCGGCGTTCTGAATTTTGGAGTTCGGTTTGGCCGTCGTTGTGCGCCGGGGATATCGGCTGATTGTCGTTGCGATGTGATGGCCGAGTACGAGGTGCCGTTCATGTACGCGCTGTTGGCGCGGGGGTATGCGGTGGTGATTCCGGATTATGCGGGGTTGGGGGCGGCGAATGCGGACAGCTATATGAATCCGGTGGTGGAGGCGCATGTTGCTATCGATGCGGTGCGTGCGGCGCAAAAGCTGGGGCTCGCAACGATTTCCGAGCATGGGCCGGTGGTGTTCACGGGATACTCGCAAGGTGGGAATGCGGCCGGGGGAGTGGCCGAGCAATTGGCCGAGTATTGGGCGGATTTGGATGTCAAGGGTGTGAGTGTGGGGGCCGCGCCGGTGGATTTGGCGTCGTTCTTCGATCGGCTCGACGGCGGATTGTCCGCGGGGCTGGTGGGATACGCGCTGAACGGGCTCGAAGCCGCGCATCCCGAGACCGTGCCCGAGGTGGACGGGATCATGAACCGGGAGGGACGGGGCATGATGGACGCGGTCGCGACCCAGTGCGTGGCGGAAACCACGCTGCGTTACGGCCTGCACCACATCTCGGAGTGGACGAACTCGGGACGACCGCTCGCGCGGGAGCTCACCGAAAACCCGGTCACGCGAGCGGCTCTCGACGATCTGGCGCTCGGGCACCGAACGCCGTCGGTGCCCGTCGCAATGCTCACCGGTGCCAATGATGACGTAGTCCCGCCGGGACCGGTGCGCGAACTCGCTTCGACCTGGTGCGGCGGGGGAGCCACGGTCGCGTTGACCGAGACCGGGCTCCCCACACTGCTTCCCGGCTCGATCCTCGGTCACAGCGCCAATCTCGCGGTCACCTTCTTCGGCACCACACTGTCATGGATCGCGGACCGTTTCGCCGACAAGCCCGCCCCGTCGACCTGTGGATAGCCTTCAGGCTCCAGCTCAGTGCGTTCGATGGGCCGAGATGATCTCGGCGTGTTGATCTTCGGCTGCTCGGGTGGTGTAGTCGGGGGCGGGGAATCGGGTTCCGGTGTGGGAGTCGGCGATTGGGGTACCGACGGTGAGGGGGAGAGGGATTCTGCCTGCCCAGGCTTGGACGCCGTCCTTGAGGCTGGGCGGGCGGGATGGGTAAGGGCCGGTGAGTCGGCCCGGGACGATAGTGTCCACGATGTGTTCGAGGTCGGCGACGCGGTCGGCGGGGTCGTCGATGCGGGTGGCGGTGCCGAATGCGTGCAGGGTGGGGATGACCACGGGTCCGGTGTCGGTGGTGAATCCGACGCGAGCTGCCAATGCCTCGTCGAGAATCGCGTAGGCGGTGGCGCGGTCGTAGGTGACTCGGTCCGGATAACGCCGGGCGATGGTGCGCTCGGTGGGCGCCATGGTCGTCACTCTAGGCACTCATTGCCGCAAGAGGGACAGTTCACTCGAGTTGGTTGTTGCCGGACCTCCAGCCGGATTACTCTGGCCGCACGGGTAAGAAGGCGTCGTATTCCGGCAACGAGCGGAGATGCGAGCAATGACAACGCCACCGTGGCTGAGTCGCGAAGATGGCGAGCGATTCCAAGAGTTCGACCTCGACGTCCTACCGGTGTGGCATATCCGAAACATGGTGCGCGCTTTGCTCGTTCCCGGGACCGGGATCCTCGTCGAGGATGCGGTTCTGGTCGTCGACGAGCTGGTATCGAACGCGCTCGCTCACGGTCGTCCGCCGTGGCGTTGTCGCGTATCGCTGCTGTCCTCGCCGACTCGTCTACGAGTCGAGGTCGACGACTGCGGAGCGGGTGAACCGTACGTGGCCACTCCGGGCACGGCCCCCGGTGGACGGGGGATTGTCCTTGTCGACTGTTTGGCCAATGCGTGGGGAGTCGTTCGATATCCCGGATTCAAGACGGTGTGGGCGGAACTTCCGCTCGACAGGCCGAACTTCCGCGTAGCCAACGCTGCACCGCCACCCTGATTGCGCAACTACACCGAGGTCGTGCAGCATACGGACTCGGTTCAGGCCGCCAGGGCTTCCTCGACCGTGTGGTACAGGGCGAGGTATGCCTCTAGACCAGACATCTCGAGCGGGCGAATGACTGGTCGGTTGGCGTCAACGACGATTCGCAAGGGCTGCTTGCGATTTTCGGCGGCTTTGCTGGCCTCGGCGAGAGTTTGCAGCCCGGCACCGTCGAGAAACCACACTTCGGTCAGGTCGAGGATGCAGTAAGGGCTGCGGGTCGTGTCGAGAGCGGACCGCACCGCCGCCGCCAGCTGTGGCGCGGTGAGGGTATCGACTTCCCCTTGGACCGCAACGACAGCAACATCGTCGATCATCCGGTACCGGACCCGCAGTTCAACCGTCGAGGAGTCCTGTTCATGGTCTGCCACATTGGCGACTATAGAGGGCAGCGCCCGCCCCAGATCGCGCCCGATCGCGCTCGGGCGATCCTCGTTCCCCCTTCAGGCTCCGGGGAATCCGGGTGGGAGGGGAGCGTAGGCGGCCAGGAAGCGGGGGCCCGGGGGTAGGCCGCGCAGGACGGCGCTGATCCACGCCACGGCCGGGATCCAGCCGGTCACCGCGTTGGTGATGTGCTCGGGGGTGGGTGCGGTGTAGAAGCGGAGGTCCGCGCCTCGGTCCCAATAGGATTGGACGGTCGGCAGGACCACCTCGGCGGGTGGGATGAGTTCGTCCCACAGTCCGTGCCACCACAGGATCGGGGTGTCGGGGATGTAGTGGCCGAGACTGTTGTCCTGCAGGACCTTCTGAATCTCCGGAGACGTCTCCAGGGACTTGCCCGGCTGGTAGTAGTCGCTGATCGGGCGGTAGCTGCCGGTGAGGGCGATGGTCGCGTAGCAGCGGTGCTGCAGGTCGGCCACGATCTGCTGGCCCTCGGGGGTGAGCAGGTCGGCGGCGTCGAAGGCTTCGGGGTATTCGCGTGAGAGCGAGGCGAATCCGAGCCACATGGTGAAATTGCTGGTTCCGGTGAGCCCGGGCTGTTCCTGGGTGGCATAGCGGGCCTGGGCCATCAGATCGCCGGGCGCGCCGCCGATACTGGTCCCGAGCAGACGCACATCGGGTGCGTAGGTGGCGCGCAGCTCGGCCGCGCGGATGGAACCCGAGCCGCCGCCGGAATACCCGTACAGGGCGATCCCCGAATCCGTGAGCCCGAGGCCCGGATCGTTTTTCATCGCCCGCAGACTGTCGAGGACCATCTTGCCCTCGGCGTAGGTGTTGAACGTATTGAACTTCCCGTCGAAGTCGGGCACGTTGATGGCGAAGCCCTGCAGCAGCCAGTACACCACCAGCGCGGACTCTTTCATGGTTCCGACCTGCAAGGTGTGCGAGGGATTGCACGACGAGTCGGTCGAGTCGATGGCCTCCTGGAACGACACCACCGGCCGTGCGCTGCCCTGCCACGGAATGCCGGGCACGACCACCGTCGTCGCGGTGACGATCGGATTCCCGTGCACATCCTCCGACCGGAACAGCAACTGCTTGGTGTACACCGGGAACGGCACTCCGAGCAGCCGCGTCTGCACCTCGCGACTGCGCACGATCTGCCCCGGCGCATAGGAATCCAGATCGGCCGGATCGTCGTACCAGGGATCCTGATCCGGCACCGGAATCGGCAACGCCCGATAGATCTGCGGCTCGCTCGGCAACTGCGGCAACTGATTCTGATCCGGCGGAAATACGGGCGGAAACCCCGTATCCGCCTGCGCCACACCGGTTCCCGCCACCACGCACGCGGCCGCCAACGCCACGCCCAACCGCCGCCGTGACTTGTCCATCACACCCTCCGAATCACCATTGATCCGTGCGGCCCGCCACACACGCACCGCTCCTGGACTCAGCTCACCGGAAAGCGCCGCCCGGCACTACTGACAGGCGTCAAATCTGATGCGGGGGCGGATTGTGCACGTGCACAGGGCCGGTCGTGTATTCGATTCTCGGGCGTTCGGCCGTCAATGCCGAGCAAGCCGGAGGGCGGATGGGGGCGCGGGCCGCTGACATCGCGAAACGGCCTACAAAAACGGGGTGGTTGTAACTGTTTCAACAGATATGAAGAACGCCAGCAATTGCTGGGTACATGTTGCGCAAGCCGGGCGGGCCCCGGAGGCAAGTACGTAGAGAAAGTTTACGACCATGCGTAGAGCAACGGCGCTCTTCGCCGCATTACTGTTGGCACTCCTCTTTTCCACCATGACACACCTGACGGCTCCGAAGGCCAATGCCGATGACTGCACCGGTGATTGGGCGATCGGCATCGGCGGGCTCGGCGACAACACGTCGTCGATCTTCGCTCCGTTCGTGAACCAGCCCGTCGGATACAACTCCGCCGACCCGATGTCGGGGTTGAACGAACTCGACCGGCTGTTCTGGCAGCACCGCAACGAATGCGGCGATGACCACATTCGGATCATCGGCCACAGCGAAGGCGCGGGAATCGTGCACGCCTGGGTCACCGCACACCAGGACGTCGATAACGCGAATGCCATTCTGCTGGCGGATCCCAAGCGGGCCGCGGGCCCGGGCGGACCGGGTCTTTCCGCGACTCCCGGCAGCGGCATCATCGGCTATCCCCTTGCGGGCGTCGATGATTGGTTCGGCGGCTTCCCGGTCCTGTCGGTGTGCAATAGCGACGACCAGATCTGCGACACCGACGCGGGCTGGTGGGGTTACCTCTTCGGGGGAGCGCATAGTCGTTACGATTTCAATGTCTGGGACTACGGTGACTGGGATTCCGGCGTCTGGCTCCGGTAATCGATCGAATCCGAAGGGGATCAGTAGCCGAAAGGCACTGGTCCCCTTTGGCTGAACCCGTGCCCCATGGAACTGCACACGGCAGAGCCATTGAAGGTGATCTGGCAGGTCGCCCCGGCATGGGTGATGAAGTACCGCGGATCATGTCCGCTCACCTGGGTGATGGCCGCCAAACCCGGATTCCCGCCCGGCAGCGTATGGCTGCCATTGGAGTTCCACTCCGGATGCGCGGGCGTGGCCGTCGAATCGATAACTATGGCAGGCACATTCGGGAATGGCACCTGCGCTCCGGCATACAGCACATTCATGACGGCGGCCGGAACCGCGAGATCACAACCCACCGCGCCGTCCCCGGCGATGGAGCAGTTCCACTGGTCGAGCGAAAAATACACGGTGTCCCCGACCTGAACCGGACCGCCGGAGTCGTCGGCGTGCGCGCCGCCCGCTCCGAACAACCCGGCAACAATCCCGAGAATCCCCCCGCAAACCCATGCGGTAGTAACTTTCACAGACCTGGACACGGCATCTCCCTGATGCGCAACGATTTACCCGGCCGATTTGGCCATAGAGAAAACGTATCACTATTCGGGCTGGTGGCGAGAGTTCTGTCGAGGGGGCTAACACAATTTCCCGGCCCTAGACTTTCAGGCCGTTGCGATTCACGTAGACGATATGGAAGGAAATCAGCACCGCCAGCACGGCCAGCCATTGCAGGGTGGTCACCAGGGGAATGGCGTCCAGGGGCAGCGAATAGGCGACGACGATCCGAATGACGGCGTCGAGGGCGAAGCCGACACCCCATACCGCGGACAGCACGCGCAGCTGGTGGCGGAAGCGAGAATCGTTGTCCCAGCGCGCATCCCATTCCCGATAACCGGCCTCGCCGACCTTGACGGTGACAATGGTGCGGGCGACGCTGCGCATCATGGGCCGCTGGGTGAACAGCGTGGCCAGAATCCACAACCCGATCGCGCCGAAGAGCCAGCTGTCGCGCACCAGCAGGGTGCGGGGGTCGCCGGTGACGACGGAGACCGCGGTGCCCACCACGATCATGAGCAGTGTGAACAGCGCGACACCGTCGACGCGGCGATGCCGCAGCGCGTCGTAGCCGAGGAACGCGAGGGTGAGCAGCGCCGGGGCGACCAGTGCCGCCCAGGGGTTCACACCGGCCGCGCGCAGTCCGTAGTACGCGCCGATGGGCAGGATCAGCTCCAGGAACAGCTGGCGCGCAATGTGTTTGCGCAGGGCGGCGCGCTTCTGGTCGTCGGTGGGGGTGGTCTGGGCGGAGGTGGCGGGCTGAGTCATGATCAAGCGTCCTTGCGGGTGGCGCGGTCGAAGAGTTCGGCGAGTTCCCGGGCGGCGACGGCGGTGTCGAAGCCGGGATCGTGGGCGGCGCGGGCGATTGCCGCATCGAGAGCGCCGCGAATGGCGGTGATCATCACGACGGGGTCGAAGTCGCGGAAGACCCCCTCGCGCTGACCCGCCCGCAGCAGCTCCACTTGGGCGGCCTGTACGGAACCGAGTTGGTCGAGCAGTCCGAACAGGTGCGGGTCGTCGGTTCCGGCATTGGCGGCGATGTTCGACAGGGCCCGCATGTGTTTCGGGTACTCATCGGCCAGTGCGAGATTCGCGCCGAAGAACGCGGCCATGCGACCCCGATACCCCTGCTCGGCATCGAGTTTCGCGCCCACGTACTCGGCGGCGGTCCCCATGATGCCGGCGACGACCTCGCGCATCAGATCGCCCTTGCCCCGGAAGTGGTAGGAGATCATGCCGGTGCTGCTGAGCCCGGCCTGCTTGGCGATCTTGGCGAACGAGACGTTCGCGTACCCCTGCTCGGCGATGACCTCGATGGCCGCGTCCACGATCTGGGCGCGCCGGGCCGTCTCGGTGAAGGTCCGCTCCGGCTGTTGCTCGCCCGAGTTGAGTTTTGCTTGCATGAGCAAAACCGTACGCGGGTTTGCTCAACCGAGCAAGAGGGTTGGCGGCCGCGGATAAGCCAAAAGTGTTAGCCAGCCGTGTGCCGTCGTCTGATGTTCGGGCCGCGCGAACACCGCATCGTCGAAGGCGACACGGTGACGCAGCGGGCGTCGCCCCTCCGATACGAGGTGAACGGATGATTCAGGCGCGCGGACTCGGCAAGCGCTACGGGCATGTCCCGGCGGTCGACAATCTGTCCTTCGACGTGCGACCCGGCGTGGTCACCGGCTTCCTCGGCCCGAACGGCGCGGGCAAGTCGACCACCATGCGGCTCATGCTCGGGCTCGACCACGGCAGCGGCCGGACCCTGTTCGACGAGCAGACCTACGCCGAACTCGCCGATCCACTGCGGTCGGTGGGCGTGATGCTGGATGCTCGCTCGGTTCACCCCAAGCGCACCGCCCTGGGTCACCTGCGCATGATCGCGGCCGGGGCGGGCATCTGCCCGAGCCGGGTCGACGAGGTGCTCGGACTGGTCGGATTGAGCAATGTGGCCCATCGGCACGCCGGTGGATTCAGCCTCGGTATGCAGCAGCGGCTGGGGTTGGCCGCCGCGCTGCTCGGCGATCCGGCCACGCTGATCCTCGATGAGCCCGCCAACGGTCTGGACCCGGAGGGTGTGCGGTGGCTGCGCGATCTGCTCAAGGGGCTCGCGCGCGAGGGTCGAACCATTTTCGTGTCGTCGCATCTGCTCAATGAGATGGCGCACCTGGCGGATTCGCTCATCGTCATCGGCGCGGGCCGGCTGCTGGCCGCGGAATCGGTGTCGGAGTTCGTGAGCCGCAATTCCGCCCAGCGCATCGTGGCGCGCACGGACAGCCCGGAGGCGCTCGCGGAGATCCTGGGCCGCAATGGCTTCCGCGCACACGTCGAGCCCGGTGGTGCGGTGGTGGTCGAAGGCCACGACCGCCAGCGCGTCGCCGAACTCGCCCTGGGCGCGGGCCTGCTGGTCACCGAGTTGACCCAGGCGCGCACCAGCCTCGAGGACGCCTTCTTCCACGCCACCGCCGACTCCGCCCAGTACCGCGGCCACGCCGCCTGACGCCGACAGGAATTCCCGTCATGTCCAATGCCATTCGCTACGAACTGACCCGCCTGGTCACCGTGCGCTCCACCTGGGTGCTGCTGGCCGTGGGGCTCGCCCTGCAGGGTTTCATCGCCTACCTGTCCGCGAGCCGCGATTACGCCACGCCCGCCGAACAATTCGTGGCCTCGGTCCACGGCCTGCCGCTGGTGCTGGCCGCGCTGTTCGCGACCGCCGTCGCGGTGAACGCCTTCGGGCACGAATACCGCTACGGCACCATCACCACGACCATGCTCACGGTGCGCCGTCCGGGCCGGGTGATGGCCGCGAAGGCGCTCACCGTCGGCGGGCTGTCCGCGATCTACGGGGCCTCGCTGGTGGGTATCACCGTGCTCGTCCAGGGCCTGGTCTCGACGATGCCGCGCGAAATGTCGCATACCGTTTGGGCTTTCGCCGCCGTGCCGGTGTACGTGACGCTGGCCGCGCTGGCCGGTCTCGGCGTCGCCGCGCTCACCCGCAACGCGACCGTCGCCATGGTCGCGGCCGTCGCCTTCCCGACCGTGGTGGAGGTCGGCGGCGTGCTGGCCGGGCTGAGCCCGAAGCTCATGCCGTTCCTGTCCGCCGGGCAGGCGGTACAGCCCGGCGCCGGGAATCCGGTGCTGCTGATGCTTCCGCTGTTCGCCCTGACTGCTGGTTTGCTGTCGGCCGGTGTCGTGCTGCTCGCGCGCCGTGACGTGTGAGGATGCCGGGCCGACTAGGGTTGCCAGGGTGAGCAGGACACGGCGGATCGCGAGGTGGGTCGTCGATGCCGTGCTCGCCCTGGCCTTCGGCAGTGTCGCGCTGTCGGAGGTGGAGACCTCCCCGCTGGGACTGCTGCCCGCCGCGGCGGGCCCGCCGGTGGCGATCGCCGCGGGTGTCGCCCTGCTGTTCCGGCGCTACCGGCCACTGCCCGTGCTGGCGGCCGCCGCGCTCGCGGAGATGCTGGTCGGTGCCTTCGCGCCGCTACTGCTGGCCATCTACACCGTCGCCAATCGCTACGGCAACCGTCGTCCGACCTGGCTGTCGGCACTGGCCGTCCTGATCGCGAGCGTCGTGCCGTGGGGCGCGGGCAGCTACCCTGCCCTGTTCTTCGGCCGCGCCGCGATTGTGACCGTGGTGCTGGCGGTCCCCCTGCTGCTGGGCCTGTGGACCAGTCAGCGCCGGGAAACCCTTGTCGCTCTGCGGGAACGCGCCGAACAGGCCGAGCGTGAACGCGATCTGCGCGCCACCGCGGCCGTGGAGGCCGAGCGGCTGCGCATCGCGGGGGAGCTGCACGATGTGGTGGCACACCGGATCTCGCAGATCACCGTGCTCGCCGGGGCGCTGGAGGTCTCCTCCGACGGCAAACCGGCCGAGATCGCGGGGACCATCCGCACCACGGGCTCACTGGCCTTGACGGAGATGCGGGAACTGTTGGGCATCCTGCGTGAACCGGTAGACACCGCGGCGCAACGGAATTCGACGGATCGCGAGCTGCTGCGCCCCGCACCCGATCTGGCCGCGATCCCCGAACTGGTCTCCGACGCCGTCGCGGCCGGGCAGCGGGTGGAGCTGTCGATGCCCGAGGAACTGCCGACGGTCCCCGGTCCGATCGGCCGCGCCGCCTACCGAATCGTCCAGGAGGCGTTGACCAATGCCGCCAAGCACGCGGCCGGTGCCGAGGTGCGCGCGGCAGTGGCGGTCGTGGACGGCGTTCTCGACGTGGATGTCCGCAACGGCCACGGCGACGACACCCCCTTGGCCGCCCAGGGTTCCGGCTTCGGTCTGCTCGGCATGCGCAAAAGGGTCGAATTGGCCGGTGGCAGTCTGCATTCCGGCCCGCTGGCGGGCGGCGGTTACGTGGTGCACGCGACTTTTCCGCTCGCCGAGCCGGATTCGAGCAATGAATGACGCCGTCATGAGGGAGGTCGCGTGATCCGGGTGGTGCTGCTCGACGACGAGGAGCTGGTCCGCTCCGGCATAGCCATGATTCTGGAGGCGGGCGGCGGCATCGAGGTGGTGGCCCAGGACGCCGACGGCCGCGCCATTGTCGACCTGGTTCACAAGCACCGCCCCGACGTGGTGGTCACCGACATCCGCATGCCCCACGTCGACGGGCTCGAGGTGACCCGCCGCGTACGCGCCCTGCCGGACCCGCCCGCGGTCGTCGTCCTCACCACGTTCGGCCTCGACGAATACGTCTACGCCGCCCTCGAATCCGGTGCCGCGGGCTTCCTGCTCAAGGACACCCCGCCCCGCGAACTGGCCCGCGCCGTCGAGGTGGTCGCCGCGGGCGACGCCATCCTCGCCCCCGCCATCACCAAACGCATGCTCACCGCCTTCACCCAGGGCCCCGCCTCCCAACAGCCCGACGCCCTCGCCCGCCTGGACCAACTCACCGACCGCGAGCGCGAGGTCGCCCTAGCCGTCGCCACCGGCGCGGGCAATGCCGAAATCGCCCGCACCCTCCACATGAGCGAATCCACCGTCAAGGTCCACATCAGCCGCATCATCGCCAAACTCGCCCTCGAAAACCGCACGCAAATAGCAATTCTCGTCCTCCGAGCCGGCCTCGCCTGACCGGCTGCCCTGTTACGGCTCGGGATTCCATTCGATCGCGAGGCCGCCGCCGCTGAAGCGGGTGAGATCGGCGGCGACGATGTCTCGCAGGCGGGCAAGGGAATCGGCATCGGGGCAGTCGAGGCGGATGAGCAGTGCGCCGTCGCCAGCAGTGAGCGCGCAGGTGCCCCAAGGTCCGAAGCGGGCGATGCAGTGGGTGTCGCTGCCGTCGATATGGAGCTGAATGTCATTGGGGGAGTGCGACTTCCCGGCATGGGATCGAAGGCGATCCGCGCGCGGGGATGCCATGGCCTCGGCGTGTGCACGGAACTGGCGGAGGTAGCGGGTGGGGCGATCGGTGGGTATGCGGGCGGCGAGGGCGGGCATGGGAATCAGCGGCGGGTGAAGGCCGCGAGCCAGGCGGCGACCGGGACGGGGGTCGGGTTGATGTCGAGGGTGGCGGGTTCGAGGGAGTCGAGGTGCCAGTCGGCGGCGGGGAAGGCGGATTCGATATCGGTGCGGGAGAGGCGATGCGGGCCCCAGTCACCGGGTTGGCGGTCGCTGAAACCGAGGAGGTGGTAGTGGCCGCCGGGGCGGACGATGGCGGTGAGGCCGGAGACCAGGGCGGCGCGGTCCGCGCCGTCGAAGAGGTGGAACAGGCCGCAGTCCAGGACGGTGTCGAAGGTTTCGCCGAGCGAGGCCAGGTCGAGGGCATTGTGGCGGCGGAAGCTGGCCTTCAACCCCCGGTCGGCGGCCTTGGCGCGAGCCAGCTCGAGGGCCTGCGCGGACTGGTCGATGCCGGTGGCGTCCAAGCCCAGTCCGGCGGCGAGCAGCGCGTGTTCGCCTGTGCCGCAACCGAGATCGAGGACACGGCCGTGGAGTGCGCCCGATTCGGCGAGGGCCGCGAAGGCGGGTTGAGGGCGGTCGATATCCCAGGGCGGCTTGGTCGTGTACAGCGTGTCCGGCGCGTCGGGGTCGTGGTACTCGGGGTGGGGATCGGTCGGCATGCTTCGAATTTATCGAGACACTGTGTCTCTGGTCAAGCGTGTGTGTCTATATGTCGGTCAGTCTGTATGGTTGTCTGGTGCCGAAGCTGTGGAACGACACGATCGACGCCCATCGTCGCGGAGTGACCGATGCGATCCTGGATGCCGCGGCGGCCTTGGCCTTCCAGCAGGGCCTGCGTGGGGTGACCATGTCGCAGGTGGCCGAGCGGGCCGGGATCGGGCGCGCGACGCTGTACAAGTACTTCCCCGATGTGGAGACGATTCTGCGGACCTGGCACGGCCGCCGCATCGAAGCCCATCTCGGTGAACTGGTCAAGGTCCGGGACGGGCAGGGGAGCGCACGCGACCGCCTCACCGCCGTGCTCACCGCCTACGCCCACATCGCCCGCCAAACCGGCGCCCACGACCGCGAATTGGTGACCTTCCTGCATCCCGACGAACAGATCGTCAACGCGCGGAACCAGCTTCGCGAACTGATCCGCGCACTGCTCGAAGAGGCCGCCGCCGCAGGCGAATTGCGCACCGACATCCCGTCCACGGAGCTGGCCGCCTACTGCCTGCACGCGCTGTCGGCGGCGGCCGACGCGACCTCCGAGGCGGCGGTCGCCCGACTGGTCACCGTGACCGCGGCCGGTCTGCGAGCAGACTGAGCGCTCTGCCAAATTGTGAGTTGGGCTGCGCGTGCTGGTGGCGTGGCGCACACTGGGCTCCTGGCAAACGCCGTGTGAGGGCGGCGTTTTCACTCGGGAGCAAGCATGACGGCAACCCATTCTCAATCCGATGATGAACGACGGCTCGCCGAACTCGGATACAAACAGGATTTGGCGCGATCCTGGTCCGGATTCTCCAACTTCGCCATCAGTTTCACGATCGTGTCGATTCTGACCGGTGGTCTGGCGAGTTATGGGATCGGGTTGCAGAACGGCGGGCCCATCACCATGGCGTGGGGGTGGCCGCTGGTGTCGGTGATGGTGTTGTTCGTCGGCTTGGCCATGGCCGAATTAGCGTCCGCCTACCCGACTTCCGGCGGCCTGTACTGGTGGGCGGCGGAGTTGGGCGGCCCGGTGTGGGGTTGGTTCACCGGCTGGTTCAATCTGATCGGGCAGATCGCGGTGACCGCGGCCATCGATTACGGCGCGGCGATCTTCACGACCGTGGTGCTGAACGTGATCGGCTGGGACATCGGCACCGACCGCAATGCCATCTTCATGGTGTTCGCCGGAATCCTGGTGCTGCACGCGGTGCTCAATGTGATCGGCCCGCACCTGTCGGCGGTCATCAACAATGTGTCGGCCTGGTGGCATGTGGGCGGTGTCGCGCTGTTCGTGCTGGTGCTCGGGTTCGGCGCGAATCACCATCAGAGCATTGGTTTCGTGTTCACCAAGACCGTGGACAACAGCGCGATCGGATTCGGCGGCGTCGCTTTCAGTTTCCTGCTCGGCCTGCTGCACGCGCAGTACACGTTCACCGGCTACGACGCCTCGGCACACATGTCGGAGGAGACGCACGACGCCTCGCGGATGGCGGCCAAGGGCATCATCAATACGATCATCGTCTCGGCCGTCGCGGGCTATCTGCTGATTCTGGCGGTGACCTTCGCCATCCCGAATCTGGACGACGCCCTGGATCCGACGAAGAACAGCGGCTACCCGGTCATCTACATTCTGCAGAACTCACTGAATTCGTTCTGGTCGGGCTTCCTGCTGATCATCGCGGCGGTGGCCCAATTGTTCTGCGGCTACGCCTCGGTCACCGCGGCGTCCCGCATGCTGTTCGCGTTCGCCCGCGACGGCGCGGTGCCCGGGTCGAAGCTGTGGTCGTCGCTGTCGGCGCGCAAGGTGCCGGTGAACGCGGTGTTGTTCGTGTCGGTGTTCGCGTTCATTCTGCTGATTCCGTCGATGCTGGTGCCCGAGGCGAATGCCCCGACCGCCTACGCGGCGGCGACCTCGGTGGCGACCATCGGCCTCTACATCGCCTACGGCATCCCGGTGCTGCTGCGGCTGCGCCACGGCGACCGATTCCAGACCGGGCCCTGGCAATTGGGCCGCTGGTATCGCCCCATCGGGATCATCGCGCTGGTCTGGATCGTGTTCATCAGCCTGCTGTTCATCCTGCCCACCGATGACCACGGCTATCCGTGGGTGGACGGATTCACCTGGAACGCGGTCAATTACGCGCCGATCACCCTGGTCGGAGTGGTCGGGGCGATCGCCATCTGGTGGTTCGCCTCGGCGCGGCGCTGGTTCACCGGGCCGAAGCGGACCGTGGAGGAGCCGCCGGGGACCGAAGCCCCCGTCGGCGCCTGACTAGATCGGCGTCACGTACGCGCCGGAAATGCCGCCGTCCACCAGGAATTGCGACGCGGTGATGAAGGAGGAATCGTCGCTGGCGAGAAAGGCCACGGCGGCGGCGATTTCCTCCGGTTCGGCGAACCGTCCGACCGGAATGTGGACCAGTCGGCGCGCGGCCCGCTCCGGATCCTTGGCGAACAATTCCTGCAGCAGGGGAGTGTTGACCGGTCCCGGGCACAGCGCGTTGACGCGAATCCCCTGGCGCGCGAACTGCACCCCGAGCTCCCGGCTCATGGACAGCACGCCGCCCTTGGAGGCGGTATAGGAGATCTGCGAGGTGGCCGCGCCCATGACCGCGACGAACGACGCGGTATTGATGACCGACCCCTTACCCCGCTCGAGCATGTGCTCGATGGCGTATTTGCTGCACAGGTAGACCGAGGTCAGATTGACCTCCTGCACCCGCCGCCACGCCTCGATGCCGGTGGTGAGGATCGAATCGTCCTCCGGCGGTGAGATTCCCGCGTTGTTGAACGCGATGTCGAGTCCGCCGTAGGCGTCCACGGCGGTCTGGAACATGGCCTTCACCTGCTCCTCGTCGGTGACGTCCACCTTCACGTACAGTCCGCCGACCTCGGCCGCGGCGGCCTCACCGCTGGTGGCGTCGATATCGGCGACCACGACCTTCGCGCCCTCCTGGGCGAAGCGCCGGACGGTGGCGAGGCCGATGCCGCTGCCGCCGCCGGTGACGACCGCGACTCGATCCTGTAAGCGCTGCAACGTATCTCCTTCGAATGGGTGGCGGGTCCTACTCGGTGGCGAGGAAGACGTTCTTGGTTTCGGTGAAGGCGCGCGCGGCGTCGGGGCCGAGCTCGCGACCCAGCCCGGACTGTTTGAAGCCGCCGAACGGTGTCCAATACCGCACGGAGGAATGCGAATTCACCGACAGGTTGCCGGCCTCGACACCGCGGGCGACGCGCAGGGCGCGCCCGACGTCGGAGGTCCAGATGGAGCCGGACAGGCCGTATTCGGTGTCATTGGCCAGGCGCAGCGCGTCGGCCTCGTCCTCGAATGGCAGCACCGTCACGACCGGGCCGAACACTTCCTCGGTGAGGATGCGATCCGCGGGGCCCGAGGGCAGGACAACCGTGGGCGGGAACCAGAATCCGGGTCCCTCGGGTTTGGTGCCGGTGAAGGCGATCTTCGTGGACGGCTCCAGGAATCCGGCGACGCGGTCGCGGTGCGCGGCGGAGATGAGCGGACCCATCTCGGTGCTCGCATCGGAGGGATCGCCGACCACGACGCCCTGCACGGCCGGTTCCAGTAGTTCCAGAAAGCGGTCGAACACGCTGCGCTGCACCAGGATTCGGGAGCGCGCGCAGCAGTCCTGCCCGGCATTGTCGAACACCCCGTACGGCGCGGTGGCGGCGGCCCGCTCCAGATCGGCGTCGGCGAACACGATATTGGCGCTCTTGCCGCCCAATTCGAGGGTCACCCGTTTCACCTGCTCGGCGCACCCGGCCATGATCTGCTTGCCGACCTCGGTGGACCCGGTGAACACCACCTTCCGCACGGCCGGATGGGTGACGAACCGCGCCCCGACCACCGAGCCCTTGCCCGGCAGCACCTGGAACACATGCTCGGGCAGACCCGCTTCCAGTGCCAGCTCGCCGAGCCGGATGGCGGTGAGCGGGGTGAGTTCGGCGGGTTTGAGCACCACCGTGTTCCCGGCGGCCAGCGCGGGTCCGAAGCCCCAGCCCGCGATCGGCATGGGGAAGTTCCACGGCACGATGATGCCGACCACGCCGAGCGGTTCGCAGAAGGTGATGTCCACCCCGCCCGGCACCGGAATCTGGTTGCCCAGCAGCCGTTCCGGCATGCCCGCGCTGTAGTGCAGCACGTCGCGGACGTTGCCCGCCTCCCAGCGCGCGTTGCCGATGGTGTGGCCCGCATTGCTCACCTCGAGCCGGGCCAGCTGCTCGATCTCGGCGTCGACCGCGTCGGCGAAGCGCCGTAACAACCGGGCCCGATCGCCGGGTGCGACGGCCCGCCAGCCCTCGAACGCGCGCTGGGCCCGCGCGATGGCGGCATCGGTGGCGGCCTCGTCGGCCAGGCCGATGGTGGCCATCACCTGTTCGGTCGCGGGGTTGATGACGTCGGTCGTGGTCACCGGTTGCGTTCCTTTCCGTACTGTGTCGCGCGATCGACCAGGGCCCGCATGAGGCGGAGCTCGGTCGCGTTCTCTTCCGGATGCCATTGCACGCCCAGCAGAAACGGGCCGTCGCGGGTCTCGACCGCCTCGATGGTGCCGTCCGGGGCGTGGGCGGAGGCGACGAGTTCCGGGGCGAGGGTGTCGATGGCCTGATGGTGGTGGCAGTGCGCCTTCACCTCGGGGCCCACGATGGCGGCGGCCAGGCTGCCGGGGGTGGTGGTGACGGTGGTGACCGTGAAAACCCCGGGCGCGCGGTTGTGTTCGGCGTGGCCGAGGACATCGGGCAGGTGTTGGTGCAGGGTGCCGCCCAGCGCGACGTTCACCAGTTGCAGGCCGCGGCACACCGCAAGTACCGGCAGGTCCGCGGCTCGGGCGAGGGCGAACAGACCGAATTCGGATTCGTCGCGGTCCAGGCGCAGCGCGCCGGTCGCCGGATGCGGGTCCGCGCCGTAGCGGTCCGGATCCAGGTCGGCTCCGCCGGTGAGCAGCAGACCGTCGAGGCGCTCGACGAGTTCCGGGCGCGGAGTTCCGGTGGGCGGCAACAGGACCGGGATGCCGCCCGCGCGCACGGTCATGTCGACGTAGGTGCGCGAGAGCACGGCGGCGTCGACATCCCAGTGGCCGAAGCGGGTGCGTTCGGAATAGGTGGGCAGCCCGATGATCGGCCGGCGAGTCATGTCAGAGTCGTTCGAAGCCACGCACCCGCTCCCAGTCCGTTACGGCCGCATCGTAGGCGTCCAGCTCGACCTGCGCGGCATTGCGGTAGTGCCGCACCACCCCCGGGCCGAACGCCTTCTGCGCGATCTTGCTCTCCCCGAACAGCTGCGCCGCCTCCCGCAGGGTATACGGGACGCGCGGGCGGTGCGAGCGGTACGCGTTGCCGTGGAACTCCGGTTCCAGCGGCAGCTGGTGTTCGATGCCGTGCAATCCGGCGGCAATGGACGCGGCGACGGCCAGATACGGGTTGACGTCGCCGCCCGGAATGCGGTTCTCCAGTCGCAGCGACGGGCCGTGGCCGACGATGCGCAGCGCGCAGGTGCGATTGTCGCGTCCCCAGGCCAGCGCGGTGGGTGCGAAGCTTCCGGCCTGGAATCGCTTGTAGGAGTTGATGTTCGGTGCCAGAAAGTACGTCAGCTCGCGCAGACTGTCCAGTTGTCCGGCGATGAAGTGCCGCATGAGCGCCGAGGGCCCGTCGCCGTCGGCGAACACCGGTTCACCGGCCGCGTTGCGCAAGCTCAGGTGGATGTGACAGGAATTGCCCTCCCGCTCATTGTATTTGGCCATGAAGGTGATGCTGCGGCCCTCCTGGGCGGCGATCTCCTTGGCCCCGGTCTTGTAGATGGTGTGGTTGTCGCAGGTGGTCAGGGCCTCGTCGTAGCGGAAGGCGATCTCGTGCTGGCCGGGATTGCATTCGCCCTTGGCGGACTCGACATACATTCCCGCGCCGGACATTTCGGTGCGGATGCGGCGCAGCAGGGGTTCGATGCGGCTGGTGCCGAGCATCGAGTAGTCGACGTTGTACTGATTGGCCGGGGTCAGGTCGCGGTAGCCGCGGTGGAAGGCCGCCTCGTAGCTGTCGTCGAAGACCAGGAACTCCAGCTCGGTACCCACATACGCGTGTAAACCGTGTTCGGCCAAGCGGTCCAGCTGGGCCCGCAGCACCTGCCGCGGTGACGCGGCGACGGGTTGCCCCTGTGCACCGTGCGGGTCCACCTGTTCCACATCGCAGAGCACCAGGGCGGTGCCCGGCAACCATGGAATGAGCCGCAGCGTGCTCAGATCCGGCCGCAGGACGAAGTCCCCGTACCCCGTCTCCCACGAGGACATCTCGTACCCGTCGACGGTGGTCATCTCCACATCGACGGCGAGCAGATAGTTGCACGCCTCCGTCGCGTGATCGAGCACCTCCTCCACGAAATACCGTGCCGAACAACGCTTCCCCTGTAACCGCCCCTGCATATCGGTCATGGCCACCAGGACGGTGTCCAGGGTTCCCGCCTCGACCAGCCGCACCAGCTCCGCCGCACTCAACATCCCGGCCCGCATCTCGACCCCTCTCGACGTCAATGGGCCTACGCTAGGCGAACCCGCGCCCCCGTGTGCCCGAATAGCCCAGAGACCATCGCGTGTTCCAGCGGGGCAGACCCGTTGAGCGGCCGGGATATTGGGAGCCGGTCAGGGCTGGATGTTCTCCAGGTCGGCGAGCAGGCCCGGATGGGTGGGCCGCCAGCCGAGTTCGCGTTGGGTGTGGGCGCTCGAGGACGGCTGATCGAGGGCGAAGATCTCGCCGAGTGGGCCGAAGGTCTCCGACGGCACGGATTTCACCGGTAGGTCCAGCCGCCGACCGATGACCCCGGCCATATCGCGCACGGCATCGCCCTCGTCCGCGACCGCGTGCCAGACGGTTCCGGCCGGGGCGTGCTCGAGCGCCAGCCGGAACAGTGCCGCCGCATCGAGCGCGTGTACCGCGGGCCAGCGCTGGGCGCCGTCGCCCGGATATCCGGCGACGCCGGTGCGGCGCGCGGATTCGGTGAGGATTCCGGCGAATCCGCCCTTGCCCTCGTTGTGCACCGTGCGCGGTAGGCGCACGGCCGAACTGCGGACACCCTGTGCGGCCAACTCCAGGACCGCCATGACCGAGCGGCCGCGGCCACCGACGGGTCCTTCGGTGGAGAACGGATCGGCCTCGGTGGAGGGGCGGCCCGGGGTCACCGGTGTGCCAGAGACCGTGACGAGCGGGCGGTCGGTACCGGTGAGTTCCGCACCGAGAGCGGAGAGCGCCGCGGCTTCTTCGGCCACCGCGGCGGCCAAGGCTTCCTGGGTGCTGAAGTCGTGACGGAAGGCCAGATGGATGACGCCGTCGGATTTGGCGGCGGCCGCGCGCAGGGTCGGCAGATCGGACAGATCGCCGCGAATGGGTTCGGCACCGGCGGCCGTGAGCGTGGCGGCGGCCGAATCGGTGCGGGCAAGGGCGAGGACGGTGTGGCCGTTGGCGAGCAACTCGGCCACCACGGCCGACCCGATCAGACCGGTTCCGCCGGTGATGAAGACGTGCATGGCAACTCCCTCGAATGTGATGGGACCGTTGTCTCATCACTGTAGCAGAGTGATGGGACAACGGTCCCATCAATTACGATATTGCGCATGGCACGCTGGGAATCCGGAGCACGGGAGCGGCTGGTGCTGGCCGCGGTGGACCTGTTCACCGAACAGGGTTACGACGCGACGACGGTGACGCAGATCGCCGAGCGCGCCGGGGTCACCAAGAGCACCTTCTTCCGGTACTTCCCCGACAAGCGTGATCTGCTGGTGGCCGGGCAGGAGACGCTGAGCCGGTTGCTCGCCGAGGGGATCGCCGAGGCACCCGAGTCCGCCAGTCCACTCGAGGCCGTCGCGGCCGGGCTCGATCGCGCCTCGAGCGCGATGGGCCCGATGAATCGCGACATCGCCCCGCGCGTTCAGGCCGCCATCGCCGCCAATGTCGAACTGCAGGAACGTGATGCGCTCAAGAGCGTCGGTCTTGCCGCCGCCATGACCGAGGCCCTGATCGCCCGCGGCACCCCCAAGGCCGTCGCGATTCTGGCGAGCGAGCTGGGTGTCCTCGCCTTCAAACAGGGCTTCGCCGAATGGTCGGGCACCCGCGGTGACATCGCGCTCGCGCCGTACGTCCGGGTCGCCCTGTCGGATCTACGCTCGGCGACACAGGCACTGACCTGACCGATCAATAGCTTCGACCGCGATGCCGATTCCGCTAGCGTCCGAACCATGGCCGATTCCGATCGAGAGTTCGCACCCGCCGTCTACTTGATCACCGGAATTCAAGCGGCCGGGAAATCCACTGTGGCCCAAGCCCTCGCGGAACGCCTGCCACGCTCGGCGCATGTGCGCGGCGACGTCTTCCGCCGATTCGTGGTCGGCGGTCGCCGAGAGATGTCGCCGAACCCGGACCCCGAGGCGCTCGCCCAATTGCGACTGCGGCATCGCCTGGCCGCGCGAACCGCCGACGACTACGCGAACGCGGGTTTCACCGCCGTGGTCCAGGACGTCGTCCTCGGCGACATGCTGCCCTACCTGATCGGTGAAATCCGCACGGACCCACTGTATGTCGTCGTCCTGGCACCCAGCCCGGCCGCGGTCGCGGCCCGCGAGGCCGCCCGCGCCAAGACCGCCTACGGCACCTTCACCGTCGCCGATCTGGACATGGGCCTGCGCGAAACCACGCCGCCCCTCGGCCTTTGGCTCGACACCTCGGATCTCACCGTCGAGCAGACGGTGGACGCGATTCTCGCCAGGGCGGAGCCGATCGCCCGCTGAGCTGCGATCGGCTCCGGTCGTGCCGAATCAGCTGCAGGCGGGCGAGGTCTGGTTGCCGAGCTGGAGCATATTGCAGATCCACTCCTTCTGGACCTTCCACTTGCCGTCCTCGACCACGAACGGCACCACGGCCTTCTGCGGCTGCCCGCCGCTGACCGAGACATCCGCATCGGCGGTGAGCGACCCATTCCCCAGATCGGTCACACCGGTAACGGTCACCGTCGCATTGTTCTGCCGGTAGAAGTCCGCGAACCGGCTCGGCAACGACGGATCGGCCGAAATCCCCTGCAGCGCATCCAGCTTCTCCGAATCGGGAACGCTCGGATTCACCACCTTCTGGAGTTCGGCGTTCAGGTCCGCCGCCGTCGGCGCGGGCGGGTAATTCCCCTGCGCCGCAGCGGCCTTCGAGGTGGTCGCCTTGGTCGGCTTGCTCTCCTTCTTGTCCCCGCTCCCACACCCGGCCACACCGAGTGCCGTCACAACCGCCAACCCGGCAATCGCAACCCGTCCGATCTTCTGATGCTTCATCACGCTCGGGCACGCTACTGGTCCGTCGTCCGGAAGTCAGCGGCGGGATGCGATACGCTGCGCGCGGCGCAAGATCGACATGGTTGCGCCGCACGCACATCGGGGTCGGGGCCGATGTGAAAGCTCTCGCGGCGACAGCCCGCGAACGAGGAGGGGGAACTCCCGATGCCTGTCTCGCACCCGACCCGACCGCGCCGTGCCCGCTGGGCCGCGCGTCTGCTGACCGCCGGTGCCGCGGTCCTGGCCATTCCGACCGCCGCCGCGGTGGCCGCGCCCGATATCGTGCTCGCCGCACCGGTATTCGCGCCGGTGCACCGCACACCCGCCGGTGGTTTCGAGGAGCTGCTGGTGCCCTCGAGCATGGGCCCGGTGAAGGTGCAGGTGCAGTGGGCCCGCAATGGCGGCGGCTCGGCGCTGTACCTGCTCGACGGTCTGCGCGCCCGCGACGACCAGAACGCCTGGGTCATCGACACCAACGCCCGCCAGCAGTTCGAGAACGACGATGTCACCCTGGTGATGCCGGTGGGCGGGCAGTCCAGCTGGTACGCGGACTGGGTGTCGCCGAGCAATACCAACGGGCAGAAGTTCACCTACAAATGGGAGACCTTCCTCACCAGGGAGCTGCCCGATTTCCTTGCCGGATACGGAGTTTCGCGCACGAACAACGCGGTCGTCGGGCTGTCGATGAGCGGCCCGGCCGCCTTGCGGCTCGCGGCGTTCTATCCGCAGCAGTTCAAGCACGCGTCCTCGTTCTCCGGCCCGCTGAATCTGACCGCGCCCGGCATGCCCGAGGCCATGCGGGTGATGATGCTCTCGGCCGGGCAGTACAACCGGGATTCGCTGGCCCCGCCGTGGAGCCCCACTTGGCTGCGCATGGACCCGTTCGTCTTCGCGCCCCAACTCCGCAACGTGCCCATGTACATTTCCGCCGCCACCGGCCTGCCCGCCCAATACGATCACCCGACCTCGGCGGGCGGCGTGATCGACACCTTCGACGCCATGTGGATCGAATCGCTGGCCATGGTCGGCACCCGCGCGCTGCAGGCGCGCCTGAACGCCCTGAACATCCCCGCGGTCTACGACTTCCCGATCGCGGGCACGCATTCGTGGAAGTACTGGGAGGCCGAACTGTGGAAGGCGCGGCCCTACATCCTGAACGCGCTGAACGCATGACTCAGCGCAGCAATTCGGTCTCCCGGTGCACGCGGGAGAGCTTGTCGGGGTTGCGGACCGCGTAGAGGCCGGTGATCCGGCCCGCCTCGACGCGGACCGCGATCACCGAGTCGATCTCGTCGTCGATGCGGACCAGAAGCGCGGGATGGCCATTGATCTGGGCGTGCCGCAGGGACGCGACGGTGGACAGGCGACCCAGTAGCGCGGCCACCGCCGCGGCACCGGCAATGGGTGCCCGGGCCGCGCGGACGACTCCGCCGCCATCGGTCAGCAGAACGACGTCGGGCGCGAGAATGTCGAGCAGGCCTTGCAGATCCCCGGTTTCGATGGCGCGGCGGAAGGCGTCCAGGGCGTCGCGCGTCTGGGCGGGGGAGACGGTGCCGCCGCGCGGGCGGCGGGCCGCGACGTGGGAGCGGGCGCGGTGGGCGATCTGGCGGACCGCGACCGCGGATTTGCCCACGGCATCGGCGATTTCGTCGTAGTCGAGGGCGAACACGTCGCGGAGCAGGAAGACCGCGCGTTCGGTGGGGGTGAGCGTTTCGAAGACGAGGAGCATCGCCATCGACACGCTGTCGGCCAGTTCGACGTCCTCGGCGACGTCGGGCGCGGTGAGCAGCGGCTCGGGAAGCCAAGGGCCGACGTAGTTCTCGCGGCGTCGGCCGAGGCTGCGGAGACGGGTGAGGGCCTGGCGGGTGGTGATGCGCACCAGGAAGGGGCGCAGCTCGCGGACGGTGTCGAAGTCCACGCCCATCCACTGCAGCCAGGTTTCCTGCAGCACGTCCTCGGCGTCGGCGGCCGAGCCCAGCATCTCGTAGGCGACGGTGAACAGCAGACGACGGTGGGCGAGGAAGGCGGCGGTGGCCGGGTCCGGGTGATCGGTCATGGGCATGAGGTGCCGGGCGGCGGCCAGTTGTGACAACACAATTGGTGTGTGGTGTGTCACAGATCGTGGCTGTCACGGGAACGGGGTCGTCGGCAACTCATGGTCGTCCCATCGACAATCGAGGAGAACGACATCATGGAACCCCGTATGGACCTGTTCGCCAACGAGTTCGGCGCGAAGTTCGCCAAGCGCATGGCCAATGTCGGTGCGCTGATCATGCAGTCGGAGTTGCCCAGGTCGACCCAGGAGCTGGTGAGCCTGCGGGCGAGCCAGATCAACGGCTGCGGCTTCTGCGCCGACGCCCACTCCAAGGACCTGGCCGCCGCCGGGGAACCCGCGGTCCGGATCAACCTGGTCGCGACCTGGCGTGAAGCCACCGTCTACACCGAGGCCGAGCAGGCCGCCCTGGCCCTCGCCGAGGAGGGCACCCGCCTGGCCGACGCCGCCACCGGGGTCTCGGACGAAACCTGGGCGCTGGTTCGGAAGCACTACGACGACAACCAGACCGCGGCGCTGGTGGCACAGGTCGCCATGATCAATGCCGCCAACCGCTTGGGCGTCATCCTGCACCAGAAGGGCGGCTCGTATGAGCCGGGCATGTTCGCGGCGATGACGGACTGACCGGGCCGTCGGAGCGAGATCCCGGTGAGCGCGCCGCCGGGATCGTGGGTGCGCGAAGTTGTCTGTGCCTGCTGGGAGACTCCCCGGTATGCGGTGGGCGGTGGTCGAGACGGGTGAGGGCGGGGCGGAGCTGTGCCCGGTCGACGCCGCGGGGCGGGCCGCCGGACCGGTCGTGCGCGAGGCATCGCTCATCGATGCCGTGCGGTCCCGCCCCGAGGTCGAGCGCTGGGTGTGGCGATCGACGGCGGGGATGCACCGGCGACTGCTCGACGCGGGGGTGCGGGTCGACCGGTGCTATGACGTGGAGGCGGCGGAGTCGCTGCTGATCGGACATGAGGAAGGTCAGTCCGGGCAGCCGCGATCGTTGGCCGCCGCGTGGGCGCGCATGCACCGGTTGGCCGTTCCGGCGGACGCGCCCCTGCGGGCGGCCGACACCGAGCCGACCCTGTTCGAATCCGGTCCGGTGCCGCTCCCGCCCGGTACCGACGAAATGTCCGCGCTGCTGGAGGTTTACGCCGCGCAGGTGGCGCGCACGGCCCGGGCCGAGCATCCGGAGCGGATGCGGATGCTGCTCGCCGCGGAATCCGCGGGCCTGCTGGTCGCCACGGAGATGACACGCGCCGGGATTCCGTGGCGGGCGGACCTCCATCGTGAGCTGCTCGATTCGGTGCTGGGGGAGCGGCTTTCCGGTGGCGGCGAACCCCGTCGCATGGCGGAACTGGCCGACGAGGTGTCGCGGGCCTTCGGTATGCGGGTGCGCCCCGACCTGCCCCAGGACATCATCAAGGCCTTCGCCCGCGCCGGAATCTCGCTGTCCTCCACCCGCAAATGGGAGCTCCGGGAGATCGACCACCCCGCCGTCGCACCCCTGCTGGCCTACAAATCCCTCTACCGCCTCTACACCGCCCACGGCTGGTCCTGGATCGAGCAGTGGGTGCACGAGGGCCGCTTCCGCCCCGAATACCTGCCCGGCGGCACCGTCACCGGCCGCTGGACCACCAATGGCGGTGGCGCGCTCCAGATTCCGAAGATCGTCCGCCAGGCCATCCGCGCCGATCCGGGCTGGCGGCTCGTGGTCGCCGACGCCGCTCAGATGGAACCCCGTGTCCTGGCGGCGATCTCCCGCGACCCGGGCCTGATGGAGGTGGCGGCCCGCGGTGAGGACCTCTACGCCGACCTGGCCGCCCGCGCCTTCGGCGGCGACCGCGCCCAGGCGAAGATCGCCATGCTGGGCGCGATCTACGGCCAAACCTCCGGCGACGCCCTCACCCACATGGCCGAGTTGCGCCGCCGCTACCCGGCCGCCATCGCCTACGTCGACGATGCCGCCCATGCGGGCGAGGAGGGCCGCCTGGTCCGCACCTGGCTCGGCCGCACCTGCCCACCCGTCACCGCCTTCGACGAATCCGGCACGGACGCGGACCTTTCCGCCTACAGCGGCACCGCCAGGGCTCGCGCCCGCGGCCGCTTCACCCGCAACTTCGTGGTCCAGGGCAGCGCCGCCGACTGGGCTCTGCTGGTCCTGGCGGCCCTGCGTCAAGCCATCGACCGCGCCGGACTACGCGCCGAGCTGGTCTTCTTCCAGCACGACGAGGTCATCGTCCACTGTCCGGAGGAGGAGGCCGAGCAGGTGGCCGCCATGATCGGCGCGGCGGCCCACACCGCCGCTCACCTGACCTTCGGCCCCGTCCCCGTCCAATTCCCTTTCACCACGGCCATAGTCGAGTCCTACTCCGACGCGAAATAGTCAGGATTGCCGACGGCACAGTGGTTGGTGATCTTGCCGTCGAGGATTCTGTAGTGTCCCTCGTATGTTGTTGAGGGGGAAGATCATCGCGCTCGCGGCTGTCCTACCGATCGCGCTCTGCTCGATCGGTTCGGCTGTGGCCGAGCCGGTTTCACAACCCGCGGCCCTTCAGGTCGGCGTGACCACACTACATCTCGTCGACGCGGGTCGACCGGATCCGTGGCAGCCGTCCACACCGCGGGAACTCGTTGTCACCATTCACTATCCGGCAGCTCACGCCGCGTCCTATCCGGTGGCCGACCACCTGGTGCCCGGCATCCCGAGCACTCTGCTCGCGGCGCGGGCGCACCTGGACGCGCCGACCGAGGCCAGCGCGCCACCCGTCTTGCTGTATTCCCCCGCCGCCAGTTTCCCCGCCCAGGCCGGTGCGACGCTGGCCGAGGACCTGGCCGACAGCGGGTACGCGGTGGTGTCGATCAGCGATACGCACGGGCGGCACCGGCCACCGTTTTCCCGGACGGGCACGTCGAACTTTACGATCCGCGAAACGTGACCGAGCCTCTCGACGAGGTGTTGCGGATCGCTTCGGCGGCTCGGGCGGGAGACATCGGCTTCGTGCTCGACAAGCTGACGACCATGGCGCGGGGCGACACTCGTGATGCCGATGGCAAGCCGTTGCCCGCCGGGGTGGGCGCGGCGCTCGATCTGACCAAGGTCGGCATGTACGGTCATTCGCTCGGCGGCACCATGACGGTGTTCGCCGACAAGCGAATTCAGGCCGGTGTCGATCTGGACGGGTACGCGCCGCCGTCGTACCTCGCTGCCGGGTTGGCGGTCGTTCCGGAACGGCCGATGCTGTTCCTGTTCGGCGATACGCCCGATGCGGAGGTCAGGCGGGCGTCGGTGGACAGCATGCTCGCGGGTCGGACGGGGTGGACCCGCGAGCTCGCCGTGGCCGGTGCCGGGCACTGGGCGTTCTCCGATTTGGTGTATCTGCCACGGCAACTCGCCGAATCGCCGGTGTTGTCGGCTTCGCTGGGCACCATCGCGCCGGATCGCGCGCACGCCATCGTTCGGGCGTATGTGACCGCGATGTTCGACCGCTTCCTGCGTGGCAGACCGGCACCGCTGCTCGATGCCGGTCCCGCCGAATTCCCCGAGGTCACACCCGCGTGAGGGAGTCTTCCCGGGTGCGGTAGTTACGCCTTGCGGCCCCAGTTCGGGTCGCGGCGGCGCAGTTCCCACTGGGCGATCGAGCGCTTGTGGACCTCGTCGGGGCCGTCGGCCAAACGCAGGGTGCGCAGGTGGGCGTACATGCTGGCGAGTGGGAAGTCGTCGGAGACACCGCCGCCGCCGTGCACCTGGATGGCGCGGTCGACCACCTTCAGGGCCACATTCGGGGCGGCGACCTTGATGGCGGCGATCTCGGTGCGCGCGGCCTTGTTGCCGACGGTGTCCATGAGGTACGCGGCCTTCAAGGTCAGCAGCCGGGCCATGTCGATCTCTATGCGGGACTCGGCGATCCAGTCCTGGATATTGGCCCGATTGGCCACGGGCTCACCGAAAGTCACGCGCGACTGGGCGCGATCGATCATGAGGTCCAGGGCGCGCTCGGCCATGCCGATGGACCGCATGCAGTGGTGGATGCGGCCCGGGCCCAGGCGGGCCTGGCTGATCATGAAGCCGTCACCCTCACCGGCGAGCAGCGCGGTCGTGGGGACGCGGACGTTCTCGAAGGTCACCTCGGCGTGGCCCTCGCGGTCCTGGTAGCCGAAGACCGGCAGGCCGCGCTGCACGGTCACGCCGGGGGTGTCGATGGGCACGACCATCATCGACTGCTGGCGGTGCGTGGGCGCGCTGGTATCGGTCTTGCCCATGACGATGAGCACCTTGCAGTTCTTGTGCAAGGCGTTGGAGGTCCACCACTTTCGGCCGTTGAGCACATAGTGGTCGCCGTCGCGGTCCATGCGCAGCTGGATATTGGTGGCGTCGGAGCTGGCCACCGCGGGCTCGGTCATGGCGAACGCGGAGCGGATCTCACCGTCGAGCAGCGGGCGCAGCCACAGCTCCTTGTGCTCGGGCGTGCCGAAGAGGGTCAGCACCTCCATGTTCCCGGTGTCGGGGGCACTGCAATTGGTGGCCTCCGGCGCGAGATGCGCGCTGCGGCCCATGATTTCGGCCAGCGGCGCGTACTCCAGATTCGTCAGGCCCGGACCCCATTCGGCGTGCGGGTGGAAAAGATTCCACAGGCCGCGCTTGCGGGCCTCGGTCTTGAGTTCCTCCATGATGGGCGGCTGGAAGTGCGGGTCGCCGGATTCGGCCATCTGCGCCTCGTACACCGCCTCGGCGGGATAGATGTGCTCGTCCATGAAGGCCAGCAGGTCATCCCGGTAGCGGAGGGCCCGCTCCGACGGCTCGAACATCGAAACTCCTGACGGTGGCGTGTTTTTCCGGCTCACTCTGCGGAAATCATTGAAACGGACCGTACGCGAACTTGACGCCGGATTCAATTCTGGAGGGCGGACAGACCGGCCTGCAGCAGCGGTTCGACGCCCGCGCCGAAGTGCTCGAAGCCGGAACCGACGGTCTGGCCGTGGGTGAAGCGGAAGTAGATGCCCTCGCTGATCACCGCCAGCTTGAACGAGGCCAGCGCGACGTAGAAGCCGATATCGGAGATATCGCGACCCGACCGAGTCGAATACCGGTCCAGCACTTCGGATTCGCCCGGATAGCCGGGCGCGAGCGCGACATCGCTGACCCCGATCATCCCCCGGTCGCTCATGCGCTGATACACCAGCAGCAGCCCGATATCGGTGAGCGGGTCGCCGAGGGTGGCCATCTCCCAGTCGATCACGGCGGCCACCCGGTCGGTGTCGTCGACCAGGACATTGTCGAGGCGGTAGTCGCCGTGCACGATGCCGGTGGGCGATTGCGCGGGAAGGTGTTTGGCCAGCAGCCGGTGCAGTTCGTCGGCGGCGGGCAGGTCGCGGCTGTAGGAGGCGTCGAGCTGCTTCTTCCAGCGGCGCACCTGGCGTTCGAGGAAGCCGTCGGGGTGGCCGAAGTCCTGCAGGCCGACCGCGATCGGGTCGACGGTGTGCAGATCGGCGAGGGTGTCGATGAGGCCCTCGGCGATGACCCGGGTCCGTTCGGCACCCAGAGCTTCCAATTCGGTCGCGGTGCGGTACGGCGTGCCGAGTACGCGTTCCATGACATAGAAAGGCGCGCCGATGATTTCGGTGTCCTCGCACAGCGCGTACGTCGCGGGCACGGGCACCCCGGTTCCGGCCAGGGCGGTGATGACGCGGTGCTCGCGGGCCATATCGTGCGCGGTGGCCAGCACGTGCCCCAGCGGCGGACGGCGCACGATCCAGGCGGAGGTCCCGTCGCCGATCTCGTAGGTGAGATTGGATTTCCCGCCCGCGATCAGGCGGCCGGTCAATGGCCCGCGCACCAGCCCGGGCCGAGTGTCGGCCAGCCACACCGCGAGTCGCTCGAGGTCGAGGCCGGGTAGCTCGGTGTGATCGTCACTCATGGGTGTCCTCGCTGCTCACTCGCCGAGCAGACGCGCTTGGAAGCGGCGCATGCCCGCCAGCCAGCGGTCGTAGTCGGCACCCTTGTGACGGTACATATCGAGGACCTCCGGATGGGGCAGGATGAGGAATCGCTCGTCCTCGATGGCGGCCAGCACCAGGTCGGCGACCGTGTCCGGACTCAGCACCCCGCCCGATGCGGTGATCGCGCGGGTTCCGGCCCGGCCCAGCGCGTCCCCGGATTCCGCGGCCGCGTGCAGCAGCGGGGTCTCCACACCCATCGGGCACAGGCAGCTCACCCGAATCCCGCGATCGCCGTAGGTCACCGACAGCCATTCGGCGAACCCGACGGCCGCGTGCTTGGTGACCGAATATGCGGCCGAACCGATTTGGGTGAGCAGCCCCGCCGCCGACGCGGTGCTGACGAAGTAGCCCTCGCCGCGTTCCAGCCAGCCGGGCACCAGCAGGCGGGCCGCGCGGATGTGGGCATTGAGGTTCACGTCCAGGGGCACCGCCCAGTCCTTGTCGTCGCCGAGCTCGACCGGACCCATGACGCCCGCGTTCGCGAAATACAGGTCGACCGGCCCGAATTCGGCCGCGCAGCGGGCGATCAGCTCCTCGACGCGGGCCGGATCGGAGACGTCGGCCCCGACCGCGACGGCCGCGCCCGGCACCTCCGACTCCAGCTCCGCCACCACGGCGGCCGCGGTGTCCGGGTTCAGATCCGCCACGACCACCTTCGCGCCCGCCCGCACCAGATGCGCGGCGATCGCGCCGCCGATGCCGCCACCGCCGCCGGTGACAATGGCGTTCCTACCCGCGACCTGCACGAGAGCTCCTTCCGGCCCGGACCGACAACCGATTTCGCCGTCTCGGGCTGGCTCGGGTGCGCCGGGTGATGCGAATATGAAATCTACGTCGGATTCAAGTTGACGGCTGAGACGCAGTCAACCAACACGGTCGCGAGGTGGACATCGGTGCGGGGACGAGAGCTGGTCGAGGGCTGGAAGCGGCTGGGCAGCGCCAGCGTCGCCGCCAACGGGATCGAACTGCAGGTGGTGGAGCACGGCACCGGCCTGCCGGTGGTGTTCTGCCACGGCTTCCCCGAGCTCGGATTCTCCTGGCGGCACCAGGTTTTCGCGCTCGCCGACGCGGGCTTCCGGACGCTCACCCCGGATATGCGCGGGTACGGCGGCAGCGCGCGCCCGGAGCGGATCGACCAGTACGACATGCTCACCGTGTGCGGGGATCTGGTCGGGCTGCTCGACGCGTACGGGCTCGAGGACGCGATCTTCGTGGGGCACGACTGGGGAGCGTCGGTGGTGTGGCATCTGGCGCGGGAGTATCCCGAGCGGGTGCGGGCGGTCGCGGGGTTGAGTGTGCCCGCCACCCCGCGGTCATCGGGGCCGCCGACGGCCATCATGCGGTCGCGACTGGGCGAGGACTTCTACATGATCTGGTTCCAGGAACCCGGAGTCGCCGACGAGGTGCTGGACGCCGATGTGCGGCGCACGCTGCTACAGGACGACATCCTGAGCGCCCAGAACTTCCTCGACACCCGCAAGCCCCTGCCGCCGCTGCCGGAATGGCTGACACCGGCCGAATTCGATTACTACGTCGAGGCTTTCACCGCGACCGGCTTCACCGGCGGCCTGAACTACTACCGCAATCTGGACCGCACCTGGGAGCGCACCGCGCACCTGGAGGGTGTGAAGATCGGCCAGCCCGCCCTGTTCATCGCCGGATCCACCGACCCGGTCATCCGGTTCACGCCCCTGCAGAAGATGTCGGCGCTGCTCAGTGACCTGCGCGGCTCGATCATTCTCGACGGTGCCGGGCACTGGATTCAGCAGCAGCGGCCCGAGGAGGTCAACGCGGCGCTGATCGACTTCGCGCGCGGCGTCTAATCGGAGGTCAACTGGAGCGCATTGGCCCACAGCTCGGTCAGCGTCGCCACCAGCTTCTCGAACGGAATCCGTTGATTCTGCACGAAAACCAGGTTGGCCATGCGGCTGACCATGCCCGACAGAGCGTGCGCGGTGATCATCGGATCCAGCTCCGCGCTCGCCCGCCCGGACTCCTGCAATTCCCGGATCATGCGGGCATTGCGCTGTGCGAACGCCTTCCCGCGCTCCACCCGCATGCGGCGGAAGTTCTCGTCGATGTGGGCGACCTGTTCGAACAGCGCCATGAGTCGCGCGTTTCGCTTGTAGGACACCAGGTAATCGCGATGGGCGGCCTCGATCAGGGCCCGCGGATCGGTGATGCCGCTGCGCTCGCGCACATGCGGGTGCAGCATCTCCTCCGACACCTGCTCGACCAGGGCCGCGAAGATCTCGTCCTTGCTGTCGAAGTAGGTGTAGAACGAGCCCGAGGCCATTCCGGCGGTCTTGGAGATATCGGCGATCTTGGCGTCCAGATAGCCGTCCCGTTCGAATACCTCGCGGGCCGCCGCGATCAGCGCGCCGCGCGTCCGCTCCCCGCGTTTGGTCCGCGGGGCCGCACGGCGGGACACACTCTCCCCTGCCATCGATTCGGACGCCAACGCTGATCACTGCCTGTCTGCTGCGGACAACTTCCCGGCAACCGTATCAACCGGCGCGGCGCGGACCGAATGGCGGCGGGAGGTCGGCGGCACGGGGAGACTGGTGCCGTGGAGGATGCCGAGCGGTTGATCGTGGTGGATGCCGCCAATGTGGTCGGGTCGCGGCCCGACGGGTGGTGGCGGGATCGGGCCGGGGCGGCGCGGCGACTGCTGGCGCAGTTGGCGGTGCTGCGGGATCGACTGCCCGAGACGGTGGTCGTGGTGCTGGAAGGGGCGGCCAAGGCGGCGGCCGACGGTGATCACGAGGGGTTGCGGGTGGTGCTCGCGGACGGGTCCGGGGATGACGCGATCGTGGACGTGGTGGCGGCGGGGGTCGAGCGGGGCGCGGTCACGGTGGTGACGGCCGATCGCGGATTGCGTTCGCGCGTGGAGGCATTGGGGGCGACGACGGTCGGGCCGAGCTGGCTGTGGAACGAGCTGACCTAGTCGGCGCATCCGTGCGGGGCCCGGGAATCTACCCCGACCGGACCCTGAGCGCGCATCCCCCGTCGGTGGGATTTGGGCGCGGCGGTTTTTCGGTAGGTTCGGAATCGTGCAGCCGCCTTTGACCGTTCGCCTGCGCGGCGCATGCCTGGTGGTGGGCGTGCTCTGCGCGACACTGCTGGTAATGGCCGCTCCCGATGCGCGTGCCGACGGGGCGGTGAGTGGGGGTGATCTGACGGTGGCGCAGTCGCTGGGGGCCCGCGAGCTCACGGTGATCGTGCGGCGGTCCGAGCCGGGGCCGGTGCGGGTCGATGTGGTGACGCATGCCGGGACCGCGCCGGGGACCTTGACGCTGACCGCGACGCCGGTCGATCAGGGCGGTGAGAACTCCTCGGGCACCGTGGAACTCGGGGCCGCGCCCGGACCGCATTCGGCGACTTTGCGGGTCGATCACGCCGGACCCTGGGAATTGAGCGTCTCCGACGGTGAGCGGACCGCGCGGATTCCGTTCCTGGTCGCCGCGCGAGTGGTCACGCCGTGGGAGCGCGCGGCCTATGGTGGATTCAGTGTGGCGGGGGTGCTGCTGCTCGTGGCGTTGGGCACCGCGGTGATCTCCAAACGCGGATGGCCGACCTTGATTCCGGTGGGGGCGTTGATCGTGGCATTGAGCGTCGGTGCGACGGGGGCCGTGCTCTCCGGCCGTGCGCCGCAGCCGCGTCCGGCGGGGAGTCTGCTCGATCCGACGTCGGGGAATATCGGGAATCCGTATCCGGAACGGGATTTGCCGATGACCACGAACTACTCGCGGCCACCGGTGAACCTGACGGTCGGGGCGGTGCGGGGCGGGCAGGGCACGGAAGTGCGGCTGTCGCTGACCGATTCGGCGACCGGGCGGCCGGTGGACGATCTGCTGGTCACCGATGACGCGCTGGTGCACCTGATGGTCGTCGGGCCGGACGGGCGGTTCTGGCATCGGCATCCGATCCGGGTCGCGCCGGGCGAGTATCGGGTGGAGTTGGGGCTCGGGGAATCCGGGGACTACGCGGTCGCGGCGGAGATCGCGCGACGGGGCGGCGGCGTGCAGCTGCTGCGGTCGGCGCTGCGCGTCGGGGCCGAGTCGGTGGCCGGTGGGCCGGAACCCGCGCCCGCGAGCCCGGCGACGCTGACGACGACGGCGGCCCTCGCGGGTGAACCGACCACGCTCACAGCGGCTTTCGGCGGTTCCGCCGATCTGCAACCGTGGTTGGGGATGCTCGGCCATCTCATTGCCGTCGGCCCGCTGCCCGACGGCGTGCCGACCGGGACCGCCGCCGCGACCGTTCCCGTCTGGGCGCACGCGCACGCCATGCTGCCGCTGCCCGCGCTCGGTGCGCAGCCGCCCGACGAGACCGTCGCGGCCTACGGCCCGACTGTGGCCTTCACTTTCACCTTTCCACAGCCCGGCCGCTATCTGGTCTGGGCCCAAGCCGAACGGGGGTACTCCGTCATGACCGTCCCCGCCACCGTCGATGTGCGTGCGGGAGGCCCGCGATGACCGCGCGCCGGTGGTCGATCGTGGCCGCCGTGGTGGTGATCGCGATCCTGGTCGCCTGGTGGCTCTGGCCGTCCGGCGGCTCGAAACCGGTGTCGCGCAGCACCGCCGGGCCCTACCTGGTGCGGCTGAAGATCGACTCGCCGCGCACCGGCGACAACACGGTCGACCTCGACATCACCGACCAGCACGGCGATACCGCGACCCCGGACCGGGTCTCGGTGGAGCCCGCCATGCCGCAGATGGGTCACGCGCTGCCACCGAGCACCGCCACCGCCGTGGCCCCGGGGCACTATCGCGCGACCGTCGACCTGCCCATGCCCGGGCAGTGGGAGATCGCCGTGAAGCTTTCCGGCGCACCGGGATCCGGCAGCGCCACCTTCTCCGTCCAGGCCAACTGAAGCAGGAGCAGCACATGGACCTGACCGCCGCCGGGCGCGGCCTCGCCTCCGATACCACCGAGCGCGCAGCGCTGGCCACCGCGCCCATCACCGTCCGACCCTGGTTACCCGCGGCCATTCTGTTCGTGGCCAGCCTGACCTTCACCATCGGCTCGACCTGGGACATCCAGTGGCATTCCGATGTCGGGCCCGACACCTTCTTCACCCTGCCGCACCTGTTCATCTACGCCAGCGCGGCGACGGCCGGATTCACCGGGCTCACCGTCATTCTCATCACCTCCGCGGCGGGACGCGCCGGGCGACGGGTGGACGGGGAACTCGGCGGGCCCGGAATCCACGTGTTCGGGCGCACCTTCACCGCGCCGCTCGGGTACATGGTCGCGGCCTTGGGCGCGGCGTCGTTCCTGCTGTACGGGCTGTGGGATCTGTGGTGGCACAGCCTCTACGGGTTCGACGCGATCATCGACTCGCCGCCGCACATCGGATTGTTCCTGTCCAGCACCGTGATCTCGGTGGGGACCGTGATCGTGTTCGCGGCCGCGCGCGCCCACACCTGGGGGCGGCTGGGCGCGCTGTTCGCGCTGGCGCACCTGGTCACCAACAGCACGGTGACCGCGCTCGCGGTGCAGCGGTTGAGCAATGGGACCGTGCGCTGGACGGTGGCGGTCACCGCGTTCATGGTGATTCTCATGCTGATCGCGGGGGCCGGGTTCAGCCGGTGGGGTGCGACCGTGACCGCCGTGTTCGGGTCGGCGACGCAGGCCGTGTTCTGGTGGTTCGCGCCGTGGGCGGCGCGGGCGTACGCGGATTTCGTGGGATTGCCCATGCGGGAACACATTCGAGGGATTCCATCGACGCCCGCGTTGATTCCGTTCGTGCTGATTCCGGTCGGCGTCGTGGTGGATCTGCTGCTGCGGCGCGGTGCGAGCGGTTCGGGCCGCATCGCCCGCCTGCTGCCCGCGCTCGCGGGTGCGGTCGGCGGCGCGATCATCGCCGCCACCAGCCCGGTGCAGAGCGTGCTCATCTACGAGGCCCGCTTCCATCTGTCGGCCTTGGGCCACGGACATTTCGGGCTCGCCTCGGTCATCATCGCCACCACCGTCGCCGGAGCGGCGCTCGGTGCGCTCGGCGGATTCCTGGGCTGGCGCTTCGGCGAGATGCTCCGGCTCTCCGCCCCGAGCCGGGAGGCCATCGCGTGATGAAGCGACTATTCGCCGCTGTCGCAACGATTCTCGCGGTCTTCGCGCTGTCGATGACCGCCGCCGGCACAGCCTCGGCCTATGAGCCGGTCAATATCGTGCACACCGAACACGTGCAGGCGGGGCCGTACTCGCTGACCATCGGGTTCAGTCAATGGCCTTTGCGCGCCATGCAATCGCTGGATTTCACCTTCATCCCCGACGGTGGCATCGAGGACAAGTCCGGCACCCTCACCGAGGTCCAGCCCAACGGCAAGACCCGGCGCGTCGAACCCCTGTCCCGCCATCCCCGCAAGCGCGAGGACTGGGGCTTGGACGTCCGGTCCCTGGATGTCCAGGGCGCGTGGACGTTTCGTTTCGCCATCGACGGGCCGCAGGGGCACGGTGTCGGCGAACTCACCAATCTGACCGTGCTCCAGCAGCCCGGCCCGCCCCTGGGCCTGAGCTGGGCGGTCAGCTCCATTCCCTTGATCGGCCTGATCGTCTTCCTGGCCTACGCCTGGCGGCGCACCCGCCGAGCCACGCCCGCGCTGCAGCCCGCCTGAATCGAATCCTGGCGAATGCGGACCACGATCAGATTCAGCCCTGGACCAGCCGTCGAATCGCGCCTTCGATCCCAGCGGGGTCGGTGAGGTCGGCGAGAACGATGTCGGCCACCGCGAGGTCGGCGGCGTCGGTGCCGCCTGCCGCGATCGCGATTATGTGTGCGCCGCCCTCGCGGGCTGTCTCGATATCGCCGACGCTGTCACCGATGAGCACGGTGTTTTGCTGGTCGAACATGCCGCCGCGGTTCGCTGCGCGCGCCTGCGCGATCGCGACGAGCGCGGGTCGGTATCCGTCGTCGTCGCCGTACGCGGCGGTCTCGAGGTCCAGGTATTTGGTCAAGTCGAAGGTTTCCAGCTTGGTTCGGGTGACTCTCCGGGTATTGCCGGTAAGAACGGATTGTCGTATTCCGGTGGCGGTGGCGAGGTGGTTGAGCGCTTGCTCGGCCCCGGGCATGACTCGGCCTTGCTCGCGTAGCCTTTCCTGGAGCTTGACGTATGCCGCAGCGAGGGCACCCGCGAACACTGGAAAGGGTGGCGGGTAGCTGATTTCGTGCAGTGCTGTTGTGGCGGCGTAGATATCGGGCTCAGTGCGGCCGGTGATATGCGGCATTGCCTCGAGGGCTCGGCCGGTGACCTGTTCGAATGCGATGGCGAACGCGGCACGGCCGACGCCACGGGTTTCGATGAGGGTGTGGTCGACATCCCACAGCACAAGGATTTCGCCAGTGCCGTTCCGCGCGAATGGCATGCGTTCGGTCACCTCCGGTCTTACCGTTGCCTGTATGGCCAGAGCGCCACGGTCCAATGACCATATCGGCGTGCGGGTCCGCAGGGAACGTGAGCGGTCCGGGAAGTCGCAAGCTGTCGTCGCGGGGCTCGCGGGGATTAGCGAGGACTACCTCGGACAGATCGAGCGCGGCCGGAAAACCCCAAGTACCAGCGTGGTTCAAGCGCTCGCCGACGCGCTGCACGTGTCTGCGGGCGCGCTCCTCGGCGACGTCTCGACGAATACGGCTCATAGTCCAACCCTCGGCGGTGACCGGCTGGCTCTCGCGCTGCTCTCGGGCCGGTCATCGCTACAGCGAGTTGCTTCCCACCTTGCCCGAATTGATTCGGGACACCGAAGCGACGTTGCGGAGGCGCCCTCACGGCCCCGACCGTCGCCGAGCCGCCGGGGTTGCCAGTGACCTTTACGGCCTCCTGCGAACGGTGACACGGCGGGTCGGCCGCTCGGACTTGTCCTATCTCGTCGCCGACCGCGGCGTTCGCGCAGCCGAGGACTCCGACGACCCGATCAGGATTGCCGCGGCCCGATGGAATCTCGGCCACACGCTGTTGATCTCCAACGAGCACGAGGCAGCGATTGAGCTGACCGCGTACGCCGCGGCGACAGTTCTCGTCGAGGCAGGTGCGACACCGGCTGCCGTTGCTCTAACCGGTGCGTTGGAGCTGGTGGCAGCTATGGCCGAAGCGCGGGCGGGCCGACTGTGGGACGCACGCGAACGGCTCAACCGGGTGCAGCCGGTCGCGGTGCGGGCCAGGGGCGTTGGCAATGTTGGCCACACGATGTTCGGTACGTTGAATGTGGGCCTTCACGCAATCGCGGTCGAGCTTCAGGCTGGCGACGCGATCGAGGCACTACGAATCGCAGAGCAGCTCGACACCTCCGAATGTCCCTCGATCGAAAGGCGCTTTACGTTCGCGCTCGACTTGGCTCGAGCCTACGAATTGCGCAGGCAAGAAACCGGGACGCTGCTGCACCTACTCGACGCCGAGCAGACCGCTCCCGAGGACATGCAATACAACCCGGCCGCACACGACATGGTTCGACGCCTCGTACTTGGAACCTGCTCGCCATCCAGGTCGCAGGCAATGCGTCTCGCCGACCGAATCGGTATCCCGGTCTAACCCGGTCCGCCAGTCGGCCCGGTCTGAGAGACCGGGTCACCGGCATCTGTCGGGCCTATGTTTCGGTCTGCCCGGTCCTGGCATCGGGTGCGCGCCAATCCTCGGATAGGAAACCGGGACATGGAAATTCTTCTGATTATCGTTGCGGCCCTGCGCATCTTCGAGCGGGGGTGGTGACTATGGGTCTGTTGCCATCTGCGATCGGTTACCTGCGGCAAGATGTGTCCGAGAACCCGGCCCAGGTCGCGATCGACCGTCTGGGCGTCGACGCCGTAATCGTTCCCAGCACTGAGCATTTCGACGATCATGTCATTCCCGCGGAACTGCTTGCTGTGGCGACCGTGATCACTGTGTCACCCGGCAGCACCACTGCCCGGACCCCGCAGTCGACCTGAGGCCGTGCGGTGTCCATCGAAGGAGTACTGGCCCTCCTGAATGACGAGCGGCCCGCCGCCTGGCTGCAATACGCGGATGGCTCGTGGGCACCGGTCGCCGAAGACGGATGGGTCGGGCCGCCGATCACAGCCGAAGACCTACTCGCGGTCGCGCAGCAGGGTTCCGGACTCCGCCGTTTGTCGAGTCGTGCCTTCGACCTGTCCCAGGAATCGCAGGATCTGCTGACGTCGATGGCCGAGAGACTGCGGGAAAGTGAAGGATTGCCCGAGATTCCGCCGGACGATGTGGACGAGGGTCAGTGAGGTTCATGGCTCGACGGCCGAGCACCGTATGGAGAACTCCCTGATCTTGATGTGGGTCAGGGTGCCGTGGTGAGGGTGAGTTCGGCGAGGGCGTAGGTGAGCCAGGAGGAGCGGAGGCGGTAGGTCTCGCGTGGGGCGAGGGGGCTCAGGTGTGGGTATTTCTGGAGGACTGCGCGGACCGCGTGGATGGTTTGCATTTCGGCCAGGGCCGCGCCCAGACAGTAGTGGCGGCCGTGGCCGAAGGTCAGGTGGGGGCGGGAGTGGGCGGCGGGGTCGGTGTGGGCCGAGCGGATGGAGGCGAAGACGGTGTGGCCCTGGGGGATTCGGACGCCATTGATGTCCAGGTCGGTGCGGGGGAAGCGGCGGATGGCGTAGTTCATGGGGGAGCAGGTGCGGATGAGGGAGCGGATCAGGGTGTCGAATTCCGCTGGGCGGTCCAGTAATTCGCGGGCCTGGGATTGGTGGTGGCGGACCAGCTCGTCGAGGACGAGGGAGGTGAGGGCGATGGTGTTCTCGAAGCCGCCGACAATGGTCACAAAGGCCAGGCTCATGAGCTCGTCCTCGGTGAGGCGGTCGTCGCCGTCGGTGGCGGCGATCCACGCCGAGAGCAGATCCTGACCGGGCTGCTCACGCTTGGCGGCGATCGCCGCGGCGATCAACCCGAGCAGCGTCCGCATCGAATTCCGCAGGGCCTCGGGCTCATGCGACTCGTCGGCGCGCAGCAGGGGAGCGGACGCGGCGCGGAAGGCGGGCAGCTGGTCGGGGGACAGGCCCAGCAGTGTACCGGTGACCCGCACCGGCAGCGGCTCGCACAGGCCGTCCATGAGATCGATCTCGCCCGTCGCGGGCAGCTGGGCCACGAGGTCGGTCACGATATCGACCACGACCTTCTCCTGCGCCGAATGCCGCGGCAGCGCAAAGGCTTCCGCCGCCAGCCGGCGAATGCGACGGTGATCCTCGCCGTCCATGTTCAGCAGGTTGGCATCCAAGGCGGGCGGCAGACTGTTCCCCCGATACCCCATGGTGCTGTCCGCCTTCGCCGCCGACACATTCGGGTCGGCCAGGAATCGCCGCACGGTGTCGTATCCGGTGATCACCCACACCGGCGACCCGTCGGGCAACTCGGCTCGATGCACCCCCGTCCCGGTGGTGCGCAACCGCTCGTGCAACGCGTCGACATCGTGGATTCCCGTAGTGAACGGACAGCGATCTGCCATACGTGAAGTCTGCCAAAGAAATTACGCGCCGGTCTCGCCCGCATTCTCGCGGGCACTGCGGGTGAGCGCGGTGAGCGCCGCGAGATGATCGCGATAGGCCAGCCGCCCCTCCTCGGTCAGCCCGAGCCAGGTCTTCGGCCTCCGCCCCAGATATCCCTTGCGCACCGACAGATATCCGGCGTCCTCGAGCACGGTCATCGCCTTCGACAGCGTCGACTTGTTCAACTCGCACAACTCGGTGATCGTCCCGAATTCCGCTTCGTGGCAGCCCTCCAGGAACGCCACCAGCTTCAGCCGCGGCAGCGAGGCGAACAGCTCGTTCAGTACGGCCATTTGCCAGCCCGCTGCCGCGCGAACCCGATCCACATGATCCCGCCGAAGACAACGGCGACCACCACGTGCACCCAACCGGTCCCGAGGTCGGACATAAAGGTGACGACAACCGGGGGCACCCCGTACAGCAGGATCCGCTTCCAGTCCTCCGTGGGTTGCTCCGCCAGGTACCGCGGCACGATCCCTCTTCTGCGCTGAATCGCCCACAGACAGCACATGATCAAGAGGAATGCCACGCCCACCCCGATACCCGCGAGCCAGATCCGGTCGTCATCCCGGTCCCTGCCCACTCCGAGCAGGATGATCATGCCCGCCCCCATGATCCCCGCCAGCGGCGGCTGCCATACCGGCAACGGGTGCGCGGTCCGGGCCTTGTGGGTGGTGGCGGAGACGATATCGAGCGCTTCTTGCGGTGTCGGTCTGTCGGTCACGAATCCGACCATACAGAAACAGGTTTCCAATTGGAAACCTGTTTCTGTGGTGGTGATAGTCACCCGACGAGGGCCGCCGCGCGGGTGACGGTATTGCGAAATGCGATGCCGGGCCGGGTCTTCGGAATCATGAGGCGCAGATTCGGACCGAGCTTCTGCTTGCGGGTGACCAGGGGGCGGTGGGCATCGTGGTAGCGGGCGAAGGCGGTGGTGTGCTCGCCGTCCGCATCGACCAGGCTGGTGGCCATTCGATACGCGCTGACCAGCGCCAGTTCCGCGCCCGCGCCGGAGACCGGGGAGGCGCAGTGCGCCGCGTCGCCGATGAGCGCGATGCGGCCGGTGCTCCAGTCGCGCATGCGAACCTGGGCCAGCGAGTCGAAGTAGAGGTCCGGGTCGGCGAGCGCGGCATCGAGCAGGGGCCGCACGTTCCAGGCGGTGCTGTCGGCGAACCGGTCGCTCAGCAGCGTCCGCGCGGTGGCGGGATCGCGCAGGTCGACGGGGAGCCGTGGACTGCGGAACATGAAGTAGGACTTGGCATCCGGGTGATTACCCGAGCGGTAGATGCCGGTCAGGGTGCCGGGGGTGTTGTGGATGGTGACCCAGCGGTCGGGGCCCAGCGCCGGATCGGCATTGCCGAAGGCGAAGTAGTGGTCCATGTGCCGAGTCAGCGCCTCCTCGGGACCGAAGGCCAGGCGACGGACCTGGGAGTGCAGCCCGTCGGCTCCGATGACCAGGTCGAAGCGCTCGGCGGGGGCGTGCTCGAAGGTGACCGTGACGCCGTGCGCGTCCTGCTCGAGTGCGCGAATGGAGTCGCCGAACCGGTACTCGACCTGATCGGCGGTGTGGTCGTGCAGGATGCCGACGAGATCGCCGCGCATGATCTCCACCTCGCGAGAGGCATTGCGCTCCCTGGCCTTGCGCATGTCCACGCCCGCGGTCTGGTTTCCGGCCGCGTCGACGAAACGCATGCCGATCACGTCGGTGGCCGCGGCGCGGACCCGCGGCATGATGCCCATGCCCTCGGCGACCTCGATGGCGGTGTCGCGAATGTCGACGCCCTGGCCGCCCTTGCGCAGCGTGTCCGCGCGCTCCACCACGGTGGGCCGGAAGCCATTGCGCGCCAGCCAATACGCCGCGGTGATGCCCGCGATGCCCGCGCCGGAGATGAGGATTCGTTCGTTCTTCATTATCGGATTCCTGTCTCAAAAATACTGACCGTTGGTCGGTGATTTGACGATAAGCCCCTGACCGTTGGTCAGTCAAGGGGTAGGATCGGAACCGTGACCGATGATTCGCGCGCCCGCATCCTGACCGCCTCGCTCGAGCTGTTCGCCCAGCGCGGCGCGCACGCGGTGTCGGTGCGCGAGATAGCCGACCGGGTCGGGCTGACGAAAACCGCGGTGCTCTACCACTTTCCGAGCAAGTCGGAGATCCTGGCCGCACTCGTGCAGCCGCTGCTGATGGAGAGCGAGGCGGTCCTCGAGGCCGCGGCCGCGATCGAGGACCCGCGGGTCAGGTGTTGGGCGGTGATCGAGGGGCTGCTGGATGTGTGGCTCTCGCACCGGCAATTGCTGCGCATCCACCTGCGCGATCAGGCCCTGTCGGAGGACGCCGAGACCTTTGCTCGGCTGCGCGATCTCGCCCTCGCGGTGCAGGAACTCATCACCGGCCCGAATCCGGCACTGGCCGACCGGGTCCGGGCCGCCCAGCTCTACGCCGCCCTCAGCGACCCGGTCGTCTGGTTCGCCGAGGAGCCCGCCGACCAGCTGCGCGCCGCCATCCTGGACGGGGCGCGCCGACTGCTGGGCACGCCACCGCCCTCGCGCGGCGCGCTACCCGCCCGCCCGGTGTCGGCGACCGCGACCCCGAGCCCGACCCGGCGCGGCCGACCCGGAGCCATGACCGAGGACATGATCAGTTCCGCCCGCCGCCTGCGTGATTCCGGTGACCACAGCATCGACGAGATCGCCGCGCGATTCGGCGTCTCACGGGCCACCCTCTACCGCCACCTCGCGACCGAGTCTCATTAATGCGGGAAATTGTGAGAATGCGAACCCGGCGGTCCTCACCCTGTCCGGAATCTCTTCCGCGCGACCGGCATACTGTTGGGCATGCGGCTAGGGCGATCGAGGTGGGGTCGGGCTCGGGTCGTCCGGATGGGGACCCTGTGCGCGGTGGCATTGCCGCTGGTGCTGGGCGGATGTGGGCGTGGGCCGGTGGGGTCGGCGGCACCCGGCACCTCGACTTCCGCGGTGAGCGCGCCCGCGCGCAACGCTCCCGCGAGTGGCGAGTACCTCCTCGAGTCCAGTGACAAGTACTACGCGGATCTGCGAGCCACGCTGCCGACCGTCACCGATGCGCGGGTGCGGGCGAATCTCGAACGGCTGCTGCGGACTCCGGTCGCCGAATGGCTGGCCCGGGATCTGGACGTGACGGTGGGGACGATCCGCCAGGACATCGCGCGGGCGCATACGACCGAGTCGATTCCGATGTTCGTCGCCTACGGGATTCCCGGCCGGGATCTGCACGGCGAGTCCGGTGGGGGACAGGCGGGCGCGGACGCGTACAAGCAGTGGATTCAGGGGGTGAGCGACACGATCGGAACCAATTCGGCCATCGTGATCCTCGAGCCCGACGCGCTCCCGCACGCCACCGAGATGAACGACGCCGACCGGGCGACGCGGCTCGCGCTGCTGGGCTTCGCCTACGGGCAACTGCTGCAACACAATCCGGCCACCGCCGTCTACGTCGATGTCGGCAACAGCACCTGGGTCGACCCGGGCCGGGTCGCGGACCTCCTGCGCGCCATCAGCCCGAACCAGCCCGTGGCCGGAATCTCGCTCAATGTGGCCAACCGGCGTCCCGAGGCCGAAATCCGCTCCTACGCCGCCCGGATCGAGCAGGCCTACGGCCACCAGCTGTACGTCATGATCGACAGCTCGGTCAATGGCGCGCCGAACACCGCCGCCCTGGTCGACTGGTGTAATCCGCACGGCCAGAAGGTCGGAACGCTGCCCAGCACCCGCTTCGACCGCGACGCCCTGGTCGAGCACGCCTTCATCAAGACCCCCGGCCAGTCCGACGGCCGCTGCGGCACCAGCGATCAGCCCGCGGGCGAGTTCGACCGACAGCTGCTGCTCGATCAGCTGTCCTAGCACCGGGTTTCAGCCGAGGTGGACCCACTTCGCGACGCTGGGCACCCCGGCGGAATTCACCGCGAACAACATGTAATAGCCGTCGGGTGCGATGGCCGAGCTGTCCGGAACACGCACCGACAGACCGGAATCCGCATGCGTCACCGGCAGATCGATCACCCGCTCATTGGTGTCGGTGACATGGGTGATCGCCGCCGGGGTCAGCAAGCGCATGGACTTCACGTCGGCCGCCCCCGGCTCGGTGGCCAGGCTGCTCCCCACCTGATAGTCGAAGGTCTCACCGCGCCGGATCTCGGCGGGTCCACCAGTGATTACCGGCCGCGCCACCGTGCTCCCGTCCGACTTGTATAGGTAAGGCGGCGTATAGATTTCGATCCGCCGCTCGAACTTGCCGGGCAGCGTGTTCTTCTTGTCCGCGAACAGCGGATTGGACCCCTCGGTCATGATCTGCCCGGACGGCAGCAGCACCGCCGTCGAGTGATAGTCGCGGCCCACGGTCGGATCGGCCATGGGATGCAGCCCGCCCTGCTGATCGAGTAGATACGCGGCGAGAATGTCACTGGCCCCGCGCCCGCGATAGTCATTGGCCCCGTTGGTGATGAACACGTCCCCGCTGGGCAGCGGCACCAGATTGGGATACCGCGTGCCCTGCGGCAGGACCGCGAGGGGCTCGAACTTCGGCTGTGCCGCCTTCAAGTCCACGATGTCGATGCGCCCGGTCGACAGCGCCGAATCACCCACGCCGCCACCGCCGACCACGAGCAGCCGCTGATCCTGCACCGGCCCCAGCCACGTCGACGACCCGGTCTCGAGCATGTTCGGATCCCGCAGCCCCGGAACGAGATCGAAGGAGTTGTCGTTCAGATTCCAGATCGCGGGATCGCGATACTGTTCGGCCGGACCCCACCCCGTGCTCGGCCCGCTGAAGAACAGCCGCCCCGGCGTCGCGGTCTGGAACACCGCCGGATAGGTGGGCAGATTGCGGCGCAGATCGTCGCGCTCCACCCATTTCCTGGTCGCCGGATCGTAGATCTCGGTCTGCCCGTCCAGGATTCGCCCCGACCCGTCCAGTCCGGAGGTGACCATGACCTTCCCGTCGGCGAGCCGGGTCAGCGTCGGATACCAGCGGGCGTAGTTCATGCTGCCCACCGCCTCGTAGGTCTCCGTCCACGGATTGAACAGATACGAGGCGTCGATCCCCTGGTATTCCTTCTTCTTCAACGCCATCTCCGGCGCGAACCCGTACAGGTTCTGCTGCTGGGCGTAGGTGAGCCCGCCGATCAGGTAGTGGTCGTTGTGATCCCATACGCCGTCGGTGCCGGTTGCCTCGGCCGAGACGTACACATTGCGGTCGGTCGCGGAGACCTTGTAGGTGACCGGGTCCTTCACCGCGGGCGGCACGGTGATATCGCGGTCGGAGCGATAGACCTTGCCGCTGTCCTTGCCCGTGAAAGTCGTTCCCTTGGGCACGAATCCGGGGTGGTCGGGGTCCTCGTTGCGGACGGTCATGTACCCGCCCGCGTGGGTGAGATTCTCCGGCAGCACCTCGTAGCTGCCCGTCCCGCCCGCGATCAGCACGGTGCCGTCGGCCAGGAACGCCTGGTCCGAACAGAACAGATCCACCGGGGTGTCGATCCGCTTGGCGGTGCGCGTCTCCGGATCGAAGATCAGCGAGTTGTAGATGCTCTTGTCGGAATTGTGGTGGTCGTTGCCGCTGCCCGCGATCAACAGCACCTTTCCGGTCGGCAGCACCACCGAGTGAATGATGTTGGCGTCGATGTCCTTCGGTAGCGTGACGACTTCCCACTTGCCGTACTGCGCCTTGTAGGTGTCGGAGTTGATGAGTCGATTGTGCTGGAACCGGTGGTAGAGCGCCGCCACGGTCGCGGTGGTCGCGATGGCGAGGGTGCCGACCACCACCGCCGTGACCACCCAGCGGACGAATCGGGTCGGCGTCTTCTTCAGCACGCCCGTTCCTCCTCGGCGGGCTCGACCACCACGAGGGCCGCGGTGGCACCGGCCTTGCGGCGCGCGTTCCAGGCCACGAAGAGCGGATTCAGCTTCCACACCAGAATCGGCGCGGCCGAGATGAGCGCACCGAACACCGGCCACATGAGGGTGGCCGCCGCCGCCCAGCCGCGCACGGTGGTGAGCACCGCGACGGTGACGTAGAAGACCAGCCAAAGCAGATTCAGCCGAAAGGTGAACCAGCCGTCGCCGCGGCTCTTGGCACCCTTCGGCGTGACATCGAATCCGACCGGCCGCCGCAGCAGACACTTGACCAGCGAATTGGCGTACACCGGCGCGGTGATGACACTCATGAACATGCCGTAGACGCCCCACGAATTGGTCGTCTCGTACGGGCTCACATTGTGCCGGCGCACCCAGGTGTAGAGCGTCATCTGGCTGACCGACGCCCAGCCGTAGAACAGGAACCAGCTGTCCGGCGACACCACCGCGCCACTGACGCCGTACCAGCTGAAGATGGCGACATTCGCCGCGCCCAACAGCCACACCGCCCCCATGACCGGGTAGAACGCCATGAGCAGCAGGTAGTGCACGATCCGCGCCGGGGTCCGCCACATGCGCAGCATCTGCCACACGAACGGCCCGAACAGCATGTGCTCGATCGCCCCACGCGCCCAACGGTTCTGCTGCTTGTAGAAGTCACCCCACGACGCCGGTCCCTCGCCGTGCGCGAGCAGGTCGGGGGTGTAGACGCCCTTCCAGTACCGCCGGGTCGCCGGATTGCGTTGCGGCAGAATGGCGAAACTCGTCGCCATGTCCTCGGTGATGGAGGGCTGGATGCCGCCGATCGCGCTGAGCACGCTCATGCGGATGGCGTAGCTGGTGCCCACCAGCATGGGCGCGCCGTGGGCATTGGCCGCGGTCTGGATCAGGCTGTGGAAGACGAACTGCTGGCTCTCGGCCAGCTTGGCCACCACATTCTCCTCGGCGTTCGCATACGCCTGCGGGCCGGCCACATACGCCACGTCCGGGTCGTTGAAATAGCCGAGCATCCGCTCCCCGAACTCGGCCATCGGCGTGTGGTCCGGGTCGATGCCCATCACCACGTCGTAGCGCGGCAGATCCGTGTCGGCGCGAATCATGTCCAGCCCGGCATTGATATTGCCGAATTTGGTGCGGGTTTCGAACGGGCCCTTCCGCTGGTGATATTCGGCCCGGTCCGCGCGCGTCAGATACCGCACCCGATTGCCGTGCCGCCGGTCGACCGCGGCCACCAGCTTGGCGACCTTGTCGGGCTGATCCGGATCGCCCTCGTCGAGCACGAACACATCGAACACACCGGGATGGCGATGCCGGATCTCCTTGGCCGCCAGCAGGGTTCGCTCCAGCACCGCGATGTCCTCGCTGCGCGGCACGAAGGTGATCAGCAGCGCCACGTTCATTCCCGCGCGGGCGCGGATGGGCACCGGCTTGCGCGCCAGGGCCGTCGTCAGCGACATGGCTAGCACCAGTGCGAAGCGAATCGCCTCGACGGTGACCACCAGCGTCACCATGATGATGGCGATGGTCCCGAACTGCTCGTACTTGTCCTGCGCGCCGAGACCGTTGTCGACCAGCCACAGCACATACCCGCCGCCGAGCCCCGCCGAGGCCAGCGAGAGCGTGACCGTCAACAGCCGTCGTCGCCGACCCTCGAGATGCCGGAACGACACCACATCCCCGAACCCGTCGAGAATCTCACCCGTGACCGTCGCCTTGGCGGCCCGTCCGGCCGCCAAATCCCGTGCACCGTAAGATTCTTCGGTACCATTCGGGTCGACCCGACGTGGGTTGCGAACCCTCGGGCCCCGCGGGACCCTCGAAAAATCCACCGACAGCAACGTTTCCCCCCTGCAGAAGCGGGCCCCACCACGCGAACTTTCGCTCCACGCCGAACGCTCTTGCCAGAGATTAGCAGGTAGAAGCGTCGAGCGCCGATCGATCCGTTTGGGCCGCAAAGGTTTACGGGACAGGTGCACGCTTGATGTAGCACGATCGGCCACGCTGCCGAACCCACACGCTCGGATATTCGGTGTGGCTTGGTATTCCGTTTCATTACCGTTCGCAATGTTCGCCCTGATCCGCGCCTATACGGGCTGGTCGGTTGAATATCTGAGGCCGGTAGGCTGGCTCCCGTGAGCACATCCAAGATCGTTCTCGTGACCGGCGCGGGTACCGGGCTGGGCCGGGCCGTGACCCACGCGCTGACAGCTGCCGGGCATCAGGTCCTCGCCGTGGGCCGTACCGCCGCCACGCTGGAGGAGTCGGTGGCGGCCGCGCCGGGGCCGGGGACCGCGGAGGCCTACGTCGCCGATGTGACCGATGCGGCGGCGGTGGTCGCGTTGTTCGGCCATATCGCGCAGCGGTGGGGACGGCTGGACGCGTTGTTCAACAATGCCGGAATCTTCGGGCCCGCCAAGGCGATCGACGAGGTGAGCGTCGACGAGTGGAAGCAGGTCGTGGACGTCAATCTCACCGGTGCGTTCCTGTGCGCGCAGGCGGCGTTTCGGATGATGAAGAACCAGGATCCGCGGGGTGGGCGGATCATCAACAACGGTTCCATCTCCGCGCACACGCCGCGGCCGCACACCGTGGGGTACGCGGCCAGCAAGCACGGCATCACCGGGCTCACGAAAGCACTCGCGCTGGAGGGTCGCGCGCACAATATCGCGGCCGGGCAGATCGATATCGGCAATGCCGCAACGGAACTCACCGCCGGGATCGCCTCGGGCTCGTTGCAGGCCGACGGGAGCATTCGGCCCGAACCCACGATGGATGCCGCGCATGTGGCCCGGGTCGTGGCCCAGCAGGTCGAACTGCCGTTGGACGTGAACGTGCCGTTCCTGACGATCATGGCCACCGGCATGCCCTACATCGGCCGCGGCTGAATGTGATTCACCGGCTCAGCGCGGTCACCTCGGCCATGTGCGAGTGCTTCTCCGGATTGCGCACCGAGTAGATGCCGGTGATCAGCCCGTCGTCGATGCGCAGGGCCATGACCGTGTCGAGCTCGCCGAGCCGCCGCACCACCAGCGCCGGATGGCCATTGACCACCGTGGTATCGAAGGCCACCTCCGGCCCGAGGGTCTGCCAGCCCTTGATGAGCAGCCGCGCCACCTTGTCCGCGCCATTGATCGGCTTCGGCAGCGCCGAGCGGATGCCGCCGCCGTCGCCGAGCGCCACCACATCCGGCGCGAGCAGATCCAACAGGGTTTGCAGATCACCGGTCTCGACCGCGCGATGGAACGCGTCGAGCACCTCGCGCGACTGCGCCGGCGACACCGTCCCGCGCGGACGACGCGACGCCACATGAGCGCGGGCCCGGTGGGCGATCTGCCGGACCGCGGCGGGCGTCTTGTCGACCGCCTCGGCGATCTCCTCGTAGGGCAGATCGAAGACCTCGCGCAGCACGAACACCGCCCGCTCGGTCGGCGTCAGCGTCTCGAGCACCAGCAGCATGGCCATCGAAACGCTTTCGGCCAGTTCGACATCCTCGGCCACATCGGGTGCGGTCAGCAGCGGCTCGGGCAGCCACTGGCCCACATACGACTCCTTGCGCCGCCCCAGCGTCCGCAACCGGCCCAGCGCCTGCCGGGTGGTGATCCGCACCAGATAGGCCCGCTGATCCAGGACGGTGTCCAGATCCACCCCGACCCAGCGCAGCCACGTCTCCTGCAGCACGTCCTCCGCGTCCGCCGCCGACCCGAGCATCTCGTAGGCGACGGTGAACAGCAGATTCCGGTGTGCGACGAACGCGTCGGTCGCGGCGGTGGTCATGGGTGCCTCCTGACTCTGAAACTTCTCACCCACAAGACACCACACGTACCCGATCCGTGACACTCGAACAAACGTTCTACTCGAGGTATCGTACCGGCCCATGCCGGAACTCTCACGACGCGACTGGGCGACGATGAACCTCGAGGAGGTGCGGCGGCAACTGCTCAAGGCCGCCGCCTTCGGCAAGGCCCTCTCGCCCGAGCAGTTGGAGAACGCGGCGGGCAAGATTCGCGAGGGTCTGCGCATCTTCCTCGAGGAAACCGAGCACCTCGACTAGGCGGGCGCGGGCCGGGTGCCGCGCAGGAACGAGCAGGCCAGGCAGACCAGCCCGAAGAACAGGTAGCCGAGGGCGACCTTCGGGGCGGCGGCCCAGGCGACCTCGCCGGCGTGGATCAGGCCGATGAAACTCAGCGCGGCTCCGACGAGCGAGGCGAGAGCGGCTGCGCGGAACCGTTTTTCGAGGACGAAGGTGACCATGGTGCCCAGCACGAGACCGGCCAGCACCGCCCCGTCGCCGAGCGTCTTCAACCCGTCGTAGACCACCCCGGCCTGTCCCAGCGCGCCCATGCCGACCTTGTCGGCGGTGGTGCCCGCCGCGCTGAGCGCATTGTCGATCTGACCGACACCCCATTCCGCGAGATTCGGCAGCAGCGCGGCCACCACCGCCACCGCGTGCAGGCGCGGCACCGCCTGGAATGCCTGCGCGCCGATCAGCAGACCGATGTAGAGCAGGATCGGAACGATCGCCGGAATCGGCAGCAGGGTGGCCAGCACCCCGAAAAGCCCCAGCAGACACATCAATCCGATGACCGCGCCACTGGCCAGGGAGTAGCCGGTGCGCCCGCCCGCGTCCTTCCAGCCCGGATGTCCGATGTACACCGCGGGCGGAAACGGTGAGCCGAAGCCGGAGCCGATGATCGCGCCGCAGCCGTCGGCCAGCAGCACACTGCGCAGGTTGTAGTTGTCGCCCGCCGCGGCCGCGCTCTCCACATTGCTCATGGCCTCGGTGAAGTTGTAGACGCCCAGGGGAATCGCGGTGGCCAGCAGCGGGGCCAGATGCGAGAGTCCGTCGAAGAGCAGGTGCAGCCGCAGGTCCGGCAGTCCGAGCGCGATATCGTGCGCGGCCTTGGACACGTCCGGCACCGACATGTAGCCGCCGATCCAGCCGATGGCGGTGCCGACCAGCAGCGCCACCAGGCCGACCGGAACATTGCCGGGCAGCCGCACATCGGTGAAGAAGCCGATGAGAATGATGGCCAGCACCGGCAATCCGATCCAGGCCGCCTCCCACATCTGCGCGGCGGGCCGCATGGCGATGAAGGTGATGGAGATACCGGCCAGCGTGCCCAACATGGCCGCGCGCGGCGTGATCCGGCGGATGAACGGGCCCACGAACGCGCCGATCATGACGATCACGCCGATCATGAACGCCCACGCCAACCCCGCCGACCACGCCCGCATCGGGTCGTTGGTCTTCAGGTAGATGGGCAGCATGACCACGAACACCACGATGAACATGTGCGGCACGCTCGGCCCGTAGGGCAGCGCGGTCACCGTCGCGCGCTGCTCGCGCCGGGCCAGGCGGCGCGCCAGCATCATGTAGTACAGATTGCCCAGCACCAGCGCCACACCCAGCGCGGGCAGCACCGTGCCGAGCACATCGGCGCTGGGAATCTTGACCACCGCGATCGACAGCGTGGTCAGGGTCAGGACATTGACGAGGATATTGAACGACAGGCCGAAGAAGGCATTGGTATCGCCGCGGGTCCACCACGGCAGCGGCAGCGGTGCGGCAGCGCCGGTTTCATCGGGCAGCTGGGTATCGACGGAGGCCATGGGAGTTCCTGTTCACTGGGCCGGGGTGGGGGAGACGGCGGAATCGAGCGCGCCGATCACGGCCGCGGAGTCGGCGACCCAGCCGAAGATGCCGCCCTGGGCGGCGATCATGGCCAGGCCGACGCGCTGGAACTCGGGGAAATACGAACCGACACAGTCGGAGACGACCAGGCACTCGTAGCCGCGGTCGTTGGCCTCGCGGACGGTGGTGTGCACGCACACCTCGGTGGTGACGCCGGTGACGAGCAGTGAGCGGATACCGTTGCGCGCCAGGACATCCGAGAGGTCGGTGGCGTAGAACGCGCCCTTGCCGGGCTTGTCGATCACCACCTCGCCGTCGATCGGCGCGAGCTCGTCGACGATGTCGTGGCCGCACTCGCCGCGGATCAGGATGCGACCGAAGCGGCCGGGATCGCCGATGCGCTGGGAAGGATTGCCCCGCACCAGTTTCGCGGGCGGGCAGTCGGAGAGGTCGGGCAGGTGACCCTCGCGGGTGTGGATCACGGTGATGCCGGCCGCGCGGGCGGCGGCGAGCAGCGCGGCCAGGGGTTCGATGACGGTGCGCAACAGCCCCACGTCATTGCCGAGGCTCTCGCCGAAGCCGCCGGGTAGCAGGAAGTCGCGCTGCATATCGATGACGACCAGCGCCACGGTGGTCGGATCGAAGGTGAAGTCGCCGGGTTGGGCCGGAATGTGGTGGGCTGCCGTCATTGTCGTTCCTTCTGTGCGAGCCGGAAATCCTGCGCCAGGGCCTGGCGCGGCTCGTCGAGCAGGCGGGCGGCCGCCGCGAGCACGGTGTCGTCGGCCAGCGCCGGGCCGAACACCATGACCGCCAGCGGGCGGCCGTCCGCCGCGGTACCCATGGGCACCGAAATCGCGGTGAGGTCGAGGAGATTGCCGAAGTGGGTGTAGTGGCCGAGCCTGGTGTTGGTGGCGATGGGATCGCCCTGCACCTGCGCGACGGTGAACGTGGTCCCGATGGTGGGCACCACGACCACGTCGAAGTCCGTCCACAGGCGAGCGACCTGCGCCTTGAGCTCCTGGAGCCGCTGCTGGGCCCGGAAAACGTCCACGGCGGTGAATCGGAAACCGCCGGTGAGGATTTCGCGAATGACCGGCAGGATCGAATCCGGTCGCGCGGCCAGGAAGCTCTCGAACTCCACCAGCCGCTCGGCCACCCACGGCCCCTGATACAGCAGCTCGCCCGCCGCCAGGAACGGCGTGAGCGTGGTTGGCACACAGTCGAATCCGCGCCGGGCCAACCCGTCGCGCACATTCATATGCCCGGCCCGGAACACCTCGTCCCCGAAGAACTCCAGCTCGGCGGCCTCGGGCAAGCCGATTCGCAGCCGCCCGCCGCGGTGTCGCGGCCCGCGCTCGCGGCTCCACGGATCGTCGGTGTCGACACCGGCGACAATGTCGAAGACGAGATCGAGATCGGCCACGGTCGTCGCCATGAGCGTCAAGCAGTCCAACGACTTACACGCCGGAACCAACCCGACCGTACTGATCAACCCCCGCGACGGCTTCCATCCCAGAATCCCATTGAGCGCCGCGGGCACCCGCCCCGACCCGGCCGTATCCGTCGCCACACAGAACGCCACCTGCCCCAACGCCACCGCCCGCGCCGACCCGGAACTCGAACCCCCGCAAATCAATTCACCCCCGAACACACTGCGCGGAATCGGATACGGCGTCCGCGTCCCATTGAGCCCCGTCGCGAACTGATCCAAATTCGTCTTCCCCACGAACAGCGCCCCCGCATCCAGCAGCCGCTGCACCGCGGGCGCGGTCTCGGTCGCCACATACGCGAAGTCCGGACAGGCCAAGGTCGTCGGCCACCCCGCCACATCGATGGAATCCTTCACCCCGAACGGAACCCCATACAGCGGCAACGTCCGAGCCCCCGGCCGCCGCTCGATCTCCCCGGCGGCGGCCACCAACTGCTCCCGCGGCACGGCCGTGATCCACGTCCCGTCATCCCCCCGCGCCGCCATGGCGTCCGCCACCCGCACCGCCGTCTGCGTCGGTGAGCCACTACCACTTTCGTGCGAAGCCAGAATCTCGACGACGGTGGGCCCAGGGTTCAACATCCGTCGATTGTCGACACGACATGTGAAGCCGACGGTCCCGCCGTGTATCCGCTGTGTTAGAGCAGGGTTGGTCGCGCTGGAATCAGCCTGATGGCCGGTGCAGTCGAATCAGTTCCGCGGCCATGGCTTTCGCGCGTCGGGCGGCTTGGCGGTCGCCCTCGGCGGCGGCGATGACCGCGCCCTTCATGAGGATGTGCCAGCAGCGCGCGAAGTTGTCAGGGTCGGCGAGGCCCGCTCGTTCGGCGCGGGCGTGGACGATGTCGCGGATTGTTTGCAGGTGTTCGATGCCCGCGCGGCCGAGGGGGTGGTCGGCACCCATTTCGAGTAGGACATTGATGAACAGGCAGGCGTCGAAATCGGCGCTCGCGATCCATTCGTCGAAGACGTCGAAGATGGCGAGCAACTGTTCTTCCGGGGTGGTGCCGCGCAGGCGCGACTGCTCCTCGATCAATCCGAAGGTCCACAGGCGTTCGCGGCGCTCGAGCACCGCGGTGACCAGTTCGTCCAGGGTCGGAAAGTATTTGTAGAGCGTGGGTTTGTCGACACCGGCCCGTTGGGCGATCATGTCGGCGGTCACCGCGCGCACCCCGGTTCGGGTGTACAGCTCGTAGGCGATATTCACGAGCTGATCCCGTATTCCGACAACCGTGTTCTTACTGGTCGTCATGTATGAAGTCTAGTCGTCGCGGGGGTCCTCACAGTGCGCATGCGAGGGCGGATGTGCCGGTGGAGTGGACGAATTCGCGATCGCCGTAGGCAATCGAGTTGGAATTCCACTGACCGCCCAGTTCCGTCACGAAGGTGCGGACCAGATCCATATCGCCGCGGTCGGCCACCAGGATCAGGTCACCGGACTGCGTGATCGAGCCGCCGCCGAGTCGGTCGCGGACCACGGGATCGGCGACCAGGGCATCGTGGAAGCGGGTGCGGTCGATGCCGGGCACGGTGACGGTGAAGCCGTTGGCGCGCGCGTCCTCGCCGGGCAGATATTCGAAGGTCAGCACCGATTCCTGATTGTGGCGCACGCGCAGATCGTCGGCGACCCAGCAGAGATTCTTGTAATCGGTGCAGGCCAGCTGGAACTGGCGGGACCGCTCGTAGGTGATGGCGTTCGAATCCGAGGACCAGAACACTCCGTCGACCAGTTGCGAGCCGACCGGCAGCGCCAGCTCGGTGGCGGCGGTCGCATCCACCTCGAGTTCGAACAGGGACAGCGGATCGGACAGCCGCGGATCGGCCGGATCGGTGATGGTCTCGGTATTGGTGGTGGCGAACAGCTCGCCGGTGGGCTGGGTGGGATTCCCCGGAACGCACGACGCGGGGCCGTATGCCCGGGCGGGCGCGGCGTCCGGACCGACGGCCATGGTCCCCGAGACGACGGGGGCTCCCGACATCACGAGGACAGCGGCCAGAGCAGCGGTAATGCGGGCGGTGATCATATCCAAGTCTGACCCGCGCCCGGCCGCCCCGACAGGGGGACGGCCGAATTCGGCCGAATCAGATTCGGCGATCGGCGATCCAGGAGCCATGGATGCCGCCGGGCACGCGTCGCGGCAGCTCCACCGCCGCGATCGGGTCCGCGGTGATGTCGTGGGCATCGAGGATCAGCAGCTCGGACGTTCCGCTGCGGCCGTCCCCGACCAGGGTCAACAGATAGCCGTCGTCCTCGCCGCTGGCGTCCGCGGCGGGAACGAACACCGCCTCGCCGGGAACGCGACCCGCGCCGGTGCGGGCGAGCTCGCGGCCGCCGGTGTCGTTGTCGTACTTGACGATTCCCATGCCGTCGTGGCCGGAGCCGGGGAACGCGACCGCATAGCTGTAGCGATTGCGGCGGCCGTGGAACTCGTCATTGATGGTGGGGAAGTCGGTGATCAGCTCATCGAGCAGCTCCTCCCGGGCCCGGGCACCATGCGGATCGAGGGTGTAGCGGTACTGGAGCGCGCCGCCATTCGGGGTGCTCGGATGGCCGGGCGCGCCGATCCACCACTTCCACGAGGTCTCCCAGGCGGAACGATCGAAACGCGGACCCTCTACCACGACGCGTCCGGCGGCGTCCTCGTAGGTGTTCGAAACGTGCAGCAGCGCACCGGGATCGACCTCGTACCAGCGGACCGGGCCGGTGCCCGAGCGCGGCAGCAGACCGATGCGCGGGGTGTAGGCATCGCTCCAACGGTAGGGGATGCCCGAGGTCTCGGCGGGATCGAACACCACCGACATGTCCAGCCACACCACATAATTCGCGGTGATCCCGAAATCGTGCATGAGCGACGGTCCCGCCCCCTCGACCACCCGCTGATGGCGGACGTCCCCCTCCGCGGACGCGATGTAATAGGTCAGATGCGGCGCGATGGGGGAGTAGGCGAAGAAGTGCAGCTCCCCGGTGACCGGGTCCTGCTTGGGATGCGCGGTCATGGCGGTGGTCAGCCTGCCGCCGAAGTCGTACGGGCCGACCGTGTCCAGCTCCGGCGTCATCTCGAACGGCAGATTGGCCTCCTGCAAGGCCAGAATGCGCCCGGCGTGCTCGATGATGTGGGTGCCCAGCGATTGCGATACCACTCGGCCCGGCCGTCCCGCAGCCGCAAGCCGTGAATCATGCCCGCGCCCTTGAACCAGTGCGTGGGTTCGTCACCGGGCCGCGGATTGTGGCCGTTGCGGAAGTAGCGGCCCGCGAGCTCGGCGGGAATGGCGCCGCGCACGGTCAGATCGTGGGCGGTGGTCTCGTCCGGGACGGGCTCGTAGTGGCCGGTGAGGTAGGGCTTGGACAACATCGGGATCTCCATCAGGTGGTGCGGTGGTGAGCGGAAAGGGGTCTGCGATCAGCGGCCGTCGGCGACGAGCACGACTTTGCCGGTGACGGAATGGGATTCGGCGGTGGCGAGCGCCTGCGCGGCCTGCGACAGCGGGAACCGCGCCCCGACCTGCGCTGTCAGCTGTCCCCGGGCGGCCAGATCCAGGACCGCGCTCAGATCCTCGGCGAGCTGCGACCGGAACTTCGCGAGCCGCCGCTTGCCCGCCCAGATGTTGTAGAAGTGGGTGCGGCGGCGGTTGGGCAGCGCGTTCCACAGCAGCAGCCGACCGACCAGAAGCAGTACGGGCAGACGGGAATTGCCCGCGTCGTCCTTGGTGGCGGCGGTCCCGTAGGCGACCAGCGTCCCGCCCGCGGCCAGCAGCCCGAACGAGTCGACGATGCCCGGCCCGCCCACATGATCGAACACCGCGTCCACGCCCGCGGGCGCGAGCGCGCGCACCTGCGCGACGATATCGCCGCGATAGTCCACCGGCTCCGCGCCCAGCGCCCGCACCCGCTCGGCATTGCGCGCCGAGGCCGTCCCGATCACCCGCGCCCCGGCCAGCCGCGCCAACTGCACCAGCGTCGACCCGACCCCGCCATTGGCCCCGTGCACCAGCACGGTCTGCCCGGCCCGCACCCGCGCGATCCGGTGCAGCATCTGCCAGGCCGTAATCCCGTTCACCACAAAGGTTTCCGCGTCGGCGGGATCCAGCCCGGCGGGCACCGCCACCAGATCCGCCGCGTCGAGGAGCACGTGGCTGCTCCACCCGCCGATCTTGGTCAGTGCCGCGACCCGGGTCCCGACCAGACCGGCCTCGACCTCGGGCCCGACCGCCTCGACGGTGCCGACCAGGTCGTAGCCGGGCACGAACGGGTAGGCGGGCTGGTCGTAGTACTTGCCGCGACGCATCTGCTGCTCGGCGAAGGAGACCCCGCTGGCCTCGACCCGCACGAGCGCCTGCCCGCGGCCGGGCGCGGGGAGTTCGCGATGGGTGATGAGCAGTCCCTCGGGCTCGACCTGCCCGGGCAACACGATTTCCAGGGCGGTGGTGGTGGCGTTGATCGACATTGTCTCGATCCTTTCGAAATAGGTGAGTGACTGGTCAGTCACCCGATGGTTCAAAAGAAAGCCCCGAAGTCGGGGCTCGCTCGTTTGCTTACTTGCTGACGTCCGCGGGCGAATCGACGTGCCGAATCCCCTCGGAAAGTGTTGCCGCCCAGGGTTCCTCGCGATGACCGAGGTCCAGTGCGGTGACCAGGTGGCACAGCTGCCCGATGGCCATGAACATCTGCACCTCGGAATCCGTTGCGCCGGAACGGGTCTTGGCGAAATCGGTGACCAGGCCGAGTCCGCGCCGCATGGCATCGCCGATCTGCGGCACATCCGCCGCGGACAGCGCGTGCACCTGCAGCAGGAGCAGGCTCTTGTCCGCGATGAGTTCGGCGTACGCGCCGCCCATTTCGTGCAGGATCTTCGCCGGGTCGTTGTCGCTCACCCGGGCGGCCCCCGTTGCCAGGGACTGCCGGACGAGTTCGAAGCACCGCTCCAGCGCGGCCACGAAAAGCTCCACCTTGCTGGGGAAGAGCTTGAACACGTACGCGGTCGAGATCCCCGCGTTCGTCGCCACCGTGCTGATCGGCGTCCCGTGGTATCCGGTCTTGGCGAACTCCGCGATCGCCGCATCGACCACCGCCTCCCGGCGGGAATCCGATGTGGAGAGTGCTCGTTTCGTCATGTGAGTGACTGTACACTCACTCTTCGAAATCCCGCAAGACCCCCTCGCGAAAACGCTGTGACCTGCGCCCCAGTGCTTGACTAAAAATTTAGTCAGGAATATAGTTCGGGCTACCTTCAGCAAGGAGACAGTGAGATGGAACGACGCCGGTTCATGCGATCCGGGATGTGGACCCTGGGCGGGCTGTTGCTCACGGGGTGCGACTCGGCCGAACCGGGGGACGGGCGCTCGTGGGTGATGCCGGACGAGGGCGCGCCGCACAAGCGCACCTGGATGGCCTTCGGTGCGAGCGAAGCCATTTGGGGCCGGGACTTGCTGCCGCAGGTGCAGCGGGACCTGGCGCGCATCGCCACCACCATCGCCCGCTTCGAGCCGGTGTCGATGCTGGTGCGCCAGCAGGAACTCGACCTGGCGCGCAGCCTGCTCGGCGGTGCGAAGGTCGAGCTCATCGTCACCGAGATCGACGATCTGTGGATGCGCGACACCGGCCCGGTGTTCGTGAAGGGCAATGGCACCAAGGCGGGTGTCGACTTCAACTTCAATGGCTGGGGCGGCAAACAGCAGCATCGCCGCGACGCCAAGGTCGCCACCTTCGTCGACGGCCGAGCCGGGGTCGAGACCGTCCACACCGATCTGGTGCTCGAGGGCGGCGGGCTGGAGGTCGACGGCGAGGGGACCGCGATCATCACCGAATCCTGTGTGCTGAACAACAACCGGAACCGGGGCTGGAAGAAGAGCGATGTCGAGGCCGAGCTCGCGCATCTGCTGGGCATCAGGAAGGTGATCTGGCTGCCGGGCATCGCCGGGCACGACATCACCGACGGGCACACCGACTTCTACGCGCGCTTCGCCCGCCCGGGCGTCGTGGTCGCGGGCCTGGACCACAACGAGGAGTCCTTCGACTACGACGTGACCCGCCGCCACCTCGACATCCTGCACAACGCCACCGACGCCCAGGGGCGCCCGCTCGAGGTCGAAACCCTCGAAGCCCCTTCGGAATTGCGGTACCAGGACGCGGGCGACGACTTCGCCGCCGGATACATCAACTTCTACGTCTGCAACGGCGGCGTCATCGCCCCCGAATTCGGTGATCCGGAGACCGATTCCGCCGCCCACGCCACCTTGACCCGCCTGTTTCCCGATCGCCAGGTGGTGCAGATCAATATCGACGCCGTCGCCGCGGGAGGCGGTGGCATCCACTGCACCACCCAGCAGGAACCCGTCGACTGACCCGTGCGCGGGGCACCCCTACAGTGAGGAATCGTGTCAGAACGTCAGACCCAGATCCTGGAAGCCGCCGTCCGAGTCATCGCGCAGGATGGAGTCCGCGGACTGCGGGTCGAGAAACTGGCCGCCGCCGCGGGGGTGTCCACGGCCCTGATCTACTACCACTTCAAGGACCGCGCGGGCATCCTGCGCGCCGCGCTCGAACACATCAACCACCGCGCCGAGGTCTACACCGATCGCGCCTTCGCCGATCTCGACAATCCCCGCGCGCAGGTCGAGCGCATGCTGCTGCTGGAACTGCAGGACGACAACGAGGTTCGCGAGAACAGCATCGCCTGGGGTGAGCTCCGGGCCAGCGCGGTCTTCAATCCCGAACTGCGCGAAGCACTCCGAACCAGCACCGAATCCTGGACCTCCGATGTGGAGACCCTCATCCTGCACGGCCAGGAAAACGGTTCCATCCCCGTGGATCTCGACACCGCCGCCGTCGCCGAACGCCTCACCGCCCTGGTGGAAGGCTTGAGCGAACGCTGGCACAGCGGCTCCCTCACCCTCGACCGCGCCCGGCAATTACTCACGGGCGCGATCGAGGCCGAACTCGGCGGGTGAGCACGTCAGGCCGCGGTCAGGAATTCGATGATCGTGCGGTTGACGGCGTCGGGCTGTTCCAAATACCCGTAGTGGCCGCACTTTTCGAGTTCGACGAAGCGCGCGCCCGGAATCGCCGAGGCCACCTCGCGGCCGAAAACCGGTGGGAGCATGCGGTCGTCGGCGAAGCCGACCACCAGGCACGGGACCGAGATGCCGCGGTAGGCGGCGAGCCGATCGGCCGATCGGTCCAGGCGCATCTGGGCCAGCACGCCCGGCGAGGGTTCCGCGCTGGCCGAGTACTCGAAGATGTCGAGCCACTGCTGGGCTTGATCGTCGGCCTCGAGGGTGTGCGGGGACAGATTGAGCATCGCCTTGATCGCCGCCGCGTACTCCGGCGGCAGCTTCACGCCCTGCTCCTGCAATGCCCGCTCGCCCCGATTCAGCGTCGCCGCCAACGGATGCGGCCGACCGGTGGTGGCCAACATGACCGCCTTGCGCACCAATTCCGGTCGCGCCAAGGCGAGTTCCTGCGTGACACGCGCACCCAACGACGTGCCGACCACATGCGCGGGCCCACCGAGATGCTCGATGAGCGCGGCGGTGTCGGCGACCAGATCCTCGATCCGCATGCCGTGCGCGCTCTCCGTCGAGGGCGCGATGCCGCGATTGTCGAAGGTGGCGACCCGGAAACCGGCCTTCACCAGCGCCGGAACCTGATACGTCCGCCACACCCGGCCCGGACTGCCGGTGCCCATGACCAGCACGACCAGGGGTCCGCTGCCGGTCACGTCGTAGTTGATCCGAATCCCATTGAGGGTGGCGAGGGGCACGGTCGATCCTTCTGTCGGGCGGTCCGAGGGACGACCGAAAGTACCAGTTGATTGTCCTGGTTGCTAAACTCTGCAACTGTGCCAGGAATGCAACGGCCGCTGTATCAAATGAAGGCGGACTTCTTCAAGACGTTGGGTCACCCCGTTCGCATCCGGGTCCTCGAACTGTTGAGTCAGCGCGAACACGCGGTGTCGGAGATGCTCGCCGAGATCGGCGTGGAGGCCGCCAACCTCTCCCAGCAGTTGTCCATCCTGCGTCGCGCCGGACTGGTCACCGCTCGCCGCGAAGGACTTTCGGTCACCTACGCTCTCACCTCACCGCAGGTCGCCGAGCTGCTCGCGGTGGCCCGTGCGATCCTGACCGGCGTCGTCACCGGCCAGCGCGAGGCCCTCGAGCACACCGCCTGACCGCGGTCCCCCCGTCGATCGTCGAAGGGGGGACCCATTGACTTTCCTGTTTGCATGTTTTCTAAAATAAACACCTAGTCATTTCATGAAGAGAGGTTCGCCGTGCCCGAACGTCCTGTCGCCGCCGTCGGAACCGTGTCGGCCCCGACCGATCACCCGGGAATCCTGGCCTGGGTCACCGAGGTCGCCGAGTTGACCGCGCCCGAGCGGATCGTCTTCTGCGACGGTTCCCGCGACGAATGGGATCGGCTCACCGCCGAGCTCGTGGCCAGGGGCACCTTCGTCCCGCTACCGGCGAAGCCGAACTCGTTCTGGTGCGTCTCGGATCCCGATGACGTGGCGCGGGTGGAGGATCGGACGTTCATCTGTTCCGAGCGCGAGAGCGATGCCGGGCCGACCAACAACTGGGTGGATCCGGTGGATATGCGGACCGTCATGACCGAGCACTATCGCGGGGCCATGGCGGGGCGGACGATGTACGTGATCGCGTTCTGCATGGGGCCTCTGGATGCGGGCGAGCCGAAATACGGTGTGCAGATCACCGATTCGGAGTACGTCGCCGTGTCGATGCGGATCATGACCCGCTCGGGTGCGCAGGTGTGGGAAAAGCTCACCGACGGAACCGAATTCGTCAAATGTCTGCACTCGGTGGGCGCGCCGCTGACCGAAGGCCAATCGGACGTGCCGTGGCCGTGCGACAAGACCAAGTACATCGCGCACTTCCCCGAGACCCGCACCATCTGGAGCTACGGCTCCGGCTACGGCGGCAACGCGCTGCTGGGCAAGAAGTGCTTCGCGCTGCGCATCGCCTCGGTGCTCGGGCGCGACGAGGGCTGGCTGGCCGAGCATATGCTCATCCTGAAACTGACCTCGCCGCAGGGCAAGACGCACTACATCGCCGCGGCGTTCCCGTCCTCGTGCGGCAAGACCAATCTGGCCATGTTGGAACCGACGCTGCCCGGCTGGAAGGCCGAGACGATCGGCGACGATATCGCGTGGATGCGATTCGGGGCCGACGGGCGGCTCTACGCGGTCAACCCGGAGGCCGGATTCTTCGGTGTCGCACCGGGAACGGGCGCGAAGACCAACCCGAACGCCATCGCCACCATCGAGGCGGGCAACTCCATCTTCACCAATACCGCGCGCACCGACGACGGCGACATCTGGTGGGAGGGTCTGACCGACCAGCCCCCGGCCCACCTGATCGACTGGCGTGGCAACGATTGGACACCGGAGTCAGGAACCCCTGCCGCGCACCCGAATTCGCGCTACTGCACCCCGATCGAGCAGTGCCCGTCGGTGGCTCCGGAATGGAACGACCCGCGCGGCGTGCCGATCTCGGCGCTGTTCTTCGGCGGCCGCCGCGCCTCCACCATTCCGCTGATCGCCGAATCCTTCGATTGGGCGCACGGCGTGTTCACCGCGTCGGTGCTGTCCTCGGAGACCACGGCCGCCGCCGCGGGCCAGGTCGGCGTGGTGCGCCGGGACCCGATGGCCATGCTGCCGTTCCTGGGCTATCACGTCGGCGACTACTTCGCGCACTGGCTGGCCATGGGGGAGCGCCAGGGCGCGCAGCTGCCGAAGATCTTCCAGGTCAACTGGTTCCGGCGCAGCGCCGACGGCAAATTCCTGTGGCCCGGCTTCGGTGACAATGTGCGCGTGCTGAAGTGGGCGCTCGAACGCCTGGACGGGACCGCTGAGGCCGAGCGCACGCCCATCGGTTTCGTGCCCACCGGCGATGCGCTCGATCTCGACGGTCTGGCCGAGGGCTACCGCGGCCTCATCGACGCCGCCCTCGCCGTCGATGTCGACGAATGGGTTCGCGAGATCGAATCCATAGACGACTGGTACGCCACCATCGGCGGCAACCGCCTGCCCGATGCGCTGCGCGCGCAGCTCGCGGCGCTGAAACTCCGTCTGGCCGAAGCGCTCTGACGGTGCGCACACTGCTGCCGTCATGGTCGGATTGGCGACCGGCCGTGCGCGCGCCGGGCGCGGACCTGCTGGCCGGACTCGTCGTCGCGCTGGTGGCCCTGCCGCTGGCGCTGGGCTTCGGCATCAGCTCCGGGCTCGGCGCGGCCGCCGGTCTGGCCACGGCCGTGGTGGCGGGCGCGCTCGCCGCGGTCTTCGGCGGCTCCCGCTTCCAGGTGAGCGGGCCGACCGGGGCCATGACGGTGGTGCTGGTCCCCATCTTCCATCGGCACGGAGCGAGCGGGGTGCTGGCCGTGGGGCTGCTGGCCGGGCTCGTGCTGGTGGTGCTCGCGATCGCCGGGGTGGGACGCGCGGTGCGCTATATGCCCGCCCCGGTGATCGAGGGTTTCACCGCGGGGATCGCGGTGGTCATTGCGCTGCAACAGTTTCCGTCGGCGCTGGGCGTGGCGCACGCGCACGGGGACAAGGTGTGGCGGTCAGCTTTCGACGCCGTCCGGCAGTTCGCAGCCAGCCCGAACTGGACCTCGCTCGGGCTCGCGCTGGCGGTTGCGGCGGTACTGCTGATCGGTGGCCGGTACCTGCCGCGACTACCCTTCGCCCTGCTGGCGGTCATTCTCGCCACGGTGGCGGCCAAGCTTTTCCATCTCGACCTGAGCCTGATCGGCACGATCCCCTCCGGATTGCAAGCTCCCACACTGGATTTCCTGCACCCCGACCAGCTGGGTTCCCTGCTGGCCCCCGCCCTCGCCGTCGCCGCGCTGGCGGCACTGGAATCACTGCTGTCGGCCACCGCCGCCGACTCCATGGCGGTGGGCACCCGCCACAACCCCGACCGGGAACTGTTCGGCCAGGGCCTGGCCAATATCGCCGCACCGCTGTTCGGCGGCGTGCCCGCCACCGGGGCCATCGCCCGGACCGCGGTCAACGTGCGCTCGGGCGCGCGCACCCGGCTGGCGGCCCTGACCCACGCCGTGGTGCTGGCCGCCATCGTCTACCTGGCCGCCGGGCTGGTCGCCTGGATTCCCTTGGCCGCCTTGGCCGGAGTGCTGCTGGCGACCACCGTGCGCATGGTGGAGACCGCGTCTCTGGCGGCCATCGCCCGCGCCTCCAAGGGCGACGCCGCGATCATGGCGGTCACCTTCGCCGTGACGGTCGCCATGGATCTGGTCACCGCGGTCGCCATCGGTGTCGGCATCGCGGTCCTGCTGGCCCTGCGTTCGGTCGCCAAAGAGGCTCGACTGCACCAGATTCCGCTCGACGAGGCCGACCACCTGGCCGAGGAGCACGACCTGCTGCACGAGCACATCGTGGCCTACCGCCTCGACGGGCCGCTGTTCTTCGCCGCCGCGCATCGCTTCCTGCTCGAACTCGCCGAGGTGTCGGATGTGCGGGTGGTCATTCTGCGCATGTCCCATCTCACCGCGCTCGACACCACCGGCGCGCTCACCCTGCGCGACGCCATCGGTAAACTCGAGCACCGCGGAATCACCGTGCTCATGTCCGGGCTGCGCGAGGACCATCGGCGGCGGCTGGCGGCGATCGGCGCGTTGCCCGGCGACGGCACGGGACATCTGTTCGAGCACACCCCCGACGCCATCGCGGTCGCCCGCGAACTCGTCTCCAGCCCCGCCGAAAGCAGTCACCGATGAGCGAGCCCACCCGACCGAATCTCCTGCAGCGCCTGCGGTATGTCACCGGCGGCACGCTGCCGCCGTCCATGTCCCAGTGGGTGATCGACGACCTCACCGGACCCGGCGCGGCACGACGCTACATGCTGCGCATCCTGATCCCGATCATTCCGCCGCTGTGCCTGTTCCTGCTCATCCCCGGCCCCCTGTGGATGGGCCTGGCCATGATGGCACTGCTGTATCTGCCGCTCATCTACTTCACGGCCGCACTCATGTACGTCTTCCGGCGCGCCCGCCTGGCCAAGCACGGTCTCGACCCGACCCTGGCCGATCAGCGGGAACGCCAGCGCGCCGCAGCGGCCCGCGAAGCCTACGAGCGGGCCCACGGCCGCGGCTGATCAGCTCAGATAGCGGCCGGTGAACTCGGTCAGCACATCGCCGCCGCTGCCCTTCACGAACTCCCACGAGAACGGGAGCTGTTTCACCTCGTCGTAAGTTCGCGTGCCAGGGGCGACGGGGACGTCGGTGCGGGCCGGGATCATCTTGTGCGCGGCCGAGACCCGCTGGGCCTCGGGCGTGAACATGTAGTCCACCAAGGCTTTCGCCGCCACGGGATTGCGGGTCGTATTGAGGATGAAGACCGGGCGCGGGGTGATGACGGTGCCCGAGGCGGGGGAGATGACCCGTAGCGGAACGCCTTTGGCGGCCGCGTCGTAGGCGGAGTAGTCGACGCCGCCGAGGATGACCGCGTAGTTCCCGGCGGTCACCTCGTCGAGGGCCGGGCCATTGCCGCCGCGCACGGTCATGCCATTGGCGAACAGGCCGTCGAACCTGGCCCAGGTGCGGTCTTTCCCCACGCGCTGACCATGGCGGCGAGCAGGTCACGCGCCGTTCCGGATTCGCGAGGGTCGGGCATGATGACCCGGCCGTGGAACTCGGGTGCGGCCAGATCGGCCCAGTCGTTGGGCAGGCGCGGGCTCAGCTTGGTGTTCACCACCATGGTCAGCGCCGACCCGTCGCGCCCGACGAATCCGTGGTCCTTGCCGATCCACCCGCTGTGAATCCGTTCGGTCCCGCTCGGGGTGTACGGCAGGGTCCGGCCATCGTAGTCATACTGCGCCGCGGGTGTCCACGACGCCAGATACACCACATCGGCCAGCGGGTGCGCGCCCTCCTTGTCGAGCTTGGCGGTGATCTTCCCGGTCTCGCCCGCGAAGACGTTGACCTTCACCCCGGACACCTTGGTGAACGCGGCCACCAGCTCCTCGGTGAGATCCTGCGGATTCGCCGAATACAGCGTGAGCTCACCGGACAGCCCGGGCGGCGCGGTCCACGAATTCGTCACCGCCGGAGTAGAAGTCGGCTCGGGACGCCTACCGCAGGCCGCGGTGGCCAGCACCGAGGTGGCAAGGCCCGCGACGAAAGCGCGGCGGGAGAGCGGCATCCGCGGAACCCTGCTCAGTGGAAGAGCTTGAGTAGGTTGACGATCAGCCGGTCTACGCCGTAGGCGAAGGGGAGGGCCACCCATGTCCAGGACAGGATGAGCAGCGGGGTGCGCCGGGGCGCGGGGGTGGGCTCGGTCATTGGTCTGCTTCCTGCAGGTGGTGTTTCGCCGATACCGGCCGGATCAGCTCGTTGGCCAGGAAGCCCGCGCACAGCAGGGCGATCATGATGGCGAACGAGGTGCCGTAGAGCGCGGGTCCGGTCTTGCCGTGGCGCGCACCGGAATCGGCGATGGCATTGACGATCAGCGGTCCCGCGACACCCGCCACCGACCACGCGGTCAGCAGCCGGCCGTGGATCGCGCCGACCTGATAGGTCCCGAACAGATCCTTGAGATACGCCGGGATGGTGGCGAATCCGCCGCCGTAGAACGACAGGATGACCATCGCGCCGAGAATGAACACCGGCTTGCTGTCCCGCCCGGCCGACCACACCAGCACGTACGCGAGCGCCCCGACACCGAGGTAGACGCGGTACATGTTCTTGCGCCCGATCACATCCGAGAGCGACGACCACCCGATCCGCCCGCTCATGTTCGCCGCCGACAGGACCGCCACGAAACCGGCCGCCGCCGAGGCCGTGACCGGCGTCGAGGTCTGTTTGAAGAAGTCCACCACCATCGGCGCGGCCTTCTCCAGAATCCCGATGCCCGCGGTCACGTTGAAACACAACACGATCCACAGCAGCCAGAACTGCGGGGTCCGGATCGCGTCATTGGCCGCCACGTCGTGTCCGCTGACGAGTTTGGCCCGGGTCTGCGGGGGAGTCCATCCGGCCGGTGCCCAGCCCGGCGGCGGCACCCGCACCAGCAGCGGGCCCATCGCCATGAACACCGCGTACACCAGGCCCATGACCAGGAAGGTCTCGGCGATCCCGGGTCGATCCCGACCGAAGTCCGTCAGCAGCTCGGTGGTCCACGGGGACGCGATCAGCGCGCCACCGCCGAATCCCATGATCGCGAAACCCGTTGCCATGCCGGGCCGGTCGGGAAACCACCGGATCAGTGTCGACACCGGCGAGATGTACCCGATGCCCAGCCCGATCCCGCCGACGAATCCGTATCCGACCACGATCAGCCAGTACTGGCCGACGGCCGCGCCCAGGGCCGAGATCAGCAGCCCCGAGGAGAAGCACACCAGCGAGACGGTCATCGCCCAGCGCGGCCCGCGGCGCTCCACGATCGTGCCGCCGAAGGCCGCGGACAGGCCGAGCATGACGATCGCGAGCTGGAACGGCAGCGCGCTGCCGGTGCCCGAGATGTGCATGGCCTTCTCCAGCGGCGGTTTGAACACGCTCCAGGCGTAGGCCTGTCCGATGGCGAGGTGGATGGACAGGGCCGCGGGCGGCACCAGCCAGCGGCTCCAGCCCTGCGGGGCAATGACTTTCGAATATCCCGGATCACCGGCGAGGACTGCGGCCATGCTGATCTCCACGTTCAGTTTGGGGAGATCATAGGTACAAGCGACCGGCTGGTTATGCGGGTTTGCGTCGAGGCGTGAGCTGTGTCACAGTTTGATAGCGGTTCGCCTCAATCGTCGCAAAAGCTTTTCGCTTCCTTTGCATTGTCTTTACGATTACCCGCGGTCTGCCAAGCGTCGTGGTTCTCCCTTGCCTCGCCCGCCGCTGCCTCTCGATGCCAGTACATGTTGACCGATGAACCGGACGGCCCTGTCGTTCCGGCGAAGGAGAGATATGTCCACCGACACCGATCAGCCTCCACGGACGTCGCTTCCCGGCCTGGCCGGACTGATACGCCACGATCTCCCGGCGTCGTTCGTCGTCTTCCTCGTCTCCCTGCCCCTGTCCATCGGCATAGCCGTGGCCGCGGGCGCACCGGTCGCCGCCGGACTCATCGCCGCCGTGGTGGGCGGCGTGGTCGCCGGTCTGCTCGGCGGCTCCACCCTGCAGGTCAGCGGGCCCACCGCCTCGCTCACCGTGGTGGTCGCCGAATCCATCAACCAATTCGGCTGGCCCGCCACCTGTTTCATCACCATCCTGGCCGGCGGGCTGCAGATTCTGTTCGGGCTCAGCCGCATCGCCCGCGGCGTGCTGGCCATCGCGCCGGTCGTGGTGCACGCCATGCTCGCCGGCATCGGCATCGTCATCGCGCTCGAACAGGTGCACGTGCTCCTGGGCGGTGACACCCTGACCTCCTCGTGGGAGGCGATCGTCGCGCTGCCGCACCAACTGGCCTCCGTGCACGCCGGGGACCTGTGCATCGGACTCGTCGTGATCGCCATCCTGGTCGGCTGGCGGCGGCTGCCCGAACCCGCGCGCCGGGTGCCCGCGCCGCTGGTGGCCGTGGTGGTCGCGACCCTGCTGGCGCGCGTGCTGCCGGTGCGGGTCGAACACATCACGCTCAATGGCTCACTGCTGCAGGAACTGCATCTGCCGCAGGTGCCGCACGGCGGGTGGGCCACGGTGGCGCTGATGGCCGTCACCATCGCGCTCATCGCCAGCGTGGAGACCCTACTATCGGCCGTGGCGGTGGACCGGATGCGCCAGAACCCCGCGCGCCGAACCGATCTCGATCGCGAACTGTTCGGTCAGGGCGCGGCCAATATGGTCTCCGGCGCGATCGGCGGCCTGCCGGTGGCGGCGGTCATCGTGCGCAGCATCACCAATGTGCAGGCCGGGGCGCGCAGCAAATCCTCGACCATGCTGCACGGGCTGTGGATTCTGCTGTTCTCGGTGGCGCTGGTCGATGTGGTGCGCTCGATTCCCAAGGCGGCGTTGGCCGGATTGCTCATCGTGATCGGCATCCAGCTCATCAAACTCGCGCACATTCGCCGCGCCCGGCGCTCCGGCGACCTGGCGGTCTACGCCGCCACGGTCTTCGTGGTGGTCTTCTGGAATCTGTTGCTGGGCATGCTGGTCGGGCTCGCCCTGGCCTTCGCGCTGCTGCTGTGGCGGGTGGTCCGGGTGGCGGTGACCGCCGAGGAACTCGAGGACCGCCGCTGGCGGGTGCTCGTGGACGGCAGCTTCACCTTCCTGGCCCTGCCCAAGCTCACCGCCGAACTGCACAAGGTGCCGCCGGGCGCGGACGTGGTGGTCGAGATGACCGTCGACTTCATGGACCACGCCGCCTACGACGCGCTGCGGGAATGGGCCGATCAGTATCGAATCGAGGGCGGCGCGGTCGAATTCGTGGAGGTCGGCGCGGTGCGCATGGCCGACGCCGCGGACGGGCCGCCCGCGCGCGGGCATTCGCGGCATCTGCTCGACGAGGTGCTCGGGCCGTGGCGGCGCACCGCCAATGACGTGGACCGGATCGTCGCGGGCGTGGCCGCCTATCATCGCAGCCACGCGCATGTCATGCGGCCGCATCTGGGCGTGCTGCGCGATGGGCAGGAACCGGACTCGCTTTTCGTCACGTGCGCCGACTCTCGGATCGTGCCCAATGTCATTACCAACAGCGGACCGGGTGACCTGTTCACCGTCCGCAATGTCGGCAACCTGATTCCCCGTGACGCCCAGGACTCTTCGATGGAGGCCGCCCTCATCTACGCCCTCGACAAGCTGGATGTGCGCTCGGTCGTGGTGTGCGGGCATTCCGGCTGCGGCGCCATGGGCGCGCTGCACAGCGAACTGGTCACCGGATCCCAGCTCGACGACTGGCTCGCGCACGCGCGGCCCAGCCTCGAACGGTTCCGGCTCGGGCATCCGGTGGCCGCGGCCGCCGCGGCGGCGGGCTACGGACCGGTCGATCAGCTCGGCATGGTGAATGTGGCCGTGCAGCTCGAGACGCTGTACGCGCATCCCGTGGTCCGACGCGGGGTGCAGGAGCGGGGCGTGGTGCTGTCCGGACTGTTCTTCGACATCGCGACCGCGCGCGTGGTGGAGGTCACCGTGAACGGCATCGGTGAGATCGACGGCGCGGGGCGGGTCGCCCAACCCGCTTGACGACCTGGGCCGAGTGCGTGTGCGAAGGGGTGTGAATCCAAAAGGTTCACACCCCTTTAACTTTGGGGCGCAAATTTCTCAGGCTTTGCTAAGTCTTTACTCTTAGCCTGGCCTTTGCTCGTCCGGTGAGTCTGCGGCCAAAGCCGTCCGCAGCCTTTATTTCGATGCCCCTGCACATGCTCGCTGAGGAGCGATATGTCTCGCGACACCGATTCACCGCCAGGCAGAACCGCCAGCAGATTCGACACCCTGCTGCGCCATGATCTTCCTGCATCCCTTGTCGTCTTCCTGGTCGCGCTGCCGCTCTCGCTCGGCATCGCGGTCGCCTCCGGCGCACCCATCGCCGCCGGACTGATTGCCGCCGTCGTCGGCGGCGTGGTCGTTGGTCTCTTGGGCGGATCACCACTGCAGGTCAGCGGCCCGGCCGCGGGTCTGACCGTGGTGGTCGCCACCACTATCGGCGAATTTGGTTGGAAAACAGCCTGTTTCATCACCGTCCTCGCGGGCGGACTGCAAATCCTGTTCGGGCTCAGCCGCATTGCCCGCGCGGCGCTGGCCATCGCGCCGGTGGTGGTGCACGCCATGCTCGCGGGCATCGGCATCACCATCGCGCTGCAGCAGCTGCACGTGCTGCTCGGCGGGGCCTCGCACAGTTCGGCCTGGCAGAACCTGATTCAGCTGCCCGGCGAACTGATGAACCTGCACGGCGACGACTTCTTCGTCGGACTCGTCGTCATCGCCATCATGCTCGGTTGGAAGTACGTGCCCGGGAAGCTGAGGGTGCTTCCCGGACCGCTCGTCGCCGTGGTGACCGGCACCGTGCTGGCGCTGGTGCTGCCCGGCGATCCCGAGCGAATCGTGTTGAACGGCTCGCTGTTCGACGCCATCGGACTGCCGTCGCTGCCGACCGGCGACTGGGGTGCGGTCGTGCTCGCGGCACTGACCATCGCCCTGATCGCCAGCGTGGAGAGCCTGCTCTCGGCGGTGTCCGTCGACAAGATGCACACCGGGCCGCGCACCAACTTCGACCGGGAACTGGTCGGGCAGGGTGCGGCCAACATGGTGTCGGGTGCGCTGGGCGGACTGCCGGTCACCGGCGTCATCGTGCGCAGTGCCACCAATGTGGCGGCCGGGGCGCGCACCCGTGCTTCGGCGCTGCTGCACGGCGTGTGGATTCTGGTCTTCTCGGTGGCGCTCGTCGGTGTGGTGCAGCAGATTCCGAAATCGGCGCTGGCCGGTCTGCTCATCGTGGTCGGCATCCAGCTGGTCAAGCTCGCGCACATCAAGCTGGCCCGGCGCACCGGCGATCTGCTGGTGTACCTGGTGACCGTGCTCGGCGTGGTGTTCCTGAACCTCCTCGAGGGCGTGATCATCGGTCTGGCACTGGCTTTCGCGCTGCTGCTGTGGCGGGTGGTGCGGGTCGTGGTGAATGCCGCCCCCGTCGCCGGTACCGACCGGTGGCTGGTCACCATCGACGGCACCTGCACCTTCCTGGCGCTGCCCAAGCTGTCCTCGGAATTGAGCAAGGTGCCCACGGGTGCCGACGTGCTGGTGGAGATGAGCGTCGACTTCCTCGACCACGCCGGGTACGAGGCCATCCACGACTGGGCGCGACAGCACGAGAACACCGGCGGCACAGTGGAATTCGTGGAGCTCGGCACCGCGCACATGGCGCACGCGCTGACCGGTCCGCCGGTGCGCGGACGGGCCCGCACCATGCTCGACGATGTGCTGCGGCCCTGGCGCAAGGCCGAAGGCGACCCCATCGCTTCCGGTGTGGCCGAATTCCATCGCCGCAATGCCCACGTGGTGCGCCCGCACCTCGATGAACTACGCGACGTCCAGAACCCGCACTCGCTCTTCCTGACCTGCGCGGATTCGCGGATCGTGCCCAATGTCATCACCAATAGCGGGCCCGGTGACCTGTTCACCATCCGCAATGTCGGCAATCTCGTGGTGCCCGGCGGGCGCGACAGCTCCATCGAGGCGGCCCTCACGTTCGCCATCGAGGAACTCGAGGTCGACAACCTGGTGGTGTGCGGCCACTCCGCATGCGGTGCCATGAAGGCGCTCGTCGCGGGCGGACCGACCGGACCCGGCCTGGGCAGCTGGCTCGTCCACGGCCGACCGAGCCTGGACCGCTTCCACTCCGACGACCCGGTCGCAACCGCAGCCGCCCGGGCCGGATTCGGAGTCGCGGACCAGCTTTCGATCGTGAACGTGGCCGTCCAGGTGGAAACCCTGCGCGCCCACCCGGTGGTCCGCCGCGCCATCGCGCAACGCGGACTGAAGGTCTCCGGCCTCTTCTTCGACATCGGCCCCGCCCGAGTCCTGGAAGTGACCGAGACGGGCATCGCCGAAATCGACGCCCCCGAGCTGGCGGTCCTGGCCCCAGCTCACTGAAATGACCTGGCGCGGGCTCCCTTTCGGGGGTCCGCGCCGGTCAGCACCCACGCAACCCCCGCCCACGCCAGCGAAAACGGCAGCAACACAAGGAAATCCAACGGCTGCCGAATCCCCGCCGCGATCAAGAACCCCGCCGACACCGTCAGCAGCAGCAAGACGATCCGCCGGTGAAACCGCCCCGACTTCCCGCGCGCCCACATGCGCGCCCGCCGATGCGCCCGGCGCGCCATCACATCCAGCCCTAACGCCACCACCAGCAAGGCCACCGCATAACCGCTGATGAGAATCGTCTCGATGGCAGGACTCATGCGCCGCGGCCCTCCGCGCTCAGGGGACTCGTGAACCGACCGGTTCGACAGCCGTCAGGCTACGACGCCCGCCTGGGCTGATCTTGGAGCGACGCGCCCGATTGGGGCGTGTCGCGAGGGTCGGGCGCGTCGGAAGAAGTGATGAGAGGTAGGAGATTAGGGTGGTGCTGCCTCGCCGAGTGCGCGGGAGCTGTCGCCGGGGGAGCGGCCCACTACAGCGCGGAAACATGACATTGTGGTTTGTAGCTGCCGCGTGTAGTGAAAAGTGGTGTGTAGCCGCCGGGTAGTGACCTGTGGTCTGTAACCGCGGTGGGTAATGGGTGGTAGGAGTCAGCGAGAATCGGCCTGATCGGAGTCGGATGGAAATGGTTGCGCAGCCCCCGGTTTCACAAGCCCTGGTGCCCGGCACCGAACTGTTGCGCCCGCAATGGCTGGCCGAACGCATCGCCGACATGGGCATCAGCTGGGGGACGGCCAACTCCCGAGTCTCCGGCACCCTGTGGTGGTGCATGGCCGCCTCATCTCTGGTGGATCCGATCGTCGCCGCGATCGCCGCCGATCAACCCGCCTTCAATCCGGCCCTCGAACACATCGCCCTGGAGATCCGCCCGGACGGCGGTGTCGAGCGTGTAGTCCCCGAGCCCCACGCCTACGCGATAGCGCTCAGCAGCACCCTCCTCGCCAACTCCTCCTCCGGCATTACCGCCGATCTCTCCGCCGATCCCGCGTCGGCCGTGAATTGCGCTCACCCCGAACCGCATTCGGCCGCGTGCTGCACCACCACGCCCATCGGCCAGGCACTGCGTCACGCCCTGTCCCGTGTCATCCCGGTCGTCGCCGAGGTCTCCGGCGCGGGCATTCCTTCTCTCTGGGCGATAGTCGCCGACGCCATCGGCAACCGCGCCCTCGACATCGGTGCCGCCGACGCCGGTGCCCGCCTGGCCCGAGACGTCGCGGGCCGCTTACCGGTCCCGCGCTTCCAGGACATCGCCGGTCGCACCTTCGTCCGCCGCATCTCCTGCTGCCTGGTCTTCGAAGTCCCGGGCTGCGAGATGTGCACCAGCTGCCCCAAGCGTCCGGCTCCGGAGCGTGAGGCGCTGCTCGCCGAGGTCGCTGCCCGGGGCTGAGGGTCCGCCGGGCGCGGGGTTATAGGGGTGCAGATAGAGTGGGCGGGCCGGAGGTATGTGATTCGTGACCGGCCACGATCGCGGGGAGAACATCCTCGCACCAGACCTGGCGGGACCTCTCGCCTATGACTATGCCAAGGAGTGCGCAGCCGTGACCACCTCAGCCCAGCAGACCCCAGTCGCCCGCGTCCGGGTTCCGGCTGGGACTACCGCCGGGGCCGCGGTGCGTGAGGCGGACCTGCCGAGCAAGGGTCCCGCCGCCGTCATTGTGGTGCGGGACGCCGAAGGCGCGCTCAAGGATCTGAGCTGGACGCCCGACGTCGACACCGAGGTCGAGGCCGTCACCGCCGATTCTCCCGACGGCCGCAATGTCATCCGCCACTCGGCCGCGCATGTGCTGGCGCAGGCCGTGCAGCAGGAGTTCCCCGACGCCAAGCTGGGCATCGGCCCGTACATCAAGGACGGCTTCTACTACGACTTCCAGGTCGAGCGCCCCTTCACCCCGGAGGATCTCACCAAGCTGGAATCCCGGATGAAGAAGATCATCAAAGGCGCGCAGCGGTTTTCGCGCCGGGTGGTCGAGGTCGAGGAGGCCCGGGTCGAGCTGGCCAAGGAGCCGTTCAAGCTGGAGCTGATCTCCGACAAGTCGGGCATCGACGATCCGGAGGTCATGGAGGTCGGCGGTAAAGAGCTGACCATCTACGACAACCTGGACCCGCGCACCGGCGAGCTGATCTGGGCCGACCTGTGCCGCGGCCCGCACCTGCCGACCACCAAGTACATTCCCGCGTTCAAGCTGACCCGATCCAGCGCCGCCTACTGGCGTGGCGATCAGTCGCGTGAGGACCTGCAGCGCATCTACGGCACCGCGTGGGAATCCACCGAGGCTCAGGACGAGTACCTGCGCCTGCTCGAAGAGGCCGAGAAGCGCGATCACCGCAAGCTCGGCCTCGAGCTGGACCTGTTCTCCTTCCCCGACGAGCTGGGCTCGGGCCTGCCCGTGTTCCACCCCAAGGGCGGCATCGTCCGCAAGGAGCTCGAGGACTACTCGCGCCGCCGCCACATCGCCGCCGGCTACGAGTTCGTCAACACCCCGCACATCACCAAGGGCCACCTCTTCGAGGTCTCCGGCCACCTGGACTGGTACCGCGACGGCATGTTCCCGGCCATGCACCTCGACGCCGAACTCAATGAGGACGGCTCGGTGCGCAAGCCCGGCCAGGACTACTACGTCAAGCCGATGAACTGCCCGATGCACAACCTGATCTTCCGGTCGCGCGGGCGCTCCTACCGCGAACTGCCTTTGCGCATGTTCGAATTCGGCTCGGTGTACCGCTACGAGAAGTCCGGCGTCGTGCACGGCCTGACCCGCGTGCGCGGCATGACGCAGGACGACGCGCACATCTACTGCACCAAGGAGCAGATGCACGCGGAGCTCACCTCCACGCTGCAGTTCGTGCTCTCGCTGCTGCGCGATTACGGCCTCGACGACTTCTACCTCGAGCTGTCCACCAAGGACCCGAAGAAGTTCGTCGGCTCCGACGAGCTGTGGGAGGAGGCCACCGAGACCCTGCGCAAGGTGGCCACCGACTCCGGTCTGGAGCTGGTTCCGGATCCGGGCGGCGCGGCCTTCTACGGCCCGAAGATCTCCGTGCAGGCCAAGGACGCGCTGGGCCGCACCTGGCAGATGTCCACCATCCAGCTGGACTTCAACCTGCCCGAGCGCTTCGAGCTCGAATACACCGGTTCCGACGGGCAGAAGCACCGCCCGGTCATGATCCACCGCGCGCTCTTCGGCTCCATCGAGCGCTTCTTCGGCGTGCTCACCGAGCACTACGCGGGCGCGTTCCCGGCCTGGCTCGCGCCGGTGCAGGTCGTCGGCATCCCCGTGGCCGAGACCTTCGCCGAGCACCTGGACGGCGTCATCAATGCCTTGCGCGACAACAACATTCGCGCCGAGGTCGATCGCTCCGACGACCGCATGCAGAAGAAGATCTTCAACCAGACCGCCCAGAAGATCCCGTTCATGCTGCTCGCCGGTGCCCGCGACGTGGAGAACAACGCGGTCAGCTTCCGCTTCCGCGACGGCACCCAGGTCAATGGCGTGCCCGTCGCCGACGCCATCGCCACCATCACCGACTGGATTCAGCGGCGCGAGAACGCATCTCCGACCGCGGAGGGTTTCGAAATCCGCAAAGGCGATCAATGAGTGAACCGACCGCGCCTCGGCCCGAGCAGATCGTGGACACCGGGGCCGGGGATCCGGACCGGCTGCAGCGGCTGTGGACCCCGTACCGCATGTCCTACATCACCGGCGAGGTCGAGGAACCCAAGGCCCCCAAGAAGACCGGGCACCCGTTCACCGACATTCCGGAGATGTCGGACGAGGACGGCCTGATCATCGCGCGCGGGCAGTGGGTGTACGCGGTGCTGAACCTGTACCCCTACAACCCCGGCCACACCATGGTGGTGCCGTACCGTCGCGTGGCGAATCTCGAGGATCTGACCCCGGAGGAGAGCGCCGAGCTGATGGCGTTCACCCAGCAGGCGATTCGGGTCATGAAGCAGGTGTCGCGGCCGGAGGGCTTCAATGTCGGCCTGAATCTCGGTGGTGTCGCCGGTGGTTCACTCGCCGATCACCTGCATCAACATATCGTGCCGCGCTGGAGTGGGGACGCGAACTTTATTACCGTCGTCGGCGGAGTGAAGGTGATGCCGCAATTGCTCAGGGAAACCCGGGCGCTGCTGGCACGGGCGTGGAAGGAAGCCGACTAGGCATGAGCGAGGGACACGGCACGAAAGGACAACGGGTAGCGTGCTGAGTTTCTTCGGTCGCGAGACGTTCGCCAAAGCGACTGCCCCCCTGGGCAAAGCGTTGGTGAGCACGGGCCTCACGCCCGATGCCATGACGCTGATCGGCACCACCGCCTCGATCGCCGCGGCGGTGACGCTGTTCCCGACCGGTCACCTGTTCTGGGGAACCATGGTGATCTGGCTGTTCGTCATGTTCGACATGCTGGACGGGGCCATGGCGCGCGCCCGCGGCGGCGGCACGAAATACGGTGCGGTGCTGGACGCCACCTGCGACCGGGTCGCCGACGGCGCGATCTTCGCGGCGCTGGCCTGGTGGGCGGTGTACCACGAGAACTCCAAGCACCTGTTCGTGGCGACGCTGGTGGTGTTGGTGACCTCGCAGGTCATCAGCTACGCCAAGGCGCGCGCGGAGGCGTCCGGTCTGTCCGCCGACGGCGGTCTCATCGAGCGTCCCGACCGGCTGATCATCGTGCTGGTCGGGGCCGGATTCACCGGTATCGGCAACTATTACGGCATCGAGTGGCTCGGCTATGCCGTGTACGTCGCCATGTACATCCTCGCGGTGTTGAGCATCATCACCGTGTTCCAGCGGGTGCTGGCGGTGCGCAGGTCGCCCGGCGCGCGCGACGTTCTCGCCCCCGTGGCGAAGGCTCCGGAGGAACCGCAGCGGTGACCACCGATTTCACGTCCGCGATGACCGACAAGGCGTACGCGGCCGGTTGGCGTGTCGTGCGCGGGCTGCCAGAAGGCATGGTGCGCAAGGGGTTCGACGCCGGAGCCAACTTCGTTGCCCGGCGAGCGAACAAGAAGGCGCACCGGGGAGAGCCGAATATGTTGCGGCGCAATCTCGCCCACGTACTCGGCACGACGCCGGAGCAGGTGCCCGACAGCCTGATCGAGGCTGCCATGCGCTCCTATGCCCGCTACTGGCGTGAGGCGTTCCGACTGCCGTCGATGGACCACAAGGCGCTGGGGCAGCTGCATGTCGACGGCACCGAGTATCTGGACGCGGCCCTCGCCGCAGGCAAAGGTGCCCTGCTGGTCCTGCCGCACTCCGGCAACTGGGATATGGCCGGTGTCTGGCTGGTCCAGAATCACGGTCAATTCTCTACGGTCGCAGAGCGTTTGAAGCCCGAGTCGCTGTTCGAGCGCTTCGTCGAATACCGCGAGAGCCTCGGCTTCGAGGTCTTCCCGCTCACCGGCGGTGAGCATCCGCCGTTCCCGCAGCTGGCGGATCGCCTGCGCCAGAACAAGGTCGTCTGCCTGATGGGCGAGCGCGATCTCACCGGCAAGGGCGTGCCGGTCACCATGTTCGGCGAACGTACCTGGCTACCGGCCGGGGCCGCCAAACTCGCCGCCGACACCGGGGCAGCGCTCCTGCCCGTGCACTGCTGGTTCACCGAGACCGACGGCACCGAGGGCTGGGGCATGGCGGTCTTCCCGCCCATCGACGTCTCGCCGGGCATCGCCCCCGCGACCCAGGCGCTGGCCGATGTCTTCGCCGCCAATATCGCCGCCCATCCTGCCGACTGGCACATGCTGCAGCCCATGTGGGAAAGTGACTTGTCGCAGGCGAGATTGGACAAAATCGCGGCCGCGCAGCGAACACTGGGGTTTGACGCCGGGTCTCGCGGAACAGGGGCACTATGAGGATCGGCATGGTCTGCCCGTACTCGTTCGACGTGCCGGGCGGGGTGCAAGCGCATGTCGTGGAATTGGCGCAGGTGCTCATCGAGCGCGGCCACAAGGTGAGTGTGCTCGCGCCCGCCGCCGACGACACGCCGCTGCCGGACTTCGTGGTGTCGGCGGGCAAGGCCGTGGCGATTCCCTACAACGGGTCGGTGGCGCGACTCTCCTTCGGGCCCACCGCGTATACGCGCATTCGCCGCTGGATCGCCGAGAACGATTTCGACGTCCTGCACATTCACGAGCCGAACGCGCCCAGCCTGTCGATGCTGGCGTTGAAGATCGCGGAGGGGCCGATCGTGGCCACCTTCCACACCTCGACCACGAAATCGTTGGTGCTCAGCACCTTTCAGGGCGTGCTGCGGCCGTATCACGAGAAGATCAGCGGCCGGATCGCGGTGAGTGAGCTGGCGCGGCGCTGGCAGGTGGAGGCACTCGGCGGGGACGCCGTCGAAATCCCCAATGGCGTGGACGTTCCCGCGTTCGCGCACGCGCCGCTGCTGGCGGGCTATCCGCGGCCCGGCAAATCGGTGCTGTTCCTGGGGCGCTTCGACGAGCCGCGCAAGGGCATGGAGGTATTGCTCGGCGCGCTACCGGAATTGGTGCGGCGACACCCCGACCTCGAGGTGCTGATCGTCGGCCGCGGCGACGAGGACCGGCTGCGGCGCGAGGCGGGCGAGCACGCCGGGCATCTGCGGTTCCTCGGCCAGGTCTCCGACGCCGAAAAGGCCTCCGCCATGCGCAGTGTCGACGTCTACGTCGCCCCCAACCTGGGTGGTGAGAGCTTCGGCATCGTGCTGGTCGAGGCGATGGCGGCCGGAACCGCCGTGGTGGCCAGCGATCTGGACGCCTTCCGCCGCGTGCTGCGGGACGGCACCGCGGGCATGCTGGTTCCGGTCGGGGACTCCGGTCAGCTGGCGCAGGCCATCGACGCCATGCTCACCGACGACACCCGCCGCGAGGAGTACATCCGCACCGCGAATCAGGTTGTCGGCGAATACGACTGGCCGGTGGTCGCCGAGCAGATCCTGCGCGTCTACGAGACCGTGACCGTCGGCGATGTCCGCGTCAGGACCGCCGGATGATCACCTTCTCCGCGACCACCATCCTGGTCCTCGCCCTCATCGCGGCACTGCTCATCACCGCCGCGGTATGGGCCTATACCACCGCGAACCGCCTGGACCGCCTGCACGTGCGCACCGACCAGGCCATGCACGCGTTGGACGCGGCCCTGGCGCGCCGCGCCGTGGTGGCCCGCTCGGTGGCGACCACTCTGGCCGGACTCTACGATCCGGCCCTGGTCGAACAGGCCCGCCGCCTGACCGCGCTGGCCGACCGCGCCGAGCGTTCGAACTGGCGCGACCGCGAAACCGTTGAGAATCAGCTCGCCGCGGCGCTTTCCGCCGTCGACATCTCGCTGCTGCCCCCGCAGCTGGTCGCCGAACTCGCCGACGCCGAAGCCCGGGTCCTCATCGCCCGCCGCTTCCACAACGACGCCGTCCGCGACACCCTCGCCCTGCGCACCCGCCGCCTGGTCCGCTGGGTCCACCTGGCCGGTACCGCCCCCCTGCCCACCTACTTCGAAATCGCCGAGCGCGTAACCCCCGCCGCCGCAACGGGTCTCGAGGTCGACACCGTCCGCACCTCCGCCCGCGTGGTCCTGGTCGACGAGAACGACCGGGTCCTGCTCCTGCAGGGCGTCGACCCCAAGGTCCCCGACGTCCCCTTCTGGTTCACCATCGGCGGCGGCGTCAACCCCGGCGAATCCCTGCGCGAGGCCGCGATCCGCGAACTCTACGAGGAAACCGGCTACCCGGCGGACTCGTCTTCCCTGCGCGGCCCCCTCTGGCGTCGAGTGGCCGTCTTCCCCTTCAACGGCGAACTCATCCGCTCCGAAGAACTCTTCTTCGCCCTGCGCGCCAAGAACTTCGAGGTGAACCCCACCAACCTCGACTACATAGAACGCCGCTCCATCAAGGGCCACAAATGGTGCACCCCCACCGACATAGCCCACCTGGACCACTCCGGCGAAACCGTCTACCCCTACCACCTCGACCAACTCCTCCCCGAGGCCCTCGCCGCCGCCGACTCCGACACCGACCCCGAAGTCCGCTCCATCCGCTGACCCGGCGATCCACGAGCCCCCGCCGTCCGAACCACCTCGGTGAGCGATGACCAAATGCGGTGGGCAGTCGAAAACGCAGCCGCCATCGAGCAATCCGCAGGACACACCACTCCTGCCCATTACGAGCAAATTGGCCGCCGAATACGCGGCCGGGTGATCATGAATGGCAATCGACTTGGATCAGCCAGGTGTCGGGAGGTAGCGCGGCGATCAGGACCGCATAGGTGTGGTCCCATTCAGCGGCGCCCACCGGATCTTCATCCCAGTACGGGGCTTGGCGGCGTTGGTGCCAATCGCCGTTCAAATCGATGAAGGCGTAGGTCGCGGTGAGCGAGTCGGCGGAAATTTCGCGTAGACGAGCCATTTCCGTGCGCGTTGACACGCCCCCGTCGTTCTCGTCGGTCAAGATCCACATCGGGTCGAAGAGCCCACCGATGGACCAGTAATCCCACTGCCCTTGCGGATTCCGGGTCGTATAGGTCTCGCCGTCGGGCCCGATCTCCCATGGCTCGTACCGACTGATCCAGTGGTCGTAGACCTGCTGGTCCGTCCAACCCGAGCGATCGGGGTCCCGGCTGACACTGATCGAACGTCGACCCAGCGCGATCAGCTCCGCACGCGTGTACTCCACGTATGGCTCCATCTCGCGCTCCCTGTCATACCGAGCGAGCGTATTGCGCAGGTGCGGGAGCAGTTCATCTCGAGTCAGCTCGCCTGGAAGACAAACGGTCACTGCGAAATGGGCCATGTGCGCTATGGTGCCGCAGCGTCGGTCCGGTGGGTGGGATCAGGTGGCGAAATCGGGTAATTCTAGCTACGCGCGGCGTTACCTTGGGGCGATCAATGGTGATCTGTGGCAAGGAATTACGGCATGAAGCTGATGTATGCGTTGTGGGGCGAGGGGCTGGGGGAGCGGCTGCGGGGGGAGGAATTGCGGGAAGCGTTGGCGGGGGTGGGGGCGACCGCGCTGCAGGTGAATGTTCGGGATGCGGATGTCGCGGCGGCACAGGTCCGGCATTCGACCTATGAGGCGCCGATCGACGCGGTCGTGAGCGTATGGACCGAGGGCGACCGGGAGGCGGTCACGGCTGTCTTGAAGTCCGTCGCGGAGGACGTGAACGGCTGGATCGTGGACGAGCGGCAGCCCATCGTGCCGCCGCGGGTCGACGACGGGGTGCGGACCGAGGCCCTGGCGAATATCGCGATTCTGCGGATTCCGGAGGATCTGACTCGGGAGGAGTGGCTGCATCGGTGGCACGATTTGCATACGCCGGTGGCCATCGAGACACAGGATACGTTCGGGTATGTGCAGAACACCGTCAGCGAGGCGGTGACGCCGGGGAAGCGGGTGGATGCGCTGGTCGAGGAATTGTTTCCGATGGCGGCCATGACCAGTGCCCATGCGTTCTACGGGGCCGGGGATGACGATGCGGAACTGCAGCGGCGGGTGACTCGGATGATGGAGAGCGTGGTCAGTTTCGGCGCGCATCTCAATCTCGATCTGGTGCCTACGAGCCGATATGTCTACACGCTGGGCTGATCGATAGCCGGGGAAACTTTCCCGTGATCGAACGCGGAATCTCCGATAGTGTCTGGGAAGGTTTGCCGCGCAATGGAATCGGCGGACCGCCGTGTGGAAGGTGGAAGTTCTTCGTGTCTTACCTGCTCTATGACTTTCTGGAGCCGTTGATGGGTCCGTCGGCCGCCGAATACTGGGCGAGCATCTTCGTGATCGGCCCGCTGTGAGCGCTCGGCGCACAGCAACGAGCTAGCAGCATGGGAGCCGCGCCGGCGGTGGGGTGCCACCACGTGACGCCCCACCGCGGTACCGGTGGCCCGGTCGGGCCGATGCCGATCTAGCGCTTGCCGCCGAGCTTGTCCTCGACGGTCTTCACCGCGCCCTCGACCGCCTCTTTGACCTTGCCGACCGCTTTGTCGATCCCGGCCTCGAGCTGGTCGGCCTTGCCTTCGGCGCGCAGCTCGTCATCACCGGCGAGCTTGCCCGCGGCCTCCTTCGTCTTACCGCCGAGGTCCTTGGCCTTGTTCTCGATCTCGTCGCTGAACGACATCGCAACCTCTCTCTCCTTGGTGGACGCGTACATGGACAAGATGCCCCGGCACGCCCGTTCCTCACGTAGCAAACTCTGAGACATCCGTCACTCATAATTCGGCGTGAGGATCTTCGCGCGGCGGTGTCGTACCGGATGGAGCGATGAGGAGGTGCTGTGACCCACTCGGAGACGATGCTCGCGCTCGACGACGCGACCCTCGCCGGGCGGGTGCGCGACGGTGACGTGCGGGCCTTCGAGCAGTTGGTGCTGCGCTATCAGGGCGCGATGTACCGGCTCGCGTCCCGGATGCTGAGCGACCGGGCCGAGGCCGAGGACATCGTGCAGGAGGTCTTCCTGACCGCCTGGCGGCGCATCGCCCAACTCGACGACGACGCGGCCTTCAACGGCTGGCTGTACCGCATGACCACCAACCGGTGTCTCAATGCGTTGCGCAAGCGGCAGTCCGTGATGGGAGTAGACCTCGACGGCACCGAATCCCCGCGCACCGACACCCATCCCGAGCACGCCACCCAGGTCAACGGCCAGCTCGAGGCGCTCACGGTGGCGCTGCGGCAGCTCACGCCCGAACAGCGGGCGTGCTGGCTGCTGCGCGAGGTGCACGGGCGCTCCTACGAAGAGATCGGCGACATCGTCGGCGCGAACACCACCCAGGTTCGAGGGCGGATAGCGCGGGCGCGAGCACAGTTGGCGGAGGTGATGCAACCATGGCGGTGACCGACGACACCCACGACGACACCGAGGCGGACTACCTGCTGCCCTGTGGCCGTGGCCTGGAACGGGTGTGGGAGCGCCTGGACGCGGTGGCGAACGGGGCCGGTGACGCCCACGAGACCAGCTGCCCGCACTGCCGCACCGCCCGCGAGAGCCTGCTCGGGCTGCGCGCGGCCACCCAGGAACTCATCGACGAACCCACGCCGGAGCCTCCGGACCTGTTCGGCCGCATCATGTCCGCGGTGCGCGCCGAGCTGCGGCGCGGCGCGACGCTGGAGCTGGTGACACCGCATCCCGGCACGGTCGCGGTCAGCGAGCAGGCCGCCGCGGTCGTGCTGCGCTATGCCGCCGACTCGGTGCCGGGGGTACGGGCTCGCCGCTGCCGGATGCAGGTGGTCGGCACCGGGCCCGGCGGCGAATCCATCGTGCACATCTCCATGACCATCGCGGTACCGGTCATCGGCGACGGCATTCCGGGCTTGGTGCCGCGAGTGCGCGCGCGCGTCACCGCGGCGGCATCCGCGCAAACAGGTTTGCTGGTTGGTCGCTTGGACATCTCCATAGTGGACGTCTATCAGGAAGGGAAACGGTGACCCTGTCCGTCCGCACGGAGCTGATCGTGGCCGATGCCGTCGTGGCCGGGGTCGCCGCCTGGGCCGCGGCCCGCGTCCCGGGCGTGGTGCGCGTCGAACCCGGGCTGCGCGGACTGGTCGCCGGGCTCACCCGCGCGGGCAAACAGCTGTGGTCGGGGTTCGAGAGCGCCAGCGCCGACGGTGTGCGCGTGCACAACCCGGCCGAGGGCGCGCTCGGCGTCCGGCTCGAGATCGCGATCGGCGCCGAACGGGCCGCGGCGGACGTGGGCGCGGCTGTGCAGGCGGCGGTGATCGACACCGTGTTCGAGCGGCTCGGGGTCACCGTGGACGAAGTATCGGTGGTCATCGTCGACATCGAACCGGAGGCGCGATGAGCACGCCGGGCGAGCTGATCGACGCGCTCACCGCCGCGGTCGACGCGGTGCCGGGCGTACGTCCGGTGCCCCTGCTGACCGGTGCCGCGTGGCTGCCCAAGCCGTTGCGCGGCACCGCGATCGAACTCGGGCCGGACCTGGTGGAGATCCGCGTGGTTGCCACGGAGTTGCCACTGCGGCCGCTGGCCAATCGGGTCGCCGCGGCCGTCGCGCCGGTGCTCGCGGAAACCCGCTGGGCACACGCCACGGTCCGGCTGGTCGTCGCCGAGCTCGAGGCGGCGGCTCTGGAAGACAAGTGATTCCAACGCAAGGGATTCAGGAGGAAGAAATGACCGCGACCGACACCGCCAAGAACGACACCGGAAAGTCCGCCGACGCCAAGGGTTCCCGCTCGCAGGGCACCGAATCGGGTGCGGCCCGCAACGGTTCCGAGCGCACCGGGGCCCTGCAATCCGAGCAGGGCACCACCACGATCTCCGACATCGTGGTGCAGAAGATCGCCGGCCTGGCCGCCCGCAATGTGCGTGGCGTGCACGACCTGGGCGGCGGCGCGGCCCGCGCGTTCGGCGCGATCCGCGACCGCATCCCCGGCGCGTCGGCCAGTATCGGGCAGGGCGTCTCGGTGGAGGTCGGGGAGACGCAGGCCGCCGTGGACCTGGAGATCGTCGTCGAATACGGCGTGGCCATCGCGGAATTGGCGCGCGCCATCCGCCGCAGCGTCATCGCCGCCATCGAGCAGATGACCGGTCTCGAGGTGGTCGAGGTCAATATCAACGTCAACGACGTCTACATCGACGGGGATGACGACGAGCAGCAGGCGGCCGGCAGCCGCGTCCAGTAGTCGCTCCACCGAGCAGAGGAGTCGCAGGTGAACGCCACATCGATCGGTTTGGCCCTCGGGATCGCGCTCGGTTTCGCCGCCGCTTTCGGCGGCTTGGGCGCCTTCGCCATCGTGCTGGTCTGCTCCGGACTGGGGCTGCTGGTCGGCCGCTGGTTCGACGGCGCGGTGGATCTGTCCGGCTTCGTGCGGTCCGCGCGGGAACGGGGCCGGCGATGACGGTCGTCGCCGACCCGCCCGGGCGGACCACGGTCAGCGAACGCGCGGTGCGCCGCATCGTCGCGCGGGCGGCGCAGGAGGTCGACGGGGTGGAGCGCGACGTCACCGTGCGGGCGCAGCTCACCGGAGACCATGCGGCGCTGCGAGTGTCGCTGCCGATCCGGTACCCGCTGCCGGTGGCCAGGGTCAGCGAGGACTGCCGCCGGCACCTGATCCAGCGGGCGGGTGAGCTGGCCGGGGTCGCGGTGACCGAGGTGCGAATCGAGGTGACCGCGCTGGTGCTCGAAACCGACACCGCCGCGGCGCGATCGGCGAGGAGGGTCCGGTGATCCGCCGCCCGCGCCGCACCGCGCCCGCCGTGGTGGTGGCGCTGGCGGTGTTCGCGCTGTGCCTGGTCACGGTGATCTCGCTGATCCAGAAGCTCACCGGCGGCCGGGAACTCGTGTCCTACGACAGCGTCGCGACCCGGCTGCACGGCATCGAGTGGAACGATGCGATCGTGCCGGTGGTGGGCGCGGTCGTGATCGTGCTGGGTCTGCTGCTGCTCGGGGCGGCCCTGCTGCCCGGCCGTCCGGTCGTGATGCCGCTGGCCGAGGTCGACGGCAGTGCCGCGGGCGTGACACGCCGCAGTGTCCGCTCCACCTTGGCCCGGGAAGTGAACGGCCTGCCCGGCGTCGCCGCGCGCCGGATCAGGGTGGGGCGCGGGAAGATACGAGTCTCGGCCACCCACGCAGACCTGGGTCCGGTCGCCGCCGATCCGGTGCCGGCCGCTTCGGGTACGGAAGATGCTGCCGCGCAACCGCTTTCCGCGCTCGCGCCGGGTGGCGTCGATGCTCGGTCGGGCGGTGGATCGCACGGTCCGGCACGGGGCGGAGCGGACGACGTGGTGATGGAGACGGTTTCGCGGGTATTGCAACGAATCGGCCTGGCGGATTCGCGGGTGCGAACCCGGATGCGCGGGGCGCGGCGAGGGGCCGCACGATGACGGCGTCACTGAACAGGCCCGCGCGGTTGAACCGGGCACTGCTGGCTCTGGCGGGGCTGGTCCTGCTGGCGGGTGGCGGGTACGCGCTGGCGGCCTTCGGCGGCAGACTGCCGTGGGTGGATGGGAGGGACCCGGTGACGCCGGGGACCGCCGCGCCGCCCACCTGGGTGCTGGTGCTGATAGTGATCGCGGCGGCGGTGATCGGCCTGTGCTGCCTGCGCTGGGTGGCCGCCCAACTGCGCCGCGTGCCCAAGGCGGTGGACTGGGAATTGGCCGGTCCCGAGGTAGCGGGCAGCACGACGCTGTCGTCGGCGGTCGCGGCGCGTGCGGTGGCCGCGGACATCGAGGGCTACCCGGAGGTCGGCTCGGTGTCGGCGGTGCTGTCGGGGCCCGGCCGGGCGCCTGAGCTGTACGTGATCGTGACCGCGGCCGCCGGCGCCGACCTGACGGCCTTACGCCGCCGGATCCTCGGTGAGGCGGTGCCCCGGCTGCGCGAGGCCCTCGCGGTGGGTGTCATGCCGGTGACCATGGAATTCCGCCTGAGCGACAAGGGAATTGCCCTGCGTTAGCTTCACCGGGTGTGATGGGGGCCACCTTGGACCGGACTAGCAGTCCAGTCGTGTCGGACTGGCTATCTAGGGCCCACGGCCAGACGCCTAGAATCAGGGTGTTCGTCTCTCCGCGATCCCCCGAGGGTCGCATGCGATCCGATTGGCCCACATGACCCAGGAGTTTGCCGTGACCACGCCCGACACCACCCCCACCATCGGTACCGCCCGCGTCAAGCGCGGCATGGCCGAGATGCTGAAGGGCGGTGTGATCATGGATGTCGTCACGCCCGAGCAGGCCAAGATCGCCGAGGACGCCGGCGCCGTCGCGGTCATGGCGCTCGAGCGGGTTCCCGCGGACATTCGCGCCCAGGGCGGCGTGTCCCGCATGTCGGATCCGGACATGATCGACGGCATCATCAACGCCGTCTCCATTCCGGTCATGGCCAAGGCCCGCATCGGCCACTTCGTCGAGGCGCAGATCCTGCAGTCGCTCGGCGTCGACTACATCGACGAGTCCGAGGTGCTGACCCCGGCCGACTACGCCAACCACATCGACAAGTTCGCCTTCACCGTCCCGTTCGTGTGCGGCGCGACCAACCTGGGCGAGGCGCTGCGCCGAATCACCGAGGGCGCGGCCATGATCCGCTCCAAGGGTGAGGCCGGCACCGGTGACGTCTCCAACGCCACCACCCACATGCGCACCATCCGCGCCGAGATCCGCCGCCTGACCTCGCTGTCCAAGGACGAGCTGTACGTGGCCGCCAAGGAACTGCAGGCCCCCTACGAGCTGGTGTGCGAGGTCGCCGAGACCGGCAAGCTGCCCGTGGTCATGTTCACCGCCGGTGGCATCGCCACCCCCGCCGATGCCGCCATGATGATGCAGCTCGGCGCCGAGGGCGTCTTCGTCGGCTCCGGAATCTTCAAGTCCGGCAACCCGGCTCAGCGTGCCGCCGCCATCGTCAAGGCCACCACCTTCTACGACGACCCGGACGTCCTGGCCAAGGTCTCCCGCGGCCTGGGCGAGGCCATGGTCGGCATCAATGTCGAGGAGATCCCCCAGCCCCACCGCCTCGCCGAGCGCGGCTGGTAATAGGCTCCGCGCCAAGCTGATTCGACACCGCCGGGTGGTCCACTGGACCGCCCGGCGGTTTTTTCATTGTGGCCGAGGGACTTTCGGCCCTAGCTGGGTTGCGGGTCGGATGCTAGACGTCAAGGGCGGGAGACATTGCGACTCCGGCGGGCCGAGCGCGCCCATACCGCCGGCTACCTGCGTGCATACCGCTCAGCAAACTCAGCTAATTATTTCGGACTGTACTGCGGCAAATTTACTACCTGGTGGTTTCTGGCTAGTCTTCGGCTCATTCACCGGTGAACAGTCATACACAGCTTTTCTGGCAAGGAGCCCGCATGCTGGCAATTGACCATTTCACCTATGGGTGGCTCACCCCTGTGCTGGCCTACGTCATGTCCGTGACGGGCTCGTTGCTGGCGCTGCGGTGCATGGTGCGGGCGCGGAATCAGCACGGGCACGGCGGGTGGATCGCGACCGGGGCGGTGGCGCTCGGCGGGACCGGGATCTGGGTCATGCATTTCATCGCGATGCTCGGATTCTCGGTGCAGGACACCACGATTCGCTACAACGTGCCGATCACCATCCTGAGCGCCCTCATCGCCATGGGGGTGGTGTGGCTGGGGCTGTACATCGTGGTGCATCAGCACGGGGAGGCGTTCGCGTTGATCACCGGCGGCACGATCACCGGGCTCGGCGTGGGCGCGATGCACTACTCGGGCATGTACGCGATGAAGACCGACGCCTCGGTGCGGTACGACCCGTGGATCGTCTTGCTGTCCATCGTGATCGCGGTGGTCGCCGCCACCGCGGCCCTCTGGTTCGCCTTGCACGTGAGCGGCATTCTCGCCACCACCAGCGCGGCCCTCATCATGGGTGTGGCGGTGTGCGGCATGCACTACACCGGCATGTTCGCCATGAGCGCCCACGTCGCCGACCACATGCACGCCCCGTCCGGCGCACAGGCCGGACAACTGCTCACTCCCTTGATCATCGCCGTCAGCATGGCGACCATGCTCATGCTCTTCCAGGTCGGCATCACCGAAATCGACGAGCCCGATCTGAGCCGCATTCGAGGCCAATACGCCAGCCGCTTCTGGCCGGCTCGGCGCGCTGGCAGCAAGCCGCTCGACGACGAATACCCCACCGAATCCTTCGACCCTCGCCACCGGCGGCAGTGATCGGTCCAGGGCAGGGATACAGTTCGCGTATGTCCGAGTCGACCATTGAGCAGTTGCGGGGCGCGCTGGTTGAAGCCGAATTGGAGCATCGGGTACTCGCGTTCGTGTACGCGTGGGTGCATCTCATCGAGCCGCCCGCCAAGGATCCGGCCCGAATTCTGGAATTGGTGACCGAGGACGCCGTCCTGCATTTGTCGGATGGCAGCGCGGCCGAGACGCCCGAGCAGATCGCGGCCTGGTACACCCGGACCGCCGGGGCCGTGGAGGCCAGTGCGCATCGGGTCGAGCACCTCGAGGTCGCGCGCAATGCCGACGGCACCTTGACGGTTGCCATCGACTTCGCCTGGCAGGGCATCGCGGCCGGAGACCAGGCGATGGCGGCCAGGACCCACCACGATTGGATCCTGGTCGACACCGACGGTCCGCTGCCCAAGCTGCGGGAATTCCGGGTGACGGCGGTCAAGCCGTTCGCGCCCGCGACCGCCGAGGACGCGTTGGCAGACTTCCGCGACCGGTGAGCGGTCAGCCGGATACCGAATAGCCGCGCAGCAGCGGCAGATAGACGGTGTCGACGATGTCCACGAGGACCTCGTCGGGCACCGCCGGGACACCGCGCGTCACGAACTCGTTGCGCAGCAGGTCGATTGGCGTCGTGGCGACGCGAGCGAGGCGGGCGGTGGCGGGTGCCTCCCCGCGGGCTATCCCACGCTCGAGGATGGTGAGCCACGGCCGCGTCCCTGCCTCACCGCCCTGCTCCCGCAACTGCGCCAGCAGTTCCGGCTCATTGGCCAGCTGGGAGAGCAGGCCGCGCAGGATCTCACCCAGCGGCGAAGCGAGGTGAGAATTGGCCCGCCGCAACAACTCCAGCGCATCCTCGCGCAGGCTGCCGGTATCGGGCAGGTCGAGCGCGGCCGAGGTGAGCTGCCGGTACGCCGCGACCCCCAGCGCCGCGCGATTGGGCCAACGCCGGTAGATGGCGTTCTTATTCGTACCCGCTCGCTTGGCGACGGCGTCCATCGTCATCCCGGAATATCCGGATTCGAGTAGTTCGTCGACGGCAGCGCGCAGGATGGCCTGTTCCAAGGCGGTGCCGCGGCGTCGGGTCGGTGTCGTTTCGCTCATAACGGTACTGAGCGTACCTTGTTAGAGTACGGAAAGTACCTTAAATACAGGAGGTGGCCGATGAGAGCGATCGGCGTTTGCTACGACACCGGCTTCGTGAACCGCGGCAACAGCACGCACGAACCGTTCGACATCGCGAGAGTCCGCGAGGACATGCGCGTCATCCGCGAGGACCTGCGCTGCGATGCCGTACGGATCACGGGCGGCTATCCGGACCGGCTGAAACTGGCCGCCAGCGAAGCCGCTGCAGCCGGTCTCGAAGTCTGGTTGTGCCCGTTTCTTAACGACGTCACCGAGGACGAGGTGCTCGCCGTCGTCGCCGACTGCGCGGAACACGCCGAGCGACTGCGGACCAGCGGTGCGTCCGTCGTGCTGGCCGTCGGCTCCGAACTCACCATGTTCGTTCTCGGCTTTCTGCCGGGCGACACCCTCGACGAACGCTCCGCCGCGCTTCGCACCCCCGAAGGCCAGCGTGCCCTGGCCGGAATCCCGCGGCGCGTCAACGACCTTCTGGCCCGCGCCGCGACAATCGCGCGAGAACGCTTCCACGGCAAGCTCACCTATTGCAGCCTCCCGTTCGAAAACGTGAACTGGGACCCGTTCGACATCCTGGCCACCGACGCGGGCTACCGCGGAGCCGATCTGGCCCCCGGCTACGTCGACGCCATGCGCGCCTTCGTCGCCGAGGGTGAGCGCCTCGGAAAGCCGGTCGCGATCACCGAATTCGGCTGCCCGAGCTTCCGCGGCGCGCCCGATGCGGGCCCGCACGGCTTCGACATCATCGACTGGGACCCCGCCACCGCCCGCCCGCTGCGCCTGAACGGCAGCTACGAGCGCGACGAGCAAGCCCAGGCGGCCCACATCACCGAGCTCCTGGACATCCTCGACGCGGCGGGCGTGGACGCGGCGTTCTGCTACTGCTTCGCCCGCTACGACCTCCCGCACCGCGAAAATCCCCTCGACGACCTGGATCTCGCCAGCCCTGGCCTGGTCCGTGTCCTCGAGTCGGGGGATGGCCCCACCCTTACCTGGCAGCCGAAGGCGGCCTTCACAGCACTGGCCGACCGGATCTGAGACCGACTCCGGTCGCAGGACGTTCACCCGATCCTCGAAGTCAGGTGGCCCATTGGTCATTCGGGACCCATACCGTCCGCCCGGCATCCGGCGGCAGTGCCGGAGTCGCGGCTGCCGACAACACCAATGGCAATTTCCCGTGCAACCCCTCCGGCAAGGACGTGGCGTTCTGCGACGCCAAGGTCGGTGACATCGTCGATGTCGCGATCGGCGATGTCGCGCCCACGCAGCCCTCCGTCGGCTTCGAGGAAATCGATTACAAGCTGGGCCGTTACACGCTCGGCAAGGACGCGATCAACAAGAAGTTCGAGGACTGGTGCGCCGACAGCGGTCTGATCGGCGTCGCTTCGGCCCAGCCGAACGCGACTCTGCAGAACCCGTCCACGTTCACCTGCCAGCTGAAGCCGGGCGGCGAGACCACCGCCTCGCTCAACGACATGAAGACCGTCGTCGTCGGCCCGCACGGCAAGCTGTACATGGCCGACGGCCACCACGCGCTCACCTCGTTCTGGGAGACCTCGGACGGCGGCCCGTCCATGCACATTCGCCTGAAGGTTGTCGGCAACGGGGCTTCGACGAGTTCTATTGGGGCCGTTGGCTGCGCGCCCACCAGAACGACCCCAACCTGACCATCGCCGGACACATGGGTGACCTGCAGTCGTACCTGACCCTGACCAAGAACGTTTCCCAGGCCATGGTGGCGTTGGGTCAGAACATCCAGGTCAACGGTGGCTTACACGGCGGGCCAGCTGGGCGCGCTGACCGCGTTCAACGACAAGGAGTTCGCCAAGCTGTCCAAGCCCTACTCCGACGCCAAGCCCGGCAAGCTCGCCTACATGCTGGCGTACAAGGCCGCGCACTGAGCTATTACGTCAGGCGGACGGCGGGCCGATCCGGATGATCCCACGCGATCACCAGATCGGCGTCGAGCTGGCCATGCTCCAATAGCGCTGCGACGGTGAACATCTCCTCCGGATCAGTCCGCCGTCGCAGCGCACCCGGCGACATGCGCAGGGCCACAGTCAGATCGAAGTCCAACCCGCGGCCGGTCAGCATGGGGCCCGCGATGAGCAGTACCGTTTCGGGAGCGGCCTCCCGAATCCGGGCCCGGGCGGACCGATCGGCCCGCTCGTCCCACAGCGCGGGCAGATACCGCCCACTGTCCCGAAGCGGTTTCACCACTTCGCGATTCACCGCCGCGTAATCGAACCACCCCGTGCGGTAGGTGAATTCACTATCGCGGTCGTATTCCAGCCGCACCGAGGCGGGCCGCACGAAGTCGTGCAGTGACACGACATCGGCCGGACGTCCGCGTGCCCGAAGCCGTTCGGCGACACCGCGAGCCACCGCCACCGGATCGGCGGCATCCGCGCCGTCGACGGCGATCACGGCGTACCCCCGCACCGCCATGGCCCGCTCGGTGATCAGGTCGAGCAGGCCGTCCGGGCTGATGGCGGTGAAATCGGGCACGAGACCATCATGCTCGAGGTCTCGCGCCCGGCCGCATCCGGTCAGCGATATTCGGCCAGCCGGGGTCGCACGCCGAGCAGGATCAGCACTGCGAACACCACCGCCGCGCCGTAGGGCAGCCAGTCGGTCCAGCCCGCCAGCGCGTCCTCACCGTCGGCGATGGCCGCGTCGAAGGCGTGCTGGTTGATGTCGATCGTGGCTTCCAGCGCCTTGTCGTAGGCGGCGAAATGATCGTTGGAGGCACCGGTGTCGAGGGCGATGGCCGCCCGCGGATCGGTACCCGCCAGCCTGCGCAGGGTGTGATCGTCGTGCTGGTAGACCTGGTAGGCGAGCACGCTCTGCCGGGCCGCCGCGGCCTCGCCGCCGAAGGTGATGTTGCGCAATTCCGCGCCGAGGAAGGAATCGGCGCTGACCGCCTGCGTCATATCGGTGCCGTGCGCGGCCAACGCCTGGTCCAGCGCGGCGGAATAGTCGTCCACGCCACGGGCTTGCACCCCGACCAGCCGCTGCGCCTTCGTGAAGTAGCTCTGCTGGTAGTCGGTCGCATGCTCGGGGTCGAGCAGGTACCGACTCTCGTCGGCATTGGCGTCGTAGCCGACCGCCCGCGCCTGCCGCAGCGCCAGCAGTGAGTCGAACGCGTCGCGCTTGGCCACGGTGAGCTGGTGCGCCGCCGTGCCTTCCGCGACGTAGCCGCCCACCAGCAGGCCCGCCGCCAGCACGGTCGTGACGGCGAGCGCCGGATTGACGCGCCGCCGCAGCGCGACCCGCAGCAGCACCTGGAGTCCGATGAGCGTGGCCAGCAGTAGCACGCCGAGCACCACGATCCAGGTCAGCCCGGTCACCGTCGAGTCCTCGGCGTCGTGGTACGCCTGGCTCAATACGCCGCTATTGGTATCGGCGAGTTTCTGTGCGCGCGCGAGCAGATCGGGCACCATGCCGGTGGCGGACCGATACGCCGCGAGCGTGCGCGCCGAGGGCTGCCCGGCCGCGCCGTGATCGAGATCGCTGAGCTGGAAGGTGTCCGCGGCCAGCGCCTGATACTGCCCGAACTTGTCGAGCAGGACCCGGATCTGCTGTGCCGCATCACCATTGGTGGCGATGGTCATGGCCTGCTGCAGGTCCGAGTCGGCCTGCACCCGGCGTTGCTCGTAGGTCGCGAGCGCGTTCTTGCGGACCGCCGCCAGCGTCGAATCGTTCCCGGCCAGCAGCACATTCGCCAGCTGGGCGTCCATGTCGGCCAGCGCGAAGTACAGGTCCTCGGTGGAGGTGACCGTCGGCGCGGTGCGGTGGCCGATGACATCGATGCCGTGCCGCGCCGATCGGGCGTCGCCGGTCATCACCACCGCCGTGATGGCCGCCAGCACGACGGCCAGGATCGCCAGATAGCCGATCCAGGTCGGCGTGTCGGCGCGGCCCGGCACGACCGCCCGGATCCGACCCGACAGGCCCCGGTCCGGCTCGGTCCGCGAACCGGGCCGATTCAGCAGCGTCGTCATGATGGGTTGTCCCGCTTCAAGGTCAGTGTGGTCCACGCGCCCACATGGATCCGGTCGCCGGAGCGCACCGGCACGGTCTCGCCGCGCGGAATCGGATCGGTCGCGTCATTGAGGCGCGTGCCGTTGGTGGAGGCGAGATCGAGGATGGCCCAGCCGTTCTCGGGCCGCGACAGCAGCAGCACGTGCAGGTGCGAGACGCCGGGGTCCTGCGGCGGGCCGGTCAGATCGATCTCGGGGGCTATGCCCTTGGAGGCGCTGAAGCGACCCACGCGCACCTGGCTGGTGTAGCTGCATCCCTCACAGAAGCGTCCGGTCTGCGGCTCTCCGCACCTCGGACACGGTATGCCGGCGGGTTCGGTTGCGGGCATTGCCGTTTCAGCAGCGACCATGAGCAGCCCGCACACATCGCAGTAGTCGTCGGCCGCCGAGTCGTGTCCGGCCGGACAGGTCAGCATCGCGTCCCCCTCACCGCTTGTGGACGCGGGATGTCTTGGTCGACCGCGTATCCAGGGTCATCTCGTCCGCCTTGCGCACCGCGGACTTCAAGCGCACCGTCCCGGTCCGCGCGTCGAGCACATCGACGACGCCTTCGAGCAGCTTGGCGGTGTCGTTGTTACCCGAGGCGGCCGCGAGCTGCACCGCGCGTCCCAATTTCTTGGTGGCGGTGTCGAGATCGCCGTCCCGGCGCGCGGTCAGCCCTTCCTGGATGACGCCCGCGAGTTCGGCCTGCCCGGTGTAGTGCGCTACCTCGGGACTGATCTTGCTGGACTGCGCCACGTCATCGGTCCACACAGCCTTGATCAATCCCTGGCCCAGCACCTCGGCCTGATCGCCGCTGCCGCGTACCAGGCTCACCCGCCCGGCCAGCATCACATCGCCGAGCCCGCCCGGCGCGACCTCGACGCAGATGTGGTAGTCGCGGCTCTCCGCGCCACCCCACGATCCGGTCGGGTATTCCCCTGTCAGTGAGCCGGTTTCGGTGCGCCGCCCGGTCAGGTCCAACAGCTCGGGCGCGACCTGCTTGACGAATTTCACGCTCGCCCCGCGCGGCGTCCACAGCCGCAGCGCCACATCGGCGACCGACTTGCCCATGGCCGTGGTAGTCATGGCCTGGAAATCGGCCACCAGGTCCTTGGGATCGGCGACGATATCGCAGGTGCCCAGCAGCGCGGTGGAGACCTTGCGCAGTTCGGCGATCTCCCAGTCGGTGCCGACACCGCGACAGTCGCACACGTAAACCCCGGTGCTGGCGGCGATTTCGGCCTCCAGCTGCTGCGGGGTCTCGTGCTCGTCGCGACCGTCGGTGAGCAGGATGGCGTGCCGCAGCCCGTCCCGCGTCCCGAACAGCTGCCGCGCCAGCCGCAGCCAGGTGCCGATGGCGGTGCCGCCGCCCGCGCGCAGATTCTGCACGGCCGCAATGGCATTGGCCTTGTTGCCGGGGGTGGCGGTGATCAGCGTGGGCGTCACCGGATACACCATGCGCGCCACGTCGGTGCCGGCCACCACCGCGAACTCGACGCCGTCGCGCACCGCCGAAATGGCGGCGGCGGTGGCGTTCTTGGCGGCGGCCAGCTTGCCGTGGGCGTGGTCCATGCTGCCGGAGCAGTCGACGATGATCACCTCGGCCGCCCCGCCGCCGACGGGTACCGCGCCGCCCGTGGCGGTCACCGTCACCACGGCATTGACCCGGGTCGCGCCCACGGGCAGGTATTCGTTCTGGAAGGTCTCGATCCGGAAACCCAAGGGGTCGTTCATGATCGGTAACTCCTCGCGGTCACGGTGAAGGGCGCGAGCGCCACGGTGATGTTGTCGCTGCCGCCCGCCGTCAGCGCCAGATCCGCCAGCCGGTGGGCGGTGGCGAGGGGTGCGGTCAGGGCCTGCGGCAGGGCCAGCTCGGCGAGGGTGTCGGCGGCGGGGAAGTAGTTCCACAGGCCGTCGCTGCACACCAGCACCGCGCCCGGCGTATCCGGAACGAACGTGCGGACGTGAGGCTCGATGCGCTCCGCATCGGCCCCGAGCCAGGCCGTGAGGGTGTGCGCGTCCGGCATGGACATGGCGATGTCCTCGTCCACGCCGAGCTGGACCAGCCCGGCCGCCACCGAATCGTCGGTGCTCAGCTTGCGGGCCGGACCACCCGACGGCTCGGCGGTCAGCCAGTAGGCCCGGCTGTCGCCGATCGAGCCGACGGTGACCGCGCTGTCGGTGACCACCGCGCACACGATGGTGCACGACGGCGTGCGATCACCATTGGCTCCCAACGCCGCAACGGCATCGGCCGCCGCCCCGACGGCCAGAACGGTCGCCGCCTCGACCCCGAGCCCGCGTCTCACCTCGGCGGTCAGCCGATCGGCCGCGGTCGCGGCGGCGCGGGCGGACGCGTCACCGGCCTGATCCGAGCTGGACACGCCATCGCACACCACGAGAACGCGGACCCCGGATTCCAGCACGCGCACCGCCATCGCATCCTCGTTGTGCGCGTGGCGTTTTCCACGATCGGTGACCGCCACCGCCACGCCCAGATCCAGCTCTCGCCGATCCGGGGCCGCCGCCACCGCTCCACCGGTCAGATTGATCATCAGCCCTCACACCCAACTCAGGGGCCGAATCGCATTGGCCCGGTTCACCAAATCGCGCCGCGCCAGCTTGCTCGACGACAAGCGGGCCAGTTCCCGGTATCGGGACTCCAGCGCGCGACGCAGGTCGTCGTCGGCGAAACGGCAGCCCAGCACGGTCGCTCCCGGCTCGGCCGACCCCGACGCGACCAGCGCCCGGGCCGCGTCGAGCACGGCGATGCCACGCCGCGCCTTGTTCTCCTGATCCAGGGACAGCGCCTCGAGTCGATTCCCGGCGGCCACCAGGTACGGTCCGGACCCGCCCGCCAGCTGCGCCCCGAACACGGCGAGCTGCGCGGCGGTGTAATGGCTCGAACTCGACGGGACCGAATCGGCGGCCGCGATCGCACCGTCGATATCGCGCTCCTGCAGTCGCGTCCGCGCCAAACCGAAAGCGGCACTGGGAAATCCGTGATCGGTCTGCCACACGCGCCGATACAGCCGCGACGCCGCGTCGTACTCGCCCGCGCATTCGTGCGCCGCCGCCAGCGCCAGCTTAGTGGCGGACTCGCCCGGCAGCATGCCGTACACGGTGTCGAAGGCGTCACACGCGGCCGTGAAGTCACGCCGACCCAGCGCCGCGAGCCCGCGATACCAGGTGATCCGCCAGTCGGCGTCCTCGGACTTCTCCCACTCCGCCAATTCGCCCAGCGCGGTGTCGATATCGCCGGCCTCGATGCGGGCGCGAATGAGCGCGAGGGTCACCTCCGTCGAGGACACCGGTGCCGCCTCCAGCGCCGCGACCAACCGCACCGGATCCCCGATGGACGTGGTGGCCAGGAACCCCGCGGCCGGATCGGTGGGATCCACCATCGGCACCGGCAGCGCCGCCGCGATCGCGGCGGGGTCGGGGGTCGCGGGCCACTGCTCCGGATTCGCGCCGAAAGCCGCTCGCTCCCCGCTGAATACGGTCGACAGCGCCGGTCGCGGCTGGCCGTCCTGGGCCGCCACCACCTCGCGCAGCACGCCGGTGACCTGTTCGGCCATCTCCGACGCCGACCCGAACCGCTCGATGGGATCGGCGGCGGTCGCGCGTTCCAGCAGCCGCCGAAACGACGGGAACTGGGCCAGCAGCGGCACTTCCGTCGCGGGCGGCAGCGTATACCGGTACGCGCCGCGGTAGTCGAAGTTGAAGGTCAGCACCGCCAGCGTGCGCGCCACGGTGAACAGATCCGACTCCACCGACGCGCCTTCGGCTTCCAGCTCCGGCGCGCAGTAGCCGTCGGTCTTGAAGCCGGCGCTGTCCTCGTCGTCCAGGTGCCGGACCGCGCCCAGGTCGATGAGCTTGAGCTGCTCCTCGGTCTGAATCATATTGTCGGGCTTGAAGTCGCAGTAGAGCAGGCCCATGCCGTGCAGGTAGCCCAGGGCGGGCAGGATCTCCAGAATGTAGGCCAGGCCCTGTGTCAGCGGCATCGGCTGCAGGTTGCCGTTCGAATCCCGTTGCGAGCGCAGCTCTTTGAGCGACGCGCCGCCGATGTACTCCATGACTATGTAGCCGACGGGCTCGTGGGTGAGCGGGTCGGGATGCTTCACGAAATTGAAGATCTTCACGATGTTCGGGTGCTCGACCGAGGCCAGGAACTGCCGCTCGGCCACCGCCGCGGCCATGGCGTCGGCGTCGCCGGTATCCAACAGGCCCTTGAGCACCACCCAGCGGTCGCTGACATTGCGGTCCCGCGCCAGATAGATCCAGCCCAGGCCGCCGTGCGCGAGACAGCCCAGCACCTCGTACTGCCCGGCCACCAGATCCCCGGGCCCCAGCTTGGGCGTGAACGAGTAGGCGGTGCCGCAGTTGCGGCAGAAGCCTTCGGTGCGGCCGGGCGCACCCTCGCGGCCCCGACCCACCCGCTCGCCGCAGTTGCTGCAGAAGCGTTCGTGTTCGGGCACCCGCGGGTCGGCCAGCACGGCGGTCGACGGATCCCGGTAGGGCACTTGGGGAATGGAGACCAATCCCGCACCGAGCCGACCGCGACTGGACCGAGCGGTCCGGGTGGAGCGGGACGAGGATCGACTGGATCCGGCGAGTCTGCCCGAATGCGAGACGGCAGCCGGGGCCAGCCCGCACTCGTCGCAGAATCCGTCCAGGATGCTGCCGCCGCAGCCGGGCCGCACGCACTTGCTCATCGATTCCCACCCCGGTTGATATCCCTCATCGGGCGTGAGCCCGTCAGCACATGCTGCCACCGGTCGGCATAAACAAACCGTAAGGATTCCCGGGAATCGCGCGCGGGCACCGCTGCCCGCCTCCGATCGCCTCGGTTGTTAGCCTGAGCGCGACAAACGCGAAGGGACGGGTGCATGGCGACGATCGAAGAGGCGCTCGAGATAGAGCAGCTCGAGCGCGACATCTTCCGCGGCGCGTCCACCAAGACGCAGTTGCCGCGCACATTCGGCGGACAGGTTGCCGGACAGGCGCTGGTGGCCGCGGTGCGCACGGTGGATCCGCACTATCAGGTGCATTCGCTGCACGGCTATTTCCTGCGGCCCGGCCATCCCGAGCAGCCCACGGTCTACCTCGTCGACCGCATTCGCGACGGTCGCTCCTTCTGCACTCGGCGGGTGACCGGGGTGCAGAACGGGGAGGCCATCTTCACCATGTCGGCCTCCTTCCACGTCGGCGACGAGGGCCCAGAGCATCAGGACGTGATGCCGACGGTGCGGCCGCCGCTCGAGCTGCCCGACGCCAAGGAGTCCATGAGCCCGGAACGACTGTGGGCCATGCGCGAATGGGAGCACTGGGACATTCGCACCATCCCGCAGGACGAGATCGATCGCCGCGGCGGCACGATCGCCCAGCAGCAGGTGTGGTTCCGCTACCGGCACCCGCTGCCCGACGATCCGCTGTTCCACGTCTGCACGCTGGCGTACATGAGCGATATGACCTTGCTCGGCTCGTCGAAGGTCATCCACCCCGACGAGCCCACCCAGAACGCGTCGCTCGATCACGCCATGTGGTTCCTGCGCCCGTTCCGCGCCGACGACTGGCTGCTCTACGACCAGCAGTCGCCCAGCGCCGGAGCGGGCCGCGCGCTCACCGGCGGGCGGATCTGGAACCAGGCGGGGGAGTTGGTCGCGGTGGTCATGCAGGAGGGACTGATTCGCACCTTCCGTGATCCGCAGGCCGCCTCGTTCCCGCCCGGAACCGCCTGAGCCTCAGGCCGTCTGCACCCGCAGGTGGCACACCACGGTGTCGGACATCTTGCGCAGCGTCTTCTCCAGCTCATCGCTGCGGTGGCTGGGCAGCACGTGATTCCATCCCGCGGGCGGCTCGATCTCGGCGATCACCACCACCTTGCGCCGCCCGGCGAAATTGTCACGCACATACCGCGCCACCGGCCCGCCGACGGTGGAATCGCCGTCCTCGAGCAGCAGCAGCCGCACATCGGGATGCCATGCTTCCCATTCCTTGGTGAACACGGTGATGTTCTCGCCCGGCAGACACACGTGCACCGCCGTCACGTCCCGGCCCAGTGACATGGCCGCCGAGAGCGCCTCGCGGCTGAGCTCGGACACCTCCGACACCGGCACGATGATCGCGGTCTCGGAGGGTCGCGGCTCGGCGGGCACACAGCCCGCGCCCCGGCAGCCTTCGATGCGCCCGTAGGTCTTGCGAATTCGCTCCATCCCCAGCACCAATAGCGGCAGCACCAGCACGATCAGCCACGCGCCCTCGGCGAATTTCATCGACGTGGTGACGACCAGCGCGACGAAGGTCAGCGCCGCGCCGAACCCGTTCAGCCCGATTCGCCAGCGCCACCCCGGAATTCGATTCGCCAGCCAATGCCGCACCATGCCGATCTGGGCGATGGTGAAGCCCACGAAGACTCCGATGGCGAACAGCGGCACCAGCGCGTTCATATTGCCCTCGGAAGCGATCAGCAGCACCGCCGCCGAAATGCCCAGGGCCAGAACGCCGAACCGGTACACCTGGCGAGGCGAGGTCACCGCGAAACGGTGCGGCAGGCAATTGTCGTCGGCGAGAATCTTGGTCAGCGTCGGCAACCCGCCGTAGGAGGTATTCGCCGCCAGCGCCAGCAGGATAACGGTCGCGAATTGCACGACGTAGTAACCGATTCCGTGCCCCAGCGCCGCCTCGGTGAGCTGCGAAAGCACGGTCGTGCCATCCAGCGGCCGGATCGAGAACTTCTCGATCAGCGTCGCCAGCCCGATCAGCATGACACCCAGCAGCACGCCCAGCGCCACCTCGGCCCGCTGCGCACGTTTCACCTTCGGGGCGGCAAAGCTCGGCACCGCATTCGCGATCGCCTCGACCCCGGTCAACGCCGCACACCCGCTCGAGAAAGCCTTGAGCAGCAACAGAATCCCAATGGCCCGCGCGTTCTCGGACACGACCTCCCCGGTCGCCACCGTGGCCGGTTCACCCCGCAGCAGACCCGCGACGATCACCGCCAGAATCCCCACCACGAACACCACGGTCGGAATCATGAACGCCCGAGCGCTCTCCCGAATCCCGTACAGATTCAGCACTGTGATCCCGACCAACACGGCCAGACAGATCCAGACCGTGTACGGGAACAGCGCCGGAAACGCCGAAGTCAGCGCCGCCACACCCGCCGCGATCGAGACCGCCACATTCAGCACGTAATCCACGATCAGCGAGGCCGCCGCCACCAGGCTGGTCCGATGGCCGAGCCGCTCCTTGGCCACCGCGTACGCGCCGCCGCCGTTCGGGAAGGCGGCGATGACCTGCCGGTAGGACGCGATCAGCACGGCCAGCAGCACCACGATCGCCAGCGTCACCGGCAGCGTGAAGCCCAGCCCGGCGGTTCCGGCGGCGGCCAGCACCAGCACGATGGCCTCGGGACCGTAGGCGACCGAGGCCATGGCGTCCAGGGAAAGTCCGGCCAGACCGGTCGAAACGGTCAGCCCGTGCCGAGCTGGCGGCACCTCGAGTCCACCTCGCGCCGAGGACGAGGTGTGCGGGAGAACATCAGTCACATCCGGAGTCTTCACCCGCGACAGCTCCTGGACACTCGTCCTAACGGAACCCTGACACCCTGGGTGAGCAGGGCCACAACCACCCGCGAACGTATGCTCGACGGCGTGAAACCGACAATTGGCGTGCTGGCCCTGCAGGGCGACGTGCGTGAACATGTGCATGCGCTGGAAGCTTGCGGAGCCGACGTCGTCGGCGTGCGCCGCGAATCCGAGCTGGCCACCATTGACGGTTTGGTGATCCCCGGCGGCGAATCCACCGCCATTAGCAAGCTGCTGGAAGTCTTCGACCTGCTCGAGCCCCTGAAGCAGCGCCTCCGCGACGGCCTCCCGGCCTACGGCTCCTGCGCGGGAATGATCCTGCTCGCCAGCGAGGTCTTCGACACCCGCCCCGACATGAAGCCCCTACACGGCATCGATATGACGGTGCGCCGCAATGCCTTCGGCCGCCAGGTCGACTCCTTCGAAGCGGACCTGGATTTCAAGGGCCTCGACGACGCCCCGGTCCGCGCCGTTTTCATCCGAGCCCCCTGGGTCGAGCAGGCGGGCCAGGACGTCGAGATCCTCGCCACCGTCCCCTCCGGCCCCGCCGCCGGACGCATCGTCGCCGTCCGCCAGGGCAATGTCATGGCCACCTCGTTTCACCCCGAGGTAACCGGCGATCTCCGCGTGCACAAGCTCTTCGTCGACACCGTGGTGCGCCCGCGCGCCGGAGTCTGACGTACTCTCGAATGTCGGAAACAACACAGACCCCCGAAACGAGGAAGTAGGGAATGAGCGGCCATTCAAAATGGGCCACCACCAAGCACAAGAAGGCTGCCCTCGATGCCAAGCGCGGCAAGCTGTTCGCCAAGCTGATCAAGAACATCGAGGTCGCGGCGCGCACCGGTGGTGGTGACCCGGATGGCAATCCGACTCTCTACGACGCCATCCAGAAGGCCAAGAAGAACTCGGTGCCGCAGGACAACATCGAGCGGGCCCGCAAGCGTGGTGGCGGCGAAGAAGCCGGTGGTGCCGACTGGCAGACCATCATGTACGAGGGCTACGGACCCAGCGGTGTCGCCATTCTCATCGAGTGCCTCACCGACAACCGCAACCGCGCCGCGGGCGAGGTCCGCGTGGCGGTGACCCGCAACGGCGGCAATATGGCCGACGTCGGCTCGGTGTCGTACCTGTTCTCCCGCAAGGGTGTGGTGACCCTCGACAAGGCCGGGCAGACCGAGGACGACGTCCTCATGGCCGTGCTCGACGCGGGCGCCGAGGAGGTCAACGACCTGGGCGACGAGTTCGAGATCATCTCCGAGCCCGGCGACATGGTCGCGGTCCGCACCGCGCTGCAGGAGGCGGGCATCGACTACACCTCCGCCGAGTCCGGCTTCCAGCCCTCGGTGACCGTCCCCGCCGACGCCGAGCTGGCCCGCAAGGTGTTCAAGCTCGTCGACGCCCTCGAGGACTGCGACGACGTGCAGAACGTCTACACCAACATCGACGTGTCCGACGAGGTGCTGGCCGAGCTCGACGCATAGCCGACAAAGCTCACCCGACGCGGGCCGCTTCCAGCACGGAGGCGGCCCGCGTCCTTTCCGTGAATCAGGGTGGGGGAGCGACGAATTAAGGGATTTCCCCGATATCCCTGAAACCTCCTGTGCGACAAGCTGTATCCCAGGTCGGGACACTGTCGAAGAGGAGTTTCACGCATGGCTCACCGCTTGCTCGTCGGTCTCGGCACGGCTGCCCTGATCACCGCCGCTGCCGGCACGCTCGCCCCCGCCGCCTTCGCCAAGGACCTGGCCGACGGCGTCTCGTGCTCCGATCGCGTGTGCCGCAACGACACCGACGACATCTACCGCGTGCAGGTCCGCGTGCACTGCTCGGATATCCTTGGCACGCACGACATGTCGGTTTGGGTCAACAGCCACTCCACCGAGGAAGTCCGCGCCGGATGCCTCGGAACTTGGAAGCACGGCATGATGCACCCCGGCCCCTCCACCATGAACCCCGACGGCACCTGGAGCACGGGCCCGACGACCTGGGATCCCGACACCTACGAGCCCAGCTACGTCACCGGCGTCGACTACCTCAGCGCCACGGTCGACAATTCGAGTCGCCGCCGCCCCGAAGCCCCCGCACCCAGCGGCTCCTGATTCCGGCCGAATCCGCCGACCCCGCACCGATCCTCGCCGTGTCGATGGACAATGTCGCGACGGGCGTCCGTTAGACTCTCGAACAGTTGTTCGTTCACGGTGAGAGGGGTTTCGGTGCGGGTGATGGGCGTCGACCCCGGGCTCACCCGGTGTGGGCTCAGCATGGTCGTGGGCAGTATGGGCCGCAAGGTGACCATGCTGCAGGTGGACGTGGTCCGCACCCCGCCGGAAATGGAACTGGCGCAACGCCTTCTGCTGGTGGCTGACGGCGCCGAGGCGTGGATGGACACCCACAAGCCCGAGGTCGTCGCCATCGAACGCGTCTTCTCCCAGCACAATGTGCGCACCGCCATGGCCACCGCCCAGGCCGCGGGCGTCATCGCGTTGTCCGCGGCCCGCCGCGACATTCCGGTCCGCTTCCACACCCCCTCCGAAGTGAAAGCGGCCGTCACCGGAAACGGTTCCGCGGACAAGGCGCAAGTGACCGCCATGGTGACCCGTATCCTCGGGCTGTCCGTCGCACCCAAACCCGCCGACGCCGCCGACGCGCTAGCCCTGGCCATCTGCCATTGTTGGCGCGCACCCATGCTGGACCGCATGGCCAAGGCGGAGGCGATGGCCGCGGCACAACAGCGCATGTACGAGGAACGGCTTGCCCAGCAACGGAAGGCGGTAACACGGTGATCGCGTCGGTACGCGGCGAGGTACTCGAGATCGGACTCGACCATGTGGTCATCGAGGCCGCCGGAGTCGGCTACCGCCTCAACGCCACCCCCGCCACGCTGGCCGGACTGACCCGCGGCGAGGACGCGCGGCTGTACACCACCATGATCGTCCGCGAGGACTCGATGACGCTGTTCGGCTTCGCCGACACCGAGGCCCGCGAACTTTTCGGTCTGCTGCAAACGGTTTCGGGCGTAGGCCCCAAACTGGCCATGGCGGTGCTGGCGGTCCTCGAGCCCGAGGCCCTCCGCAAGGCCCTGGCGGAATCCAATGTCGCCGCCCTGACCCGAGTTCCCGGCATCGGCAAGCGCGGCGCGGAACGCATGGTCGTCGAACTCCGCGACAAGGTGAATCTGGTTCCCGTCCAATCGGGTCCGCCCGGCTCCGGCCCCGCCCCCATGGCGACTCCCGTCCGCGAACAGGTCGTCGACGCCTTGATCGGTCTGGGCTTCCCCGCCCGCCAGGCCGAGGGCGCGGTGGACGCCGTCCTCGCCGACGACCCGACCCTCGGCACGTCCCAGGCCCTGCGCACGGCTCTCGGTCTGCTCGGCAAGAATCGATAGGCCACCATGACCGAGGATTTCACCGACGACACCGAATCCGCCGTCACCGCAAGCTATCTGCAATCCGACGGCGAAATCGAAGCCAGCCTGCGCCCGAAGTCCCTCGACGACTTCATCGGCCAGCCCCGAGTCCGCGAACAGCTGGCGCTGGTCCTGCGCGGCGCGAAACTGCGCGGCGGCACACCCGATCACGTCCTCCTGTCCGGCCCGCCCGGTCTGGGCAAAACCAGCATGGCAATGATCATCGCGGGCGAGCTGGGCAGCGCCCTGCGCCTGACCTCCGGCCCCGCCCTGGAACGCGCCGGAGACCTCGCCGCCATGCTGAGCAACCTGGTCGAAGGCGATGTCCTGTTCATCGACGAAATCCACCGCATGGCCCGGCCCGCCGAGGAAATGCTCTACCTCGCGATGGAGGACTTCCGAGTCGACGTCGTCGTCGGCAAGGGCCCCGGCGCAACCTCGATCCCCCTCGACATCGCCCCATTCACACTGGTAGGCGCGACAACCCGCTCCGGAGCCCTGACCGGCCCCCTGCGCGACCGCTTCGGCTTCACCGGCCACATGGACTTCTACGAGCCCGACGAGCTGAAACTCATTCTCGAGCGCTCGGCCCGAATCCTCGGCGTGCGTTTGGAATCCGACGCCGCCGCCGAAATCGCGGGCCGCTCCCGAGGCACGCCCCGCATCGCCAACCGCCTGCTCCGCCGAGTCCGCGACTACGCCGAGGTGAAGGCCGACGGCCTGGTCACCCCCGAAATCGCCCACGCCGCACTGGCGGTGTACGACGTGGACGTCCTCGGCCTGGACCGCCTCGACCGCGCCGTCCTCGGCGCCCTGATCCGCAGCTTCAACGGCGGCCCGGTGGGCGTCTCGACGCTGGCCGTAGCCGTAGGCGAGGAAGCCGCCACGGTCGAGGAAGTCTGCGAACCCTTCCTCGTCCGAGCCGGTTTGGTGGCCCGCACCCCCCGCGGCCGCGTCGCCACCGCAGCCGCGTGGGAGCACCTGGGCCTGGTCCCGCCCCCGGATCTGGTCTTCGGTTCGATCGAGGTCCGCCCCCGCGAACCGCAGCTGGATCTGTTCGAGCCGTAAGCGTTTCAGCCGACGGTGAGCACCAGCTTGCCGACGGTGCGATTGGTGTCGCCGAGCGCGTGCGCCTTGGCGGCATCCGCGAGCGGGAAGGTGCCCGCAATGGTGGGTCGCAGGGCACCGGACTCGGTCAGCTCACGCAGGGCGTCCATGCCCGCGTGATCGGCCTCGACCAGCAAGGACACCCCGCGAACACCGAGTTGCCGGGCGGCAGCGCGCAATTCGGTGCCGACACCGCCACGGATGGCCACAACGATGCCGCCCGGTCGCAGCGTGCGCAGTGAGCGAATGGCGTGCTCCTCGTCGATCGGGTCCAGCACCATATCGATATCGCGAACGGTCTCCATGACATCCACCGAGTGGTAGTCGATCGGCTCGTCGACACCGATCGACCGGAGGAAATCGTGGTTGGCCGCGCTCGCCGTGCCGATCACGTACGCGCCCAGCGACTTCGCGATCTGCACCGCGAAATGACCCACGCCGCCCGCCGCCGCATGGATCAGAACCCGCTGGCCCGCTTGCACATTCGCGGTATCGACAATCGCCTGATACGCCGTGAGTGCGGCCAGTGGGATCGCGGCGGCCTGCGCGTGGTCCAGATTCGCGGGCTTGCGGGCGAAGGCACGAGCCGGACCGGTGACGTACTCGGCGGCCGCGCCGTGGCCGTGCGGATAGGGGAGCATGCCGAAGACCTCGTCGCCCGGCTCGAAGAGGGTGACGCCGACACCGGTCGCGACCACCTCGCCCGAGACATCCCAGCCCAGGACGAAGGGCGGCGCGGGGAGGAACAGGCCAGGCAGTCGGCGATGCTTCCAATCGGTCGGGTTGAGGGCGGTGGCGCGCACCTTGACGAGGATCTCGCTCGGCCCGGGCTGCGGAACGGGCTTCTCGACCTCCTGCAGCACCTCGGGTCCGCCGAGAACGTCCTGGCCAATGGCCTTCATCGTGGTGGGGATCGTCGTGTCCTTCTCGCTCATGCTCTCAGCTTGCCGTCGATCCGGGCAGCAGAAAATGGCAGGATTGCCATTATTCGATAGGATCGTGCCATGCAGTCGCACCGTGTGGTCGTCCTGGCGCTGGATGGCGTGTACCCGTTCGAGCTCGGGATTCCGAACCGGGTGTTCGGTACCGCCGATGGGCGGTACGAGGTGGTCACCTGCTCGCTGGACGGTCAGCCCGTGCGCACCAATTCCGACTTCGACATCGCGGTCGCCTACGACGCGAGCGCGCTGAAAACCGCTGACACCGTGGTCATCCCACCCTGCGATGTCGTCCCGATCCTCGAAAACGGCCTACCGCAAGCCGTTTCGGATGCGCTGGCGTTGATCCGGCCCGGTGCGCGACTGGTGTCCATCTGCACCGGCGCGATCGTCGTCGCGGCCGCCGGACTGCTCGACGACCGGCCCGCCACGACCCACTGGAATTTCGCGGAGCGTTTCCGTCGGCACTACCCGAAGGTCCAGGTGGACCCGAACGTCCTCTACGTCGACGATGGCGACATCCTCACCTCGGCGGGTGCGACCGCGGGAGTGGACCTGTGCCTGCACCTGATTCGCACCGACCACGGCAGTGAAGTCGCCAATACGGTGGCTCGGCGCTGCGTCGTCCCACCCTGGCGCGAAGGCGGCCAAGCCCAATTCATCGAACAGCCCGTCCCGCCACCCACCGCCGCAGGCACCGCCACCGCCCGCCAATGGGCTTTGGAGAATCTGCACCATCCCGTCACCATGTCCGACCTGGCCGACCAGGCCCGCATGAGCGGCCGCACCTTCGCCCGCCGCTTCCGAGACGAGGTAGGCATGAGCCCCGGCCGTTGGCTGATTCAACAACGAGTCTTCCGAGCCCGCGAACTACTCGAAACGACAGACCTCCCGGTAGACAGAATCGCCACAGAGGTCGGCTTCGCGACGGGCACTTCTCTACGCCAACATCTCCATGAGGCAATCGGGGTATCCCCTCTGACCTACAGAAGAACCTTCAAATCCGCCGAAAAAATGTAGTAAAAGGTGATCCGTGCAGTCCGTGGGCCGGTACGTGAGTAACGGCTCCCAACCTGGCGTCAGCCCAAGTCCGGTAGGGCAGGCGACGCAACCACACTTCCGGTACCTGCACCCCGCGAGCAATCCCGTTGCCAGCCATGCACGCAAGTAGTCTTCCCCCGTGTTACACGGCCTCGAGCATCTGAATCACATGTTGTGCCGAGCCCGAATCCGAGCCCATTGTTCGCGCCGCTGAGCGGGTGTCGCATAGACATGTAGAATCTCGGTCATCGCATTGACCGCATTCCCCGGATCCCACACCGACCCATGAGGTTCCGCATCCGGCACCCCACCGGCAGTAACCGGTGGCACCCACTCGGTCGGAAACAGGTACTTCACACCCTCGGGAGCGGTAGTAACCGAATCCCCCGACGGTGAACGCCATTCGACCCGCCGGTCAGAATGATGAGAAACCCGCCAACCATTCCGTCGATTATCCGCGAGCGTCTTGAGCCGATGATGCCGCCGACACCGCGCACCCAAATTCGATTCGGTAGTGTGCCCCCCGGCTTCAGGATCCCTGTGATCGAACCGATCCTGATGGTCGAGATCTGTAGCAGCAGCCGGAACCTGACACCCAGGCGCCCGGCAAGTCCCGTCCAACGCACGCGCGCGAGCCGCAACCCGGGCCGAAGGCCGGTACCGCAATTCCTGCCCCGCACAATCAGTCTCGCCGATCAGCTGGAACCGGGCATAGCGGGCGACCTGCCGAGCCAGATCGGGGTCGATCGCACCGAGCCCCGCCAGCAGCGCCGGATTGTCCCGCATCCCCGCCAGCGTCTCCGCCGAGACACCCACCTGCACAAGCGCTTTGCGAGCCGGGGGAGTGGCAGCATCAATCGCGGCCTGAGGGCAATCCGCCCGCCCGCACTGGCAGGTGAGCCGCCCCGAACCGTCAGCAAGCGCTACCAGAGCATCAGCCCGGCGCTGCGTCGTAGTCCGCGGATCCTTCCCACACACCTGCCCCGACGCCATCTCCCGCAAGCGCTCGTACAGCGCCTGCCCACCGGCAGCGGGCAGCACCGCATCCACCACAGCCGTCCCATTGTCAGCAGCGCGGACATCCACATACCGATCCGCCTCGGCCGCCTTGCGCCGCAACGCCTGCCCCTCCGGATCCGCTTCCAAAAGCCACCGCCGCGCAGTCCGCCGCAGCCGAGCCGGATCCGCCTTCTCGCCATAAGCGGCAACCTTCGGCTCCAGCCGCGCAAGCACGTCTTCAGACGCATTGGTCAGCGTCTGGCTGATAGCCCGAACCCGCGACAAATCAATCCGCCCCGCCGCGAACGCCTCCCGCGTGGCCGGATACCGATGCTCCAACCCGAGCCCGATCCCAATCAGCTCATCCGCAGACCGCTGCGACACCTTGAGCGCCATCCCGATCTCGGTAGCGGCATCCTCCCCGGCATACAGCTGCCCGACGCCAAGTTCGAGCTGCTCCGCACGCCGAATCCGATACAGCCGCGTCATCAATGCGACCTCTTCGGCCTGCAATGCGGCAATCTCCGAGTGCACCGCACGAAGCCGCTCAACCACCGCATTGGCAGCAAGCAGGTCATCAGCGATTTCACCCATAACATCGATCATACTTTCGAAACCTTCGACACAACACCACGATCAAAGCAACACGCTGTGTAAACCTCTAGCTACCAATAAATCTCGGTCCTGTCGGACGCTCTCGCTACCGTTGATCCAGCGACAGGGAGGGCGCGAACCATGGGGTATTCAGTCACCTGGATAGCCGTGCGGGGAAAGGACTCCGACACGGTCTGCCGTGAGCTGGGCCTGCACCGCACAGGCGAGCTCAGTCCCTATGAGAAACAGCCCTTTTCGGCCGCCACCAACCACGACGGCTGGTACGTCGTCGACGACGCGGGCGAGACCCTCGACGAACTCACCGACCTCCCCGCGCTGTCGGCAGGCTGCGAGGTGCTGCGGTTCGGGATGCGTCGATCCTCTCCGCCCGAGTGGCGGAGGTGCTCCGCGACCTGCCCGCCGAAGCAGCCTTGGACGAGCCCACCGGCGAGGACCGCCGCCCCGACGAAATCGATCACCAGAGATTCGGCGAACTCGAAGACCACACCATGGTCTCGCGCGGCCAACAGCTCACCTACCCCGCCCAGGTCGATGTCATGCTCGCCTGGTTCCGCGCGTGGATGACAGTCCATCTCCCAGACCTCTTCGCCCCCACCACAGCCCCCGAAGCCTTCCTCGCGGCCGCCCGAAAGCCCAACCGCCACGGCCGAATCCCCGCCGCCCGAGTGCGAGCCATCATCGTCTGGGCGCTGCTCAACGGCCACACCAACGCGGCCGCCGCCCTCATGTCCTGGTACCTACGCCCCTACCGCCGACTCGGCCTAGGCCGCTTCGGCCTCGACCCCACCGACTCCCACACCCGCGCCCTGGCCTTCGACCAAGCCGTACGCGCCAAATTCCCCGCCTACGCCGCCAAGCGCGACTGAACCTGTCCGGGTCATCCGGTCAGCCCGGGGTCACCTCGGTGTGGGCGAGTTGGTGGAGGACCAGGTCGAGGAAGGCGTCTACTTCCTCGCGGTTGTAGGAGGGGGTGCCCTCGGGGGCTAGGTGGAAGGTGGTTTCTTGGATGTCTTTGGCGGTCAGGCCGTTGGGGCCGTGGTGGGCGAGGGTGGCGGCGAGGCGGTCGAGGAAGGCGCCTACCTCGTCGGCCTGGTAGCCGGGGAAGCCGTAGGGGGGAGCGGAGAAGTGGATGTGGAGGACGTCGTCCGGGGTGAGGGGTTCGTTGGGGCGGCCGGCCGGGGTGCGGGGGCGGCCGTGGCGTAGGTGTTCGAGATCGACGCAGAGGCGGTCGAGGAAGTCGTCGACCTGGTCGATGTCGTAGCCGCGGCGGCCGGGTGGGGGCGCGTCGAATTCGACGAGTCGGATGTCGGCGATGGTGAGGTGGTCGCGGCCGGCCATGGTGTCGGCGATGCGCGCGCAGAAGGCGTCCACCTGGTCGGGGTGGTAGCCGGGGTGCCCGAACGGGGCGGGGCCGAACCGGGTGCGGCGGACGTCCTCTGGGGTCACGCGCGTCATTGTGCCAATGGGCTCATGTCCGAATTACCTCCGCCCCTTCAGGATCCGGCCGCATCGGACAAACGGGTCTGTTTGCACCGGGGGCGCGCGCAGCCCGCTAGTGCTTGCGCACCCCATCGATCAGCAGATGCCGAATCGCATGGCTGAGATCGTCGACCGCCCCCGCGTCCGGCGTCCGAATCCCGTGCAGAATCGCGGCCAACAGCATCCCAGTCACCGCCCGGGCCGTGTTCACGGTATCGAGGTCCGCACGCAGATAACCCCGTTCGACCCCGTGCTCGAGATATCCCGCCGTCAACGCGTCCGCGGTATCGAGCAGCCCGTAGAGCCGCATGGTCAGCTCCGCATCGATCCCCGTCGCCTGGAACAGCAGCAGCTGCGCCACCCGCTGATCCTCGAGGAAGATCCGATTCAACGCGTCGCCGATCCGGTCCACCTGCGCCCGGTACTCCTCGAGACTGTCCGCCGCGTCGGGCGCGTTGTCGGTCCCCAGCGACTCGATGATCCGCGCCGCCAGATCATCGATGACGTGGTCGATGATGTCGCGCTTGTTCGTGAAGTACCGGTAGAACGTCCCGTGCCCGATGCCCAGCTCACCGGCGATATCGGCGATGCCGGTGGCGTGATAGCCCTTCTCGGCGAAGCAGGCGAACGCGGTGTCGATGATCTCCTTCCGGAGCTCGGCCTTGCGCCGTTCGATTCTCGAGGATGGCTTCGTCACAGGGGCGATGATACGGTGATCACAAGCGGAATGATGTGTCATTCCCTGACATCTTCATCACTCTTTGCAGGGAGGTTCGTCGTGGCACCTCAGTACGACGCCATCGTGGTCGGTGCGGGTTTCGGCGGTATGGGCGCGGGCATCGAGCTGGATCGGCTCGGCCTGAGCAATTTCGTCATCCTGGAGCGCGAGGACGATCTGGGCGGCACCTGGCATGTGAACCACTACCCGGGCCTGGCGGTCGACATCGCCTCGGTCACCTACTCGTACTCCTTCGAGCCCAACCCGTACTGGTCGCGCCTGTTCGCGCCGGGCGCGGAGCTCAAGAAGTACGCCGCGCACGTCGCCGACAAGTACGACCTGCGCCGCCGCATGCGCTTCAACACCGTCGTCGGCGGCGCGCGCTGGGACGAGGAGCAGCAGCACTGGGTGGTCTCGATCGAGAACGGCGAATCGCTGACCGCGCGGTACCTGATGGCCGCCACCGGCTTCCTGTCCCAGCCCTACACCCCGCCGTTCCCGGGTATCGACACGTTCGCGGGCAAGATAATCCACACCACCGCGTGGGACAACGACTTCGACCTCACCGGCAAGAAGGCCGCCATCATCGGCACTGGCGCGACGGCCGTGCAGCTGATTCCCGAGGTGGCCAAGAAGGCACAGGCGCTCACCGTCTTCCAGCGCACCCCGATCTGGGTGGTCCCCAAGGTCGACGCGCCGATCCCGCCCGCCGTGCAGAACCTGTTCGCGCGAGTCCCCTTGACGCAGAAGGCCGCTCGGCTCGTCAACACCTCCATGCTGGAGGCGCTGATGGTCGTGGGCGTGCTGCACTTCAAGCAGGCCAAGCCGCTCAACCGGGCGGCCGGTGTGCTCGCCAAGGCGCATCTGCGGGCGTCGGTGCGCGACAAGGAGATTCGCAAGAAGCTGACGCCGGATTACGATTTCGGCTGTAAGCGGCCCACGTTCTCGAATACGTATTTCAAGACGTTCAACGAGCCGCATGTCCGCCTGGAAACGAATTCCATCGACCACATCGAAGCCGACGGCATCGTTACAGCTGACGGCCACAAGACCGAGATCGACACCCTGATCCTGGCCACCGGCTTCAACCTCTGGGACGTCAATTTCCCCGCCATCGAGATCATCGGCCGCGACGGCCGCAATCTCGGAAAGTTCTGGCGCGACAACCGTTTCCAGGCCTACGAGGGCATCACCGTCCCGAAGTTCCCCAACTTCGTCAGCCTCAACAGCCCGTATTCCTACAGCGGCCTGTCCTACTTCACCACCATCGAGGCGCAGATGAAGCACATGGCGCGCCTGTTCGGTGAGATGTTCCGGCGCGGCGAAGAGGTCTTCGAGGTGACCGAGCGCGCCAATACCGAATTCCTGGACCGCGTCACCGAAAAACTGGGCGCGTCCGTGTTCTACGGCGGCCAGTGCGCGACCGCGCGCAGCTACTATTTCAACCAGCACGGCGAGGCGGCCTTGCTGCGCCCGACCAGCACCCTGAACGCGCATCGCGAGGCGTCCAACTTCCCGCTCGACGACTACACCTACGGGGTGCGGTCCGCCTGAGTGGGACTGCGCGGTCGGCATAGTCGGCGGTCGACCGCGCAGCTCTCAGGGTCTACTGGCAGACTGTGTGGGAAACGCACCCATCCGACCATTGACTAGGGGCTGACTTCGACGATGGACCTTCTGCTGCCGCTGCTGCTGGTTGCTCTGCTCATCCCGATGTTCCTCGGCGTCCGCCGCCAGAAGCGGGAGATGGCCAAGGTGACGGATATGCAGGACAGCCTGAAAGTCGGCGACCGCGTCGTCACCACGTCGGGACTGTTCGGCACCGTGGTCGAACTCGATGAGACCAGCGTCGATCTGGAGATCGCCGAGGAAGTCGTCACCACTTGGCTGCGGGCGTCGATCCGCGAGGTGCGCAATGAGGATGACGCCGCCGAGCAGACCACGGTCGAGGAGACCACCGAGGTCGTCTTCGACAACGAGGTCGACGCAGCTGACGCGCCGAAGCTGACCAAAGACTGATACCGCCCCGCGCCATCGCGCTGCTCGAGCAATCCGGCAGCCCGGTGGCGCTGCGGTGTGTACCCACACGTTCGAACATCGACCCGCCTAGGAGATAAGTACTGTGCCACCTTCCCAGGGAACGGCGCATCCGCTGCGCCTGCTCGGCGTCTACGCCGCGCTGGTGGCCTTGTTGTTCGGCCTGATCTTCTTCACCGGCGACAAGCACCACACCCCGAAGCTCGGCATCGATCTGCAGGGCGGAACCCGCGTCACCCTGACGCCGCGTACCCCCGACGGCGGCAAGCCCAGTCAGGACAGCCTCAAGCAGGCACAGAGCATTATCGAGAAGCGCGTCAACGGTCTGGGCGTCGCCGGGTCGGAGGTCGTCATCGATGGCGACAACCTGGTGATCACGGTCCCGGGTGACGATGGCGCGCAGGCGAAGTCGCTGGCCACCACCGCGAAGCTGTACGTGCGTCCGGTGCTGAACGTGACCACGCCGCAGGTCGGCAAGCAGGCTCCGCAGCAACCCGCGGCCGGTCAGCCCACGACCCCGCCCGCGACCGACACCGCGGCCCCGACCGCCACGCCGACCAGCGAGGCTCCGGCCCCGACCACCGAGGCGCCGCAGAACCGGGTGTTCCCCGCGCAGGCCCCGACCACGCCGACCCCCGCGCCGGGCGGCCAGAGCCCGCAGCAGCAGACTCAGGCCGAGATCGCCGCCGCGAAGGCGTTGCGGCAGAGCACCGATCAGGCGGTCCAGTTGCAGGCCATGGCGAGCATGGATTGCAGCAAGCCGGATCCGTTGCAGGGCAATGACGATCCGAACCTGCCGCTGGTCACCTGCAGCACCGACGGCAACGAGGTGTACCTGCTGGACAAGTCCAAACTGGACGGCCAGGAGATCAAGGACGCGACCGGCACCCTGGATCAGCGGCAGGGCCGCTGGGTGGTGAACGTCGAGTTCAAGTCGAGCGGTTCGGACGCCTGGGGCAACTTGACCAACGAGTACGTCGGCAAGCAGCTGGCCTTCGCCCTCGACACGAAGGTCGTGAGCGCGCCGCGCGTGGAGTCCGGCGGCCAGTTCGGCGGCAGCACCCAGATTTCGGGCAACTTCAACGGCACGACCGCCAAGGAACTCGCGAACTCGCTGAAGTACGGTTCGCTGCCGCTGTCGTTCGCCACCTCCGAGGCGGAGACGGTGTCGGCCACCCTGGGTCTGTCCTCGCTGCGCGCGGGTCTGATCGCGGGTGCCATCGGTCTGGTGGCGGTGCTGCTGTACTGCCTGCTCTACTACCGCATGCTCGGCTTCCTGGCCGGATTCTCGCTGCTCGCGGCCGGTGTGGCGGTGTACGCGCTGATCGTGCTGCTCGGCAGGTGGATCAACTTCACCCTCGATCTGGCCGGTATCGCCGGTCTGATCATCGGTATCGGTATGACGGCGGACTCGTTCGTGGTCTTCTTCGAACGCATCAAGGACCAGATGCGCGAGGGCCGCAGTTTCCGTTCCGCGGTGCCCCGCGGTTGGCAGCGCGCGCAGCGCACCAACCTCTCCGGTAAGACGGTGTCGCTCATCGCCTCCGCGGTGCTGTACGTGCTGGCCGCCGGTCAGGTGAAGGGCTTCGCCTTCACCCTCGGTCTGACCACCGTGCTCGACGTCATCGTGCTGTACCTGGTGACCGCGCCGCTGATGATGCTGGTCTCGCGCTCGCCGTTCTGGGCGAAGCCGTCGGTGAACGGCCTGGGCGCTATTGCAGAGCTCGCACAGGAACGCAAGGCCGCGGCCGGTGTCCTGGTGAAGGAGGCGTGATCATGGCCAAGTCCTCTCCCATCGCGGTGGATCCCGACAACGAACTCGATTACGAGGAAACGGTTTCGGGCCGCAAGCACAGCCTGTTCGAGCGGCTGTACACCGGCACCGGCGGTTTCGAGATCGTCGGCAAGCGCAAGGTGTACTACGGCATCGCCGCGGTGCTCATCGCGATCGCCGCGCTGAGCATGGGGCTCAAGGGATTCACCCTGGGCATCGATTTCGCGGGCGGTTCGCGCATCCAGCTGCCCGCCGCCGCGGACGTCACCACCTCGAAGGTGGACGAGGTCTACCGGACCGTGATCGGCCACGACCCGGTGACCACGCAGAAGGTGGGCTCGGGTTCCTCGGCCACCATTCAGGTCCGGTCGGATTCGTTGTCGACCGACCAGGCCGACAAGCTGCAGAGCGCGCTGTTCGACGCCTTCCATCCGAAGGATTCGAGCGGCCAGCCCAGCCGCAATGCCATCAGCATCGCTCAGATCAGTGAGACCTGGGGTAGTCAGGTGACGCACAAGGCGTTGCTGGCACTGGTGGTGTTCGTCGTGCTGACCATGGCCTATATCGCGATTCGCTTCGAACGCGATATGTCGATCGCGGCGATCGGCTCGCTGTTCTTCAATCTCGTTGTGACCGCGGGCATCTACTCGCTGGTCGGTTTCGAGGTGACGCCCGCGGCGGTCATCGGTCTGCTCACGATTCTGGGCTATGTGCTCTACGACAACGTGGTCGTCTTCGACAAGGTCGAGGAGAACACGCGCGGGGTGCTGCATCTGAGCAAACACACCTACGCCGAGCGGGCGAATCTGGCCGCCAATCAGACGCTGATGCGGTCCATCAACACCACCGTCATCGGCATTCTGCCGATCATCGGCATGCTGGTGATCGCGGTGTGGCTGCTGGGTGTGGGCACGCTCAAGGATCTGGCGCTGGTGCAGCTGGTCGGCATGATCGTGGGTGGCTACTCGTCGATCTTCTTCGCCGTGCCGATCCTGGTGTCGATCAAGGAGCGCTGGGGTCCGGTGTCCGCGCACACCAAGAAGGTGCTGGCCAAGCGCTCGGGCGCGGGCAAGGCGCGCGTCGGTGCGGCGGCGGCCGCGCGGGCGGGTTCCGCGACCCGGGGCTTCGAAACCGTCGGTCCGCGTTCGAGCTCGGGCGCGCCGCGTCCCGGTGCCCGGCCGAGTGGGAAACGACAGAAGCGACGGCACTGAGCGCGGGGGGCGACGGTGAAGCACGAACGCAAGGTCTTGCGCAGAACCGCGGTTCTCCTGGTCTCGGGCACCCTCGCCGCCGGTGCGGTGGCGGGATGCTCATCGAAGAACCAGGTGCCCTCCATCGGCTACGGTGTGGACGCGGTCATCGCGAGCTACAACGGCAGCAGCACCCTCGGCGCGAACAGCGGTGCGGCCGCGGTGTTCTCGCGGGTGCTGACCGGGTTCTTCTACACCGGCCCCGACGGGCAGCCGGTGGCCGACACCGATGTGGGCACCGCCAAGGAGGTGCCCGGCGACACGCAGACCATCCAGTACCGGCTCAACCCGGAGGGCACCTACTCCGACGGTATCCAGACCTCCTGTGACGATCTGGTGCTGACCTGGGCGGCGCGCAGCGGCCGGTTCACCAAAGCCGGTCCGGGCGGGCCGGTTCCGCTGTTCGACGCGGCCAGCACCGACGGATATCGCGATATCGAGCGGGTGGACTGCCAGCCCGGGTCCAAGGACGCCACCGTGGTGTTCCGGCCGGGCAAGCACTATTCGTCGTGGAAGTCGCTGTTCAACGCGGCCGAGATGATGCCCGCGCACGTGGTCGCCAGCCAGGTGAAGGTGCCGAACGTGGTGACCCCGGTGCAGACCGGTGATCAGCCCACGCTCGAGCGGATCGCCGACTTCTGGAACAACGGCTGGAAGCTGACCCCCGGCAAGCTGGATCTGACGGTGCTGCCCTCCTCGGGGCCGTACCGGGTCGACTCGTTCAGCGACAAGGACGGCCTGGTCCTGGTCAAGAACGAGAAGTGGTGGGGCAATCAGCCCAAGACGCCGCGAATCGTGGTGTGGGACCGGCATTCCGATCTGAAGTCGAAGTTGTCGGACAACTCCATCGGCGTGTTGGACGTGGGCGCGGGCTCGCTGGGTGAGGTGAGCCTGGGCGGATTCCACAAGCAGAATCTGCCCGGCCGCGGGGTCGAGCAGCTGGTGCTCGGCGGTGCCGGAGTGTTCGGGTCGCCGGACGCGCGCAAGGCGTTCGCGCTGTGCGTGCCGCGGCAGGCGCTGTTCGACAAGTTCGGGCACCCGGAGTACGACGTCAAACTCGGGCTGGGCGCGGGCGTGCTGAATTCGCGGACCGTGCAACAGGATTCGCTGTACTACCCGGCCATCGCGGGCGCGGGGGACAAGTACAAGGGCGGGGACGCGACGGCCTCGCAGGCGGCGCAGTCGTCCGGGATCGGGAATCAGACGGTCCGGATCGGGTACGTCAAGCCCGATGAGCGGCGCGCGGCCATGGTGTCGGCCATCGCGGACGCGTGCAAGTCGGCGGGTATCACCGTGGTCGACGCGGGCGCACCGGATTTCACCGCCGCGCAGCTGACCGACGGCAAGGTGGACGCCATCCTGGGCGGCACCGCAGGCATGCCCGGCCCCTCCGGCACCCTGCTCGCGACCGACGCCATCGGCGCGCTGCGCACCGGCGCGGGTCTGAATTACGGCCGCTGGGGCAATGGCCGCTACGATGCCATCGCGGATCAGCTTGCGGCCGAGGACAACTCGACCACCGTGCTGAATCTGCTCAACGAGCAGGAGAACCTGCTCTGGGGTGAGATGCCCTCGATTCCGCTGTTCGCCAGTCCGCGCACCATCGCGTTCGGCGACGGCATGGAGAACGGCATCGCCAGCCCTACCCGGGCAGGTGCGGGCTGGAACATGGATCGCTGGGTTTTGAAACGGTGAACGCCGTGGCGGCGTGGTGGACGAGGAGTGGGTGTCGATGAGCAAGCACGAGATGTTGGAGACGGCGGAAGTGGCGGGAGAACGGGCCGCGAAGGCCGAGGAAGCGGTGCGGCGGCTGACCCGCTGGCACGATGATTTTCCGACGCCGGGCGTGCGATTCGCCGATCTGACACCGGTGTTCGCGGACGCCGACGGATTCCGGGCGGTGCTGGACTGCTTCGCGGCGTGCGCGCCGGACGCGGATCTGGTGGCGGGTGTCGACGCGCGCGGGTTCCTGCTGGGCGCGGGAGCCGCGGCGATCCTCGGGACCGGTGTGGTGGCGGTGCGCAAGGCCGGGAAGCTGCCGCCGCCGGTGCATTCTCGCGAGTACACGCTCGAATACGGTTCTGCGGCATTGGAAATCCCCGCGGACGGTGTCAACCTAGCCGGGCGCAAGGTCCTTTTGCTGGATGACGTGCTGGCCACCGGCGGCACCCTCGCAGCCGCGGCCGAGCTGTTCACCGCCGCCGGAGCCGAGGTGGTCGCGGCGGCGGTGGTGCTCGAGCTGAGCTTCCTGGAAGGCCGTGGGCGGCAGGGCGACTACCCGGTGACGTCCATCGTCAAGCTCTGACCTACTTGCCCGCGCCGATGGCCTGACCGACCAGCGCCTGCACGGCGGTGGGCAGGATCTCCCCGAGGGTCTGCCAGAAACGCGGTTCGGCCAGGATCAGGGTCGGATCGGTGATCGTGCAACCCTCGGGGGCGGGCACGCCATCGAGCCGGTCACGCAGCCAGCCGAACGCGCCCGGCAGTTGTCCGGCGAAGCCGGAGATGTGCTCGGCCACCAGTTCCCGCTCGTAGACGACGCTGGGCGCGCCCTCGCCGCAGTACTTGTCGACCAGGCGGTCGACGCCGGCGTTGGGCAGGATCTCGTCGTACTGGGCGTGATAGATGTAGATCGGCATCGACGGGGTGCGCTGGCCGAGGGAGTTCTCGGCCAGGAAGCGCTGCACCGCAGGGTGTTGCAGCGGGTCACCCTGATAGCCGAAGGCACCGAGGTAGTCGTAGAACGGCACCAGCGCCGTGCCCGTCGGGTGGCAGAGCAGCTGCTTGGAGGCGAGCAGCAACTGGGTCACCGGGTCGACCACATTGTCGCGCAGCATGTCCCGGACCTCCGGGTACTCGCCGGCGATACCGGCGAACACACCCATGACCAGCCCGGTGTAGAGGCCGCGGTTGTTGTGCCTCAGCGCCGTCGGATAGTCGGCGGCCGCGATGCCACCGGCCGCGACACCGGCGATATTCAGTTCCGGCGCATAGTCTTTCGCGATCTCGGCGGCGAAGGACGAGGGTACGGTGCCGCCCGAATATCCCCACAGGGCGGTCGGCGTCGCGGTGCCGGAAAGCTGTGCGGGGGAGAAGCTTTCGGCCGCGCGGATGCCGTCCAGGGTGGCCTGCGCATTGAGTTTCGACGTGCCGTAGGACGAATGCGGGCCCTCGTAGTCGGGGATCACCACCGTCCAACCCTGGCCCACACCGGCGGCGATGGGGATCATCGTCTCGGCGGCGTTCACGTAGTCCAAAGGCAATGCGCCGGACTGGATCACGTAGGAGGGCGCGCAATACTGCGCCGCGCTGTCCTCGGCGATCTGATACGACAGCAGCTTGCGCCCGCCCTCGGGTGCGGGCCCGCGCGGCACCAGCACCGTGGTGACCGTCGAAATGGCCGCGCCGAAGCTGTTGGTGGTGCGATACGACAGCTGCCAGGCGTCGATGTTCAGCTGCACGAACCCGAAGTACGCCGGATTGATCCGCCGCGCCCGCAGGATCTCACCCGGCCGCGCGGCGGCCACCTGTCCGGCCGGGGGCGAATAGAAGTCGTCGACCTCGGGCGGCAGGGTGACCGCCGGAGGTGGTTCCACCGCAATGTCCTTGGTCTCCTCGGCGTACGCGGTGGCCTGCACCGCCAGCAGTAGCGCGGCGGCCGCGCCCGCCGCGAGCAACCGTCCCCATCCATGACCGCTCATCGGATCTTCTTTCCTCCGCCACGACAGTGTGGGCTAAACCGTCTCAGACGAAGCCGGTCGGGGTCTCTGTGCGCGGGATCAGGGTTGCCGGGCCGGATTTGTTCCGGTGACAAGGGTCGAGGTCTTGATCGCGGCTATCGGCCCTGTTGGATTCGTTTGCCGTGCGAAGGGATTCGGTCGCGGCCACAATGTGCCGGTGGACTCCGTCACCGACTTTCTGGCCGCGCACCTAGCCGAGGCCGCCCGCGAAATGATGGCGGCGGTGGTGCGCAGCGTGCCGGACTACGAGCAACTGCCGCGGGAGACCATCGAGCGCGACCTGGTGCACCGCGCCGAGGACAATCTGCGACTGTTCGTTCGGCTGCTGGGGGAGGGGCGCGAACCCCGGGCGGCGGATCTGGACGGGATGATCGAGGTCGCGGTGCGCCGGGCGCGCGAGGGGATTCCGCTCGACGCGGTGCTGTCGGTGTATCACCAAGGGGCGCTGGCGGCCTGGAACTTCCTGGCGGCGCAGGCGAGCACGCCGGGGGAACGCGACGAATTGCTGCGCGCGGTGCCGCAGTTGCTGCGGTATCTGGGCATCGTGATTCCCGGCGTGGCGGGGTCGTATCTGCACGAGCGGCAGGACCTGCACTGGGAGCAGCGGGAGGCGAAACGGGCGCTGGCGCAGGCGCTGTTGCAGGGCAAGCCCGCGGAGCTGCTGGCCGAGCGGTTCGGGATCCCGCTCGGGGGTCATCACGTGGTCGCCTTGCGGACCGCCGAGGCGGAGGGGGTGCGGCCCGCCATGCGGGTGATACACGGGGAGATCGACGCGCTCTCGCCGCACGCGCTGACCGTGCTGGATCGAGCCGGGGGCTGGGTGTTGGTGCCCGTGAGTGAACCGGTCGGCCGGCTGGATGCCACGGTGGCGCGGATCGCCGCCGCGGCCGGTGCGCGCGTGATCGCGGGAACCGCCACCGCGGCAACGGTTTCGGAGATTCCGGTGCGGGCCGAGGAGGCGGGGGAGATCGCCCGGCTCGCGCTCGGATTAGGACGGCCGACCGGTGTGTACTGGATGGCCGACCTGGCACTGCAGTACCAGTTCGCTCGGCCCGGACCCGCCCGCGCCTGGCTGCTCGGCCTGCTCGCGCCGCTCGCCGACCATCAGCATCTGATGGAAGCGTTGCGGGCCTACCTCGCCCACGACCACAATCGCGTCGCCGCCGCGGAGTCGCTGGTCGTGCACCGCAATACGCTGAACTATCGCTTGAATCGGATCGCCGCCCTGACCGGGTACGACCCCGGTCGGTCCGAACACACGCCGCTGTTCGCCGCGGCTCTCACCGCGTTGGATCTGTCCGCCAGTTCGCCTAGCGAACAATGACGCGGGCGATGAAGCCGGTCACGATCAGCCAGAAGACCGCGGCCAGGCCGTAATCGAGGATGATGTCGAAGTTCGGGCTGCCGGTGTGGAACAACCCGGGGAAGAACAGCGCCAGCGGTTCCGCCAATCCCTTGATGAAGATGAAGAACTTGTTCGACTGATCCGCGTTGAGGATCAGCATCAGAATGTACACGCCCTCGATGAGGGCGAACAGCGCGCCGACGCCGCTGATGATGCGAGCGGCGTGGACTTCGTTGCGGGCCACGTACGGCATAGGGAAGGGGTGCCCGCTCCCGGGTAGTTGAAACTGTCGGCTAGTTTCCGCCCGGCGTGTGCGGATCCCTGAAACCGCGTGTCGGCCATGGCATGATGTCCGGGTGATCACCGCGTCGGCCGGGAGCGTTCGGGCGTGAAGCCCAAGACCATTGTCGGCGGGGCGGTCGGCCTCATCATCGGCCTGATGACGCTGGTGCTCGTCATCATCCTGCCCGCCACCGAGACCAGTTGCGGGCCGGGCACACCCAGCATTCCCGTCGCCACCTCGGCGCGCACCGAACCCAACTGCCCCTCCACCGGATCACCGGTCGAGGCGGGTTTGCAGGACGGGGCGCTGCGGGTGCTGCGCTGCACGGTCGCGCACTTCGGGATGATGGACATGCGCGGGGTCGTCGACGACGCGTCGTCGCCGGATCTGAAGGCCGGGCGTGCCGTGGAATTCATTGTCGGGTCGGATTCCGGCAAGGGGGATGCGATCGTGTCCTTCCTGCAGGAGAACGCGGCGGCGTTCCGGGTGGACTATCTGATCTGGAAGCAGCGCAGCTGGACTCCCGGCGCGGCCAACGGGACCGAGTGGAAGCCCCTGGACGATCGCGGGGACGCGGCGCGGAATCATCTGGATCGGGTGCAGGTCACCATCAAGGACGCGGCGGCCACGACGACCGAGGCGGGGCCCGTGAACGCGTCGATGGCCGCCATGCCGGGGACGGTGAACGAGGCGGGCAGTCTGACCGGGGCCGGGCGGCACCAATATCCGATCTCGCCAAGCCAATTCACGATCACCGACGGATTCGGGGCACGCGGCGGCACGCACATGGGCGTGGATATGGCCGCCCCGGCGGGGACGCCGATCTATGCGGCGGCCGATGGGCTGGTGGTGGCGGCGGGGGCGGCGTCCGGATTCGGTGATTGGGTGGTGATCGATTCGCTGGACGAGAGTGGCCACCGGTATTCGACCGTGTATGGCCACATGTACGACAACGGGATTTTTGTGCGAACCGGGGACATCGTCCAAATGGGGCAGCATATCGCTGACGTCGGCAGCAATGGCGAATCCTCCGGTCCGCACCTGCATTTCGAGCTCGTGCCGGGCGGTCGGTTGACCGGTGGGCATCAGGTCGACCCCATGCCCTGGCTCGCGGGCGGCAGCGTGCCCGCACCCTCGACGCCCTACTGCGAGAACGGATTCGGCACCGCGGGCGGCAATCTGGCCTCCGGCAAGGTGCCGCCCGAGCTCGAGATCTGGTACCGCCGGGCCGGATCGCTGTGCCCCGAGATCAGCGCCTCGCTGCTGGCCGCCCAGGCCCAGGCCGAATCCGGCTTCCGCGCCGACGCGGTCTCCCCGGACGGCGCGCAGGGCATCGCCCAGTTCATGCCGGGTACCGCGAAAGCGCTTGCCCCCGACGGACAGCCCTATGTCATCGACGCGGACGGCGACGGCGTGGCCAGCGCCCTGGAACCCGCCGACGCCATCATCGGCCAGGGCCGCTACATGTGCGCGATCGCCAAGACCATCGAGGGCTGGATGAGCGAGGGCAAGGTCTCCGGCGACCTGACCGCGCTGACCATCGCGGCCTACAACGCCGGTGAGGGCGCGGTGCTGGCCTCGGGCGGCATGCCCAATCAGATCGCGCGGCACTTCACCGAGACGCGGCCGTACGTGGCGCGGATTCTGGCCGCCGAGCCGGGATTCCGCAGCCTCGGCAGTGAAGGGCGGTTCCAGGCGGATCAGAACGCGGCGCTGGGACCGCAGATCGTGGCGGCGGGGCAGCAATGGCTCGGCACGCCTTACGTTTTCGGCGGTGGTGGGCCGGGCGGGCCGACCGACGGCGGATTCGATCAGGCGGGATTCACGGCGGCGGCGGTGTTCGCGGGGTCCGGCAGCACCATCACCCTGCCGCGCACCGCCGAACAGCAGTGGGAGCAGGGCGTGGACGTGTCGCTGCTCGACGCCCAACCCGGTGATCTGGTGTTCGGTTCCTTCGGACCGCGCGGGCCCTCCGATGTCGGCATCTACACCGGCAGCGGGCGCATGCTGCACGCCGAATCCGGCGGCAAGGTCGTCGAGGTACCGCTGTCGAATGGCATGAAGGCGCGGCGCATCTCGAAGTAAGGGGTTGGCTCGGATAATCGGGACATGTACTATCCCCTTTCATGGTGATCGGTGAGGGCGTCGAATGGGGACTGCACTGCTGCATCGCGCTGGCCTGGCTCGACGACCACGCGCCGATCGCCACCGCCCGGCTGGCCGAGATCTTCGAACTGCCGCCGGAATACCTCAAGAAGCGGCTACAGCCGCTGGTCCGGGAGGGCATCCTGGAATCCACGCCGGGTGCGCGCGGCGGCTACCGGCTGGGCCGCGCACCCGAGCGGATCACGCTCATGGACGTGGTGGCCGCCGTCGAGGGGCGCACGGATGCCTTCCGGTGCACCGAGATCCGCCGCCGGGGAGCGGGGGCGGCGCGGGCGAAGTCGGAGTTCGGCAAGGCGTGCGGGATCGCGCAGGCCATGGGGCGGGCGGAGTTGGCGTGGCGGCGCGAGTTGGCGAGTCAGACCGTCGCCGATCTGATGGCCGGGGCCCACGACAATGCGGCCGTGTACACCCGCCGTTTCTACGAACAGGCGACCGGCTGAACGGTCGCGCGGTTCGCGAAAACTGACCCGGCCTCGGGCCGGGTTTTTCTGGAAGGAGATTCGGGATGGCAAGTATCCCGGTTGTTGCCCCGTTGTCGGCATCCGAGGCAGGTGTGTCGAATAGCCTGCGGCGCACGCTGATTCTGGCGTTGGGGACCTTCGCCGTCGGTACCGATTCGTTCATCCTGGCCGGATTTCTGCCGAATCTGGCCGGGGCACTGCATGTTTCGACGGCGACGGCCGGACTCGCGGTGACGGTGTTCGCGGCGGCGTACGCGCTGGGGTCGCCGGTGCTGGCGACGCTGACCGCGCGGCTGCCGCGACGGACGCTGCTGGTGTCGGCGCTGCTGGTGCTGGCCTTGGCGAATCTCGGTTCGGCGCTCGCGCCGACGTTCGCGATCCTGCTGGTCACGCGGATTCTGGCGGCGCTCGGGGCGGCGGCGTTCACGCCGAACGCGGGTGCGGTGGCCTCGGCTCTGGTGTCACCCGAGAAGCGGGCGCGGGCACTGGCCGTCGTGGTCGGCGGGCTGACCATCGCGACCGCGCTCGGCGTGCCGCTGGGCGATCTGCTCGGGCACTGGCTGGGCTGGCGTGCCGCGCTGACCGGCGTCGCGATCGTGTGCGTGATCGCCGCCGCCGGTGTGGCCGCCTGGGTCCCGGCGCTGCCCGGGAATCCGTATGTGCCCCTGGCGACTCGACTCTCGGTGCTGCGCAACCGCTCGGTGGCGACGGTGCTGCCGCTGACCGTGCTCGGCATGGGCGCGGCGTACGTCGCGTACGCGTATGCCGTTCCGGCCTTGGGGGCCTTGGGAATCGGCGCGTCGTCGACCGCGTGGGTGCTGATGCTCTATGGTGCGGGCGCGGTCGCGGGGAATCTGTCCTCCGGGTACGCCACCGACCGGTGGGGTGCCACACGGGTACTGACAGCTGGCTACGCGCTGATGGCCGCCGCGCTCGGCCTGATGGGCGTGCTCGCCGCGAACGAGACACATGTCCCTGCCCTGGTCGGTCTGCTTGCCGTCGCCTGGGGTGCGGCCAGCTGGTGCCAGACACCCGCGCAGCAGCACCGGCTCATCGCCGCGGCTCCCCAGGAGTCCGGGCTGGTCGTGGCACTGAACGCCTCCTGCATCTACTTCGGCATCGGCGCGGGCACACTGCTGGGTGGAATCGCCATCGGACACGGCGTCGCGGCGATGTACGGTCTGGCGGCGGCTGTGGCCGTGGCGGCCCTGGGTTATCTGCGCCTGACCGGCCGCTGAGATCCGGCTCACGAAATATGTTGTTGCACTGATCCGTTGATCTCGGTTACCGTAGCTGAGTTCTATTCCCGTCTGATCGGAGACATGCCGTTGCTCTTCTGAGGTGAACGCCGAGTGGCCCGCAATCGCGCGCCGCATTCGCTCATCCCTCGGAGGCTCGCATGTCAATGCCTGTTATTTCCATTTCCGATCTCACCTTCGCGTGGCCCGACGGCACGCCGGTATTCGACGGATTCGATGCTCAGCTCGGGCCGGGGCATGTGGGCCTGGTCGGCAGCAATGGGGCGGGAAAATCGACACTGTTTCGGCTGGTCGCCGGGGAACTGCGCGCGCAGCGCGGGTCGGTGAGCGTGCCGGGGCGGTTCGGGTACCTGCGCCAGGATCTCGGGTTGGCCACCGGCCAGCGCGTCGATCAGGTGCTGGGGCTGGCCGAGATTCGAAAGGCCCTGCACCGCATCGAATCCGGGGACGGCACCGAGGCCGACTTCGATCTCGTGGGCAATGCCTGGGATATCGAGGAACGCGCGGTGGCGCTGCTCGGCCGGCTCGGATTGCATTACGTCGCAGGCGATATCGCGCAGCTGGATCGTCGACTGGACACGCTGTCCGGCGGTGAGACGGTGCTGCTCGGTCTCGTGGCGGAACTGCTGCGCGAGCCGGACGTGCTGCTGCTGGACGAACCGACCAACAACCTCGACCAGGTGGCGCGCGAGCGGCTCTACGAGGTCATCGGCCAGTTCCCCGGCACCGTGCTGACCGTCAGCCACGACCGCGAACTCCTCGAACGCGTCGACACCATCGCCGAACTGCGCCACGGCGAAATCCGTTTGTTCGGCGGCAATTTCAGCGAGTACGAGCGGATCATCGAGGCCGAACAGGAGGCCGCCCGGGCGGCGGTCCGCGACGCCCGCAGCGATGTGAAGAAGCAGGCGCGCGAACTCGTCGAGGCGCGCATCAAGCTGGACCGGCGGCTGCGGTACGGGCAGAAGATGTGGGATCAGAAACGCGAACCCAAGATCGTCATGGCCGAACGCAAACGCCAGGCCCAGGTGTCGGCGGGCAAGCTGCGCAACAACCACATCGGCAAGGTCGAGGAGGCCAAGGATCATCTGAGCGAAATGCAGGAGCGGCTGCGCGACGACCGCGAGATTCGGGTCGACCTGCCCGACACCCGGCTGTATCCGGGCCAGGACGTGATCGAGCTGAGCGAGGCGCGACTGGCGTGCGGGCCGACGGTGACGCTGAAAGTCAGCGGGCCCGAACGCATCGCGCTCACCGGGCGCAATGGCATCGGCAAAACCACGCTGCTGCACCGGATCCAGGAGGCGGGGCCGAAGGTGCCGTGGCGCATGCTGCCGCAGCGCCTGGACATTTTCGACGAGGACAAGTCCGTCTTCGAGAATGTCGCGGCCACCGCGCCGCACGCCGCACCGGAACGGATCCGGGCGCAACTCGCGCGCTTTCTGTTCCGCGGCGGCGACGCGGACGTGCTCGCGGGAGCGCTCTCGGGCGGGGAGCGGTTGCGGGCGGCGCTGGCGATGCTGCTGTTGGCCGAACCGGCTCCCAAACTGCTGCTGCTCGATGAGCCGACCAACAACCTGGACCTGCCGAGTCTCGCGCATCTCACCGAGGCGCTGGCGGCATTTCAGGGTGCGCTGATCGTGGTGAGCCACGACCCGCGGTTCCTGTCGGATATCGGCGTGACTCGCCGCCTGGAATTGACCGCCGACGGGCTCGTGGAGTCTGTCAGTGAACAGTGAGCTGACCGGGTACAGTTCCATGCTCCGGGGCTGTACCCGTCGGCGGCGTCTGCTGTCCCGGTCGGTATCGGATTCCAGGACTAAAGTGGATGATCTGGGTGGTTGAACGGTCCGATATGGTTTTCCGATCGAGGCCGCGAGCGGAGGTGGCATGACACAGCATCTGGAGAAGGCGAACTCGGGGCAAACGCCCGACGGCGAGTCCGCCACCCCAGCGGCCAATGGACAGTCCGGCACCGCCGCTCGCAATACCACCGCCGTTCCCACCTCCGCCTCCCGTCGCGTCCGCGCGCGCCTGGCCCGTCGCATGACCGGGCAGCGCGGCATCGCCGCCGTCAAACCGGTGCTCGAGCCATTGGCCACCGTGCACCGCGAGCTGTACCCGAAGGCGAATCTCGCTCTGCTGCAACGGGCTTTCGACGTCGCCGACGAGAAGCACCAGCACCAGTTCCGCAAGTCCGGCGACCCGTACATCACCCACCCGCTGGCCGTCGCGAACATCCTCGCGGAACTGGGTATGGACACCACCACGCTGGTTGCCGCGCTGCTGCACGACACCGTCGAGGACACCGGGTACTCGCTCGACGAGCTGACCGCCGAGTTCGGCACCGAGGTCGCGCACCTGGTCGACGGTGTGACCAAGCTGGACAAGGTGAATCTGGGCGCGGCCGCCGAGGCCGAGACCATTCGTAAGATGATCATCGCCATGGCCCGCGACCCGCGCGTGCTGGTGATCAAGGTCGCCGACCGGCTGCACAATATGCGGACCATGCGGTTCTTGCCGCCGGAGAAGCAGGCCAAGAAGGCGCGCGAAACCCTGGAAGTGATCGCGCCGCTGGCCCACCGGCTGGGTATGGCGACGGTGAAATGGGAGTTGGAGGACCTCGCGTTCGCGATCCTGCATCCCAAGAAGTACGACGAGATCGTGCGGTTGGTCGCCGATCGCGCGCCCTCGCGGGATACGTATCTGGCGAAAGTTCGTGCCGAGATCGTCAATACGCTTGCCGCCAGCCGCATCAACGCGGTCGTCGAGGGCCGTCCCAAGCACTACTGGTCGATCTATCAGAAGATGATCGTCAAGGGTAAGGACTTCGACGACATCCACGACCTGGTCGGCATCCGCATCCTCTGCGACGAGGTGCGCGACTGCTACGCGGCCGTCGGTGTCGTGCACTCGCTGTGGCAGCCCATGGCCGGACGGTTCAAGGACTACATCGCCCAGCCGCGCTACGGCGTCTACCAGTCCCTGCACACCACCGTGGTCGGACCCGACGGCAAGCCCCTGGAAGTGCAGATCCGCACCCAGGACATGCACCGGACCGCCGAGTTCGGCATTGCCGCGCACTGGCGGTACAAGGAGACCAAGGGCAAGCACTCCAACGACTCCACCGAAGTCGACGACATGGCGTGGATGCGTCAACTCCTCGACTGGCAGCGGGAGGCCGCGGACCCGGCCGAATTCCTGGAGTCGCTGCGGTTCGACCTGAAGTCGCCGGAGATCTTCGTGTTCACGCCCAAGGGCGACGTGATCACGCTGCCGCAGAAGTCCACCCCGGTCGACTTCGCCTACGCCGTGCACACCGAGGTCGGCCACCGCTGCATCGGCGCGCGCGTCAACGGTCGACTCGTCGCGCTGGAACGCCAGCTGGAAAACGGTGAGGTCGTCGAGATCTTCACCTCCAAGGCGCAGAACGCCGGGCCTTCGCGCGACTGGCAGAACTTCGTGGTGTCCCCGCGCGCCAAGGCGAAGATTCGCCAGTGGTTCGCCAAGGAGCGTCGCGAAGAGGCACTCGAGGCGGGCAAGGACGCGATCAGCAAGGAGGTCCGGCGCTCGGGCCTGCCGCTGCAGCGGCTGATGAGCGTCGACGCCATGAGCGCGCTCGCCCACGAGCTGCACTACACCGACATCTCCGCGCTGTACGCGGCCGTCGGCGAGAACCAGGTCTCCGCGCACCACGTGGTGCAGCGGCTCATGGCCCAGCTCGGTGGCGTCAGCGACGTCGAGAACGAATTGGCCGAGCGATCGACGCCTTCCACCGTCCCGTCGCGCCAGCGCACCACCGGCGATGCGGGCGTGGAGATTCCGGGCGCGCCCGGCACCGTCTCCAAGCTGGCCAAGTGCTGCACCCCGGTGCCCGGCGACGAGATCATGGGCTTCGTGACACGCGGCGGCGCGGTCAGCGTCCACCGCACCGACTGCACCAACGCCGACTCGCTGCGCTCCGAACCGGAACGCATCATCGAGGTCAAGTGGGCCCCGTCCCCATCGTCGGTCTTCCTGGTCGCCATCCAGATCGAGGCCCTCGACCGGACGCGTCTGCTCTCGGATGTGACCAAGGTGCTGGCCGACGAGAAGGTGAACATCCTGTCCGCGGCGGTCACCACCTCCGGTGACCGAGTCGCCATCTCCAAGTTCACCTTCGAGATGGGCGACCCCAAGCACCTGGGCCACCTGCTCAACGTGGTCCGGAATGTGGAAGGCGTGTACGACGTGTATCGCGTGACCTCCGCCGCCTAGTTGCCCGGAGGTCGCCGGTACGATCACGGCATGAAGTTCGAGAATGTCACCGTCACCAAGCGCGCCAATGTCTACTTCGATGGCAAGTGCGTCAGCCACAACATCGAGTTGGCCGATGGGACCAGCAAGTCGGTGGGTGTCATTCTTCCGGCCACGCTGACCTTCAACACGGGTGCGCCGGAGATCATGGAGCTGCTCGAGGGCTCGTGCAATGTCACGCTCGCCGGTGAGTCGGAGGCGACCGCGTACAAGGGTGGCGAGTCGTTCTCGGTGCCGGGGAACTCAAGCTTCGTCATCGAGGTCATCGAGCCCGTTCACTACGTTTGCCACTTCGGCTGAGTAAGCCGGGCGGATTCTGGTAGTGGTGGGGTATGACCAAGCTGGGTGCTGTCTTCCGTCCACAGAATCCGCCCGAACTGCTTTCCGAAGTTGTTCGCGCCGCCGATGATTCGGGCCTCGAGGAGCTATGGCTCTGGGAGGACTGCTTTCTCGAAGGTGGGATTTCGACCGTCGCGGCGGCGCTGGCCCGGAGTGAACGGGTACGGATCGGCATCGGGGTGCTGCCGGTGCCGTTGCGCAATGTCGCGATCACCGCGATGGAGCTGGCGAGCCTGGAACGGATGTTCCCGGGACGCGGGATCTACGGTGTGGGACACGGGGTTCAGGAGTGGATGGGGCAGGTCGGGGCGCGGGTCGCCTCGCCGCTGACGCTGCTGCGCGAATACCTCGATGCGCTGCGCGGATTGCTCGACGGGCAGCGAATCACCGCCAAGGGCCGCTACATTCAGCTCGACGACGTCGCCCTGGACTGGCCGCCGGCCGCCGCCCCGCCCATTCTGGCCGCCGCCACCGGACCGAAAACCCTACGGCTGGTGGGTGAATCGGCCGACGGCGTCATTCTCACCAACTCCACCTCCGCCGCCGGAATCCGATCCGCCGCCGAGATCCTGCACGCCGCCCGCCCCGAAAGCGCTGCGGCGCGGCCCTTCCCGATCGTCGTCTACCTGCTCGCCGCGACCGGCCCCGACGCCGCCGACCGGGTGGCCGCCGACCTGCGCGAACAGGGCCGCGACCACATTCCCGACATCGGTGTCGCCGGTGACGCCCGGGCCATCGCCGACACGGTTATCCGCTGGGCGGAAGCCGGAGCCACCAGCGTGATACTCCAGCCCACCGGCGACGAACCCAACCCGGCAGGGTTTGTCCGGTTTGTCGCCGAGCAGGTTCGGCCCTTGGTGCCCTGAGGGTTCAGCGCAAGTCGCGGAAGAACTCTCGAATGTCCCCGACCAGGATCTCGGGTTCTTCCAGCGCGGCGAAGTGGCCGCCACGGTCGACGTCGGTCCACCGGGTGATGGTGTTCGAGGGCTCGCAGTACCGCCGGATGCATACGTCGTGGGCGAAGGCGATGACGCCGGTCGGGACGCCCGAATTCGCCGGTGTCGCACCCCATTCGCCGGCCTGCGCGTAGCCGACGTAGGCGGCCGATCCGGCGGTGCCGGTGAGCCAGTACATCATCACGTTGGTGAGCAGGGTGTCCCGGTCGATGATCTTGTCGGGCACCACGTTTCGCGGATGGGTCCATTCGCGGAACTTGTCCATGATCCAGGCGAGCTGGCCGACGGGGGAGTCGACCAGCCCGTAGGCGAGGGCTTGCGGGCGGGTGGACTGGATGGAGATGTAGCCGAACTCCTCGCGCATGAACGCCTGGATGCGGCGGAGGCGATCTTGTTCGAGCTCGGTGAGCTGGTCGTAGTCGTCGACCGCGGACGGCGGCGGGAGATTCGGGCCACCGTTCACATGCACGCCGATCACCCGATCGGGTGCGTGGCGCGCCACTTCCGGGCTGACCGCGCCGCCGATGTCACCGCCCTGCACGCCGTAGCGCTCGTAGCCCAGGCGGTTCATGAGCTCGGCCCACACTCGGCCGACGCGGGCGCGAGTCCAGCCGGTATCGCTCACCGGTCTGGAGAATCCGAAGCCGGGGAGAGACGGGATGACCAGATGGAAGGCGTCGGCCGCGTTGCCGCCGTGCGCGGCAGGATCGGTCAAAGGCCCGATGAGGCCGAGGAATTCGACGATCGAACCGGGCCAGCCGTGCGTGAGCAGCAGGGGCACCGCGTCGGGTTCCGCGGAGCGGATGTGCAGGAAGTGGATGCGCTGACCCTCGATCTCGGTCAGGAACTGGGGATGGCGGTTGAGTTCCGCCTCGGCGGCCCGCCAGTCGTAGCCGTCGCGCCAGTAGTCGACCAGCTCGCGCAGCCAGTGCACCGGGACGCCGGTGTCCCAGTCGTCGCCGGGCAGCGGTGCGGGCAGGCGGGCGGCCGCGAGGCGGGACCGCAGGTCATCGAGCTGGGCCTGGGGGATGTCGATGCGGAAGGGAGTGATCTCGTCGCTCATGAGAACCACGGTATGAGGCGGTTAGGACAGGTATTGCCCTAGCTTTCTGGCATTCTCGAGGAATGTTGGAAACTTCGGCCAGGCTGCTGCGACTGCTGTCCCTCTTGCAGACCCCGCGCGACTGGACCGGGGCCGACCTGGCGGCCGAACTCCAGGTCGATGTGCGCACGGTGCGTCGCGATATCGACAAGCTGCGGACTCTCGGGTATCCCGTGCACGCCGTCGCCGGTGCGGCCGGGTACCGGTTGGGAGCGGGGGCGAAGCTGCCGCCGCTGCTGCTCGACGACGATGAGGCGATCGCGGTGGCGATGGGGCTGCGCACCGCGGCGGGCGGGACCATTTCGGGGATCGAGGAGAGCTCACTGCGGGCGCTGGCCAAGCTCGAACAGGTGCTGCCGTCGCGGCTGCGGCATCGCATGAGCGCCCTGCAGGAGGCGACCGTGGCCGTCCCGGCGGGTGGGCCGCGTGTCGATCCGGAGACCCTCACCGCGATTGCCGCCGCCATTCGCGACCACGAGTGTCTGCGTTTCGATTACGAGACCCATGCCGGCGAAACCTCCCGTCGCACAACCGAACCGCATCGCCTCGTGCACACCGGCCGCCGCTGGTACCTGACCGGCTGGGATGTGGATCGCGGGGATTGGCGGACCTACCGGGTGGACCGTCTCACCCCGCGCATTCCCACCGGCCCGCGCTTCACACCTCGCGAGGCACCCGACGCGATCGATCAGGTCTCGCACGGCGTGACCTCCGCGCCCTACACCTACCGGGCCCGCATCACGCTGCGGGCGTCCGCGGAACAGGCGGCCGAACGGATCGCACCCACCGTCGGGGTGCTCGAGGCCGTGGACTCGAAAACCTGTGTGCTCCATACCGGTGCCCATGACCTCGACGCGATTGCCTTCTATCTGGCGCGTTTCGGCTTCGAGTGCAGCGTGATCGAGCCACCGGAGCTGACCGCCCGCCTGCGGGAGTTGAGTGCGATATTCGGGCGGGCGGTGAGCTGATTCAGAGCACCCAGGGATTGAGCGTGCAGGCCAGGGCCGGATGCGCGTCCGGGTCGATGGCGTGTAGGGCCAGCGAGACCGCGCGCGGGGAGAACACCATCGAGTTGTGGTCGGAGGTGTCGAGGGCGCAGCCGTCCTGGAGCAGGACGTCGTGGACCGTCGCACCGGGTCCCGCCGTGAGGTAGGTGGCCGAGAACGGGGTGGACACCTCGTCGTACTGGGTGGCCACGATGGTGTAGTCGATGCCGGGCAGGGTGTCGCCGCCGTCATTGAGACGCGTCAACACCGGTGAGCCGACCAATTGCTGAATTCCCGCGTGGCCGATCAAGGTTTCGGTGGGATTGTTGAGATCCAGACCCAGGGCACCCTTGAAAACGCCGAGGAGATTTCCCAATCCGCTCAATGTGGTGCCGTGATTGGTGGCGCCGTAGGTGATCACATGGCTCACCTTGTTGTCGGACGGATTACTCGGATCCGCGCCGCCATTGGATTTCAGGTATTGCCGAATCACCACGCCGCCCTGGGAATGCCCGATCGTATCCACCTGTGCCGCACCGGTGGTCGTGAGCACGCGGTCCACGAAGGCGGCCAGCTGCGCGGCGGAATCCTCGATGTACCCGGTGGCCCCGATGGTCGGCTGGACCAGGCCCGCGCCCGCGGTGTCGGCGCGGCCGTAGTTGAAGGTGAACACGCAGTAGCCCGCCTTGGCCAGCTCCGGACCCATGTACGCGTACGCGCTGTAGGCGCTCGCCCAGGTGCCGTGGACCAGCACGATCGGGCGCGGATGGGCCGCATCGGGTTTGCAGGACCAGTCGTCGGTGCCCTGCGGCGCGACGTCGGGATTGGCCAGGCCGTAGGCTACCGCGGCCGCCTCGTCGGTCAGCTCCGGACCGTAGCCGACGGTGTCGGAGGAGTGCGAGCCGTCCGGTGGATTCGCCATGGCCAGCGGGGAATTCAAGCCGATGGTAATCGCCGCGGTGGCGATGACGAAGGCGGCGGTGGCCAGCGAACGCGGGGTGTGCTTCATGTCCTGCTTCTTCCTCGGAAAGAAAACTGCGAGCGAGGAAGACGCTAGAACTGATTCGACTCATTTTTGTCGTGGCGATAATCATCCGGTGACGAGCTGTTTCCGTATGGAAGTAGTAAACAACCCGGTCGGCAATGGGAATTCTTGGTGTAGTCGACAGCATTCGCCTCGAACTGTTAACCAGCAGTTTGCACCGTTCGCCAGTGTCGAACGGCCGATATTGCTGCCCGGAAAACCTATCCGGCCAGTGCCGTCCGGGTGGCGGAACGGATTGCGGCGGTGACGGTTTCGGGTTCCTCGAGCATGACCAGGTGGCCGCAGTCGGGCAGCTCGATGGAACGGGCCGGGCGCAGGGTCTCGTTCAGGCGCGCACCGGCGGCCGCGGACAGGATGCGGTTCTTCGCACCCCAGATGGTGGTGATGGGCGGGAAGCCGGGGCCGGGACGGAAGTCGTCGAGCACACCCAGCGCCGGAAGGTCGCGCGCGATGGCGGCGGGCGGCAGCAGGCGGCGGGGTTCGGCCCAGCGGTGCCGCAGGCCCGCGAAGGAGGACTTGCCCATGCCGCGGCCGCGCGGGCCGAGCTGTTCGCGGACCACGAGATTCGCGGCCGGGCCCGGGAGCCGGATCACACCGGCGATCGAGTCGAGTGGGATGGCGGCGGCCGCGCGGGCGGTCCAGCCGGTGGGGGTGGGGCGCAGGGTATTGCTGGTGAGCGGGCTGCACAGCACCAGCGCGCGCACATTCTGCGGATTGCGGCGCGCGTACAGCAGCGAGAGAGCGCTGCCGAAACAGTTGCCGACCATGGTCACATTCGTCAGGCCGTGCGCGTCGATGAAGGAGGAGACCATGCGCACGTAATTCTCGACGGTGTATCCGTCGGCGGGCGAATCGGAGTCGCCGTAGCCGAACAGGTCGATCGCGTACACGCTGTTCGTGGCCGCCAGCGCCCGCGTCTGGTGCTCCCAGATGCGCCGGTCGCCGCCGATATTGTGCAGGAACAGGATCGGGTCGCCCGACCCGGCATGGTCGTAGGCCACGGCTACGCCGTGGTGGTCGAACTCCGGCATCGGGGCGCTCTCCTCATTGAGTGCGGTGCTGTACTGGTGCCCATGCTAGCCGGTACCGCGCGTCACACAAGTTTCGAGGAGAGCGCCCGAGGGCCGGTCAGTGCGTGGATCCGGCGATCACACCGCCTTCGCGGATCCAGGATTTCAATTCGGCCATGCCGGTTTCGCGATCCATTACGGGTCGATATCCGAAATCGCGGGTGGCGGCCGAGGTGTCGTAGGTGCCGGTGCGGGTCATGACCGCCACCGAGTAGCGCGACAGCGGCGGGGTCCAGCGGGTCGCGAGAGCCGGTATCCGCCGCAGGTTTTCGATGATCTCGACGGCCAGGGTGACCAGGCGGGGATCGAGCTTGCGACCCGGTCGCGGGTAGCCCAGATCCTCGGCCACGTCGCCGAGGAACCGCCACACGTTCGTCTGCTCGGCGTCGGCGATGAAATATGGCTTCCCGCCGACGTTTTCGCTGGCGGCGGCCAGCATCGAGGCCTCGACGATATTGTCGACGTGGCACAGCGAGGCATACACCTCGCGCCCGAACGACAGATCCGGCAGCGTGCGCGCGGCCGCCCGCTCGAGCAGCCGCACGATCGGACCGGATCGGTCGCCCGCACCCCAGATGGCGCGCGGGCGCAGCGCGCAGGTGGTGAACTCCGGCGTATTCGCCTTCAGCACCAGGCGTTCGGCGGCGGCCTTGGTCTCGCAGTAGTAGTTGAGGTAGCGATTCGGATACGGAACCGACTCGTCTATATCGATCTGATCGCCGCCATCACGGTCCATGAGCGCGCTCGGACTCGAGATGAACACGAATCTCCGTGCGCCACCGGCCTGGGCGGCGGCCAGCAGGCGCGCGGTGGCCGTGGTGTTCTCGGCCCAGAACACCGCGCGGGTGCCGCGCTCGTCGACCCGGGCGGCGCTGTGGAAGACGATGTCGACGCCCGCCACCGCCCGTTCCAGGGAGTCCGGGTCGCTCAGATCGCCGATCACGCGCTGCACCCGGTCCACGACCGGGGCCAGATCGCGCAGATTGCTGGTGCGCCGCACCAGAATCGAGACCTCGTGGTCGGTGTCGCGGACCAGGCGACGCACCAGGGCCCCGCCCAGGAAGCCCGAGGCTCCCGTCACCAAAACCTTCATGAGGTGCGCGCCTTTCCGAATCGGCTGGCCAGCTCGTCGGCGACCATCCGCAGGACGATCTCCACCACCGCGAGGGTTCTCATGATTTCCCGCCCAGCTGTTTGGTGGCCCAGACCGTCAGCTTCTCGCGGCCGATCTTGGCGTTGTGGCGGATGTCGACCGGGAACTTGGGGTGGAACAGGAACTCCGCCACCGGTTTGGTGATCTCGTATTCGTCACGGCGGCCGCGCAATTCGCGCTCCACGGTCTCCCTGTCGGCACCGGGGGAGAGTTCCACGCACAGCACCGGCTGCTGTTCCCCGCGCTTGCCCACGCCCACCAGCGCGGTCCGGGCGACACCTTCGACGGTGTTGAAGATCTGCTCCACCTGCACGGTGAACATGGGACCGTTGGCGGTGTCCAGGCGCTGACTCTTGCGGCCGCAGAACCGGATTCGGCCCGCGTCGTCGATCCAGGCGAGATCGCCGGTGCGATGCCAGACGACATCGCCCGCGACGATCTTGCCGACCTTGTTGGCGGCCTGGGGCCAGAAATACCGGGTGCTGACATTCGGGCCGGACACCACCAGCTCGCCGATGCCGCGCGAGACCGCCAGCTCCGCCGCCCGCGCCTCGACGTCCGACCACTCCGGCAGCGGATCGTCGGTGACGGCGATGATGCGCGCCCGCACGTGCAGGGCCGGTCGCCCGACGCACACGCCCTGCCCCTGATGGGCCTGCTCCACCAGATCGCCCAGCAATTCCCGGGATTCGATGGTGGCCATGGGCAGCGCCTCGGTGGCCCCGTACCCGGAGTACACCTTCGCGTCCTCGGGCAGCACCTGGCGCAGCGCGGCAATGCACCAGTCCGGGACGGGCGCGCCGCCGGAGTAGATGCTCTGAATGCTGTCGAGCGCCGCGCCGGTCTCCTCGATGTGGCGCAGCAGCGGGATCAGCACCGCGGGGGAGGCGAACATGGTGCGCACGCCGAAGCGCCGCACCGCGTCCACCACGTGCGCCGGATCGGTCGCGCCGACCTTGGACGGGATCAAAGGCGGTAGCACGCAGCGGGATCCGAGCAGCAGCTCCAGGATTCCGGCGACCGGCGCGGTGATCAGCGAGGTGCCCGGCGCGACGTGCTCGCGCGCGGCGTCGACCTGGTCGACCATGGCGCTGAGGTTGCCGTGGGTGAGCACCACCGCCTTGGCGGGTCCGGTGCTGCCGGTGGTGTAGGCGATGAGCAGCGGCTCGTCGTCGGGCGCGGGCTCGCGCTCGGGCAGCGTGGACGCCGGTGTGCGGCCCCAGCTTTCGAGGGTGGGGCCCTGCCACCAGGAGCGGCCGACGGTGATGGCCACCCGCACCTTGCGGAAGTAGGCGCGGAAGACGATGCGCAGCGCCTGCGCCTCGGCGACGCCGACGAACGCCTCCGCGTCGGCGGCCTGCAGGCAGCGCAGCATCTTGAACATGCCCATGCCGGGATCGATCACGACCGGCACCGCGCCGATCTTGAACAGCCCGTACAGCACCGCGTACAACTCCGGCCCCGGCCGCACCAGCACGATGGTGCGCACGCCGCGGGCCACCCCGGCCTCGGCGAACTTCTCGGCAATGGTGTCCGACCACGCGTCGAGCTCGGCGTAGGTCAGCTGTCGGTATTCGGGCAGGCCCGCACGGGTTCTGCCGTCGGCATAGATCACCGCCTCCCGTTCGGGATGGGCGGCGACGATATCGCGGAAACGATCGAGAGCGCGCCAATAAATGGTGGGCAAGGAATGCGACACACTTCCCCCAGTGAATTGTCGAGGAATGCGAGGAATGTATTGGCGAGGCTACACGGGGCATCCGTGAACCGCCACCGGTGGCGATCCGTATTCGTTTGATATACAACGGTTTTAGTGTGTCCCGGAGTACCGACACGAGTTCTCGCGATACCCCTATTCCACCCCTAGGGGTGGGTGCCCCCGATGATCGTGAACGTTGGTGTTCGCCGGTCTCTTCCAGCGGATTCGGCGCGAGATATGGCTGCGGACAAGATGATTCGCGTCGCTCGCGGGAACGCTCGCTACTCGTGCGTACGGTAGCGTTTCAAGCGGCATCGGGGCTAATGGGATATCGCTGTATCTGGCAGAGTAAGGGGGCCACATGCGTACACGTTTCGAATCGATCGGTGCGTACACACCCAGTACCATCCGCTCCACGGAAGACGTGATCAACGCCCTTTCCGTGCCCAGGGCATTGGACCTGGAGCGAATTACCGGAATCAAGAATCGGCGCGTGCACAATGCCGATCCGGAGAATTACGAATCGTCGTTCGTGCTGGCGCGCAAGGCGATCGAGGACTGCCTGGAGCGCTCCGGCTACTACGCGTCCGATCTGGACGTGATCATCTCGGTCTCGATCACGCGCTTCACCGGGCCCGGCCAGTTCTGCTACGCGCCGTCCTTCGCCGCGCAGCTGGGCAACGTGATCGGCGCGACCAACGCGCTGCACTTCGATCTGTCCAATGCCTGCGCGGGCATGATCACCGGCTGCCTTGTGCTCGACCGCATGATCAAGTCCGGTGTGGTGCGCAATGGTCTGGTGGTCAGCGGTGAGCAGATCACGCCGATCGCCGAGACCGCCACCCGGGAGATCTCCAAGCCCTACGATCCGCAGTTCGCGGCGCTGACCGTGGGCGACGCGGCGGTGGCGGTGGTGATCGACGACCGGGGCAATGACGACGACGAGATCCACTACATCGAGCTCATGACCACCTCGGCGGGCGCGGAGCACTGCATCGGGCAGCCCAGCGACAAGACCACCGGCATCGCGATGTACACCGACAATCGCGCGCTGGCCAGCGAATCGCGCTTCCTGCAGGGTATTTCGCGCATGGCCGACTTCCTGAAGGAGACCGGTCGGGCCTGGGAGAGCGAGAAGTACGACTACTGGATCCACCACCAGTTCAGCGGCCCGGCCATCGAGTACATCAGCTCGCTCACCGAACGGCACTTCGACACCCCGATGCCGCAGGCGCTCAATGTCTACGACGAGTTCGGCAATACCGCCTCCACCTCGCACTTCCTGGTGCTGCGGGAACACCTGGCGCAGCAGAAGATTCCGCGCGGGTCCAAGGTGCTGCTGATCCCCGAGGCGTCCGGAGTGGTGTCCGGGCATCTCGCCGCGACCATCTCCCGGCTGGAGGCCTGAAATGAATACAGCATCGCGTAGCGATTCGGTCAGGGGCGGTGGCGGGGCGACGGGTGGGCGCACGGCAATCGTTTCCGCGGCGGTCTGCACCGACGCCGACACGGGCAGCTATTTCGAGTTGGCGGCGCGGGCCGGGCGGCAGGCGCTCGAGGCGGCGGAGATCTCGCCCGACCGGGTCGGGCTGGTCGTCAACGCGGGCGTGTTCCGCGACAGCAATATCGCCGAACCCGCGGTGGCCGCGTTGATTCAGAAGCGCCTGGAAGTGGGGCTGGAGTACGAGACCGGGCGGGTGCCCGCTTTCTCGTTCGATCTGCTCAACGGCGGCACCGGTGTGATTCACGCGCTCATGACCGCGCAGTGCTTCACCGGGCTCGGGGATGTGGAGTACGCGCTGATCGTCGCCGGTGACACCCATCCGTCCACCGAGCGCGGGCGCGCGGATTTCCCGTACACCGCCAGCGGCGGGGCGATTCTGCTGCATTCCTCGCAGAGCGCGGGCGGATTCGGGCGTATCTACACCAGCGAGGCCGCGGGGGCGATCGCACCGACCGCGTGGGCGAATCTGGAGGCCGCGGGCACCGACGGGCGCAATGCGCTCACCGTGAACGCCAATGTCGGTGATCCGCTCGCCCTGGCACAGGAGGCGTTGCGCGAGTTGCTCGTCGGTGAAGGGCTGCAGAGCAGCGATTTCGCCACGGGCCGCGCGGTCCTGTTGGCGCCCGCGCCGATTCCCGGTTTCCGGGAGCGGGTGGCCTATCAGCTGGGTATTCCGTCCGCGGCGGTCGCGGGCATCGATCCGTTCGTGGGCGACCCGTACTCGGCGAGCCCGGTGCACGCCTATCTGAGCGCCGCCACCCAGGGCATGCTCGACGAGGCCCGCTCGGTGGTGTTCCTGGCGGCGGACGAGAACTCGGCGGCGGCCCTGGTCTACCGGCCACGGGCCCTGGTCGCCGCTGAGCCGGCGTCCTAGGCGGATGTGAAATACACTATTTGACAGTTGAATTCATCCGGTGAACTCGCACCGGCGGGCACTGTCGGCCCGCCGGTGACCACCGGAAACCGTTGTGCCCCGGCTGATCCTGGGCGCGAGACGCGCCCTCGCTGCAATGATGCCGCTCCAGCACACCGAAGTTCGCCGTGCCATGTCTGTCAGTCGGGCGCATCCGATCGGTGAAGGGACGTCAGATGGCGCGGTCGGTCGCTCGGGGCCGAGAAGACATGCCGGTGGGGGCCGGTGGGGGAATGCGATGTTCGGCGGAGGCCGAGCGGCTGCGAGTCGCGCGGGCCGTCGCGGTGCTGGGGGAGGCCGCCGAGGTCGGGCGGGTGGCGGCGCTGCTCGACGCGGATCTCGACGAGATCCGCACGCTGGTGGCGGAATTGGCGAGCGCGGGCCTGATCGTGGGGCAGTGCCGTCCGCATCCGGACATGGCCGCGGCGGTGCTGCGCGAACTGCCCGATCACGAACGGCGGCTGCTGCACGTCGGTGCGGCGGAGCTGTTGTGCCGCGCGGGTTTTCCGGCCAACGCGGTGGCGCGCCACCTGGTCGAGGCGGGCGACGCGCGCGGGTCGTGGGCGGCGCAGGTGCTCGTCGAGGTGGCCGACAATGCCTACGAGGCCGATGAACTCGACAGCGCCGGAACGCATTTGGAGCTGGCGTATCGGGCCAGTCGCCGTGCCGACGAGCGGGCGGCCATCGCGACCCGGCTGGTCGCGGTCGAATGGCGGATCAATCCGTCGAGTCGCACCCGCAATTTCGGGCGGCTCAAGGCGGCGCTGCGGACCGGGCGGGTGCCGTACGCGGATCTGCCCATGACCGTGCTGCACATGCTGTGGCACGGGTACGTGCTGCACGCCGATCACGCGCTGGTCCGACTACGGCGGGACGCGGACGGGGCGGGCGCGCTCGCGGATCGGCTCGCCTTCCTCGGGGCCTGGCTGCGGTACACGCATCCGGTGCAGGCCCAGCGCAACACCTGGCTGGCACTCGACCGGTTCGGACGCGATTCCACACCGCCGGAACGGGATTCGCCGCATCGTCAGGCCGCGGTCCTGCTGACCGCGCTGCGCCAGGAGCGGCCCGGCGCGGAGATCGCCGCCGCGGCACAGCGCATTCTGGCCCAGCATCGGCTCACGCCCGCCACGGTCGAGGTGCTGGTGGCGGCCGTGGACTGTCTGCTCTACACCGACCGGTTGGACGCCGCCGACGCCTGGTGCGCGTCGCTGCTGGCCGAGGCGACCGCGCGCCGCGCCCCGACCTGGCAGGCGCTGTTCGCGTCGGCGCGCGCGGAAACCCTGCTGCGCAAGGGCAATCTGGTGGAGGCGGCCGGGCACGCCCTGATCGCGCTCAATCTGCTGCCCGCCGAACAGCTCGGCGTGTGGGTGGGCAGGCCGGTCGCGGTGTTGGTGCGGGCGCTCACCGCGCAGGGCAGACACGCCGAGGCCGCCGCGCAGCTGGAGCGGCCGGTGCCGCGGGCGATGTTCGAATCCCGTTTCGCGCTGGGCTATCTGCGCGCCCACGGCGAGCACTGTGTGGCCACCGGGCGACCCGAGGAGGCGCTGCGGCACTTCCGTCGCTGCGGGCGGCTCATGGACGAATGGGGCATGGACTTCGCGGGTTTCGCACCGTGGCGCAATGATCTGGCCGTGGCCAGTCTGGCGACGGGACAGCAGTGGCAGGCGCAGAACTTCGCGATGCGGCACCTGGACGCGATCGGCGGGGCCGAACGGCATCACAGCGGCGGTGTGTCGCTGCGGGTGCTGGCGGCGACCAGTGATCCGCTGCGCCGGGTGACACTGCTGCGTCGCGCCGCGGCGCTGGCCCGGGCCGGGGGCGACGAGCTCGAATTGGCCAGGGTGCTGGCCGATCTCGGCGATGCCTATCGTGGGCTCGGCGAGGCGGATCGAGCCCGGCCGCCCCTGCGGGAGGCGGCGCGGCTGGCCGAATCCTGCGGGTGTGAGCCGCTGCTGGCACGTTTGCGGGCCGACGCCGGTGCGGACGGCACGCCGCGGGAGGTTCCGGGTGCCGGGGGTGGTGAGGCCTTGAGTCCCGCCGAGCGGCGGGTGGCCGAGCTGGCCGCGCTCGGCAACCGCAATCGCGATATCGCCGAGGAGCTGTGCATTACCACCAGCACCGTGGAACAGCATTTGACCCGGGTGTATCGCAAGCTCGCGGTGGCGCGCCGGGGGGAGTTGCGGTTCGCGTTGGCCGCCTACACCCAGGCGAAGAGTTCGCACCCGGAGGTGAGCGCGCGCACCGCTGTCGGATGACCGTTCGTCGAAAGGGATTGGCATGGTCGCGTCTCGGTCCGGGGAACTTCCACTGCCCGAACAGGATCCGTTCTACCGGCGGCCGCGAGGGCTGGGCCGGGTCGCGCCCGGCACGATCCTGCGGTCGCGGCCCGTGCGGGTGGCGCTGTTCGGGCGCATACCGCAGCGAGTCACGGCCACTCAGTTGCTGTTTCGCAGTACCGACCTGCGCGGGCGGCCCGAGGCGGCGGTGACCACGGTGCTGTTGCCGCACGGCGCGGATCCCGGCGATCTCGAGCGCCCGATCGTCTCGTTTCAGTGCGCCATCGACGCCGTCGCCTCGAAATGCCTGCCGTCCTACGCCTTTCGCCGCGGGGCGCGGGCGCTGGGATCGGTGCCGCAGTTCGAATTGCTGCTCATCGAGCACGCGCTGACGCGGGGCTGGGCGGTGTCGGTGCCCGATCACACCGGGACGGCCGGTCGGTTCGGTGCGCCGCGCGAACCCGGCCACCGCACCCTGGACGGTTTGCGCGCCACGCTGAGTTTCCTGAACCGGCCGGTGGACTCGCCGGTCGCGCTGTGGGACTACTCCGGTGGCGGGCTGGCCGCCACGTGGGCGGCCGAGCTCGCGGCCGGCTACGCACCGGAGCTGAATATCCTTGCCGCGGTGCTGGGTTCGCCGGTCGGCTCGCTGGAATCCACCTTCTTCCGGCTCAATGGCTCGACCTTCGGCGGGCTGGCCACCCAGCGCCACCATCCCATTGCTGTTGCGCAGCGCCCGATCCGGCGTCGATGACCACGAGGGTCTGGCCCTGGCGACCTTGCGGACCTTGCCGCAGGTGCGGGCCGTGCTCGCCGATATCGAGCCCGGTGCGCGCCCGCCGCGATTCCCGGTCCTGGTGGTGCAGGGTGTGCACGCCTTGATCATTCCGTGCGGGAATGTCGATCACCTGATCGACCGCTACCGGGCCACCGGCACGTCTGTCCGTTATGTACGCGATGTGCTCGGCGGGCACGTCAGTTTGGCCTTGGTGGCCGCGCCGCTGTGTGAGAACTGGCTGGCCGACCGGTTCGCGGGACGCCCGCTACCGGCCGGAACCACCGAAACCGTACCGTCGCTGGCGCTTTCGGTGGCCGCCCTGCGTGGCTATCTGGGCCTGGTCGCGGTCCTCGCGCGGGCGGTGACGGGCAGTCCGGTGGGCGGGTCGGCCGCACCCTCGCCGGCCGGGTCGCGCTCGCGCATCGATTCCCCGGAATTCCGAGAAATACGGTGATCACGCTCCTATCGTGGAGGCCTCTGGAAGGGGTTGGCCATGACGGAAGCCGACAAGATCCTCATCGTCGGCGGCCTGCTGACCCTGACCTACGGGGCCCTCCTCGGCTATCCGATGATCGCGCTGCGCATGCGCGCCGGAAATCCGCCCACGCCTCGGTATCTCACCGTCACCCACGTGGGCGCGGTGCTGCAGGGCGTCATTCTGTTCGGTCTGGTCTTCGCGGCCCGGCTGTCCAGCCTGTCCAGCGGGTGGAACGTGACCGCCGCGTGGCTGGTCGTGGTCTCCGGCATTCTGATCGCGGCCAAGGACACCATCAACTGGCTCAGCGGTGTCGGAGACGAATTCGCGGACAAGGCCCGTACGGCACCGCTCGGTCTGGCCGGGGCGCTGACCATGACGATCGGCCTGGCGATCTTCATCGTGGGGGATCTATCCGCCCTGTGACTCAGAGCGAATCGGCGTTGCTGATCCAGCCGACGAAGGCGCGGGTCAGCCAGGGCGGGGACAGGCGCGTGGCCAGGCCGGTCAGTTTGGTTTGCAGGCCGACCAGGACGTGCGGGCCGTTCCAGGCGCGCCGCGTGGTCGCGGTGTGCCACACGGCTTCCGCCACATCGTCGGGGGTGAGGTGGACGCCCAGGGTCGTCGCCGACTTCGCACCGCGATTCACCTCGGTCATCATGTCGGTCGCCACGAACAATGGGAGCAGGTCGCTGACCGCGATGCCGTAGTGCCGCCACTCCAGGTCCAGGGCCTCGGTCAGACTGCGCACGGCCGCCTTGGTCGCGCCGTAGGTGGCCAGACCGGGCTGGCCGTACAGTGCCGACGCCGACGCCAGATTGATGACACGGCTGCCCGGGGTTTCGCGCAGATAGGGGAGGGCGGCGTGGCAGCCGTTGAGGACGCCCTTGATATTGACGTCGACCAGGCGATGCTGCCGGTCGAGGGGGATCTCGGCGAACGGGCCCGAGTACAGGATGCCCGCATTGTTGACCAGCAGGTCGAGACGGCCTGCGGCGTCGGCGAATTCCTTCAGCGCGCGGTCCCACCCGGCGGGATCGGTGACGTCGAAGGCGCCGGTCACGGTGGTGCCGCCGATCTCGCGCGCGGTGGTGCGGACGGCGTCGGCGTCGATGTCGTAGAGGCCGACCGTCCAGCCTGCCCGGGCGAAGCGGGTGGCGATGGCCCGGCCGATGCCGGCGGCGGCACCGGTGACGAAGACGGCCGGTTGGGAAGTGGTGGCGGGCTGGGACATCGGAGCCTCTCGGATCGGGGGACGATCAGGCAGCAGTGCGGTCCGCGCGCCCGGATTCGATCATCGCACGGTGGAAGTCGGCCGCGTCGCGGGCCGCGTCCCGGCCGTCGGCCAGCAGGTCCGCGCCCAAGTGGATGAGAGTGTGCGGGGCACTCGGCCGAATCTGCAGGCGCAGCGGCACACCCGCGGACTCGGCGCGCCGGGCCACCGCCAGGGCGTCGGCGAGCAGCATCTCGCGCGAGCCGACCTGCAGCAGAATCGGTGGCAGACCGGTGAAGTCGTGATTCACCACCGACCAGGACGGATCCAGGACGCCGTCGATGGCGATGCCGCGGCGCACCACCATATCGGGGCCGACCGCGGGCAGCACCGCGTCGTAGCGGGCGTTCGGATGCGCCAGCCGGGCGGTCGAATCGAAATCCGCCCACGGTGAGGTGACCGAAAGGGCCACCGGCAGCGGCAGACCCAGCTCGCGCAGCGTCAGAGCCAGCCGCAGCGCCAGACCGCCGCCCGCGGAATCACCGGCGACGATGATCTGCTCGGGCGGAAAGCCCTCGGCCAGCAGATGCCGGTACGCGGTGAGCGCGTCGTCGAGGCTGTCGTTCGGATGGGCGTCGGGCAGCTGCCGGTAGTCCACGGTGAGCACCGGCAGCTCGCTCAGCGTGGCCAGGCGCGCGGTGTGGCGGCGATAGGAATTGAGGCCGCCCGCGATGAACGCGCCGCCGTGGAAGTACAGCAGCGCGGCCTCGCGATCCACGCGCGGATCGGGAACCGGTGCGCCCCACAGCCATTCGGCGTCGAAGCGCTCGAAGACGACGGGTTCGCGGCGAATGCCGCGCGGGGAACCCAGGATTCGCGCGGGCTGCTCGGACAGGCGCGTCGCGGTGAAGATCAGTTTGGCGGGCCGCGGGCCCCGATCGGCGACCCAGGCCCCGGCGCGGAGGAACTGCTGCAGGGTGGTGCGCAGGACGGGGTGCACGAGCCGGGTGCCGAGGCGTGCGGGACGGATCGTCTCCACGATCACGGTCGACGCCGGGTCCGAAGTCTGCGGCTGTATCGCCACGGGCGCTCCTGTCCGCGCCGCGAACCGCCGGGGCGCTGGTGAGACAACGGTGTCCATTCTGGCCGGGGGCCGTTGATCATCTTGACGTGGGTCGCACGGATTGTCATGTCCGAGAACGCAATCCCGCCGTGGTGGCGAGAAATGTCAATGGTTCGTCCGATGGGTTCCGGGTCGCGCCGTTGACTTATGCAGGTAAATGCCTGCATAATTTTGCACGTGCCACCCGAACCCGATATGGACGCGGTTTTCAAGGCCCTGGCCGACGGCACCCGCCGCCTACTGCTCGACAGGCTGCGGGAGCAGAACGGTCAGACCCTGCGCGAGCTGTGTGAACGCGTCGACATGGCCCGCCAGTCCGTGACCCAGCACCTCGACATTCTCGAAAAGGCCGGGCTGGTGACCGTGCTGCGGCGCGGTCGCGAGCGGGTGCACTACATCAATCCGACACCGATTCACGACATCGAACAGCGCTGGATCTCCGTCTTCGATCGCCCCCGGCTGGATGTCCTGCGTGCCATCAAAGACCGAGCAGAGGAGTACGCCGCCATGACCGCCACCATCCCGAACTACGTGTACGTCACCTATATCCACGCCACCGCCGAGCAGGTGTGGAAGGCGCTCACCGACGCCGATCTCACCGCGCAGTACTGGGGCCACGAGAACATCTCGGACTGGCAGGTCGGCTCGCCCTGGGAGCACCGCCGGGCCGACGGCTCCGGCAAGGTCGATGTGGTCGGCAAGATCCTCGAATCCGATCCGCCCACCAAGCTGGTGCTGACCTTCGAGGATTCACCCGAGGAGGATCGTTCGCCGTCGGTGGTGACCTTCCTGGTCGAGCCGCACCAGGACATCGTGCGGCTCACCGTCACCCACGAGAACCTGCCCAATGAGGAAATGCTGCAAGGCATTTCGAGCGGTTGGCCAGCCGTGCTGGCCAACCTCAAGTCCCTGCTGGAAACCGGCAAGGCCCTGCCGCAACAGCCGTGGGAGATGGAACGGGCCTAGCGCGGTGCCATGCGGATCGCGCCGTCCAGCCGGATGACTTCACCGTTGAGCATCGGGTTCTCCACGATGTGGCGGACCAGCGCGGCGTACTCGGCCGGGTCGCCCAGGCGTGAGGGGTGCGGGACCTGCGCGCCCAACGCGTCGATGGCCTGCTGCGGCAGGGTCGCGAACAGCGGGGTGTGGAACAGGCCCGGCGCGATGGTCATCACGCGAATCTTGTACGACGCCAGATCGCGGGCGACCGGAAGGGTCAGGCCGACGATGCCGCCCTTGGAGGCGGAGTAGGCGGCCTGGCCGATCTGGCCGTCGTAGGCGGCGACCGAGGCGGTGTTCACGATGACGCCGCGCTCGCCGTCGGCCTCCTCGACCGCCGAGATGCGCTCGGCGGCCAGGCGGATCACATTGAACGTTCCGATCAGGTTAACGTTGATGATCTTGGTGAAGGCGTCCAGCGGGAACGCGCCCTGCTTGCCGACCGTCTTGATGGCATTGCCGATTCCCGCGCAGTTCACCGCGATTCGCAGCGTCCCGAGCGCCTGGGCGGCGTCCAGCGCGGCGCTCACATCCGCCTCGCTGGTCACGTCGCCGGGCGAGAACACCACGCGCTCACCGAGTTCCTCGGCGATGGCCTTGCCGTCGGACGAGGGAAGATCGAGGATAACGACCTTCGCGCCGGCCGCGTGCAGTTCGCGCACGGTGGCCAGGCCCAGCCCGGAAGCGCCACCGGTCACGACCGCGGCGATGTCAGCTGTCTTCACAAAACCTCCAAAATTCTTGGTCTTGTTAATGTAGATTCTGGGCGGGACCGAGGGAAGACCGCCCCGTCGGCGTGGCGTTCACGCGATGTCGCGAACCTTGGCTACTCGCACGCGCGCGCGGATTCAAAGGCGTGTCGCGCGGCGCGTCGAGTCGTTGGAATCCTGTTCATGCGAGAGAATTTCCGATCGGGACCGTTCCGACGGGCCTCGCAGAGACCGACGACAACACACCGTCAGCCACGACCGACCGCCGAGAGGGTCAGACGATGCCGAGCGACGTGCCCGTAGCGGGAATGTTGAAGTCGTACAAAAAAGTCTCGCGCTGGTACCCGGCTCTCGACCCGGCCAGCCAGGCCCCCGTGCTCGAACCCTCCGACGGTGACGCGGTTTTCGACGACGAGCGGGGCCCGGCTCGCTTCCCGCACTACATCCAGGACGCCGAACCCGAGGACGAGATCCCGCCCGTCCCGGAATCGATGCTGCGGCGCAATCACTTCGACGGGGCCTGGTCGGATTGGATGACCGGGCGCGGCGAGGTCGAGTCGCATACGCCGCCGCCGCGCTACCGCGGCAGCGCGGTCGTCGAATTTCCTTCCGACGCTGACGAAACCGGTACCGACCGCGCGTCCCAGCTCCTCGACGCGGTGTCCGACGAGGTGCCCGCCAAGCGTGGGTCCGGCCGGGCCCGACGGCTTTTCGGGCTGGGCTTCTTAATTGTTGCCATTGTTTTGCTAGCCATCGCCGGTGGAGTTGCCCTGTATGTGCTGAATTCCCATGGCGGCACTGCGCAATCCATCGGCACAGCCGCGGCCGGTCCCGGTTCCGGCCCGATCGCCGTCGTGGCGGCGTACAACGAAATGACGGCCCCCGCGATCATCGGCGACCATGGACCCGCCGCCAGCGTTCCGGCCGGATAACGAGGAGAGCGGAGACAATGGATCAGGACTGGAGCCGCTGGCTCGACGAAAAGCCCGAAGTGGGCGAATCGACGGGCCGTGCCGCGCGTTCCAAGGCTCCGGTAGTGCGCTTGCGCAAGCGTCGCGGCGACGGCGGTGACGAAGGTCCCGCGATTCGCCCGATCCTGGTGGTGGGCGGCTGCGGCGGCGCGGGCACCACCACCACGGCACTGGGCATCGCGGGGGAGATGGCCGCCGCGGGTGACCGAACCGTGGCCGTGGACGGCACTTTCGCGGGCAGCGACCTCGCGCTGCGCGGCGCCGACGAGCACCTGAGCCCGATCAGCCTGCAGGCCTGGCTGTATGGCCGCGGCGACGACGAGGCCGCCCCGCTCAAGGAATGCCTCTCGCGCGCGACCTCCGGAATCGGGCTGCTGTGGCGCGATCCCGCGCCGCTGCGCCGCCGCGCCACCTATCTCACCGTGGCCCGCGCGCTCGGCGAGACCGGCTACACCCCGGTCTACGACGGCGGCAGCCCGATCGCCTCGCGGCATCTGCGTCCGCTGCTCGAGGACGCCGATATCGCGCTGGTGCTGGCGATTCCGGCGCGCGTGGACGCCGCCAACCGGTTGCGGGTCACCCTGGAGTGGCTAGACGATCAGTTCGGTGAGGGCGAGGGCCAGGGCGACGGCATCGTCGGCGACACCACGATTGTCGTGTCACATCAGTTGCCGGGCAGCGATTCTCGGATCGCTGATCATTTGCGGGAGCATTTGGACGGCTGGGTGCGCGAAATCGTCGAGATACCCTATGACCCACACCTCGCGCGCGGAGAGCTGGTGCGGCACAGCAACCTGGCCGCCGAGACACGCCGCGCGTATCGCCGCCTGCTTGCTGGAGTGGCATCATGACCGCAGCCATGACCGAACGCCGATCCGCCCGGAAGAACAGCCCAGGGGCCGCCATGGCGGCCGGAGTGGTGCCACCGCCCGAATCCCGCCGCGCACCCATCTGGGACCGACCCGTACCCGGCGGCGGTCGCGCCCCGCTGGTGTGGTTGCTCGGCGTGCACGGCGGTGCGGGCGCGACCACGCTCTCGCATGTGCTTGCGCCCGCGGCGGATTCGTATCGCCGCTGGCCCGGAGTGTTCGAGCGGGAATCCCCGTTCGTGGTGCTGGTGGCCCGCGAGACGATCGCCGGACTCACCCGCGCCCATGATCTGCTGCGTCAGCACCACGCCGGGCTCGCGGGCCCGAGCGAGGTGCTGGGGCTGATCACCGTGGCCGCGCGCCCGGGCCGGATGCCCGCCGAGATTCGCCGCTACCGCGATGTCGTCGGTTCGCTGGCGGGTCAGGTGTGGCAGCTGCCGTGGCACGAGGAATGGACCCTGGTGGAGTCCGATCAGCTGCCGGTGTGGTCGCCCGGCGATCCGCTGCCGCAGCAGCGCAAGCGCAAAACCGATCCCTTGGAGGAGATTACGCCCGATGTGCGGGAGCTCGGCTCCGGCATCGTGGCCGCGGTACAGGATGCTCTCGATGCCCCCCGCTCCGATGCCTCGGATCCGGAGGAGCGATCATGATCAATAATGGAATGTGTTGTGCGCAAACGGTTTCCCGGTTGATTGTCACTAGCAGTTCGCTTTTCGAGAAGGACAGACAATGAGCATGCTCCTCGCCGTACACGATGCGTACGGCCAGTTCCTCGCGCAGGTCGGAAATCCGACCCCGGAGGCGCCGCCCGCATCGGACAAATTGCTGAAGCTGGTGCGGTACTTCACCTGGTTCGTTCTGTTGTCGGGAATCCTGGGCATCACCTACGCCGGTGGCCGGTTCGCCTGGGAGAAGTGGACAGGAGGCGGTTTGGAGTCGCCGAAGATGGTGGCCGGGGCCATGATCGGAGGAATCGTCGCCACGAGCGCGGGCACGATCATGAACGCAGTGATCACCTAATGTCCGCGGCCGCGGTGGGGCTGGACACGGTGCTTGCCTACAGGTTGGACACGGTCCTGGCCTACAAACAGATGCCCGCGGATGTGCTGCGCCCGCTCATGCAGCTCATCGACTGGCTGCTGTGGTGCGTGCTGCTGTTCTGCCTGGCCTGGATGATCCTGGCCGCCGGACGGCTCTGGTACGCCTTCCGCGACGACCTGGCCGCCAACGATGCCACGCACGGGGTGGTGATGAGCCTGCTGGGCGCGATCATGGCGACCTCGGCCAGCGGCATCGCGCTGGCCCTGCTGCCGACCTGAGGGATACGAGCAGCTCCATTGTCCACCGGCACACAGATGTCCACCGGCACACACACTCTCGACAACGACACCGTGGAGGCGAAACGATGAGCGAGAAGGAGTCGCCCGAGCGCGACCGCGTCTCGTTCGGCGTCATCGCCTCGGCCGCCCTGGTCGCGGTGATCGTGATCGCGGGCCTGGTGGTCTATTTCGGGCACGGTTCGTCCAAGCCGAGTGCGAAGAACGACGGCACCGACCCCGTGACAACGACCGAGACCGGCGTCACCGGATTCGCCTCGCCCGAGGTGGATCTGTTCGGCCGCCGCGTCGACATCCCCAACAACTCGGCGGGACAACCGCTCCCGCAGGACACCTCCAAGCAGCGCAAGGCCAGCGACTCCGACTGGCTCACCGCAGCACCCCAGGGTCTGACCGAACCGCACGGCTGGCAGCGCGTCTACGGCGCGTCGGTGCCCTTCTCCACCTCCGACGGTCCGGCTCGGTTGGAAAACGGTCTGGCGGTTGGCTTTTCGCACACCCCGCAGGGCGCCGCGCTGGCGGCGGCGCAGATCACCTACCGGCTCAATGCCCGCCCCGCCGACCGGGAACTGTACGTGCGGGAGGTGCGGGTGCCCGCCGAACAGCTCACCGCCTACGACCAGGCGCTGGCCGATCAACGGCTGCCGAAACAGCAGCCGGAGAAGGTGACCCGCTACCTGGTGGCCCCCGACGCCTTCCAGATCGAGAACTACGCCGACGACATGGCCATCGTGCGGCTGGCCGTGCGCGGGCCGGTGGTCGACAACAAACAGTGGTGGGCGGCCGTGCGTTTGATCATGGTGTGGGACGCGGGGGACTGGCGGCTCAAGCCGTCGAACTCCAAGAGCTCCCAGACCGAGAACGTGGATTCGCTGGCGGGGTGGACCCGATGGTGAACCCGCGGAAATCCCCGAGAACCTCGAGAACACTGGCATCGCGACCCATCGAAAGGTGGACCACATGCTGAGGCGGCTAGTCACGATCTTCGCGGTCGTCTTCACCGTCATGATCGCCACACCGACGGTGGCCTACGGCCAGCAGTACGGTTTCGACCCGGCCTGCAACGAATTACACGACTCCCTCGACGGCCTCAGCGTGCCCGGCATCTCGCTCGGCGATGCGGCCTCCGCGGCGTGCAAGGCGGCCAATGTCGCCACCCATCCCGGCGACGCCGCAACCGCCGTGCGCGACAAGGCGTGGGACTCCACCTTCGGCAAGGTGGTCGATTCGCTCATGAACGGCCTGGGCGAGGCCTTGATTCTGGCCCTGACGTTCTGGATGAAGCTGCCCAACGACAGAGTCAGCGACGCCGGAACGCTGTTCACGAAGATCAACGACTACACCTATCAAGCGCAGATACTCCTGCTGATGGTGTCGGTGATCCTGACCGGACTCAAACTCGCGCAGGCGAGACGGGGAGCCGCGGTCAGTGAGGCCACCGATTCCTTCTGGATGTTCGCGCGCGTGGTGTTCAGCTCCTGGATGTTGGGCGCGGTGATCGTGGCGGCCACGCAGGCCTCGGACAAGTTCTCCGAGTGGATCATCAACGACTCCACCAATGGCAATGCCAAGGACATGGCCGAGCTGATGGTGAAAACCACCAAGCTGCAAGCCTTTTCGCCGGGTCTGGTGCTGATCATCGCCATTGTCGGGCTGCTCGGCGCGCTGGCCCAGATCGTGCTGGCCATTGTGCGCCAGGGCATGCTCGTGGTGGCGGCGGGCGTGCTGCCGTTGGCGGCGGCCGGATCCGGGACCAGCATCGGACGCAGCTCCTACACCAAGCTGATTCGCTGGATCATCGCCTTCATGCTCTACAAGCCGGTCGCGGCGATCGTCTACATGATCGCCTTCACCACCGCGGGCGCGACCGACGCCCGCACCGGCACGGTCAATCTGCCCGATGCGGACGAGGCGCAGCGCATGCTGGTGGCCATCGTGCTGCTGGGCAGCGTCGCGTTCGTGCTGCCCGCGCTCATGCGGCTGGCGACCGCGGGCGAAGTGGCCATAGTCGGTTCCGGCGGTTCGGGTTTGGCCGCCACCACCGGCACCTTGGTCGGTATCGCGGCGCTGGGCGCGGTCGGTTCGCGTGCGGTGGCACCGCGCGCGGCGACCGGTGCGCCGGGGTACGCGGGCATGGGTCGCGGCGGGCGACCGGGTCGGCCGGGACCGGGTGGGCCCGGTGGCGGCGGGGCTCCGCGCCCGGCACCCGTGCCCCGACCGGGCGGCGGCGGTGGCGGTGGTGCGGCGGCTGCCGCGAGTCCTGCCGCGCAAGGCGGGGGCGGCGCAGTACCGTCAGGCGCGTCCCGCGTGGCCAACCGGGTCGCCCAGGTCCGCGCCGCGACCGCCTCGCTCGGCAAGGCCGAGAACACGGCGGGCGACGTGGCCGGTGACCGCTGGGTCAACCGTTCACCCGACCTCGGCAGGAGCACCATTCCGCGATGACGATGACCGAAACCTACGAGCGGCGCTCGTACGGACTGTGGCAGAAGCCCCGCAGCGCAGGACTTTTCGGTCTGCGCTGGGGTGAGACCGTGGTCGGGTTCGCGGTCGTCATCACCGCCCTGCTGACGGCGCTGGCGGCCGGGCCGAAACCGGCCGCCGTCGTGGCGGGCATCGGCACGGTCGTGATGGTTCCCCTGGTGTGGCGCTCCGGCGGCCGCTCCGGCTACGAGAACGGATTGATGATGTTCCATTGGTTGCGCGGTCGTTCCAAGGGCGAGCACGTGTACCGGGGCGGGCGTTTCTCGCGGATCCCGGGCGGTGTCACCCGACTGCCCGGGCTGATGGCCCCGTCGCGGTTGTACGAGGGCATCGACGCGGGCGGCTACAGCTTCGGCATGATCCACCTACCGCAGTTCGCGCAGTACACGGTGGTGTTGCGGGCCTGGCCGCAGGGACACGAGGCCGTCGATCAGCCGGTCATCGACCGCTGGGTCGGCGCGTGGGGCACCTTCCTGGCCTCGCTGGGCCAGACCTCCGACATCGTGGCGGTGGTGCCGGTCATCGACACCGTGCCCGAGACCGGAAACCGTTTGCTCACCGAGGTTTCCACCATCACCCGGCCCGACGCGCCGGATCTGGCGCAGCAGGTCATGTACGAGTTGGCGACCGAGCTCCCGCAGGAGCGGGTGCAGCTGCTGCCGCGGGTGGCCATCACGTTCAAGGCCACCACCGCCGAGCGCCGCAAGAACCCGGCCGAGGAGGCCGTGGAGATCGGGCGGCGGCTGCCGGGCATCTGCGCGGCGTTGGCGGAGGCGGGAGTTCGCGCCCAGCCCATGGCCGCCGAGGAGATCATCTCCTTCATTCGCCGCAGCTACGACCCGGCCTCGCAGGCCGATCTCGAGGTGGCCGCGGGCGAACCCGGTGGGCACGGGCTGGATTGGGCCGACGCGGGCCCGGTTTCGCACGAGGAACGCTGGGACCACTTCATTCACGACGGCGGCCGCTCGGTCACCTGGGAGATGGACACCGCGCCCGAGGGCGCGGTCGACGAGCGCGTGCTGCAGCGGCTGCTCGCGCCGAATCCCGAAGTGCCGCGCAAGCGCATCACCATCGTCTACCGTCCGCACTCCGCCGGTGACGCCGCGCAGATCGTGGACGACGACTACAAGAACGCCCTGGTGGCACAGCAATCCGAGCGCGGCGTCGTCTCGGCCGCGGCCACCCTGCGCGTGGGCGCGACCCAGCAGGCCCGCGAGGAGCAGGCCCGCGGCCACGGCGTCACCCGCTTCGGCGCGCTGGTCACCATCACCGAACCGCTGCGCGGCGACCTGCCCCGCATCGAGGCCATCACCCGAGACCTCTCCACCCAGGCTCGTCTCAAGATCCGCCGCTGCTACCGCTACCAAGCGGCCGCGTTCGCGGCATCCCTCGGCTGCGGGGTGATCCTCCCCGAACACGCCACCATTCCGAAAGCGCTTGCGGGGTAACCCACCATGCCACGTGACTTCGATCCCTCGGTCCGCGACCGCGAAGCCGCCGCCACCCGGCGCGGCACCCGCCGCGACCCGGAATCCGTCGACCGCCGCCCCGATCCGGAGCGCCGCGAGGAACCGGCGGCGGAATCGTTCGCGCCCACGCCCTCCCGGCTCATGCGCGACGAACACCGCCCCCGCCGCGGCACCCTCCCGGACCGCCGCATGCTCCGCCGCGACACCCCGATCGACTACTCGGCCGAGTTCGCCGAGCCGGAGGTGCCCGCCGAGCCGCGCCTGGAGCCACAGACCGAGGCCCCGCGACCGCATCACACCGACGGTGCCGGCCGCCCGGATGGTGGCGAGCGGATGGGCGAACATGCGCCCAGGCCCGACGCGGTAACAGTCGGTGGTGGCGATGGGATCGAGCACGACAACGGTGCTGAACGGGCGAATCCTGGTGTGGGCGAGGGGGACTCCGTCCGCGGGAGGGCCGACGAGCGGGCCGATCTGACCACCTGGGAAGCGGCCGGGCTGGCCGAACCAACCGGTCCGGTCCGTGGTGAACCGGTGGTCGACGAGTCCCCGAGCAGGCCGGTCAAGCGACGGCTCCCGGCCCTGCCGCCGCTCGAACCGAGCTCTGCCGCAACGGAACCCGGTGGTGCCGAGCGAGGGATCGAGCCGAGCCAACCCATCCCCACGCCCGAAATGTCGGGATCACTGGAGGTTTCGACCGGTCGGGAACTCGCGGTGCACGAGGCGGATTCGGGTGACGCGCTGCGTGCCACCGCCTCCGGGGTGCTGAGCGAGCCCGGTGCACGCGGGGGCGCGGCGGGTCGACGCGGTGCCCAGGATCGGGCGCGCGGGCCGGAGCGAGGCGAGGGGGATCGCTTGGAGCGTAGGCGAATTCGTGAGAACGCGGCCGAGGATCCGGTGGAACGGCGGGGCGGACCGGCGGAACGGCGGGGCGGACCGGCGGAACGGCGACGGGAACGGCCCCGGGCGGAGGGCGAGACCGGGCGGCCGCGACGGAGCGAGTCCGAGCGGGAAGCGCCGCGTGGCAACGGATCCGAAGGGCGAGCACGGCCGACGGACCCGGATCGGGTGCATTTGGGTGGGCGTGCCGGGTCGCCGGGGCGGGCGCGCCCGGCGCGGCCGGAGGGTGAAGTGGGGGAGCGGGCGATGCGCGGCAAACCCACTCGCGGCACCCGGCCCGAGCGGGGAGCCGCTGCGGAGCGCGTCCGAGGTAGCGGGCGGAAACCCAAGCGGGACAAGGAAGCCGAGAAGGCCGAGCGGGCGGCGGCGGCCAAGCGGGCCGCGGCGCGCAAGGCGGCGGCGAAGAAGAAGCAGCAGGGGCCGAAGCTGCTCGATGATTCCACGCGGGCCAAGCTCGAGGTGACCGCGCGCGAGGGTAGCGGGATCAAGGCGGCGTGGGCCACCTTCCGGCTGCACACCGACGATCTGCGGCGGCGGAACTTCGCGGCGCGCGCCGAGCGCATGGAGTACGGGAGCTTCGACGAATTCGACCGCACCACAGCGCAACTCACCGATCGCGGATACATCGGCCCGGGCGGCGGGCGGATGAACGTGGTCGGACGGCCCGTCGAGTATCGCGCCACCACCGCGCAGGTCGCGGGCCTGTGGCCGTGGTCGGTCGGCGCGGGCGCGCCGCTGATCGGGACGCCGCTCGGCTCGCACCTGCACACCGGCGCACCGGTCTGCTTCGACCCGATGAACTGGTTCATGCGCGGGTCCTTCATCACCGCGCCCAGCCTTTTCGTATTGGGCCTCAACGGTTTCGGTAAATCCTCGCTGGTGCGTCGGATCGTGCTCGGCGGTGTGGCACAGGGGATCACGCCGCTGGTGCTGGCCGACGTCAAGCCCGACTACCGCAAGCTGGTGGAAATGGTCGGCGGCCAGGTCATCGACCTGGGTTACGGCTACGGCAAACTCAATCCGCTCGCCGCCGGTGTGCTGGGCTCGATCGTGCCCATGCTCGGCGAGCTGCCCGAATTGCAGACGCAGGTCATGCAGGAGATGCGGGCCCGCCAGGTCACCCTCATCGCCGGTCTGGTGGAACTGGTGCGCGGCGCGCGGGTGCGCGACTTCGAGGAGACCCTCATCGCCACCGGCCTGCGCATCCTCTACCGCGAGGGCAGCGGCTTCACCCCGGACCAGCCGCCCATTATCGAGGACCTCCTGGAGGTGATCGTCGCGGGCGGCGACGAGCTGCAACTGGATGCGGGCGCGGACAATCCGGACGAGTACCACGAGGCCATCAAGGGCCTGCGCCGTTCGCTGCGCGCGCTCACCCAGGGCCCGTTCGGCGCGGTCTTCAACGGCCACACCACGACTCCGATCGACACCAACTCCACCGCCGTCTGCATCGACGTCTCGCACATCCCCACCGGCGACAAGAAACTCAAGGCCGCCGTCATGTTGGCCTGCTGGGCAGACGGTTTCGCCTCCGTCGAGGCCGCACACGTGCTGGCCGACGCGGGCATGGGCCCGCAGCGCTACTTCCAGGTCGTCATGGACGAGCTGTGGCAGGTGCTCGGGCTGGGCGACTTCATGGTCGACCGCGTCGACGAACTCACCCGTCTGCAGCGCGGCATCGCCACCTCGCTCATCATGATCAGCCACACCATCAAGGACCTGCAGGCGCTGGGTTCCGAGGCCGCCATCGCCAAGGCGCTCGGCTTCCTGGAGCGCGCCCGCGCCAAGATCTTCGGCGCGCTCCCGGCCGAGGAGATCGCGCGCCTGGATTCCACCGTCCCCTTCACCTCCGCCGAGGAGGAGATGGTGACCAGTTGGTCCGCGCCGCAGGCACTCACCGGCGAGGCGCTCAAACCGGGCCAGACCCGCCCGCCCGCGCCTGGCACCGGCAAGTTCCTGCTCAAGATCGGCGAGGACCGCAGGCCCGGAATCCCGTTCCACATGGAGTTCACGCTCTCCGAGCGCGAGAGCGGAATCCACGACACCAACCAGCGTTTCAGCGAATTCACCGAGACCACCGCGAGCCGCGGCTCGGACGAGGGGAGCGCCGCATGATGCCGCATCGGTCGTATCGGAGAGTGTCGCCGGAGGTCAGACAGGCCGCCGTCGAACAGGTCATCGCGCTCACGGGCAAACTGCGCTCGGAGTCGGAGGCCTGCCGGGTGGTCGCCGAACAGATCGGCGTGCACACCAATTCGGTACGCAACTGGGTGCGCGCCGCGGAGAGCCCCGGCCTGGAACGCATGGACGCGATCGCCTTGCGCCGCAAGGTCGCCCTGCTGCAGCAACAGCTCGCGGCCGCCGCGGAGATGAACCGCACGCTGGTGGAGACCCTCCACGAAGCCAAGCGAGGCACATGAGCCGCGTGATATCGCGTCGGCGACTAGCCTGGAAGGGAGGCCCTTCGCAGGTGGTGATGGTTGTGCTGAGCGTCGCGATGCTGGCCACGGGTTGTGGCAGCGGATCGACCAGCGGCGGCGGCTCGAACAAGACCGCCGCGCAACCACCCACGTCCACCACCCGGCTGCTGGAGCAGGCCCCCGCACCCGACCCCACCACCCCCGACGGCGTGGCGGTCACCGCACTGCAGCAGATCTACACCTGGTACCCGGCCACCGAATCCGAGGGCGACGCGCTCAAGCGCGCGCGGAAGTGGCTCGGGCCCAGCCTGATCCGCAGCCTGGACACCACGTCCGCCAGTGTGGAGACGCCGAGACCGACCCTGCGCTGGACGGAGTGGGCCAAGGCGGGTGCGCGGGTGGAGGCGTTCGCGTTCGCGTCCGGGGAGAAGGCTCCCGCGGGCACGGACCCGAACCGACAGCAGTACAAGATCGGCATCGAGCAGACGGTCGTGTACCCGGACGGCAAGCGCGAGGCGCTGCCCCCGGCCACGGTCGTCGCCACCGTCGTGCGCGGCACCGCGGGTGGTTGGTTGCTGGACGAATTTCGTTGAGCGATAACGACGTACAGGTCATCCCAGGAGGTTAGAGATGGCGAAAGCACCGGTGAAGGATCCGGCCGACCCGGGTCCGGACCGCACACTGCACCTCATCTACGCGGGTTTCGCGATCTTCGGAACCCTGTGGGTGGCCGTTCAATTGGGCAATCTGCTGTCCACCCCGCGGCAGAAGGTACCGATCAACCCGATCGCCATCGCCGTCAATCTGGTGAAGGGCAACCTGCACTGGCCCGGCGCGGCGACCGCCATCGTCATCATCATTGTCGTGGCCGCGCTGGCCTGGCAGCTGTTCAAGCGGCGGCAGAAGGCGGTGGCCAGCAAGGGGCGGCTGCCGATCGACGACAAGGCCGACTACATGGGCAGCGGCGGCGCCATCAAGGCGCTGACGCTGGCCGGTGTGCGCGACAAGGCCGGGCAGATCGGGGTGCCGCTGGACAAGAACCATCCCGGCGGGCCGATCATCCCGGGCTCGCTCATGCGGCCCGGTGATCCGCTGATACCGGGCATTCCGATCGGCGTCTCGGTGGCCGACGGCGAAATGCTCTACGGCTCCTACGAAGACCTCCAGGTCGACATCTGGGGTCCGCGCCAGGGCAAGACGACCTCCCGCGTCATCCCGGCCGTGCTCTCGGCCATCGGCCCGGTGCTGGTCACCTCCAACAAGCGCGACGTCGTGGACGCGACGCGAGATGTGCGGCGCGACAAGGGCAGTCCGGTGTTCGTCTTCGATCCGCAGGGCGTGGCCGCGGATTCCAACGACCTCATGCATCAGCAGGAACCGGCCTGGTACTGGGATCCGCTGGCCTGGGTCGACGTGTACGCGCCCGGATGCGAGACGCGCGCACTGCAATTGGCGGGCCACTTCTCCGACGCCGAGGGCAGCCCCTCGGTCGGTCAGGGCGCCGACTCCTACTTCGACCCCGAAGCCGAGGACCTGCTCGCCGCGCTGTTCCTGGCCGCCGGATTCGTCGGCAGGCCCATCACCCAGGTCTGGGAATGGGTCAACAACCCGATGGACCACGAGCCCATCAACATCCTGCGCGAGCAGGGAATGCACTACATGGCACCGAGTCTGGTGGGCCAGTACAACCTCGACGTCAAGACCCGCGACGGCATCTTCGGCGCGGCCAAGGCCATGATCCGCTGCCTCAAACTGACCCACATCATTCCGTGGGTGGTGCCGGGCGGAAACCGGGTGCCCTTCGACGAACTCGACTTCATCGAGCGCAACGGCACGCTGTACTCGCTCTCGCTCGAGGGTCGCGGTTCGGCCGCACCGCTGGTCAGCGCGCTCACCGACGCGGTCATCGACGTCGCGGTGCGCAAGGCCATGCGCTCGCCCGGCGGCCGCCTGCCGGTGCCGCTGCTGGCCGCCCTCGACGAGGCCGCGAACGTGGTGCGCTGGAAGGATCTGCCGAAGAACTACAGCCACTTCGGATCTCGCGGCATCGTGGTCATGACCGTGCTGCAGTCCTGGGCGCAAGGCGCGCGCTGCTGGGGACCCGACGGTATGGAAGCGCTCTGGGGCGCGGCCAATATCAAGGTCATCGGCAGCGGCATCGACGATATGAACTTCCTGCAGCAACGCTCCGAGGCCATCGGCGACTACGACAGCATCGCCCAGTCGGTCTCGGAATCCAGTAGCGGCAAGAGCTATTCGCGCTCGTTGAGCTCGTCGAAGACCCTCAACGCGCACGCCCTGGCCACGCTCCCGCGCGGGCGGGCCATCCTGTTCTCCTCCGGCACCCCGGCCGTGCTGTTGCGCACGATCCCGTGGTGGGAGGGTGACCATGCCAGCGCGGTCGCCAATTCCATCAAGGCGCACGACCCGCATCCCAAGAAGACCGAGATCGCCGATCTGATCAGCTCGCCGCTGCTGATCAAGGAGGCCCAACCCGACGCCGCGTCACCCAAGGAGGTCCGACCGCTGTGAGCGAAGAGCAGCCAACACCCATGGTCTACGCGAGCGTGGTCGAGTTCGTCGAGAACTACCTATCGCTCGTGTACCGCCGCCAGGTGACCGATATCAGCGACACCGTGTGGTGCCCCGAATGGTGGAAGCACGCGGAGGCCGTCGCGCGATTGGATGCCATGTGGCGGGCGTGGGAGCACTATCGACACGACGGCAAAACCGGACTGAGCATTTGGTTTCTCGACCACGCCGACCCCCACATGGCCAAGCTGTTCGATCCCAAGGGGCCGTTCAAGTACTGCAGTGTGCGCAACGGGCACAAGGACATGCTGACGCCGTTACCCCTGAAATCGCCGCAGCAGGGACTGTTCAGCAATCCGGCGCTGGGGGAGTTCCCGCTCTAGAAACGACGGTGGCGGATCGCACTGCGATCCGCCACCGTCGTGTTCAATGCTGTTGCCGCTCAGACTCGTTCGCGTGATCGAGTCCGCTCCCGTTCCCGCTCGCGCTCCCGGGCTTCCTGCTCCCGGACGCGCCGCTGGGCCGCCTCCTGCTCGCGAATGCGTACCGCGTCCTGCGCCGACTGCGCCTGGCCGACTTCCATCAGCATGCGCACCGATTGCAGTTCGGGTGAGATACCCATTCGCGAAAGATGTTGTGCCAGAGCCGTTCGCCGCTCCACCGAGTCATACCTCATGGAGTTCCGACTCGCCTGCTGGGCAGCCATGCGGGTGGCCTCGGCCGCCGCGGCGAATCGATCCTTTTCCAGAGATACGCCCCGATCCACGGTCGGGCGCTCCAGGATTCGCGAAAGTTCCCGGTTACGCGGGTCGCGCGCCTTGGCATCGGCGGCCTCGCGGAGCCGACGCTCGCGGACCTCCTTCTGCCGGGCCTCGGTGACCCTGACGCGTGCTTCCGCTTCCTTCTGGCCACGTTCCCGGGTTCGCAGCGCGACAAGTGTCGCGAGCTGCAACATTTGCCTCATCATCGCCGCTGTTTCGCGGCCGATGTCGTCGAGTTCCTCGGCCATTGCCTGCTCCCCGATGCTGCAGTGAGATCACTATGGATGATTGTGGTGCTTCGTCATGAACATCGCCATCCGGACGGTAGTCGCGGATAGCCATGTCCCGCCTGCAAACGTGGACACCGGGAGAACGTGGGGCGTTGGAGCGGCCCGAGTGGGGGTTGCCCGGTGGGCTTTACTACGCCTTGGTACTCCGTTCTACGAGGTTACCAGCGAAAACTTCGAAACCACCGTACGCGCGCGTCGCGATCCAGCATATATCGCACATTTCCGGCGCGAAGCGGAAAACTCAGGATTTTCTTTGGTTAGGGAACCCTTAATCGGTACGTTCAACGGGACCTTCCCGAGACCTTCGCCGGGTGCGACCGGAAAAGCATCGGGCCCGGCGCATGATACGCCGGGCCCGAAAAACCGTGCTGGTCAGTTGATTTGGACCGATTGGATGGTGACGTCCGCGGCGGGCTTGCCATCCTGGCCGCCGCCCTGCACACCCGCCTTGGCGATCTTGTCCAGCGTGGCCAGGCCGTTGTCGTCCACGGTGCCGAAGATCGTGTACTGCGGCGGCAGCTGGGAATCGCCGTAGACCAGGAAGAACTGCGAGCCATTGGTGCCCGGACCGGCGTTCGCCATGGCCAGCACGCCGCGCTTGTACTCCACCGGGTACTGGGCGGCCTGATCGTTCGCGTCGTACTGATCGGTCGGGTACTCGTTGTCGAATTCGTAACCCGGGCCGCCCATCCCGCTGCCGGTCGGGTCGCCGCACTGCAGCACCTGCAGGCCCTTGCCCGTGGTGATGCGGTGGCAGGAGGTGTTGTCGAAGAATTTCTGCTTGGCCAGCGACTCGAAACTATTGACCGTACAGGGGGATTCACCCGGATTCAGGGTCATGGTGATCGGGCCCTGGCTGGTGTCCATGGTGGCCTTCACCTCGCCCGCGGTCGAGATGTTCGCCGTGCCGGGGGCATTCACCGGCTTGTCGGCGGGCTTCTGCGAGGGGCGGTAGTCACAGCTCACCGACGCGGGCTTGGCCTTGGCCGCCGGCGGGGGAGCCGCGGTCAGCGAGGCGTCCGGGGTCTCGGAGGCCTTGGCGCTGGTGGAGTTGTCGTCGCCCTTGGTCAGGAAGTAGATGCCGACACCGGCCGCCACCGCGACCACGACGCCCAGGGCCGATGCCGCGATGGTGAGTTGCTTGCGCTTGCGCGCCCGCGTGGCCCGATTGGCGAGTTGACGCTCCAGCTTGCGTTTCGCCGCAGCGCGTCGCTGTTCATTGCTCGGCACTAACTGTCCCTCCGTGAACGGTCGGTATCTGAAGTCGTACAGACTGCGGCCGTCAGCCCAGCGGCCGCGGCAGACATTACCTGCATTGGCTGAGAAAAACCTACATATGCCCGGGGTCCGTGGTAGCGGAGTCGGTAACCGGTTGGACTTGGCGGATGGCCATCGTGGAAACTTGTTCCTCGTGACCAAGACCAGCAGCTTCAGTGCCCCGAGGGGGGTCCCCGACTATCTGCCACCCGTCTCCGCGGAGTTCGTCGCCGTCCGCGACGGTCTGGTGGAGACCGCGCGACTGGCCGGATACGGGCATATCGAACTGCCGGTTTTCGAGGAGACCGCGCTGTTCGCGCGGGGTGTGGGCGAATCCACCGACGTGGTGTCCAAGGAGATGTGGACCTTCGCCGACCGCAATGGCGAGAGCTTCACGCTGCGGCCCGAGGGCACGGCCGGTGTCATGCGCGCGGTCATCGAACACAACCTCGACCGGGGCCAATTGCCCGTCAAGCTCTGCTACGCGGGGCCGTTCTTCCGGTACGAGCGCCCGCAGAAGGGCCGCTACCGGCAGTTGCAGCAGGTCGGCATCGAGGCCATCGGCATCGACGATCCGGCGTTGGACGCCGAGGTGATCGCCGTCGCCGACCGGGGGTTCCGGGGGCTGGGGCTGGAGGGGTTCCGGCTCGAGCTCACCTCGCTGGGTGACGAGACCTGCCGCCCGCAGTATCGGGAACTCTTGCAGGACTTCCTGTTCAAGCTGCCGCTCGACGAGGAGACCCGCCGCCGGGCGCAGATCAACCCGCTGCGCGTGCTCGACGACAAGCGGCCCGAGGTCAAGGAGATGACCGCGGACGCGCCGCTCATGATCGACCACCTCTCGGAGTCGGCCAAGGCGCACTTCGAACAGGTGCTCGGGCACCTCGACGCCATGGGCATTCCTTATGTAGTGAATCCGCGCATGGTGCGCGGGCTCGACTACTACACCAAGACCACCTTCGAATTCGTGCACGACGGGCTGGGCGCGCAGTCCGGCATCGGCGGCGGCGGGCGCTACGACGGGCTCATGGCCGAACTCGGCGGGCAGCCGCTGTCGGGCATCGGCTTCGGCCTCGGTGTCGACCGGACCGTGCTGGCCCTCGAGGCCGAGGGCAAGTCCGCGGTCACGGTGCCGCGCATTCAGGTCTTCGGCGTTCCGCTCGGGGACGTGGCCAAGCAGCGCCTGGTCGTCATCGCGTCCGAACTCCGCAAGGCGGGCATTCGCACCGACCTCGCCTACGGCGGTCGCGGCATGAAGGGCGCGATGAAGGCGGCCGACAAGTCCGGCGCGAGCCTGGCCCTGGTGCTGGGTGACCGCGAGGTCGCCGAAGGTCAGATCGGTCTCAAGGACCTGACCACCGGCGAGCAGCGCCAGATTCCCCTGGACGAGGCCGTCGTCCAGGTCGCGGCGGCCCTTGCGGGGCAACAGGATTGATCCAACGGCCGGGCCCGGGCAGCTGACCGCTGTCCGGGCCCGTTCCATGTCCCCGACCGTGTCCGGGCATGACCTGGGCTGATTCTGGGTATGGAGCTATGGCCTGCTGGTACCGTGCGGTGCGTCGCGCGGGGGCGGTGCGTGCCGCCGGTACACACGACCCATCGACACTTGGACGAATGCGCTGTGGTGACTGAAGAATCGAAACCGGGGTCCGTCGGTGCGGTCGGCCTCGATCTGATCGCGCCGGAACTGCTGGCTCCCGCGCTGCGCAAGCTCACCCTGGCCGCGCTGGGCGTGGGCATCGGGGTCGGGTTGCTGCTGGCCCTGTTCGTGCACTGGCCGGTGGCGCTGGCCACCGGCATCGTGCTGGGCGCACCGACCGCCCTGTACGCGATCGCGGTGCAGCGACGTCGAATCACGGTGTCCGGCACCGTGATCCGGGCCCGCACCTGGCGCGGCGAACGCAGCATCGATCTGGCCGCGGCCAGCGCCGTCGAGATCCTGGTCTTCCCTGGCAAGATCAGCCGGATCGTCCTGCGCGTCACCGCCGGTCCGGACTCGCAGATCGTGCCGCTGGCCATCTACAGCGACTCCGGCAGCGGTCGCGAACTCCACATCCTCGGTCTGCGCAAACTCGCCGACGCCCTCGCCGGCTGCTCTCTCGCTGCCGCCCTGGCCATTTCGGGCATGCTGGTCCAACAGCTGCGCGCCGAGGCCCGCGACGCCGTCGCCGAGGAACGCCCCCTCTACCGCGCCGTCCGCATGGTCCGCGCCCGCGACGAGGCCGCCCCGATCATCCTCGCCGACTCCGACATCGCCGATCTCGCTCGCTGAGCTTCCCGGCCGGGTGTCGGTTTGCTCACGCCGACACAGGCGCGGGAGTGCGGGTGGATAGGGTGGGGGCGGAAGTAGCCACACCGCGAGGGAGAGCGTCGTGAGCAGTGCCGCGCCAGTGACCGTTACCGTGACCGGAGCCGCCGGGCAGATTGCCTACGGGTTGCTTTTCCGGATCGCGTCCGGGGCGCTGCTGGGTTCGCGCACGCCGGTGCGGTTGCGGCTGTTGGAGATTCCGGCCGCCGTGCACGCGCTCGAGGGTGTGGCGATGGAACTCGAGGACGGGGCATTCCCGCTGCTGGCGGGGATCGATATCGCCGATGATCCGTGGGTCGGGTTCGACGGGGCCAATATCGCGATCCTGGTGGGTGCGCGGCCGCGGACCGCGGGGATGGAGCGGTCGGATCTGTTGGCGGCCAACGGGCCGATCTTCACCGATCAGGGCGCGGCCATCAATGCCAATGCGGCCGAGGACATTCGGGTGCTGGTGGTGGGGAATCCGGCCAATACCAATGCCTACATCGCCATGAGCAATGCGCCGGACGTGCCCGCCTCGCGGTTCACCGCCCTCACTCGGCTCGATCACAATCGGGCGATCGCGCAGGTGGCGAAGAAGACCGGGGCGGCCGCGGCCGATATCCACCGAATCGCGGTGTGGGGCAATCACTCCGCCACGCAGTATCCGGATCTGTCGTACGCGACCGTGGCGGGGCGTCCGGCGCTCGAGGTCGTGGACGACAGTGTCTGGGTGACCGACGATTTCATTCCGACCGTGCAGCAGCGCGGGACCGCGATCATCAAGGCGCGCGGGGCGTCCTCGGCGGCGAGCGCGGCCAGTGCCGCGATCGACCACATTCACGACTGGGTGCTGGGCACCCCGGCCGGTGACTGGACCTCCATGGCCGTGCCCTCGGACGGGTCCTACGGGGTGCCCGAGGGACTCATCAGTTCGTTCCCGGTGACCTGCGCGGACGGTGCGTACCGGATCGTCCCCGATCTGGCCGTCGACGAATTCTCCCGGGCCCGAATCGATGCCAGCGTCGCGGAACTCGTGGCCGAGCGCGACGCCGTCATCGATCTGGGCTACGCCAAGCGGAGCTGACTCAGCTCACCTTGGCGATCACGTTGTCGCCGTACCACTTGATCTTGGTGATCTTCTCCTCGAGCGTCTCGGTGTCCTGCTCCTTGGCGTAGGAGTTGCGGAAGCCCACGATCAGGTCGGTGATGCCCTTCTCCTCGCAGCGCTTCACACCGTCGGGGGTGTAGCCGTCGTAGGAGACCGCGTGGATCTCGAAGTCGCCCTTGTGATCCCGCTCGGCGCGCAGCTCGTTGATCCGGGCCAGGTACTTGTCCAGATCCTCGCCCTTGCCGCCGGCGTGCATCCAGCCGTCGCACAGCCGCACCGCGCGCTTGAGCGCGGCATCGCTGTGCCCGCCGAGCAGAATCGGCAGCGGCTCGGTCGGAGCAGGGGTGAGCTTGATCTTGGGGATGTCGTAGAACTCGCCGTGATACTCGAAATACTCGCCGGTCGAAAGGCCCCGCACGATCTCGATGCACTCGTCGATGCGCTTGCCGCGCTTCTCGAACGGGACGCCCATGATCTGGAAGTCCTCCGGCCACGGGCTGATGCCCACGCCCAGCGCGAAACGGTTGTTGCTCAGGCGGGCAAGGGAACTGGCCTGCTTGGCCACCAGCACCGGCGGGCGGATGGGCAGCTTGAGCACGAACGGGGTCTGGCGCAGGGTGGTGGTGGCCGCGGCGATGGCGGCCGAGAGCACGAAGGTCTCGATGAACGGCTTGCCGTCCAGGAACTCGCGATTGCCGTCGGGGGTGTACGGGTACTTCGAATCCGACTCGGCCGGGTAGGCGATGCTGTCGGCCACGGTGATGCTGTGGAACCCGGCGGCCTCGGCGGCCTGCGCGAGGGGGATGTAGTAATCCGGGTTGGTCATCGCCTCCGCGTAGGTGAAGCGCATCGATCGTCCTCTCGACAGTGAGCAGTGCGAAAACTAGAACAGATTCTAGTTCTGGCCCCCGATGCTAGCCTCCCGTTCGCGGGAAAGCAGTACGAAACGGCAGTCCCGCTGGCTGAGATCCGGTTCCGCCGGGCTTGCACCCGTGTTCTGGACCTTGTTCTAATCGGCGTCATGACGATCGCCATCACCGGCGCGGGATCCGGCATCGGCGCGGCCACCGCCGCCGCCCTGCGGGCCGCCGGGCACGACATCATCGGGATCGACCTGCGCAATGCCGACATCACCGTCGACCTCACCGACGCGGCGGCCCGGGCGGCCGCGGTCGAGGAGATCCTGGAGCGCTCCGGCGGCGCACTGGACGGCCTGGTGCTGTGCGCGGGCGTCGGGCCGCAGGTGCCGGACCCGAACCTGGTGGTGGAGATCAACTACCGGGCCACCGTGGCCCTGCTCGACGCGCTGCTGCCCGCGCTGCGGAAGGGGGAAAACCCTGCGGCCGTGGTGGTTTCGTCGGTGGCCTCCACGCAGATCAAATGGGAGGACAACCCGATCAACAAGGGCAACGAGGCCGAAGCCTTCGCTCAGGCCGGGGATTTCGCCGGGCACTACGCGTACGCGTCGTCCAAGAACGCCGTCACCGTGGCGGTGCGCGAGCGCGCCGTCGAATGGGGTGCCGCCGGCGTCCGGCTGAACACCGTCGCCCCGGGCAGCGTGGAAACCCCGCTGCTGCAAGCCGGTAAGGACGATCCCCGCTACGGCGAGGCCATCCGCAACTTCAAGGCGCCCATCGGCCGCAATGGCGAACCCGAGGAAATCGCCTCCCTCATCGCCTATCTGCTCGGCCCCCAGGCCGGATTCATCCACGGCGCGCAGTTCGTCATCGACGGCGGCATCGACGCGCAGACCCGCCCGACCGCGGTGTAATCCGGCGAGGCTACTGCTCGTCGGCGGGCTCGTCCTCCGGCTCGCCGATGACGCCCGGGGCGAAGGTGCCCAGGTTGCCGGTGAGTTCGCTTTCCTGCAAAGGGCTTTGGTGGGGCTGGACCGTGCGGCCGTGCTGGCCATCGGGGGCCGCGCCCTTGCCCGCGCCCGCGGCGGCGGGGGAGCCCATGAAGCCGGAACCTGCGGGGCCGCCCAAGCCGGGGACACCGCCCGTGCCCGCGCCGAAGGGGTTGGCCGGGTTGGTGACCTTGCCGCCGGGGATCGAGGAGCCGGGGCCGCCCGGAGTCGAGGGCAGGCCGCCACCGCCGCCGAGTCCGCCGCCTCCTCCGGCACCGCCACCCCCGCCGCCTCCGCCGACGCCCGCGGCGGTGGTGTCGGGTGCGCCGCCCGCCGGGTCGGTCCCGGTGGGGTTGGGTGAGCCGGAAGTGGCTGCCTGCGCACTGCTTTCGAGCAGGCCCTTGGCCTGTTCCAGGATGGGCTGGCCGACATTCTGGGCCAGGGACTGGGCGACCTCGGCCGGGTTCGGGCCGCCGCCCTGGCCGAGCAGTTGTCCGATGAGGCCCTGGACCTGGGCGGTGTAGATCGACAGTTCGCCGTGGGTGGCGTTCACGACCGCGACCGCCTCACCGAGATGACGGGTGGCCGAGGCGATCAGCGTGGTCTGGCCGACCGGGGTCAGAATCAGGGGCGCGAGGGCGGTGGCCTCGGCGGCGAAGGCCTGGGCGATGGCGGTCAGCTGGATATTGCCGCGCTGCACCACGGCCGCGGCCTGATTGGTGACCGTCGACAGGTCGAAGCCGCGCTGCGCGGTCTCCTGCCCGTGGTTCTCGGCCTGCTTGCCCGACTCCTGCGCGCTCTGCGACGCCTTGCCCTGCCACAGGGATTCGACGGTCTTGAGCGCGCCGCTGCCGACCTGCACCGCGGACTCGATGAACTTCGAACCCTGGCTGAGCAGGGTGGTCGGGTTGACGTTGCCGAGCACACCGGTGCCGAAGCTCTTCAGCAGATCCAGGAAGGGCTTGAACAGGGCGTCCATGCCCGGAATCGCGGGGACGGCGATGCCCTTCATGAGATCGCCGACCGGATCGGCGGGCAGCGGCGGGAGGAGCGAAGCCGGATTCGCGGCGGCCCGGGCCAGTGCCGACTGCGCTGCGCCGAGGGCCGCGGGGACATTGTTCAACGCGGTGTGGGCATCGGCGAGCATGGCCTGGGCATTGCCGAGCGCGTCCTGTGCGCCGGAGACGGCACCGTGCGCGATGCCGAGCACGCCGGACTGGTCATCGGCGGCGGGTGCGCCGGTCTGACCGCCCGGAACCCCGCCGCCCAGTGGCGTCCCGGATTGCTCGATCTCCTTGCGCGACAAGGCGAATGCGGGCGGCTCGAACGGCGGCACATCCGCGGGCAGGGTGCCGAGCGGCAGGTCGGGGATCGGGCCGGACGAGAGGGCGTTCACGGTGTCGGCTCCCATCGTGGCGGTGACCGGATCGGATGCGGGGGCAGCGCCGATGACGCCCGACTCGACCGGGGTCATGCCTGCTCACCGATCTGCCCGGCGATATTGCCGAGCCCCCCGGCGAATTCGGCGTCGGTGGCGTCGTAGGTGGCGGCCGAGCCGAAGGCGGCCTGCCCGAGCTTGCCGAAGCGTGCCGAGAGGGCATTGATATCGCGATCGTGCAGCAACTCCGCGACCGCGAAGCTGGCCAGGAAATCCGCGCCGATGAGTCCGAACACCGGCGTCATGGCCGCCACGTGGGATACCGTGTCGAGGCCGCCCTGGGCGGCGATATCGGCGGAGACGCCGTCCTGCGTGGCGGCGAAGGCGCGCACCGCGCCGGTGTCGACCGAGAGATCGGCCATGAGTGCCCCCCAATCGTCGTGGACATGCGGAGCCGAATATAACCCATCGAGCGTCCAGCTCGGCGTGGCGTACGCCGCAACACCGCAGTTCAGGCCGAGTTCACACCGCGATCCGGCCGTGGTTGCAAATTAGAACAAGTTCTATATTCTCGTCACCATGAAGGTCGCAGTCACCGGCGCTGCCGGGTTCCTTGGCACCAATTTGCTTCGCCTGCTTACGGATCGCGGTCACGAGGTGACGGCCATCGACCGCGTCGCCGGTGCCGATCAGCCCGGAGTCACCTGGGTGAACGGCAATGTGCTGGACCCCGCGTCCATGCGCGAGCACCTCGAGGGTGTCGAGGTGGTCTACCACCTGGTCGCGCTCATCACCCTGGCCCACAAGAACGACCTCGCCTGGCGGATCAATACCGAGGGCGTGCGCACCGTGGCCGACGCGGCGCGCGAGGTCGGCGTGCGGCGCATGGTGCACACCAGCTCGATTCACGCGTTCAACCAGTACTCGTGCGGTGGCAGGATCAACGAGCGCTCGCCGCGGTCCGTCGATCCGGACCTGCCGGTGTACGACCGCTCCAAGTGGCAGGGCGAGATCGAGCTGCGCAAGATCATCGACAAGGGCCTGGATGCGGTGATCTGCAACCCGACCGGTGTGTACGGCCCGGTCGACAACACCAACTCGCGCATCAACTGCACGCTGTGGGACGCGGCGCGCGGGCGGGTGCCGGTCATGATCAGCGGCGGCTTCGACCTGGTCGACGTGCGCGATGTGGCCCAGGGCCTGATCCTCGCCGGCGAGCGCGGCCGCACCGGCGAGAACTACCTGCTCGGCGGACACTTCACCGATATGTTCCAGGCCACCCGCACCGCGGCCGAGGTCAACGGAAAGATGAAGCCCGCCTTCGCGATTCCGGCCAAGGTCATCAATGCCTGTATGCCGGTCATGGAACCCGTGGCCAAGGCGCTCGGCAGCGACCGCATCTCCCGGGCCGCCATGGGCGCGCTGCTGTCCGCGCCGATCGTCGAACACGCCAAGGCCACCGAGGAACTCGGCTACCGTCCGCGGCCCGCCGAACAGACCATTCGGGACCTCGTGGCGTTCTACAACGGGCAGCCCATCGAGGTCGACACGCAGAAGATTGCTTGACAGTCGTTAGAACACATGTTCGACTGGGGTGGTGCGGTGGCAAAGGCAAACCCTCGACGCCGATGACGGCGCGCTGCCCGGGCTCGAACGTTCGGGTTTCGTACGCAGCGTACAGACCCCGGAGTTCGAGGGCATGACGTTTCACGAGGTGCTCTGCAAGAGCGCTCTGAACCGCGTGCCCGAGAGCACCCTGCCCTTCAGCTGGACCATCAACCCCATGCGTGGGTGCTCGCACGCGTGCCGCTACTGCTTCGCGCGCGGCACGCACGAGTACCTGGACCTGGACGCGGGGGCGGATTTCGATTCGCAGATCGTGGTCAAGACCAATGTGGTCCCGGTGCTGCGGCGCGAACTGCACAAGAAGTCCTGGCGGCGGGAATCCGTTGCGCTGGGCACGAATACCGACCCGTACCAGCGTGCCGAGGGCCGCTATCGGCTGATGCCGGGCATCATCTCCGCGCTGACCGAATCCGGCACCGGGTTCTCGATTCTCACCAAGGGCACGCTGCTGCGGCGGGATCTGCCGCTGCTCGTGCAGGCCGCCGGGCAGGTGCCGGTGCATCTGGCGGTGTCCATCGCGATTCTCGACGAGGAACTGCACAAGGGGCTCGAACCGGGGACGCCCTCGCCGCGGGCGCGCCTGGAACTGGTCCGCGCCCTGTCCGAGGCCGGGTTCGCGGTGAATGTCATGGTGGCGCCGGTCATTCCGTACCTCACCGACTCGAACGCCCACCTGGACGAGCTCTTCGGCGCGATCGCCGCCGCCGGTGCCGCGGGCGTCACGGCGTTTCCCATGCATCTACGCGGGTCCACGCGCGGCTGGTTCCTCAACTGGCTGGCCCAGGCCCACCCGGCGCTGCTGCGACGCTACCGGCAACTGTATGGTCGGGGAGCTTCGGTGACACCGGAGTATTCTGCGTGGCTACGCGGCCGAATCGAGCCGTTGCTGGAGAAACACCGCTTGAACCGCGAACGGCAGGCCGAACCCGAGGTACGCGCCGCCGAATCGCACACGCCCGAGACCCAGTTGGCGTTGTTCGCCTGACGCCGATGCTTTGATCGAAACCATTGCGCTTCACGGGTGTGTCGCGAATATTGCGGAGTAGTTTGGCGTTGGTACCTCACACCTGACTAGGAAGTGATGCACGCGCATGGTTTCGCAGCAGGATGACTCTGTGACGACTCCGCCCCCGGGTGGAGCAGTGCCCGGGAACGGGCGCGCCACAGGGAAATTGGCGGTCGAAAAGCTGGAACGGGTCGTCATCCGCTTCGCGGGCGACTCCGGTGACGGTATGCAGCTCACCGGTGATCGATTCACCCACGAGGCGGCCGCGTTCGGCAATGACCTTGCCACCCAACCGAACTTCCCCGCGGAGATCCGCGCACCTCAGGGCACTTTGCCGGGCGTGTCGTCGTTCCAGATCCAGATCGCGGACTACGACATCCTCACCGCCGGTGACCAACCGGATGTGCTCGTCGCCATGAATCCCGCTGCGCTGAAGGCGAATTTGGAGGATTTGGCCCGCGGCGCGACGGTGATCGTGAATACTGACGAGTTCACCAAACGGAATTTGGCCAAGGTCGGGTATTCCGGTGATCCGCTCACCGATGACACGCTGACCGATTTCGTGGTGCACCGGGTGCCCATGACCTCGCTGACGCTCGGGGCGACCGAACCGACCGGTGTGGGCAAAAAGGATGGGCAGCGCGCGAAGAATATGTTCGCGCTCGGATTGCTGTCGTGGATGTACGGGCGGCCCATCGGCGGCACCGAACAGTTCATGCGGGAGAAGTTCGCGTCCAAACCCGATGTCGCCGAAGCCAATATCCTGGCATTTCGGGCGGGCTGGAATTACGGCGAAACCACCGAGGCCTTCGCCAGCACCTACGAGGTAGCGCCCGCGACGCTGCCGCCGGGTACCTACCGGCAGATCACCGGCAATACCGCGCTCGCCTACGGCATCGTCACCGCCGGGCAGCTGTCCGGGCTGCCGGTGTTCCTGGGCACCTACCCGATCACCCCGGCCTCGGACATCCTGCACGAGCTGAGCAAGCACAAGAACTTCGGCGTGACGACCTTCCAGGCCGAGGACGAGATCGCCGGCATCGGTGCGGCGCTCGGGGCTTCGTTGGGCGGGGCGCTCGGGGTGACCAGCACCTCCGGGCCGGGCCTGGCGCTCAAGAGCGAGACCATCGGGCTGGCCGTCATGACCGAACTGCCGCTGGTGATCATCGACGTGCAGCGCGGCGGGCCGTCCACCGGGCTGCCGACCAAGACCGAGCAGGCCGATCTGCTGCAGGCGCTCTACGGGCGCAATGGCGAATCGCCGGTGGCCGTGGTCGCGCCGCGCTCGCCCGCCGACTGCTTCGACACCGCGGTGGAGGCGGCGCGGATCGCGCTCACCTATCGCACGCCGGTGCTGCTGCTGTCCGACGGCGCGATCGCCAATGGTTCCGAGCCGTGGGCGATTCCGCAGGTGTCGGAGCTGCCGCGGATCGATCCGGGCTTCGAACCCGATGGGTCGGAGGAGGATTCGTTCCAGCCCTACGCGCGCGATCCCGAGACCCTGGCCCGGCCGCTGGCCGTGCCCGGCACCGTGGGTCGCGCCCACCGCATCGGCGGGCTCGAAAAGGCCGACGGCAGCGGCAATATCTCCTATGAACCGGCCAATCACGAGCTCATGGTGCGGCTGCGGCAGGCCAAGATCGACGGCATCGCGGTGCCCGATCTCGAGGTGGACGATCCGGGGGATCGCGCCGAACTACTGCTCATCGGCTGGGGCAGCTCCTACGGGCCGATCGGCGAGGCGTGCCGGCGGGCGCGGCGACGCGGGGTGCCGGTGGCGCAGGCGCATCTGCGGCATCTGAATCCGTTGCCGGCCAACCTCGGTGACGTGCTGCGGCGCTATCGCACCGTGGTGTGCCCGGAGATGAACGGCGGTCAGCTGGCCATGCTGCTGCGCGCCCGGTATCTGGTCGATGTGCAGCCGTGGACCAAGGTGGCCGGAACCGCCTTCCAGGCACAGGAACTGGTCGGTGTCATCGACGCGGCCCTGGACGGTTCCATCGGCGAGATGGAACAGGCCAAGGCGTTCACCGCTCGGGCGCGGGCGACCTATCGCACCACAGGGGGTAAGTAATGACGATCCTCGAAAACCCGCTCGTGGGTACCGATCTCGGGCTCACCGGGCTCTCGGGCGTGCCCACCGCCGACGGGCCACAGAAGGCGAAGGACTACACCTCCGATCAGGAGGTGCGCTGGTGCCCGGGGTGTGGTGACTATGTCATCCTCGCCACCGTGCGCGGATTCCTCGCCGAGCTGGGACTGAAGCGCGAGAATCTCATGTTCGTCTCCGGGATCGGCTGTTCGAGCCGGTTCCCGTATTACCTGGAGGCGTACGGGATTCACTCGATTCACGGGCGCGCACCGGCCATCGCCACCGGCATGGCGGTCACGCGTCCCGACCTGTCGGTCTGGGTGGTGACCGGTGACGGCGACGCGCTCTCGATCGGCGGCAATCACCTGATTCACGCGCTGCGGCGCAATGTGAACATGACGATCCTGTTGTTCAACAACCGGATCTACGGTTTGACCAAGGGCCAGTACTCGCCGACCTCGGAGACCGGGAAGGTCACCAAGTCCACGCCGATGGGCTCGGTCGACCACCCGTTCAACACGCTGTCGGTGGCGCTGGGCGCCGAAGCCACCTTCGCCGCACGGGCCTTGGACTCCGATCGCGCCGGGCTCACCGAGGTGCTGCGCGCCGCCGCCGAGCATCGCGGCACGTCCTTCGTGGAAATCCTGCAGGACTGCCCGATCTTCAACGACGGCTCCTTCGACGCCCTGCGCCGCGAGAACGCCGAATCCCATCTGATCCGGCTGCGGCACGGCGAGCCGATTCGCTTCGGCGCGGACGGCGAATTCGCGGTTGTCCGTGACGGTTTCGGCCTGCGCGTGGCGCGCGCCGACGCGGTCGCCGAGTCCGACATCGTGGTCCACGACGCCTATACCGACCACCCCGAATACGCCTATGCCCTGTCCCGCCTCTCCGACCAGGACCTGAGCCGCGTCCCGATCGGCATCTTCCGCAGTGTCTCCCGCCCCACCTACGACGACGGCGTCCGAGCCCAACTCGACGCCGCCGCCGAACGCCAACCGGTGAGCGAGAACTCCCTGCAGAGCCTGCTCACCGGCCGCGAAACCTGGACGGTCGGCTGAGTTTTCGCCGCTACGCCGGAACGAAGGCGTTCAACAAGCGCTGAAACACATCGTCGAAGCGCTTGCGGGACGCCTTCTGCTCATCGGTCAGCCCCTCGGAGGACTCCGGCGCGTACACGATGAGATGCACATCCTGATCGGGTGCCTGCGGCATGTAATCGATGATCGACGTACCGCCGTCCCCTTGCCCCGGTGTTCCCATATCCACCGCGGCAAGGGACTTCACCTCCGCGGCCGCCGCCCCGATCACATCGGCGGGCACGCTCCCTTCCACCGGCTGGGCTGCATTGTCGGCCCGCTTGGTGGCATGCCCATCGGACTGAATCAGCAACGAGGGATGCAGATCCGTTCGCGTCTGCCAGCCTGCGGGCATGGCGGTCAGCGTGAACAGCGCGACGGCCGGTGCGGGCGCTTGCGCGGGAGTCGGATCCGCCGCCGCGAATCCGCTTGTGCCCGTGACTATCGCGGCCAGCCCGACCGCCGCGACCGTCCGCCACGAACGCCCTCTGTCATGTCCTGCTCGCCCGAATAGTCTTGCCACACCGGCCATCCGCATAGCTTCCCTCCGAATTCCCTTGCGGGCACCCACCCGCCGCCGCAGATTCTGCCGCGCGAGCTCGATTCCCCCGGGGAGGCCACGCCGACAGTCGCTCAGCGCAGGGCGGGTGGGTTGCCCAGGTCCGGGGCGTTGAAGGTGTCGCAGGCCTTGACCTGGCCGGTTTTGTAGCCGGAGAGGAACCACTTCTGGCGTTCGTCGGAGGAGCCGTGGGTCCAGGCTTCGGGGTTGACTCGGCCGGTGGCGGCCTTCTGGATGCGGTCGTCGCCGACGGCCGAGGCGGCGGAGAGGGCGTCGCGGACGTCGTTGTCGGTCAAGGGCTTCAAGAATGGCGTGCTGGAGCCGGGAGCCGGAAGCTTGTCTGCGTAGTAGGCCCAGACGCCCGCGTAGCAGTCGGCCTGGAGTTCGGTGCGGACCGCGCCGGACTCGGGGCCCTTGGGGTCGCGTTGGGCGCGGTTGATGTCGCCGAGCAGGTTCTGGATGTGGTGACCGAACTCGTGGGCGACCACGTATTCCTGGGCGAGCGGGCCGCCGCTGGAACCGAAGCGGTCGACCAGTTCTTGGAAGAAGCTGGTGTCGATATAGACGGTCTGATCGGCGGGGCAGTAGAACGGGCCGACCGCGGAGGAGGCGCGCCCGCAGCCGGTGTTCACCGCGCCGGAGAACAGGTTGAGTTTGGGGACCGTGTATTTGCGGCTGGTCTGCTTGGGCAGCTCGGTGCCCCAGATCGCGTCGAGGCTCTGGGCGGTGAGGATGACGCGGCAGTCGACGTACTTGTTGGCGTCCGCGCCGGTCTTGCAGTGGCTCGGCAAGGTCGCGGTGTTCGACTGCGAGTTGGAGTCCGCCCCGGTGAACTGGCCCAGGATGCTGCCCGGATCGCCGCCGAGCAGCAGGCTCGCGATGAGTGCGATGAGGCCGATCGCGCCGCCGCCGAGGACCAGCCCGCCGCCCATGCCAGGTCCGCCGCCACTCGCCCGGTTCGGGTCGATCTGCAGGCCCTCGTTGAAGGTCATGGGTATCACTGTGACACGGGCGAGTCGATATCGGTTTCCACTCGCTCAACGTGTCTCTCTACGATGGGTCTGCACCCGGTCACATCTCACTGGTGCTTCGAGTCCGTCGAAAGGAATCCCGTGCTGCGCACCCACTTGGCTGGTTCGCTGCGAAGCGAGCACGCCGGTCAGACCGTCACCCTCACCGGATGGGTGGCCCGGCGGCGAGACCACGGTGGCGTGATCTTCATCGATCTGCGCGATGCGTCGGGTGTGTCGCAGGCCGTCTTCCGTGAGGGCGAGCCCGCCGCAGCCGCCCACAAGCTGCGCAACGAGTTCGTCGTGAAGGTCACCGGCGTGGTGGAGAACCGCCCGGCCGGCAGCGAGAACCCGAACCTGCCCACGGGTGCCATCGAGGTCAATGTGACCGAACTCGAGGTGCTCAACGAGGCCGCGCCGCTGCCGTTCCAGCTCGACGACGAGCCCGGCGAGGAAGCCCGCCTCAAGTACCGCTACCTGGATCTGCGCCGCGAGGGCCCGGCCCACGCGATCCGGCTGCGGTCCAAGGTCAATGCCGCCGCGCGCGATGTGCTGGCCAAGCATGCGTTCGTCGAGGTCGAGACGCCGACCATGACCCGCTCGACCCCGGAAGGCGCGCGCGACTTCCTGGTTCCGGCCCGCCTGCAGCCCGGCAAGTTCTACGCGCTGCCGCAGTCGCCGCAGCTGTTCAAGCAGCTGCTCATGGTCGGCGGCATCGAGCGCTACTACCAGATCGCGCGCTGCTACCGCGACGAGGACTTCCGCGCCGACCGCCAGCCCGAGTTCACCCAGCTCGACATCGAGATGAGCTTCGTCGAGCAGGAAGACGTGATCCTGCTGGCCGAGGACATCCTGGCCGCGCTGTGGAAGCTGGTCGGCTACGAGATCCCGACCCCGATCCCGCACATGACCTACGCCGAGGCCATGCGCCGCTACGGCTCGGACAAGCCGGACCTGCGCTTCGAGGTCGAGATCACCGAGATGATGGAGTACTTCAAGGACACGCAGTTCCGCGTGTTCCAGGCTCCCTACGTCGGTGCGGTCGTCATGCCGGGTGGCGCCTCGCAGCCGCGTCGCCAGTTCGACGCCTGGCAGGAGTGGGCCAAGCAGCGTGGCGCGAAGGGCTTGGCCTACATCACCTTCAACGAGGACGGCACCCTCGGCGGCCCGGTCGCCAAGAACCTCACCGACGCCGAGCGCGAGGGCCTGGCCAAGCAGGTCGGCGCGGAGCCGGGCGACTGTGTCTTCTTCGCGGCCGGTGAGCAGAAGTCCAGCCGCGCGCTGCTGGGCGCGGCCCGCGGCGAGATCGCCCGCCGCTGCGGTCTCATCGACGAGAACGCCTGGGCGTTCGTGTGGATCGTGGACGCGCCCATGTTCGAGCCCGCCGCCGACGCCACCGCGAGCGGCGATGTGGCGCTGGGCCATTCGGCCTGGACCGCGGTGCACCACGCGTTCACCTCGCCCAAGCCCGAGCACCTGGCCACCTTCGACACCGACCCGGGCGCCGCGCTGGCCTACGCCTACGACATCGTCTGCAACGGCAACGAGATCGGCGGCGGCTCGATCCGTATCCACCGCCGCGACGTGCAGGAGCGGGTGTTCAAGGTGATGGGCATCGGCGAGGAGGAGGCGCAGGAGAAGTTCGGCTTCCTGCTCGACGCCTTCTCCTTCGGCGCACCGCCCATGGGCGGCATCGCCTTCGGCTGGGATCGCATCACCGCGCTGCTGGCCGGGGTGGACTCGATTCGCGAGGTCATCGCGTTTCCGAAGTCGGGCGGCGGTGTCGACCCGCTCACCGACGCGCCGACCCCGATCACGCCGCAGCAGCGCGCCGAGGCGGGCCTCAATGCCAAGCTCGACGCGAACGGCAACCCGGTCAAGGAAGACGGCAAGTAGGGGTTCCACCCGGATAGGCTGCGACCCGTGCTGAATGTCCGGGTGATCTCGCCGTCGGATCGGACGGACGCGGCCCTGACGCTGCTGCACGGTGACGCGGGCGCGACCCTCATCACCGTGCAGCGCGGGGCCGCGGTCGAACCCGCGGGCGACCTCATCGAATGCGTGGTCGCCCGCGAATCCGCCGACGATGTGCTCACCGCGCTGACCGAACTGGGCATCACGCGGCGCGGGAGCATCGCGCTGCGCGAAGTGGACACCCTGCTCTCCGAGGTCGCCGAGGAGGCGGTGGAGTCGGCTCCCGCGCCCACCTCGGATTCGGTGGTGTGGCAGGAACTGGTCGCGCAGACTGGGGAGGCGGCCACCCTCACGCCCTCGTTCCTGGCGTTCATCACCATCGCCTGTCTGCTGGCGGTGGTGGGTGTGGCGACCGATTCGGCGGTCACCATTGTCGGGGCCATGGTGGTCGGTCCGGAATTCGGGCCGTTGGCCGCGACGGCGGTCGCCTTGGTGCGCAAGGATTTCCGGCTGGCCGCGCATTCGGCGCTGGCGCTGCTGGTGGGATTCCCGTTCGCCATGGGCATCGCGTGGCCCGCCACCCTGCTGTTCGACTACTGGGGCTGGATTTCACCGGACAGCCTGGACCATCTGCGCAATGTCGACTTCATCTACAAGGTCGGACCGTTCTCGATGGTGGTCGCGCTGCTCGCGGGCGCGGCGGGCATGCTCGCCATCATGACGCCGAAATCCGCGGCGCTGGTCGGGGTGTTCATCTCCGTCACCACGATTCCCGCCGCTGGTTTCGCGGTGGTGGCGGCCACCATGGGGGAGTGGCACAAGGCGTTCATGTCCATCGGACAGCTCGCGGTGAACATGGTCGGCATCGTGGCCGCGGGCACGATCGTGCTGTGGCTGCGGCCCCGGCACATGGTTCGGGGCGGCAGCCTGGACCGATTGCGCCGCTGGTGGCTCAGCGACAATGCGTGAGCCGCAGCGGAATCAGACCGGAACGACCAGTCGGCCGGTGAGGCTGCGGTAGGCGTAGGTGGTCGCGATGGCCGTGACCGGCCCGGCCACCAGCAGACCCAGCCCGCACAGCAGCAGACCGATCGCGGTGATGATCAGCACCGCCAGCGCCAGCAGCGTCACGTGCAGGGCATTGGCGATCACCAACCGCACACTCGACCCGATCGCGGCGATCGGATTCATGTCCTGATCGATCACGAAGTGCAGCGAGAACATGCACAGCACGCCCACGATCACGGCGGGGAAGACGCACAGGATCGAGGCCACAAAACACAGCGCGAACACGATCAACGCCGTGATGAGCACATTCCCAGCGTTCACGAACCCGAAGAAGGCCGGGAAATCGGGTGGCGTGCCGTCGGTTTCGTAGAGCGCGCCGCGGATCATGGCGGCCTGCAGCAGCCACACGATGAGCGAAGCCACCGCGAACAACAGAATGACCGCCGACAGCGACTGCACCTGAACGAGATTCACCAGCAGGGTGACCACCAGCCAGGCGATCAGCCCGATCAGCACCATGCCCACCCACGGAACGGGATTGAGCCGGAAGCGATCCCAGCCGTAGGTCAGGGCCGCCCCGACGTCGAGGCGTTCGCGCGGCGGCGAATACGGCTGCTGCGGTATCGGTCCGGTCGGCGGCTGACCCGGACCGGGCGGTGTCGCGCCCGGTCCGAAACCACCCGGCGGGGGCGGATTGCCCGGCGGCATACCCCCGCCCGGTTGCTGTGGCGGCAGGCCGGGGCCGTAGCCGGGAGGTGGCAGCGGCGCGCCCGACTGCGGGGTCAGCGGCGGCGGGGGTTCGACCGGTTCGCTGCCGTACTGTGCGGCACCGGGTCCCTCGAACTGCGGATATCCGGCCATACCGGGCATCTGGTGGCGGCCGGGCGCCGGGCCCGGTTCGGGTGCGCCGGAAACCGGTGCGCGCTCGGGGTTTTGGTGCTGGCCCGCCTGCGGCGGATACTGCTCGCCGCCCCCTGCACCGGGACGATCGCCGGAGGGGCCGTACGGTGCTGAGGGCGGCGTGCCAGTCATGGTCGCAAGCCTTTCACATTTCCCGGTTTACGGTGTGGCGCACAGCAAGTGACCATGAGACAACTAGACCCTCCTGGTTGTGTCAAGCAAGCAGCGCCGCGTGGGCAAACCCTTCACAAAGACACGCCGCCCGACGCGCGAAAGGTTGCGTAACCGCTCGCTGAAAGTGACCTGACGGGAGTAACTTGGGTTCCGATGACCGCACTATTGGCCGAACGCGCCGCCGAAGTCGTGTCCGCGGCACAACAGTTGCTCACAAAGCGAATGGGTGCTCCGGTAAAGCTGAGCGATCCTATGGAACTCAGCGGCAGTGGTAGGACGACGGTTCTCCGTGTCCGTGTTGCGGAGAACGCCTTTTCACTACCGCGCACACTGATTGTGAAGCAGGTTGCGGGCGGAGCGAATCAGCGACGCACCGGTGGCATGGCCCCCGGTGTCGCCAGCATCGATTCCGCATTCCTGCGCGAAGCGGTGTCCTACCAATTCACCACCGCCCTCGGCCGTGACCATCGGCCCGGCGCGTACCTGCTCGGCTACAGCCTCCCCGACCGCCTGCTCATTCTCAGCGACCTCGGCGAGAACACCTCGCTCACCGCGGTGCTGCAGTCCGGCGCGGAACCCGCCGGGCGCAATGCGCTGATGGCGTTCGCGCAGGCGCTGGGTCGCATGCACGCCGCGACCGTGGGGCGCGAGGCCGACTTCGTGGCGTTGCTACGCCGGGTGGATGTGGTGCATCGGGTGGACGGGATCGCGCAGCAGGCCGAATCCGCGGTCGCCGAGGTGCCCGTCATGCTGCAGCGTGAACTCGGCATCGAGGTGCCGGGGGAGATCGCCGAGCGGATCGTGCGCGGCAACCGCCTGTTCTCGGCCGGGCGCTATCGCGCGTTCAGCCCGTCGGACCTGTGCCCGGACAATGTCATCCTCAATGAGGAAGGGGCGCGGTTCCTCGACTACGAGTGGGGTGGGTTCCGCGACGCCACCCTCGATATCGCCTACGCCCTGGTCTCGTTCCCGGGGTGCCTGTGCGACTTCGAGCTGTCGCGCGAACGCGCCCGGCAGATGGTGGAGGCGTGGCGTTCCGAGGTGGTCGCGGTGTGGCCCGCTCTCGCCGATGACGAGGTGCTGGCCGAGCGCATCCTCGAGGCGCGGCTGATCTGGGTGTGGCTGTCCACCTACTGGTTCCTGCCCGCCGACCACGCGCGGATCGCGGCCGCCCGCGAGCACGGCCTGTCGATTCCGCGCTCGGCCGCCCTGATCAATCGCTGGGCCGCTCTCGCCGAGGACGCCCGCTGCACCGGCGACGACACGCTGGGCGATTTCGCCGAACACGTCTCGGCGACTCTGGAAGAGCACTGGGAGGAGTGATCCTCCGCGAGGTACGGGCCGGAATCCGAGGGTGAGATTCCGGCCCGCGCCGCGTGCGGGGGGAGTCTGTCGGGGTGGATGGGTAGGGTTTTCGGGGTGAGTGATGGGCTGTTCGATGCGCCGGGTACGCAGGCCGTAGCCGATGAGTTCGATGCGGCTGCCGCGCGCATTCCCAGTGGAGACGACCGGTTCGCGCCGCTGGCGGTGCGGATGCGCCCGCGCACGCTCGACGAGGTGGTGGGGCAGCAGCATTTGCTGGGGCCCGGGTCGCCGCTGCGGCGATTGATCGAGGGGTCGGGTGCGGCGTCGGTGCTGCTGTACGGGCCGCCCGGCACCGGGAAGACCACCCTGGCGTCGCTGCTCTCGCAGGCGACCGGGCGGCGGTTCGAGGCACTGTCCGCTTTGTCCGCGGGCGTGAAAGAGGTGCGCGGGGTCATCGATCTGGCGCGGCGACGGCTCGCCCATGGCGAGCGGACCGTGCTGTTCATCGATGAGGTGCACCGGTTTTCGAAGACGCAGCAGGACGCGTTGCTGGCCGCGGTCGAGAATCGGATCGTGCTGTTGGTGGCGGCGACCACGGAGAACCCGTCGTTCTCGGTGGTGTCGCCGTTGCTGTCGCGGTCGCTGGTGCTGCAGCTACAGTCCTTGTCCGAGGACGATATTCGCACCGTGCTGAAGCGGGCCATCGCGGATCCGCGCGGGCTGGCGGGGGAGTACCAGGTCACCGACGAGGCCCTCGATCACATCGTCCGGATCGCGGGCGGAGACGCGCGACGCTCGCTCACCGCACTCGAGGCGTCGGCCGAATCCTCGCTGGACGGCATCGTCGATGTGAAGCTGGTCGAGGCCAGCGTCGACAAGGCGGCCGTGCGCTACGACCGCGCGGGCGACCAGCACTACGACGTGATCAGCGCCTTCATCAAGTCCCTGCGCGGCTCCGACGTCGACGCCGCCCTGCACTACCTCGCCCGCATGATCTCCGCCGGCGAAGATCCGCGATTCATCGCCCGCCGCTTGATGATTCAGGCCAGCGAGGAAGTCGGCATGGCCGACCCCATGGCCCTCCAAACCGCCGTCGCCGCCGCCCAAGTAGTCCAACTGGTCGGCATGCCCGAGGCCCAATTGGCTTTGACCCAGGCCACGATTCACATAGCCACCGCCCCGAAATCAGGTTCGGTCCCCAAGAGCCTCGGCGCGGCCATGGCCGACGTCCGCGCGGGCAAGGCGGGTGCGGTGCCCGCCCACCTACGCGACGGGCACTATGCCGGTGCGGCGGCCCTGGGCAACGCCCAAGGCTACAAGTACCCGCACGATCATCCGGATGGCGTTCTGGCCCAGCAATATCCACCCGACCAACTGGTCGGCACCGACTATTACGTCCCCACCGATCACGGCTACGAACGCGAAGTAGGCCCGCGCGTCACGAAATTGCGCCGAATCGTTCGGGGTAAATAATCCGAACGCGCCTGCGGCACCGGTCAGTCCGTCAGCAACCCCTCGTGGACGGCAATGCGCTCGATGTCGGCCGGGGTGCCGCCCATGATGGCGCGCACGTGTTCGGTCACCAATTCGACCGGCCAGTTCCACCACGCGGCGCGCAACAATCGGGCGACGTCCTCGTCGGAGTAGCGCTGTTTCACCACGGTCGCCGGGTTGCCGCCGACGATCGTGTACGGCGGGACGTCGGCGGTCACCACCGCGCCCGTGGCGATGATCGCGCCGTCGCCGATGCTCACGCCCGGCATGATGAGCGTGTTGTAGCCGAACCACACATCGTTGCCGACCACGGTGTTGCCCTTGGACGGGATCGAGGTGATGATGTCCAGGGTCTGCTCGGCCCAGGTGCCGCCGAAGATCGTGAACGGGAACGTCGACACGCCCGAGGTGGCGTGGTTCGCGCCCGCCATGATGAAGCGGGTGCCGGTGGCAATGGCGCAGTATTTGCCGATGATCAGCTTCTCGGGCCCGAAGGCGTAGAGCACATTGTTGGTCTCGAAGTCCGTCGCGGCGACCGGGTCGTCGAAGTAGCTGTAGTCACCGACCTCGATATTCGGCGAGGTGACGTGCGGTTTCAGGAAGACGGTCCGGTGTGCGTGCGGCAGCGGGAAGCGCTGGGATGGGTCCGGGATCACAGTCACCCCGGGGATGGTAGCTATCGCCCGGTGGTGGGTGGAAACTCCCTGGACGCGGACCGGTAGGCTTGAACGTTGTGCAGACCCACGAGATTCGACGGCGCTTCCTGGAGCATTTCGTAAAGGCCGGACATACCGAGGTGCCGAGCGCCTCACTGATCCTGGCCGACCCCAACCTGCTGTTCGTGAACGCGGGCATGGTCCAGTTCGTGCCGTATTTCCTCGGTCAGCAGACCCCGCCCTTCTCCACCGCGACCAGCGTGCAGAAGTGCGTGCGCACCGGCGATATCGAGAATGTCGGCGTCACTACTCGCCACAACACCTTCTTCCAGATGGCGGGCAACTTCTCCTTCGGCGACTACTTCAAGCGCGGGGCCATGGAACTGGCCTGGTCGCTGCTGACGAAGAGCGTCGAGGACGGCGGCTACGGCTTCGACCCCGAAAAGCTGTGGGTCACCGTCTATCTCGACGACGACGAGGCCGAGCAGATCTGGCGTGAACTGGGCGTGCCGGACTCCCGCATCCAGCGCCGCGGCATGGCCGACAACTACTGGTCCATGGGCATCCCCGGCCCGTGCGGCCCGTGCTCGGAGATCTACTTCGACCGCGGCCCCGAATACGGCAAGGAAGGCGGCCCGGAGGCCGACGAGGACCGCTACCTCGAAATCTGGAACCTCGTGTTCATGCAGAACGAGCGCGGTGCCGGTCGCGGCAAGGACGACTTCGAGATCCTGGGCCCGCTGCCCAAGAAGAACATCGACACCGGCATGGGCATCGAGCGCGTCGCGTTCCTGCTGCAGGGCGTCGACAATGTCTACGAGACCGACCTGCTGCGCCCGATCATCAACAAGGCCGAGGAGCTGACCGGCCGCTCCTACGGCGTCGAGCACGCCGACGATGTGCGCTTCCGCGTCATCGCCGACCACGCCCGCACCGCCGCCATGCTCATCGGCGACGGCGTGAACCCCGGCAATGACGGCCGCGGCTACGTGCTGCGCCGCCTGCTGCGCCGCATCGTGCGCTCGGCCCGGCTGCTGGGCGCGGAGAAGCCGGTGATGGGCGAGTTCATCAAGGTCGTGTCCGACCTCATGGCCCCCTCCTACCCGGAGCTGGCCACCGACTTCAAGCGCATCGAAACCGTCGCCGTTGGTGAGGAAGCCGCGTTCCTCAAGACCCTGTCCACCGGCACCAAGCTCTTCGACGAGACCGTCGACGAAGTGAAGGCCAAGGGCAGCACCAAGATCAGCGGCACCGACGCGTTCACCCTGCACGACACCTACGGCTTCCCGATCGACCTGACCCTGGAGATGGCCGCCGAGGCCGGACTGCAGGTCGACGAGGACGGCTTCCGCTCGCTCATGGCCGAGCAGCGCAAGCGCGCCAAGGAAGACGCGTTGTCGCGCAAGCACGCCCACGCCGACCTGACGGTCTACAAGGAGTTCGTGGACCGCGGTCAGACCGAGTTCACCGGCTTCGACGAACTGTCCACCGAGGCCACGGTGCTGGCGCTGATCAAGGACGGTGTGCGGGTGCCGGTCGCCGAGGCCGGGCAGGACGTGGAGGTCATTCTCGACCGCTCGCCGCTGTATGCCGAGTCCGGCGGCCAGATCGCCGACCGCGGTTCGCTCATCGCCTCCAACGGTCTGAAAGTCACCGTCAACGACGTGCAGAAGATCGCCAAGAAGGTGTGGGTGCACAAGTCCACCGTCGAGGCCGGTCAGCTCACCGAGGGCGACACCGTGCTGGCCCAGGTCGATCCGGCCTGGCGCAAGGGCGCGACCCAGGGCCACTCGGGCACCCACATGGTGCACGCCGCGCTGCGACAGGTGTTGGGCCCCAACGCCGTTCAGGCCGGTTCGCTCAACAAGCCGGGCTACCTGCGCTTCGACTTCAACTGGCAGGGCGCGCTGAGCGAGCAGCAGAAGGCCGATATCGAGGCGGTGTCCAATGACGCCGTGGGCAGCGACTTTCGGGTCAACACCTTCATCACCGATCTGCCCTCGGCCAAGAAGATGGGCGCGATGGCCCTGTTCGGCGAGAACTACGGCGACGAGGTGCGCGTCGTGGAGATCGGTGGACCGTTCTCCATGGAGCTCTGCGGCGGCACCCACGTGCAGTCCTCGGCGCAGATCGGGCCGATCACCGTGCTCGGTGAGTCCTCGGTCGGTTCCGGCATCCGCCGCGTGGAAGCCTTTGTGGGCCTGGACTCCTACAAGTACCTGGCCAAGGAGCGCGCGCTGCTGGCCGGTGTCGCCTCCGCACTGAAGGTGCCCTCCGACGAGGTGCCGGGTCGCGTCGAGCAGCTCGTCGAGCGGTTGAAGGTCGCCGAGAAGGAACTCGAGCGCACCAAGATGGCGGCCGTGCTCTCGAGCGCGGGGACCTTCGTCGAGCAGGCCCAGCGGGTCGGCAAGGTGCTGCTGGTGGCCGCCGCCGCGCCCGAGGGCGTGGGCGCGGGCGATCTGCGCACCCTGGTGCAGGACATCAAGGGCCGCTTCGGTTCCGAGCCCGCCATTGTGGTGCTGCTCGGCAATGCCGACGGCAAGGTGCCGTTCGTAGCCGCGGTTACCAAGGCCGCCCAGGATCTCGGCATCAAGGCCGGGGATCTGGTGTCGGCGTTCGGTCCCTCGATCGCGGGCCGCGGTGGCGGCAAGCCGGAGATGGCCCAGGGCGCGGGTTCCGACCCGTCCGGCATCGAGGCGGGTCTGGCAGCGCTGCGCGCGCGGGTCGCCGAGCTCGCCGGGTAAATGGACGACTCGGATACATCCGACACACCCGGTCCCGGCAGCGGGACCGGGTTCACCCCCGACGCATCTGAGCCAGCGGCGGATTCGCGGCATTCCTCCGGGTTTGCTCGCACCCCGACCGAGGCTTCGGGCGTATCCGCCGACGGGCGCGGTTTCGCGTCCGAACGGCCCAGTGTCGAGCGCGATCCGGGTCGGGGTCGACGCCTGGGCATCGATGTGGGTTCGGTCCGGATCGGTGTCGCCAGTAGCGATCCCGACGGCCTGCTGGCCACGCCGGTCGAGACCGTGGCGCGCGCCAAGAAGGTCCCGCCCGGCACGCTGGCGTCCGATCTATCCAGGATTGCCGAGATTGTGCGGGAATATGAGGCCGTGGAAGTTATCGTCGGCCTGCCGCGCACATTGCGCGGGGAGAGCGGCTCTTCGGCTAAGCTGGCGGCCACCTTCGCGGGGCGTTTGCGGACTCTCATCGCGCCGGTGCCGGTGCGACTTTCCGACGAACGTTTGACTACGGTGTCTGCTGCACGTGCGTTGCGAGACAGTGGAGTTCGCGCACGCGGGCAGCGGCAGGTCATCGATCAAGCCGCCGCCGTGTCGATCCTGCAAGGCTGGTTGGACGAACGGAGTGCCCTTTTGAAGTCGCGCGGTGATGGCGCATGACCGACCGCTGGACGCGGGCCGAGGAACGCTACCGGCAGAACGCCGAACGGCGTTACCGCCGCGACGATCTGGAATGGTCCGAGGCCGACGACTACGAGGACGACACCACCGTCATCCCGCGCTACGAGGATGAGCGCTACGACGACGACCAGTACGAGGGCGACGAGTACGACGACGAGCCCCCGCTGGCTCCCGAACCGCCGCGCCGCGCCGCGCCACAGCGGGCCGACCGGGTGGGTCGCCGCGGCGCCGATCGCCGTGGCGCCGAACGCACCCCGCGCGCGGGCGCGCGTGCCGCCGGCGGCCGGGGTCAGCGGCCCAAGCGTTCCCGCATGGCCTCGCGCAAGGCGGCCGAGCGCAAGCGGCGGCGGCGCAATCTGTTCGTCATCGCGGGCGTGTTCGCCGTATTGTTCGTCGGCGCAGTCGGATTCGCGGGCTGGAAGTTCATCGGCAAGCTGAACGGTCCGGCCGACTTCTCCGGACCGCAGGGTCCGCTGGTGGTCATTCAGATCAAGTCCGGCGACACCGCCACCCAGATCGCGCAGACCATGGCCGACAAGGGCGTGGTCGCCAGCAGCGGCGCGTTCTACGAAGCGGCCGTGCGCAATACGAACATGAGCTCGATTCAGCCCGGGTATTACGCCGTGCCCAGCCACAGCAAGGGCGCCGAGGCGGTGACCGCGCTGTTCGGCAAGGACGCCCGGGTCGGCAATGTGGTCATCTCCGAGGGCCGCCAGCTGCACGACTCCAGCGACGTGTCCACCGGCGCGCGCAAGGATGGTATCTACCGCAAGATCGCCGAGGCCAGCTGTGTGGGCACCGGCCCCTCGGCCAAATGCGTGACCTACGAACAGCTCGACCAGGCCGGAGCCGGTGACCCGGTCGCGCTCGGCGTCCCGACCTGGGCGCTGGAACGGGTGAAGACGGCACCGGACCGGAACCGGCAGCTCGAGGGCCTGATTGCCGGTGGCACCCTGGATTTCGATCCGACCGCCAGCCCGCAGGACATTCTCAAGCAGCTGGTCACGATGAGCGCGCAGAGCTACGAGGCGAGCGGGCTGCTGCAGTCCGGTGCGGCGAACGGCCTGACGCCCTATGACACGCTGATCTCCGCCTCGCTGGTGGAACGGGAAGCGCTGCCGCAGGACATGTCGAAGGTCGCGCGGGTCATCGTGAACCGCCTGGCCGCCCAGCAGCCGTTGCAGTTCGACTCCACGGTCAACTACAACCTGGCCCAGACCGAGGTCGCCACCACCGACGCCGACCGGGCCAAGAAGACCCCGTGGAACACCTACGCCATGCCCGGCCTGCCCGCGACGCCGATCTCCGCGCCATCGCTGGATGCCATGCGAGCCATGGAGAATCCCGCGCCCGGACCGTGGCTGTACTTCGTGACCGTGGACAAGCAGGGCACCACGTTGTTCACCGACGACTACAAAGAGCACCTGCGCAATATCGAAAAGGCCAGGCAGAGTGGGATCCTCGACAGTGGACGGTAGGCGTAGGGCGGCGGTGCTGGGCAGCCCGATCGCGCATTCGCGTTCGCCGCAACTGCATCTGGCCGCCTATCGGGCGCTGGGTCTGGACTGGACCTACGAGCGCATCGAATGCACCGGCGAACAGCTGCCGGGACTGGTGGACGGGCTCGGGCCGGAATGGGTCGGGCTGTCGGTGACCATGCCGGGCAAGGTCGCCGCGCTGGCCTACGCCGACGAGCGGACCGATCGGGCCGAACTGGTCGGATCGGCGAATACGTTGGTGCGCACCGCGACCGGATGGCGTGCGGACTGCACCGATGTGGACGGCGTGCGCGGCGCGCTCGAAGGCGCGGGCGTGAAGGCGATCGAGCGGGCCGTCGTGCTGGGGGCGGGCGGCACTGCCCGCCCGGCACTGTTGGCGCTCGCCGATCTGGGCGCGCACACGGTCACCATCGTCGCCCGGGATCGGGGACGGGCCGCGGACACCCTGGAATTGGCCGAGCAACTGGGCATGTCGGCCGAGGTGCTCGGATTCGATCCCGAGGGCCTGCTGTTCGTGTGCTCCGATGTCGACGCCGTTGTCAGCACGGTGCCCGCCGAAGCCGCTGCGGCCGTGGCGGATTCGATCGCGGCGGCACCCGTCGTGCTGGACGCCATCTACAACCCGTGGCCGACCCCGCTGGCGGAAGCGGTTGCGCGCGCGGGCAATACCGTCGTGAGCGGTCTCGACATGCTGCTGAACCAGGCCTACGGTCAGGTCGAGCAGTTCACGGGCAAGCCCGCCCCGCGCGCGGAAATGGCCGCGGCACTACAGGACTGACCCCGGCGCCTCCGGCTCGAAGTACTGCCGGAAGGTGAAAGCGTAAGGCGTGGGCCCATTCTCGCGCAGATAGTCCAGGCGCTTCATGGCGTCGTGCAGATCCGGTGTGGTGCCCTCGGGCACCCACCACAGCACCGTGATCGCCTCGCGCATCGGGAGGAAGAACTCCCGGCGGCGGCGCACGTAGTCCATGTGGCCGCTGCGATACACGTAGTCGAACAACGCATCCCGGGATTCCCAGACGCTCATGTTCACGAGCATGTCCGGATCGGTCTCGTACGGGCGCAGGGTGGTGGCGTTGTTGGATTCGCCGTCGACCATGCGCCAGACGAAGCCGGGGGAGGCCTCGGCCAGGGCATTGATCTCGTCGAGGGCGGCGTAGAAGTCGGCGACGCGCGGATCGCCTTCGGGGGCGACGAGTCGCCCGACATTGAGCTGTGCGAGATGCATGGGACCGACTATAACTAGTCTGTGTTGATTTTAGAAAAGCTTACGCAGCATCGGCCGGGTGCCGGATCCATCCGCGCGGTCCAACCGGCCTCGGCGGCCGGACCCGCGAGCAGCGCCAGATTCATGCCGCAGACCAGGGGCGGGAAGTCCAGCGCGAGTCGGTGGAAAGGGCAATTGCGCAGCCGGATCACCTCGCCGTCGCGGTAGGGCTCGTACCCGCGCTCGGCCAGGGCGTCGAACAGATCGCGGCGATCGAGGCTGGGTCCGTGCGTGGCGGCGACCCGCTCGATGGCCTCCTCGAAGCCCTCGTGCTCGACGACCTCGGCGAGAACCGTTGCGACCGTGCGATAGTCGCGGGCCGGGAGGGTGACGGCGAATTCGGCGTCGGCGCGTCGATAGAACTTGGCCGGTCGTCCCGAACCCGGCCCGGTGCGTCCCTCGGGCCGTCGGAAGACCGCGTCCAGGAGTCCGGCCTCGGTGAGCTTGTCCAGGTGAAAGGCCGCCAACTGCCGTTTGATCTCGACCGCCTCGGCCGCTTCGTCCCGGCTCACGTCGTGGTCGGCCGCCGCGACGTAGTCGTAGAGTCGCTTGCGGACCGGGTCCTGGAGCAGGGCGACGGCTTCGATACTCACCACGCATTTCTAGCAGCGTGTCGGGGTCGGGCGTGCCGCGCCGCCCCGCTCCCGCTATGGTTCTGAAACAAGTTTCAATTCATTGGGTTCGGCTGGGCGGCCGCGCAGGTTAAGGTGATCGACATGAATGCGTGGGTGTTGCGCGCCGTGGGCTTGGGGGCGCTGACCGTTGTGTTGGAGACCCTGCTCGGCTTCGGCATGATGACCTGGCCGACCGCGGGCGTGTGGATGCGAATCCTGTGCCTGATCGTGCTGGTGGGCGCGGTGCTGGCCTGGGGATTCCTGGACGGCCGCGCCGACCGGCGGGCCCATCCCGATCCCGAGCACGGGTCCGATCTGACCATGCGCTGGCTGAAGGCCGCGATCGCCGGGGGTCTCGGCGCGGGGCTCGTGTCCTGGATTCTGGACTACATCCCGAAGTTCGATCTCGGCGATCAGGGCCTGTTCTTCAACATCACCTCCGGTGCGGCCTGGATCATCCTGCTCATCTTCATTCCCAGCATGCTGGGCGTGGCCGTCGGCCGCTGGCTGACCGGCCGCGAGAAGAACGGCGCACCGGCCGCCCCGTCCAACCCACAGCCCGCGAACGCCTGACGCCCACCGTCGGAGATCTCACCCCGCGCCGCATCGCCTGCGGCGCGGGGTTTTTCGTGGTGCGCAGGCTCAATCCCGTGGGGATCGCTCGATTTCGTCGGCCCAGGCGGTGAGTCCGGCGAGAAAGCCGTCGCGTTGCTCGGGGGTCAGGCGCGTCATGGCGCGCAGCAGCACATCGCTGCGCCGGTCGAGGAATTCGCCGAATTCGGCGTGGCGCTCGGGCGGGACCGACAGCAGCGTGCGGCGGTGATCGGCCGGATCGCTCTCGCGCCGTAGCCATCCCGCGCGGGTGAGCTCGCCGCTGAGCTGGCTGGTATTGGTCAGGCTCAGGCTCAATTGCCGGGCCACCTCGGAAACGCTCACCGGTCCGGACGACCACACGAACGACAACACCGCGCCGTGTCGCGCGCCCAGCCCCGCGGTCTCGAACGCCTGTCGCATACCGGCGGGCATATCGCGGCGGGCGCGGCGCAGGTAGGCGGAGATCAACGGCACCACGACCGTCAGACGATCCCGCAGCTCCTTGTCGACCGGATGTGCTCGCGCCACTACTTCTCTCCCATTCGTGCTTGACAGCTCTCAGCATACAAGTTCAGACTTCTGAACTATTCAAATGTCTGAAGTATTGAGGATGTCGATGAGAACTCCGACGTGGCAGGGCGTGCTGCGCGCCGTCACCACCCTGGTCACCCTCGACGCGTTCGCGCAGGCGATGTTCGCCGGGCGGTTCATGGCCGGGAGCTATGACGCACTGGACGCGCACGCCGCGAACGCGGCGGTGTTGTTCGCTGGAATCGTGGTCATGACAGGGTGTTTCGCGGGGGCCTGGCGGTTCGCGGGCGCGTCCGGGTGGCAGGCGGGCGTCGGGCTGGCGCTGATAGTGACGGCGGGCGTTCAGATCGCGCTCGGGTACCGCATGGTGTTGGCGGTACACATTCCGCTCGGGGTGCTGCTGGTGGCCGGGCTGCTGACCCTGACGGTTCGGGCGTGGAGTCCGGTGGCGGCCGTGGAGGCGGGCCGGTGAGCGCGGGCGATTCGGGAAAGTCGTTGCCTCCGAGGCTGTCTCGGCGCACCCTGTTCCGGGCGGCGGCCGCGCTCGGGGTCGCGGGTGCGGCGGGAGCGTGGCAGCTGTCGGTCGATTCGCCCGCCGATCGAGTTCATCTGACCAGCCGCGCGCGGCTGCCCGAACCGTTCACGCTGCCGCTGACCGTGCCGCCCGTGCTCGCGCCCGAGCGGCGCGATGACACGACCGACTACTACCGTATTGTGCAGCGGGCCGCGAATGTCACTGTGCTGCCTGGATATTCGACCCCGATCTGGGGATACAACGGGATCTTCCCCGGTCCGACCATCGTGTCGAATCGGGCGCGGCGCACGGTGGTCACGCATCGCAACGAATTGCCGGTGCCGGTGGTCGTGCATCTGCACGGCGGGCATGTTCCGGAGGAATCGGACGGGTATCCGACGGATCTGCTGTACCCGGTGGGCGGCTCGCACGAGGAGATGGCGGACATGATGGGCGGTCCGGATCCCTCCGCGCACACCATGTTCGGGGAACGCGATTACACCTATCCGGACGGTCAGCCCGCCGCCGCGCTCTGGTATCACGATCACCGGATGGATTTCACCGGGCCCGCGGTATGGCGTGGGCTGGCGGGCTTCCACCTCGTGGTCGACGACGCCGAGCGGCGGCTGGGATTGCCCGGCGGTGCCCGCGATCTCCCACTCATGCTGGCGGACAGGGCTTTCGACGAGGACGGTGCGTTCACTTACCCGGCCATTGATCCGACAATGACGCACACGCCCGGCGTGACCGGGAAATTCGGGCGCGGCGTGCTCGGTGACGTGGTGCTGGTGAACGGGGTGCCCTGGCCCGCGCATCGCGTCGACACGGCGCGGTATCGGCTGCGGCTGCTCAACGGATCCAATGCCCGCGTGTACCGGCTGCGCTTCGATCGACGCGGCGGCTCACTGCCGATCGTGCAGATCGGCTCCGACGGCGGATTGCTGGCGCGCCCACGGGAATTGACGGAGCTGACCATCGCGCCGGGGGAGCGCTACGACGTGGTCGTGGACTTCTCCGACTGCGCGGTCGGCGACCAGGTCACCGTCTACAACGACCTCGGGGCCGGAACCACCACCCGCGTGCTGCGATTCGATATCGCCGAGCGGGTGCGTGACACCGCGGTCGTGCCCGACCGACTCACCGACTTCGAGACCCTCGACCGCCGCACCGCGGTCGCGACCCGCCGGTTCGCCTTCCGGCAAGGTAAGGCGGGCGGCATGCGCGGGTGGGTGATCAACGGCCGGGCCTATGATCCGCGGACGCCGATCGCCCGCCCGACCCTCGGTCAAGTCGAGGTCTGGCAGCTCTCCACCGACCTCGACCACCCGATCCACCTGCACCTCAATCAATTTCAGGTGCTCACCCGCGACGGCCGGGCACCCCGCGCCGCCGACGGCGGCTGGAAGGACACCCTCTATCTGCCCGCGACCGGCATGGCCGAGATCGCGGTCCGATTCACCGACTACGCGGGTCGTTTCGTCCTGCACTGCCACAACCTCGAACACGAGGACATGGCCATGATGGCGACCTTCGGCACCGTGGCCGGGATCGCCACCTGACTACAGCAGGATCGCGCCGCCGCTCGGGCCGTCCTCGCGGGCGATGGCCGAGTAGGCGGCGGCCAGCAGGCTCGGATCCGGGCCCTCCAGGCGGCCCGGCTTGGCCAGACCGTCGAGCACCACGAAACGCAGGACGCCCGAACGGGTCTTCTTGTCCGTCTGCATCGCGTCCATCAGCTGCGGCAGCGCTTCGGCGTCGTAGGTGGTGGGCAGGCCGATGCTCTCCAGAATGGTGCGGTGGCGTTCGGCGGTGGCGTCGTCGAGACGGCCCGCCAGCCGGCCCAATTCGGCGGCGAAGACCAGGCCGACCGAGACGGCCGCGCCGTGCCGCCAGCGGTAGCGCTCACGGCGCTCGATGGCGTGGCCCAAAGTGTGGCCGTAGTTGAGGATTTCGCGCAGATCCGATTCCTTGAGGTCGGCGGCGACCACATCGGCCTTGACCTGGATGGCGCGGCGGATCAGCTCCGGCAGCACCTCGCCGGTCGGGTCGAGGGCGGCCTGCGGGTCGCGCTCCACCAGTTCCAGAATGACCGGGTCGGCGATGAAACCGGCCTTGATGATCTCGGCCATGCCCGCCACGATCTCATTGCGCGGCACGGTTTCCAGGGTGGCCAGATCCACCATGACCGCGGCGGGCTCGTGGAAGGAGCCGACCAGGTTCTTGCCCGCCTCGGTATTGATGCCGGTCTTGCCGCCCACCGCGGCATCGACCATGGCCAGCAGCGTGGTCGGCACGTGCACGATGTCGACGCCGCGCATCCAGGTGGCGGCCACGAACCCGGCCAGATCGGTCGCCGCGCCGCCGCCGAGGCTGATGATCACATCCTTGCGGGTCAGCCCGATCCGGCCCAGCACCTCCCAGCAGAACCCCGCGACCTGCAGATCCTTACCGGCCTCCGCATCCGGAATCTCCACCCGGTGCGCGTCGATCCCCTTGTCGACCAACGCCTTCCGCACCACCTCGGCCGTCTCGGCCAGCGGCGGCTGATAGAAGATCGCCACCGTCCGCACACCCGACCGACCGGTCACCTCATCGACAAGATCCCCCAGCAGCCCCCGCCCGATGATCACCGGGTACGGGTTGGCGGTACGAACCTCGATGCGAGTCGGCTCGCTCATGCTTGCTGCTCCGATTCTGCTTGTGCGGATTGATCTGCGCCTTGTTCGGCTCGCGCGCGAGCGCGGGCCCGGCGCGCGCGGGCCCGACGGGAACGGCCGCTACCTGGCGGTGCGACCGTGCCGGGTGCGCGGGCGGAATCCCGTTGGTCGCCGGGGGCGGTGGTGGGTTGCCCGTCGGGACGGGCGGCCGGGGTGGATTGTGATGAATCCGGGGACGCCGCAGCGGGATTCGCGGGGGCACCGGCCGCGCGGGAGGCGCGACGGCGGCGGCCCGAGCGCGGGGTCGCGGTAAATCTGTTGTCCGCCGCTGCGCCGGACGCCGACGAACCCGGTTGAGTCGCGGTCGGGTTCGGTGCGGCGGCATCCGTGGTGGAGATGCCCGTGGCAGTCGTCGCGGCGGTGCTCGAATCGGCCGAGCGGCGGCCGCGGCGGCGGGAACGGCGGTTGCGCCGGGCGCGTTTCACGCTCTCGGCCCCGTCGGCCTCTTGCGAGGTCGGTGAATGGCCATTGCGCGAGGCGGTCGGATCCGACTCGGCGGCGGTCGTATTTGTGGCGGGCTGGTTCTCGCCGCGGCCTCGTCCGCCGCGGCGGCGTTTGCGGCGGGCGCGGGCGCTACTGCTGCTGATGCCGGGTTCGACGGTGTCGGTGGTCGAATCCTCCGGGCGCGGGCGGGGTTCCAGGCCGAGTTTGGCCAGGATCATGCGGACCACGCGGCCGGGGCTGCGGCCGTCGGTGCGGACGCGGACCGTCGCCACCTCCCGGTAGAGGGGGCGACGGACCTTCATCAGCTCGCGGTACTTCTTGGCGGGGTCGTCACCATTGAGCAGCGGGCGATTGGTGCTGGCACCGGTGCGCCGAAGTCCCTCGCCCACACTGATTTCCAGGTAGACGACGGTGCGGTCGCGCAGCAGGGCGCGGGTGGCGGCCGACAGCACCGAGCCGCCGCCGAGGGAGACCACGCCGTGCCCGGCGAGCACGGCATCGCGGACGACCTCTTCCTCCATGCGGCGGAATTCCGGCTCGCCGTCCGCGGCGAAGATCTCCGGAATCGTGCGCCCGGCGCGCTCCTCGATGCCGGCGTCGGTGTCGTAGAGGTCCACGCCGAGTTCACGGGCCAGCTTGCGGCCGATGGTCGACTTGCCCGCGCCGGGCGGGCCGACCAGCACGATATTCGGTGCGGGCCGGTCGTTCTCGTCGGTGTGCTCGGTGGTCACTGGGTGTGCTCGGTGGTCACTGCCCGGCGTTGCCCGGGATGTGCGGGCGAGCGTTGATCCGCTTCAGGTAGGCGTTGATGTTGTCGACGGTCTCGGGCAGCGAATCGCCACCGAACTTCTCCAGCACGGCCTGGGCCACGACGAGTGCGACCATGGCCTCGGCGACCACACCGGCGGCGGGGACCGCGCACACGTCCGAGCGCTGGTGAATGGCCACGGCCTCGTCACCGGAGGACATGTCGACCGTCGAAAGCGCCCGCGGCACGGTCGAAATCGGCTTCATGGCCGCGCGCACGCGCAGCGCCTCGCCATTGGTCATGCCGCCCTCGAGACCACCGGCGCGGTTGGTCGAGCGCAGCACGCCGTCCGGACCGGGCTTCATCTCGTCGTGCGCCTGGCTGCCGCGGCGGCGGGCGGTCTCGAAACCGTCGCCGACCTCGACGCCCTTGATGGCCTGAATGCCCATGAGCGCGGCCGCGAGTCGCGAATCCAGGCGCGCCTCACCGGAGGTGAACGAGCCCAGGCCCACGGGTAGGCCCTCGACCACGACCTCGACCACACCGCCGAGGGTGTCGCCGTCCTTCTTGGCGGCCTCGATCTCGGCGATCATGGCCGCTTCGGCATCCTTGTCGAACGCGCGCACCGGGGATTCGTCGATGGCGTCCAGATCCGCGGCGGTCGGCACCACACCGGTGGTGTTGGCGGCGGTGCCGATGGACACCACGTGCGAGAGCACCTCGACACCCAGCGCCTGACGCAGGAAGTTCTTGGCGACCGTTCCCGCGGCGACGCGTGCCGCGGTCTCGCGGGCGCTGGCTCGCTCCAAAACCGGCCGGGCGTCGTCGAATCCGTACTTGAGCATGCCCGAGTAGTCGGCGTGGCCGGGCCGCGGACGGGTCAGCGGGGCATTGCGGGCCAGCTCCGCCAGCTCGGCCTCGTCGACCGGGTCGGCGGACATGACCTGGGTCCACTTGGGCCACTCGGAGTTCGCGACCTCGATGGCGACCGGCCCGCCCATGGTGCGGCCGTGGCGCACACCGCCGACCAGGGTCACCACATCGGCCTCGAACTTCATGCGCGCGCCTCGGCCGTACCCGAGTCGACGCCGGGCCAGCTGCGCGCCGACCTCGGCGGAGGTCACCTCGACACCGGCCACCATCCCCTCGAGGATGGTGACGAGAGCAGGACCATGGGATTCTCCGGCAGTTATCCAGCGCAACACGGGTTACATCTTTCCATGACAGAACGGGTGCTCGAACACACGGCCCACGCATACCCCGATGTCAGCGCGTAGCCACCACCGCGATCACAGCCCAGCCACCACCGCGATCACACTCGCCACACCCATCGAAGCGCCATGCGCCAGGCCCGCCATCCCACCCACCGACCCGGCCATTCTTCCGCCCGACCCGGCCCACGACATCGCGGGATGTGTGATCGCATACGAGCGGGGTGAACGAGGCATCACGAATCTGGATGAGGCCGAGTGGCCGCGGCGAGGCTCGGCCTCACCGTGCTCGATCGGGAAATCGTGCCACTGCTGCGCCAGGTGCTGGCCGATCCCTGCGGCGGCGGTGAGCATCGGTGCGGTGAGTGCGGCCCACGCCCAGGCCTGGGGTCCGGCCAGCGCTGTCACGGCCCCTAGACCGAGGGCCAGTTTCACGTCGCCCGCGCCCAGCGCGCGGCGATCGCACAGGTGCACCACCAGATACGGGAGCGCGAGCAGCGATGCGCCGAGGAGCGCGAGAGTCGGCTTGCCCACAGCGAATCCGTAGCCGAGGGCGACCGCGGCACCGGGCAGGGTGAGGGCGTTGGGCAGGCGTCGGCAGCGCAGATCGGCGGTGCTCAATGCCAGGCACCAGATTGTGAATACGAGCGTGGCCAGCGGGTCCATATATCGAGGTTCTCGCGGTCGGCGGGCCCATGGGGCGACCGATCGCAGAATGTGGATACCTTCCTCGGTTGTGGACAGCCGGGTTTCCCTATCCGGCCCTTTCACGTGTTGCGTGTCGGTGTTGCGGCGTGTCGGCGGTAGCTTTGACCCATGTCTGCCGATCACGATCAGATCCAGCGACCCAACTACGCGCTCCGCCGGGCGAACCTGCGGAATCTGCTCGTGGAGAACCGCATCGACGCCCTGTTGGTGACGGATCTGATCAATATCCGGTACCTGACCGGGTTCACCGGTTCCAATGCCGCACTGCTGGTCTACGCCTGGGACTCGACCGAGGACCGCACCATCATCTGCACCGACGGCCGCTACCTCACCCAGGTCGGGGTGCAGGTGCCGGACCTGCGGGCCGAGATCAACCGGGCCAGCGCCCGCCGCGTCATCGAGATCGCGGGGGAGTGGCAGACCGGCCGGGTCGGTTTCGAGAGCCACATTATGACGGTCGAACAGCATCGCAGCCTGTCCGCACTGGCCACCGGCCTGGATCTGGTCGCGGTCGCGGGCCTGGTCGAGCAGCTGCGCATGGTCAAGGACGCCTACGAGGTCGACCGCCTGGCCGCCGCCTGCGCGGCCGCCGACGCCGCCCTGGCCACCCTGCTCGAGCGCGGCGGCATCCGCCCGGGCCGCACCGAACGCCAGGTGGCCCGCGAGCTCGAGTGGCTCATGTTCGAACACGGCGCGGAGGCCATCTCCTTCGAGACCATCGTGGCCACCGGCGCGAATTCGGCTGTCCCGCATCACCGTCCGACCGAGGCGGTGCTGGCCACCGGCGATTTCGTGAAGCTCGACTTCGGCGCGGTGGTCGGCGGCTACCACTCCGATATGACCCGCACCCTGGTCCTGGGCGAGCCGTCGGTCTGGCAGCGGGACGTCTACGACCTGGTCCACGCCGCGCAGAAGGCGGGCTGCGAGGCCCTGGCCCCCGGCGTCTCGACCAAGGCGGTGGACGCGGCCTCGCGCTCGGTGATCGAGGCGGCCGGGCACGGTGAGCTGTTCGTGCACGGCCTCGGACACGGCGTCGGCCTGCAGATCCATGAAGCGCCCGGAATCGCCAAAACGGGCACGGGTACACTACTCGATGGCGTGGCGGTGACCGTCGAGCCAGGTGTGTACTTCCCCGGCCGCGGTGGCGTTCGGATCGAGGACACGCTTGTGGTTCGCAAGGGGGGCCCGGAACTGCTCACCCGCACCAGCAAAGACCTGACCGTCGTCGACTGACGCGCGGTTGTATAACGACTAGTAGGAGATCCGAGGACAGTGGCGGACACCAGCGACTTCAAGAACGGCCTCGTGCTGAAGATCGACAATCAGCTGCAGCAGATCGTCGAGTTCCAGCACGTGAAGCCGGGTAAGGGTCCCGCCTTCGTGCGCACCAAGCTGAAGAACGTGGTCTCGGGCAAGGTCGTCGACAAGACCTTCAACGCCGGCGTCAAGGTGGAGACCGCGACCGTCGACCGCCGCGACATGACCTACCTCTACCACGACGGTGAGGACTACATCTTCATGGACGGCGAGACCTACGACCAGGTCCACCTGTCCGAGCAGCTGCTGGGCCGCAACGCGGGCTTCCTGCTGGAGAACATGGCCGTCCAGATCGCCATGCACGAGGGTGAGGCGCTGTTCGTCGAGCTCCCCGTCGCCATCGACGTCGTGGTCACCCACACCGAGCCGGGTCTGCAGGGCGACCGCTCCTCGGCCGGCACCAAGCCCGCCACCGTGGAGACCGGCGCCGAGGTGCAGGTGCCGCTGTTCATCAACCAGGGTGACAAGCTGCGCATCGACACTCGCGACGGCAGCTACATCAGCCGCGTCAACTCCTGACGCGACGGATAATGTCTTCCGTGGCCGATCAGTCGGACAAGAAGTCGTTCAAGAAGCTCGGCGCACGGCACAAGGCGCGCCGCCGCGCGGTGGATCTGCTCTTCGAGGCGGAAGCTCGCGATATCGATCCCGCGGACCTGCTCTCCGAGCGGGTCTCGCTGTCGGTGCGTGAGGAGTCGATCGCGCCGATCAACCCCTACACCCGCGTGCTGGTCGAAGGCGTCGCCGACGATCTGGACCGGGTGGACGGCACCATCGAGTCGTACCTGTCGCAGGATTGGACGCTGCCGCGGCTGCCCGCCGTGGACCGCGCCATTCTGCGGGTCGCGGTGTGGGAGTTGTTCCACGCCAATGACGTTCCGCCGGTGGTGGCCGTGGACGAGGCGGTGGAGCTGGCCAAGGAGCTGTCCACCGACGACTCGCCGTCGTTCATCAATGGCGTGCTCGGTCAGGTCGTCCAGGTGGCTCCGCAGGTGCGGGCCGCCGCCGCGGCGACCCGGGCGGTCGTGCCGCCCGCCGACGCCGAGTAATCCACGCCGAGTAGGCAATTCGAAGGAGAAGCGCAGGGTGCGCAAGTATCTCGTGATGGCCATGCGCACCCCGCGCTTCGACGATTCCGTCATCGTTCCGCACAAGGAATGGCTGGCGGACGTCCGTGAGCGCGGACAGCTGGTCGAATCGGGCAAGTTCACCGACAGCAGCGGCGGCGCGTACGTGATCACCGCCGAAAACCTGGCCGCGGCAACGGAACTGATTCACACCGATCCGATTCACCTCACGGGCGCTTCGGAACTCACCATCTACGAATGGGAGATCACGGGCTGAACCGGTGTATCACGCCTGGGCCGGTTCCAGAACGATCGTGCCCTTGGCGGCCCGCCGGGCCAGCAATTCGTGTGCGTAGGCTGCCTTTTCGAGCGGCAGGACCCGATCCACCAGCGGCGTGATCGAACCTGTCGCGGCCCGCTCCAGGGCAGCTGCCCGCTTTTCGGCGACTCCGGCCAGCCAAGCGGGTCCGGAGCAACCGATGAACGTGAGACCCCGCATGATCAGGTCCATGGTGCTGACCTGCGCGGGCGCGCCGGAGAGGAAGCCGTAGCCGAGCATCCGGCCGCGCAGCGGTGTCATGAGATCCAATAGTGCCAGGGCGGATTCGCCGCCGATGGAATCGAAGACCACGTCCAGCGTTGCGCCGCCGAGGGTTTCGCGCAGCCGCTGCGGCCAGTCCGGATCGAGGTGGTCGATGACCGCATCGGCGCCGAATCCGCGTGCCTGCTCGGCCTTTTCGGGTCCACCCGCGGTGGCGATCACCCGGGCGGCCCCGTATTCCTTCGCCAGCTGGGTCAGATACGCGCCGACTCCCGTGGCGGCCGCCTCGATCAGGACCGTCTCGGTCCCGGTGAGTTTCGCCGTCTCCAGCAGTGGAATGGCCACCGAGGCGCTCATGCCGACCGCCGCCGCGTCCACCGACGACAGCCTGTCCGGAATCGCCACCGCGAGTTCGGCCGGGACCGCGACTCGTTCGGCATAGGTGCCGAAGCTGTTGCTCCTTATCAGAACCCGGCGTCCGATCAGGCCCGCGTTCACGCCCTCGCCGACCTCGGTCACGACCCCCGCCGCCTGCGTCCCGAACACCAGTGGAAACTCCACCGGCAACGGAAACGCCCCGGACCGCAACATCGTCTCGGGGTACAACACTGGAATCGCCTCATTGCGCACCACCACCTGCCCGGCCTCCGGCCGTGGGTCGGGCACCTCACTCGGCACCAGCGCTTCGGGCCCACCGGTCGTGGTCAATAGGATTGCTTGCATCGGAAACCTCATAAGTTGACTGACGGTCAAGTTTGCCCTGCCGAACATATTGACCGTCGGTCAAGTTGTCAACGAGAGTGGTGATATGGCCCCGCCCAAGGAACGCGCCGACGCTGTCCGCAACCGCCAGGCAATCCTCGAGGCGGCGCGCAAGCTGTTCGCCGAGGAAGGCGCCGAGGCGGCGACGATGGACCGCATCGCCGCGGTCGCGGGGGTCGCCAAGGGAACCCTGTTCCATCGCTTCGGAAATCGAGCCGGGCTGCTCTATGCACTTATCGCCGAGGGCGCGACCGGCTTGATGGAGGCCGTGCAATCGGGTCCACCACCGTTGGGGCCCGGCGCTCCGGCAGGGGAGCGCCTGGTCGCCTACTTCGACGCCATGACCTGCCTGATCGCCGACGACATCGAATTGAACGTCGCCTACCAGGCGTTACCCCCGCACCCCCGCCGCGAGGAATTCCACCGCTTCTGGGCGACCCACATCAGCACCCTGCTCCGCGAAGTCCGCCCTGACCTCGACGCCGAGGTGGTCGGCGGCCTACTTCTGGCCCCTCTGGGCGGCGAGCTGGTGCCGCATCTGGTCCGAGCCGGTCAAAAGGAGCGTCTCCGCGAATCCGTCCGCCAACTGGTCCAGTCCGTCATCAACCAACCGAGTTGAGCCGCACGTCTCACCTCCGGACCAGCTTGTCCGTGCGGTCGAGAATGGTTGCGGCGCAGCGCGGTCGGTAGATTCGGCGGTGTGGCGAGGATCGACCCGGGCCGGGTGCGCGCAGTGCTGGCGGAACCGTCGGTGCGGCGCGAGGATTGGCGGAAGCTGTCGCAGGGGGGACCGGGCCAGCTGTTGGACGAGATCCGCGCCCTCATCGGCCATGAGGATCCGGCAATCCGGCGCGAAACCTGGGATGCCCTGGATCAGGTTGTCACCGAAGGGAATCGGGACGACTTCTTCGATCTGCTGACCGCCCAAATCGACATCGAGCAGTTCCGGCGACTGCTGACCGACGCCGATCCGAGTATCCGCCGTCGAGTGTGGCGGATGAGGCTCGCGGGCTATCGAATGGAGTCGTTCGTCGAGGCGACCGTAGCGCTGCTGGCGGATGCGGATTTCGCCTATGCCTGGCGCGACTGTGTCGAGGTGCTGCGCGATCCGGTGCCGTTCGAGGCCGTCGTCGAGCGGCTGGCCGCGGCGACGGAAACGGCGCTGATCGAGAGACTGTGGATGGTGCTCGGCATGGCCGCCGGGACCCGGGTCCCCGAATTCGAGGCGACGCACGCGCCCACGGCGCTGGGCACCTGCATGTTCTCCTGGGATTGCGAGAATCTGACGGTGGATCGGTGCCCGCACCTGCCGATCGCGGTGGCGCTGCTGGGCAGTTCGCTCGAAGAGGTTCGCGCGCAAGCGATATCGGCGTTGGCGGCGTTCGGCCCGGATGCGTCGGGGATGCTGGCGGCGGTGCCGCGCTCGGACCGGGTGGCGCGGCGGGCGGCGTTGATGCTGCTGGCCGAGTTCGGTTGGCACCGGCTCCCGGTGGCGGATCTGCGGGTGCTGGAGCGGCTGATCCGGATGAAGCAGCGGGTCGAGACGCCGCAGCCGGTGGATATCACCCGGGTGCACGGTTCGTGGTTCGCGATACGGACCACCGATCAGGCGGCGGTACTGGAGCTCCTCGGCCTGCGGGACGCGGTTCCCGCGACCCTGCGGATGGGATTCGCGCCCTGGCAGGGGACCGAGCCGAAGCTCACGTCCGAGCTCCTCGATCCGAGGGACAGGTCGCAATACCGCTACCCGGACGTCTATCCCGAGGTCTTCGTCACCCCGGCGCTGGATGGCTGGACGTTGGCCTTCTATAAGCACGACATCCTGACCGCGAGCCCGGACGCGCCGGTGCTGCCCGAGCGCCAGCGGATCTACCCGCGGTTGGAGCGATTGAGCTTCGAGTTCGGCACGGCCCACTGGTTCCAGCAACTCATCGGTGGTTACGACGACGGCAGCTGGAGTCAATGGTGCGTCGCGCAAGACGGTGACATCCGAGTGCACTGCGTCTCCTCCTACGATGTCCGAATCCACCGGTCCGACGGGTTCGATCCGGACGGCCCCCTGGATGACCTGTACGCGTGGCTGCATGCGAACGACCCCCGGCGCGAACCGCATTCACCACCGGTAGAGCCGAAAGACATCGCGACCTACCTGGCCATCCTGCGCGAGCACCCCGACGCGCGCTACCTGACCGACGAGGATGAGGACGACGGAAATTTCGAGTCGGCGAGTCCCCTGCAGGACAGGGTTTTCGGCGCGCGGGGAGCGTCCGCGCGCCTGTCGCTGAATCTGGAAGCCCTCCGCCCGCACACCCGGGTCCAGGGCGGCGGCGTCCTCGCGGTTCCGGCCGACCTGCGACCGCGCTACCCGCGTCGGGGCGTGCTGCCGATCTAGCTGAACGACCGGCGCGGTCGATCCTCGATCAACCGGCCCGACCCGCAACGATTCTCATTCGCGCGGGGCGTTGTCGTAGCGCTCGCGCGCGGCGAGCACATCCTCGATCCGGGTTTCGGCCCAGCCCTTGATGGCCTGCATGATCGGCAGCAGGCTGCGCCCGAGGTCGGTGAGTTCGTAGTCGACGCGCACCGGGACGGCGGGGATGACCGTCCGGGTGACCAGGCCGTCGCGTTCCATGGTTCGCAGGGATTGGGTGAGCATTTTCTGGCTGACGCCCGCGATCGTGCGGGACAGCTCGCCATAGCGGCGCGGGCCGTCGGCGAGGGCGTTGAGCAGCAGGCTCACCCATTTGTCGCTGATGCGGTCGAGCAGCTGACGGGTGGGGCATTCCTGAATGTAGGCGTCGTAGGCGCGCCGGGCTTCGGTGCGCTGCTGGGCCGTCGTTTTCGTCGCCATGGCTCTCCCTCGCGTACGGTACGCACTCTCGGGTACGTACTTCCCGATGGAGAGTAGCTCTCATAGTTTTGCTGTGGAAGCGGGAAGTACTACAGCAGAGGAGAATTCCCATGCGCGCCGTTGTCATCCGGTCCTTCGGTGGTCCGGAAGTGCTGGAGCTGGCCGAGGTTCCAATGCCGCGGCCCGGTGTCGGTCAGGTTCGGATCGAGGTCGCCGCGGCGGCGGTGAATCCGGTTGACCTGCACACCCGTTCGGGCGGGTTGGCGCAGGCCGGGCTGATGGTGCCGCGCGAGGTGATCGGCCTCGGCTGGGATGTGGCGGGCACCATCGACGAGATCGGCCCCGGCGTCATGGATTTTGCGGTGGGCGAGGAGGTATTCGGTCTCTCCGATCGGCTGGACGTGCCGTTGGGCACGCACGCCGACTACGTGGTCCTGGACGCGACCGCCATCGCCCCCGCGCCCCGCACGGTGTCCGCGATCGACGCGGCGAGCGTGCCTCTGGGCGCGCTGACCGCAGCGCAATCCTTGGACCTGCTCGCCTTGACCACCGGCCGGACCGTCCTGGTGACCGGTGCGGCCGGATCCGTCGGTGGTTTCGCGGTGGAACTGGCTGTGGCGCAGGGCCTTCGAGTGGTGGCGTCGGCCGCCGCCGAGGACGAGGACCTGGTGCGCAAGCTGGGCGCGGAGTTCTTCGTGCCCCGCGGCGCGCGGCTGGGTGAGACCGTCCGCGCGCTGATCCCCGGCGGTGTGGACGGGGCGATCGATGCCGCGTCACTCGGTGCGGAGGCCCTGGACGCGGTCCGGTCCGCGGGTGCGTTCGCCGCCGTCGTGGGTGGCGCGGAGCCAGTGGGCCTGCGCGGAATTCGGGTGGCCAACACCTGGATTCGGGCGGACGGTCCACGCTTGACCGCCCTCGCCGCCTTGATCGACGCGGGCCGCCTCACCCCGCGGGTGGCCGAGACCCTGCCCCTCGAGCAGGTGCCCGACGCCCACCGCCGTCTCGCCGCGGGCAGTCTGCGCGGCCGCCAGGTGCTCGTGCCCTGAACCGGGAGTCGCACTGTGGCGCGGTACGGTCATCTGCGCCGGGAAGTGAATGAGGTTGCGCGGCTAGGTGAAGGCCCACATGGCTGCCGGGCGGCCGGTCGCCTTCACGCGGACGCGCTCGCCGGTGCGATCGAGACCGGGCAGCGCCGCCAGGGTGCGGTTGAGGTTGCCCGGGTCGGGTTTCACGCCGGTGAGTGCGGTGGTGAGGGCCACGGCGCGGGTGGCGGTGAACTGGTCGCCGGTGAGGGCGCGCGTGAAGGTGAGGTCCTTCCACAGCAATTCGGCCAGGCGATCGCGGGTGGCGGTCAGGATCTCGTTGTGGTCGAACGCGAGCGGGGGCATCTCGTCGAACGGGATCCATTCGGCGGTGTCCTCGCCGTGGTCGGTGACCACGGCCCACATGGCGATGGACAGGGTGGGGCCGCGCGGGTCGCGGTTGGGTTCGTCGAAGGTGGCGATCTGGCCGACGGCCGTGATGGCGTGCTCGGGGACGCCGAGTTTGGTGTGGACCGCGCGGCGGGCCGCCTCGGCGAGGCGTTCGCCCCGGCGCAGCAGGACGCCGGGCAGCGCGAGAGCATCCTCGAAGGGCGCCCATTTGCGAGGGGCGATGCCGACGCCGACGGTGGGGTCGTCGGCGCCATAGCGCAGGGTGATCACGTCGATGGATACCGCGGATTGTTGCTCCACAAGCAGACAATCATGCCTCAGCGGCGATCCGGATTCGCCGATCGGCCCGGTCCGGGCCGTGCCCGGTGAGGACGACCGGTGCGCCGAGCGCGGTTTCGAGGTAGGCGGGGACGTCGGCGGGTAGGTCGGCGAGGGCGGGTGTGGCGGTGGTGAGCAGGTCGGTGAGCGTCTGCTGGTGGTCGAGGTCCTGCCACGCGCCGCAGGTCAGACGGTCGACGCACCCGTCGGGCGTGAGATAGCCGGTGGCGGTGCGGATCTCGCCGCCCGTGTGGTTCCCATCGGCGGCGGTGCGGTGCGCGCCGACGGCGTCGAGGTGGTTGACGGCCAGGCCGTCGATGCCGCCGCACGCCTCGATCGCGTAGCGCAGCAGCAGCGGATCGAGGTGGCCGCGCCGGAAGCCGCCCTGGTATTCGCCGGTTCCGTTGTGCCGCTCCGGAATCGAGAGGCGTGCGTCCTCGGTGGGGAACGGTCCCGCGCCGTGCCGGGTCATGTACGCGCGGGTCACGCCCAGCACATAGCCGGGTGCCCCGATGCGCGCGAGCATAGCGCGCGCGTTGCGGGGCTCCACGGTGGACCAGGTGGTGTATGGGTGGGTGCCGCGCCATTCGTCCAGCAGCACCCCCTGTGCCCCCTCGAACACCAGCCGTCCGCTGCGCGCGAACCCGGCGAGCTGATCGCCCGGCAGGATCGCCACCGCGTCGGCGAACGCGGTGTAGGCGGCCACGAGTTCGTCGACCGGGTCGTAACGGTGTCGGCCATCCGCAAGCAGCGGCGCGTAGTGCGCCTCGAGCGCGATCAGCTTGCGCCGCAACACCTCCGGCCGCAGGCAGTCCGCGACGCGCGGTGCGTCGTGGTCGAGCGCGTAGCTCGCCGTCTCGCCGATCCCGATGCCGCACGAACCGTGCCGGGAGGTACCCCTCGCATCCTCCCGGCATCGGTTGGCGGCCCCGTGAATCGGCGTGGTGAGCAATGCCCGCTCGTCCACGTACAGCAGGGACAGCGGATCGGCGACCCCGAGCGCGGCCAGCTCCCGCGCCTCGGCGGCCAGGGCGAGCGGCTCGACCAGCATGTGCCGCGACAGCAGGGTCGGCACTCGCGAGAGCGTGCCAGACCCGAACTGCCGGAAGGTGTGGTGGCGGCCGTGGGTGAGCACATTGTGCGCGGCCTGCGCGCCGCCGTTGAACCGCACCACCGCCGCCACGTCGAGCCCGGCGGCCGGTGAGCACAGCCAGTCCACGGTCGCGCCCTTGCCGGCGTCGCCGAAGCCCAGGTCCACCACGATCAGGTGGTTGTCGCCGAACATGAGGTGTCCCTTCGTGTTTCGTAACTAGCGCGGTGTCACAGATCGACGTCGTCGATGCCGGTGGCCGCGGGCAGTGCGCCGACGCTGCGGCCGGTCCGGGTGCCGCCCAGGGGCGCGAGGGCCTTGCCCACCGCGTCGGCCTCGCTGTCGGAGCCGATGTCACGCAGCTCGGCCAGCCCGGCCCCCAGGTCCACCCGGTCTTCGCCGATGCCGATGGTCAGCGCGATGAGCTCGCACACCGCCGCCGGATCGTCGAGGCGCAGGAACCGTTCGCCCAGCAGCCCCTGCCAGTGCTCGGCGATCTCCGGATCCCCGTAGTAGCTGGACTGATTGGGCAGGATGTAGTGCACGTGCCAGCGGTCGGCCAGCTCCCGGTAGATCGACTCGACCGAGACGTCCTGGCGCACATCGTCGCCGATCACCGAGCGAATGTGCCGCGCGGCCAGCCGCTTCTTGTTCAGCTCGTCGCCGACGATGAACAGATAGCCCTTGCGGCCGCGCTTCTCCCACGCGTCGGTGACGGTGTGCCGGGCGATGAAATACGCTGCCAGCTCATAGCTTTCGGACTTCTGCCCGCCGCCACCGCCTTCGAGCAGGATCAGCCGCAGCTGCTCGTCCATCCGGTTGTCGGATTCGAACTGCCCGACCTGCAGGGGCACCCGGTCGCTGTCGGCATCCCCGATCGCGCCGAAGAGGATCTGTGGATCGTCGGCATATCCCTTGCGCTGCAACAGTCCGTGCAGCTTGGCCAGCTTCTCCTGCATGATGCGCGGCACCCGGCCCATCGACCCGGTGACATCGAACAGCACCGCGATCGGCAGCGAATTCCCGTGGTCGGCGGAGTCTCTCGACTCGCGCACGCTCACCCCCTTCGGATCGAGGGTGGGGTGGGCCTTCCACTTGTCCCACGGTACCGACCGCATGTCCGCGGTGTAGCCGAAGTCGTCGAGGCCCTTGGCCGCGCGGAAGGTCCGCGCCGCGTCGTAGGCGCTGTCGTCCCAGCTTCCGTAACCCATTGCTATCACTTACCTTTCGTGAGCTCGAAGGGCCGGAAGCGGCGCTTCCCGTAGAGCCGGTCGAGCAGATCGTCGAATTCGTCCAGCAGGTCCGCGGCCTCGGGGCGCAGCCTGGGATCGGTTTGCAGACACCCGTGCGCGTAGGCGCGCAGGGGAGCGGGGGCGCGATCGCCGAGCATGGTGAGCATGAGGCGATGCGCGAGATACACGTCGGTGGCGGGGGAGACCCGGTCGCGGATCTCCGGGGGATAGGCGAGCGACTTCAGCGTCGCCGCGGCGGGTGCGCCGGGTCGGGTCGCGAAAGACCAACCCGCCAGCACGATTCCGTGCAGGCGCGGGTGCACCAGCACGTTGGCCGGGCTGATCGCGGTGTGCACCCAGCCCGCGAGCTGCGCCCCGGCCAGGCAGCGCAGCAGCCGCCGGTGCATCCACGCGTAGTCGCGCGGGTCGAGGCCGTCGGGGTAGGCGGCGCGGACGTCCGCGAGTGTCACGAACCCGTCGGTGAGCGCGGCGAGGACATTGACCGTGCGGTGTTCTCCGGAGTCCACGTGGTCGACCGTGTCGATCAGTTCGGGGAAGTACGGCCGCAGCCACTCGTGCTCGTCGGCGGTGGCGGCGATGTCGCGCAAGGCGTTTCGCTCCCCGGCCAGCAACCGGTTGGCCGCCGCCCGCCGCGGAATCTTCACGACCCGGTCCGATCCGCTGAGATACACATCGGCGACCGAACCCGTCGCGTGGAGTTTCCCGACGGGGTAGCGGCCGTGCGCCCCGGTGACCTCGAAGTCGGCCTCGTCCAGCTCCAGCCATCGCCGGTACAGCTCGGCCAGCCGGGTGAAGGCCGCACTGGCGATGGACGCGTCCACAGCCTCCACCCGGTCGGGATGAACGAGGGCGGCGAGTCGGTGATACCGCCGCCGGGCAGCCTGTCGACTGGTGGAATCCGTTGCGGCGGAACCGAAGAGATCCTCGGGCCGCCGAGCCGCCCGGATGGTCTCCGCGGTCTCTCTCGCTGTGGTCATGGTTTTAGACTAGATGACTAAAACATCCCGCGCCAGAGATTTGAACCATCTTTTTGTATAGACGACAAAAACGCGCATGGACACCATCGGCGCGTTCGTCGGACCGCTGGTGGCGCTCGGCATTCTCGCCGCGACCGCGCAGGCGTATGACGCCGTGTTCGTGGCCAGTTTCTGCGCGGGCGCGTTCGGTGTGCTGATCCTGGTGTTGTTCGTGCGCGATCACCGTGATGAGGAGCCGTCGAAGAAGAGCGCGGTCTCGCCCGCGGTGTTGGGCGGTCTGATTCGCATGGTGTCGGTGCGGCGGCTGGTGGCGGCGGCCTGCTGGCCGTCGGCGCCAACCTGTCGTATCTGATGCTGGCGACGCCGCTGGGCCTGCTCGCCGACCGGATCGGCAGGCTGCCGGTGGTGCTCGGTGGATACTCCGCGCTGGCGGTGGTGTATCTGCTGCTGTTCGGGCCATTCGGCGGGACCGCGCTGCTGGTGGTGGTGTTGGCCCTGTACGGATTGTTCTACGCCTCCACCGGTGGCATGCTCATGGCGTTGGCCGGGCCGTTGCTGCCGAAACCCTTGCGTAGCAACGGAATCGCGTTGATTCAGACCGGGCAGGTGCTGTCGTATCTGGTGTCCTCGGTGGTGTTCGGATTGGCGTGGACGGCCTGGGGACCGGCGGGTGCGAGCCGTATCGCCGCCGCCGCCGTCGTCGTCGTGGCGGCCGTGCTCGTTCTCTCGTTGCTGCTGCGCGGCATTCGCGCCACCAAGGTGACCGATACCGTGCGGATTGTCGAGGAGCAGGCGTGAACCGGCTCGGCTGACCGAAAATGCGAATCCCACCCGTGGGCGCGGGGCTAGGGTGAGAGAAACCATGTCGTTGACTCTCACCGAGGAGATCATGATGGCAACCGCCGACTCCGCGACCGACGGTGCCGCGCGCCTGCGGAACCTGATGGCCGCGCGGGCCACGGCCGCGGAGGCGTGGGAGCTGTTCGACGGCCTGCCCACCGTGCGCGTCGACGAGATCACCACTGGACGGTGGCGTGGCGACGAGGTCGGGACCGGGCACCCGTGGGACGGCCTGCTGGTCGAAACCGGTTGGTACGGCAAGCAATTCGACAGCGCGGACAGTGTGCAGCCGCTGTTGTTCACCGGGCCTGACAACGAGATCTTCGCGGTCGATCCCCGCCGGGTTCCGCTGTTCCTGGCGGGCAAGGTGCCGGTGCGGGCGCTGCGTCCGGTGCGCGGTGCGCTCGGGGCGCTGCGACCCCTGCTGCGGACCCGCACGCCGCGCGCCCGGCTGCGCGAGCTGGAGTTTCGCGGAAAGTCCAGTGCCGCAATGATCTACGACCACCTGCCGATCATCGACGTCTTCCGGCGCGTCGACGCGGACACCCTGCTCGGCGTGATGGATATGCGCGGGCTGAACGAACCGTACTTCTTCGTCCTCTACCGCGACCGCTAGCCGTCCGGGAAGCGCCTGTCCCCGAGCCGAACCCGGCCTACCATCGGAAGGGATGGTCTTCGACCCGGGAGGTCCCGATGGAACGTACGACCTGTCTGATCGTCGGCGGGGGTCCGGCCGGCATGTTTCTGGGGGTGATGCTCGCCCGGGCCGATGTCGAGGTCACCGTGCTGGAGAAACACGGTGACTTCCTGCGCGACTTCCGCGGCGACACCGTGCACCCCACCACCCTGGAGCTCCTCGACGCGCTGGGGCTGCGGGAGGATTTCGCCAAACTGCCGCAGCGGCGGCTGAATACGGTGCAGATCCCGATCGGCGGGCGCATGCAGACGCTGGCGACCTTCGCCCACATCCCGGGGCGGCACAAATATGTGGCCATGGTGCCGCAGTGGGACCTGCTGGACCTGCTGGCCCGCGCGGGGGAAATGGAACCCACCTTCCGGTTGCGCATGAATACCGAGGCGGTCGATCTCGTGCACGCGGGCGGCAAGGTCGCCGGGGTGCGCTATCGCACGAAAGACGGTGCGACCGGGGAGATTCGGGCCGATCTCACGGTGGCCTGCGACGGCCGGTCCTCGGTGCTGCGTTCGGCCGCCGGGCTCGGCGTCCGGAACTGGGCGACGCCCTTCGACGCCTGGTGGTTCCGGATCCCGCGCCACGACACGGACCCCTCCGGTCTGATTCCAGTGGTGAGCTCCAATCGGGTCGCGGTCATGTTCGATCGCGGCGACTACTGGCAGAGCGCCACCCTCATCGCCAAGGGCAGCGACGCGGAACTGCGGGCGCGGCAGCCGGTCGGCGTCATCATGCGCGACATGGCCGCCGTGGTGCCGTGGCTGGCCGACCGGGTCGACGCCCTCCAGAGCTGGGACGAGGTGAAACTTCTCGACGTCAAACTGGATCGCCTCGACCGCTGGTACACCGACGGCCTGCTCTGCATCGGCGACGCCGCCCACGCCATGTCCCCGGTCGGCGGCGTCGGCATCAACCTGGCCGTCCAGGACGCGGTCGCCACCGCCCGCATCCTCGGCCCGAAACTGTTGTCGCACAGCGTCACCCCGGCCGACCTGGCCCGCGTTCAACGCCACCGCACCCTGCCCACCGCCGTGGTTCAGGGTGGGCAGCGTTTCGCCCACGCCCGCATCATCCGCCCCGCCGTGGCCGGACAACTCAACGTCTCCAACGCCCCGGAAACCCCCCTCGCCCTGCGAATCTTCCGCCGCATCCCCGTGATTCGCAGCCTGCCGCCCTTCATCGTCGGCCGCGGCGTCATCCCCGAACGTGTACCGGATTTCGCCCGGCGAGATTGAGCGCGGCGTCTGGACCCCTCGTCCGACCGGATGCCGCGCTCATGTCTCGTGGACCGCTCGCCTAGCGGACGTTGCGCGGCCGGAACTGAATGCTGATGCGCGGTCCGACGGGCCGTTTAGTCTTGGGAATGGCGTGCTCCCAGGTCCGTTGGCACGATCCGCCCATCACGATGAGGTCCCCGTGCCCGAGCGGATAACGCACACTGGCCCCGCCACCGCGCGGGCGTAGCAACAGCGCCCGCGCCGCCCCGACCGACACGATCGCCACCATCGTGTCATCGGTCGCCCCGCGCCCGAACGTATCCCCATGCCACGCAACGCTGTCCTCGCCATCGCGGTAATAGCACAACCCCGCCGTAGTGAACGGCTCCCCAAGCTCCCCGAAATAATGCGCACTCAACGCATCCCGCGCCTGACCCAACACGGGATCCGGCAACTCACGTCCCTCTTCGTAAAAGCACAGCAGCCGAGGCACATCCACCATCCGGTCGTACATGGCCCGCCGATCCGCCCGCCACGGCACCCCGGCGGCCAGCCGCCCGAACAACTCATCGGCCCCCCTCAACCACCCCGGCAACACATCAACCCACGCCCCCTCGCCAAGCTCGGTACGCCGAACCCGATCCAGCGCCCCGACCCCGACCTCCCCGAACCCATCCAGCAAGGATCCCTGCAACGGCGTCGACATGCCCCAAAAGCTACCACATAATCGAACATGTGTTCGCATGTTATGAATCGAGTGAGTCGAATTTCTGGCAGGTTCGCCCGGACTACGCGGGGATGCCGAGGCCGTCGGCGAGCATCGGCCAAGACTGGTAGAACGCGTCGCGCCAATACCCCCATGAGTGCGTGCCGGTGGGCGCGTAATCGAAGGTCGCGGGTATCTGGAGTTGGCTGAGCCGGTCTTGAAGGTTGTGGGTGCACCAGTTGGTGGCCGCCTCGATAATGCCGCCGACGAGGATCTGGTTGGCCAATCCGTAGCTGCCCGGCAGGGTATAGGGGCCATTGAGGGTGTCCCACTGACCGGGCAGGCCATTGCCGGTGGAAAGGAAAAGATTGGTGCCGCGCAGAGCTTCGGCGTGAAGGACCGGGTCGTTGGCGGCCCAGTCGGGATCGTCGTCGCTTCCGTACATGTTGCGGACATCGCCGCCGCCATAGGTTTCAACCACCAGCTTGGTGAACCGCTTGCCGATGGGATCCGCGATCTGCGCGCAGCCGCTGTAACCGGCGACCGACCGATACAAGCCGGGCTTGGCCTCGGCCATCTGCAAAATCGACGTGGCGGTCATGGAATTCGCGGCGATCGCGTTGATTCCGTTGGTGCCCAATGCCTTATCGATCAGCGGTGGTAGTTCGTCGAGGAAGAAGGTGCGCCATTTGTTGCGCCCCATCGACGGGTCGTCCTTCTGCCAATCGGTGTAGTAGGCGAAGGCTCCCCCGATGGGCATCACGACGTTGACATCCTTGCCCGCGAGAAAATCGCCCACGTCGGTCTTGGCCCACCAGGTTGCCGAGTCCGTTCCACCGCCCGCCCCGTTGACCAGGTAGAGCGTGGGACGCGGCTGGGAAGCATCGTTAGGTCGCTGCACCTTGACCTGGATCTTCTTGTCCATCGCCGCGGAGTAGACCTGCAAGGTGAGGTTGCGGCCGTCGATGGTGCCCGAGGAGATCTTCGACCCGTCCGGCGCGACCGGATCCGCGAGCAGCTTGCTGGACTCGATGATCGGATCACCGGTTTCCGCCGAGCTGACCGCCGCGCCGAAGCCCGCGACGGCAGACGCGAATATCGTCCCGATCATTGCGAATGACAGTGCACGCCTCAGCGATTGACGCCTCAAGATCAAACCCCCAATGTTCATCGCGCGACCAGGACGGTTGATCGTTTCGCCCGAGAGCGCTGTTACAGGGTGGTTGAACGCCTAGCCGCTGGCAGCGGCCCGGTGGGATGGCACATCTCGTCGGCGACGCGGATGCGGTTGTCTTGCTATCGATCTGCCGCTACGGTTGCCGAGGGTTGGGTCGCGGAATGATCGCGAGGTCTTTTCACTCGTTCACCTTGGGGGCACGTTGTTCGGTCGATTGTCGATCGTGATCGCGGCCGCGGTGGTGGCGCTGTTGGCCGGGACCAGTTGTGCCGCGGCGCAGCCATCGATAGCTCCGGGAACCGTGGTCGACTCGACACCATTGCAGGGTGCGGATCTGATTCCTCACGCGGACAGTGGGTTTCGGGTCGTCTATCGAACCACCGGGCAGAGTGGTGAGTCCGAAGTCAGTGGGGGCATGATCTATGTACCCGAGGGGAAGCCGCCGGAGGGGGGTTGGCCGGTGTTGTCCTGGGGGCACGGCACTTCCGGGATGACCGAGGGCTGCGCACCGAGCCGGACCGGCAATGTCATCGACGGGACCTTTGATCAGGCCCCCGACCTGTCGAGGTTCCTTGCCGCCGGATATGCCGTCGCCGCAAGCGATTACATCGGGCTCGGAGCGCCGGGCTACCACGAATACCTCGCTGGACGGGCCGAGGGGCACGCCATGATCGACATAGTCCGGGCAGCGCGCGCCCTCGTTCCCGAACTGTCCGCCTCGTACGTCACCTCCGGGCATTCTCAGGGCGGGCATGCGGCACTGTTCGCGGCATCGATGACGAACGACTATGCGCCGGAATTGAATCTGCGCGGCGTGCTCGCCTTCGCGCCCGCGTCGAACGTCGAGCTCCTGCTGGGGCTAATGGGCCCGAAAACCCCGGTTATCCCGCTGGTCAACGCGATCATGGTCAATGGTGTGCTGGCCATTGCCGGTCTCGCGCACGCACGCCCGGATCTGCCGATCACCGACTACCTGACCGACAAAGGCCGGACCGCTGTCCGAATCGCGGAGACCAGCCCCGACTGCGACCTGGCATCCCTCACGCAGATGGTGCGCGGGCAGCCACCGGGTGAGCTGCTGGCGAAACCCTTGGCGGACCCGGTCTTCGAAACCGCGCTCCGGGACTACCTCACCGTCCCGGACACCGGATACCGCGTACCGATCCGCATCGCCCAAGGCGTCCTCGACGACATCATGCCCTTACCCGCCGCGATACTGCTCCAGCAACAACTGACCAAGGCGGGAACACCGGCAGATCTACGGACCTACCCCACCGCAACCCACAACACCATCGTGTCGATCTCCGGGCAGGACGGACTCGACTTCCTACGTCAGACCTGACGCAGGACGAAACTTATCGAGGTCCGAGGGCTTCGCGGGCCAGGAGGGCGGCCTGGGTGCGGTCGGCGACGCCGAGTTTCAAGAGGATGTTGGAGACGTGGTTGGCGGTGGTCTTGGCGGTGATGCCGAGGCGGCGGGCTATGGCGGGGTTGGCGTGGCCGGCGGCGAGGAGGTCGAGGATCTCGCATTCTCGGGCGGTGAGCTGGGGGAAGGGTGGGGGTGGCGGTGGGGTGGAAGGCAGTGCGGCGCGGGCGATTCCGGCGCTGAGGATGACCTGGTTGCCGGCCACCGCTTGGACGGCGCGCACGATGTCGTCGCGGGTGGCGCCCTTCACGAGGTAGCCGTTCGCGCCGGCGGACAGGGCGGTGGTGGCGGTGTGGACGTCGTCGGCCATGGACAGGATGAGGATCGACAGGTTCGGATGTTGTTGCCGCAGTTCGCGAGTCGCGTCCAGACCGGAGGCGTCGGGCAGGTGGATGTCCATGATGACGACATTCGGGTCGGTGCGGGCCACCACCTCCACGGCCTCCCGGGCGGTGCCCGCCGTGCCGACGACCTCGATGCCGTCGACATCGAGGGCCAGGGTCAGGCCGTCGACGACCATGGGATGGTCGTCCACGATCACCACTCGCAACGCGGTCATCGTTCTCCTCCCGAAATCGGCAGCAGGGCCGAAACCAGTGTCCCGCCGGATGGATTCGCGGTGACCGTGCAGCGCCCGCCGATCTCCTCGGCCCGCTCGGCCATGTTCCGCAGGCCGAGCCCGCGCGGCGCGTCGGCGTCGAATCCGCGGCCGTCGTCGGTGACGACGAGCCGTAGCGTGTCCGCGTCCACCGCGGCGGTGACCGTGCACCGCGCGGCGGCCGCGTGCTTGGCGGCGTTCTGCAGCGCCTCGGCCGCAATGCGATAGGCGGCGGCCTCGATGGCGGCGGGCAGCCGGGCCCCGGCGGGTCGCAGGCTCGCGGTCACGATCATGGTGGCGGTGCCGAATTGGCGCGCGAGCTGATCCAGGGCCGGGCCGAGCCCGGCTTCCGCCAGCACCGCCGGTCCCAGGTCGTCGATGACGCGGCGCACCTCGCCCAGCGCGGCGGCCACGTCGGTGCGGGCCTTGTGGATCAACCGGTGCGCGCGCGGCGCGTCGGCGGCGGACTCGGCCACGTCGAGAGTGAGCCCGACGGCCGTCAGCGCGGCCGCGACCCCGTCGTGCAGATCGCGGCGCAGGCGTCGCCGCTCCTCCTCGCGCACGGTCACCGTATGCTCGCGGGCGAGTTGTAAAGCGGCCGTGAGCGATACCGCGTGGGCGGCCGCGCCCGCCTGTCGCGTCAGATCCTTGAGCAGTCGTCGATCCGCGACGCCGAACCCGGCCTCGCCGCGGCGCAGTCCCACCACCAATTCGCCCAGGTCCGCACCCTGATGGCGCAGCGGTAGTCGAACGGCTCGATCCGGTTGCGGCACACCGTATTCCGCCACCACCCGTCCCGACAGCTCGATGGCCATCCACGGACTGCGCAGCGCGGTCGCCGCGGTCGTCACCAGCTGGATCAGCGCGGCCTCCGGGTCACCGGCGGTCTCGAGTGCCGTACCGAGCCGCGACAGCACGGCGTACGGTTCGTGCCGCTGCCCGTAGACGAATCGGTCGACCGCGGCCTGCAGTCGCCGCTGCAGGGGACTCACCATGAGACACACCAGCAGCGCGGCCGCCGGGACCGCCGAACGCCCGGCCAGGGTGATGGCGAGGGTGAACACGGCCACCACGCCCGCGGTGAGCAGCCCGTAAGTGACCGCTCTGCCCACTGTTTCGCGTACACCCCAGAGCCGATGGCGGATCAGGCCGAAGGCGATGGACATGGTCAGGCCCGCGGTCGCCGGGACCGCGAGCGCGTACACCCACTGTCCCGGCGGGTGGATCAAGAGCAGACCGCCCGCGGTGTCCAGGATCGCGAACGCGAAGACCACCCGTACGATCCGCCGATCCGGTCCGCCGCGCCGCCAGCGAATCGCCAGGGCCGCCAGGCCGCTCAGGAACGCGGCATCCGTGGCGGCCACCGCGAACGGCAGCAGGGCCGGGGCCCAGGACGCGTGCGGACCCGGATTCGCGATCGACATCGCCGGGTCGCTCGACACGTTCGGATCCAGCAGCTGCGCCAGGATCAAGGCGAGATTCGCGGTAAGGGTGAGCACCACCCACGCCCGCCATCGCGGCGACAGCAGGGTCCCGGTCGGAAACAGCAGATAGATCAGCACATTGGCGGCCAAGTGCGGGAACAGGATCCAGCGACCCCAGGCCAGCCACGCGCCCAGCATCGGATGGCCCGCGGTGATCGCGTATTCACCGCCCGCCGCCAGCAGGCCCGCCGCGGCCAGGCACACCCCGCCGCCGAGCAGCAGCCACCCGAACGGCAGCCGTGGCCGCACCACCGCGGTCGCCAATCCGGTGAGCAGCCAGGTCGCCGCGGTCAGTCCGGCCGCCGGATCCGCCACCGCGCCACCGGACCACCCGGCCCGGTCGGCGTACACCAGCGACAGCCCGACCGCCGACAATCCGGCCACGGCCAGCGCGGACGCGGCCACGCTCGACCAGCGTGCTCTGGTTCCGGCGGCGAGAGCGGGGGCGTACACCCGCTATTCGTACCGCACCCACCCGGGTCGGCGCAGCGCGCGGCATCCCGACCCGACCGGGAAGAATTCCCGACTCGCTCGGGAACACCACTCATGCGATCGGAGCACCCGCCCTCGACGATCGAGGGCATGCCGATCTCCACACCGCCCGAGCCGCGCTCGCTCGCGATCCGGCCACCACACACCGGGTGGCGGGCATGATCGCCCTACCGACGGCTCCGCATCCGGCGGCCGCGCTCACCGATTACGAACAGCGCATGCTGCGCTCGATTCTCGGGAAGCTCGGGCTGGACGACCTCGGGCCGCACACCGGGCAGCGGGTGCTCGAGGTTGCGGAGTATCTGCGCCGCCGCCCCGGCGAAGGCATGCGCTGCCGGGATATCGGCCCGCTCGAGGTCGAAATCGACGGGCGCATCAAAGATTTGGGCGGTCCGGTCGCCCGGCGCATCATGGCGGCGCTCGCGCTCGCCGACGGCGCGGCGGTCCCCGACGACCGCCTGATCGACCAGGTGTGGGGCGAACGCCGACCCCACACCGCGATCAATACCCTGCGAGTCGCGGTCTGGCGCTTGCGCGCCGCCCTAGGCGACGAGGCGCGCACCCACCTGCAGCGCACCGCCGCCGGTTACGCGCTGACCCTCCCGCCCGACCGCACCGACCACGGCCGCTTCACCGCGCAGATCGAGCACGGCCGCACCCGACTGGCCGCCCACGATCCCCACGCCGCGATCGCCGCCTTCGAATCGGCCCTCGAGCTGTGGCGCGGAGATCCCTGGTCCGACCTCGCCTCGACACCCGAACTGGCCGGGGCCACAGCCAGATTGGCTGAACTCCGTGCCGTAGCGCTCGAGGAACTCCAGGCCGCCCGACTGGCCTGCGGCGACACCGTCACCGCCCTGGCCGCCCTACGCACCGCCCTCACCGACGCCCCCTACCGCGAACGCCGCTGGGAACTCCTGGCCCTGGCCCTCTACCGCAGCGGCCGCCAAGCCGAGGCCCTCGCCGAACTCCGCCGCCTCCGCACCCTCCTGATCCGCGACCTGGCCCTAGAACCCGGCCTCCCCCTCCAAACCCTCGAACACCGCATGCTCACCCAAGACCCCACCCTCCTAACCCCTCACGCCACCACCTGATCGTGCCGCCGCACGCAGTCGAGCAACCGAGGAATGACCTGCTCAGGTGTAGCCCACAGCATTTCGTGACCGCCCCCGGATCTAGTCGGTGTGAAGAACTTCTGCGGGATCGTGCGCGGTGGCGAAGCTCAGGATCCGGTTCAACACGGCCTCTTTGTCGCGGCCCTGGAAAAGCAGGCCGTGGGTTGCGCCCGGGTATATCTCCACCTCGCAGTGTGGAATCTGTTGGCGGGCACGGGCGGCGGCTGTCTCGGCATTGCCGAGAACCGACTCGGCTCCGTAGATGAGCAGGGTGGGTGCGGTGATCGATTGCAGTTCTTCGTCTTTCAGGCACTGTGGCCAGGGGGAGCGGGTTCGGTAGCCGAGTCCGGCTTTGGCACAGGCCATTTCCTCGTCGACCGGGATGTTGCCGGGCATCAGCCATTCGGCGGCTCGGCGCATGTTTCGCTCCGACGGCGGGATGGCGTAGCGAATCATCTTGAACAGCACGCGCCATGGCGTCTTGCCGACTGCTCCGCCGGGTTCGACCAACAACAAGCTACTGATCCGCTCCGATCCATCGACCCCGGCCATGAAGGCCCGCCACGCGCCATCGGAATAGCCCATGACGTGGGCGTGTGGCAGTTCGAGCGCCGCGAGTGTCTCGTCGAGCCAGATCGCGTAGTCGGCTCGGCCGGTGATGGCCTTGGTCTGCACGCTGAGCCCCGGACCGCCGATGATGTCGAGTGCGTAGACGGTCCGCTGCGCGGCCAGCCGCTCGATGATCGGATACCAGACCGCCCCATTGCCCATCACCGGCGGAATCAGGACGAGCGGCGCCCCCGACCCGGTGCCGCACTTGCGGAGATGTGTTGTTCCATACGAAGTTTCGACGTCGAACTCGGTGAACGGGACCGTCCACAGGTTCGACAGTGACGCATAAGCCTTCAGGTAGGCATCGCGCGCCGCCTCGCTCTTCCATCGCCCGATCTTGGCCATCGCGCCTCCCCTGTCATCCGCTTTGATGGTATGAACGTACCATAAAGATGGTATGGGCGTACCATCAAAAACTTCAACCTCGAGGAGACGCAGGGGAGCTGGGTGGATGCCGCGTTTGGTGGATCATGAGCAGCGGCGGCGGGAGATTACTGCTGCCGCTCGGAAGGTGATTGCCGCGGGCGGGCTGGATGCGGCGACGTTTCAGGCGGTGGCGGCCGAGGCTGGGGTTTCGGTGCGGCTCATTCAGTACTACTTCGGGAGCAAGCGGGAACTGATGCTCGCTACGCATCGGGCCGTGGTGGAGGATTGGGGGAAGGGGTTTGCGGAATCGGTGGGGGGGTTGGGGGTGGAGGCTTCGCCTCGGGAGGTGATTCGGGCGGTGGCGATGGGGCTGCTGCCGCTGGATGATGGTCGGCACCAGGATAATTTGGTGTTCGCGGCGTTCCATGCGGCGAATTTGACTGGGAATACCGTCACCTCGGACGAGATGATGGGGGCGCCGCGGTACCTGATCACCAGCTTCACCGAACAGGTGCGGCGTATGCGGCCCGACGAATCCGACACGCGCGCAATCGAGCTGGACGCGGAGTTGATCGTGCTCACGACCAGTGCCGTCAGTCAGGCGATTCTGGCGGGCGGTGCCACCCGGGAGCGGGCGGTCGAATTGCTCGACCACATGCTCGACCGGGTGTTCGCCTAGCTACTGGGATTCGATCTGGGCGCGGACGAAATCGACTACGGCGTCGGTGAATTCGTCGTTGGCGTCGCTGGCGGCGGTGTGGGCGGCGGTGCCGATCTCGGTGTAGTCGGCGTGGGGGACCAGGGCACGGAAGGCGGCGACGCCCTCCTCGCTGACCACGTCGGAGAGTGCGCCGCGCACCAGCAGGACCGGGATGGTCAGGTTGCGGGCGGCGTTCTCGAGCGCCTCGGTGTGTACGTCGATCTCCTCGCCGCGGCCGTCGCGCGGGCCGCCCATCATGGCCGGATCCCAGTGCCAGTACCAGCGGCCGTCACGCAGGCGCAGATTGCGTTGCAGCCCTTCGGGATTGCGGGGTCGGCGGCGGTGGGGGAGGTAGGCGGCGACGGCGTCGGCGGCCTCCTCGAGGCTGGCGAAGCCCTCCGGATTGCTGCTCAGGAAGTTGATGACGCGCTCGACGCCCTTGCGCTCGGGGCGCGGTACCACATCCACCAGCACCAGGCCGGTAATGCGTTCGCGCTCAGGATGGGTGGTGGCCATCAGCCCGGTGAGTCCACCCATGCTCGCGCCGACGATGAAGGCGGGCTGGTCGAGTTCGCGCAGCACGGCCATGAGGTCCTCGACCATGGCCTCGCGGCGGTAGTTGCCCTCGGGATCCCAATCGCTGTCGCCGTGTCCGCGCGCGTCGAGCAGGACCGCGTGCATTCCGGCCTTCGCCAGCGCTAGCCCGGAGTCCTTCCAGGAACCGCGGGTCTGCCCGCCGCCGTGTAGGAACACCACCAGCGGTCCGTCCTGGGGTCCCCAGCTGTCCCCGGCGATGGTGATGCCGCCGTAGCCGCGGAAGGAAACCCGGGCCGGTTCGGTGAATTCAGCGTCGTTGCTCACCCTTCGAGCATCGCACACGACGGTTTACGGTGTATGAAGACTGGCCGGTAGCCAGGATCGGGGGTCGTCCTCGGGAGCGAAGGCCAGCGTGCGCACGGGGTAGGGAATCTGAATGCCCTCTCTCCGGTAGCGCTTGTGCAGGGCCTTGATGAACTCGCTGACCAGCAGATACTGATCCTCGTAATGCCGGGTGCGCAGGACCACGCGGAACTCGATGCCGGACTCGCCGAAGGCGAAGAACCGCACGCGCGGATCGGCTCCGTCGAAACCGACGTCGAGTCCCTTCATCACCTGCTGCGCCACCTCCAAGGTCACCGCCTCGACCTGGTCGAGATCGCTGTCGTAGGCGGTGGAAACCTTGACCGTCACCGCCATGTCCTGTTCCGGGCGTTGGAAATTGGTGAGGATGGAATCGGCGAACTTGCGATTGGGCACGATGACGGAGTTGCCGGGGATGTCCGTGATGGTGGTGGTCCGCCAGTTCACATCGGTGATCCAGCCGGTCTCACCGCTGTCGATTTTCACGAAGTCACCGACCTGAATGGTCTTCGAGGCCAGAATATGCACGCCCGCGAACAGATTCGCCAGGGTGCCCTCGAGGGCCAGGGCGATGGCCAGCGCGCCGATGCCCAGCGCTCCGAGCAGCGGCGTGATCTGCACACCCACCGAGTCGAGGGTGATCAGCACGCCCAGAACGAATACGACGATGCGGGTGATGGTCGAGAACAGGCTGACCGAACCGGAAATGCCGGTAATCCGGCGCGCCACGGTGGTGACCACCTCCGCGGCCAGCCGTGCCAAGGCGTAGGTGATGGCGAGCATGAACGCCGCTTCGAGGACCTGGTGCACGGCGTGTGGTGAGAACGGTAGGCCGTTGGGCAGCGACAGTGCGATGAGTAGGCCGGTCAGCGAGCACAGCGGCATGGCCAGGTCGCGGGCCAATCCGAATCCCATGCGATGCACGGCCAGATTGCGGGCCGAGGTCCGGGCGGCGATTCGATCGATCAGCCTGCGGGCGAGAATCCCGGCGAAGGGGCCGAGTACCGCGACGGCCACGGTGATAGCCCAGATCAGCGGCTTGTTCATCCGAGAATTCCTTCCCAACGTCAGTGGTGGGTGGAACGCCTGCCGACAACTCTCGGATCATAGCGAGCGGTCGACGACCGCCAGGAGCAGGCATAGACAGGCCGCTACCAGCATGAATACGGCCAGATGATGCAGTCCGCCGATTCCCGAGCCGGGGGAGAGGAAGGCCCCGCTCGCGGCCGCCGCGCCGATCGCGCCGAAGTAGGAGAAGGTGCGCAGCAATCCGGCCGACGAACCGATGCGCTCCGGCTCGGCCTGGTGGTACAGCGCGTTCTGATTGGCCAGCGTATTGAGGCCCTGCGGAATGCCATTGAGGACGGCCGCGACCACCAGCAGCCACAGCGCGACCCCGGAGTGCAGCGTCAGCAGCAGGACCGTCATGGCCACCTGGAAGACGCTGCCGACGAGCAGCTTGCCGCGAATCGCCCTACTGCGTCCGGTGATTGCCGACACGGCGATGGCGGTCAGTGACATGGGCAGCAGAATCAGACCCGCCCCGGCCGCACTGAGTCGACGGCCTTCCTCGAGCCACTGCGTGAATCCGTAGAGGAAGCAGTAACCGACGATGCAGGTCAACAGATTCCGCGTGTAGGTGGCCAGCAGTGGCAGATTCCCACCCAGCAGCCGGACATCGAGAAACGGCTGCTCGACCCGCGATTCGCGCCACACCAGGACGACACCGGCCGCGACGGCCAGCGCGGGCAGATACCAGTGCGCCGCTTGCGGTTTCATCAAGAACAGCAGTGCCGTGATCAACATGGCCGTGAACAGCGCGATGCCGGGCAGGTCGAGAACACCGATCCGACCAGGCTGGGGCGCAGGCGTTTTCGCGATCCGCCGCCACCCGATGAGCAGGCACACCACCGCGAGCGGGAGGTTGATCGCGAAGGTCGCCCGCCAGCCACCCAGATGGATCAGTAAACCGCCCAGACTCGGGCCGATGACCGCGATCGTCTGATTGGCGACCGCCAGCGCGGCCAACACTCCGGCCGGACTGTCCTGCCCGGTGCGCTCGGACTCCGTGCGAATCAAATACATGGACGCGGGATAGCCCGCGCACGTGCCGAATCCGAGGATGACGCGGGCCAGCACCAGCACCCACAGGGCGGGCGCGACCATTCCGAGCACTCCGGCCAGGCCGGTGAGCGCCGCCCCGGTCAGATAGAGCGGTCGCGGACCGTAGAGATCGATGAGCCGCCCGACCACGGGCTGCCCGATGGCGGTGGCCAGGTAGAGCGCAGACACCAGCCACGCGGTCTCGGACGCGGGCGCGCCGAACGCCACCCCGATCGGCACCAGCGAGACCGCGATGATGGACGAATTGATCGGATTCAGAATCGAACTGGTGATCATGGGCACCAGCAGCCGCCGATCGAAACCGTCGGCTCGCCGCTGCCGGGTGCTCCGACGCAGCGTGGAAATCACTGCGGCCCCAGTCTTTCCAGCAGATCCAGGGCCGCCAGGACCGTCTGCCGCTCCGCCTCGGTGTACTTCTCTTCCAGGGCGGAGGCGAGCCACTCCTGTCCGGCCTGCGCCCGCCCGGCCATCAGCTCGACCCCGGCGGCGGTGAGGGAAACCAGTTGCCGCCGACCGTCTTTTGGATCGGGTCGGCGCTCCACGAAGCCGCGCTCGATCAGAATGCCGAGATGGGTGGCGATGGCCTGCGGTCGAACTCGCTCGGCCGCGGCGATCGCACTGGCGGTGGCATCGCCGCGCTTCAACCGGCTCAGCACCGACAGCTGCGAGGGCGTCAGCTCGAGATTGTCGGACGCTTCCAGAAATCGTCGTCGCAGGCGGCTGACCAGAACGCGGAGCTCACGGGCCGCCTGGATCGAGGAGTCGGAGAGAACCGTGGATGCATCGGACATACTCTCCACGGTAGATAGACAATCCAGATTGCGCAATTGAAATTGAACAACCTGGATTGTCTATTCCGGCACAGTCGGCCGGTCAGCTCGCGGGTGCTGGCTCGGCGTCGAGGTACTCCTCGCGAATCTGCTTGGGTCCGAACGGCCAGGTCTTCTCCACGCGCGCCCACAGCAGGAAGGCAGCGATCCCCAGGGCCGTCCACGCCAGCGACCACTCGATCGGATGCACCCCCGGATTCGCCTTGTCGGCGTACCCGTAGATGACCGCCCAGCCGATCGCCGCGACGACCGCGGGCAGCGGATACAGCAGCATCTTGTACGGCCGGGCCAACCGGGGCTGTCGCCGCCGCAGCACGACCACCGCCGCGATCTGCGCGAACGCCTGAACGATCACCATGACGGTGGTCAGCAACGAAATCAGCACGGCCAGCGGCGGATGCGTGGCCGAGGTGCCCACGTGGCGGGCGAGCACGAACCCGGCCGCGGTGATCACACCCATGACGATCAGCCCGAGCATCGGGAATTCGTGCTTGGGGTGCAGGCGGGCGAAGGACTTGAAGAACACCTTGTCGCGGGCCGCGTCGAACGGCACCCGGGACCCGCCGAGCAGTCCGGCGAAGACCGAGGCGAAGGCGGTGACGAGGATCAGCACTGTCACGACATTCGCCGCGCTCTTGCCCATCGTCTTCTCGAGCACCGCCGAGGCCACCGATTGCGAGGCGACATTGTTCGAGTCGAGCATGTCGTGCCAGTCGATGACGCCCAGCACCCCGATCTGCATGCCGAGGTAGATCACCATGACCGCGAGCACCGCGTAGATGATCGAGCGGGGGAGCACACGACCCGGATCCTTCAGCTCCGCACCGAGATACGCGGTGGTGTTGTAGCCGAGGTAGTCGTAGATGCCGATGGTCAGCCCGGAGGCGAAGCCCAGCCAGAAGCTGCCGCGCCCGAAGTCGATGGCGTGATCGGGCCAGGTGAACGCCATGCTCGGGTGAAAGTGGGTGAACGAGGCCAGGATCACCGCCGCCACCGACACGATCATGACCGCCCACATCACCACGGTGATCCGGCCGATGGAATCGATGCGCCGCCACAGCAGCACGAGCACGAGCGCGACCACGGCCAGTCCGACGATATCGCCCTGCGCAGTGGTCATGGACGGCCAGAGGTAGGTCAGGTACTGGACCAGGCCCTGCACGCCCGTCGACATGATCAGCGGAATGAAAAGTATTGCGGTCCAGACGAACAGGAACGGCATCAATCGCCCGGTCCGGTACTGGAACGCCTCGCGCAGATACACGTACGTCCCGCCCGCCCCGGGCATGGCCGCCCCGAGTTCGGCCCAGACGAGTCCGTCCACGAGGGCCAGGACCGCACCGGAGATGAATCCGATGACGGCGTGCGGCCCGCCGAAGGCCGCGACCATGAGCGGGATGGTGACGAAGGGTCCGATGCCGACCATCTGGCTCATATTGATGGTCGTGGCCTGGAAGAGGCCGATTCTTCGGGGCAAGGTGCGGGGGCCGGTCATGGCTGCCTCCGGGGCGCGCTGGGGCGTAAGGGTTTTGTAAAGTTAAATTCCTTTACTATCTGAGTCAAGGGGTGAGGCCGATTGTTTACAGTCGGCTCGATGACGCATCAGGATCGGAGTGCGATGGACGAACTCCCTTGGAACCGGCAGCGTTTGCGCAGCAACAACGAGTGGCTGCTGCTCGAGCAGCTGCGCACCGCGGGCCCCAGCTCCCGCGCCCAGCTGGCCCGCGACACCGGGCTGTCCAAACCGACGGTGTCCAGCGCCCTTGCCGCGCTGCAACAGCACGGGCTGGTGCGGGAAATGGGGACCGTGGTGCCCGAGCGCGGGCGCACCGCCGTGGTCTACGAACCCGATCCGACGGCGGGCTATGTGCTCGGCCTCGATGTCGGCCGTGCGTTCCTGCGCACGGCCGTGGCGGACATGTCGGGAACGGTGCTGGCGCGCACCGACATCCCGAACCGGGCTCGCACCGCCACCGCCCTGGCCCAGCTCGCCTCCGAGGCCGTGCGCGAAACCCTCGGTGACGCCGAGGTTTCCGTGGATCGCGTCGTCCACACCGTGCTGGGCAGCCCCGGCGTCTTCGACCCCCAGGACGGCCGCATGCACTACGCGGTCAACCTCCCCGGCTGGGGCCGCGCCGGTCTGCTGGACGAACTCCGCGACGCCCTCGGTGTCTCCGACCTGTCGGTCCACAATGACGCCAATCTCGCCGCCCTCGGCGAATACGCGCACGGCGGCGGTCGCGGCAGTCGCCTGTTCGTCTACGTCCTCATCGGCACCGGCCTGGGTGTCGGAATCGTCTCCCGCGGTGAGCTTTTCACCGGAGCCCACGGCGCGGCGGGCGAGGTGGGTTTCCTCCCCGCCGCCTTCGGCGACCCGGCCGCCGGGGCATCCCGCCGTGGCGCGCTCGAGGAGGCCGTCACCGCCGACGCGGTGGTCCGCGCCGCCCGCGAGCGCGGCATGACCGGCCGCCTCACCGCCAAACGAGTCTTCGACGCCGCCCGGGCGGGCGATCCCCTGGCTACCGACGTGGTCCGTCAGGAAGGAGAACGAATCGCCCTGGTGGTAGCCGCCGTCACCGCAGTCCTCGACCCCGATGTGATCGTGGTGGGCGGCGGCCTCGGCCGCAGCGCCGACCTCCTGCTCGATCAGGTCCGAACCGCCCTCGAACGCACCACCCCCCTGCGCCCAACCGTCCGCCCGAGCGAATTGGGCGACGACGCAGTCCTTCTGGGCGCCCTGGCCACCGCCCTCCGCACCGCCCGCCCCCAGGTCTTCGACCGCCGCACCCCGGCCGCCCACTGAGGGGAGATCGACCGGAGGCTGCGGACCCCGCTGCGGCGTAGGATGACAGGACGAATCGTGGTGGGTCGCAACCGAAGGGCTGAGGGAGGGATCGTGGGCGGTTTCGAAGGCACTCCGAAAGATTTGGTGGAGAGGCTGTTTCGGGGGCTGGCGGCTCGGGATGCCGATGCGTTCGCCGAATTCATGGCCGTGGACGGGGTTGTGGAGTTTCCCTACCGGTTGCCGGAGCTGCCGGCTCGGGTGGAGGGGCGGGAGGCCATTCGGGAATTTCTCGCGGTGGCGTGGAAGGAGCCGGTCGGCGAGGTGCACGAGACCTTTCCCCGGGTTTACGAGACCGTTGATCCGGAGCTGTTTTTCGTCGAGAACGAGGTGGACAGGACGCTGCCGAACGCGGAGCGGGAACGAGTGCCCGCCTCCATCAATGTGGTTCGGGTTCGCGACGGCGAGGTGACACTGTTTCGGGACTATCTCGACACCGCACGCCTCGCGGGAATTCTCGACCGGGCATGAAGCTGACCGATACGTTCGAATGGAACGGACGGGAAATCGCTTGGGGGCGGGCCGGATCGGGGCCCGCGGTGGTGTTTTGTCATGGGACGCCGTTCTCTTCGCGGGTGTGGTCGCGATACGCGGAGGCATTCGCGTCGAAATACGCCGTGTACCTGTGGGATATGCCGGGGTACGGGGAATCGTCGAAACATGCTGAGCACGCGGTGGATTTCGGGGCGCAGGCCGAGGCGTTCGCGGCGTTGCTGGGGCATTGGGGGCTGGAGCGGCCGCAGGTGATCGCGCACGACTTCGGTGGCGCGGTGGCCTTGCGGGCGATGCTGCGGCACGGCCGTGCATTCGGATCGCTCATGCTGGTGGATGTCGTGGCGATTCCACCGAGCGGGTCGCCGTTCTTCAAGTTCGTGCAGAGCCATCCGGACGTGCTGGGGGAGTTGCCCGGATACATCCACGAGGCTGTCGTGCGCGCGTACATCAGCGGCGCGGCACACCATCGGCTCCCGGCCGAGCGGCTCGAGGAGCTCGTCGCACCGTGGCTCGGTCCGGAGGGGCAGCCGGCGTTCTACCGGCAGATCGCGCAGTACGACGAGTCGTACCTGATCGACAATGAGGCCCGGCTCGGCGCGGCGACCCTGCCCACCCACGTCGTGTGGGCCGAGAACGATGCCTGGATTCCGGTCGATACCGGTCGGCGGCTCGCGGGCCTGCTGCCGAATACGAGATTCACGACCGTTCCCGACGCGGGTCACCTCATCCAGTACGACGCCCCCGTGGCGCTAACCGCGCTCGTCTCCACCTGGCTCGACAGCCACGCGGGCTGAACCCGACCGCGGTTCTCGAAGATGGACGAGGATGAGGCCGACCGCGGCGATGAGGAAGTTCTGTAGCGCGGCGGAGGAGGCGTTGACCTCCTTGTTCGCCCACATGCGGAACCACTCGCCGCCGATCGTCAAGAACCCGCCGAAGAACAGCAGCACGGCCATCATCCAGCCCAGACTCGACAGCCGCACGGCCAGTTCGTCGTTCGCGCCCGCCCGCAATGCCCGAATCCAGGCGATCGTCGCACCGACCATGACGAACGCGATCGAGAACTCCCAGATCACGATGAGAATGTAGGCGATCAGCACGACGGTGGAGTTGTGAATGGCATGCCAGTCCGTGCTCGCATCGTGAATCGTCTTGTCCATCGAGAACACCGCCGCCACACCGCGCCGATTGGTATGCGGATCAGTGCAATTCGTGATGGCGACGATCAGGTAGTACAGCGCCGTAATGCCCGCCAGCACCGCCACCGCCGCCCGCCGACTCCCGCCCACCTCGAGGAACCTCATCAGCATCCTCATGCGGTCCATCATCCCCGAGAATCGACGACGGCCGGGCCGGTTCGGCTAGGCGTCCGCGACCACCGCGCCCAGATTGTCCAACTCATTGGATCTTCCGGCCACGATCCGCTGCGTCCATTCCTCGTCGTGCAGGGGCTCGAGGGTCATGACCACCCGGACACCCTCCGCGACGGGAGTGAGCTCCACGGTGGTGAGGTGGTCATAGGGCGCGTGGCCGGGAACGAAATCGATGTGCGAGGTGTAGCCCAGCCGCCGCACGGGCTCGACCTCGGTGAAGGTCTTACGTGAGGTCGTGGCCAAGGGCATGCCCGCGGACTTCATGAACTCGATCTGCTCGGGGGCGGTCGCGGTCATGGTGTAGACCAGCCCGCCGCCGGCCTTGACCTCGATCTCGTCGACGTGGACCTCGAAACCGTCCGGTGCCCACCAGCTGGCGATGCCGTCGGGAGTCGTCCACAGCTCCCAAATGCGTTCGGCCGTCGCCGGGTAGGTGCGCTCGAGCACGATGGTGTCGGTCATCGGGGTCTCCTGTTCGTGAGAGTTCACGATCGTCGACGGTCGCCGTCACCGAAACTAATCGGTCCGATGTCCGTTCGCTCCGGATTTCCGGCACCGCGGGGTGAACCAGGCCACAGCCGGGGTTGCCGAGGGGGTGCCGGGTCAAACGGCCGTGAGGGCGCTGGTAGGGTTCATCGGCGAAAGACATCCTTTAACGGACCGTCCCGTGAGGCGGGGAAGGAGGTCGGCATGGCTGTGCCCGAAGACCGGGCAGCCAAGTCGAGCGCTGCCGAATTCTCGCAGCGGCACGACCCCGAGCGGGTCCAGGCCGGACGCGAGCTGCTTTCCGATTCGGATGTCGGCCGGACCATCGCGCGCATGGCGCACCAGATCATCGAGAAGACCGATCTCGGGGATCCGGATGCTGCCCGGGTGGTGTTGATCGGAATTCCCACCCGCGGAACCACTCTGGCCCATCGCCTGGCGGGCCGGATCGAGGAGTTCTCCGGCGTGCGCCCCGCGATCGGCTCCCTCGACATCACCCTCTACCGCGATGACCTGCGCTCCAAGCCGCACCGTCCGCTCGAGCGGACCTCGGTGCCCGAGGGCGGGATCGACGGCTCCCTCGTCGTGCTGGTCGACGATGTCCTGTTCTCCGGCCGCACCGTCCGCTCCGCGCTGGACGGGCTGCGCGATCTGGGCCGCCCGCGCGCGGTGCAACTCGCCGTGCTCATCGATCGCGGCCATCGCGAACTTCCCATCCGCGCCGACTATGTCGGCAAGAACGTCCCCACCGCGCGCACCGAGGACATCTCGGTGCTGCTGCGCGAGCACGACGGCCGCGACGGTGTGTACCTGCGTCAGGAGAGTGACAAGTGAAGCATCTGCTGTCGGTCACCGACCTCGACCGGGCCGCTGCCACCGGTTTGCTGGACGAGGCTGAGCGCTTCGAGCAGGCGCTGCTGGGCCGCGAGGTCAAGAAGCTGCCGACGCTGCGCGGGCGCACCGTCATGACGGTGTTCTTCGAGAACTCCACCCGCACCCGGGTCTCCTTCGAGGTGGCGGGCAAGTGGATGAGCGCCGACGTCATCAATGTGAGCGCGTCGAGTTCCTCTGTCTCCAAGGGCGAATCGCTGCGTGACACCGCGCTGACCCTGCACGCGGCGGGCGCGGACGCGCTCATCGTGCGGCACCCGGCCTCCGGCGCGGCGCATCAGATCGCGCGCTGGTTCGCCGAAATGGACGAGGCCGCAAGCGGTTACGCCGGTCCCGGACCCGCCGTCATCAATGCCGGTGACGGCATGCACGAGCACCCCACCCAGGCGCTGCTCGACGCCCTGACCCTGCGCCAGCGCCTCGGCGACCTGGAGGGCAAGCGGGTCGTGCTGGTCGGCGACATCCTGCACAGCCGGGTGGCGCGCTCGAATGCCTTCCTGCTCAGCACCCTCGGCGCCGAGGTGGTGCTGGTCGCGCCGCGCACCCTGCTGCCGATCGGCGTCGAATCCTGGCCGGTGCGGATCTCCGATTCCCTGGACGCCGAGCTGCCGGGCGCGGACGCGGTCATGATGCTGCGCGTGCAGGCCGAGCGCATGAACGGCGGCTTCTTCCCGTCGGCGCGCGAGTACTCGATCCGCTACGGCCTGTCCGAGCGTCGCCTGAAGATGCTCGACGAGAACGCGGTCGTGCTGCATCCGGGTCCGATGCTGCGCGGCATGGAAATCGGCTTCACCGTGGCCGACTCCCCGAAAGCGGCTGTCCTGCAACAGGTCAACAACGGTGTCCATATGAGAATGGCGGTGCTGTTCCGCCTGCTGGTCGGAACCGACGAGGTGGTGGCATGAGCGTCCTGATCAAGAATGTCCGTCTGTACGGCGAAGGCGACGCGGTCGACGTGCTGCTCGCCGACAGCGAGATCCGTGAGATCGGCGCGGGGCTGCAGGCCGACGACGCCGACATCGTGGATGGCACCGGGCAGTTCCTGCTGCCGGGCTTCATCGACCTGCACACGCACCTGCGTGAGCCGGGCCGCGAAGACACCGAGACCATCGAAACCGGTTCCGCCGCAGCCGCTCTGGGCGGCTACACCGCCGTGTTCGCCATGGCCAACACCAGCCCGGTCGCCGACAACGCGGTCATCACCGACCACGTGTGGAAGCGCGGCCAGGAGGTCGGCCTGGTCGACGTGTACCCGGTCGGCGCGGTCACCGTGGGCCTCGAGGGCAAGCAGCTCGCCGAAATGGGCACCATGGCAGCCGGTCTCGGCGCGGTGCGCATGTTCTCCGACGACGGCATGTGCGTCTACGACCCGCTGATCATGCGCCGCGCGCTGGAGTACGCGAACTCCCTGGGCGTGCTCATCGCCCAGCACGCCGAGGAGCCGCGCCTGACCAAGGGCGCTGTCGCGCACGAGGGTCCGACCGCCGCCCGCCTGGGCCTGGCCGGATGGCCGCGCGCCGCCGAGGAGTCGATCGTGGCCCGCGACGCGCTGCTGGCCCGCGATGCCGGTGCGCGCGTGCACATCTGCCACGCCTCCACCGCCGGTACCGTCGAACTGCTGAAATGGGCCAAGGCGCAAGGCATTTCGATCACCGCCGAGGTCACCCCGCATCACCTGCTGCTCGATGACTCGCGCCTGGAGACCTACGACGCGGTCAACCGGGTGAACCCGCCGCTGCGCGAGGCCTCCGACGTGGCCGCGCTGCGCCAGGCCCTCGCCGAGGGCGTCATCGACTGCGTGGCCACCGACCACGCCCCGCACGCCGACCAGGACAAGTGCTGCGAATTCGCCGCCGCCCGTCCCGGCATGCTGGGCCTGGAGACCGCGCTGTCGATCATCGTGGAGACCATGGTCAAGCCCGGACTGCTCGACTGGCGCGGCGTCGCCAAGGTCATGAGCGAGAACCCGGCCAAGATCGTGGGCCTGGACGATCAGGGCCGACCGCTGCAGGTCGGCGAACCCGCCAACCTGGTGCTGATCGACCCGGCCGCCGAATGGACGGTCGAGGCCAAGGACTTGGCCTCCATCGCCCGCAACACGCCCTACCAGGCGATGACCCTGCCCGCGAAGGTGACCGCCACCTTCCTGCGCGGCAAGGCCACCGCCCGGGACGGCAAGATCGTCGCCGGTTAGCGGCGGGTGGGGAACCGAGGAGGACGTAATGGAACGCACGCTTCAGGTACTGGGATTGCTGGTGCTGTTCGTGCTGTGCCTGGGGCTCATGTACTGGGCCTGGACGGGCAGGGCCAAGAAGCAGGCGTCCGCGATCGGTGAACTGCCACCGGTGCCCGCCGACTGCGGCGCGCAGCTGCTCGAGCCCACCACGGGGCTCTACCTCGGCAGCACCCTCGCCCCCAGCTGGATTCAACGAATCACGGTGGGCGACCTGGGATTCCGCGCCACGGCGGAACTCACGCGATTCGAACGCGGCATCCTCCTGGAACGGGATGGCGCGGCGACGATCTGGATTCCCCAGGAATCCATTACCGCGGTGCGCGCCGAGCGTGGGCACGCGGGCAAGGTTATGACGGAAGACGGTGTGCTGGTGATTCGCTGGACATTGCCGACCGGAACCGAGGTGGATACCGGTTTCCGCGGCGACGACAAGGCGGTCTACCCGGCATGGACCGGAGCTACGAAGACGGGAGACGAGGCATGAGCAGCAGTAATACTGCGGTGATGGTGCTCGAGGACGGCCGCGTGTTCCGCGGGACGACCTTCGGCGCTGTCGGCGAGACCCTGGGCGAGGCGGTGTTCTGCACCGCCATGACCGGCTACCAGGAGACGCTGACCGACCCCAGCTACGACCGCCAGATCGTGGTGGCCACCGCGCCCCAGATCGGCAACACCGGCTGGAACGACGAGGACGACGAGTCCGGCAAGATCTGGGTCGCCGGATACGCCGTGCGCGACCCCGCGCGCCGCGCCTCCAACTGGCGCGCCAAGCGCACCCTGCAGGACGAGCTGGAGAACCAGAACATCGTCGGCATCGCGGGCATCGACACCCGAGCCCTGGTGCGGCACTTGCGCACTCGCGGTTCCATGAAGGCGGGCATCTTCTCCGGTGACGCGCTCACCGAGTACGAGGCCATGTTGGAGCGGGTGAACGGCCAGCAGGCCATGCTGGGCGCGGACCTCGCCGCCGAGGTCTCCACCAAGCAGATGTACACCATCGAGCCCGAGGGCGAGGCGCGCTTCACCGTCGTCGCGGTCGACCTGGGCATCAAGTCCAACACCCCGCGCATGTTCGCCCAGCGCGGCATGCGGGTGCACGTGGTCCCGTCCAATGTGACCTTCGACCAGATCAAGGAACTCAACCCCAACGGTGTGTTCCTCTCCAACGGCCCGGGCGACCCGGCCACCCAGGACGCCATGGTGGCCCTGACCCAGCAGGTGCTGGGCGAGGACATCCCGCTGTTCGGCATCTGCTTCGGCAACCAGATCCTGGGCCGCGCCTTCGGGCGCGACACCTACAAGATGAAGTTCGGCCACCGCGGCATCAATGTGCCGGTCGTCGAACACCATTCGGGTCGGATCTCGATCACCGCGCAGAACCACGGCTTCGCGCTCGAGGGCGAGCGCGGTGAGGTCTTCGACACCCCCTTCGGCAAGGCCGAGGTCAGCCACGTCTGCGCCAACGACGGTGTCGTCGAGGGCGTGCAGCTGGTGAGCGGCCGCGCCTTCTCCGTGCAGTACCACCCCGAGGCCGCGGCCGGTCCCCACGACGCCGCCTACCTCTTCGATCGTTTCGCCATGCTGATGGAAGGTGCCTGATGCCACGCCGTACCGACCTCAACCACATCCTGGTGATCGGCTCGGGCCCGATCGTCATCGGCCAGGCCTGCGAGTTCGACTACTCGGGAACCCAGGCCTGTCGCGTCCTCAAGTCCGAGGGCCTGCGCGTGTCGCTGGTGAACTCCAACCCGGCGACCATCATGACCGACCCCGAGTACGCGGACTCGACCTATGTCGAACCGATCACCTGGGAGTTCGTCGAGAAGGTCATCGCCAAGGAGCGCCCCGACGCCATCCTCGCCACCCTGGGCGGCCAGACCGCGCTCAATTGCGCTGTCGCCCTGCACGAGAACGGCATTCTGGAGAAGTACGACGTCGAGCTGATCGGCGCGGACTTCGAGGCCATTCAGCGCGGTGAGGACCGCCAGAAGTTCAAGGACATCGTCGCCAAGGTCGGCGGCGAATCCGCCCGCTCCAAGGTCTGCTACACCATGGACGAGGTCCGCGAAACCGTTGCGGAACTGGGCTTCCCGGTGGTCGTGCGCCCGTCGTTCACCATGGGCGGCCTGGGCTCGGGCATGGCCTACAACCACGAGGACCTCGACCGCATCGCCGGCGGCGGCCTGGCCGCCTCGCCGACCGCGAACGTGCTCATCGAGGAATCCATCCTGGGCTGGAAGGAATTCGAGCTCGAGCTCATGCGCGACCGCAACGACAATGTGGTCATCGTCTGCTCGATCGAGAACGTGGACCCGATGGGCGTGCACACCGGTGACTCGGTCACCGTCGCCCCGGCCATGACCCTCACCGACCGCGAATACCAGAAGATGCGCGATCTGGGCATCGCCATCCTGCGCGAGGTCGGCGTCGACACCGGCGGCTGCAATATCCAGTTCGCGGTCAACCCCGCCGACGGCCGTCTCATCGTCATCGAGATGAACCCGCGCGTCTCGCGGTCGTCGGCCCTGGCTTCCAAGGCAACGGGTTTCCCGATCGCCAAGATCGCCGCCAAGCTGGCCATCGGCTACACCCTCGACGAGATCGTCAACGACATCACCAAGGAGACCCCGGCCTGCTTCGAGCCCACGCTCGACTACGTGGTCGTGAAGGCTCCCCGCTTCGCCTTCGAGAAGTTCCCCGGCGCCGACCCGACGCTCACCACCACCATGAAGTCGGTCGGTGAGGCAATGTCGTTGGGCCGCAACTTCTCCGAGGCGCTGGGCAAGGTGCTGCGCTCGCTCGAGACCAAGGCCACCGGCTTCTGGACCCAACCCGACGGGCAGTGGACCGACGCGGCTGCCATCCTCGAGGACCTGAAGGTCCCCACCGAGGGCCGCATCTACCAGGTGGAGCGCGCGCTGCGGCTGGGCGCGAGCATCGAGGACACCGCCAAGGCCTCGGGCATCGACCCGTGGTTCGTGGCCGAGATCGCCGGACTGGTGGAGCTGCGCCAGGAGATCATCGACGCCCCCGTGCTGGACGAGCCGCTGCTGCGCACCGCCAAGCACTACGGCCTGTCCGATCGCCAGATCGCCGCGCTGCGACCGGAACTCGCCGGTGAGGGCGGCGTGCGCGAGCTGCGTCACCGCCTCGGCATCCGCCCGGTGTTCAAGACCGTCGACACCTGCGCCGCCGAGTTCGAGGCCAAGACCCCGTATCACTACTCGGCCTACGAGTTGGATCCCGCCGCGGAATCCGAAGTGGCGCCGCAGAAGGAACGCGAGAAGGTCATCATTCTCGGCTCCGGCCCCAACCGCATCGGCCAGGGCATCGAGTTCGACTACTCGTGTGTGCATGCGGCACAGACGCTTTCGGCCGCGGGCTACGAGACCATCATGGTCAACTGCAACCCGGAGACCGTGTCGACCGACTACGACACCGCCGACCGCCTCTACTTCGAGCCGCTCACCTTCGAGGACGTGCTCGAGGTGTACCACGCCGAAACCGAGTCCGGCACCGTCGCGGGCGTCATCTGCCAGCTCGGCGGCCAGACCCCGCTGGGCCTGGCGCAGCGGCTCACCGACGCGGGCGTGCCCGTGGTCGGCACCTCCGCGGCCGCCATCGACCTGGCCGAGGACCGCGGCGAGTTCGGCGATGTCCTTGTGGCGGCTGGACTTCCGGCCCCCAAGTACGGCACCGCCACCACCTTCCCGCAGGCGAAGAAGATCGCCGCCGAGATCGGCTACCCGGTGCTGGTGCGCCCGTCCTACGTGTTGGGCGGGCGCGGCATGGAGATCGTCTACGACGAGAAGTCCCTCGAGGACTACATCTCCCGCGCCACCGAGATCACCCCGGACCACCCGGTGCTGGTCGACCGGTTCCTGGAGGACGCCATCGAGATCGACGTCGACGCCCTGTGCGACGGCGAGGAGGTCTACCTGGGCGGCGTCATGGAGCACATCGAGGAGGCCGGTATCCACTCCGGCGACTCCGCGTGCGCGCTCCCGCCGATCACCTTGGGCCGCAGCGATATCGAGGCCGTGCGCCGCTCCACCGCCGCGCTCGCCAAGGGCATCGGCGTGAAGGGCCTGCTGAACGTGCAGTACGCGCTCAAGGACGATGTGCTCTACGTTCTCGAGGCCAACCCGCGCGCCAGCCGCACCGTGCCGTTCGTCTCCAAGGCCACCGCGGTGCCACTGGCCAAGGCCGCGGCGCGAATCGCGTTGGGCGCCACCATCGCCGAACTCCGCAAGGAGGGCCTGCTCCCGGCCGACGGCGACGGCGGCTACGCGCCCATCGACGCCCCGGTCGCGGTCAAGGAAGCCGTCCTGCCCTTCCACCGCTTCCGCCGCCCCGACGGCAGCGGCATCGACTCGCTGCTCTCCCCGGAGATGAAGTCCACCGGCGAGGTCATGGGCATCGACGCCGACTTCGGCACCGCCTTCGCCAAATCGCAGTCCGCCGCCTACGGTTCGCTGCCGACCGAGGGCACCGCGTTCGTGTCCATCGCCAACCGCGACAAGCGGGCCATGGTGTTCCCGGTCAAGCGCCTGCACGACCTGGGCTTCCGCATCCTCGCCACCGAGGGCACCGCGGAAATGCTGCGCCGCAACGGCATTCCGTGCGATCGGGTGCGCAAGCACTCCGAGGACGTGCCCGCCACGGCCAGCATCGTGGACATGATCAAGGACGGCGACGTCGACATCGTGTTCAACACCCCGTACGGCAACAACGGCCCACGCGTGGACGGCTACGAGATCCGCACCGCCGCGGTGGGCGCGAACATTCCGTGCATCACCACCGTGCAGGGCGCGGCCGCGGCCGTGCAGGGCATCGAGGCCACCATTCGCGGCGGCATCGGCGTCCGGTCCCTGCAGGAACTGCACGCGGTGCTGCGCGGATGACGAGTTTCGGTGTGCGGCTGCGGGAGTCGATGCGCGAGCACGGCCCGCTGTGCGTCGGCATCGACCCGCATCCGCCGCTGCTGCGGGCCTGGGGCCTGAGCGAGGACGCGTCCGGGGTGGCGAAATTCGCCGACGCCTGCGTGCGCGCCTTCGCGGGCCGGGTGGCACTGGTCAAACCGCAGGTCGCGTTCTTCGAGACCTACGGTTCGGCCGGAATCCTGGTGCTGGAGGAGACCATTGCCGCGCTGCGGGCGGCGGGCACCCTGGTGCTGGCCGACGCCAAACGCGGCGATATCGGCTCCACCATGGACGCCTACGCCCACGCCTGGCTCGGCGACGGGCCGCTGGGCACCGACGCGGTCACCATCTCCCCGTACCTCGGATTCGGTTCGCTCACACCGGCTCTGGAGCTCGCCAAGGCCAATGACCGCGGCGTGTTCGTGCTGGCCGCCACCTCCAACCCGGAGGCGGTGGAGTTGCAGAACATCACCGGGCCCGACGGCCGCACCATCGCCCAGCGCATGGTCGACGACGCGGCCGCCGCCAATGCCGGAGCCGAATTCGGTTCCGTCGGTGTGGTCATCGGCGCGACCGTGGACAAGGCACCGGACCTGAGCAAGCTCAATGGCCCGATCCTCATGCCGGGCGTCGGCGCGCAGGGCGGGGGAGCGGACTCGATTCGCCACCTGGTCCCCGCGAGCGATCTCGGCGCGGTCCTGCCGAACGTCTCCCGCGAGGTCCTCAAGGCCGGTCCCTCGGTCCCCGCCCTGAAGGAGAAGGTGGCCGAATTGGCCGCCGAATTCGCCTTCCTGCAGGCCTGATTCGCTCCTAACGAATGCTCGCGGCACCGGATATGGTCCGGTGCCGCGAGCCTTTTCGGAGGAAGCCTCTCCGCTTGCCGGTGTCGGCGGATACAGTGGCAGCATGTCTGCCGCAGTGCCGCCCAAGGAAATTCGTCGTGCGCTCGTGCTCGGAGGCGGTGGTGCGGTCGGCCTGTCCTGGATGGCGGGCGTCGTCATCGGCCTGCGCGCGGCCGGGGTGGATCCCGCGCTGGCCGAACGCATTGTCGGCACCTCCGCGGGCGCGGTCGTGGGCGCGGCCCTCGCCGCCGAGGTCGACCTGAACCTGCTGCTGCGCCGACCCTCCGTGGACAACCCGGAAGCCCCGCCGATCGAGTTCGACCCCAATGCCTTCGGCGAGATCATGGGCATCCTGTCCACCCCGGGCCTGGACCCGAACGAGGCCCGCCGCCGCGCCGGAGCCCGCGCCCTGGAAATGACCGCCGGTGCCGACCCGGCCGATCACATCGCCCGCATCGGCGGCTTCATCGGCCACGCCGACTGGCCGCGCCGCGACCTCCGGATCACCGCCTGCAGCGTCACCACCGGCGAATTGCAGGTCTGGACCCCAGACGGCAAGGCCACCCTCCCCGAGGCCCTCGCCGCCAGCACTTCCGTCCCCGGCGTCTTCCCGCCCATCCCGATCGACGGCACCTACTACATCGACGGCGGCATGCGCTCGCCCATCAATGCCGATCTCGCCGCCGGTGCCGAACGCATGCTGATCATCGAACCGCTGGCCCACCTGTTCCCGCACAGCCCCACCGACCGCGACCTGGGCGGCGCGGCAACGACTTTCATCGTCCCCGACGCGGGTGCGATCGCGGCCTACGGCCCGGACCTCTTCGCCGCCTCCGCCCTCGAACCCGCCTACGAGGCGGGCCACCGCCAAGGCACCGAGGCCGCCCCCGCGATCAAGGAGATCTGGCCCACCGCCTGAACCGAGAATCGGGGTCTGACGAAGGACCGGTGCGTCCGCGTAGGGTGGCGGCGTGCTGTCGCTTACCGAGATTCTCACGTTGGCCGGGGTGATCGTGCTGGGCTCCATGTCGCCCGGGCCGGATTTCTTGATCGTGCTGCGGAATTCGGTGGTGTCGGGTCGACACGCGGGGATTGCCAGCGCGGGTGGGATCGCGGCGGGGGTTTTCGTGTGGGCGTTGGTGACCGCGATCGGGGTGGCCGGGTTGTTGGCGGCGTCGGCGCAGGCCTACACGGTGGTCAAGCTGATCGGCGCGATCTATCTGGCGTTCATCGGGATTCGGGCGCTGCTGGCCGCGCGGCGCGGGGACTATCGGCCCGATCCGGATGCCGCGGCGAATCGGCGCAGTGCGCTGGTGTCGTTCCGGCAGGGGCTGCTCACCAATCTGCTGAATCCCAAGTGCGCGGTGTTCTTCATCGCACTGGTGCCGCAGTTCCTGCCCGCGCATCCATCCGCCCTGGGCACCCTCGAACTGGCCGCGGTGTGCACGGTCGCCAACCTGATGTGGTTCGTGACGCTGGCCTTCGGCGTGGGCGCGTTGCGGCAGTGGTTCACCCGTCGCCGTGTTCGCCGGATTCTGGATGCCGCCATGGGCACCTTCATGGTCGGGCTCGGGCTGCGAATCGCCATGGAGAGCAACTGATTCCGGTGCCGAGGCCCGGAACGCCGCCTTTCGCCGAGCACTACGCTGAACCCGACCGCTCGGTAGAAAGGTGGGATTTCTCATGTCCGATGCCGCCCTCGGCCTCGTCTCCTACGGCCAAACCCGCGTCCTCGTGGACGATTTCGCGCCCAGCTATCGCTTCTATCGCGACGTCCTCGGATTGCCGCTGAAGCACGAAACCCCGGGCGACGTCCCGGAATCCGACGCGGGCCCCTACGCCTGCTTCAGCCTGGACGGCCGCGACCTCGCGCTGTTCACCCGCGCCTACCAGGACGCCGCGATCGGCGTCGAACACCGGCCCCGCGACGGCGTGGACACCGTGGTCGTGGTGCTGCGCGTCGCCGATGTCGACAAGGCGATCGAGGTCGTTCGCGACCGCGGCGCGCGGATCATCGCGGAACCGGCCGACCAGCCCGCGTGGGGCATGCGCGTGGCCCATTTGCGCGCCCCCGAGGGCACCCTCATCGAGTTCTGCCAGTACGAGGACTGACCCTCCCGTGTTCGCCCAGCGCGAACGGATCGAACGCTTGTCCTGATCGCGCGTCTCACTGCCGTGACAGCGGGGTCGGCGCATGGAGTCGACCGACCCCCGTTTCACCCGCGAGCGTGCCCCTCAGGGCCCGAAACAGGCCATCCCGTCGGTGATCCGGCCCCCCACAACCCTTCCCACCTGCACTGAAACGATGTCGGATTTGTGTGTTTCAGTACCGTCGCGAACACCCCGAGTGATGCGCGACACGCGGTACGGAATCGAACGACACGCCGAGAAATCCAAGAAAAATCCAGGTCGCGAGATTACAGCTCGGTCACGGTTTGCTGTGGGGCCAGTCCGGCCCATTGGAGACCCTGTCAAGTTTCCGAAAAAGCCCTGGCTGCAACGATATTCGGAGCGTCTCGAGATCGATCCGCGCGGGCGCTAGCGCACGGCCCACACGGCCGCCCATCCGGCCCGGTCCCGCCCCGAATCACGCGCTGACCTGGGGGGTGGGTTCGCAATCGGCAAGCGTCGTGGGTACGGTCGCTGAGACCACCGGGTTACCGGAGGTAGATCAAGCAATGAACGATGAGACGGAGGAACCGTGGCCCTTCCCCAGCTGACTGACGAGCAGCGCGCCGCTGCTTTGGAGAAGGCGGCTGCCGCTCGCCGCGCTCGGGCGGAGCTCAAGGAGCGCTTGAAGCGTGGTGGCACCGATCTGAAGACGGTCCTTGCGGACGCCGAGAAGGACGAAGTCCTCGGCAAGATGAAGGTTTCGGCGCTGCTCGAGGCTCTGCCGAAGGTTGGCAAGGTCAAGGCGGCCGAGATCATGAGCGAGCTCGAGATCGCTCCCACCCGCCGCCTGCGCGGACTGGGCGACCGGCAGCGTAAGGCGCTGCTGGCCCGGTTCGACTTCAGCGCCGAATAATCCGAGGGTGGTCGAACACACTCGGAAGGGTCGACTGGTAGTACTGGTCGGCCCCTCGGCCGTCGGCAAGTCCACCGTCGTGCGCTGCGTGCGCGAACGACTGCCCGAATTGGTATTCAGTGTGTCGGCCACCACCCGGGCTCCGCGGCCCGGGGAGGTCGACGGCCAGGACTACCGATTCGTCACCCGCGACAAGTTCGACGCCATGATCGAGGCGGGCGAACTGCTGGAGTGGGCCGACATCCACGGTGGACTGCAGCGGTCGGGCACCCCGGCCGCACCCGTGCGGGAAGCGCTCGCCTCGGGACATCACGTCCTGATCGAGGTCGACCTCGAGGGCGCGCGCTCGATCCGCAAGACCATGCCGGAGGCCAAACTGGTCTTCCTGGCACCGCCCAGCTGGGACGAGCTGGTGTCCCGCCTGACCGCTCGCGGGACGGAATCGCCCGAGGTGATCGAGCGTCGACTGCAGACCGCTCGCACCGAATTGGCTGCATGTGACGAGTTCGACATCGTCATCGTGAACGACCACGTGACCAGCGCCTGCGAGCAGTTGGTATCGTTGTTCGTTAGCACAAATTCGGGGTCTTAGCTCCCGAACGCCGACTCGTCTTGCAAGAGAGTCGGAATCCATCCTTCCGAACAACCCCGCAGGAGCCTTCCTAGTGAGTACGGACATCAAGACCGTTCCCGCCTACGACACTCCGGTCGGCCTCACCAACCCGCCGATCGACGAACTGCTGGAGCGGACTTCGTCCAAGTACGCGCTGGTCATCTACGCGGCCAAGCGCGCCCGGCAGATCAACGACTACTACAACCAGCTCGGCGACGGCATTCTCGAATACGTCGGTCCGCTGGTCGAGCCGGGTCTGCAGGAGAAGCCGCTGTCGGTGGCCATGCGCGAGATCCACGCCGACCTGCTCGAGCACTCCGAAGGCGAGTAGTTCCGCGGTGACCAAGATCGTCGTCGGCGTCGGCGGCGGTATCGCCGCCTACAAGAGCTGCAACCTCGTGCGCCGGTTCACCGAAACCGGGCACGAGGTTCGTGTCATTCCCACCGAGTCGGCGCTGAATTTCGTCGGCAAGGCCACCTTCGAGGCCCTCTCGGGCCACCCCGTGCACACCGGTGTGTTCGCCGATGTGCCGGAGGTGCCGCATGTCCGGCTCGGCCAGGAAGCCGATCTGGTCGTCATCGCCCCGGCCACCGCGGACCTGATGGCCCGCGCCGCGCAGGGCCGCGCCGACGATCTGCTGACGGCGACGCTGCTGACCGCGCGCTGTCCCGTGCTGTTCGCCCCGGCCATGCACACCGAGATGTGGGAGCATCCGGCCACCCGGGCGAATGTCGCCACGCTGCGCGCGCACGGTGCCGTGGTCATGGAACCCGCCTCGGGTCGCCTGACCGGCACCGACACCGGTCCGGGTCGCCTGCCCGAGCCGGAGGAGATCTTCGGACTTGCCCGACTGCTGCTCGAACGCGCCGACTCGTTGCCCCGCGACCTCGAGGGTCGCCGCATCGTGGTCTCCGCGGGCGGCACCCGCGAACCGCTGGATCCCGTTCGCTTCCTTGGCAATCGGAGTTCCGGCAAGCAGGGCTACGCGCTCGCGCGCCTGGCCGCCCAGCGTGGCGCGCAGGTGACGCTGATCGCGGGCAATACCATCGGACTCGAACCGCCCGCCGCGGTCGAGGTCGTGCACGTGACCACCGCCGAGCAGCTCAAGGTGGCGGTCGACAAGCACGCCCTGGGCGCGGACGCGGTCATCATGGCCGCGGCGGTGGCGGACTTCCGCCCGATCAACGTCGCGGCCGCTAAGATCAAAAAGGGTGCGGGAGAACCGGATTCGATCGCACTCGCCAAGACACCGGATATCCTGGCCGGGTTGGTACAGTCCCGTCGCGACGGGCACCTACCCGGCACCGCGATCGTCGGATTCGCCGCCGAGACCGGGGACGAGCACGCCGATGTGCTCACCCACGCGCGGGCCAAGCTGGCTCGCAAAGGCTGCGATCTGCTGGTCGTGAACGCCGTCGGGGAGGGGAAGGCCTTCGAGGTCGACACCAACGACGGCTGGTTGCTCGGTGCCGACGGCACCGAGATCGCCCTGGACCACGGGTCCAAGGCCCTACTGGCTAGCCGGGTGCTGGACGCACTCGGCCCCTTGCTCCGCTGAAGCCTCGGCACCGCAGGGTTCGGACAGTCGCCGTGATAGGCATGGCAACTGTCTGAGTCACAATGTGTTCGCCACGGTGGCAGCCCGCCCCTGTGACGAACATATTGGAATAACCTGAGACAAAGGGTTGTGCGATGCGGCGGAGACGCTACTGTCGCCACCCGATACGAGAAACCCGTTGAGGGAGAGGGAACAACTGTGCGCACGTCTGGCAGCCGCCTATTCACCAGTGAGTCGGTGACCGAAGGTCACCCCGACAAGATCTGTGATGCCATCAGCGATTCCATCCTCGACGCGTTGCTCGCGGCCGATCCGCGCAGCCGGGTCGCGGTGGAGACCCTGGTGACCACCGGTCAGGTGCACGTCGCGGGTGAGGTCACCACCTCGGCCTACGCCGATATCCCGACCATCGTCCGCGAGAAGGTCCTCGAGATCGGATACGACTCGTCGGCAAAGGGTTTCGACGGCGCGTCCTGTGGCGTGAACGTCGCCATCGGCGCGCAGTCGCCGGATATCGCCCAAGGCGTGGACACCTCGCACGAGGCCCGCGTCGGCGGCGAGGACGATGACATCGCGCGTCAGGGCGCGGGCGATCAGGGTCTGATGTTCGGCTACGCCACCATCGAGACCCCCGAGCTCATGCCGCTGCCGATCTCGCTGGCGCACAAGCTGTCTCGGCGACTGACCGAGGTTCGCAAGTCCGGCGTGCTGCCGTACCTGCGTCCCGACGGCAAGACCCAGGTCACCATCGAATACGACGGCTCGATCCCCAAGCGCCTCGACACCGTGGTCATCTCGACCCAGCACGCGGCCGACATCGACCTCGACAACCTGCTGACCCCGGACATCCGGGAGAAGGTCGTCGACTCGGTGCTCGCCGAGCTGTCGCTGCCGAACCCCCTCGACACCTCCAATGTGCGGCTGCTGGTCAACCCGACCGGCAAGTTCGTGCTCGGTGGCCCGATGGGTGACGCGGGCCTGACCGGTCGCAAGATCATCGTCGACACCTACGGCGGCATGGCCCGCCACGGTGGCGGCGCGTTCTCCGGCAAGGATCCGTCGAAGGTCGACCGCTCGGCCGCCTACGCCATGCGCTGGGTCGCCAAGAACGTCGTCGCCGCCGGCCTGGCCGAGCGGGTCGAGGTCCAGGTCGCCTACGCCATCGGCAAGGCCGCCCCGGTCGGCCTGTTCGTCGAGACCTTCGGCACCGAGCAGATCGATCCGCTCAAGATCTCCGACGCCATCGGTGAGGTCTTCGACCTGCGTCCCGGCGCGATCATTCGCGACCTGGACCTGCTGCGCCCGATCTACGCGCCGACCGCCGCCTACGGCCACTTCGGCCGCACGGATGTCGATCTGCCCTGGGAGCGCACCGACCGCGCGGAGAAGCTGCGCGCGGCCGCCGGGCTGTAATTGACCGGCACCCACCACAACTCGACGGGAGCGTCGGGCACGGAAACCCCTTCCGAGCCCGACGCTCCCGCCGTCGTTGGCATGACCCACCCCACCGGCGCGCCCATGACCCACCCCATCGCCCGGGTCCTGCCCCTGCTCGAACCCGCCCACCTGGACCGAGATTTCGACTACCTGGTCCCCCCGGAAATGGACGAAATCGCCCAACCCGGCGTGCGAGTCCGAGTCCGCTTCTCCGGCCGCCTCATCGACGGCTACCTCCTCGAACGCCTCGAAACCTCCGACCACACCGGCAAACTCGTCCGCCTCGAACGCGTCGTCTCCCCCGAACGAGTCCTCACCCCGGAAATCCTGAAACTCGTCGGCGCGGTGGCCTCCCGCTACGCGGGCACTCGAGCCGACGTCCTCCGCCTGGCGATCCCACCCCGCCACGCCAAGGTCGAATCCGAAGGCCTCGAGCAGGCCGAAAAGCCCAAGCGCACAACGAAAAAGGCCAAGGCACCCGCCGAGCCCACTTCGAGCGACCGGCCCTCGGTCGATGGTGGCGACACCGGTGCGGCGGGCCGTGCCGGAGCCGATCTTCCGACCGCTCCACACGACGCTGATCCAGGGCAGGACCCGACGCGTCCCCGCGAGACCTATGTCCGCGAGGCAACACAGCGCGCGTCGCACGGGCCGGTGGCCGATAGCGGTGGTCGCGACGAGGCCGGGACGGCTCCGGCGGCGGGAGTGACCGACATCGCCGAGGTGGCCTCCGGCGAGCATTCAGCGGAAGACGCTGCCGCGCAGCTCGATCAGCGGGCGGATACATTCGACGCCTCCGCGGCCCAGGTGGGCGGGGGCGAACGGCCGACCGAATCGGGGAGGTCCGCGAGCACGCCCGGGCAGACGTTGGCCGCCGAGTTTCCGGGGTGGGGGCGGTATCTGCACGGGTATTCGTTCCTGGGCGCACTCGAGGCCGGGCGGGGGCCGCGGGCCGGGTGGCAGGCGTTGCCGGGGGAGGAGTGGGCCAGGCGGCTGGCGGAGTTGGCGGCGGTGACCGTGCGGGGTGGGCGCGGGGCGGTGATCATGGTGCCGGATCAGCGGGATCTGGATCGGGTGCTGACCGAATGTGTTGCGCTGGTGGGGGAGTCGGCGGTGGGGTTGGCGGCCGGGCTGGGGCCTTCGGCTCGGTATCGGCGGTGGTTGTCGGTGCTGCGGGGGCAGGCGAAGGTGGTGGTGGGGACGCGCAGTGCGGTGTTCGCGCCGGTGAAAGACCTTGGGTTGATCGCTATTTGGGATGACGGGGACGATACGTTCGCCGAGCCGCGGTCGCCGTATCCGCATGCGCGGGAAGTGGCCATGTTGCGGGCGCACGAGACCGGGGCAGCGTTCGTGGCGGGCGGGTTCGCGCGGACCGCCGAGGTGCAGGCCATTGTCGAGTCCGGGTGGGCGCACGATCTGCTCGCGGACCGAAATGTGGTGCGGCAGGCCATGCCTCGGATCACCGCGCCCGGCGATACCGACGCCGCGTTGGAGCGGGATCCGATCGCGCAGGCCATTCGCATTCCGGCCGTGGCGTTCAGCGAGGCGCGCAAGGCGCTCAAAGCGGGTGGGCCGGTGCTGGTTCAGGTGCCGCGGCGCGGATACATTCCGGCGCTCTCGTGCGCCAAGTGCCGGACCCCGGCGCGTTGCCGCCACTGCAATGGCCCGCTGGCGCTGCCGGACAGCGCGCCCGCGTCACGTGGCGCTTTGCGCAGTGGGCGTGAGGGTGTCGCGGAGGCGCAGAGCCCGGCCTGTCGATGGTGCGGAATCACCGAGGCCGCGTTCCGGTGCGGCGCTTGCGGATCGCGCGCGCTGCGGGCCGTCGTCATCGGTGCCTCCCGCACCGCCGAGGAGTTGGGACGCGCGTTTCCCGGTGTGCCCGTGCGCGGTTCGGGCGGCTCGTCGATCCTGAATTCCGTCCCCGAGGGACCGCAGGTGGTGGTCTCGACCATCGGCGCGGAACCGCCCGTTCCCGGCGGTTACGCGGTCGCCATGCTTCTCGACGGCTGGGCCCTGCTCGGTCGCGCCGACCTGCGCGCGGCGGAGGACGCCCTGCGCCGCTGGATGTCCGCCGCCGCCCTGGTGCGCCCCGACGGTCGCGTGATCGTCATGGCCGATGCCGGATTGCCCACCGTGCAGGCCCTGGTGCGCTGGGATCCGGTGTGGCACGCCGGTTTCGAGCTCGAGCAGCGCGCCGAGGTGCGCTTCCCGCCCGCCGTCCGCTTCGCCGCCATCGACGGCACCACCGAGTCGATCGCCGAATTGCTCGGCGAGGCAAAGCTTCCCGCCGACGTCGAGATCCTCGGCCCGGTACCCCTGCCGCCCGGTGCGCGAAAGCCCTTCTCCTCCGGCGATTCTCCCGCCGAGGTCGAGCGCATGATCCTGCGCGCCGACCGCGCCTCGGGAGCCGCCCTGTCCCGCGCCCTCACCGCCGCCCAGGCCGTCCGCAGCACCCACCGCTCCGACGCCCCCCTGCGCGTCCAGATCGATCCCATCGATATCGGCTGAGCCCGTCGACAGTGCTCGAGCCGGGGTCTCCGGGCCCGCGGACGCGGGACCTATGGCCCGTCGATCAGGGTCTTCGTGATCGATGCCCGGCGATCACAGCGGGGCATAGTCGCCGGTATGACGAAGAAAACGAAGCCCCAGTCCCGTGCCGAGCAGATCGAGCGCAGGTTGCTCGGTGTGCTCTGCGATGTGTGGTGGTCCAAGCAGGATTCGGCCTACATCGCCTTCAGTCCGCAGTTCCCCGGTCTGGTGTGCGCGGACGCTTGGTCCTCGCTCGGCGCGATCAACCGTCTCGAGGACGAGATCCGTCGCGTCCTGATGACCGAGCCCGTCGCCGCCTGACCCGTTGGCCCGTGCCAGAGCGCCTCAGCCGCCCGTGATCTCGTCGCGGGGGAGGGCGGCGAGGGTGATGAGGGCGTTGAGGAAGCCGCGGCGGTCGGCAGCGGGCAGCTTGGACAGCAGCCGATCTTCCTGGGCTTGGATTTTCGCCTGTGCCGCGTCGCGTAGCTCGCGGCCCTCCGGGGTGAGGGCCAGTAGTCGGGCGCGGCGGTCGGCCGGGTCGGGTCGGCGTTCGATCAGGCCGCGCTCCTGCAGGTCGTCCAGCACCGCGATGATGCGGGTCTTGTCCGCCCCGATTTCCTGGGCGAGCACGCCCTGCCCGCGCGTGGTCGTCTCGTCCAGGCGCAGCAGCACGACGTAGGCCCACATGGTGAGGCCGTGGGCGGCCAGCACCGGTTGTTCGGCCGCCATGAGGGCGCGGCCCAGGGGGACGATCATCGCTGCCAGGTCCGGACGGTCTGTCATGCGGACAAGATTAGGCGGCGTGCCCGTGCGGCCTGTCGATCGTGTCGCCCGCGCGGGTCAGAATCGCGTCGGCATCGAAGGTTTCGGCCTGCCAGGAGGCGACGCCGATGCCGACGCGGCCGCGCCACGCCCGCACGATCTCGGTGTGTTTGGGCCACCGGACGAATCGGCGCATATCCCGCTCCGACTCCCACACCGAGACCGACCCGCCGCGCAACTCGCCCGGCTTGCCCCACAGCCACAGGCCGACCGCGCCCTGCATGATCGGCCATGCCGTCGCCAATTCGTCTCCGGCGCGGTAGATCTCGAGCCAATCCTCCTGCGACCGCGCCAGGAAGTCGGTGACGCTGACGAAGACCGGGCCCTCGGGTCGAGGGAGAGGCCCGGGCTTCCAGGGCATGAGGATCGTGCCTTCGGAGAAAGTTATCGTATGCATACGTAGACGATATGCGGCAGCGTACTAATTGTTCAATGGTCGATTCGTCGAGGGATTCAGCGGAAGGCCGGTGCGACGCGGGCCGCCCACTGGGCATAGCTGGTCGCAGGTCGGCCGAGCACGCGCTCGATATCGGCGCTGACCTGCTGTTCCTCCGCGGTCGGTGTGCCCAGGATGTCGAGGGTGTGGTCCGCGACCGATTCCGGCATGAACCGCAGCATGTTCACCCGCGCCTGCTCGCGGGTCAGTTCCACGAACCGAATCGGTTCGCCGAGCGCGGCTTCCAGTGCCGCCGCCTGCTGGCGTGGGGTCACGGCTTCCGGTCCGGTGACCGTGTAGATCCGGTGATCATGACCGGGTTCGGTCAACGTCGCGGCCGCCACGGCGGCGATATCACCCGGATCCACCTGCGGCAGACCGACATCCCCGAATGGGGCCGGAATCATGCCCTGGGCGCGCACCGGTTCGATCCACGCGAACGTATTAGTGAAGAACCCGCCCGGCCGCAGCACCGTCCACTCCAGCTCCGAATCGGCCAGCGCCTTCTCGAATTCGAGCGTGCGCGCGTAGCCCCCGCTGTCCGGCCGCGTCACCGCGCCCTGTGAGGACAGGAACACCGCCCGCCGAACACCTGCTGCCGCAACGGTTTCCAACACCTGCTCCGGCGCGGGTCCCGCGACCAACTGGGGTCCGGTGATGAGCAGGAACAACGCCCGCGCACCCGCCGCCGCCTCGGCCAGTCCGTCCAGGTCCCCGATATCGGCACGCCGGTGCTCGACGCCCGCGGGGAGGTCCACCGGCTTCTCGCCACGCGACACCGCGACCACTTTCTCGCCCGCCGCCGCGAGTTCGCGGACGAGCGCCCCGCCGACATTTCCGGTAGCTCCGGTCACCACGATCATCTCTACTCCTGAGTTAGTTGGCTGACTAAATCGAACGATAGAGCATGCGACCGGGCGATGTCTATAGTTAGTCGTATGACTGACTCAGTGGCGCGAACGGCAGCCCAACCCGGCAAACGGGAACGCCTCGCGGACGCGGCGGCCAAGGTCTTCCACGAACAAGGCGTGGAGAAGACGACCATCGCCGATATCGCCCGGGCCGCGGAGGTCCCGGTCGGCAATGTCTACTACTACTTCAAGACCAAGGATCAGCTGGTCCAGGCGGCGATCAGCGCCCACGCCCGCAGCGCCCAGCAGATCATCGCGGCCCTCGAGCAGTTCGATGCCCCCGCCGAACGTCTGAAGGCCCTCGTCCGCGGCTGGGTCGACCAACGCGACCTCGCCTCCCAATTCGGTTGCCCCTCCGGCTCACTCGCCACCGAACTGGACAAGCGCGCCGACGGCCTCGACCGCGAAATGGCCGAAGTCATGCGCGGACTACTGGATTGGATCGACACCCAGTTCGCCGCGATGGGCCGCAGCGACTCCCGTGAACTGGCCGTCGCCCTCCTGGCCGCCTACCAGGGAATCTCGGTCCTCACCAACACCTTCCGCGACCCCGCGCTCATGGAAGCCGAGGGTGCCCGGCTGGAGCGGTGGATCGACTCGCTCGTCCCTGCGACGTAGATGTGAAACGCGTACGAACATGCAAATGGGCAGGCGTATTTCGGCGTGTCGCCTGCCGGATTGCATGCTCGTCGGTCAATTCAGCTGGGGCTGGGCGGGGCGGACGGACCAGCGGCGTTCGTCGCGGAGGATGCGGACGGGGTGGTCGAAGCAGTAGCTGATGTTGGGGGTGGTGATGACCTCGTCGACGGGGCCTGCGGCGAGGGCGCGGCCGTCGCGTAGGAGCATGGCGTGGGTGGTGCCGGGTGGGAGGTCTTCGAGGTGGTGGGTGACCAGGACCGAGGCCAGGTCGGGGTGGGTGCGCTGGAGGAGGTCGACGCGCTCCAGAAGTTGTTCGCGGCCAGCTAGGTCCAGGCCGGTCGCCGGTTCGTCCAGCAGGAGCAGGCGGGGCTTGGGCATCAGTGCGCGGGCGATCAGGGTGCGGCCGCGCTGGCCCTGGGAGAGGATCTCCCAGTCGGCGTCGCGGCGGTGGGTCAGGCCGAGCAGGTCGATGAGGCGGTCGGCCTCGGCGAGCTGATCCGGAGTCGGCTGCCAGCGGGGGACCAGGGCGGCGGTATTGGTCGCGCCGGTGAGGACGATCTCGCGGACCGTGAGGGGACCGTTGGGCCGGTGCCGTGGGTCGACGTGGCCGATGCCCGCGCGCAGCGCCCGCATGTCGACGCGGCCCAGGCGGTGGCCCAGCACCTCGACGGTGCCCGTCGTCGGATGCTCGAAGGCACCGAGCATTTTCAGCAGCGTGGTCTTGCCCGCGCCGTTGGGGCCGAGCAGGGCCCAGTGCTCACCGGCGTGGACGGTGAGCGAAACGTCTTGCAGGATGGCGTTTCCGCTTCGCACGACCGTCACGTTCGCCACATTCAGCACCGAGTCACTCATGCGACCACGGTAGCAAATTCCTCAGACAAGTTGAGGAGTGAGGTTTGCCGGACCGGTAGCTGTGAGACGGCTGTGTAGGGTGGCGGTATGGCGATCGAAGCGGTCCTGTTCGACTTCTCCGGCACTGTCTTCCGTTTGGAGGAATCGGCCTTCCATTCCGCGAATCTGACCGACGCGCAGGGCCGTCCGCTCGATACCCACGAGATCGCCGAGATCATGTGCCGCATGACCGCGCCCGTCGGCCAGTTCGTCGAATTCGACGCCGAGGGCCAATACGCTTGGGAGAACCGGGATCTCGACCCGGCCCTGCATCGCACCGCGTACATGCAGGTGCTCGAGAAGTCCGGGGTGCCGGATGTTTCGGCCCAGCAGCTGTACGCGCAGCTGCTCAATCCGGCCGCGTGGACGCCCTACCCGGACGCCGGGGAGGTGCTGCGCGAGCTGAGCGAGCGCGGCCTGCGCGTGGGCATGGTCAGCAATATCGCCTTCGACATCCGCCCGGCCTTCGTCTCCCGTGGCTGGCATCGATATATCGATGATTTCGCACTATCCTTCGAAGTCGGTGCCATGAAGCCCGACCTGCGCATCTTCAAGTCGGCCATCGACAAGCTCGAAACCGACCCGGAAAACACCCTGATGATCGGTGACAGCGCCGAGGCCGATGGCGGAGCGACGGCTTTAGGCTGCGCATTTGCCCTGGTAGATCCGTTGCCGACGGTGGATCGGCCGTCCGGTCTGCGGGACGCGCTCATCGAGCACGGCATCCTCACCGCCACCTCCTAAAAGTCTAAACCAGACGGTTTGTGTCGCACGTCACCCTTGTTGTGGATAGATTGTCGATATATCGTCGATAGCAGCAAGTACAACGACGAGCCTTGAAGGAGGCACGACCATGGAACACATGGACAACATCGAACGGGGCCGCGGCCCCTGGCGGCGACTGCGCGCGGAAGAGCAGCAGGGCCCCGAACATCCGCGGATGCGTCGCGGCGGACCCCGTGGTCCGCGTGGGGAGTTCGGCGGGCGCGCCGACTTCGGTCCGCGCCGTCACGGCCACGGCCACGGCCGTGGCTTCGGTCCGGACTTCGGTCCCGGTTTCGGCCCCGGCGGGGGTTTCGGCCCCGGCTTCGGTCGCGGTCGCGGCCGGGGCGGGCGTGGTCGGCGCGGTGACGTCCGCGCGGCCATCCTCCTGCTGCTGCAGGAGCGGCCCATGCACGGCTACGAGCTGATCCAGCAGATTCGCGAGAAGAGCCAGGATGTCTGGCGGCCCAGCCCGGGCTCCATCTACCCCGCGCTCGCGCAGCTCGAGGACGAGGGTCTGGTCATCATCGAGAAGGTGTCGGGTCGAAAGACGGCCAAGCTCACCGAATCCGGTGTCGAGTACGTCGAGGCCAACAAGGCCGAACTCGGCGATCCCTGGCAGGACGTCAAGGACGGCGTCGGCGATCAGGCGCTCGATCTGCGCGGACTGGTCGGCCAGTTGATGGGCGCGGTCGCCCAGGTCGCCGCCGTCGGCACCCAGGAGCAGGCGGCCAAGGCGGCCGAGGTGCTCACCGAGGCGCGGCGCTCGCTCTACCGGATTCTCGCCGAGGACGACACACCCGAAAAGTAATGGCTCCGAATCACCGGCCCCCACTGGGACTTTCGACCCGAAACCAGTCAAGATCGTGACATGGGACAACAGCGCCCCATGGAATCTTGTGACATGGGACAACAGAGGAGCCGAACCCGCGGATTTCTGCGCCGCGTGGCACCGGTGGGGGTGATGGCGCTGGCGGCCGCCGTGATCGGCACGGCCGCCACACCGACGGGGACATACGCACAGGCCGAACCGGCCTCGAATCCGGTACTGAAGGTACCGATGCAACCGGGGCCGCCCCAGACCGAACATCTGGCGGCGGCCCGCTATCTCAAGGAGCACCCGGACGCTGCGCCCCAGGGCGCCAACGACTTCGGCTGCAAACCGACTGCCCAGCATCCGCGCCCGGTGGTCCTCGCGCACGGCACCGACTCCTCGGCCTACTCCGACTGGTCGGGCATCGGCCCGCTGCTGTCGCAGGCCGGGATCTGCGTGTTCGCGCTCAACTATGGCGGCAAGCCGGGCAAGGACACCTACGGCACCGAGGACGTGTGGGCCAGTTCGGCGCAGATCGGCACCTTCGTCGATCAGGTGCTCGCGGCGACCGGGGCGACGCAGGTCGATCTGGTCGGTTTCTCCCAGGGCGCGAGCGTGACTCGCTACTGGATCAACAAGCTCGGCGGCGCGCCCAAGGTCGGCCAGTGGATCGGGTTGGCCTCGCCCAGTTACGGCGGGGTCATGTACGGCCTGGTCCCGATCGCCGACGCGGTGCCGGGCATCTACAAGCTCGTCGAGATGGGATCCTCGCTCGCGGCGGTGCAGCAGGCCGCCGGAGCGCCCTTCATTCGGGAGCTGAACGCGGGCGGCGACACGGTGCCGGGTGTGAAATACACGACGATCGGCAGCCGCGTCGATGAAATGATCCAGCCCAATACCAATATCGCCTTGCATGGCGAGGGCGCGACCAACATCGTGCTGCAGAACCTCTGCCCCGAGGATCTGACCGGGCATTTCCACATGGTCTTCGACCCGTACGTGCAGCAGCTGGTGGTCAATCTGCTCGATCCCGAACACGCCGTGACACCGGCCTGCGTGCCGGTGGCGCTGGGCACCGGCATCAGCGATGTCGTGTTGGCGGCGCATTCCTGATCGGGGTGGTCACGGGCGTCCGTAAAATGAGACGACCGTATTCGTTAGCCTTCGGGAGCTGCCCGTGACCATCCAGCCTGTCCGCCTGTTCGGCGATCCGATCCTGCGCGCCCGCGCGGCGGAGGTCGAGACGTTCGATCGGGAGGTACGCCAGCTGGTGACCGACCTCATCGACACCATGTACGAGAGCGGGGGCGTCGGCATGGCGGCACCGCAGATCGGGGTCGGGTTACGGGTTTTCGTCTACGACACCGGTGACGCGCAGGGGCATCTGATCAACCCGACCTTCGAGGTGATCGGTGCGGAGACCCAGACCGGGCCCGAGGGCTGCCTGTCGATTCCGGGCGTGCGCTTCGATGTGACGCGGCCGCTGACCGTGCTGGCGCGCGGTGTCGATATGGAGGGCAAGCCGGTCGAGTTCCGGGCCGAGGGGCTGTTGGCGCGCTGCGTCCAGCACGAGACCGACCACCTCGACGGGGTGCTGTTCCTGCAGCGCCTGGAATCGGATTCGCGCAAGGAGGCGATGCGCACCATTCGCGAATCGTCGTGGTTCACACAGGGAGTCACGGTGCTGCCCGCGTCGCAAATCGGCGGCGGTCGCAGCCGGGAACGGAGCCGCTGATATGCGTCTGGTCTTCGCGGGAACCCCCGAACCGGCGGTGCCGTCGCTGCGGCGACTCATCGAATCCGAGCGGCACGAGGTGGTCGGGGTGGTGACCCGGCCGGACGCGGTGGCCGGACGCGGCCGCAAGATCACCCGCTCGCCGATCGGGCTGCTGGCCGATGAGCACGGCATTCCGGTGTTCACGCCGCGGCGGCCGTCCGAGCCCGAATTCGTCGAGCAGTTGACGGCTTTGGCCCCCGACTGCTGCCCCGTCGTCGCCTATGGCGCGCTGCTGCGCGAGGACGTGCTCGGCATTCCGAAGCACGGGTGGATCAACCTGCACTTCTCACTGCTGCCCGCCTGGCGTGGCGCGGCTCCCGTGCAGGCGGCGCTGCTGGCCGGTGACGAGTACACCGGCGCGTCCACCTTCCGCATCGAGAAGGGGCTGGACACCGGGCCGGTCTACGGCACCATGACCGAGAAGATCGCCGTCACCGACACCGCGGGCACCCTGCTGGAACGCCTCGCCGAGGCCGGTGCGCGGCTGCTGGAATCCACCCTCGACGGTGTGGAAGACGGTACCGTGCAGGCGGTTCCGCAGTCCCTCGACGGCGTCTCCTACGCACCCAAGATCGAACCCGAGGCGGGTCGCATCCGCTGGGACCAGCCCGCCCTGGCCATCAACCGCCGCATTCGCGCGGTCACCCCGGCCCCGGGCGCGTGGACCGAAATCGACGGCAAGCGCCTCAAACTCGGCCCCGTCGAACTGGTCGAGGAACAACTCCCACCCCGCACCATCGACATCCGCAAGACGGGCGTCTACCTCGGCACCGCCACCACCGCGGTCCGCCTCACCCAGGTCCAACCCCAGGGCAAACGCATGATGCCCGCCCTCGACTGGGCCCGCGGCGCCCGCCTCGAGCCGGGCACGGTGGTCGAGTGACCCGCCCCGAAGAGAACACCCCCCGCCGCCCCTTCCGCCGCTCCGCGGCCGCCACCCCCGACTCCTCGGCAGCCAAGAATGAGGCCGCGAGCGGCAAGGAACAGCGCGCGGCCAACGATCACGGCGAACGCCCTGCGGCAGACCGCAATTCGAGCTCGACCCGAGACAACCGCAATGGCGGCTGGGATCGCTCGCGCGAGCAGCGCGGAAACGCCGGCGGCCGAGGTGGATTCGCCACCGGCGGCCGTGGCGCAGCGCCCGGTCGATCCGGCGAGGACCGCGGGTTCGCCTCCGGCGCGCGGGGTTCCGGTGCGAAGTGGTCCGGCGGCGATTCTCACGACGGATACGGACCGGGAGCCGGTGGCCACTCCTCCGGGAATGGCCCTCGCGCGACCGGGGGTCGCGACCGGTCGGCTCGGCACGACCGAAATGGCAGCTGGGACAAACCGCGCGGTCGATCCGGCGATCGCCGTGATAGCGGGCGCGGGTCCGGGGAACGGCAAGGGCAGGGTGGGCGTGAGGGCGATCGATCTGGAGCCGGGCCCAGGGGAACGACGGCTGGGCGGGGCGGCAAGAACCGTGGGCGCGAGCGGGATTCGGTCGGTGCTGCGGGGCATGAGGGGATGAGTGCGGGGGCGGCTCGGCGGGCGGAGAAGGCGGGGGCCGATCCGGTGCGGGTGGTGGCTCGGGATGTGTTGCGGGCGGTGCGGGAGCGGGATGCTTACGCGAATCTGGTGCTGCCCGGGATGTTGCGGGAGCGGAAGATCAGTGGGCGGGATGCCGCGCTGGCCACCGAGTTGACGTATGGGGCGGCGCGGTCGCTGGGGTTGCTGGACGCGGTGATCGCCGAGGGGGCGGGGCGGGCGGTCGAGGAGATCGATGGGCCGCTGTTGGATGCGTTGCGGTTGGGGACGTATCAGTTGTTGCGGACTCGGATCGGGGCGCATGCGGCCGTGGACACGTCGGTGGCGTTGGTGCGGGCCGAGTTCGGGCAGGGGCGGGCCGGGTTCGTGAACGCGGTGCTGCGGCGGGTGGCCGAGCGCACGCCCGAGGAGTGGGTGGAGCGGCTCGCGCCGTCGGATCCGTTGGGGCACTTGGCGTTCGAGTACGCGCACCCGGTGTGGATCGCGCAGGCGTTCGCGGACGCGCTCGGGGCGCGGGCCGGAGAACTGCGCGACGTGCTGGAAGCCGATGACGCGCGGCCCTCGGTGCACTTGGTGGCGCGGCCGGGCGACATCACCGCCGAGGAACTCGCGTTGGTCACCGGGGGTGAGGAAGGGCGCTGGTCGCCGTACGCGGTGTATCTCGACGGCGGTGATCCGGGCAAGCTGGAGCCGGTGCGCGAGGGCATGGCCGCGGTGCAGGACGAGGGCAGTCAGCTTGTCGCCCTGGCGGTTACGCGTGCGCCGCTCGAAGGGCCGGACACCGGCCGCTGGCTCGACCTGTGTGCGGGTCCGGGTGGCAAGACCGCGCTGCTGGCCTCGATCGCCGATATCGACGGTTTCCACGTGGACGCGGTCGAACCCGCCGAGCATCGCGCCGATCTGGTTCGCCAGGCCACCCGCGGCATGCCGGTCGACGTCCATGTCGCCGACGGTCGCGACAGCGGTCTGACCCCGGGCTTCGACCGTATCCTGGTCGACGCCCCGTGTACCGGCCTGGGTGCGCTGCGTCGTCGCCCGGAGGCCCGGTGGCGACGCCAGCCGTCGGACGTTCGTGAGCTGGTCGCATTGCAGCGCGAACTGCTCACCGCCGCTTGGGATCTGGTCCGTCCGGGTGGCGTGGTCGTCTACTCGACTTGCTCCCCGCACCTACCGGAGACGGTGTCGGTGGTCGCCGATGTGGTCCGCCGCACCGGCGCGGAGCAACTCGACACCCGCGAATTGCTCCCGGGCGTCCCGGATCTCGGTGACGGCCCGGGCGCGCAGCTGTGGCCCCACCGTCACGGCACCGACGCCATGTTCCTCGCGGCACTGCGCAAACCGATAGCGCCACAGTAGATTCCATGCGGACCTCGACGGCCTCGGCGCATTCGCGTGCCGAGGCCGTCCTGGCGTGGGGATGGTTCCCAGGGGTTTGTCACATCGCCAGGGTCGCGGGCTGCAGTAGTAGCCCAGCCAGTTTCGCGGCGACATCCGCGATCGTCATGTGGTCGGTATCGATGACCACCGAGCCAATGCTGTGTCGGTGCAGGGCGGTTGCTTCTCCGGCGGCACGGAGCGCGATGCGATGCTGCTGCCGGGCGGAGGCACCGAGGAGCGAATCGCCCGCCAGCCGTGGGCCTTCGCCGCGACTGCGCCGTGCGATCCGGTCGGCCAGCATGCGCGGCGAGGCCTCCAGATACGCGGTGGTGAGGTGTTCGTGGGCGAGCCGTCGCTGGTACCGGTGTGGGGCACCGCGGGCGACGACGATCATGGCCTGCGCGCCCGCGTTCCGGTAGCCGTGCCAGACTCGGATCAGATTGTCGGCCTTGACCTCCGGTGCGAGATCCGACTCGAGGAACCCGAACTGATCGACGTCGATGAACGCGGCGGGCGTCCCGCGATCCCGCAGCACCCGCAGGATCTCCCAACCCACGGTCGACTTACCGACAGCGGTCGGACCCGCCAGCAGCAGAATCGGGAATCGGCTGCCGAGAGATGGCTCCACGGGTGCCGAGGCTGGCGATGGAAGGTCCTGGACACCGGGCGGAATCCGCTTGGACAGGGCCCGCACGACCTGGTTCGGCGTCATCGTGGTGGTATCCAGCGGCGAGCCCACCTCGCTGCGATCGAGGGTGTCGGCCAAGGCCATCAGCTCCCCGTGCCGCTCGGGCGTCGACCCGCGTCCGAGATACCGCCGCCGCAATTCCTCGGCCTCGCACCGCAATCGGATGAGCGTGAACTCGATGCCGTGCGCGCCACCGACATAGGGTGCGATGCCCCGATGCGGATCGACCACCCCGGACACAATGATCTGCCGCGCTCCATAGCCGCTGTACACGGCGATCATCTCGAGCAGGTTGGCGGCCTCCACCCGGTGATACCGCGGATCATCGTCCGGTGCCGGAAGCATGAGCCCCAGTTGATCGATATCGATATACGCGACCGCGCGACCACGTTCGCGCGCCCACTCGTACAGCGCCCATCCCACCGTCGACTTCCCGACACCCGGCGCACCGGTTATCCACAGCACCGACACCAATGGCAACCCCTCCCGTCGTTGACCCTGCCATCCTCGGCCGATCACCGAACGGGCTCAACCGATTTTCTCAGTCCGGCACATTGCGCTCGAGCTCGTCGAGCCAGGCGGCGGCCGAGGCATCGCTGGGTGCGCGCCAATCACCGCGCGGCGACAGCGACCCGCCGGAGCCGACCTTGGGCGCATTGGGCAGGGTGGAGCGTTTGAACTGGCTGGTTTGAATGAAGCGACGCAGGAATTCCGCGAGCCAGCGCTTGACGGTGGGCAGGTCGTATTCGTGGCGCTGGTCGGCGGGAATGAGATCGGGCCACCGGCCGCGGGTGCGATCGGACCAGGCGTGATGGGACAGATACGCGATGCGGCTGGGCAGGTCGCCGAAGCGGAGCAGGTGGTAGAGGTGGAAGTCCTGGAGTTCGTAGGGGCCGACGGTGGCCTTGGAGCTCTGCGCGGGGGCGTCGCCGTCGCCGGGAATCAGTTCGGGTGAGATCTCGGTCGCCAGAATGGATTTCAGCACCTCACCGGCCTCCGCACCGAGCCCATCTGTGTCGATGGTCCAGGCGACGAGGTACTTGATCAGCGTCTTGGGCACCGAGGCGTTCACGCTGTAGTGCGCCATATGGTCGCCGACCCCGAAAGTGCACCAGCCCAACGCCAGTTCGCTCAGGTCGCCGGTGCCGATCACCAGCGCGTTGTGCAGGTTCGCGAGCCGGAACAGATGCGAGGTGCGCTCACCCGCCTGCACGTTCTCGTAGGTGATGTCGTACTGCGGAACCCCGTCGGCGGCAGGGTGATTCAAATCCCGCAGCATCTGCATGGCCGAGGGTCGGATATCGATTTCGTGCGCGCTCGCCCCGACCGCCCGCATGAGCCGCCGCGCGTCCTCGAGAGTGCGGCTGCTGGTGGCGAACCCGGGCATGGTGTAGGCCAACACATTCGAGCGCGGCAGCCCGAGCCGGTCCATGGTCTTGGCCGCGACGATCAATGCCACCGTCGAGTCCAGACCACCCGACACCCCGATCACGACCCGCTGCGATCCGGCCGCCGCGAGTCGGGTGCTGAGCCCTTCCACCTGGATGCGGTGCACCTCGGCGCAGCGCTCATTGCGGCTCGCGGGATCGGCGGGAACATAAGGGAAGCGCGGTATTTCGCGTCGCAACGGCACCGTCACGGTCGGTATCGGCACCTCGATCTCGATGCGCCGGAACCCCTCGAGTCGTTCCCGGTGGTCGTGCACGGTATCGGCGAAACTGGTGGTACGCAGCCGGTCCGCGACCAGCCGCCGCAGGTCGATATCGGCGGTCACCACCTGCGGCTTTTCGGCGAACCGCTCACCCTCGGCCAGCACATTGCCGTTCTCGCACACCAGCGCCTGCCCGTCCCAGGCCATATCGGTGGTCGACTCGCCGTGCCCCGCGGCCGAATACAGGTACGCGGCGATATACCGCGCCGAATGCGAGGTGCACAGGTCACGCCGATAGTCGGCCTTGCCGATGACGATATTGCTGGCCGACAGATTCACCAGCACGCTCGCCCCCGCCAGCGCGGCGAAACCGCTGGGCGGCAATGGAACCCAGCCGTCCTCGCAGATCTCTAGGTGGAACACGAAGTCCGGCAGATTGATCGCGGTAAAGAGCAGATCGGCCCCGAACGGCACCCGCTGCCCGGCGATCACAAGATGATCCTCCACGGCCTCCCGCGCCGCCGCGAACTGCCGCTTCTCATAGAACTCGCGATAGTTCGGCAGATAACTCTTGGGCGCGGCCCCCAGCACCCGCCCCCGGTGAATCACGATGCCGCAGTTGAACAGCCGCCCCTGCGCCCGCACCGGCGCACCGACCACCAGCACGGTGTCGATCCCGACGCTCTCCGCGACAATCCGCTCGAGCCCCGCCGCCACCGCGGCGTCCAGCGCATCCTGATGAAACAGGTCATCGGCGGTATAGCTGGAGAGCCCGAGCTCGGGGAACACCGTCAGCACGGCGTGTTGGGCCGCGGCCTGCCGGGCCGAGAGCAGCGTCTGCTCCGCATTGAACGCCGGATCGGCCACCCGAACCCGCGGCACCGCCACGGCCACGCGCGCGAACCCGTGCCGATACAGCGAATCGAACGGCATCTCCGTCAACTCCGACCCCTTTGCTCCGGCCGAGGTGATCATGGTCTAGCCGCAATCTACCGCGCTCACTCCCGAGCGGACTGCTCCCGCAGGCGGGCAAGGGTTTTGGACAGGATGCGCGAGACGTGCATCTGGGAGATGCCCATCTGCTGGGCGATCTGGGTCTGCGTCATGGATTCGAAGAACCGCATGGTCAGAATCTTGCGTTCCCGCTCGGGCAGCCCGGCCAGCAGCGGACGGATCGCGACGTACTCCTCGACCCGGTCGAACTGCGACTCCTCCTCGCCCAGGGTGTCGAGCAGCGAGGCCTCGGTGTCGCGGCCCACGGACACCGCGTCGATGCTGCTGGGCTGGTAGGCGTTTCCGGCGATGACCGCCTGGGTCACCTCGTCGGCGTCGATGCCGAGTTCGGCGGCGATCTCCTTGGCGGTGGGGGAGCGGCCCAGCTGCTGGGAGAGCGCGTCGATGGCCGAGCCGATGCGCAGATGGGTTTCCTTGACCCGGCGCGGAACCCGCATGGCCCAGGTGTTGTCCCGGAAATAGCGGCGGACCTCGCCCATGATGGTCGGCACCGCGAACGACAGGAAGTTCGAGCCGCGCGAAATGTCGAAGCGGTCCACGGCATGCACCAGCCCGACCCGCGCGACCTGGGTGAGGTCGTCGAAAGGCTCACCGCGCCCGCTGAACTTGCGGGCGATGTGGTCGGCGAGCGGGATGCAGCGGTTGATCAGCTCACCGCGCAGGGCGGCGCGGCGCTCGGATTCCGGTGCGGCGGCGGCCAACTGCTCGAACAACGCGGTGACATCGTCGTACCCGGAGACGGTGCGCGCGACCTCCTCGGCCTCCTCGGCGTCGACGGTCTCCTCGGCCGCCTCGTCGTTCTCTGCCGCCTCGTCGTTTTCGGTCTCCGAAAGGTCCCGTTCCTCGGACGGATCGGGTCGAGCGGGGTCGGGGGTGGATGCGAACACGTCTTTTCCCTCGATCACTACGCCTTCCCCCGGACCCGCCGGAACTCCACCGCCGTCGGGTATCCGGAGAGCGCCGGATCGAACACGTCCTGGCTGGCGGTCACCTCGTCGGACAGGGTCCGCAGCACATGCCAGCCGAAGCTGCGCTGATCCGGTAGGCCCTCGGCCGCGGCGATGCCACTGACCCGCACGATCAAATCGGACTCGCCCACGGTGAACCGAACCTGCAACGTCGTGCCGGGCGCGGCCAGGGCGATCAGCGTGGAGGCGGCCTCGTCGACGGCCAGCCGGATATCGGCCACCTCGTCCAGGGTGAAATCGCTGAGCAGCACCAGGGTTTCGGCGAGTCCGCGCACGATGGGCAACTGGGAAACGGAGGCGGCGACGCCGATCTCGACCGGTGTGCCACGCAGCCCTTGTTCCGCCGAAATGTTGATCACCCTGTTAAGGCTACCCATTCCGGGGCGCGGCAATCAGCCATTCGGCCGCGCCGACGCAACCGGTCGGCGTCGAGTCCAACCGTGCACCGGTGCTGACCGAGTCGTGTCGTAGGGCCGATAGACTCCGCGCTGTGTGCACCTCATCCTCGCCGTTCTCCCGGCCCGCGCCGATGATCGCCCCCTCCATCCTCTCGGCCGATTTCGCTCATCTCGCCGATGAACTGAAGGCCATCGAGGGCGCCGACTGGGTGCACGTCGACGTCATGGACAACCACTTCGTCCCGAATCTGACGCTGGGTTTGCCGGTGGTGCAGAGCCTTTTGAAGGCCACAGACATTCCGATGGACTGCCACCTCATGATCGAGAACCCGGAGCGCTGGGCCCCCGGGTACGCCGAGGCGGGCGCCTACAACGTCACCTTCCACGCCGAGGCCACCGACAATCCGATCGCCGTCGCGCGCGATATCCGCGCCGCGGGCGCCAAGGCGGGCCTGTCGGTCAAGCCCAACACCCCGATCGAGCCCTACCTCGAGATCCTGCGTGAGTTCGACACCCTGCTGGTGATGAGCGTCGAACCCGGTTTCGGCGGACAGTCTTTCATCGCCCACGTGCTCGACAAGGCCAAGCAGGTGCGCCGCCTGGTCGACGCGGGCGAGCTGCGCCTGGTCGTCGAGATCGACGGCGGCATCAATATGGACACCATCGAACAGGCCGCCGAGGCCGGGGTGGACTGCTTCGTGGCGGGTTCCGCGGTGTACGGCACGCCAGACCCGGCCGCGACCGTGGAAGCCTTGCGGCAGAAGGTGATCGCGATCGAGACGGCCTCGGCGTAGCGGCCGGGGCTCAGTGCCGCAGTAGCGCTTCGATCACCGATTCCAGCGGGGGCACGGTGTCGCTGGACTCGGGTGAGTGAATCCAGGTGCGGTATCCCGTTCGCTCGTCATCGGCGGACGGGAGCACCACCTGCGCGCCGGAGCACGCGACGGTCGCGTAGAGCCGGAACAGTGCGGCCGCGACGGATTTGCTGAGGGTTTCCGGGCGGGCCGGGCCGGTGATGAAGGTCCAGCGCCGGGCGCGCGGATGGTCCACGACCGGACCGGCCAGATCGGCCTGCCGCAACCGTTCCTGGACGCGTTCGCCGAGGTCGGCGGGCATGGTGATGGCACCGTAGCGGTTGCCTATCTCCAGCAGGATGTGTCGTGACGCCGGATCGATCGATGCCGGAAGGTGAAATTCGCGCCGGTACTGCACGCACCGAACCTCGAGCGTCGAATCGAGAAACGTTGTCACGCCGCACCCCCAACTGTGCCATTTGTGTTGTCTGCCACCTGGATCCGACCCACGCGAGGGCCAACCCTTCCTTGGTTCGGTTGCTTGCGATGATCGTCTCGGCCGTGGACGCCCGGACGGTTCTGCGTTGAACTGCTCGCGGAGAAGTTGAACTGTTGGAATCAGCTACATAACAATCTTGCGACCATTTTTGGCTCCGCGCAAGATTCTGGTGTAAGCGAGTCGCGGATTGGGTACTTCCTCTTGTTGGTCCAGGTCAGGCCCTGGGGGCACCTGGGAAATACCGACTCCCCAATTGGTAAATCCCTCCAATTCGGACAATTTGCGGATCGCAAGTTGGCATTTGCCCGATTTCATTTGTCCGCGGGTCTCCAACTCTCCAGTGAACAAGGCCGCATGTCGCCTACGACCGGCCGTCGTTAGGCTGAGGGGGACGACCGTTCGTACCGGGAATACCCCACGTGGTGCGGGCTGTTGGCGCAAGCGAGAACGCACAGGCGAACGGGAGAGGTAGGGCATGTTCACAGGCATCGTCGAGGAGCTGGGCGAGATCGTCGCCACCGAACAGCTGGACGACTCGGCGCGACTGACCATTCGCGGCCCGCTGGTGACCTCCGATGCCGGACACGGGGATTCGATCGCCGTCAACGGCGTCTGCCTCACCGTCGTCGACCAGCAGGTGGAAGGCGACCGCTTCACCGTGGACGTCATGGCCGAGACCCTCAACCGCTCCAGCATCGGCGGCCTGGGCGTCGGCTCGCGCGTCAATCTCGAGCGCGCCGCGGCCGTCAACAGCCGCCTGGGCGGGCACATCGTGCAGGGCCACGTCGACGGCACCGGCACCATCGTCTCCCGCACCCCCTACGAGAACTGGGAGGTCGTGCGAATCTCCCTGCCCGACAGCATCGCTCGCTACGTCGTGGAGAAGGGCTCGATCACCGTGGACGGCATCTCGCTGACCGTCTCCGGCATCGGGATCGCCGCCGAGGCCTACGCCGACGGCGCGAAGGACTGGTTCGAGGTCTCGCTCATCCCCACCACCCGCGAACTCACCACCCTGGGCACCGCCCCGGTCGGCACCGTCGTGAATCTCGAGGTCGACATCATCGCCAAGTACGTCGAGCGGCTCGTACAGCGCGGTTGATACCGCGACGCGGAGGCGGCTGATCTCCGCGAAAGGTCAGAGGCGGCGCAAAACGGGCACGGCGGCTGGCCTACTGTAATGAGGCACCTAATCGAGATGGAGCACAACAGACGTGACCAGGTTCGACACCATCGAGCGCGCAGTCGCCGACATCGCCGCCGGTAAGGCGGTCGTCGTTGTCGACGACGAGGGCCGGGAGAACGAGGGCGACCTCATCTTCGCGGCGGAGAAGGCGACCCCCGAGCTCGTAGCCTTCATGATCCGCTACACCTCCGGTTACATCTGTGTGCCGCTCACCGGGGCGGACTGCGATCGGCTGGGCCTGCCCCCGATGTACGCGGTCAACCAGGACAAGCACGGCACCGCCTACACCGTGGCCGTCGACGCCCGCGAGGGCATCACCACCGGCATCTCCGCCGCCGACCGCGCCACCACCATGCGCGTGCTCGCCGACCCGAACGCCAAGTCCGACGATCTGACCCGCCCGGGTCACGTGGTTCCCTTGCGCGCCAAGGACGGTGGCGTGCTGCGCCGCCCCGGCCACACCGAGGCCGCGGTCGATCTGGCCCGCATGGCCGGGCTCAGCCCCGCCGGTGTCATCTGCGAGATCGTGTCGCAGAAGAACGAGGGCGATATGGCGCGCACCGACGAGCTGCGCGTCTTCGCCGACGAGCACGATCTGGCGCTGATCTCGATCGCGGACATGATCGCCTGGCGTCGCCGCAACGAGAAGCACGTCAAGCAGGTCGCGGAAGCCAAGCTGCCCACCGAGTTCGGTGATTTCCGGGCCATCGGCTACGAGAGCGAATACGACGACGCCGAGCACGTCGCCCTGGTCATGGGTGAGATCGGCGACGGCAAGGACGTGCTCGTGCGCGTGCACTCCGAATGCCTGACCGGCGACGCCTTCGGTTCGCTGCGCTGCGACTGCGGCCCGCAGCTGGACGCCGCGCTGGCCATGATCGCCGAGCAGGGTCGCGGCGTGCTGCTCTACATGCGCGGTCACGAGGGCCGCGGCATCGGGCTGCTGCACAAGCTGCAGGCCTACCAGCTGCAGGACGGCGGCGCGGACACCGTCGACGCCAATCTGGAACTGGGCCTGCCCGCCGACGGCCGCGACTACGGCATCGGCGCGCAGATTCTCGTCGACCTGGGCATCACCTCCATGCGGCTGCTCACCAACAACCCGGACAAGCGCGCGGGCATCGAGGGCTACGGCCTGTCGATCAGCGAGCGCGTGGCCATGCCGGTGCGGGCCAACAAGCACAATCTGCGCTATCTGCGCACCAAGCGGGACCGGATGGGCCACGACCTGGTCGGCCTGGAAGACTTGGATCTCGGCGAGACCGCCAACTGACTGTCCGCGCGAACCACTACCGAGAGGGCGTAACACGATGAGCGGTACGGGCGTACCGACCTTCGAGCTCGCCGATGCCAAGGACCTCAAGCTGGGGATCGTGGCATCGCGCTGGCACACCACCATCTGCGACGCGCTGGTCGCCAACGCGGAGCAGACCGCGCGCGCCGCCGGGGTCTCCGATATCACCGTGGTCCGGGTCGCCGGTGCCATGGAACTGCCGGTGGTGGCGCAGGCGCTGGCCCGCACCCACGACGCGGTGGTCGCGCTGGGCGTCGTGATCCGTGGCGGCACACCGCATTTCGAGTACGTGTGCGATTCGGTGACCGCGGGGCTGACCCGGGTGTCGCTCGACGAGAGCACCCCGGTCACCAATGGCGTGCTCACCGTGAACACCGAGGAGCAGGCCATCGACCGCGCGGGCCTGCCGGGCTCGGCGGAGAACAAGGGCGAGCAGGCGGCCGCCGCCGCCCTCGACGCCGCGCTCACCCTGCGCGAACTCACCCAAACCGTATAGCCATGCCGAAGCGGGACGATACCGAGCAGCAGAAGACGGAGTCCGAGGAAACGATGGCCGAGTCGAAACCCGCAACCCCCGTCGCCCCGAAATCGGGTCCCGCCGAGGGTGACTGGGACCTGGAGGTCCGTCCCCACCACGCCATTGTCACGGTGCGCATCGTGGCGGCCGTGCTCGCGGCCATCTTCATCTTCGGCGGCATCGTCCTGCGCCACGGCTCCACCGGCGTCAACTTCCGGGTCTCCGACCAGATCGGCCTCGCCCTGTTCGGCATCGTGCTGGCCGGTGCCGTCCTGACCCTGACCCGTCCCCGGGTGCGCGTCGGCAAGCGCGGCGTGATGGTCCGCAACATCGTGGGCGACAGCGAGTTCCAGTGGAAGGACATTCGCGGAATCTCGTTCCCCGACAAGAAGTCTTGGGCCCGTTTGGAACTCGCGCACGACGAATACGTGCCCATGATGGCCATCCGCTCCAACGACAAGATGCGCGCCGCCGAGGCCATGGACCGCTTCCGGGAACTCGGCGCGAAATACACCGCGGAGAAGCAGGACTGAGTCTCCTGGACCAGAACGGCCCGTCACCCACCGGGGTGACGGGCCGTTTCCGTGTCGCCTAGCGCGGGCTGCCCAGGACCGCGCCCTCGCGGCGGGGGTCCGCGCCGCCGATCCATCCATTGCCGTCGCGGACCAGGGCCGAGAGGCCGCTGGACTGCGGGGCGACCGAGACCTGGTCGCCGAAGGTGCGCAGTTTCTGGACTACCGCGTCGTGGTCGCCATTGTCGGCGGCGTTCACCGCCGGGTGCTCACCACCCAGGTAGGTGGTGGGGGAGTTGGCCGCGCCGAAGTCGATCATGGAGACCGCCTGCTGCGGGTTCATGCCCCAATCCAGCAGGCCCACCAGGGTTTTCACCACGAACTGGATGATGACCGCGCCGCCGGGGGAGCCGGTGACCGCGTAGAGCGGGCCGCGGGTGCCGTCCGGATTGCGATCGAAGACCAAGGTCGGGGCCATGGAGCTGCGGGGGCGCTTGCCCGGATCGATGCGGTTGGCGATGGGGGTGCCGTCCTTGTCGAGCGGCTCGGCCGAGAAGTCGGTCAGCTGGTTGTTGAGAATGAAGCCGTCGACGAAATGGAAAGAGCCGAAGGCGGATTCGACCGTGGTGGTCATGGACGCCGCGTTGCCGTACTTGTCGACGATGGAGATGTGGCTGGTGCCGTGCTCGGGCTGCTGCGGGCCATTGCCCACCGGGACCGGGCCGAAGTCACCGGGCTTGGCGGTGCCCAGGCTCTTGGACGGGTCGATGAGCGCGGCGCGCTGCTTCAGATAGTCGGGGTTGAGCAGCGTCTGCGGTGAATTGCCCGGCAGCGGAACGAAATCCGAGTCGGCGATGTACTTGTCGCGGTCGGCGTAGGCCAGGCGTTCGGCCTCGGCGATGAGGTGCACGGCCGCCGCGGTGGGCTTGCCGCCGTCGCGGGCGGTATTGCCGTCACCGGACAGGTCGCTCGGCTTCATCGACGCCAGATCGAAATTGGACAGAATGCCCAGTGCCGACTCGACCGTGATGCCGCCCGAGGACGGGTTGGGCATGCCGCAGATCTCGTGGGTGCGATACGGCGAGCACACCGCGGTGCGCTTCTTGGCCTGGTAGGACTGCAGATCCGCGAGCGAGAGCTGACCCGGGGTGCGCCCGCCGGAGGTGGTCGCGGTGGTGTCGACGATATCGGCGGCGATCGCGCCGGTGTAGAACGCGTTCGGGCCGTCGGTGGCGATGGCCGAGAGCGTCTTCACGAAGGCCGGATTCGTGAGCGTGGTGCCCGCGGTCTTCGGACTGCCGTCCGGCTGCAGGAAATACGCCTTGGCGTTGTCGTCGCGGGCCAGATCGGCCTTGGAGTCGTCGATCTGGCTGGCCATGCGCGGGGAGATCTTGAAGCCACCGTCGGCGAGGTTGATGGCCGGGGTGAACAGGTCCTTCCACGGCTGCTTGCCGTGCTCGTTGTGGGCCATCTCGAGCAGCCGCAGCACACCGGGCACGCCGATCGAACGACCGCTGGCACGCGCGTTCGGTTGCGGCACAGTGTGATCCGCGGCGCTGATGTAGCGCAGGTAGTCCTCGGTGGCCGCGGCGGGTGCGGTCTCGCGTCCGTCGTAGGAGTCGACCGTCTTGGTGGTGGCGTCGTAGTACATCAGGAACGCGCCGCCGCCGATGCCGGTGGCCTGCGGCTCCACCAGATTCAGCACGGTCTGCGCCACGATGAGCGCGTCCGCGGCGGTGCCGCCGTCGCGCAACACCTTGCAGGCCGCCTCCGTCGCAACGGGATTCGCGGTGGAGACCGCGAAATCGCCGGTCTGCACCGGTGTCATACCGGTGCGATATCCGGTGGCGACCTCCGGGCGCAGCGCCAGATTGGTGCCGCTGGGACCGGTCGGCACCCCGGAGGTGACCGGAGTTCCATTGGTGGACACCGTGCATGACGCGGTGTGGTTCGTCGACGACGAACAGGCGGTCATCAATCCGACAATGAGCAGCAGAGCGGCAGCGCCGCCCCCGGTTCGTCGCAAGCGCCTCATGATCGGACTCTATCGCCGTGCGGGCGGCTGGGAAGGGCTTTGACGGGCCGAATGGGCGGGTTGTCGGGATCGGCCGTCGCCGCAGGTCACCCGATGGATTATCAGCGGTTTCATGGCAATCGCCGATGAAACACCCCAATTGGACGCTTGACCGGCCAAATTTCCGGGAAATCCCACCGCCCGGAGCGCCGATTCAGCTCTCAGCAAACGGCAAGGTACCCTCAGCGTGCCTCACTTCACGATTGCGGAGGGTTAACCCGGCGAATGACCGAGATCCGGACTACTGCCACCAGCCTCAACGCCGAGGACAGCGGCTATCACAAAGCGCTCAAACCTCGGCAGTTGCAGATGATCGCCATCGGCGGTGCCATCGGCACCGGCCTGTTCCTGGGAGCGGGTGGCCGCCTGCACAATGCGGGCCCCTCACTGTTCCTGGTGTATCTCGTCTGTGGCATTTTCGTCTTCTTCATCCTGCGCGCGCTGGGTGAACTGGTACTGCACCGCCCGTCCTCGGGCTCGTTCGTCTCCTACGCGCGCGAATTCTTCGGTGAGAAGGCCGCATTCGTCGCCGGGTGGATGTACTTCCTGAACTGGTCCATGACCGGCATCGTCGACACCACCGCCGTCGCCACCTATCTGCACTACTGGGGGCCCTTCCAGCCCATCGCGCAGTGGATTCTGGCGCTGGGCGCGCTGATCATCGTGCTCGGCATCAACCTCGCCTCGGTGAAATGGTTCGGCGAGATGGAATTCTGGGCCGCCATGATCAAGGTGCTGGCCCTGGTGACGTTCCTGGTGGTCGGCACCATCTTCTTCGCCGGGCGCTTCACCGTCGACGGCAAGAGCACCGGCTTCGGCATGGTCGCCGACGCGGGCGGCTGGTTCCCCACCGGCGTGCTGCCGCTGGTCACCGTCACCTCCGGTGTCGTGTTCGCCTATGCCGCCGTGGAAATGGTGGGCATCGCGGCGGGCGAGACGGAGAATCCGGCCAAGATCATGCCGCGGGCCATCAATTCGGTGATCATGCGAATCGCGGTGTTCTACTGCGGCTCGGTCATTCTGCTCGCGCTGCTGCTGCCCTACACCGATTACAAGGCGGGGGAAAGCCCGTTCGTCACGTTCTTCGGCAAACTCGGTGTGGCGCACATGGGCTCGATCATGAACTTCGTGGTGCTCACCGCGGCGCTGTCGAGTTTGAATGCCGGACTGTATTCCACCGGACGCATTCTGCGGTCGATGTCGATGAACGGCAGCGCGCCGAAATTCACCTCGCGGATGTCCAGCGCGGGTGTGCCCTACGGCGGCATTCTGCTCACCGCGGTGATCGCGCTGTTCGGTATCTGGCTCAATTACATCGTGCCGTCCAAGGCGTTCGAAATCGTGCTGAACGTGGCCTCGCTGGGCATTCTGGCGTCCTGGGCGACGATTGTGCTGTGCCAGTTGAAGCTGTACCACTGGTGGCGCAAGGGGCGCGCGGAGCGGCCCGCGTTCCGCATGATCGGCGCTCCCTACACCGGGTACGCGACGCTGGCGTTCCTCTTCCTGGTGCTGGTCCTCATGGCATTCGACAAACCGGTCGGTACTTGGACGGTGGCGAGCCTGGTGATCATCGTGCCCGCCCTGGCCATCGGCTGGAAGTTCGCCAGTCCGCGGGTGCTGGCCATCGCCAAGATGCGCGAGGGCTACACCGGCGAATTCCCGGTGATTCCGCCGATCCCCCTGGACGACAAGTAGTTTCCGGCTTCCGGAGGTACACTGTGTAACCGTCTCCGGACCTGGGCTTTTCAACGGCCGCACGTGAAATCACGTGCGGCCGTTATGTGTTCGAGATCACTGTTTGCCGCGCTATCTATCGGCTGTGGCCATGGTCATAACTTGCGCAACCGGATTGTCCGAAATCCGAACGGTTGGTTAGCGTCAGGTTCAGCGCGTTCGCAGGGGGCGCGCGACCAGGGGTTACTCGATGAGGAGTGCTGTGAGTTCGCAAACGGCTGTTGCCGACGAGGTGGATATGACACCCGTTGCCGCGGAAAACGGTGTTCCGACCACATTTTTCGCACGTGTTCTCGACGCGGTGCGGGGGCTGCGTCGTGATAGTGCCGAGATCGACGTCCCCGGCAAGGTCCGGGAAACCCAGTTCGCCGCCTTGGCGGCCATGGGACTGGCGGTCCTGCACGGGCTGCTGTCCATCGCGGGCGGCGCGTCCTGCGTGGTGGGCAGCATCGGCCAGTTCTTCGCGGCCTGGGTGATCGGCGGCGTCGCACTGCTTTTCGGCCTGCGCTCGCGCTGGATCTGGATCACCGCGCTGGGATTGGCCAGCCTGCAGGTGTTTCTGGGGATCTTCACGCTGGTCTCGGCCGAAATGCCCACCGGCGTGGGGCCGTTCACGGTGCTGATCGGCGTCATGGTCTCCGGCGTCGTGCTGGCGTTGCTGCTGCGCCGCGACCTCTACCGCTGGTTCGCGCTCGCCTGAGACGAAAACCGCCGCCCATCGGATGAGGGTGGGCGGCAGAGCTTTCGTAGGCTTCCTACTTCAGGGTGCGTCCCAGGGCGCGACCGGCATTGCGGCCGGAGAAGATGCAGCCGCCCAGGAATGTGCCTTCCAGGGCGTTGTAGCCGTGGACGCCGCCGCCCCCGAAACCGGCGACCTCGCCCGCGGCGTACAGGCCCGGGAACGGGGTGCCGTCCGGGCGCATGACCTGGGAGTCGAGGTTGGTCTGCAAGCCGCCCAAGGTCTTTCGGGTCAGGATGTTCAATCGCACGCCGATCAGCGGCCCGTGGGCGGGATCGAGGATCTTGTGCGGCGTGGCCACCCGGACCTTGTCGCCGAGGAAGCGGCGGGCATTGTTGATGGCCATCAGCTGATGGTCCTTGCTGAACTTGTTGGCCACATCCCGGTCGCGCGCCACGATCTGCCGCTCGATATCGGCCAGATCCAGGTGCGGGCCGCGGGAGATCTTGTTCAGCCCCGCAATGAGTTCCGCCAGCGTATCGGCGACCACGAAGTCCACGCCGTGCTGCTTGAACGCCTCCACCGGTCCGGGCGCGCCCTTGGCCACCCGGCTCTTGAGCGCGAGTTTCAGATCCTTACCGGTGATGTCGGGATTCTGCTCCGACCCGGAGAGGGCGAACTCCTTCTCGATGATCGACTGATTGAGGATGAACCACGAGTAGTCGTAGCCGGTGGACAGGATCTGGCGCATGGTGGCGTTGGTGTCGAAGCCCGGGAAAGCCGGTGCGGGCATGCGCTTTCCATTGGCGTCGAACCACAGTGACGACGGTCCGGGGATGATGCGAATGGCGTGATCGGGCCAGATGGAATCCCAGTTGTGGATGCCCTCGGTGTAGTTCCACATGCGGTCCCGGTTCACGATGCGACCGCCCGCGGCCTCGGTAATGGCCAGCATGCGGCCATCCACGTGCGCGGGGACGCCGGAGATCATGTGCTCGGGGCACGGTCCCAGCCGGTCGACGGGCCAGTTGCGGCGGATGAGGTCGTGATTGTGGCCGATGCCGCCGGAGGAGACGATGACCGCCTTGGCGTGAAGTTCGAACTCGCCCACGATGGTTCGTGACGAGGCGACACCGCGGGGTTCGTTCGACGGTTCCAGCACACTGCCGCGGACGCCGGTCACGGCATCGTCTTCGACGACGAGCTCATCGACGCGATGGCGGAAGGCGAAGCCGACCTGCCCACGTTTCTCCGCCTCGAGGACCGGTTCCAGGAAGACGCGCACCACCTCGGGCCCGGTGCCCCAGGTGAGGTGGAAGCGCGGCACCGAATTGCCGTGGCCGTCGGCGGTGAGCCCGCCGCGCTCGGCCCAGCCGACCACCGGGGTGACCCGCAGGCCGAGATCGTAGAGGTACTGCCGCTTCTCGGTGGCGGCGAATTCGACGTAGGCGCGCGCCCACTGCCGGGCCCAGTGGTCCTCGTCCTCGCGGTCGAACTGCGCCGACCCGAACCAGTCCTGCAGGGCGAGTTCGAGGCTGTCCTTGACGCCGAGTCGCCGCTGTTCCGGACTGTCCACGAAGAACAGCCCGCCCAGCGACCAGAACGCCTGTGCGCCCAGATTCGCGCGATTCTCCTGATCCAGGACGAGCACGCGCCGCCCGGCCTTGACCAGCTCGTGGGTGGCGACGAGACCGGCCAGACCGGCGCCGACGACGATGACATCCGGGTTCTCGATCATGCCCATGTCCTTGCGGTAGAGGTTCGATACACGAATGTATCGAACGGGTTCGCTGCTGTACAGGCGCTCGATACAGTCGTGTATCGAGCGAGGTTGTCGGTGGGGCGTGGCATGGTGTCGAGTGTGCCGATTTCCACGCCCGGATCGATGACACTCGCGGCGGCGCGCCGCACCGCGTTGGCAGCTCAGGGGTTCGCAGCCGCACGGCCGAGCGGGCCGCCCACGCGTCGCGCGGTCATGAAGGTGCTCGAGAGCACCCGGTTGCTGCAGTTGGATTCGGTGTCGGCGGTGGTGCGGGCGCACTACGCGCCGGTGTTCAGCCGGATCGGGGCGTATGACCAGAGCTTCCTGGACGAGGCGGCGTGGTCGCATTCGGCGCGGCGGCCGCGGCGGTTGGTGGAGTACTGGGCGCACGAGGCGGCATTGATTCCGGTCGAGGACTGGTCGCTCATGCGGTGGCGGATGGTCGATTACCGGCTGGGGCGGTGGCGCGGGTTTCGCGAGGTGTTCGAACGCAATCCGATGCTGGCCGACGATGTGCTGAGCGTGGTCAAGGAGTTCGGGCCGAGCACCGCGGGGGAGGTGGAACGGCATCTGGAGCTGGATCGGCCACGCGCCAAGGATCATTGGGGGTGGAACCACAGCGACACCAAGATCGTGTGTGAGGCGCTGTTCTCGGCGGGGGAGCTGACGGTGTCCAAACGCGTTGGGTTCCAGCGCTATTACGACCTGACCAGCAATGTCATTCCGGCCGAGGTGCTGGCGCACGAGCCGAGCGAGTCGGAAGCGGTCCTCGAGTTGGTGCGTCGTGCCGCCCGGGCGCACGGGATCGGCACCGAGACCGATCTGCGCGACTACTACCGGCTCAAGCGCAGCCAAACCGAGCCCGCCATCGCGGAATTGCTCGCGTCGGGGGAGTTGGAGCAGGTGAGTGTCCAGGGCTGGGACAAGCCCGCTTATCTGCACGCCGAGGCGCGCACCCCGCGACGGGTCACGGGATCGGCGCTGCTGTGCCCGTTCGATCCGCTCATCTTCTTCCGGGATCGCACCGAGCGGCTCTTCGACTTCCACTACCGCATCGAGATCTACACGCCGGAACACAAACGCGTGCACGGGTATTACGTCTTCCCGTTCCTGCTGGACGGGGAACTGGTGGCGCGGGTGGACCTACGCGCGGAACGCTCGACAGGGCGGCTGCTGGTGCCGGGCGCGTTCCTCGAACCCGGGCACGATGCCACGCGCGTCGCGGGCGAACTGGCGCGCGCGCTACGCGACATGGCGGACTGGCTGCGGCTCGACACCGTCGAGGTCGGTGAAAAAGGCGATCTCGCACCGCAATTGCGGCGCGAGATCGCCTAGATCTCACCTCTGTGACGGGTCAGAACGGCCCGTCGGTCCACGCGTTGAGCACGATGCCGTTCTTGCCTTCACCCTTGCACTCGATGGTCATCGGGATCAGCGGACGCGGCGAATCACCCACGATGTAGGTGGGGGACTGGTAGCCGCTGCCCACCTGACGGGTGCCCAGGCACTCCACCACCGCGGCGTACCAGGCGTTCTCGGGGCAGGTGAAGGTGGCGGTGTCGAGCGTCCGGTCGATTTGGCAGACCGAATCCGCGTGTGCGGCCGGAGCCGCCGACAGCGAGATCAGACCGGCCGCGCCGATACCGAGTGCGGAACCGAGCGCGAGCGACCGGCGACGCGGGTGGAGATGGTGATGATTGGTCATCGAACAAGCTCCCTCGTATTCGGACAGATCAAAAACGCTTCGACCCATACTGACCGCGCAACCCGCCACACCGCCGAAACTCGCCGAGATCCACCTCCCGGCGTGGCGCGTCGCCCCCGACTCGCGGCACCGGGCAACCGCTCGGTGTGGCAGTGTCTGCGTGATTGCATGCGCTGCACGAACGCACGCTCGGTCATTCGGAGGGTTCGTCGAGCTAGGCGACGAGTCGCTCGGGGTGTGAATTCGACTGGGCGGCAGCGCAGATGGTGGGGGTTTCGTGTTTCAGGTAGTCGCCGTAGACGTAGATGGGGCCGGCTTGGGCTTCGGCGGCGGGCATGGTCACGGCTACCAGGGCGGCGGCGGCCAGGCAGGTGGCTCCGGCGATGGCGAGTGAGCGGCGGCGCAGGCGCAGGCGGGTCATGGCGGGTCCCCTCTCTGAACTGATCTTGGGGATACTTCGTCGCGAGGACCTCGGCGGATGGCCGGGCCTGCGCGTTCGTGGTCGTCGATCCGCATGTCGGGCGGCGGGCCGGTGTGTCGGAGGGGATGACTAACCTGGACGCGTGGCAGATCCCGCGACCTACCGGCCCGCCCCGGGCACCATTCCCGTCGAACCCGGCGTCTACAAGTTCCGGGACAAGTACGGGCAGGTCATCTATGTCGGTAAGGCGAAAAGCCTGCGGAGCCGCCTGAACTCGTACTTCGCGGACGTGGCGGGGCTGCACCCGCGCACCCGGCAGATGGTCACCACGGCGGCGGGCGTCGAGTGGACGGTCGTGTCCACCGAGGTGGAAGCGCTACAGCTGGAATACAACTGGATCAAGGAATTCGATCCGCGCTTCAATGTCCGCTACCGCGACGACAAGTCGTATCCGGTGCTGGCGGTCAGCCTCAACGAGGAATACCCGCGCGTGTTCGTCTACCGCGGCGCGCGCAAGAAGGGGGTGCGCTACTTCGGTCCCTACGCACACGCCTGGGCCATTCGCGAGACACTCGATCTGCTGCTGCGCGTGTTCCCGGTTCGCACCTGTTCGGCGGGAGTCTTCAAGCGGCACAGTCAGATCGGCCGCCCCTGCCTGCTCGGCTACATCGACAAATGCTCCGCGCCCTGCATCGGCCGGGTGAGCGCGGCCGAGCACCGCCAGATCGTCGAGGACTTTTGCGACTTCCTCTCCGGCAAGACCGATCGTCTGGTCAAACAGCTCGAGCGCCGCATGCACGAGGCCGCCGACGAACTCGACTTCGAGCTCGCCGCCCGCCTGCGCGACGACGTGCAGGCGCTCAAGCGGGCCCTCGAGAAGCAGGCCGTGGTGCTGGGCACCGGCACCGACGCCGATGTCATCAACTTCGCGGTGGACGAACTCGAGGTCGCGGTCCAGGTCTTCCACGTGCGTGACGGCCGGGTGCGCGGTCAACGCGGCTGGGTGGTCGACAAATCCGGTGATGCCCTGGACTTGGAAGGGCCCGACCCGGCCCAGGTGAGTGGTGAGGCTGTCGCGGGCTCGGTCGTGACCGGCGCAGCGGTCGAAGGCTCGGACGCGGCGGCCGGAGCCGCTGCCGAGGGTGTCGAGCCGGAACGGGCCGAGCCGGGCGCGGCGCGGGCCGATGGTGAGCTGGCCGCACTGGTCGAGCAGTTCCTCACCCAGTTCTACGGCGAGCAGACCGCGGTCGCCGAACAGAGCGGCGACGAGCAGCCGGGTGCGGTCGTTCCGCGCGAGGTGTTGGTCCCGGCGCTGCCGAATGACCATGAGCAGGTACAGAATTGGCTGTCGGGCCTGCGCGGTTCGGCGGTGCAGCTGCGGGTACCGCAGCGCGGGGACAAGAAGGCCCTCGCCGAGACCGTGCAGCGCAATGCGCAGGAGGCCCTGGCCCAGCACAAGCTCAAGCGCGCCGGTGACCTGACCGCCCGTTCGGCCGCGCTGCAGGAACTCCAGGACGCCCTGGATCTGGACAGCGCGCCGCTGCGCATCGAATGTGTCGACATCTCGCACGTGCAGGGCACCGATGTGGTGGCCTCGCTGGTCGTCTTCGAGGACGGCCTGGCCCGCAAGTCCGAATATCGGCACTACAGCATCAAGGAGGCCGCGGGCGAGGGCCGCTCCGACGACGTCGGCTCCATCGCCGAGGTGACCCGCCGCCGCTTCGCCAAGCTGCGCCGCGATCTCGACGCCGCCGAGGCCGCCGACCTCGAATCCGGCTCGGACACAATGGAATCCGATCTGCCCCCGGGCATCGACCCGAAGACCGGCAAGCCGCGTCGCTTCTCCTACCCGCCGAACCTCTACGTGGTCGACGGCGGCGCGCCGCAGGTGAACGCCGCCGCCGAGGTGCTCGACGAACTCGGCATCACCGATGTCGCGGTCATCGGCCTGGCCAAGCGCCTGGAAGAGGTGTGGGTGCCCAATGAGCCGGACCCGGTCATCATGCCGCGTACCAGTGAGGCGCTGTATCTGCTGCAGCGCGTGCGTGACGAGGCCCACCGTTTCGCCATCACCTTCCACCGCTCCAAGCGTTCGCGGCGGATGACCGAATCGGTGCTGGACTCGGTCCCCGGTCTGGGCGCGACCCGAAAAACCGCGCTGGTCCAGCACTTCGGCTCGGTGGCCAAGCTCAAACAGGCCACCGTCGAACAGATCACCGAGGTCCCCGGCATCGGCGCGGCAACCGCGAAAGCGGTCCTCGCCGCCCTGCATCCGCCCGCGGCCGCGGACCCCTCCAGCCACAGTGGTGCCGTCCAGTCTCAGTAGTCCTCGGCGAGTTCCCCGGTGTGTCGCGCGCTCAGCGCGCCACAGCGCGTCGAAGACAGACGCACCGGGTAGAGTGCGACACGCCGATCGGAAAAATCGCGACACGCCGCGTGTGCAGGTCGGGAGCGCAAATCACAGCTAGGTTGCGCTCCCCTCGTGTGCCTGCCGCGTTTCCGGGCATCGGTGCAGGATGATCGAGGGAACTCCAGACACGAACCGGTAGGACATGACGCGCGTCGAAGCCAATACCCATACGGCCGAAAACAGCAAGGCAGCAACCGAGCACAGTGATCCCCAGCCGACGGCCGAGCGCGCTCGGTCCACTCCCGATTCCGCATCCGCACCTGTGGAAGTCGTGATCGTGACCGGTCTGTCCGGCGCTGGTCGCGGCACCGCCGCCAAGGTGCTCGAGGACCTCGGCTACTACGTGGCCGACAATCTCCCGCCCGAATTGATCGGGCGCATGGTCGAACTCGGCTCCGGCGCCGAGCCGCCCATTCGCAAACTGGCGCTCGTCATGGACGTGCGCAACCGGTTCTTCACCGGAAACCTCGCCGCGGTCGGCGAACAGCTACGGGCGGCGGGCGTGCGCACCCGCATCCTGTTCCTCGAGGCCTCCGACGACGTGCTCATCCGCCGCTTCGGCTTCGCCCGCAGGCGGCACCCGCTGCAGAGTGAGAGCGCCGACGGCACCCTGACCGCCGGTATCGCGGCCGAGCGCCGCCGCCTGGACCCGGTGAAGACGGCCGCCGACGTGGTCATCGACACCACCGCCCTGTCCATCCACCAGCTGCACCGCAAGCTCGAGGAGGTCTACGGCGGCGACGCCGCCACCGTGCTGCAGCTGACCGTTCAATCCTTCGGTTTCAAGTACGGCGTCCCGCTCGACGCCGATATGGTGTTCGATTTGCGTTTCCTGCCGAATCCGCATTGGATTCCCGAACTCCGCGAAAAGACCGGGCAGGATGCCCCGGTCAGCGAATATGTGTTGTCGCGCCCCGGCGCCCAGGACTATCTGGACACCGCGCGGCATCTCGTCGACCTGACGACCGAGGGTTACCGCCAAGAGGGGAAGCGATACATGACCGTGGCAGTGGGCTGCACCGGCGGCAAGCACCGCAGTGTGGCCGTAGCGGAGGCACTGGGGGATGCGCTGGCATCGAACAAGGACACCGGTGACGTGGTGCGGGTGGTCCATCGGGATCTGGGGCGGGAATGAGTGAGACGAACGGCCGCACCGCCAATCCGGCCATCGTGGCGCTCGGCGGTGGGCATGGGCTGTACTCCACCCTGACGGCGATCCGGCGCTTGACGCGCAAGATCACCGCGGTGGTGACGGTCGCCGACGACGGCGGCTCCTCCGGTCGACTGCGTGCCGAGCTCGGCATGCTGCCCCCGGGTGATCTACGAATGGCCTTGGCGGCCTTGGCCGAAGAGGCCGACGGCATCTGGGCGCGAACCTTGCAACACCGCTTCGGCGGGACGGGCGCGCTGGCCGGGCATTCGGTCGGCAATCTGATTCTGGCGGGCCTGACCGAGGAACTCGGCGACCCCGTCGCCGCCCTCGACGAGGCCGGGAAGATCCTGCGCATCACCGGCCGCGTGCTACCCATGTCGCCGATCGCCCTCACCATCGAGGCGGATGTGTCTGGGCTGGAAGGCGATCCGCGCGTGAGCCGCTGCATTCGCGGCCAGGTGGCGGTGGCGACCACGCCCGGCAAGGTGCGCCGGGTGCGGCTGATCCCCTCGGATCCGCCCGCCTGCCCGGAGTCGACCTCGGCCATCGAGCACGCCGACGTGGTGGTCCTGGGCCCCGGGAGCTGGTTCACCAGCGTCATCCCGCATGTGCTCGTGCCCGAATTGCACGAAGCGCTCCTGCACACGCGTGCCCGGAAAGTGCTGGTGCTCAACCTTGCCGCCGAACCGGGCGAAACGGCCGGATTCTCCGCGGAGCGGCACCTGCATGTATTGTCCCAGCACGCACCGGATTTCACAGTCGACCATGTTTTGGTCGACTCGGGTTCCGTACCCGAGGGTAGGGAACGCGAACATCTGGCAAGAGCTGCCGAACAGCTGCGTGCACGAGTAACCTTCGCTGATGTCGCCGAGGCGGGGACGGACCGGCACCACCCCGGAAAGCTTGCCGCCGCACTGGATCAGGTGATCCGGCAACCTCGGCCGGAATCAGCAGGGCTTCGAGTCGAAGGACGGCATATGGGCCAACGTGTGCGGTCCGGGTTGGGTGGAAAGGAGCGCGTCTCGTGGCGATGACAGCGGAAGTGAAGGACGAGCTGAGCCGACTCTCTGTTTCACAGGTGAGTTCGCGCAAGGCCGAACTGTCCGCGCTACTGCGGTTCGCCGGTGGATTGCACATCGTCGGCGGTCGCGTGATCGTCGAGGCCGAGGTGGACATGGGTTCCATCGCGCGTCGGCTGCGTCGAGAAATCTTCGAGCTGTACGGGTACGGCTCGGACGTGCATGTCCTCGGCGCGGGCGGGCTCCGGAAAACCTCCCGGTACGTGGTGCGGGTTTCCAAGGAGGGCGAGGCGCTGGCGCGCCAGACCGGCCTCCTCGACGTGCGCGGCCGCCCGGTGCGAGGCCTGCCCGCGCAGGTGGTCGGCGGTAGCATCGGCGATGCCGAAGCCGCTTGGCGCGGAGCGTTTCTCGCGCACGGCTCGCTCACCGAGCCGGGTCGTTCCTCCGCGCTCGAGGTGAGCTGCCCGGGACCCGAGGCCGCGCTGGCCCTCGTGGGTGCCGCCCGGCGCATGGGCATCTCGGCCAAGGCGCGCGAGGTGCGCGGCACCGATCGCGTGGTGGTGCGCGACGGCGAGGCCATCGGCGCCCTGCTCACCCGCATGGGCGCGCAGGACACCCGGCTCACCTGGGAGGAGCGGCGCATGCGCCGCGAGGTCCGGGCCACCGCGAACCGGCTGGCGAATTTCGACGACGCCAACCTGCGGCGTTCGGCCCGCGCGGCCGTGGCCGCCGCCGCCCGGGTGGAACGCGCCCTCGAGATCCTGGGCGACGATGTGCCCGACCACTTGGCCGCCGCGGGCAAGCTGCGCGTGCTGCACCGGCAGGCGTCACTGGAGGAGCTCGGCCAGCTGGCCGATCCCCCGATGACGAAAGACGCTGTGGCGGGCCGGATTCGGCGTCTGCTGTCGATGGCGGACCGGCGCGCCAAGGAACTCGGCATCCCCGACACCGAAAGTGCCGTCACCGCAGAACTGCTCGAAGAGGCGTGAAACACGCACTCGCGTGAGTAAACTGCGGCACAACCGCCGAGTTATTCCGTTCGGAAGCGTCGCAACCCCTTGGGGTCGCGGCGCTTCCGTCGTGTGTGACGAGAGTGAACGTTCCGTAGTTCGCCGTGGCGGGGGTGTGTCCGTGATGTTTCCGTTACAGGTCTAGGGTTAATGGCGCAACGGAAACGATCCGCAAAGCTGAGGAGCGAAAACGTGACTGTCCGGGTAGGGATCAACGGCTTCGGCCGCATCGGGCGCAACTTCTTCCGCGCCGTCGAGGCGCAGAAGGCCCTCGGCCAGACTGACATCGAGATCGTGGCGGTCAACGACCTCACCGACAACAAGACTCTTGCCACGCTGCTGAAGTACGACTCGATCCTCGGCCGCCTGCCGCAGGACGTTTCCCTGGACGGTGACTTCATCGTCGTCGGTGACCAGCGGATCAAGGCCCTCGAGATCAAGGAAGGCCCGTCGGCGCTGCCGTGGGGTGACCTGGGTGTCGACGTGGTCGTCGAGTCCACCGGCATCTTCACCAACGCCGCCAAGGCCAAGGGCCACCTGGCCGCCGGCGCCAAGAAGGTCATCATCTCCGCGCCCGCCACCGATGAGGACATCACCATCGTGATGGGCGTCAACGACGACAAGTACGACGGCTCGCAGAACATCATCTCCAACGCCTCGTGCACCACCAACTGCCTGGGCCCGATCGCCAAGGTGCTCAACGATTCCTTCGGCATCGAGCGTGGTCTGATGACCACCGTGCACGCCTACACCCAGGACCAGAACCTGCAGGACGCCCCGCACAAGGATCTGCGTCGCGCCCGCGCCGCCGCCCTGAACATCGTCCCGACCGGCACCGGTGCCGCCAAGGCCATCGGCCTGGTGCTGCCCGAGCTGCTCGGCAAGCTCAACGGTTACGCGCTGCGCGTGCCGGTCCCGACCGGTTCGCTCACCGACCTGACCGTGGACCTGCGCAAGGCCGCCTCGGTCGACGAGGTCAACGCCGCCATGAAGGCCGCCGCGGACGGCCCGATGAAGGGCATCCTGAAGTACAACGTGGACCCGATCGTCTCCTCCGACATCGTGACCGACCCGCACTCGTCCATCTACGACGCGCCGCTGACCCAGGTCATCGACAACCAGGTCAAGGTCGCCTCCTGGTACGACAACGAGTGGGGCTACTCCAACCGTCTCGCCGACCTGGTCGGCCTCGTCGGCAAGTCGCTGTAATCCCTATGGCGATCAAGACACTCCAGGATCTGCTGAGCGAGGGTGTCGAGGGTCGGGGCGTGCTGGTGCGCTCCGACCTGAACGTCCCCCTCGACAATGGCGTCATCACCGACCCGGGCCGCATCATCGCGTCCGCGCCGACCATCAAGGCGCTGGCCGAGGCGGGCGCGAAGGTGATCGTGACCGCGCACCTGGGCCGCCCGAAGGGTGAGCCGGATCCGAAGTTCTCCCTCGCCCCGGTCGCCGCGCGGCTGTCGGAGGAGCTGGGCCGCAATGTGCAGCTCGCTGGTGACGTGGTCGGCCAGGACGCGCTCGCGCGTTCGGAGGGCCTCACCGACGGTGATGTGCTGCTGCTGGAGAACATTCGCTTCGATCCGCGCGAGACCAGCAAGGACGAGGCGGACCGGAAGAAGCTGGCGGCCGCCCTGGTCGAGCTGGTCGGCGACGACGGCGCGTTCGTGTCCGACGGTTTCGGTGTCGTGCACCGCAAGCAGGCGTCGGTCTACGACGTGGCCAAGCTGCTGCCGCACTACGCGGGCACGCTGGTCGCGGCCGAGACCGAGGTGCTGAAGAAGCTGACCGAGGACACCGAGCGGCCCTACGCGGTCGTGCTCGGCGGCTCGAAGGTCTCCGACAAGCTGGCGGTCATCGAGGCGCTCGCGCCCAAGGTCGACACGCTCGTCATCGGCGGCGGCATGTGCTTCACCTTCCTTGCGGCGCAAGGACTTCCGGTGGGCACCTCGCTGCTGCAGGAAGAGATGATCGAGACCTGCAAGGGCCTGCTCGACAAGTACGCCGACGTCATCCACCTGCCGCGCGACATCGTGGTGGCCGACAAGTTCGCCGCCGACGCGGAGTCGAAGACGGTGGCCGCCAACGAGATTCCGGACGGCTGGATGGGTCTGGACATCGGTCCCGACTCGGTCGCCCGCTTCGCGGCGCTGCTGACCGAGGCCAAGACGGTGTTCTGGAACGGTCCGATGGGCGTGTTCGAGTTCGAGAAGTTCGCGGCCGGCACCCGCGGTGTCGCCGAGGCCATCGCGACCGCCACCTCGAAGGGCGCGTTCACCGTGGTCGGCGGCGGCGACTCGGCCGCGGCCGTGCGCACCCTGGGTCTGCCCGAGGACGGTTTCTCGCACATCTCCACCGGCGGCGGTGCGTCGCTGGAATACCTGGAGGGCAAGGAACTTCCCGGCCTCGCCGTGCTGGAGGACTGAATCATGGCTCGTAAGCCTTTGATCGCCGGCAACTGGAAGATGAACCTCAATCACCTCGAGGCCATCGCCCTGGTGCAGAAGATCGCGTTCGCGCTGCCGGAGAAGTACTTCGACAAGGTCGACGTGACGGTGATCCCGCCGTTCGTGGACATCCGCAGCGTGCAGACGCTGGTCGAGGGTGACCGTCTGCTGATCACCTACGGTGCCCAGGACGTGTCCACTCACGACGAGGGCGCCTACACCGGCGAGATCAGCGGTTCCATGCTCGCGAAGCTGGGCTGCTCGTTCGTCGTGGTGGGCCACTCGGAGCGGCGGCAGTACCACAACGAGGACGACGCCACGGTCCTGGCCAAGACGAAGCAGGCGCTCAAATACGGCATCACCCCGATCGTCTGCATCGGTGAGGGCCTGGGCGTGCGCGAGACCAAGACCCACGTCGAGTACAACCTCGAGCAGCTGCGCGGCTCGCTCAAGGGCCTGACGGCCGAGGAGATCTCGAAGGTCGTCATCGCCTACGAGCCGGTCTGGGCCATCGGCACCGGCAAGGTCGCGACTCCCGCCGACGCGCAGGAAGTCTGCGGCGCCATCCGCAAGGAGCTCGCCGAACTGGCGAATCCCGAAGTGGCGGCCGGTGTTCGGGTCCTCTACGGCGGCTCGGTGAACGCCAAGAACGTCGGCGAGCTGGTCGGCCAGACCGATATCGACGGCGCGCTGGTCGGCGGCGCCTCGCTCAAGGGTGACGAGTTCGCCACCTTGTCCGCGATCGCCGCGGGCGGACCCCTGCCCTAACGGTTTTCCGCTGCGTAAAAGGGCCGGGCATCCCAGGATGTCCGGCCCTTTTCGGCAGAATGTCTGATCATGAGCGACGACTGGAACACCTCGATCATCAACGAGTTCCGCGCCAACGAAGGCCGAGTCGGCGGCCCCTTCGAAGGGGCTCCCATGATCCTGATCCACCACCGCGGCCGCAAATCCGGCCGTGAACAGGTGACCCCCTTGATGTATCAGGCCGACGACCACGACCCGAACGTCCTCTACATCTTCGCCTCCGCCGCCGGAGCCCCCACCAACCCCGCCTGGTACTACAACCTCCTCGCCGCCGGAAAAACCGATGTCGAGGTGGGCACCGAGACCTTCCCGGTCACCGTCACCGAGGTCAAAGGCCCTGAGCGCGACCGCATCTACGACATCCAGGCCACCCGTTACCCGGGCTTCGCGGGCTACGCCGAAAAGACCGCGGGCATCCGCACCATCCCCGTCCTGGCTCTCCGCCGCGCGTAGACGCCTGGCTTCACTCTGACAGATTGTTGCTAGCTGACATCGCCCTCCTTCTTGACAGTAACTATCATCTCGAGACAGACTGTCGCTAACAGGAGGAGGGCTCATGTCATTGCGTGAGCGGCAACGCCGACAGGTGCGCGAGGAGATCCAGCGGGCGGCCTACCGGCTCTTCGCGGAGAAGGGGTTCGCGGCGGTCACGACCGAGGAGATCGCGGCCGCGGCCGGGGTATCGGCCAGCACCTATTTCCGGCATGTGCGCAGTAAAGAGGATTTGCTGCTGGACCCGGTCCGTGAAGGCGGGGCGGGGATCGCGGCCCTGCTCGAGCAGCGCGCGGCGGACGAGCCCGCGGATGTGGCTCTCGCGCAGTCGATTCTGACTCGATCGACAACGTTGGCCGCCGCCGAGCTCGAAGGATGGCGGGCGGCATTTCGAACGGCTCCGCATTTGCTCGAGCGGGTCGCGTTGATCACGGGGGAGCATCGGGCGCGACTGGTCGACCTGGTGGCGGAGCGGATGGGCCGGAATGTCGCGGCGGACAGTACGCCGGGATTGCTGGTGCATCTCATGCTCGCCGCGGCGGAATTCGGCTATCTGCAATGGCTTCGGAGTTCGGAGCATCCGGAGATGTCGCTGGCGGTGTGCGTGGAGGGTGCCCTCGACGCCGTGGTCGGCGAACGCTGGCGCCGCGACGGGTGAAAGCCGCTGTGGCGCACGGCGAATCAACAACAGAACACGGAGATCGAGGACATATGCGGGGCAACAGGGAATCCGGCGCGACATTCGATGTGGTCGTCGTGGGATCGGGGGCGGCGGGCATGGCCGCCGCGTTGACGGCCGCCAAGTGCGGACTGTCGGCGGTGATTGTCGAAAAGGCCCGGACATGGGGCGGATCCACTGCTCGATCCGGCGGTGGGGTGTGGATTCCGGGGAACTCGGCCCTGCGGCGCGACGCGCCCGCCGACGATATCGAGGACGCCCGCGCCTACCTGAAGGACATTATCGGGCCCGGTGTCGATCCGGCGCGCATCGACACCTTCATCGATCGGGGACCCGAGGCGTTCGAATTCCTGGTGGCACACGCTCCACTGCGGATGCGTTGGGTGCCAGGCTATTCCGACTACTATCCCGAAGCGCCAGGTGGGCGGGCGCACGGGCGGTCGGTGGAGCCGGTGCCGTACAACGCCAATACGCTCGGGGCCGAATTGGGCACGCTGGAACCGGATTACGCGAAGGCTCCGAAGAATGTCGTTGTGACACAGGCGGAGTTCCGGCAGCTGCACCTGGGTTTGCGCAATCCGCGCAGTCCGCTGTCGGCCCTCGGGATCGCGGGTCGCTGGTTGGCGGCGACCGTGCTGCGGCGGCGGGTGCTGGCGCGGGGACAGGCGCTGAGCGCCATGCTGCGCGCTGGGCTCCTCTCGGCGAATGTGCCGCTGTGGCTGGATACTCCGCTGCTCGAGCTGGTCACCGAGGACGGCCGGGTGACCGGCGCGGTGGTGCTGCGCGAGGGTCGCGAGCAGGTGATCACGGCCCGGCGCGGCGTGATCATCACCGCGGGCGGGTTCGAACACAACGAGGTGATGCGCAAGCAGTACCAGCGCGACCCGATCGGCACCGACTGGACCGTGGGCGCGAAGGCCAATACCGGCGACGGCATTCGCGCGGGCCAAGCCGTCGGCGGCGCGGTCGAATTCATGGACGACGCGTGGTGGGGGCCGTCGATCCCACTGCCGCGCGAGGCGTGGTTCTGCCTGGCCGAACGCAATCTGCCGGGCAGCGTGATCGTGAACGATCGCGCCGAGCGGTTCATGAACGAATGCCTGCCCTACGTCGAGGCCACGCATCGCATGTACGGCGGCATCAACGGTCAGGGCGAGGGGCCGGGCGAAAACCTGCCCGCCTGGCTGATTTTCGACCAGCGCTACCGCAATCGCTACCAGTTCGCGGGCGTCCCACCGCGCCAGGCCCTACCCGGTCGGTGGTTCAAGTCCGGCGCGCTGACCCGCGCCGACTCGCTACCCGAACTCGCCGAGAAGATCGGCCTCCCGGTCGAGAAACTCACCGCGACGGTCGCCCGATTCAACGAATTCGCCCACGCGGGCAAGGATTCCGACTTCGGACGCGGAGACAGCGCCTACGACAACTACTACGGCGACCCCCGCCAGCGCCCGAACCCGAATCTCGGTGCGCTGGAACAGGGTCCGTTCTACGCCGCGAAATTGGTCCCCGGCGACCTGGGCACCAAGGGTGGCCTGGTGACCGATGTCGACGGCCGCGTCCTGCGCCCCGACGGCGAGGTGATCGAGGGCCTGTACGCGGCGGGCAATGCCAGCGCCCCGGTCATGGGTCACACCTACGCCGGTCCCGGCGCGACGATCGGCCCCGCCATCGTCTTCGCCTACCTCGCCGCCCGCCACGCCGCCCGCTGATCCGTCGAGTGGCACACCCTGGAGGCGATTTGTCCGAATATCCCTCCAGGGTGCGCCACTCGGCGATCAGGCCAGGACTGCGCCGCCGTCGAGGGGGAGGATGGTGGCGGTGGCGTGGGGCTGGGTGAGGAAGAAGACGAATGCCTGGGCGATGTCGTCGGTGTCGGCGATGCGGCGCAACGGGGTGTTGGCTGCCGTGTCGGCGTAGAACTGCTCGCGGAGGTCTTCCGGGAAGTTCCACAGCGGCGAGCGGACCACGCCGGGCATGACCGCGTTCACCCGGATCGGCGCGAGTTCGACCGCCAGGGCTCGGGTGAGCGCCTCGACCGCGCCGCAGACGCTGGAGGTGACCGAGGATCCCGGCACCGGACGCGGCCCGGCGGTGCCGGTGGTCAGGGTGATGGACCCGTCGGCCCGCAGGTGGGGTACCGCGGACTGGACCGCGGCGAGCACGCTGAAGTACCGCAGTTCGAAGAACTTTCGCGCCGCGTCGACATCCAGATCGGCGAGGGGGGAGAGCAGCAGCGGTTCGCCCGCGGTGTAGACGAGGTGGTCGATCGCTGCGAGCTCGTCGAAGACGGCTCGAATCCGGTCGGCGTCGGTGAGATCGGCGACCACGCCACCGGCACCGGCCGGGAGTTCGGCGACCGCCTTGTCGACATTGGCCTGGCGACTGGACACGACGGTGACCTGCGCGCCCTGCGCGGCGCTTGCCCGCGCCACCGCGTAGCCGATGCCGGAGGTGCCGCCGAGAATGACCACGTGCTGTCCGTCGAGAGACATCGAGTTTCCTTTCCGGGAAGTGCTTGTGCCCCTCTACCTTCGGTTTTCCGCCCGTCCGCCGTCCAAGACCTATCCCGCCGCCTGTAATACCCTGAGGGCATGAGCGACGTCGATCTGCGCAAGCTGCGCTACTTCGTGGCCGTGGCCGAGCACCTGCATTTCGGTCGCGCCGCCGAACAGCTGTTCATCGCGCAACCCGTGCTGTCGCGCCAGATTCGCGCCCTCGAGGAGGAACTCGGCGCGCAACTGTTCGCCCGCGATCGGCGTGGAACCGCGCTGACGGCGGCGGGGGAGCAGCTGCTGATCGAGGCCAAACCACTGCTGGCGGCGGCGGAAGCGTTGCAGCGCAGGGTGGTTCGCGCCGCGGCGGGAGCGGACACGTTCACGATCGGCTTCATGCCGGGCCTCATCGTGACCGGCGCGGTCCGCGCGCTCACCGAGCGGTATCCGGGCCTCACCGTCGAATTGGTGCGCACCGACTGGTTCGACCAAACCGAGGTCGTGCACGACGGCCGCGTCGACGTCAGCCTGGTCCGCCTGCCCATCGACCCGCACGGTCTCACCGTGCGCCCGCTCTACACCGAACCGCGCGTGGTCGTGCTGCCCGCCGACCACCGTCTGGCAGGCAAGGACGCGGTCTCGATCGCCGACCTCGCGGACGAGCATCTGCTCCAGGATCCCGACCTGGTGCCCGAATGGCGTGCCGTCGCAACCGAACTGCGTACCGACCGTCCGGTCGCCCCGGCCTTCCGCAGCGTCGAGGAGAAGCTCGAACATGTCGCCGGGGGCCACGGCATCATCTTCCTGCCCCTGTCGGTCATGACCTTCTATACCCGCCCCGACATCGCCTACATCCCCGTCCCCGATCTCGCGCCCAACGAGGTCAGCCTGGCGTGGTCGGCGAATCGCCCCGTGCGACACGCCGAGGAGTTCGCCGCCCTTGCCGCCCAGTGAGATTCGATCTACGCCGTCCGCGGCGTGGTGATCCGAATTCGGCGGCATGAACCCCGACAAAGGGGTTACCTTCGATGGTGTGTTCGGCATCATCCGACCCTGCCGTCATCGGCTGGGCGAGGAACTCGGGCGGGCTTGGCTGGCGCAACTGTGCGGGTTGTGTCTCGCACTGCGTGACGACCACGGTCAGAGCGCCCGCATGGCAACCAATTACGACGGGCTGATCGTCTCGGCCCTGGTGGAGGCGCAGTCGACCGCGCCGCCCACGCGCCGTGCCGCCGGGCCCTGCCCGCTGCGCGGCATGAAGCGCGCCGATGTCGCCACCGGCGATTGTGTGCGGCTGGCCGCCACGGTCTCGCTGGTGCTGGCCGCGGCGAAGGTGCGCGATCACGTCGATGACCACGATGGCGTGGCGGGCACGGCCGGGTTCCGGCCCGCCGCCCGCCGGATCGCCGAACGCTGGGCCCGACAGGGCGAATCCACCGGCGCCGGACTCGGTTTCGACACCGGGGTGCTCGTGACGGCGGTGGACCGGCAGGGTGAGATCGAGTCGGCGGCGGTGATCGGCACCCCGCTGCTCGAGGTCACCGAACCCACCGAAACCGCCACCGCGGCCGCCTTCGGCCACACCGCGATCCTGGCCGGACGTCCCGGCAATCGGGAGCCGCTGACCGAGGTCGGCCGATTGTTCGGCCGCATAGCGCATCTCGTCGACGCGGTCGAGGACCTCGACGACGACCTGGCACACGGCAAGTGGAATCCCTTGGTGGCCACCGGAACCGACGTGGCCGAGGCGCACCGACTGTGCAAGGATGCCCTGCTGGGCATCGAATTGGCCTTGGCCGAGGTGGAATTCACCGATGGCAGGCTGATTCACAAGCTGCTGAAGCACGAGTTGGGTCGCTCGGTGACCCGCACCTTCGGCGGCGGCACCGTCTGCTCGACCCACACCGCGCCCACGAGCCGCTGGCGTCGTCGCGGCCAAGGGCCCTGGGGCCCACCGCCTCCGCCCGGCTACGGCCCGCCGCCGGGTTACGGCCCGGGGCCCGGCTACTACGGTCCGGCCCCGCGCCGCCGCGGCATGGGCTGCCTGCCTTGCTGCGAGGGGTGCGTCTGCTGCGGCGAAGGTTGCTGCTGCTGCGAAGAAGGCTGTTGCTGCTGCGAGGAATCCTGCTGCGACTGTTGAGATCTCACCGCGAGGGGCCGGGCATACTCGGATACCCGGCCCCGTCGGTGTCGACCTTCCGGCCCTGCCGGTGTCGACTACCCGGCCCTGCCGGTGTTGACCACCCGGCCCGCCGGTGTCGATCGAATCCGCCTCCTCCGGGGCGGCGGTTCGATCGTCAGTGACTGCTGGATCCGGAGGACAGCAGGCTGGTGATCAGGTTGCCGGCGCTGCCGCTGCTGGAGCCATTGCTCGAGCCCGAGGACCCCGCGCTCGTGGTGGTCGTGAGGGTCCAGGTGCCGCAACCGCTGGTGAAGAACGCGACGTCGGTGGGCTGAATGGTGACGGTGACGGTGCCGTTGACCGCGCCGCCCGCCTGGATGGTGGCATTGGCGCCGGGGGTGAGCGAGGACAGGCGAGCCCACGCGCACACGGTGGTGGCGGTCGTGGTGGTGTAGGTGCCGGGGGCGATGTCGACGCCGACCTTGAAGGTCGAATCGGAGCCGATGGTGGTGGGCAGTGCGGCATCGGCGGTGCCGGCGCTGGCCAGCAGGGCGCTGGCGGTGAGGGCGAGGCCGGTGGCCCAGATGGTCTTGCTCATAAGGCATCCTCAGTTTGTGAAACGAGAGCGTTTCGCAGGGTAGTGGGTGGGATGTGTCGCCGGGTGCGTTTTGGGCAACCTGGCATTTTTGTAAAGATCCGGACTATCTGGACATCGGATGCCGGAATCGGCGGGGGCGACCATGATTGCTTGTGTGGCAGGACAATTCGTTCCCATTCCGGATTGGTTTTCGGCGGACAACCAGGATTGCGGTATGGCCGTCGCCGATCTCGGTGGCGACGGAACCCTCGACGTCGTGGTGCTCATGGTCGACAATCCGCCCGGTCAGAACACCGGCAACTACCGGGTCGGCCATGCCCTGGCCGCCGACGGGACGGTCCGCGACTGGGGGCCGTGGCAGCAGGTGCCGGACTGGTGGGGGTGGGAGAACCAGGGAGCGGGCCTCGCGATCGGCGACCTGAACGGCAATGGCCGCCCGGATCTGGTGGTCTTCCTCGTCGACAATCCCGCCGGGCAGAACCAGGGTTACTACCGCATCGGCCGCGATCTCGACGCCGACGGCGCGGTCACCGGCGGATGGACCGCGTGGCAACAGATTCCGGACTGGTACGGCTGGGAGAACCAGGGCGCGGACATCTGTCTGACCCACCTCGACGGGCAGTCGGTGCTGGCGGTCATGACCGTCGACAATCCGGACGGCCAGAACAGCGGCCAATTCCGGCTCGCCAAGGGTCTCGGCGCGGACGGCTCGGTAGCGGAATGGACGCCGTGGGTGGCGATTCCGGACTGGTGGGGTTGGGAGAACCAGGGCGCGGGCATGACTGTCGCCGACCTGGACGGAGACGGGCGACCGGAGCTGATCGTCTTCACCATCGATCACCCGCAGAACGGCAATGCCGGTCTGTACACCATCGGTTGGGGACTGGACGGCAGCGGGCACTGCGTGGACGGGTGGAGCCGGTGGTCGCACGTGCCGGACTGGGGATTCTGGGAAAACGAAGGCGCGGCCATCGCGCTGCTGCCCGGCGCGGGCGCACTGCCGCAACTGGTCGTCTGTGCCATCGACCATCCCCAGGGCGGCAACGCGGGATATCTGCGGGTGCTCGACCTCGACACCGATCTGGCCACCGCCGCCACCGAAGGCACCTGGCGCATCCTGGATTTCGGCACCGAGATCAATCCGGTGCACGCGGCCCTGCTGCACACCGGGGACGTGCTGTTCTTCGCCGGATCCGGCAACGACCCGGATCGATTGAACGCCCACGACTTTCGCACCCGCGTCTGGCATTACCCGAATCCGGGGCTGTCCGCGCCCGCGACGCCGATCGACATGTTCTGTTCCGGGCAGGCGTTCTTGCCCGACGGCCGCCTGCTGGCCGCGGGCGGCACCGGACAATACGATCCGTTCTTCGGTCTGAAAGACGCCCTGCTCTTCGATCCGCAGACCCTCACGTGGGAAACCCAGCCCGATATGGCCTTCGGCCGTTGGTATCCCACCCTTGCCGCACTGAAAACCGGTGCGGTGGTGGCGGTCTCGGGATTGGGCGCGGACGGTTTCCTGTCGGAGACACCGGAGGTGTTCGATCCGACCACGCTCACCTGGTCGAAACTGCCGGTGCCCGGCCCGATCCCGACCTACGCGCACCTGATCCTGCTCGCCGACGGCCGGGTCTTCTACACCGGCGGGCAGTTCGGGACAGACAATGGCATGCGTCCCTCGATCTGGGACACCACGACCGGCGCGGTCACCGAGGTCCCCGGACTCTACGACCCCGAAACCCGCAGCCAGTCCACGAGTGTGCTGTTGCCGCCCGCGCAGGCGCAGCGCGTGATGCTCATCGGCGGCGGTTCGGTCGACCCGCACGGCCCCGGAATGGCCTCGGCCGACACCCAAATCGTCGATCTGAGCGCCGCCGCGCCCGCCTATGCGCCGGGACCGTCGATGGCCTACGCGCGCATGCACGTGTGCGCGGTGCTGCTGCCCGACCGGACCGTGCTGGTCGCGGGCGGTTCCGGCATGGAGGAGATGGCGGATTCGGTGCCGCCCCACGGCGAGATCTACGACCCGATCGCCGGAACCTGGACACCGACCGCGCCGGAACGCGTGGCGCGCCTCTACCATTCGGTGGCGCTGCTGACGCCCGATGGCAAGGTGGTGACCGCCGGGTCGAATCCGCAGCGCAAGACCGAGGAGCTGCGCATCGAAATGTTCTGGCCGCCCTACCTTTTCAAGGGACCGCGCCCGGACCTCGAAATAACCACCGGCACGGTCGAATACGGCGCGACCCTCACCCTGACCACCGCGGCCGCCATCCGCGAGGTCAACCTCATGCACCCCACCTCCTGCACCCACTCCTGCGACAACAACCAGCGCATCGTCGACCTGCCCATCACCCACACCGACTCCGGAACCCTCACCGTCACCATGCCCGCCAACCCGGCGCTGGCCCCACCCGGCTGGTACCTCGTTGTCGTGGTCGACACCAACGGCGTCCCCTCCACCGGCCGCTGGCTCCAGCTCGCGTCGACGCCTTCCCCGGTCTGACCCCCCGAGCCCGGTCGGGCCCGAAATCCGGCTTCGCATGCGGTGACTCGCACTACGGTGGATTCATGACCGAGTACCGGCACCTGCTCGTGAAGCGCGACGGCGACACCATCACCGTCACCATGAACCGCCCGGACCGCCGCAACGCGCTGTCCGCCGACCATCTCGCAGAACTGCTCGCCGCCTTCGAGGCCGCCGGTGAGACCGACGCCACCGGCCTGGTGCTGGCCGCCACCGGACCGGTTTTCAGTGCCGGGCACGATTTCGCCGACGTCTCCGCCCGGTACCTGCTCGAGGTGCGTGAGCTGCTCACCCTCTGCCAGCAGGTGATGACCACCCTCGAAGCCCTCCCGCAGGTGGTGATCGCCCGCGTGCACGGCCTGGCCACCGCCGCCGGATGCCAGCTGGTCGCTTCCTGTGACCTGGCCGTCGCCGCCGAATCCGCGGGCTTCGCGCTGCCCGGTGGCAAGGGCGGTTGGTTCTGCCACACCCCGGCGGTCCCGGTCGCGCGTTCGATCGGCCGCAAACGCCTGATGGAACTGGCCCTCACCGGCGATGTCATCGATGCCCGCACGGCCGTCGACTGGGGTCTGATCAACTACGCCGTGCCCGACTCGGAACTCGACACCGCCGTCGCCGAGCTCCTCGCCCGGGCCACCCGCGGCAGCCGCGCCAGCAAGGCGCTCGGCAAACGCACCCTCTACGCCCAACTCGACCGTCCCGAGGCCGACGCCTACACCCTGGCCCGCGAGGTCATGGCCGCCGCCTCCCAATTGCCCGGCGCGCGTGAGGGAATGGCCGCATTCCTGGAGAAGCGCCAACCGGTGTGGCCCGATTAACTCAGCGTTTTTCCACCCGGCCTCCACCCCGGGGTGGTGGGTTCAGCGGTGCTCGACCGCGACCGTAGAAGCATGAACTTGCAGAATGCGGCGGTCGAAGGCCTGGTCGCGGTGCTGGTGATCGGGTGGATCATGTACCGGCAGACGCGGTGGCAGGTGTTGGATCCGACCCGATTGTGGCGCGGGCCGATCATTCTCGGGGTGGTCGGGTTCCTGCAGATGAAGTCGGTGCTCGCGGGCGGGACCCCGAGTGTGACGGCGGTGGCGCTGCTGGCGTTGTCGGCGGCGCTGGGTCTCGGATTCGGTCTGGTGATGGGTCTGCTCTCGCAGGTCCGAACCGGTGCCGAGGGCCTGGAGGCGCGGACGGGGTGGATCGGGTCGGCGCTGTGGATCGTGCTGCTGGCGGTGCGGATCGGGGTCGATGTGGTGGCCCGGATGGCCGGTGCCGAGGCGGTGACCTCGATCGGCGCGATCCTGCTGGTGGTGGCGCTGAATCGGGTCGGGCGCGCGCTGGTGTTGGCCCGGCGTGCGGAGCAGGCGCGAATGGTTGCGGCACACTGACACCGATGCAGATTCTCGATCCCGCCTCGAGCCTGTCCAGGCTGCTGCGCCTGGTCGGGCTCATTGCCGTGGTGTCGTCCTCGGCGAGCGCGGAGCTCTGGCATCGGCCGTGGGTGGGGGCCCTGGTGGTGCTGTCGTGGCTGGGCTGGGCGGGGTGGCTCGCCTCGCCGCTGCAGTCGGCGCTGGAGCGAATCTCGCTGAGTGCCATGGCGATCGGCGGGGGATTGACCGTCACGCAGACGGCCGGATCCGCGATCAGCGCGCTGGCGGCCGTTTTCATCGCCATCAGCCTGGTGACCGAACCGCTGTGGTTCGGGCCGTTGCTGGCGTTGGGCACCACTGTGCTCATGGGTGTCTCGATACTGCTGGGCGGCACCGGTCGCGCACTCCTCGGGCTGATGGTCGGCGCGGTCGTGATCGGCCTGGCGGGCTGGAGTCGACGGCAGGGGCGGGCGGTCGCCGAACGCAATCGGCTACTGGTGGAACAGAATCGGATCATCCGCGCCGAACGCGACCGCGCCGCGGCCCTGGCCGAACGCGGCCGCATCGCCCGGGATATTCACGATGTGCTGGCCCACACGCTCGGTGGGCTGGTCCTCCAACTCGATGCCGCCGACGCGCTGCTCGAGGCGGGGGAGGTGGACCGGGCCGCCGAACGGGTCAAGGCCTCGCACGAGCTGGCGGTGTCCGGGCTGGCCGATGCTCGCCGGGTGGTGGGCGCGCTGCGTTCGGAACGCTTCGACACCGCCGCCGAGCTGCGTCGCGTCATCGATGAACATCGCAGTGCCGGTGGGGTATTGGCGGAGCGCGTGGATATCGCCGTCAATCCGGCCAATGAACAGGTGGCGGTGGCGCTCACCCGCTCGGTGCAGGAGGCGCTGACCAATGCCCGCAAACACGCTCCCGGGCAACCGGTTACGCTCAGCCTCCGCGACAGTGCCGGTCAGGTGGAGGCGCTGATCTCCAATCCCGTTGCGGTGCACCGACTATCGCTCGGTGGGACGGGGTCCGGTGCGGGTCTGCTCGGTATGCGCGAACGGATCGAAGCGGCGGGTGGCACCCTGGCCGCGAGGAAGGAGGGTGATCGGTGGACGGTGCGAATCCTGCTGCCGCAGAAGTGATCACCGTGGTGGTGGCCGACGACCAGACGACCGTGCGCGACGGCCTCACCACGGTGCTGTCGCTGCTGCCCGACATGCGGGTGGTGGGGGAGGCCCGCGGCGGCGCGGAGGCCGTCGATCTGGTCCGCCGCGTGAAACCCCGGGTGGTACTGATGGATCTGCGCATGCCCGGAATCGACGGTGTGGCCGCCACGGCCGCGATCACGGCCCAGCATCCCGAGACCGCCGTCCTGGTGCTCACCACCTACGCCGATGACGCCTCCATCGCCGGTGCCCTGCGCGCGGGTGCCCGCGGCTATCTCACCAAGGACGCGGGTCGCGCCGAGATCGCCGCCGCCATCCGCTCGGTGGCCAGTGGCCACACCACCCTGGCCGCCGAGGTGGGCCGTCGCCTGCTCTCCGGACTCGACGCGCCGCAGGAACCCGCCGTCGATCTGACCGACCGTGAGCGGGACGTTCTTCGGCTGATGGCCCAGGGACACAACAACTCCGAGATCGCCAAGACGCTGTTCATCGGCGTGAGCACGGTGAAGACGCACATCAATTCGCTGTTCGGCAAGCTCGGGGTGCGCGATCGCGGCCAGGCCATCGCCTACGCGCACCGCACCGGACTGGCTCGCTGAGGTAGGGCACGAACGTTGGGCCGAGCGTGGGCAGGACCGGGTCACTCCTATCTGAATCTGTAGATATTGCAATCTAAATATGAGTTGCAAGCCTGCCTGCGCTGCCGCGAAACCCAGCGCAGGGTCCCGCTGGCAGAAAAACGCTAGGACGGGGAGGGCTGGGTGAAGCGGGCTTCGAAGGCGGCGCGGTTCGCTGACATGGGGGAGCGGTCCCAGATCGCGAAGACCACGCGGTCGAAGGCCGCGCCGTGCTTGGTCAGGGCGAGGTCGAAGGCCGCGGCGACTTCGGCGGGATCGTTGCGGAAGACACCGCATCCCCACGCGCCGAGGACCAGTTCGCGGACGCCGTGCCCGGCGGCCACGGCCAGCACTCGGTCGGCGCGTTCGTCGAGGACTTCGCGCACGGGGACCGGGCGGCACGAACGGTCGGCCAGCGCACCGGCATTCGGCGCGGGCGAGGTCAGGAACGATACGGTGATCGGTTCGGGGCTCAGTTCGCCGCGGTCGTCTCGGATCACCGGGACGTCGGGGGAGTAGATGACCCGGTGGCTGTAGCGCAGGTCGTCCGAGGCGCGGTGTGCCGCATAGTAATCGGGGGCCTCGAGCAGGCAGCGGTACAGCAGCGCGCTGCGGCAGAGGTCCTCCTCCTGGGCGCGCGCACCGCGCAGGTACCCGCCGCCGGGATTGCGGGCGGACGCGAAATTCAGCACGGCGATGGCTTTTCCGCCTTCGGTGTGCAGTCGGCGCGCGGCCTCGACGCTGCCTTCGGCGGTGATTTCGAGTGCCCCGGTGAAGGGTCCGCGCGCGCCGCCGCTGATTTCGGTGTCGGGGGCGTAGGACACGGTTCCGGTGCGTGCGGCGTCGAGCGCGGCGCTGATGTCGACGGGCGTGCCGTCGGCGGCTCGGTACCGGCCGGTGTCGGCGATGTGTTCGTTCTCTTGGGCGATTTGCCTTGGGCTACTGCTCATTTCACAGACCATACGGGTCGAGAGTCGCGACGGCACCTTATTTTAGTAGTTCCGACTAATTCGGGTTCGGGGTGTTCGTAAGGCCTTTCGTGTCGCCCCCGCCGCCTAGGATGTGGCCATGACCGGCTCCCAGCGCTTGCGGATCGTGCCCTCGCAGTTCGCTCTCGACCATCTGCCGAATTCGACGTTCCCGGAGGATGACGAGTGGATCGCCCTGGTGCGCGCGCCGGAGGGTTTGACCGTGGTTCGCGAAGCGCCCGGGTGGGCCGAGGGCGAGATCTGGAAGGGCTTCTACGGTGTCGATGCGGGTGGCCTGAATACGCCCGGCACGCTGGCCGCGTTGATCGGCCCGCTGGCGGAGTCGTCGATTCCGGTGTTCGTGGCATCGACATTTCACGCCGATCTGGTGTTGGTTCCGGCGCATCGGCTGGAGGAGGCGTCGGCGGCGCTGCGGGACGCTGGACACCGCATCGCGGAGTGATACTGTCTACGTACGTAGAACGTATGAGGGGCGCGTCCCGGTAAGGAGACGTCACAGGTGAGTGCGCGGGGCTTCGGGGATTTGGAAGCGGTCGTCATCGAACGCATCTGGGATCGCTCCGAGAAGACGACCGTTCGTGAGTTGTTCGACGAGCTGGCGCGCGAACGCGATATCGCGTACACGACGGTCATGTCCACGATGGACAATCTGCATCGCAAGGGCTGGCTCGAGCGTGAGCGCGTCGGCAAGGCGTACCGGTATTGGCCGACGCTGAGCCGCGAGGAGTACAGCGCGCGGCTGATGCGCGAGGCACTCGGCAGCGGTGGCCGTTCGGATTTGGTGCTGGCGCACTTCGTCGAGCAGATGAGCTCCGAGGAGTCCGAGGGTTTGCGCGCGGCGCTGCGCAAGCTCGCGCGGTCCAAGTCGCGCTGAGCCACCGGCGCGGGATCGCCGCTATACCGCGCAGACTCGAATGCCGATGCCCGCGGTGATGATGGCGGCCACCGGAATCGACACCGCCAGCAGGGCGACGGCGGTCGCCATGGCCCGGGCGTACCAGCGTGGGGGATTCCCCGGTGCCGAGAGTCGGCGCACGCGCGCCAGCAGCGCGGCCTGCGCGGTGGCGGGCGGGCTCGGCAGCGCGGACAGTGTCAGCAGGGCCTGTAAGACGGTGTCGTGTCCGTGTTTTCGGGCCGCGGCGTCGTCGGCGAGCATTTCCAACAGTCGTGCTACCTCGGACGCGCCGACGGTGAACAGGTCGAGGCGAGGCAGCACGCTGGCCAATCCGCGGGTGAGGGTGAGCAGCAGGTGGTGGCGGCCGTCGAGGTGGGCGCGTTCGTGGGCGAGGACGGCGTCGAGGTGGTGGTCCTCGAGGGCGGTGAGGACGCCGCGGCTGAGGACGATCGTATGGGGTTTGCCCGCAACGCAATAGGCGGCCGGTTGGTCGACGTCGAGGACGACGGCGTCGAGTTCGGGGTGGTGGCGTCCGGCGAGGCGGGCCATGCGCGCGTGTTCGAGGGTGTGGCGGCGCGCGCGCAGCAGGGTGGTGGCGAGCCGGTAGGCGACGAGAATGCCCGCGAGCGTGGCGAATCCGGACAGTACGAGCAGTCCGGTCTGGACGGGGTGGCCGTAGTCGCCGACGGCGGCGTCGTGTAGGTGGAGCAGGCAGCCGTCCATGAAGCGGACCGGGAACAGGGAAATCTGGTGGGTGGCGATGTCGACGATCAGGATGGCCAGGGTGACCGTCCAGGCCAGGATGGTGGAGGCCATGGCCGCGAGCCAGGCGGCGATGGCGATGCGCGGTGCCGTGCCCTCGATGCCGAGTCTGCGCAGGAGTCGCGGTGCCAGGACGGCGACGGCGAAGCCGTAGAGCAGCAGGCAGAGGGCGACGCTCATGGCCGCACCCGCGATCGCGCTCGCATTGCAGATCCTCCCTTGGATTGGTGCTCGAGTGTAGAGACCAAAACTGAGGGCAGGCTTACTGAATTCGGGGGTGTGGTGGACGGCACGATTCGCTTGCGTTCGGCCCGGATGGTGCGGTATTACGTATCTACGTAGTTGATACGTAGATAAGCCGGGTGCCGTCCCCTCAACGGCACCGGGACGCCGACCGGACCGGCGTCGAGGGCAGGTGGGGGCCGGGTGTCACCCGCGAGCGACCCCGACCCCCACCTGTCGTCACAACGGTCAGCGAGCCGGGGGCGCGGCGAGGAGCTTGCGGGCGGCCGATTCGATGGCCGCCTCGTCGAGCAGCACCGTCGAGGCCGCGGGTCCCAGCGGCACGAAGCTGTCGGCGCTGGTGACGCGGGCGAGCGGACCGTCGAATCCGGCATCGAGCAACGCGGTGCACACGGCCTCGGAAACGCCTCCGCTGCGGCGGGTTTCGTCGGCGATGAGCACCCGCCCGGTGGCGCGGGCATTGTCGAGCAGATCCTCCATCGGCAGTGGTGCGAGCCAGCGCAGATCCAGCACCCGCGCGTGGATGCCGTCGGCGGCCAAGCGCCGCGCCACCCGCAGGCTCATGGGCACGCCATTGGCGAAGCTGACAATGGTCAGGTGCGAGCCGGTGCCGTGGACGCGGGCGCGGCCGATATCGGCATGGCGCACACCGGAAATCGGGGCCAGCCAGGCCCCGTCCCCGGCCCGATACAGGTCGCGGGTGTGATAGAGCGCGATCGGCTCGAGGAAGACGCAGACTCGCCCGTCCACCCGGGCGGCCGACACACAGGTGCGCAGCATGGCGGCGGCGTCGTCGGCGCGCGAGGGTGTCGCGATCACCAGGCCCGGGATGTCCCGCAGCGCGGCAATGGAATTGTCATTGTGGAAGTGCCCGCCGAAGCCCTTCTGATAGGCGAGCCCGGCAATGCGCACCACCACCGGATTGCGGTAGCGGCCCCCGGAGAAGAACGACAGCGTCGCCGCCTCCCCGCGCAGTTGATCCTCGGCATTGTGCACATAGGCCAGGTATTGGATCTCCGGAATCGGCACGAACCCGGCCAGCGCCGCCCCGAGCGCGGTGCCCAGCACGCTCTGCTCGTCGAGGAGCGTGTCGAAAACCCGTCGCACACCGAAGCTCTGCTGCAACCCCTTGGTGACGCCGTACACCCCGCCCTTGCGGCCGACGTCCTCACCGAACACCAGGATGTCCCGATCGCGGGTGAGCAGTTGCGCCAGTGTCTGATTGAGTGCCTGTGCCAGCGTCAGCGCGTCACCGGTGGAGGCGGGTGAATCGGTCCCACCGTTCGCCGCGTCGGTGCCCGGCGCGGGATCGGTGGCTCTGCTCGCGCCGTTTCTGTCCCCCTCGGGCATGGCGCGCAGGGCGTCGGTGCGGACCACGGTGGGTCGGGCGGGTGCCAGGGTGGCGACCACGGCGGCGGCGGAGGTGAGTTTCGGTTCGTTCCAGGCGCTTTCGGCCGCCGCGGCGACCTGTTCGGCGATGGCGTCGTATCGGGCGGCGACCTCGGCGGGGGTGGCCACGCCCGCGGTGATGAGCAGGCGGGCGGTGGCGGTGACCGGGTCGCGGCGCAGGTCGGCGGCGATGTCGGCGGGGCGGCGGTAGGCGGATTCGACATCGGAGCCGGCGTGGCCGAGCAGTCGCACGGTGCGCAGTCGCAGGAACGCGGGTTTGCGGTGGGCGCGAACGTGATCGGCGGCCGCGCGGGCGGCGGTCAGGGCGGCGGGCAGGTCCGTGCCGTCGGCGTCGAACCAGGCCAGGCCGGGTCGGGAGCCGTAGGCCTGTTCGATCCAGGTGCGCGGGGTGGGGACGCTGATGCCGAGCCCGTTGTCCTCGCACACGAACAGGATCGGCATGGGCACGTTCTGATGCGCGGTGTGGATGGCGGTATTGATGGCCCCGGCCGCGGTCGAATGATTGGCCGAGGCGTCACCGAAGCTGCACACCACCACCGAGTCCGCGGGCCAGGGGGAGGCCAGCCGGAGGTTCGCGGCGCGTTCGATGGCGAAGGCCAGTCCGACCGCGCGCGGCAGATGCGAGGCGATGGTGGAGGTCTGGGGGATGACATTGGCGGGTTGGGAGCCGAAAACCTTGTGTCGCCCACCGGATATCGGGTCCGCGGCGGCCGCGGCGACGCCGAGCATGACATCGCGAATGGGATCCAGGCCGGGCACCTGCCGGGCCCGGTACACGAAGAACGCCCCCGACCGATAGTGCAGCAGCGCCGGATCGGTGACCCGCAGCGCCGCCGCGACCGCCACATTGCTCTCGTGTCCGGAGGATCCGATGCTGTAGTAGCCGTGGCCTTCCCGGGTCAGGCGGCGTGCGGCCAGGTCCAGGTGCCGGGAGGCGGCCTGAGCGTCGAACAGTTCCAGGCAGTGCTGTCCGGTGAGGCCGGAGGCCGCGTCGATCGGTTCGTGCGGAGGGCGTGCGGGTCCGGGTGTCGCCGCGGCGAGTTCCGCGCGAAACCACTGGTCCAGGTCGGCTTCCCGGTCGTTGATGACGCCCTCCCATATGTCGCGTTTGTCGCGTACACCGGGCTCAGCGTAGATCTGAAAGGGCGCTTCTCGCGGCAACTTCCGATCGCTCGGCCAGTCCAACCGGGCGGTCTCATTCGGCGTGCAGTTTCAGCCCGGTGTTGTTGCCGACATTGCGCAGGGTGAGATCGTCGGAATCGATGCTGGCTGTGGCCTTTCCGTCCAGGGCCTGCAGCACCGCCTGTTCGACCTCCATGACCTGCGGGTCGCACATCATTCGGGTGGTGGCGATGGCGAAGGTGACGGTGTCGCCGTCGGTCTTGGCGGTGCCGGTCATGGTGTTGCAGCCCGCGCTGCCGGAGACCGTGCCGTCGGGGTTGATGGTCAGGGCGGGGCGGACCTCGTCGAGGGTGGCCGAGCGGACCTCGGCGTCGGTGCGCAGCAGCGCGGTGACGATCCAGGTGGTGCCGATGAGCGGTTTGTCCGGGTGCAGGGCCTTGCGGTCGCGCAGGGTCACCGTGGAGCCGTTGCCCTTCAGGGTGAGGGTGTCGCCGACCAGGGTCCAGGTGGGTTGCGAGCGCAGCAGCCCGTCCTGCCAGCCGTCGGCGCCCGCGACCTCGCCCGGACAGGCCATCAGGGTGGTGGCCAGTCCGCCGACCTGCAGCGTATTGCCTTGCAGGTCAACGGGTCCGGTGGCGGTATTGCAGCCGGAGACGGCGGTGACTCGGCCGTCGGTGAAGGTCAGGGTGAGCGGGCCGCCGCCGGGAATGGGCGTCCCCGACACCGCCGTCGAGACGAACGAGTGGCCCATGAGCGCGGCGGGTGGGGTACCGGCCTGTTCGCCGCTCGAGGAACATCCCGCGGCGGCGACGGCGGAGAGCGCGAGCAGAACCCACAGACGAGTTGCTGGCATAGGCCCGATCGTACGGCGACTAGACGGGCATCCCGAGCGCCGACGCGAGGGTCTGGCCGATCGCGTTGACGAACGCGCCGATCGCGCCCGGATCGAGAATGCCGGAGTAGACGTCGCGGTTGTGGCAGCCGCCGGGTGCGGGAATCCCGTTGAGGCGGTCGTTGAGCCACAGGGCCGCGCTGGCGGTGTTGGAGACCGCGGCGATGCCGTGCTCACTGAACAGGTCCCGGGTGTACTGGACGCGCGCGTTCGGGTCCTGGCAGTAGATGTCGTAGGTGTTGTCGATCGCGTTGAGCGGCATCACCTCGTCGAAGGTGCCCTCGTAGATGTAGAGGGGCGAGGTCGGGGTGCCGCGGTGGCCCAGGCTGATGTCGTCGAGCACCGATTGCAGCTCCGGGGCCTGCATGGGATCACCCGGATAGTCGAACAGGCCCTTGAGGTTCACGAACGGGATGGCCGCGAACTGCATGGCCACGCACTGGTTTTCGTGGATCAGCCGCAGTCCCTTGCCCAGCGGGTTCATGTGCTCGTCGATGAACTGGTTCAGCTGTGGGTATTCGTGGGCCACGCCGAACAGGCCGCCCAGTACCGCGCCGCCGAAGGTCGAGGTGGCGTTGTTGTAGTTGAGCGAGGCGCGGATATCGGCCAGCAGCCCACCGACCGCCGAACCGACCAGGTTGAGCTCGGGTGCGTAGGTCGGCTGCAACTCGGCGGCATGCGCGGTCGGAATCGCGCCACCGGAGTATCCCCACATCGTCACGCGAGTGTCGGTGCCCGGCAGTCCCGCCGGATCGAAGGCCTCCGCGGCGCGAATCCCATCGAGGGTGATGCGCCCACCCAGCGGTCCGGCCGCATACGCCGCGTTGGGTCCCTCGTGATCGGGGATCACCACCGCGTGCCCGAGCTGCAGCATGGCCTGCACCTCGACGAATTCGGCTTCCATCACCGGATTCAAGGGATTGGGCAGCGATCCCATCTGCAAGGTGTAGGAGGGCGCGCAGTTGACCGACAGAGAGTCCTCGGCCATCTGGAACGACACCAGCCCGCGCTGTCCGCTCGGCGCGGGGCGATGCGGCACCACCAGCGTGGCCACCGCCGCGATCGGCTCGCCGCGGGTGTTGGTGCTGCGGTAGGACAGCTGCCAGGCATTGGCATTGAGCGGCAGCAGCCACACATTGGCGAGATTCACCTGCCGCGCGGCCAGGATCTCCCCGGGCTGGGCCGCGGCCACCCGGGCCGGATCGGGTTGGTAGAAGCCGGGATCCAGATACGGCGGTGCCGGTGGCACCGGAAAGGGCAGGGCCGGTTGCACCGGCACCGGGTCGGCCGCCGCTGTCCCGGTCAGCCCCGGGCAGACCGCGACGGTCAGCCCCGCCGCCACCGCCGCGCACGCCTGGGCGATCGCCCTGGTCCCCGCTGTCATGTCGAACTCCTCGCTGCCGCTGCGGCGGCCGAGCGCCCGCCCTCACAAGTTAGAGAGCGAATGTTTTCTAAGTTGCGTCTCAGACAATAGGATGGCCGGATGGAATGTGTCAACGGTCACGTCGGGCCGGATGTTTGCTGCCTGCTCGGCAGCGGGCAGGATGGTCGGTCGTGAGCGAAGTTTCGCGCCCGCGGCGCACACAGCAGGAGCGCCGGGCGGCCACCGTGGCCAAACTCGTCGACGCCACCATCGCCGCCATCGGGGAGGTCGGCTACCAGCGCACCACCGTGCAGGAGATCTGCGGGCGCGCCGGACTCTCGGCCGGGGCCATGTTCCGCCAGTTCGACACCCGCCTGGACCTGATCGTGCGCACCGCCGAAGAGGTCTTCGCCCGGCAACTGGTCGGCTACACCGTCACCATGGAACATCTTGGGGCGCAGGACAATCCGCTCGATGTGGCCTTGCGGTTCCTGCGGCAGGCGCAGCAGTCCAATCTCACCCACGCGCTGCGCGAGATCTTCCTGGCCGCCCGCTCGGACACCGAACTACGCGAACGCATCGCGCCCATCGCCGACAACTATTACCGCCAGATCGTGGCCACCCTCGAACGCAGCGGACTGCTCGCCGACTTCCCCGAACCCGTGCGCGAACCGCTGTTCTTCCTGCTGTTGCACGTGTTCTCCGGCGAGGCCGTGGTGCGCGGGGTGTATCAGCGACCCGATCTCGACGCCTCGGTGCTGCGGCTCGTGGAGGACATGCTGGCTGTTTACTCCGCCCGCGCCAGCACCCCCGAACCCGAGAATTGACCTTGCCGTTACGTCAACTCTTAGCGTCGATCCCATGAGCGAGAACACGACACCGGCCATCGACCGGACCATCTACCCGATGCCCATGTTCGCCAACTTCGCGGTGGCCGACATCGCCGCGGCGACCGCCTTCTACGAAGCCGTCGGATTCATCGCGCTGGCAACGATTCCCGGGCCCGACGGCACGCCGGTCGTGGTGCACCTGCGCCGGATGAAGTACCAGGACCTGCTGCTGGTCCCGGGGCAGGCGCGCATCGGCACCACCACGGTCAGCTTCTCCGCCGGTGGTGAGGACCTCGCCGAGCGCGCGAAGTCGCTGCGCGAGCGTGAGTTCCCGGGGGCGCGCATCGAAGGCCCCGCCGACACCGCCTGGTACACCAGCGATGTCACCATTGATGATCCCGACGGCAATCGCGTCATCCTCACCGCGCCCCGCATGGCCGAGATCGATCGGGCCAAGCAGTGGGCCAAGACCTTCGAGGGCGACTGGGTCGGCAAGAACTGAGCAGATTCGGGAGGGCTTCGTGGAGTGGACGATCCAGCAGTTGGCCGACAGCGCCGGCGTCACCAGCCGCACGCTGCGCCACTACGACGACATCGGTCTGCTCCCGCCCGTCCGGGTCGGCCACAACGGCTACCGCTTCTACGACGCCGACTCCGTCGCGCGGCTGCAGCGCATCCTGCTGCTGCGCGAGCTCGGCCTGTCGCTGCCCGTCATCGCCGAAGTCCTCGACCGCGAACGCGACGAGGACAAGGCGCTGGGCGCGCACCTGCGCCTGCTCGAGGCCGAACGCGCCCGCCTCGACGCCCGCATCCGCGCCCTGCGCCACACCCTCGACGCCCGCGCCGCCGCCGACGGCTCGCTGCAGATGCTGCTCGAGGGCTTCAACGACCCCTACCGCGACGAGGTCATCGCCCGCTGGGGCGAGCGCGCCTACACCGAGAGCAACGCCTGGTGGCACGGCAAAACCCTGGCCCAGCAACGAGACTGGAAACGCGACACCGACGACCTCATCGCCGCCTGGATCGCAGCCTGGAAAGACGGCCAAACCCCCACCTCCCCCCACGCCCAAACCCTCGCCGCCCGCCACGTCGACTGGCTACGCGCGGTCCCCGGCACCCCCTTGTTCGACGGCGACCGCGACCGCTCGATCGCCATGCTCACCTGCATAGCCGACACATACGTCACCGACGAAAACTTCACCGCCACCTACGGCGGCCCCCTCCCCGCCACCTTCGTCCGCGACACCCTCCTCGAATACACCCGCCGCAGCATGTGAGGGCGTCGGTGTCGCGGCCCGGCATGGGCTGATTCGGGTACTTCGGTACCAACCGCTTAGACTGTCGGCCATGCGGATGTTCCTGGATATCCTCCTCGTTATCACCAGCGTGCTGCTGGTGCTGCTGGTGCTGCTGCACCGCGCCAAGGGCGGAGGTCTGTCCAGCCTCTTCGGTGGTGGCGTGCAGTCGAGCCTGTCGGGGTCGACCGTTGTCGAGAAGAATCTCGACCGCATCACCATTTTCCTCGGTTTGATCTGGCTGATCTCGATTCTCGGGATCGGCCTCGAGATCAAGTTCTCCTAGCTTCCCGGTTCAGTAGAAATCGCCCGGGCACCGGTAAGGTGCCCGGGCGATTCGTCGTGTGCGCCGGGGGCGGGTCAGGCCGGATGCTGGTGTACCGGAACCAGACTCGCCAAGGCGGCGGTCAGGGCGCGGCGGGCGTCGGCGCGGCTGATGGGGGTGTCGTCGTCGAGGGCGGCCAGTTCGATGGTGAGGAAGTCGCGGATCAGATCCGACATGCTCACCCCGCGATGGTCGGCCTCGGCGCGGATGCGCTGGTCCATGGCGTAGGGGAGCCGGACCGTGCGCAGCACCGTGACCGGGGTGTCGGGGCCGGGCAGCTCGGGGGTGGGGGCGTCCTCGTCGAAGGTCAGGCTGTCGAGGAAGTCGCGGGCCTCCTCGGCCGTGTGCGGGTAGCCGTGGTCGGGGTAGTCACTCATGGTCCGCCTCCCATTGTTCGAACTGGGCGAGGAGCTGGCCGGTCACCGGTGTGACGCCGACGACCTGCTGGTCCCACTGCGACAGTGGCCGTAGCACCACCGCCAGCGGCTGTCCGGCGCTGGACCGGCCGATGATCATCAGGGCGGGCAGCCCGCCCGTTCCGCGCACCGGTCGCGGCCAGCGTCGGCCGGGACCGGTCAGGACCCGCAGGATCTCCTCGGGTGCGATACCGAGTCGTGCCGCGACGTCCAGGGCCCACTCGGGAATCTCATATCCCACGGCCGCATAATACGATCGTAAAACAGCTGGTCGCCACCTGTCGACCAGGGCTGGTCCGGAATGCGGGCGATCGGGGGAAATGTGTGGATTCGGTGAAGGTGCGCGCGACCGGCGTGACGGCCCGGCAACCGGTCTGCATCATGAACGGATGGACCCGGTGAAGACGGTCGCGCCGAGCCTGGCGGGGGTGCTGGACCGTAACTTGTTCTGGATGGGCTGGAACACCGTATTGGCTTGGGTGCCGGTGGCTTTGGCGCTGCTGGTGTTCCGCGGTGGCGGGGAAGACAAACGGCGGCTGCCGATTTCGCCGCTGTGGTGGGGCGGGGTCGCGTTGCTGCTGCTGTTCCTGCCCAACGCACCCTATGTGGTGACCGATCTCGTGCATCTGCGCTACGACATTCGCGCCGCGGGCAACGGGCCGGTGGTGACGACGATCCTGCCGGTGTACGCCGGGTTCATCGCCTCCGGATTCGTGGCCTACTACCTGGTATTGGCCGAACTCGGGCGGTTTCTGGCGGCGCGCGGCCTGGGCGCGTGGCGGACCCCGGCGACGCTCGCGGTCCACCTGCTGTGCGCGATCGGGGTTTTCCTGGGCCGCTGGGTGCGGTTGAACAGCTGGGAGCCGGTCGTGCAACCGCGCGGCACCTTCGATCGGATGATGTTGGCGCTGAGCTGGAACTGGGCTCCGGTACTGATCAGCGCCGTATTCGTGGCCACCGCGTTGGGGCACTTCGTGACCCGCGCGGTCATCGAGACCGGCATCGAGAGCCTGCGTCGAGGCGCTCGGCTGCTGCGAACCCGAAAGTTCGCCTAGCCGAGCGCCTCTCGCGAGATCAGGCCAGGCCCAGGCGCTCCTGCGCCAGCACCCGAATCGCCTTCTTGTCCGGCTTGCCGAGCCCGGTCAACGGCAGTTCCTCGATCACGATCACATGCTTGGGCACCTGCACCGAGCCCTTGCGCTGCTTGACCGCGGCCTGGATCTCGGCGGTCACCGTCTCGATCGCGGCCGGGTCGGCGGCGGTGGCCGCCTCGAGCACCAGCACCGCGGTCACGGCCTCACCCCAGTGCGGGTCCGGGACACCGACCACGGCGACGGTGAGCACCTTCGGGTGTTCGGAGACAACGTCTTCCACCTCGCGCGGGAACACATTGAAGCCGCCGGTGACGACCATGTCCTTGGACCGCCCGACGATGAACAGGAATCCGTCCTCGTCCTGGCGGGCCAGATCGCCGGTGCGCAGCCACCCGTTCTTGAACGTCTCCGCGGTCACCTCGGGCAGATTCAGGTACCCGGCCGCCAGCAGCGGTCCGGAGACACAGATTTCGCCGACCTCGCCCTGGGGCACCTCGTTGTCCTCGGCGTCGAGCAGCGCGACCCGCACCGCCACCGAGGGCCGCCCGCACGAGGTCAGCCGCGCCTTGTCGTGCTCGTCCTTGGCCAGGTAGCTGATCGCCATCGGCGCCTCGGACTGACCGAAGTACTGGGCGAAGATCGGACCGAACCGATCGATGGCCTCCTGCAACCGATTCGGGTCGATCGCCGAGGCCCCGTAGTAGACGGTCTCGAGCGAGGACAGGTCGCGGGTGTGGGAATCGGGGTGATCCAGCAACGCGTACAGCATCGACGGCACCAGCATGGTCGCCGAGATCTTGTGTTCCTCGATGGCGCGCAACACTTCTCCGGCGTCGAAGCGCGGCAGCACCACGCATTGCCCGCCCAGCAGCACCGTCGGCAGGAAGAACGCCGCGCCCGCGTGCGAGAGCGGCGTGCAGATCAGGAATTTCGGATGCCGCGGCCACTCCCACTCCGACAGCTGGATCTGGGTCATGGTGTTCATGGTCAGCGCCGTGCCGACCACGCCCTTGGGCTTGCCCGTGGTGCCGCCGGTGTAGCTGATCGAGATGACATCGCTGGGCAGCAGCTCGACCGCCTTGACCTCGCGCGGCTCGAACTTCTCGGCGGTGGCCAGCAGGTCGACGCCCACATCGGCGAGCAGTTCGGGCACCGGACCCAGCACCAGCACCTTGGTCAGCGTCGGCACCATGTCCACCAGTTCGCGGGCGCGCTGTACGAACGCGGGCACCGGATCCAGGATGAGCGTCGAAATCCCGGCGTCGGCAAGCACATACGCGTGATCGTCGAGCCCGCCGATCGGGTGCAGGGCGGTGCGGCGCGAGCCCACGATCTGGCCGGCGCCGATGGTGAACAGCACCTCGGGCCGGTTGAGGGCCAGCACGCCGACAGGGGTGCCGGTGGTGACGCCGTGTTCGGCGAAGGCGTCGATGTAGCGGCTCATGCCGTCGAGCACCTCACCGCCGGTGAGGATGTGATCGCCCAGGGTGAGCACGGGACGGTTCTTGTGCCGCTTGAGGCCCGCCACCAGAGCGTGCCCATTGTGCACGGGCAGCCGCAGCATGGTGTCGGCATCGAATGTGGTCATGGTTTCCTCCTCCATCCTCGAAGTCACAGGGTGTTGGCGCCGTAGAGGGTGACGACGACCGCGCCGCCCAGCCCGAGGTTGTGCGCGAGCGCGGTGCGCGCGTCGGCGACCTGGCGTTCGCCCGCCAGACCGCGCAGCTGCCAGGACAATTCGGTGCACTGGGCCAGGCCCGTCGCACCGAGCGGATGACCCTTGGAGATGAGCCCGCCCGACGGGTTGACCACCCAGGAGCCGCCGTAGGTGGTCGCACCGGACTCCACCAGGGCACCGGATTCGCCTTCACCGCACAGGCCCAGCGCCTCGTAGGTGATGAGCTCGTTGATGGAGAAGCAGTCGTGCAACTCGATCACATCCACATCGTGCACGCCGATTCCCGCGCGGGAGAACACTTTCGACGCCGCCGCCCGGGTCATGGGCGCGCCCACCACGTCGATCATGGAACCGGTGGAGAAGGCGCTGCCGTCGTCGGTGGCCAGCTCCTGGGCCAGGATCTCGATGGCCTGCGCCTCGAGACCGTGGGCCCTGACGAACTCCTCGCTCACCACGACCGCCGCGGCCGCGCCATCGGACATGGGCGAGCACTGCGAGCGCGTCAGCGGACCGTGCACCGGCTTGTCCGCCAGGACCTGCTCGAGGGTGTAGGCATCCTGGAACTGCGCCAAGGGGTTTCGGGTGGAGTGCTGGTGGTTCTTGACCGCGACCGCCGCCAGCTGCTCGGGCGTGGTGCCGTAACGGCGCATGTGCTCGAGCGCGGCATTGCCGAAGAACTGGGTGGTGATCGGCGCGGCCGAGAACTCGAAATGCTCGCGGTTGACCTTCAGGTGCGCGTCGACGGTGGTGACCTTCGGCTTGGTCGCCGGACCCGCCATGGCCTCCTTGGTCATCTGCTCGAAACCGACCGCCAGTGCGACGTCGGTGATCCCGGCCGCCACCCATTCGCGGGCGAACATGAGCGCGGTGGACCCGGTGGCGCAGTTGTTGTTCACGTTCACGATCGGAATGCCGGTCAATCCGATGTCGTAGAGGGCACGCTGCCCGGCCGCGGAAGGCTGGAAGACGTAGCCGACCGCGGCGCGCTGGACCTGGTCGTAGGTGACGCCCGCGTCCTTCAACGCACCGTTGACGGCCTCGGCGACCATCTCCGGGTAGGTCCACTCGCGGGAACCGATCTTGACGAACGGCGTCATGTTCACGCCGACGACGAAAACGCGTCGCATAGGGTTGTCCACTCCTGTTCTTCGGGAACGTATGTCGATGCTCAGTCGGCGCGCGGGACGCGCCCGTCGAGGTCGGTGAAGCCGTACGCCTCGGCCAGATCGGCGACCTTCCAGGCTTTTCCGGTGCGCGCCAGGCGATTCGGGTCCGCGGCCAAGGCCACCACCGCGCGGCCGGGGAAGCGCGGGGTCTCGGCCCGATCCAGATCGAAGGTGCCCTCACCGGGCAGAGTGACCAGGCGGCGGCCGTCCTTGTCGGGCGGAACCATTTGCAGCAGTTCGGTGTTCACGATGCCAGGCCAGATCGACACCGCGGTCGCGCCGGTGCCCTCGAGGTCGTGAGCCATGTCGGCGGTGAGTCGATCCACCGCCGCCTTGCCGACACCGTAGACGGCGTTGTGCATCTGGCGGATCGCGCCGGGGGAGGAGACGCTCACGATCAACCCCTGCGATTCGATGATCAGCGGTGCGGCGAAAACGCTTGCCACGTAATGGGATCGGACCCCGATGTCGAAGCCCGCGTCCCACGCCTTGGGCGGCACCTCCCAGAACTTGCGCCCGATCCAGCGTGCCGAGCCCGGGGCGTCGTAGACATTGTTGACCAGCACGTCCAGGCGGCCCTGCTCGTCGCGGATCTGTGCGAAGAGTTTCTCCACCGCGGCGTCGTCGCGGTGATCGCACACCACCGCGATGCCGGTGCCGCCGAGCTCGTCGATCTCGGCGGCGGTGGCGGCCACCGTGCCCGGCAGGTGTCCGGCCGTGACGGTGCGGCCGGTGACGTACACGGTCGCCCCGGCCGCGCCCAGCTCCAGGGCGATGCCCTTGCCGATGCCTCGGCTGGCCCCGGTCACCACCGCGACCTTTCCGGCGAGAATCTTGGGTATTTCGCTCACGACCTCTGGACACTACCTTGAAATAGGAACGTGTTCTAGAAATTGGAGGCGGAGTGGAACTGACGCATCGGACGATCGACACCGGGGAGGTCCGCATGCACGTCGCGGACATTGGTCAGGGCCACCCGGTCGTGTTCTGTCACGGGTTCCCGCACACCTGGTTCATGTGGCATCGCCAACTCGACGCCCTGGCCGCCGCCGGATACCGTGCCATCGCCCCCGACCTGCGCGGATACGGCCGCACCGACATTCCCGCCGACCCCGCGGCCTACACCAACGCCGCCGTCATCGGCGATCTGCTGGCCCTGCTCGACGACATCGACGCCGAGCGGGCCGTCTTCGTCGGCCTGGACTTCGGCGCGCAACTGGTGTGGGAGCTGAGCCTGCGCCACCCCGACCGCGTCACCGCGGCCATGGTCCTGAACAACCCGTTCGCCCCCCGCCCCCCGAAAGCCCCCTCGGCCTTCTGGACCCGTGCGGCCGAACGCCACTTCCTGCACCTGTCCTACTTCCAGGAGCCCGGCGTCGCCGACGCCGAACTGGCCGCCGACCCCCGCGGCTTCCTGGCCCGCGTCTACTACTCCCTCTCCGCCGACTACCACTACCTCGACACCTGGAAGAACCCACCCGGCATCGGCTACCTCGACGCCCTCCCGCAGGCCCCCGCCCTCCCGTGGCCCTGGCTCTCCCAGCCCGAATTCGACACCCTCGCAGCCGATTTCGAACGCACCGGCTTCACCGGCGGCCTGAACTGGTACCGCAACCTGGACCACAACTGGGAGCTCACCGCCGCCTACGCCGACGCCAAGATCGAAGTTCCTACCTTCTTCCTCTACGGCGAAAACGATCCGGACATGGAAGGTTTCAGCGGCCGCGACCCCCTGGCCACCCTCCGGGCGAATGTCACCGACCTGCGCGAGGTGGTGGAGGTCCCGCACGCCGGCCACCTCGTCCAGCTCGAGCAAACCGACGCCGTCAACACCTTCCTGCTGTCGAGCCTGAAATCCCTGGACCTGTAACCGAATTCGATCCAGGCAATGTGCGGTGAAAACCGCCACGGAACCGTCGGGGCGGGCCCGATCAGTCGTCGGGACTCAGTTGCTTGCGGGTTCGATCGACACGTCGTTCGACCCCGTCGAGGTGTTTCTGCGCCCGCTGCAGGTCCTCACGAGCCGAACGCTCGGCGGCGGCGGTGAACCGGCGGCGGTGTTCGGCCTCGGTCAACTCGGCACGCAGGGCTTGGATGCGGTCGTCGAGGTCGGCGAGTTCCGCGGCCGCCCGATCGTGGTCGGATCGGGCCGAAACCACAGCGGCGCGCGCGGATTCGACCTCGGCGAGCATCTCCTCGAGTTCGCGCCGCACCGCGGCCTGCGGATCGGAGACCGGTTCGTCGGCCGTCGTGGGATCGGCGCGCCGACGAGTCCGCACGCCCGATTCCGCGGCGGGCTCCGTGGTGGAATCGGCTGTCGTCGAACGCGTTCCGACGCTGGCGCGCCTCTCACCGGGCACCGCGGTCAGTGCGGCGGGCCCGAATCCCTCGTAGGTGGCCGCGGCGGTGAGCGTCCCGGCACGCAGCTGCTCGGCAACCTGCGGATCCGCCAGCGCCGCCTGCAAGCTCGCGCCGATCTCGCGCACGACGGCGTCGCTCAGGCGCTGTCCCCGCGCCGCGGCCAACTCCACGGCCTTGCCGACGGCGGCATTGACCACCTTCTGCCGCTGCGCACCGAGGGAACGCAACTGTTCACCCGAGAGCCGCCGCTGCGCATCCCGCAGCGCCTCACCCACCCCCAACAGCGCGTCCACATCCGCGCTGGCCTCTCGGGCCAGCAGATTCAACACCCACGCCGCGACCGTCGGCCGCCGCAGCGTGCCGATGGCTTCGGCCAAGGCCTTGTCCCCGCCCTCGCGCGCCCGCCGCACCCACTCGGTCCGAGCGGCCACGAACTCCCCGGGCGCGAGCCCATACAGTTCCGCCACAACCTGCTCGAGCGTCATGCCGCCCAACCCTACGGGCAGCCCCGCCACGAACCCTTCTGTTCGTTCGTCCAGTTTGTGTAGGGTCGGGCAGAAGTCGGGTGCACAGTTCGATGAGGAGGCCCGGTTTCATGACTACGCGAGTTCACGCCTTCGGCGACGACGCCCTCGGCGAGCACGACGGGGTGGAGATTGCCGCGCTGATTCGGCGGGGCGAGCTCAGCGCCGCCGAGGTCGCCAAGGCTGCGCGCGAACGCGCCGCGCGGGTGAATCCGGCGTTGAATGCGATTGTGTGCGAACCGGAGTCACCGATCGTGTCCGCCGATCGCGAGGCCCTGCTGTTCGGGGTGCCGACCTATGTCAAGGACAACACCGATCTGGCGGGACTGCCCACCCAGCACGGCAGCGCGGCGTTTCGGGCACACCCGGCCAAGGCCCACGGACCCTACGCGAAACAGTTTCTGGCGAGCGGGATGACCGTGCTCGGCAAGACCACCCTGCCCGAATTCGGGTTGAACGCGACCACGGAATTCGTTGGGGCACCGCCCACTCGCAATCCGTGGGATACCGAATTCTCCTCCGGTGCCTCCTCGGGTGGTTCGGCCGCACTGGTGGCGGCGGGCGTGGTGCCCATCGCGCACGGCAATGACGGCGGCGGCTCGATCCGCATCCCCGCCGCGTGCTGCGGGCTGATCGGCTTGAAACCGACCCGGGGACGACACCTCGACGGTCCGCAGGCGAAATCGATGCCGATCAACCTGGTTTCCGAGGGTGTGCTCACTCGCACCGTGCGCGACACCGCCACGTATTTCGCCGCGGCCGAACGGTTCTGGCGCAACCCGGCGCTACCGCCGGTCGGCCTCGTGGAGGGCCCGGCTCGACGCAAACTACGCATCGGGGTGCTGTCCGAACCGATCACCGGCGCACCCCTGGACCCGCAGATCCGCACCGTCCTCGACGACACCGTCAAACTCCTGGAAGGTTTCGGCCACGAGGTCCGCCCCATCGACTACCCGATCGGCCCCGGTTTCGCCGACGACTTCGCCACCTACTGGTCGATGCTGGCCTACCTGTTGGGCCGCACCGGAAAACTTTCCCTGGACCGGTCTTTCGACCCCGCCCACCTCGACCCCTTCACCCAAGGCCTGGCCGACCGATTCCGCGGCTCGATGCTGCGCTCCCCGGCGGTGCTCTACCGCCTCGCCCGCACCCGCCACGCGTACGCGGCCGCCTTCCGCGACGTCGAACTCGTGCTCTCCCCGGTGCTGGCGTCGCCGACCCCGCGGCTGGGCTACCTGAGCCCCGACCAGCCCTTCGACGAGGTCTTCGACCGCCTGCTCGCCTACGTCACCTACACCCCGCTGGCCAATGTCACCGGCGCCCCGGCCCTTTCGTTCCCCCTGGGCGTCTCGGCGCAGGGTCTGCCGATCGGCATGCTGTTCTCCGCGGCCCACGGCGACGAACGCACCCTGCTCGAACTGGCCTACACCCTGGAGGCGGCGCGTCCCCCGCGCCGCATCCAGGATGCGCCCGCCGGCTAGGAGATGTTCTTCAAGAACGACACCGCGTTGGCGTCACCGGCCACCGCGACATCGGGTTTGCCGTCCTTGTTGAAGTCGGCCACCACCGGCGTCTGCGGCTGTGTGGTGACGTCGAATTCGCCGGTCTTGGTGAGGGTTCCGTCGCCGTTGCCGGTGAAGATGACGATCTTCGAATTCAGCACCGCCGACATGGCGGCGTCCATCTTGCCGTCGTGATTGAAGTCGCCGACCGCGATGCTGTCGGGACCCAGGCCCGAGAGGTTGATGCGGTTGGTCTTCTTGAACCCGCCCTGCCCGTCGGAGATGAGCACGGTGGTGCTGAAGGAGAACGAGTCGGCGGTGACGATGTCGTCGATGCCGTCGCCGTCGAAGTCCGCGGCGCGCACGTCCTCGGTGATCAGGCCACTGGTGCTCGCGCCCTTGCGGGTGAAGCTGCCGTCGCCGTTGCCGAAGAACACCTCGACCTGCTGGGTCACGTCATTGTTGACGGCCATGTCGATCTTGCCGCCGGCGTGGAACTTGCCGGTGGTGAAGGCGGCGGGGGTGCCCGCGATGGTCGTGACCGGGCCCGCGCTCAGCGTGCCGTCGCCCTTGCCGATCCAGGTCTGCACCCCGGTCGGCAGCAGGCTCAGCACATCGGCCTTGCCGTCGCCGTTCACGTCGGCGACCGTCAACTCCTGTTGCGCGCCTTCGACGGTGGTGTAGGTCTGGCCCACCTTGAAGGTGCCGTCGCCGTTGTTGAGGAACACCACGATCTGGGTCCAGGACTGGGCGACCAGATCGGGTTTGCCGTCGCCATTGAGGTCGCCGACCGCCAGCGCGCCGAACCCGTTGCCGACCGAGCCGATACGGGTGCCGGTCGCGAAGGTGCCATCGCCCTTGCCCTTCATGAGCACCGGTCCAGCGCCCTGGAAGTCGGCGACCGCGATATCCAGGTTCCCGTCACCGTCGAAGTCCGCGGCGACCATGCCGCTGGGTGCGGGACCGGGACCCCAGGACGGGAACGAGCCACCGGAGGGCGAATTGACCGCCGGCGCGAAATTGATGGCTCCGGCCGCCCACGCCGCACTGGGCAGGGCGAGCACGGCGGCCGAGGCGAGCGCGGAGGTGAGGAACAGACGACGAAAAACGCGTGCGTGCATAGGTATTCCTGAGTCGGGGTGACACCACGAAACGGTGGTGGCCACGGACTCTAGGACACCGTGTCACAGGAAAAGTTGACCTTCAACGCAATTCGGTCGATTGCCGTAACGGTGCCGGGCCCGGTAGTGCACAGTGTCGAACCGGTCGGTCCGGCGCAGGGGTTAAGGTGCGGGGGTGCCCGAGAAGATTCTGCGCAATACGTTCACCGTCACGGCCCCCGCACCGGCGGTGTACGAGCATCTGATCCGGCCCGAGAGCTACATCGGTCTGTCGCCGCTGGTCGTCGCCGTGCACGACGTGCAGGCCGATTCGTATGTGGCCGTCGAGCGATTCCGGTTCCTGACCCTCGAGTACGACAACCACATTCGGGTGTCGCTGCTGGGCACGCCCGGCAAGGCCGTGTGGGGCGAGGTGAACAGCCCCGGCGGCGTGCGCATGGCCTACCGCTTCGACCTCACCGACACCCCCGACGGCACCCGCGTCGACGACGAACTGCACCTGCGCACCCCGTTCGGGCTGCTGGGCTTCGCCTCCGGCCAGGCCCGCAAGGTCCAGCTGGCCCGCGCCACGATCCTGGCCGAACGCCTCGACGCATGATCGATTCATGATCGGCCGCGCGTACGGTCGGGAGCATGCGGAAAATTTCGCTTGGAATCATCCTTCTGATCCTTGTTTCAGGTTGCGGCAGAACCGATAACGCCCAGAACCTTCCGCCCACCCCTTCCCACGCACCGATCAAACCGGTGGTCCCCACCCTCACCGATATCCCCGGGGGCCCCGAGGCGGAGAATCTGTTCATCGCCACCCTGCAGCGGGCCGGAATCCGATTCTCCGACCGCGACAAGACGATCGGCATGGGGCGAACGGTGTGCGCGTCACTGCAGACCAATGCGGTCCTGGGCGTGGCGGCGAATACACAATCGCTGGACCACATTTCCGATCGCCTCACCAAGGGCACGGAGTTCAGCGCCGATCAGGCCGGTGTCATCATCGGGGCGTCCATCGGCGCTTTCTGCCCGGAGTTCTCCTATTTGGGGAATTGAAGACCGAATTCACGGCGGGTCAGACCGAGACCGGGCGAACGGCTTCGGGGGTCAGGTCCTTCAGCGTCGGATACCCGTCGACCGCCATGATGAGGTCGGCCTCGGCGAGCAAGGTGCGTAGCACGTGCACGATGCCGTCCGCCCCGCCCAACGCCAGGCCGTAGGCGTAGGGGCGGCCGATGCCGACCGCGGTCGCACCCAGGGCGAGGGCCTTGATGATGTCCGCGCCCGAACGCACCCCCGAGTCGAACAGCACCGGCAGGCCGTCGGCGGCCGCGACCACCTCGGGCAGCATGTCCAGGGCCGGGAGTCCGCCATTGGCTTGCCGCCCACCGTGATTGGAGCAGTAGATGCCGTCCACGCCCAGATCCTTGGCCCGGCGCGCGTCCTCGGGATGGCAGATGCCCTTCACGATCAGCGGCAGCGTCGTCAGCGACCGCAACCACGGCAGATCATCCCACGTGAGCGGATTGCCGAACACCTGAATCCATTTCAGGATCGCCGACTGCGGATCCTGTTCGGGCGACTGGGCCAGCCCCGCCCGGAACACCGGATCGGTGAAGTAGTTGGCCAGGCAATGCCCACGCAGCTGCGGGAAGTTACCGGTCGACAGGTCACGCGGCCGCCACCCGGTCACCCACGTATCGAGGGTGACCACGATGCCCTTGAATCCGGCCTGTTCGGCGCGCTGCACCAGACTGGCCGCCAGGTCGCGATCGGTCGGGGTGTAGAGCTGGAAAAACCCTGGCGTATCCCCGAATTCGGCCGCCACCTGCTCCATCGGATCGACGGTCAGCGTGGACGCCACCATCGGCACCCCGGTCCGCGCCGCCGCCTTCGCAGTCGCCAGATCCCCGTGCCCGTCCTGCGCGCACAACCCGATCACACCCACCGGTGCCATGAAAACCGGTGCGGGCCAGGTCATCCCGAACAACTCCACCGACAGATCCCGCTGCTTGGCCCCCACGAACATCCGCGGAATCACCCCCCACCGATCGAACGCGGCCACATTGGCATCCTGGGTCCGCTCATCACCCGCACCCCCGGCCACGTAAGACCACACCGACGGCGGCATGGCCGCCCGCGCCCGCTCGGCCAACTCCGCGAAGCTCACCGGATAGCTCGGCACCACCCCGCGCAACCCGTTGAAGTAGATCTCGTTCTGAAAATCACCGAATGCCACGATGCGCTCTCCAGTTTCGTGCTCGACCGAAGTGTCACCCCGATTGTGCGAGACTGGGCACCATGAGGCGGTGAATCGCAGGATTCGTGCAGGAGGTGTCGCAACATGCAGGATGACGTCAAGCTGCTGAGTGAGGACGACCTCGCGCTGATTCACGCCCTGCAGTTGCGGCCGCGCGCCTCCTGGACCGAGCTGGGCCGGGTGCTCGGCGTGGACCCGGTGACGGTCGCGCGCCGCTGGCAGCGGCTCAGCGAGCGCGGCGAGGCCTGGATCGGCATCTCGCCGGGCCCGGCCCTGTTCGACCAGGTGTGCGCCGCCTATGTCGATATCGATTGCGCCGCAGGCAGAACCGACGATGTCGTGGCCGCGCTCGCCGCCCACCCGCACATGCTGACCCTGGAACGCGCGGGCGGCAGCAACCGCATCTTCGCCACCGTCGCCACCGGTGACTTCGCGCAGATGTCGCGCTACACCCTCGATGTGCTCCCGGCCGTCGCGCACATCGTGGCCCTGCGCACCCAGATCGTGACGCACTGGTTCGCCGAGGGCGGCAGCTGGCGCATCGACGCCCTCGCCCCCGGCCAGCGCGAACAACTGCGCACCCCGCCGGCCGTGGCCGCCGACGACCGCGGCCGACGCATCACCGCGCTCGACCGTGCCATGCTCGGCGAGCTCTCCCGCGACGGCCGCGCCACCCACAGCGCCCTCGCCGCAACCCTCGCCACGAGCGCCTCCACCGTCAAACGCCGCCTCGACGAGCTGATTCGCCTGGGCCTGCTCAGCTTCCGCTGCGACTTCGCCCGCCCCCTCGGCGGCTGGCCGGTCGCGGTCACCTACTCGGCCACCGCACCCACCGCCGCCCTCCCCGACATCGGCTACGACCTCATCCGGCTACCCCAGACCCGCAATTGCGCCGCCGTCAGCGGCACCCACAACCTCATCCTGCAGGCCGGACTCCACTCCGTCGCCGAGGTGACCCGCTTCGAAAACCAACTCGCCACCCTGCACCCCGCCCTCACCATCACCGAACGCACCATCACCCTGCGCCACGAAAAACTCCTCGGCCGCATCCTCGACCACCACGGCCGCTCCCGCGCCGTAGTGCCTCCCGACATCTGGCGCGAAACCGACTCCGGCAGCCGGTAATTCGGGAAACACGACATCACTCGGCGCGGTGCCGCATCCTTGTGAGCATGGCCGAGGACGAGTCACGAGAGCACCGCGACAGGCTGGCCTGGGAGGCCCGGATCGCCGCCGACCGGCAGAACGCGGGCGCGGTCGCCTGGGCCGAGCGGCAGGCCGCGTACCTCGTGGCGCGGCTGGCCCGTCGTGAGGCCGAACAGGACTGAGTGCCGGGATCGGGTGCGAGGCTCAGTAGTGGGTGTTGAGGTAGTCGGCGGCGTGGGTGGTCCAGAGGACGTCGGTGCCGGGCATGGGGTGGCCGGAGTAGAGGACGTGTTGGCCGTCGGGCCAGGGGGTGAGGTAGCCGAGGAGGCCGCGGACGGCGGTGGTGTAGCGGTCGAGGTTGGTGGCGGGGTTCAGGAGGAGGAATTCGAGGAGTTCGTGGAAGAGGATCGGGGTGAGGTTGCCGATGCGGGCGCCCTCGACCAGGGAGAACGGGGAGATGGCGGTGTCGATGGCCCGCAGGGGGGAGTCGGCGGGGGAGGAAGTGATGATGTCGTCGGGGTTGGCGTATTCGCGGACGTCGATGGTGTGGGGCCAGGGGCCGCGTTGGCCGTGGAGGCCGAAAGTGGTTGGCGGGCAGAGCTTTCCCACGGACTGGCCCGCGCGGCGCATCGGGTTGGCGATATTGACCACGAAGGCGATCTCGAGCGGGGAGTCGTCGGTGTTGGTGTAGACGCCCGCACGCACGCCCGCCAGGATCGTGCTCGCCACGATGCCGCCGAGCGAATAGCTCAGCAGGCCGCACACATTCGGCGAATCCTGCAGCGCCCGCACCCCGGCCGCGACCCCCAAGCGCACCGAGGTGTCCAGCGATGGGCCCCAGGTGTTGGGGTCGGGTCCGATCGAGGCGGGCCAATCCGGTTCGAAACAGCGGAATTTGTCGGCGTCGAGCAGCTTGGTGACGTCGTGCAGCATGCCCGCCGGTGTCCCGTCGGCATTGCGCTGTTCCCCGGTACCGCGCAACGTGATGATGTCGATCATGTCGGTTCCCTCCGCGCGCCGAACCCTTCGACGCCTGCACCGAGGCTAGAACCGTGCACAGGGGGAATCGCGAGTAGTGAACTACCCGTTTACAGACCGAGAGGGCGGGCCCGGCAGCACAAGCCGGGCCCGCCCTCTCGCGGGTGATGCCTAGCGGGGCAGGTCCGCGGCAGCGGCCTCGTCCAGCAGCCAGGTGGTCGATTCCAGGCCGATCGCGCCCGCGGCCGGAACATCCAGCGGGGACGCGCCATTGAGGGCCGCGGCCACCGCGGCGGCCTTGGCCTCGCCGGAGACGATCAGCATCACGTGCCGCGACTTGCGGACCGCGGGCAGCGTCAAGGTGATGCGAACCGCCGGGGGCTTGGGCGAATTGGTCTCGGCGACAACCAGTTCGTGTTCCTCGCGGGTGGCGTCGGTGTGCGGGAACAGCGAGTTGATGTGACCCTCGCCGCCCATGCCGAGCAGGTGCAGGTCGAACGCGCCGTGCTCGGCCAGATACGCGTGCACCGTGGCCTGGTACTCTCCCGCGGCCTCGAGCGGGTCCGGGTAGTCGCCGCTCGAGGACTCGGTCGGATGCACCCGCGCCGGATCCACCGGGACGTGATCCAGCAGCGCCTGCCGGGCCTGCAGTTCATTGCGGTCCGCGTCGCCGGTCGGGACGAACCGCTCATCGCCCCAGAACACGTCCAGATTGGCCCAGTCGATGTCGCCGGGGGCCTGGCGCACCAGTTCCAGCAGCTTGATGCCGGTGCCGCCGCCGGTGAGCACCACCGACGCCGACCCGCGCAACCGCTGCGCCTCGACCACCTCGGTCACGAACCGCGCGGCCGCGGCCGCCACCAATTCGTCTGTGCCGGAGAAGGTTTCGACTTGCGGCTTACTCATAGGTCACCTTTTCGATTCCGGTGAGCGCCTCGGCGTAGATGTCGTCGGCGTCCAGATGCCGCAACTCCTCGGCCAGACAGTCCTTGGTCTCGCGCCGCGCGAGCGCGAACCGCTGATCGGGCTCGCCGGTGCGGGTCAGGGTCGCGGTGCGCCCGTGCTGGGGACGCGCGATGGAGATCGACACCGAGGACCGGCGCATCTCCACCTTCAACTCGCCCGTGCGCCGCACCACCGGGCAGTCCAGCCGCGCGGCCAGCCACCCCGCCAGCATGTCCAGCGCCGGTTCCTCCTGCAAACCCGACACCGTCACCGACTCGACGGGTTCGAACGGAGCCTCGTCCAACGCCGCCGCCAACAGCGCCCGCCAATAGGTGACCCGGCTCCACGCCAGATCGGTGTCACCGGGCGCGTAGGACCCGCGCCGCGCCTTGATCGTCGCCTGCGGATCCGGCGCGAAGGTCGCGTCGGTGATGCGGCGCGTCGCCAGGCGGCCCACCGAATCCTTGGACGGGAACTCCGGCGCGCCCCGCGGCCACCACGCCACCACCGGGGTGTCGGGCAGCAGGAACGGAATCACGACACTGGACTCGTGGGGCACCAGATCCCCTTGCAGCCGAAGCACTATCACCTCGGCCGCGCCCGCGTCGCCGCCGACGCGGATCTGCGCGTCGAGGCGGGTCGGGGCCATGCGATCCCCGCGCGCCAGCACGATCACCCGGCAGGGGTGTTCGCGGCTGGCGTCATTGGCGGCGTCGATGGCGTCCTCGGCCTCCGAGGAATCCAGGGTGCACACCACCAGGGTCAGCACCCGGCCCATGGTGACCACGCCATTGGATTCGCGCAGCTGCACAAGACGTTTCGACACCTCGCGGGTGTCGGTGTCGGGCATGTCGATGATCATCGGGTGGGCTCCTGGGTGGGTGAGGTCACGGTCGCCGCCATTCCCGCCCGCTGCGCGCGAGCATCTCGTCGGCGGAATCCGGGCCCCAACCGCCCGCCTCGTACGGGTCGGGCTTACCGGTCTCGGCCCAATGCTCGAGCGCGGGATCCAGGATGCGCCACGACAATTCGACTTCCTCGTTGACCGGGAACAGCGACGGCACCCCCAGCAGCACATCCAGGATGAGCCGCTCGTAGGCCTCGGGGGAGTCCTCGGTGAACGCCTCGCCGTAGCTGAAGTCCATGTTCACATCGCGCACCTCCATCGACGACCCGGGCACCTTGGACCCGAATCGCATGGTGATGCCCTCATCCGGCTGCACCCGGATGACCAGCGCGTTCTGCCCGAGTTCCTCGGTCATGGTCTGGTCGAAGGGCAGGTGCGGGGCGCGTTTGAACACCACCGCGATCTCGGTCACGCGCCGCCCCAACCGTTTTCCGGTGCGCAGATAGAACGGCACCCCCGCCCAGCGGCGAGTCTCCACCGCCAGGGTGATCGCCGCGTAGGTCTCGGTGCGCGAATTCGGGTCGAAACCCTCCTCCTGCAACAGCCCCACCACCGGCTCGCTGCCCTGCCAGCCCGCGGTGTACTGCCCGCGCGCGGTCGTCTCGTCGAGGGGCTCGACCAGTTTGGTGGCCGAGAGCACCTTGATCTTCTCGATCTGCAACTGCTTGGGCTGGAAGCTGACCGGTTCTTCCATGGCCGTCAACGCCAGCAGCTGCAGCAGATGGTTCTGGATGACGTCGCGGGCCGCGCCGATGCCGTCGTAATAGCCCGCGCGGCCACCCAATCCGATGTCCTCGGCCATGGTGATCTGGACGTGATCGACATAGTTGGCGTTCCAGATCGGATCCCAGAGCTGGTTGGCGAAGCGCAGCGCCAGAATGTTCTGCACCGTCTCCTTGCCCAGATAGTGGTCGATGCGGAACACCGACCGCTCCGGGAACACGGTGTTGACCAACGCGTTCAGATCCTGAGCGCTCTTCAGGTCGTGCCCGAAGGGCTTCTCGATGACCACCCGCCGCCACGGATCCGGTTGCCCCGCGGGCGCGTCGGTGGCCTTGGCCAGCCCGTTCTTGGACAGCTGTTCCAGCACGATCGGGAAATCGTCGGGCGGAATCGACAGGTAGAAGGCGGTATTGCCGCCCGTCCCGCGATCGCGGTCGAGATCCTTGAGGGTGGTGGCCAGCTTGTGGAAGGCCGCGTCGTCCTCGAACGTGCCTCGGACGAACCGCAATCCCTCCTTGAGCTGCTGCCACACCTCCTCGCGGAACGGGGTCCGGGAGGAGGCCGTCACCGATTCGTGGACGTGGTTGGCGAAATCCTCGTCGGTCCAGTCCCGGCGCGCGAAACCGACCAGCGAGAAGCCCGGGGGCAGCAGCCCCCGGTTCGCCAGGTCGTAGATCGCTGGCAGCACTTTGCGCCGCGCGAGGTCACCGGTTGCGCCGAATATCACCACATTGCATGGTCCAGCGATACGCGGAACCCGGCTGTCGCGACCATCGCGCAGCGGGTTCGGCGTCGCGACCGTTGTCGCCGCGCGAGCCACTGTCAGTTGCCTCCCGCCACCTGCAGCTTTTCGGTGGTGGCCACGAGCAGTTCCTCCCAGGAGGCGACGAACTTGTCGACACCCTCGGTCTCGAGGACACCGAACACGTTGTCGAGATCGATGCCGACCGCGACCAGCTGATCGAAGATGGCCTGCGCCTCGGCCGCCTTGCCGACGGCCGTGTTCGGCACGATCTCGGCGTGGTCGGCGACGGCCTCGAGGGTCTTCTCCGGCAGCGTGTTCACAGTGTTCGGGGCGACCAGTTCGGTCACGTACATGACATCGGAGTACTCGGGGTTCTTCACACCCGTCGACGCCCACAGCGCCCGCTGCCGGTTCGCCCCGCCGGACGCGGCCAGCTTGGCGTAGACGTCGGTGTGCTTGCCGCCGTCGAACACATCCTGGTAGGCGGCGTAGGCCAACTGCGCGTTGGCGATTCCGGCCTTGCCGCGCAACGCCAGCGCCTCGGGGGTGCCGATGGCTTCCAGGCGCTTGTCGATCTCGGTGTCCACACGGGAGACGAAGAACGAGGCCACCGACTGGATCTTGGCGATGTCGTGCCCGGCGGTGAGCGCGTTGCGCAGACCGTCGAGGTAGGCGCCCATGACCGCGATGTAGCGTTGCACCGAGAAGATCAGCGTCACGTTCACGCTGATGCCCTCGGCGATCACGCGGGTGATCGCGGGCAGACCGGCCTCGGTGGCCGGGATCTTGATGAACAGGTTGGGCCGGTCCACGATCTTCCACAGCTCGATCGCCTGGGCGACCGTGCCGTCGGTGTCGAAGGCCAGGCGCGGATCCACCTCGATCGACACCCGCCCGTCGACGCCCTTGGAGGCGGCGAAGACGTCGGCGAACACGTCGCAGGCGGCGCGCACGTCATCGGTGGTGATGGTGCGGATCGCGGAATCCACATCCGCGCCCCGGGCGGCGAGCTCACCGACCTGCTCGTCGTAGGCGTGCCCCTTGGACAGCGCGCCCTGGAAGATGGTCGGGTTGGTGGTGACACCGACGACATTGCGAGTGTCGATCAGGCCCTTCAGATTTCCGGACTTGATGCGATCACGCGACAGATCGTCCAGCCACACCGAAACCCCGGCGGCCGACAGGGCCGCGGTGTTCGTGTTCTGGGTCATGAGACTTATCCCTTCACCTTGGCAAGCGAGCGGGTGGCCGCCGCGACGACGGCCTCGGCGGTGATGCCGAATTCGCGGAACAGCGTCTTGTAGTCGGCCGAGGCACCGAAGTGCTCGATCGACACGTTCTCACCGGCGTCCCCGGTGAACCGGTGCCACGGCATGGCGATTCCGGCCTCGACCGAGACGCGGGCGCGCACCGACGGCGGCAGCACCTGGTCGCGGTAGGACTGCTCCTGCGCGTCGAACCACTCCACACACGGCATGGACACCACGCGGGTGCCGATGCCCTGTGCCTCGAGCGTAGTCCGCGCCTCGACCGCGAGCTGCAGTTCCGAACCGGTGGCGATCAGGATCACCTGCGGTGTGCCGGTGGAGGATTCGGCCAGGATGTAGCCGCCCTTGCTGACACCTTCGTAGCTGGTGCCCTCCTGGATCGGCAGATCCTGACGGGTCAGCGCCAGCGCCGACGGGCCGTCCTGGTGCGGGGGCTCGGAGACCAGGAAATGCGAATGCCGTTCGGCGCTATCGCGTTCCAGGATGGTGCGCCAGGCGTAGGTGGTCTCGTTGGCGTCGCCCGGGCGGACCACGTTCAGGCCCGGGATGGCGCGCAGCGCCGCGAGGTGCTCGATCGGCTGGTGGGTCGGGCCGTCCTCGCCCAGACCGATGGAGTCGTGGGTCCACACGTAGGTGACCGGGGTGCGCATGAGCGCGCCCAACCGCACCGCGGGCCGCATGTAGTCGGAGAACACCAGGAAGGTGCCGCCGTAGGGGCGGGTCGGGCCGTGCAGGGCGATGCCGTTGAGGATCGAGCCCATGGCGTGCTCACGCACACCGAAGTGCAGGGTCCGACCGTACGGGTTGGCCTTCCAGTGGCTGGTGGAGATGTCCTCCGGACCGAACGACGGCACACCCGGCATGGTGGTGTTGTTGGATTCGGCCAGGTCGGCCGAACCGCCCCACAGCTCCGGCAGCACCGGCGCGAGCGCCTCGAGGACCTTGCCCGACGCCTTGCGGGTGGCCATGCCCTTCGGGTCCGGGGCGTGCACCGGCAGCGCGTCGGTCCAGCCCGCGGGCAGCGCCCGCTGCTGCAGCCGGTCGAACAGTGCCTTGTTCTCCGGGTTGGCCGCGGCCCACGCGTCGAACTGCTCCTGCCAGGCCGCGCGGGCGGCCTTGGCGCGATCGGCCACATTGCCGCGCGAGTGCGCGATGACCGCGGGGTCGACATCGAAGCTCTTCTCGGGGTCGAAGCCCAGGACCTTCTTGGTGGCCGCGACCTCGTCCGCGCCCAGCGCCGCACCGTGGGAAGCGCCGGTGTTCATCTTGTTGGGGGCCGGGTAGCCGATGATGGTGCGCAGCAGGATGATCGACGGCTTGTCGGTGACCGCCTGCGCCTCGGCGATGGCCTGCTCGATGGCCACCACGTTCTCGCCACCCTCGACGACCTGCACGTGCCAGCCGTAGGCGGCGTAGCGCGCGGCGGTGTCCTCGGTGAAGGCGATGCGGGTGTCGTCCTCGATGGAGATCTTGTTGTCGTCGTAGAAGACGATCAGGTTGCCCAGCTGCTGGGTGCCCGCCAGCGAGGACGCCTCGGAGGTGACGCCCTCCTCCATGTCGCCGTCGGAGGCGATCACGTAGATGAAATGATCGAACGCGGACTTGCCCTGCGCCGCTTGCGGATCGAACAGGCCGCGCTCACGCCGCGACGCCATCGACATGCCGACCGCCGAGGCCAGACCCTGACCCAGCGGGCCGGTGGTGATCTCGACGTGCTCGGTGTGGCGGTACTCCGGGTGGCCCGGGGTCAGCGAACCCCACTTGCGCAGGTGCTCGAGATCGGTCAGCTCGAGGCCCATGCCCGCCAGGTACAGCTGGATGTAGAGGGTCAGGCTGGAGTGCCCGCACGAGAGTACGAAGCGGTCGCGGCCCACCCATTCCGGGTCGGCGGGGTCCAGGCGCATGACGCGCTGAAACAGCGTGTACGCCAACGGCGCCAGGCTCATGGCGGTGCCCGGGTGGCCGTTGCCGGCGTTCTGCACCGCATCGGCGGCGAGGACCCGGGCCGTGTCGACGGCTCTGGTGTCCAGTTCGGTCCAGTCGGTGGGGTGGTTCGGCTGAGTGAGCGCGCGGATGTCGTCTGTGACTGACACGACCGAGGTTCTCCTGACCTTCTCGTCAACGATGCGGTTGTGGGCGGCGGGATGTTTCGCTGCGGTTCGATCCGTGATGCGCCATGCGGCAGGACACGTGGCACACCGATCTACGTCCACCCTAAAGGTCGGCGTTTCGTCGTCGGACGGTAACCCGGATTCACCGGCACGGGTGTCGCCCGATAGTGCCCGGGCACGGACCAGTTCGTGACTACCCGGTATACGCCCGGCGAATCGGTCTTGGCGCGCGTCACAGGTGGACCTGGTCGGGAGCATGGTCGCCGTGGGTCTACCATGCTGTGTAGTAGTGGCCGCGCCGCACGGAACTGTGTTCGGGGAACGGCAGAGCGCGCTGCTAGTTCCAGACCGGATCAGACATGCACGGCGTGCGAGGAGAAACAGTGCGGATTGGGCAACAGCCGGGTGGCGCTCACGGCTCCTCCGGGGCGATGCTCGCCGACCGTGTCACGGGTAGTGGCCCGGTGTCGGCGGCGACCAGGCGGGTGCTGGCCTACATCGCGCTCACCAAGCCCCGCGTCATCGAATTGCTGCTCGTCGCAACGATTCCCACCATGCTGCTGGCCGACCGCGGCCACGTCGACATCCGCCTGATCCTGGCCACCCTGTTCGGCGGCTGGATGGGCGCGGCCAGCGCCAACACCCTCAACTGTGTCGCCGACGCCGATATCGACAAGGTGATGAAGCGGACCTCCAAGCGTCCGCTCGCGCGCGAGGCCGTGCCCACCCGCAACGCGTTCGTCTTCGGTGTGACCCTCGGTTTGGCGTCGTTCGCGTGGCTGTGGTGGCAGGCCAACCTGCTCTCGGGCGCGCTGGTCGTGGCGACCATCCTGTTCTACGTCTTCGTCTACACCCTGGGCCTCAAGCGCCGCACCTCCCAGAACGTGGTGTGGGGCGGTGCGGCCGGATGCATGCCGGTGCTCGTCGGCTGGTCCGCGGTGACCGGGACCATCGGATGGCCCTCGATCGTGCTGTTCCTGGTCATCTTCTTCTGGACCCCGCCGCACACCTGGGCGCTGGCGATGCGCTACAAGGAGGACTACAAGGCCGCGGGCGTGCCGATGCTGCCGGTGGTGGCCACCGAGCAGACCGTCACCAAGCAGATCGTGCTCTACACCTGGGCCACCGTGCTGGCCACGCTGGCGCTCGTGCCCGCCGCCGGACCCATCTACGCCGCGGTCGCGCTGGTGGCGGGCGCGTGGTTCCTGCTCATGGCCCACCAGCTCTACTCCGGTGTGCGTCGCGGGGAGTCGGTCAAGCCGCTGCGACTGTTCCTGCAGTCCAACAACTATCTGGCCGTCGTGTTCTGCGGGCTGGCCGTGGACTCGGTGCTGGGCTGGCACACCCTGGGCCACACCCTCTTCGGATGGGCCTGACCCGCTTGTCGATTTGAGGCATCGCCGTTCGAGGACTGGGTAGGGCGGACACGCCGCCCGCTCGGTCGAGAGGAACGCGCCATGCCGAAACTGCGAGTCCACAACCTGTCCGTCTCCCTGGACGGGTTCGTCGCCGGACCCGACCAGGGACCCGACGCGCCCCTGGGGGTCGGGGGAGAACGACTGCACGAGTGGGCCTTCCGCACCCGCTACGGCCACACCATGCTCGGACGCGACGGCGGCGAGATCGGGGCCGATGACGAACTGCTCGCGGCGGGAGATCACGGGATCGGGGCGACCATCATGGGCCGCAATATGTTCGGGCCCGTGCGCGGCGAGTGGCCCGATCACTCCTGGACCGGCTGGTGGGGGCCGAATCCGCCGTATCACCACGACACGTTCGTGCTGACCCACTACCCGCGCCCCGATCTGACGATGGCGGGCGGCACCACCTTCCACTTCGTGGCCGACGCTCCGGAATCGGTGCTGAAACGCGCCTTCGACGCCGCCGACGGCGCCGATGCGCGCTTGGGTGGAGGCGCGAGCACGGTACGCCAATTCCTGGCCGCGGGACTGATCGACGAACTGCATGTGGCGATCGTGCCGACCCTGCTCGGTTCGGGGGAGCGGCTGTTCGACAACCTCGGCGAGCTGCCCGGCTACCGCGTCGCCGACATGCTCGCCACCACATCGGTCACCCACGTGTGGATGACCAAGCGGTAGCAGCTCAGTGCGCGACCGAACGGCTCAGAGCGCGACCGAGCGGATCGCCTCGGTCACCGCCGCCAAGGCCAGCAGGCGCACCACATCGACATTGGCCTCGACCGCTCCGGTGGCGGCGGTGATGAAACCGTCGCCGTCGAAGCGGGTGTGCGGGGGAGTGAGCGCGCGCGAGAGGCCGTCGTGCGCGCCCTGGGCGACAATCCGGCAGCCGATCTTGTCCAGTCGCGCATTGGTCACCACCGCGCCGATCGTGGTGTGCGAACGCGACTCGCTGAACGCGAGCTGCTGCAGCATGGCCACGGCCTCGAAGGAGATCTCCGCGGACCCGTCGTCGATATCGCCGAACGCGTTGACCGCGCAGACCGCCGCGACCACCACTTCACCCAATCGCTTTTCCGCATAACCGATTCCACCGGGCACCCGGGCATCCGGACCGCGCCAATGCCCGACATACGCACCCGCCCCGGCCCCGACCCGACCGCGCAGCACCTGCTCCCCGGCGGCGGCGCGCGCGGCGGTGTACCCGTGCTCGGCGGTCGGGCGCGCGGCCGGATCACCGACGCTCAGATCGAACAGCGACAGTGTCGGAACGATCGGCACCCGCCCGCCCGGCGTCGGCACCCCGCGACCCTGCTCCTCCAGATACCGCATCACCCCGTCGGCGCTGGCCAGCCCGAAGGCCGAACCACCGCTGAGCACAATGGCATCCACGGTCTGCACGGTCTTCTCCGGATCCAGCGCATCCAGCTCCCGACTGGCGGGCGCGCCGCCGCGCACCTCATAGGACCCGGTCGTGCCTTCCGGCAGCAGCAGCACCGTGCACCCGGTCTCTCCGACCGAATCCGTCCAGTGCCCCACCCGAACTCCGGCGATCCCGATGCTCATCCTCGAACCTCCCGCGCCCGATCCACACCGTCACAGTGCCTTTCGGTCGATCCTGCCACCGGGTGCGGCGAAGACACTGTGACAAATCACCCATGCGGGATGTCGGACAATCACTTTCGGATGACGCGGGATTCCGCTCGTGGCCTACTCGGTGTCGAGAACCTCGCGCAGTTTGTGAGCGAAGGGTTCGGGCTGGCCGGGATAACCCGAGTCCGGACCGGTGAAACCGCCGTGGTGGCTGGGGAATACGACCGGGGCGCTGCCCAGCAGGGCCGCGGTGGCCTCGGCGGTGCGGCCGGTGAGCACGCCCTCGGACTCCTCACCCACCGCGATGACCACGCGGGTGCTGGCCGTCCGCAGGGCCGCTGCATCGGGGGTGTAGGCGGTAATGGCCTCCGAGCTGCCGGACAGCAGCGGATCGTCGCGGGTGCCGTCGTCCTCGCTGGGCATGCCGAACATGGCCGGATCCGCCGGGGGCTGCGCGAAATACGCGTCGGTGAACTCGCCCCGCCACGAGGTGAGCGCGATGAAGGCGGCCATGCCCGCGAACGAGCCCTTCGCCCGGTAGGCGTCGCCGACCAGGGCATTCGCCCGCTGGGCGGCCGCGGCATCGGGCAGCAGCCCGATGATCGGCGGCTCGTGGGCCACCAGGGTGGCGACATCGTCGGGGTGGGCGGCCACCAGCGCCAGCGCGGTGACCGCGCCGCCGCTGCTGGCGAACATATCCACCGCGCCCACACCCAGCGCGGTGATCAGGGCGTGCACATCCCCGGCCTGCACGGTGGGAGAGTTGTCGGTGCGGCCATCCTTGCGGACGCTGCGGCCCAGACCGCGCGGGTCATAGGTGATGACGGTGCGTTCCGGGAAATACGAGGCCAGCGTGTAGAACCCGGAGGCGGTCATCGGCTGACCGATCATGAGCAGCGGGCGATGCGCGCTGTCGGCGGGCTCGGGACCCAGCACGTCGTAGACGAGATCGACCTCGGGAGTTTCCAGGATGCGTTCGCTCATAACCAGGTAGACGGTACGGCGGAACCGAATTCATCGGTGGGATTTGTGCCACCATGTCGGGGGAGGGCGAGCGCAAGGTGGGCGCTGATGACGGCACACAGGATGCGGACACTGCTCGCGGTGGTCGGTGCGTGCGGTGTGATTGTCGCGATGAGTGGATGCGGCGGGTCCACCGACGCGCCACCTCCACGCGAAGCGCCGCCTTCGGGGACGGTCATCAGCCTGGACGGAGCCGTGTACGGGCGTCCGATCGCCGTGGGCGACACGGTGATCGCCGCCACCGAGACCGGCTCGATCTACGCGGTCGCCGGGGACACCGTGCGGTGGCGCACCCACGTGGCCGACCCGGTGCCCGGATCGCAACTGCCGTGCGGGAACATCGATCCCGTCGGCATCACCGGCGCGCCCGCCTATGACGCCTCTGCGCATCGCGTCTATGTCGTCGCCGAATCCGCTGGCGCGCACAAGACCCTGTACGGGCTCGACTCCGACACCGGGGCGGTGACGCTGCGCGTTCCTGTCGATCCGCCCTTCGGCGATGCGCCCGCCTACCTGCAACGGCCCGCGCTCACCGTCCGCGACGGGCACGTGTACGCGGCCTTCGGCGGCAATTACGGAGACTGCGGCACCTACACCGGAGCCGTTGCGGCCGTGGATGTTTCCGCCAGCGCCGTGACCTGGTATCGGGCCTCGACCAGCGGCAAGGGCGGGATCTGGGCTCCGGGACCACCGGCGGAAGCCGCTGGGCTGCTGTTCTATTCGGTCGGCAATGGCGACGCCGAACCCGGATCAGCCTACGACGACACCGATTCGGTGATCGCGCTCACCCCCGATCTGCGCCGCGCCGACTTCTTCGCGCCCACCGGTTGGGCCCAGGACAATGCGGCCGACCGCGATCTGGGCACCATGAACCCGGTCCTGGTCGGCCGACACCTGCTCATGGCCGGAAAATCCGGCGACGGCTACGTCCTCGACCCCGCCCACCTGGGCGGAATCTCCAGCGCGACACCGGCATTCACCGGCTGCAAGGCCTTCGGCCCGGCGGCGGTGGACACCGATGTCGCCTACCTGCCCTGCACCAAGGGCGCCATGGCCGTCCGCGTCTCGGACACCGGAGCGGCCACTGTGCTCTGGCACACCACCGCCCCCGCCAATGGCCCGCCGCTGGTGGCCGCCGGGCGCGTCTGGGCAACCGACTGGCACGCCGGAACCCTCTACGCCCTCGATCCCGCGACCGGAAATGTGCTGGCCCAGTACACGACCGGCGCACTGCCGCACTTCGCCGCACCCCTGCTCGCCAACGGCGTGCTCGTCCTGGGCACCATGTCCGGGCTCGAATACTTCCGACCCTGATGCGGGGTTCGGGCCACCCGGTGCGGGGACGGCCCGCTCGGCGGCGACACCGGGCGGGCGGTACCGATCAGTTACACGGTTGCAGTGGGAAGCAAGCGGGCGGAATCGTGGTGTGCGGCAAGGTCGGATCGGTGCTGTGCGTCGTCGTGGTCGTATCCACGACGGCCGAGCGCTGCGGTGACTCCTTGCTCGGCACCCGTGTGCTCCCGCCGGTGCACGCGATCGCGATCACCAGGATGACCACGATCAGAATCAGCGCGCCGATGATCGGCACATCCTTGCGCCGCCGCGGCTTCCCGGCCACCGTCGTGGGCTGTCCCCGCCACAGCGGGAATCCCGAACCCGGTTGCTGCTGCTGCGGCTGCGGCGCGAAACCGGCCGACTGCGGACCCGATTGCGGTCCGGGACCGAACCCGGGCGCGGGTGGGCGCTGCGCGGGACCGATGGGCGCGGGTCCGATGGGCGCGGTGCTCGGCTGGGGTTGGCGTGCGCCCGGAATCGGCGTCGGCGGCGGCGGGCCCGCCCGGCCCGGCCCCTGCGAGCTGGCAGGCTGCGACGACATTCCGGTCACCGCCGCATAGGCCGCGGCCGCCGCCGCGGCCGAGGAGGCCGCGGGGATCGCCGACTTCGCCGTCGCCCCCGCCCCTTTGGACGGCACCGACGGTCCCTGCGGCACCGCGACCGGACGACCCTCCTCGGTCGAACCGGCGGCACCCGGTCGCGGCGCTCCTTGACCGCCCTCCGGCGGCTGGTCGGACGGGCCGGATCGGGCCGCAGCGGTGAGTTCCTCGGTCGGATAGGTCGTCGGCACCGACGGCACCATCACCTCGGTGGCGCGGCTGGCGAACGGCAGCGGCGCGTCCTGCGCCGAATCCGGCACGGGGAACCCCTCGGCCACCAGATCGGAATAGGTTGCGGCCGCCGCGAATCCGAGCGCCCCCAACGCCTGCCCGACCTGCGCGGCATTCCACGACGGCGCGGCACCCTCGGCCAACTTGGTGAAATAGGCGCGCAGCGAGGACGGGCCGTCCCCGATGAGCACATCGATCCCGGCGGGCAGCGCGCCCTTGTCCAACTTCACCCGACTGCCCAACTGCGGCACCAACAGCACCAGCCCCGACACCGGCACATGCTCGCGCCCCGGCGCGGACCGCAATTGCCCGGCCAGATCGACGGTCTGGCGGCGCACCCGCTCGAGCGGATCGGCGTCACCGTCGATCGGCGCGGGTTTGCCGTCCACGGTCCACGGCTGATCCTGTGCGCACAACAGCGTCCCGGTGACCCGCTCGGTGAACCCGTGCACACCCACCACCACGCAGGTCTGCGGCGTCCACACCACCACGTCCGCGTCCTGGCACTGCACCACCGCGATCCCCGGCACCGCATGCGGTCCGCTCCAGGATTTGAGCCAGTTCACCACGGTGCGTTCGGTGCTCGACAACCGCGACGGGTCGTCGTTACGGACCTTCACCAACATCCCAGACCACCTCTGACCGATGCCTCTACCTGCCAGGCCGCCCGAACCCGTCGCCGCGACCACCTTACGGGGTCACGGCGTCATCGCGTGGCCGAAAATGTTCGGTCGGGGCGAATCGTCTTGCGCGGCAGCAAGATCATTCTGCACGTCGCGGACAACTCTCGTTCGGTCAGGGCTCGCGATGAATACCCTTGTCGGGAAGGTCCGAATTCTCAGCGCTCGACGAAGCCGACATACCCGTCGGGCCGGACCAGGATGCGCGCCCCGGCGGCCGCGTCATAGGCGCGAGTGGCGTCGCCGGTGGGATCGGCGAATTCGCCGTGGCCGGAGACGGATTCCGCGCGCGCGATGCGCACCACCCGCGTCTCCACCGCGCCCGATTCGACCGCATCGGTGCTGGTGTGGGGGCCGAACGACAGCACGGTGGCGTGCGGGCCGCGGAACAGATCGAACAGTCGCACGGTCTTGCCGTGCGCATCGTGCAGCGGCGAGTCCGGTGCGCGGTCGCCGACCTGGAGTTCGGCCGCGGTATTCGCGGTGTCGCGGTAGCTGATATCGAGCTGATGGGTGCCTTCCCGGTCCATGGCATCCGGATCGCCCTTGACCGTCTTGTCCAACAGGTCGCTACTCAATCCCAGAATGCGGGCGGCGACCCCGCGGCGCTCGGTCTCGTAGCTGTCGAGCAGCGCCTCGCTGGCCGGGCCCGGATTGCGCAGCGCGGCTTCGAGTTTCCACCCCAGATTGTGGGCGTCCTGCACCCCGGTGTTGAGGCCCTGCCCACCGGTCGGCGGATGCACGTGCGCGGCGTCCCCGGCCAGGAACACCCGGCCGGCCCGGAAGCGCTGTGCCAGGCGGATATTCGGCCGCCACACCGTCGACCAGGTCAGGTCGCTGAGCACGATGTCGTCGCGGCCCGACCGACGGGTCACATAGTCCTGCAAGAGTTCCAGGTTCGGTTCGGCGTCCGCGTGCAACCCGGTGGCGAACTGGAACTTGCGCCCGCCGTTCAAGGGCATCAACGCGATGCCGTCCAGCGGTGCGGCCGAATCGGCGAACCAGTAGCCCACCGAATGGTCGAGCACATCGGCGCGCACATCGCCGAGCAGCATCCGAATCGACTCGTCGGTGGTGCCCTCGAACGCGATGCCCAGGGCCTTGCGCACCGTGCTGCGCCCGCCATCGGCCCCGACCAGGTAGTCGGCCCGCACGGTCTCGGTCACACCCGCGTGCTCGAGGGTGACGCTGACCCCGGTGTCGTCGGCGCTGAATTCCACCAGGGCCGTACCGGATTCGACCCGCACCCCGAACTCCGCCAGCCGATCCCGCAGGATCGCCTCGGTGTCGGCCTGGGCGAGCACCCACGGATTCGGGTGCGGCACTTCCGAAGTCGGCTCACGCCAGTCGCGCATCCGACGCTCCGTGACGAACTTGCCGTCCAGATGCACCCGCAGCGGTTTCTGCGGCATCCCCTGGGCCAGCACCGCGTCGAGCACGCCCAGATCCTCGAACACCTCGAGGGTGCGCGGCTGCAATCCGTCCCCGCGCGACCCGGTGAAGAACTCCTCGGCCTGATCGACAATGCGCACCCCGATGCCGCGACGCGCCAGATCGATGGCCAGGGTGAGCCCGGTCGGGCCCGCGCCCGCGACGATGACCTGCGTATTCATGGCAACTCCTCAACTGAATTCAAATTCACTGAATGTGGATTCAGTATTGGGGGTGGTACGTTCCGCTGTCAAGGAGGTGGATGGTGGCAGCCCGCCGCAGTGAGAAATCGGCCGAGACCGAACAGGCGCTCAAACACGCCGCCCGGCGACTGTTCGCCGAACGCGGCTACCTCAATACCAAGATCACCGACATCACCGCGGCTGCCGGACGCGCCGCGGGCTCGTTCTACAACCACTTCGCCAGCAAGGAAGAACTACTCCAGTCCCTGCTGAAAGACCTCGCCGACGAGAGCGACACCTCCGCCGACGATCCCGGCCACATCGCCGACTTCACGCAACCGGAATCGGTGCGCTACCACGTCGCGGCCTTCTGGCACTTCTCCCGCAGGAACTGGCCGGTCCTGCGCGCCATCCAGCAGGCCGCCCTGGTCAATGACGACTTCGCCCGCATCGCAGCCGGTTTCGCCACCGAACAACGCGAAGAGGTGGCCACCCACCTCGACGGCTTCGCCCCCGCCGGACTACGCCTGCCCGCCCCACCCGACGTCAGCCTCGCCCTGATGTTCCAATCCGCCACCGGCCTGCTCCAAGCCGTCGAAGAGGGCGGCCTCGCCCTCACCGACGACCAGGCCATCGACGCCATCACCCGCTTCGCCTACCGCGGCCTCACCGGCCGCGACCTCGACTGAGGGGTAGCGAAAAGCCCTGGGCGCGAACCTGATCGGGCCCAGGGCTGCGGCGAGCCGAAAGGCTCAGGGCACCAGCACGATCGAGCCGGTGGTCTGGCGGCTCTCGAGGTCGCGGTGGGCCTGTTCGGCGTCGGCGAGGGGATAGGTGCCGCCGATGCGCAGGTGCAGGGTGCCGTCGGCGATGGCGTTCATGATGTCGTTTGCGCGCCACAGCAATTCGGCGCGGTCGCGGGTGTAGTGCGCCAGGGTCGGGCGGGTCACGAACAGCGAGCCGAGGGGGTTGAGCCGTTGCAGGTCGAACGGCGGGACCGGGCCGCTGGCCGCGCCGAACAGGGCTACCGTGCCGCGAATTCGGGTCGAGGCCAGGCTGGCCTCGAAGGTGGACGCGCCGACGCCGTCGTAGGCCGCGGCCACACCGATACCGCCGGTCAGTTCGCGCACCCGCGCGGCGATGTCCTCCTCGTAGCGCAGCACCTCCGAGGCCCCGGCATCGCGGGAGAGCTTCTCCTTGTCGTCGGTGGAGACCGTGGTGATCACCCGAATCCCGCGAGCGGACAGCAACTGCGTCAGGATCAGCCCGACCCCGCCCGCGCCCGCGTGCACCAGCACCGCCTCACCCGGCTGCGGCTTGTAGATCGACTCGATCAGATAGTGCGCGGTCATCCCCTGCAGCAGCGCCGACGCCGCGATCTGTGCGTTCACCCCCTCGGGTACCGGAATCGCCACGGCCGCAGGCACAACCACCAGCTCGGCATAGCTGCCGGGAGCCGCCGCCCACGCCACCCGATCTCCCACCTGAAAGTCGGTGACGTCCGGCCCGACCGCGGTCACCACACCGCTGCCCTCCGAGCCCGGGATATACGGCACCTGCGTCGGATACCGCCCGGTCCGAATGTAGGTGTCGATGAAGTTGATGCCAATGGCCTCGGTCCGCACCAGCAACTGCCCGGCACCCACCTCTGGGTCGGGCACCTCCACCAACCGCAGAGCCTCGGGACCGCCGTGCTCGGAAACCTGGATCGCGCGCATGACTTCCAGTCTTACATCCGCCCCGGGGGACGGGTGTCGGGCGGCTCACCGACTGTGAGTTGTGCCGTGGTTCATGGACGGTGAATTACCCGTGGGTAAACTGCGACGCATGAGCGCTACTGCCGCCCCGGCATCCGAGAAAGTCTCGCCGTCCGTCGTGGATTCCGTGAAGGGGTTTGTGGCCGAGCACGGCGGTTCCGCCACCGCGGTGCTGCAGCCCATCGGCCGCGTCGGCGTCCGCGTCACCCTCGTCGGCGCCGACGGCGTCCTGGGCGACCGCGTGGTCGGCTCGCTGGCCGCCGCCAAGGCCCTGGTCGAGACCGTCGACGGCCTGGCCGAGACCGAGGAGTGGGACCGCGAGCTCGTCTCGAAGGTCACCCCGGCGCAGGGGCACTGGGCCAAGATGGCAGGCTGGGTGGTGCACCAGAAACGATTCCCCAAGGCGCGCAACGAGAAGTGACCGCGCCCGCAGTCGGCGGGGGCGGAAAGGACCGGATCGACGTGTCAGGGCGCGTGACCAAACAAGCGCAGCTGCGTTCTGCGTTGACCACCCTGTGCGCCAACCTGCGTCCCGGCGAAATGCTGCCCAGCGAACGCCAACTGTGCGACGACTACCGCGTCAGCCGCATGACCGTGCGCGAGGTGCTGGGCCAGCTCGAATCCGAGGGCGTCATCACCCGCATCCCCGGCAAGGGCACCTTCGTGGCCGAGCGGGTCGCCCGCTCGCGCCTGCACATGGCCTCGTTCTCCGATGACATGCGCCGCCTGGGCCGCACCCCCAGCACCGTCGTGCTGCACACCGACTACGCTGTGCCGCCGCCGGGTTCGGTGACCGCGCTCGGACTCGCGGCCAATACCAAGGCCTTCCACCTGGTCCGACTGCGTTTGGCCGACGGGCTGCCGATGTCCATCGACGACGGCTGGTACCGCGCCGATCTGCTGCCGGACCTGCTGGATCAGGAACTCACCCAGTCGCTGTACGCGCTGTTCTCCCGCGAATACGACTGCCCCATCGACCGCGCCGAACAGAGCGTGCGCGCCGTGGCCGCCGATGAGCGCCACGCGGGCTGGCTGGGCACCGAAACCGGTTCGCCGCTCCTGGCTTTCGACCGCATCTCCTACTCGCGCGATCGCGCCGTCGAGCACGCGCAGTCCTGGTACCGCGCCGACCGCTACCAGGTTTATATGACGGTGTCGGCGGAGGATAGCTGACCGTCATCCCGGCGCGCTTTTGGCCGGGATCCACACCACGCGAATGGATTCCGGCCAAAAGCACGCCGGAATGACGGCGAAACGATTGAGCCGCCGCCCAACTCGGGCGGCGGCTCGATTCGTCTACCCGACGATCACATGCTGAACAGCACCGAACCGGTGGTGACCGGACCGGTCACCGGGTTCTGCGCCGAGCCCGGCGCGCTGTCCATGACCACCACCGGCACCGCCGCGCTCAATCCGAGGCGGCGAACGGCGTTGGGGGAGAAGGTGATCAGCGGGTCACCGGCGGCGACCTTGTCGCCCTCGGCGGCCTTCAGCTCGAAGATGTCGGCCTTGCCGACGGTGTCGATGCCGACGTGCAGCAGCACGCCGGTGCCCTCGTCGGTGACGATGACCGCGGCGTGCGGGTGCAGCTTCACGATCGACCCGGCGACCGGGGCGACCACCGTGGTGGCGTCGTCGGTGTCGAGGGGTTCGATGGCCACGCCCGCGCCGACCATCTCCGCGGAGAAGACCGGATCGGGGACCTCGGACAGGGGCATGGCGCGGCCGTCCAGCGGCGCGAGGATATCGATGCTCATGGCGCTCAGAGCATGTCGTTGATGTCTTCGGCCAGGGCGTCGGCGGTCGGCCCGACCACGACCTGCACCGCATTGCCGGCCTTGACGACCCCGTGCGCGCCCGCGGCCTTGAGCGCCTTCTCGTCGACCCGGCTTACGTCCTTGATCTCACAGCGCAGGCGGGTGATACAGCCCTCCACCTCGACGATGTTGTCGATACCACCCAGGCCATCGACGATTTGATTCGCTTTCGACATGATTTCCTCCGAGCGTGTCGAGTAGACAAAACTGGTTATAACCAGTATATGTCTGGTTATAACCAGTCACGGTAACTGACGCTGAACAGTACGCGTGACTCCATTCACAGACTGAGGACCACCCATGGCCGATGCCGTCGAGAGCTCCCGTAAGAAGCTCGATCTATCCGGACTGCAGAAGCTCGGCCGCAGCTTGATGCTGCCGATCGCCACGCTACCCGCTGCTGGACTGTTGCTGCGACTAGGACAGGACGACATGCTCGGCCGCTGGTCGGCAATGAAGACCGTCGCCGACGTCCTCGCCGGCGCGGGCGGCGCACTCATCGACAACCTGCCCCTGCTCTTCGCCGTCGGTATCGCCATCGGCTGGGCCAAGAAGGCCGACGGCTCCACCGCGCTGGCCGCGGTCGTCGGCTACCTCGCCTTCAACGGCGTCACCAAGGCCATGGCGCCGGTCGTGCTCGCGGGCAAGACCGACGCGAAAGGCGCTCAGGCGCTGGTGAACTTCGGTGTCCTGGGCGGCATCATCATCGGCCTGACCGCCGCGGTGCTGTGGCAGCGCTTCCACCGCACCCAACTGCCGGACTATCTCGGCTTCTTCTCCGGCCGCCGCCTGGTGCCGATTCTGACCGCCTGCGCGGCCGTGGTCCTCGGTGTCGTGATGTCGTTCATCTACCCGGCCTTCAACTCCGCGCTGACCTCGCTGGGCAACTTCGTCGCCGACCACTCGGTCGTGGGTGGCGGAATCTTTGGGTTTGCCAACCGGATGCTGCTGCCGCTGGGCCTGCATCACATCATCAACTCGGTGGTCTGGTTCGTCCTCGGTGACTACACCAGCAACGGGCAGACCTACCACGGCGACATCGCCATGTTCCTGCACGGCGACCCGCACGCGGGCACCTTCATGACCGGCTTCTTCCCGATCATGATGTTCGGCCTGCCCGCCGCGGCGCTGGCCATCTGGCGCCACGCCAAGCCGGAGAACAAGAAGATGATCGGCGGCATCATGCTCTCGACCGGTCTGACCGCGTTCCTGACCGGCATCACCGAGCCGCTGGAATTCTCGTTCATCTTCGTGGCCTGGCCGCTGCTGCTGATCCACGCCATCTTCACCGGCACCTCGCTGGCGCTGACCAATGCGCTCGGCATCCACGACGGGTTCACCTTCTCCGCCGGTGCCATCGACTACCTGCTCAACTTCGGCAAGGCCACCCACCCGCTGCTGCTGCTTCTGGTGGGCCTGGGCTACGCCGCCCTCTACTACGTCACCTTCAGCTTCATCATCAAGCGCTGGAACCTGAAGACCCCCGGTCGCGAAGACGATGAGTCCGAAACCGAAAAGGAGAACATCGCCGCATGATCACCCGCACCGCAGTCGTCGCGTCCAAGACCGGTCTGCACGCCCGACCCGCCGCGCTGTTCGCCAAGGCCGCCGGGGAAGCCGGTGTGCCGGTGCGGATCTCGGTGGAGGGCAAGGATCCGGTCGCCGCCAACAGCCTGCTGCAGGTGATGACCCTGGGCGCCAAGCAGGGTGACACCGTCACCCTGCACGCCGAGGACGGCGCGGACGCGGCCCTCGATAAGCTGGTCGGGATGCTGGAGACAGATCTTGACGCGTGAGGTGCGCGGTGTCGCCGCCGCTCCCGGGATCGCGCTCGGATCGGTGAAGTGGCTGGCGCCCGCGCCGGTCACCAGCGCCGCCGACGCCCCCGGGAGCGACGTCGAGGCCGAGATCGCCCGCGCGGAAGCCGCTTTCGAGACGGTCGCCGCGCGCTATTCGGCCCAGGCGCTCGACGCCACCGGGCCCGCGGCCGACATTCTGTTCATGACCTCGGCGCTGGCCGCCGATCCGGCCCTGCTGGATCAGGTGCGCGCCGAGATCCGGGGCGGGACGCCGACCGCGCATGCGGTCACGCAGGCGGTGGCGCACTTCGGTGCGCAGCTGGCCGCGCTCGGCGGGATGATGGCCGAACGCGTCTCGGATCTGAAGGACGTCGGGCAGCGCGTCGTGGCGGAGCTGCTGGGTGTGGATCCGCCCGGAATCCCGGACAGTGCAACGCCTTTCGTGCTGGCCGCGCACGATCTGGCCCCCGCCGACACCGCCACCCTGGATCCGGCGAAGGTGGTGGGCCTGCTGACCGTGGCGGGCGGACCGACCTCGCACACCGCGATTCTGGCCAAGGCGCTGGGCATTCCGGCCGTCGTGGCCGCACCGGAGGCGGCGGGGATCGCCGAGGACACCGAGGTGGTCCTCGACGGCAGCACCGGTGTGATCGAGCTCGACCCGACCCCGGAGCGCCGAGCGGAGGTGACGGCCCTGCGCGCACGCCAGGCCGACGCCCCGACCGGTCCCGGGCACACCGCCGACGGGCACGCCGTGCCGCTACTGGCCAATGTGGGCTCCGCGGCCGATGCGCGCCTGGCCGTCGAACTCGGTGCCGAGGGCGTCGGCCTGTTCCGGACCGAATTCCTTTTCCTGGACCGTAAATCCGCGCCCACGGTGGCCGAGCAGACGGACCAGTACGCCGAGATCTTCCGCGTCATGGGACAGCGCCCGGTCACCGTGCGCACCCTCGACGCCGGATCGGACAAGCCGCTGCCATTCCTGAATCTGCCGGAGGAAGAGAATCCGGCGCTGGGAGTGCGCGGCCTGCGGTTGAGCAGCGTCGATGAGGGGACGCTGCTCGACCAGCTCACCGCGATCGCCGACGCCGCCCGCCAGACCGGGACCCCGGTCAAGGTCATGGCCCCGATGGTCGCCACTGTCGAGGAGGCCGGATACTTCGCGGGCAAGGCCCGCGCGGCCGGACTCGACACCCGCGGTGTGATGATCGAAATCCCGGCCGCCGCAATCCGTTCCGAGCACATGGGTGCGGAAGTCGACTTCTTCTCCATCGGCACCAACGACCTGTCGCAGTACCTGTTCGGCGCGGATCGCATGTCGTCCTCGTTGGCGGCGCTGCACAATCCGTGGCAGCCCGCGCTCGCGGCGGCCATCGCCATGGTGGTGTCCGGGGCGGGCAAGCACGGGGTGAAGGTGGGGGTGTGCGGCGAGTCCGCCTCCAATCCCGAATTCGCCTGTGTGCTGGTGGGTCTCGGGGTCGAGACGCTGTCGATGGCCCCGCGTTCGATCGCCGGAGTGCGGGCTCAGCTCGCCGAGGTCACCCTCGAGCAGTGCAAGGCCGCCGCGGCCGCCGTGCTGTCGGCCCGCACCGCCGAGGACGCCCTGCGCGCGGCACGACAAGCGTTGGGGCGAGATAAGTGACGATCACCCTGCGCGGCCGGGTCGTCACCCTCACCGAGGCGGGCGAACTCGCCGACGGGGTGGTTTCGTTCGACGGCCCGCGACTCGACTATGTCGGCCCGGCAAGCGGATTCGGCGGTGAGCTCCCCGAGTTGCTCGGGCCGCCGCCGATCATCCTGCCCGGCCTGATCGATGTGCACTGCCACGGCGGCGGCGGATACGGCTTCCCCGAGACCGATCCCGAGGGTGTGGCCATGGCCGCGAAATTCCATCGCGCGCACGGCACCACCACCCTGCTCGCCTCCCTGGTCTCGGCCACCGAAGCCGAATTGCGCGACCGCATCGACGTTTTGGGCAAGGCCATCGACGACGGTCTGCTGGCGGGCATCCACCTCGAAGGCCCGTTCATCAGCGAGCACCGGCGCGGTGCCCACGATCCGGAACGGATTCTGCCCGGAGATCCGGGTTTGCTGGAGCGTCTCATCGATTACGCGGGCGGGCGCATCGTGTCGGTGACCATCGCCCCGGAAACAGACAATTTCGATGCCCTCGCCGATGTGCTCGCCGAGGCGAATGTGATTCTGTCCCTGGGACACACGGTCGCCGACTACGAACGGTCCGTGCACGCCATGCGCCGCGGCTGGCGGGTGTCGATCACCCACCTGTTCAACGCCATGCCCGAACTGGCCCACCGCGACGCCAACTTCCTCACCGCCGCCATGGCCGCGGCCGGGCGCGGCGACGTGGTCGCCGAGGTCATCGCCGACGGCGTGCACCTGGCCGACGGCACCGTGCGCATGGTCTTCGACACCCTCGGCCCCGACAACCTGGCCCTGATCACCGACGCCATGGCCGCCGCCGGACAACCCGACGGCCGCTATCAGCTCGGTAGCCTCGATGTCGTGGTCACCGACGGTGTCTCGCGCATCTACGACCCGCACGGCCAGGGTCCCATCGCCGGTGGCACCGCCACCGCCGTGGATGTGCTGCGGCGCACCGTCTTCCACGCCGGAGTCGACCTGAGTGCCGCCGCCACCGCCGCCTGCGCCACGCCCTCTCGCCTGCTGGGCATGGGCGACGAGCTCGGCGCGTTGCACGCTGGCATGCGGGCCGACGTGCTCGTCACCGACCACCACCTGAATCCCCTGAACGTTTACAAGGACGGAGCGCAATGGAACTCGTGATCACCGATAACGCGGCCGAGGCCGGTGTACTGGCCGGTCGCATCATGGCCGACCATGTGCGCCGGGGTGCCCGCGCCATCGGACTGGCCACGGGGTCCTCGCCGCTGGGGGCGTATCAGGAGCTGATTCGCCAGCACAAGGAGGAAGGGCTGAGTTTCGCCGGGGTGCAGGCGTTTCTGCTCGACGAGTACATCGGGCTGCCGGTCGGGCACCCGCAGTCCTACCGGCAGTTCATTCGCGACGAGTTCACCGCGCACGTGGACTTCGCCGACGCCGACGTGCACAGCCCCGACGGCAATGCCGACGACATCCCCGCCGCGGCGGCGGAGTACGAGCGCGAGATCGCCGAGAACGGCCCGATCTCGGTGCAGATCCTGGGCATCGGGGCCAATGGGCACATCGGCTTCAACGAGCCCGGCTCCTCGCTGCGCTCGCGCACCCGCGTCAAGACCCTGACCCCGAAGACCCGCGAGGACAACGCCCGGTTCTTCGAGGACGACCTCACCCAGGTCCCCACCCACGTCCTCACCCAGGGCCTCGGCACCATCAGCGACGCCGACCACCTGCTCATGATCGCCACCGGCGCGGGCAAGGCCGAAGCCGTCGCCGCCGCCGTCGAGGGGCCGGTCTCCGCCTTCTGCCCCGCCTCGATCCTGCAAATGCACCCCCACGTGACGGTCATCGTCGACCCGGCCGCCGCCGCGAACCTCAAGGCCGTCGACTACTACCGCTTCGCGGTGGAGAACAAGCCCTCCTGGCAGAGCTTCTGACCGGCCTGCTTTGTCAGGGCGGTTGTCAAGATGTCAGCGCGTCACCCAGGACCGCGGTGACCAAGCCGCGTACCGCCGGGAGTTCTGGTCGTGGCGCCGTACGGTCGGCGAAGAGTAGGTGTCCCGCGCCGATCAGGGTGCGGGCCAGCAGGCCTGGGTCGGAAGCTGTTGCAATGCGGCCGATTTCGGCCTCGGCGGCCAGGTAGTCCGCGAGCATCGTGCCCGCTTCGGTGAGGATGGGTAGACCGGAGGGGCGCTGTTCGCGGATGCGGGCGCGCAGTTCGTCGCGGTAGGTGACCAGGCTGACGATGGCCAGAGCCACCGTTTCGAAGACCGCGGTCAGTGCCTCGGCGAGATTGTCGGCGACCGTGCCGGTCCCGGCCCTGTCGCGCAGTTCCGCACCGAGGCGCTCGACGCGGACGACGCGATCTTCCACCAGTTCGGCGAGGAAACCGTCGAAGTCGCGGAAGTGGCGGTGCAGCACGCCTTTCGCACACCCTGCTTCGGCGGTCACCGAGCGGCTGGAAAGAGCGCTCGGCCCGTCGCGCAGCAGGATGCGCTCCGCCGCGTCGAACAGCTGCTCGCGTGCGTCCCGTATGGCGACCCCGGTGGGCAAACCCCGTTCTCCTTCTCTCTGAGCGAACTCGACACCATTGCCTAGTGGGCGAGCGCCCACTTAAAGTGGGCGCATGGTCACTCTACCGCCCCGAGAGCCCGAATCCGACGACCGCAGCCCGCATCTGGCCCGGGAGGTGGCCGAATCCTTCGGCGTGGACGCCGCCCGCTACGACCGCACCCGACCGACCTATCCCACCGCCATGATCGACCGCATCCTCGCGGCGTCACCCGGCAAGGACGTACTCGACGTAGGCTGCGGAACCGGCATCGTGGCCCGCCAGTTCCGCGCCGCCGGATGCACGGTGCTCGGCGTCGAACCCGACTCCCGCATGGCCGAATTCGCGCGCGAGACCGGCATCGAGGTCGAGATCGGCACCTTCGAACAGTGGGATCCGGCCGGCCGCACCTTCGACGCCGTCATCGCCGGAACCGCCTGGCACTGGGTCGATCCCGTCGCGGGCGCGGCCCAGGCCGCACGCGTACTCCGCCCCGGCGGCCGCTTCGCCGCCTTCTGGCCGGTCCCGCAAATGCCCCCCGAGGCCCGCACCGCCTTCGCGGCCGTCTACCGCAAGCACCTCCCCGACTCACCCATGTCCCTCGTCGCCGACCGCCCCGCCCTCGACCTCTACCAGACCATGCTCGCCAAGGCCGACAAGGGAATCCGCGAAACCGCCAGCTTCACCACCCCCGAACAATGGCGCTTCGACTGGCAACGCACCTACACCCGAGACGAATGGCTCGACCAAATCCCCACCCACGGCGCCCTAACTCAAACCCCACCCGATGTCCTCGCGGCCGTCCTCGAGGACATCGGCACCGCCATAGACGCCATGGGCGGCACGTTCACTATCGACTACGCGACCATGGTCATCACCGCCTCCCGCGACAGCGATTGATCCGAGGCGCCATGGCGGCCATCACCTCTCGGCTCGGTGACGGGCGAAACCGCGCCTCGGCGTCGATAATGTCCGGGTGACCGAGCGTGCGGCGAGTCGGACGGCGATCCTGGTTTGTCAGGGTCGGGCGGTGGCGGATGGGCGGCTGGGTGTCGGGCGGTTCGCCGATCCCGTCGCGATCGATCTGCTGCTCCCCGAGGAACGCGACATTGTCGGGCGGGTGCGGGCCGGGGAGGTGCCGAAGGGGTTTGGCGCGCGCATGGAGTACGAATTGGTGTCGACGACTTCCGAAGTGCTTGCCGCGCGCACCATCGCCATCGACGACGCGGTTCGGGAGCAGGGCAACCCGCAACTGGTGATTCTCGGGGCCGGGCTCGACGCGCGCGCCTGGCGCATGTCCGAGTTGGTCGGTGTCGAGGTGTTCGAGGTGGATCATCCTGCCTCGCAAGCCGAGAAGCGGGAGCGACTCGGTGCACGTGCGGCGCTGGCTTCGGTGCATTTCGTGCCCGTCGACTTCGGCCGGGACGTACTGGGCGCCGCGCTGATCGAGGCGGGCCACGACGAAACGCGGCCCACGACCTGGATCTGGGAGGGCGTCGTGCCCTACCTGACCCCGGCCGAGGTAGGAGACACGGTCACGGAGGTGGCCAAGCGCAGCGCCGTGGGCAGCCGTTTGATCGTCACCTATCCGACCCCGAATCGCCTGTACCGCTACGGGCGTCGCGCCATGGAACTGCTGCTGTCGGTGACCGGCCGCACCAATCCCATGGCCCGCGAACCGCAGCGGTCCAGCTGGACGCCCGAGGCGATGGCCTCCGTCCTCTCGGCCTGCGGCCTCACCGTCACCGCCGACCGCGACATGTTGACGATCGCCCAGGAGGTCAGGGTGGAGGGCAAAAGCGGCTCGTTCCTCAGCACCGGTCGCCTCGCGATCGCCGATCGGCACTGAGGCCCACCAGATCCATTGCGGCTCAACGGCTCACCAGGTACAGCCAGACCTGCCCGGTGGCTCTCAGCCGTTGAGTGTCACCACCCAGGACCCGTTGCACCCCTTGTCATGATCGCGGCCCGGATCGTAATTCCACACCGCCTGCAAATCCGAATCCTTCTGCAGATTGAATTCCCCCGTAGGCGATTTCACCGCCACCCCGTTGTACATCAACACCACGAGGTCATTCGGATAAATAGTCCAATCCCCGTTGTACCCCGCCGGATAATTCATGCTCACCGTCGTAGTCCGCCCCGCATGGTTCTGCACCACCACACAGGCCCCCGGATGATTGGCCTGCGCCTGCGCGGACCCCGCCGCCATCACGCCCACACCAATCCCCACCGCAGCCGCCGCCACCCCGGCAACCGCCGCAGCCTTACGCCCACCGGAAACGCTAACCATGACAACCTCCATACGACTCCGGTTGCCCGGATCTCTTTTCGACATCCAGAAGTTATCCAGCGCCCCCCAGCGGCATCCTTATGAAATCCTTGCGGTCTCAACTCGGCTGATCGGCCTGACCTGTCTTCACCTCTCCGTGCCCGCGGCGGCTAAGGACGATTGGATGAAGGGCTCGGCGAGTTCGAGGAATTGGTTGGGGGTGGAGGAGAAGGGGAGGTGGCCGGTGGGGAGGAGGTGGAGGGTGGAGTGGGGGAGGAGGCGGTGGGTGAGGTGGGCGTAGCGGAGGGGGAGGACGGGGTCTCGGGTGCCCCAGATGATGAGGGTGGGGGTGGTGATTTGGGAGGCGCGGGGGGTGAGGTCGTAGGTGGGGGAGTTGAAGCTGTGCCAGAGGGAGGAATACGTGGTGCGGCCGATGTCGGTGCGGGCTACGCGGGTGGTGCGGGCGATGATGGCGTTGTCGTGGGGGCTCATGGGTTTGGTGTAGTTGCGGATGCTGTGGGGGAGCCAGTAGCGGGCCGCGAGGGTGGAGCCGTAGAGGGTGCAGTAGGCGCGGGTGAGGGGGGTTTGGGGGACGAATCCGCCGGTGTTGACCAGGATCAGGCCCGCTACTCGTTCGGGGTGGGTGAGGGCCAGGCTGGCGGCGGCGTAGCCGCCGAGTGAATTGCCCAGGAAGACAGCGGGATTCAGGTTCAGGGTGGTGACGAGGTCGACCAGGGCGGTGGCGCAGGCCGCGGCGGTGAGGGTCGGGTTCGGGGCGGAGGCGCCGTGGCCGGGCCAGTCGACGGCGATGACGCGGTGGTCGGCGGCCAGGGCCGGGATGATCGGGTCGAAGTCGTGGTGGTCGTGCAGGTTGGCGTGGAGCAGGACGACGGCCGGTCCGCTACCGAGGTCTTCGTAGGCGAGTTCTCCGGCTGTTGTGCGCATGGTGTGCATTCGCGCACGTCCCTTCGGTCGAATGGGTTGACCGACTGGTCATTCACTGACCACCCGGTCGCTCATATAGTGTGACCCTACGATCGGTTCGAAGAGCATGCAAGGGGAGTGCCGCCATATCGACTGCCGCGCAGCGCGATACGGGCAGCACTTGCCGGTGAGGGTTGAATCAGATGAATCTGCGGGAGGATTCCGCCGCGCGCACCCGCGCCGCGCTGGTGGACAGCGGCCTGCACCTGGCCGAACGTCTGGGCCTGTCCGGTGTCAGCGTCAACGTCCTGGTGGCCGAGTTGGGCGTCTCGAAGGGCACCTTCTTCCACCACTTCGGCTCGCGCGCCAACTACCTCCTGGCCCTACACCGCGAATTCCACGACCGCCTCCAGACCGAAATCGAAACCGCCATAGCCGATCTGGCCCCGGGCCACGACCGCCTCGTCACCGGTTCGACCGCGTACCTGGATGCGTGTCTGCGCGACCGCGGCGTCAAGGCCCTGCTCCTGGAGGCCCGCGCCGAACCGTTGATCGCCGACGCGGTCACCCACCGCAACGCCCACAATGCCGCTCTCATCGAGCCCGATTTCCAGGTTCTCGGCTGGAGCGAACCCGCCGACGCCGCCCGACTGTGGGTCACCCTCGTCGCCGAAGCGGCGCTGCTGGAGTTGCGGGCGGGCGGCCAGCAGCGCTCGGTTCGGAAGGCCTTGTGGGAGTTCCTGTCTCGTTAGCCTCGGACGAAGAACTCGCGGAGCAGGGGTTCCAGAGGTGCGGGCTGGTTGAGGATGTTGTGGTCCTCGCCGGGCAGGACCACGTGACGTGAACCGGGGATCGCGGCGGCCAGGGCCTTGCTCGCGGTCTGCATCCAGGGTGTGGTTTGGTCGCCGTTGATGACCAGGGTCGGAGTGGCGATGGTGGCGTAGCGGTCGGTTTGCAACCGCATGCTGGGCCCGCAAACCGCGACATCGTAGGGGAGGCTGGGTGCCTGGGCGCACAGGAATTCCCACACCGGAGAGTTGCGCATGCCCTCGACAACGGGCGCGGGCACCTGCACCTGCTCGGTCAGGAACAATTCGGCCGCGCTGTCCCGATCCCCGGCCGCGATGAGCGCGACCAGACGGTCGAACACCTCGGCGGGCGGCTCCGGCCGATTGCCGTCGACCACCGCGGGAATCTCATAGAGGGCGACCTTGTCGATCGGCAGCCCGGCGAGCACCCCTTCCAATGCCAGTGCCGCACCGGAGGAATGCCCGAACACCGCCGCCGCCCCGCCCGCGTACTCGATCACCGCTGCGAGATCCTCGACCTCGGATTCCACCGCGAACTTCCCGGTCGCATCGGTGCTGCCCCCGCGCCCGCGCCGGTCGTACCCGATCGCGGTGAAATGCGGTGCGAGCGTCGCGGCGAGCCCGGTCACGGTAGACCGATCGTTGAACGCGCCCCCGATCAGCACAATCGGCGCACCCGACCCGATCGCCTCGACCGTGATCTCACTGCCATCGGCGGAGCGAACGGTGGTAACGGAGCTAGTCATGTCTTCATCCTTTCGAAGGTTTCGACTACTCCTCGAACGGCACCCGCCGTTTTCGACATCGACCGCCGATCGAATTCCACTCTGACAGGAACCACCAGCTGACACCGGTCATTCGTAATGCGATCCGACTGCGTCCTGCCCGGTGTAGTTCGGCCCCGCATGCGCATCGGCACCGAGGTAGCGGAACTCCCACACCGGTCGCCCCACACCGATGCGCGTGATCCGGTGGTTCCGGGCGTTGTAGTCGAAACCATTGCGTCGCAACGCGGTGGAGAGCCGCCGCCCGAGCGTAGCCCCGTCCCGGTCCCGCAGCGCGGAGGCGTCGAAGTTGGCGGTCAACCGGCCGTCCGCCGTAAGCCAGGACGACATTCTGCTCAATGCCGTGAGCTTGTCGCCGACGTAGTGGAGCGCGTGGACGCTGGTTATCAGGTCGAAAGGTTCGTCCGGATGCCAGTCGAGAACGGACGCGGTGACCAAGTCGACGCCGCGACGCGACGGCCCGCCGAAGTAGTCGACCAGGTCCACACCGACGATCCGCGCATGCCCGGACAGCACATCGCCCGCCTCGAAAAGGGCGTGCGCGCTACCGCATCCGATATCGAGCCAACGCTGCGGTCCGGGGCGGGCCAACAGCCATGCCACCGGATCGAACCCGAGTTCGCGCCGGTAGGCGGGTAGTCGGCGGTCGCGGTTCATCGCGGAGTTCGCCACTACCGCAGTCTGTTCCAGCTGTGCGTCGTCGAGTAACCCGGTCACTCGATCATCCTGCCGGACCGGGGCGACCGGCGGGACCCGTGATTACGCGCTGACCTTGCCGACCGGTTCCGGAGCCGAGGCGGGCAGCGGTTCGCGGGTGCGCATGGCGGCCCACAGCGCGGCGGTGGCGGCGGTGCACGCCGCCGCGCCGCCGACGTGGAAGGCGACCAGTGCTGCCGGAACGTGGGTGAAGTACTGGACGATGCCGATGCACGCCTGGGCGACGACCAGCGAGATGACCACGATCAGCCGGTTCCGAATCGTCTTGTTCATCCCCACCGCGGCCAGCCCGCAGGCCAAACCGACCAGCAGCGCCAGATAGGCGACCAACAGTTCGGCGTGCAGGTGAACCAGCGTGACGATCTCGACCTGCAGCCGCTCGACCGGCTTGGCCGCGCTCTTGTCACCCGCGTGCGGACCCGCACCGGTGACCAGCGTGCCCGCGATGAGCGTCGCCGTGAGCGCCACACCGCTGAGCACGGTCAGCAGCCGCAGCGGCGCGGGCACCTGCACGGTGTCGATGCCGTCGTCGGGCTGGCCGACCTTGGCCCACAGCAGCGCCGCCAGCCACACCATCAGCATGGAGGCCAGCAGGTGGACCGCGACCGTCCACCACAGCAGTCCGGTGCGCACGGTGATGCCGCCGATCACGGCCTGCAGCACGGTCCCGCCGGGCATGAGCCACGCGTAGACCAGCACCTCGCGCCGCCGCCGCGCCCGCGTGACCGCGAGCACGATGGCCGCCGCCGCCAGCGACACCACGAAAGTCAGCATGCGATTGCTGAATTCGACCACCTGATGCAGCACCGGCACCTCGGCCACCGCGGTCGGCACGAAGCTGCCCGGGAAGCACTGCGGCCAGGTGGGGCAGCCCAGCCCCGAGGCGGTGACGCGAACGACCGCGCCGGTCACCGAGATTCCGGCCTGGGTGAGGACGACCAGGAGGGCGAGGAGTCGCTGCACCCGCATCGAAGGCATCGGGAACAGGTCGGCAAGTCGCTGGAAGGCGCGATTCAGCACGCTCCGATGGTAACGGGGCCCCATTTCACCCCGTCACCCGCCCTACTACAGAGTGTCGTTAAACACTCGGGCGCGGGCCAACTTTCGAGGTCAGTCGAACTTGAAGAACCGGGTAGCGAGCCAACCCGCGAGACCGCCCCAGCCCGCCAGCACCGCGATCCCGTACCAGTCGACGCTGGTGCGCATGGCCTGCTCCAGGCATTCCGACAGCGCCCCGGACGGAATGATCCGCGCGATCAGGCTCACCGCGTGCGGCAGGTCATCGGACATGAACACCAGGCTCGCGGTCCCGAGCATGACGAACCAGAGGATATTGGCCAGCGCCAACACGACCTCGGCCTTGAGCGTCCCACCCAGCAGCAGCCCCAGCGCCGCGAAGGTCGCGGTCCCCAGCGCGATCACCACCGCGCCGAGCAGCAGCCCGAGCAGCGCGGGCCGCCAGCCGAGCGCGAATCCGATGGCCCCCAACAGAATCGACTGCAACACCACCACGATCAGCACCGCCGAGCACTTGCCCGCCACAATGCCCCAGCGCGGCAGCGGCGTCGCCCCGAGCCGCTTGAGCGCCCCGTAGCGGCGATCGAAGCCGACCGCGATGGCCTGCCCGGTGAACGCGGTCGACATGATCGCCACCATCATCACCGCGGGCACGACCCGATCCACCCGATGCTCGCCGAGCCCGCTCACCGGCAGCAGCGTCAACCCGATCAGCAGCGTGATCGGAATGAACATGGTCAACAGCAGCTGTTCCCCGTTGCGCAGCAACAGGATCAGCTCCATACGCGTCTGCGCCGCGAGCATCTTGGCCCGCGTGGTCGGGCGCGGCGCGGGGGAGAAGGTGCCCGGCGCGAATCGATTCACCGTCTCGGTCATCCCCGCAGCTCCCGCCCGGTCAGTTCGAGGAACACGTCTTCCAGCCGACGCTGGTCGATGCGAATGTCGGTGGGCAGCACATCGATGCGCGCACACCACGCGGTCATGGTGGCCAGCACCTGCGGGGTGATGTCACCTTGCAGCAGGTAGGAGCCGGGCGCGGTCTCGCGCGGCGTGAACCCTTCGGGCAGTGCGGCTTCCAGCAGCGACAGGTCGAGTTTGGGTGGCGCGGTGAACGCGAGTCGCCCTTCGGCCCCGTGCGAGGTGACCTCGGCGGGCGTGCCCTGCGCGACGACGCGGCCGTGGTCGATGATGACCAGCTGGTCGGCGAGCTGTTCGGCCTCGTCCATCATGTGCGTGGTGAGCAGCACGCTGACCCCGTCGCGGCGCAGCGCGTCGATGAGCTCCCACACCAGATGCCGTGCCTGCGCGTCCAATCCGGCGGTCGGCTCGTCCAGGAACACGATCTCGGGGCGACCGACCAGTGCGCACGCCAGCGCGAGCCGCTGCTGCTGCCCGCCCGACAATCGCCGATACGGCGTCCGCCGAGCGTCTTTCAGCCCGAGGGTGTCCAACAGCCAGGCGGGATCGAGCGGATCGGCCGAGTACGACGCGACCAGATCCAGCATCTCCCCGGCCTTGGATCCGGGATACGCCCCGCCGCCCTGCAGCATCACCCCGATGCGCGGTCGAAGCTGATCGGAGTCGGCGATCGGGTCCAGGCCCAGCACCCGCACGGTCCCGGCGTCGGGCGCCACGAAGCCCTCGCACATTTCGGTGGTGGTGGTCTTGCCCGCACCGTTGGGTCCGAGCAACGCCAGCACCTGCGCGCGTTCGATATCGAAGCTGATGCCGTCGACCGCGGTGGTCTCGCCGTAGCGTTTCACGACGCCGTCGACACGTACGGCGGGTCCGGAAGCTGCGGTCACGAGGAGACACCGTAAGGCGTGGGCTGCTGTGACCGGGGCGACACCCCCGGTTGATTGCGCCACGGCAGCACATTTCGCGTGAGGAAGATGAGCGTCAGGCCCACGATCACGGTGGCGATGGCGGATTCGACGATCTGGAAAACGTAGAAGTCCGCGCCGCGCGGCATCACCAGCACGCTCACGATCACCGAGATCACGACGGCCGGCACCCGGAACGCGGGCCGGTTGGCCCAGGCCGCCAACGGCACGATCGCCCAGAGCAGATACCAGGGCTGCACGACCGGGAACAGCAGTACGAGCGCGCCCAGCGCGACGCCGAGCGCGCCGACGGACAGCAGTCGCCCGGTCCAGGTGGCGACGAGCATGCGCAGCACGATCAGCGCGGCGATCCCCTCGGCGATGGGTCGGGTGATGTCGATGAGCGCGGTGGTGTGATCGCCGAGTCCCAGCAGGACCCCGCCGAATCCGGTGATGATGCCGATCGCGGTCGGCAGCGACAGGTAGCTGCGCACCGCGGTCGCGGTATTGATGGTGTTGACCCACCCGAACCCGAGCCCGCTGGCGGTGCTGATGAACAAGGTCACGCTGCCCGCGATCAGGCCCAATATCCCCGCCGCGCAGAGGACTCCGCGGATCCCGTGCCCCCAGCGCCGCGCCAGCGCCATGCCGACGAAGCCGAGGGCGATGATCGAGGTGATCTTGATCGTCGAGGACAGGGTGATGACCACCGCCCCGAAAACCAGCAGCGCCCAGGCTCTCCGGTCGAAGGGATGGGTGTCGTCGATGGCGCGCAGGCAGAATTCGATGCCCGCCAGCATGAGCCCCAGCATGATCGCGTCATTATGGACGCCGCCGACCAGGTGGAACAGCACCAGCGGATTGGCCGCCCCCAGCCACAGCGCGCTCACCGGCGCGACCCCGCAGCGCCGCGACAGCCGCGGCAGCGCCCACACGATCAGGGCGACCGCCGCCAACACCAGCAGTCGATGCAGCCACACCCCGGCGATGATGTTGTCGCCGACGATGTGGGAGATCCCGCGACCCATCCACAGGAACAGCGGCCCGTACGGCGCGGGCGTCTGCCGCCAGATATTGGGCACGTTGTTGGTCAGCACATTGTCGAGTCCGAGCCCGGCGACCGGCCCCACCTTGTAGGGGTCCAGCCCGCGCGCGGAGATCTCGCTCTGCGCCAGATACGAGTACACGTCATTGCTGAACATGGGCGGTGCGACGCTGAGCGGAATGATCCACAGCAGCAGCGTCCGATCCATCTGCGACCGGCTGAGCCGATGGCGGGGATTGCCGCCGAACCCGCCGACGGCGAAGCGACCCAGCAGCAGCCAGGCCATCACCACCAGCACGGTCCCGATCATGCACATGGCCAGCGTGGAGGTGCCCGCCCGCGCGAAGAACCCCAGCACCCGCAGCCCGGAGGTCGGATTCTGATGCACCGGCTGCGCGCCCACACCCAGCGCCGAAATCGCCATGATGACCGCACCGGTCGCCCCCAACAGCCGGATTCGCATCAGCTGCAAGGTTTCTCGCCGGTCCAACCCCGGCACATCGTGATCCACGCTGTGCAGCACGGCGACGGTGTGATCGGCGGCGGGGACGTCCAGGCCCAGGGCCCGGCGTCCAACATCGATGACTCTGCGCCGCGCGCCTTCCACTACCGCCACATCTGCGAAGCCTAGTCCGGCGCCGCACCCGCGCGGCCGATCGCATCGCCGCAACGCGGGTCCACGCGTGTGCCGACCGCTTGCTGAGATGCGGCGGCCCTGCTCGCAAAGTTGCCGGGCTTCCGGATCGAGGCAGCGCCCGACGATTACAACGACCGGAGTCGGTTCCCGGGATGAAGGCCAATCGGGGGGCGCGTTGGGAAGGCGGTCAGGGCGAGGGTCTCGGGATTGCAGGCAGTTGGGACCGAGTCGCCGAAGAGGACAGCATCGTGCAGGTGCTCAACCGCCTGCGCCGCGCGCCCGCTCAGAGCGGGCATCTCGCGGATCTAGCGGGGGCCGCGAGCGCAAGGACGCGGTCGCCCAGCTCGCGGTGGTGTCCCGGGCCATGGACCGCGCCGGATTCAAGCTCGTCGCTACCGGTTCGCGGGACTGCCTCGGCGACTGCGATCCACCGCTGCGGCATGCCGCCCCGAGGTCGACCGACGGATCGGCCTGGTGGCGTCGTTCAATGGCGTTGTGCGTCAAGATCATTCGTCTGCCGACGCCGTGGGCGCCGAAGTCATGAATCTGGCGCTGATGCCGCAGGTCGCGGGGATCCCGGGCCGAATGCGGTCGCCGCCACCGCCGCGGCGAAGGTCCTCGCGGCGCTCGGTTGATTCACTGCCCGAACGCGATTCGCGCTGCCGGTGTCGGACCTCGCTCATACTCTGGATGAATGGTCTCCGATTCGAAACGGCGAATCGAGGTGGCCGCGGCGGGGTTGTTGGCCCGACACGGCTATCACGGATTCGGGCTGAAGAAGTTGAGTGAGGCGGCGGGGTTGCCGTATGGGTCGATCTACCACCACTTTCCGGGCGGGAAGGAGGAGATCGCGGTCTCGGCGATCAATGGCACCGGGGTGTTGGTGGGGCGGATGATTCGGCAGGCGCCGGGCGATGTGTTCGGCACGGCCGCAACGCTGTTCGATTTCATGGCCACCAAACTGTCCGAAACCGACTTCACCGACGGCTGTCCGGTGGGCACGCCCGCCTCGGATGGCGGCAGCGATGTCGAATCCGTTCGGGCCGCCTGTGTTTCGGCCTTCGACGCCATGGCCCACGGGTTCGCCGACATGCTGACCGAGCTGGGCATGGATCCCGATCGGGCGCGCGATCTCTCGACCACGGTGGTGGCCGCCTACGAGGGCGCGACGATTTTGGCGCGGGTACGCCGCACCGATGAGCCGCTGCACACGGTGGCGTCCGCCATGGCGCGGCTGATTCGGCTGAGCCTCGCGGAAGTCACTGCCGCCGAGGCGAATTCACCCTAGGAGGGGTTGACTGGAAAGAATGTTCTAGCGACGATCGGATGATGCAGCGACTCGTACTCGACGGCCCGCACGCCCTGCGCTGGGAAGACGCCGCCGAACCCACCATCGACGGCCCCGAGCAGGCCCTGGTCCGCCCGATCGCCGTGGCCACCTGCGATATCGACCCCGCCATCATCCAGGGCCGATTCCCCCTGGCCGGACCGTACGCCTTCGGCCACGAGGGCGTCGCGGAGGTGATCGCCGTCGGAGAGGCCGTCACCACCGTCCGCCCGGGCGACAAGGTCGTCGTCCCCTTCCAAATCTCCTGCGGCACCTGCGATTTCTGTCGCCGTGGCCGCACCGGCAACTGCACCACCCACCCATTCATGTCCAGCTACGGCCTGGGCCCGATGGGCGGTCTGGCCTGGGGCGGCTTCTTCGCGGATATGGTGGGCATTCCGCACGCCGACGCCATGCTCGTCCCGCTGCCCGCGGGCGTCGACCCGGCCACGGTCGCCAGCGCCAGCGACAATATCGCCGACGCCCACCGCACCGTCGCGCCGCATCTGGCGGCCGACCCGGGCGCGGAAGTCCTGGTCCTGGGCGGCCCGGCCGCCGCCTCGATCGGCCTGTACGCCGCAGGACTGGCGGTAGCGCTGGGGTCGGCCCGTGCCGTCTACCTCGACACCGACCCCGAAAGACTCGCCATCGCGGCCAAACTCGGTGCCGAACCCATCGAGGGCAAGCCCACCGAACGCGTCGGCCGCTTCCCCATCACGGTCGAAGCCGCGGGCGGCCCCAAGGCCCTGGTTGCCGCGATCCGCGCCACCGCCAATGACGGCGTCTGCACCAGCGTGAGCGTCCAAACCCAGGACGTCGCCCTCCCGATGCTCGAAATGTATTCCCGCTGCTGCACTTTCCACACCGGCCGCGCCCACGTCCGCCCCACCATCCCGCAGGTCCTGGAGTTGGTCGCCACCGGCCGCTTCGACCCGAGCCTGGTCACCACCCACACCGTCGCCTGGGCGGACACGATCGACGCCCTGCTCGAAGGACCGGTCAAACTCGTCGCCACTCGCTGAAGTCGGTGCTAGCGGCCGGGATCGGGAACAGTGAGCGAGAGCGCCGCCAGCGCCTCCGGCTCCGCGATCACCTCGATCCGCACGATCACCTCGCCCTCGATGGTGAATGCCATGACCGCCGGAGCCTCGTCCCGCGCGGCCACCAGCGCCCCGGCACGCCCGTCGACGAGCACCACCGCCGCGAATTCGGCGCGCGTGGCGAACCCGGCCGCCAGCCGCGCCACCGTGCGCGCGCCGGACGCGGTGACCGGCACCCGCCCCGGTGCGGCGACCTTATCGGCGGAGACCGTGATGTCGGGCGCGAGCAGCTCGAGCACCGCGGTGATATCCCCGGCCCGCACCGCCGCCAGGAACGCCCGCACGATCCGATGCTCGCGCAAGGTATCCGGCCGCAATCCGTCCGAGTCGCCGACCACCCGATGCCGGGCCTTACTGGCCAGCAGCCGCGCCGCGTTCGGCGAGCGGCCCAGAATCTCGGCGATCTCGTAGAACGGCACCTCGAACATGTCGTGCAGCACGAACGCGACCCGCTCGGCGGGATGCAGTCGATGCAGCAAGACCAGCACCGCCCGCTCCGTCTCCTCCGTCAGCAGCGCCCGATCCTCCGGCCCGACCGCCGTGGCAGCGGGAATGGTCTCGGGCACAACACTTCCCAACGGAAACTCGCGCCGCATCTCCCGGGTGCGCAGCGCGTCCAGGCAAATCCGCGACAACACCGTGGTCAGCCACCCGTCCAGATTGCGAATGCCGTCGATCTCGATGCGGCTCAACCGCATCCACGTCTCCTGCACCGCGTCCTCGGCCTCACCCGACGCCCCCAGCATGCGAAAGGCCAGCGCGGTCAGCCGGGCGCGCCGCCGCTCGAACCGTTCCGCCGGGGAACCCGAGTCAGTGTCGGACATACATCACGCCTGCCGAACGTCACAGGGTCATGACTACGCAATCCATCGTCACACGAATCGTTCCCGACCGCGCGGTCGTCTATCTGTACTGGGCGACCACGACGCTCGTCGTCGCCGAACTGGTGGTCGGCGGCTGGTGGGACGTCGCCCGCGTCCCGCGTGCCCGCGACATCGTGGTGAACCTGGGCTACCCCACCTATTTCCTGGTCATCCTGGGCGTCTGGAAGCTCCTGGGCGCACTCGCCCTGGTGGTTCCGCGCTTCCCGCTGGTCAAGGAATGGGCCTATGCCGGAACCTTCTTCGTCTACACCGGTGCCATCGCCTCCCACCTGACCACCGGCTACGCCCGCTACGAGGTGCCCATCCTCACCGTCATGGCCCTGCTGACCGCCGCCTCCTGGGCCCTGCGCCCGGACGATCGCCAGACCCTTCGATCGCCGTCCGGCCCGGACACGTCGCGGAATCATGTCGGTGCCCGCTGATAGGTTCGTCCCCTGATCCACCCGAAGTCCATCGCGTGTGCTCCACCGTCCCGAAAGCGAGTGCTCGATGCAGGTGGCGATCGCCCTGTTCACCCGTGACCTGCGGGTGCGCGACAATCCGGTGCTGACGGCGGCCGCTGCGGCCGGGGCCGGTGGTGCCGCTGTTCGTGTTGGACCCGGGCATTCTCGAACGAGACCCGGTCGCACCCAATCGACTGCGATTCCTGACCGAGCTCAATTGGCAGTGGGCCGCGGGCACCGGCACCCGCCCCAACCGCATCCTCAACCCGATCCGCCAGGCCGAACGCTTCGACCCCGACGGCGCCTACACCCGCCACTGGCTCCCGGAACTGGCCAACCTACCCGGCGCGAGCATCCACAAGCCCTGGCGCACAACCGCTCCCGCCTACCCCGCCCCACTGGTCGAGTTCAACGGCATGTGACCCACCGAGCCGCCCACTCCCGACCCCGGCGGCAATCCGTCGGCACCCTTCTGGGACTAATAGAGCATGGCTGTTCGACCGATCTTGATTGCCGGTGATCCCCGACTGACGCGACCGGCGGTGCCCGTCACCGAATTCGATGCGGAGCTGGCCGCTTTCGTCGAGGACCTGTTCGAGACCAACACCGCCGCGCGCGGTGCCGGGCTGGCGGCCAACCAGATCGGTGATCCGCGTGCGGTTTTCATCTACGACCTGGTGAATGCCGAGGGGCGGCAACGCGGTTACGTGATCAATCCGAGCCTCGAGACCTCCGAGATTCCCGAGACTATGCCGGATCCCGACGACGACACCGAGGGCTGCCTCTCGGTGCCGGGGGAGTGGTTCCCCACCGGGCGCGCGGACTGGGCGCGAGTCACCGGCGTGGACGTCCATAATCGGCCCGTGTCGGTGGAAGGGACCGGCTACCTGGCCCGTTGCCTGCAACACGAGACCGACCACCTGCGCGGGCACCTGTACCTGGACCGGCTCATCGGCCGCAATCAGCGGGCGGCGAAGAAGATGATCAAGGCCAACGGGTGGACCGAACCGGGGCGGTCTTGGCTGCCCGGGGAGGATGCCGATCCCTTTCACGACTAGGGTTGTCGGGGAAAGCGACTGGGTCTGCCCCCAATAACACGGGCTGGCCAGTGGGGGAATGCGTTCATACGGTTGGCGGGCAATCGGAACCCGGAGCCAGGGGGTGCGGCATGCCGTTGCCGATGATCGATGGGGCAGCGGCCGCGAATCGGAAGGCGTCGCAGCGACGCTCGATTCCGTTGGCCGCGGTGTGGGTGGTCGCGGTGGCCGGGATTTTGGCCGGGGCGCAGTGGATCGATCACGCGGTGATGGATCCGAAGGCGATGCTGCACCTGGTCGATCTGGACGCGTATCGGATCGCGGCGAACCGTGTGGTGCACGGGGTTTCGGTCTACGACACCCCGTTGCTCGGACATACGCGTGGGGCGTGGGAATTCGTCTACACGCCTTTTGCCGCGGTGCTGTTCGCGCCTCTGGCGGCGCTGCACGGGTTGGTGTTCACGCTGGTCGGCGGGATCGCGAACTTCCTGATCCTGTGCGGATCGGTCTGGGCCACCTTGGCGATCCTCGGCTATCGGCGTGATCGGCGCATGCTGGTCGTGGTCCCGACCGCCGCCGCCCTGCTGATGTTCTGCGAACCGATCCGCCAGACCGTGGCGTTCGGTCAGGTCAACCTGCTGTTGCTGCTGCTCGTCCTGGTCGACATGGCATTGCCGGATTCCGCGCGCGCCAAGGGCGTTCTGACCGGCATAGCCACCGGCATCAAGCTGACCCCGGCGTTCTTCATCCTCTACCTGCTGGTGACCCGCCGATATCGCGCCGCCGCCACCGCGACCGGTGCGCTGGCCGCGACGATGGTCATCGGCCTGGCCATGCTGCCGAAGGACTCGCTCACCTACTGGGCGGGCGGTTTCGCCGATCCCTCGCGCGTCGGCGTGCCCGAGAACCCCGACAACGAGTCCCTGCGCGGCATGCTGGCCCGCGCGCTGGGATCGAGCGGGGGAGTCGAATTGCTGTGGTTCGCAGCGGCTCTCACCCTCACGGCCGTCTGCATGCTCCTGGCCCGCCGGTTGTCGGGCACCGGACGCGAACTGCCCGCGGTGATCCTGTGCGGCATCACCAGCACCGTGGTCTCTCCCTACAGCTGGATCCACCACTGGGTCTGGCTCGCGCCCTTGCTGATCTACTTGACCCACTTGGCCAATCACCGCCGCGGCCTACTCACCGCCACGACGCTGTCGGTCGTTTTCGTCGTGTGCTCGGGCGGTGTCTTCAAGCTGTTCGGCATCGACTACGAGGCCGTCCTCTACTACCCGAAACACGGCTTCCTCGCCCTGTTCGGCCACAACGCCTACATCTGGCTGGCGGTGGCCCTGTACGCGGCCACCGCCCTCGCCCTACACCGCTACCGCCCGAAACCGCTCAGCGCGTGACGGATTCGCGCGCACCCAGCGCCGCGCCGGTCAACTCCACCGACCGCACCCGATCCTCGATCTCCTGCGCGTGGTGCACGGTGATCAGCTCGTCGGCCTGGATCTCGGCCGCGAAATCCTCCAGATAGTCGGCGACCTCGCCGGGCGTCCCCACCGCCGTATACGTGGTCATCTTGGCCAGATGCGCCCCATTGGGCGAGGCCAGGAACGCGTCGATCTCCTCGTCGGAGTAGTCCACGCCCGCCGCGCCGCGCTTGATGAACGCCCGCGTGCGCGCCCGATACGCGATCGTCTTCTGCTCCTCGGCCGCCGCGCGATCCGCCGCGGCGAACACATTCACACCCGCCATCACATACGGCTGAGCCAGTTGCTCCGAGGGCTGGAACCGATCCCGATACTCCCGCACGGCCTGCATCAGCGCCTCGGGCGCGAAATGCGAGGCAAACGCGTACGGCAGCCCGAGATGCGCCGCCAACTGCGCCCCGAACAGCGACGACCCCAGAATGTAGAGCGGCACAACACCTTCGGCGCGCGGCACCGCCTTGATCCCCGGAATCCGCGAATTCCCGGTCAGATACCCCTGCAACTCCAACACGTCCTGCGGAAACGTATCGGCCGAGGACGGATTGCGCCGCAACGCCCGCATGGTCGCCTGATCACTGCCCGGCGCGCGCCCCAACCCGAGATCGATGCGCCCGGGATACAGCGACTCCAGGGTCCCGAACTGCTCGGCGATCACCAGCGGCGAGTGATTGGGCAGCATGATCCCGCCCGCCCCGAGCCGGATCGTGTCGGTCTGCCCGGCCACGTACCCGATGAGCACGCTGGTCGCACTCGACGCGATCCGGCTCATATTGTGGTGCTCGGCATACCAAACCCGCTCGTACCCACTGCGTTCCGCCGCCCGGGCCAGCTCGACGCTGTTGTGGAAGCTGTCGCGCGCGGTCTGGCCGGGCGCGATGGCCGCGAGATCGAGAAGGGACAGTGCGACGGGCATGCTGGCACCGGCTTTCGTGGATCGGCTGTCGTGGTCTGTGGGGCGGGCGCTGTCACACCCTCCCCCTATGAGAATTCGATTGGCATCGAACTTATGCCCGGCATCCGGAAGCGACCGCGTGGCTACCGGAAATCCGCCGCGTGCTCGGCGGCCCAGTCCCGGATATCGCGGGCCGGATGCCCGGTCAGATCGGCGACGGTCGTGGTGACCAGATCCGAGCGCGGCCGGAATTCGGCCATCGACAGCAGCGATTCGATCAGCGCCGCGGGCAACCCCGCACCGGTCATCGACTCCCGCGCCACGTCCAGCGGCAGCGCCTCGAACCGCAGCGGCCGCCCCAGCGCCGCCGCGATGGCCTGCACCTGATCGTCCCGGCCGACCACGCGCGGCCCGGTCACGAGATATTTGCGCCAGGTATGCGAGTGATCGGTCAGCAGCCGCACGGCCACGGCCGCGATATCGCCCTCGTGCACGACCGCCGTCGGCGCGACCTCGATCCCGCGCACCACGTCGCCCGCCCGAATCTGTCCCGCCCAGCCCAGCGCGTTCGACGCGATGGTGTCCGCGCGCAGCACGGTCCACGGCATCCCCGACGCCTCGATCAGCGCCTCGACCTCGGCGTGCCGCTCCGGAATCGGATCCGATTGCGGCCCTTTGTCATTGATCGCCGTGGAGGACAGATACACCACCCGCTGCGCGTGCGCGCCGAGCACCTTCACCACCTCGGCCGCGCCCGCGGTGTCATGGAACGGCCACACCAGGAACACCGATTCGACGCCGTCCAGCGCGGCGGTCAACGATTCGGGTTCGGCCAGATCCCCGCGCACCACCTCGACTTCGGCCGGGAACGCGGCGGCATCCGGATCGCGAGCCAGTGCCCGCGTCGGAACCCCCTCCGCGACCAGTCGGGCAACCACCTGTCGTCCGACGTTTCCCGTCGCACCCACCACAAGGACACTGTTCACCACTTCCGAAACCCGCCCCGACCGGGCGGAATTTCCGAAACATCCCCATATATATGGTGGCCCGGGTCACACCCCGACCCATCGTCCCAGGTCGCGAAGATCGGGTCAGGGGACCCTTACTGGATCGAGGAATGGAATTCCGTCACACTTGTGTTGTGAAAACCGTGGGTTTGCGGAACGCGGAACAGTCCGGGCACCAGCAAGAGGGTGCCCGGTCCGTTGTCGTGTCCGGACCGGCGGGAGAGGGGCACACCCGGGAAGCCGTCATCAAGCTGCTGTTGGAGGAGGGCCCGATCACCGCGACCGCCATTGGCGAGCGGCTCGGCCTGAGTCCGGCGGGCGTGCGACGCCACCTCGATGCGCTCATCGAATCCGGTGAGGCCCGGGCCACCCGGTCCGCGCCCTGGCAGCAGAAGGGCCGCGGGCGTCCCGCCAAGCAGTTCCAGCTGACGGCCACCGGACGCGGTCGATTGGGCCACGCCTACGATGACCTCGCCGGAGCCGCCATGCGGCAGATCCGGGAGCTCGGCGGCGACGCGGCCATCACCGATTTCGCGCGCAAGCGGGTCGCGGCCATTGTGGCCGGGGTCGGCGAGCTGGCCGGGCACACCCCGGCCGAAACCGAGGCCAAGGCCGAGGAGATCGCGGAAGCGTTCACCGACGCCGGATTCGCGGCCTCGACCCGGAAAGTCGGTGCGGGCGTACAGATCTGCCAGCATCACTGCCCGGTTTCGCACGTCGCCGAGGAATTCCCGGAGCTGTGCGCGGCCGAGCTCGAAGCCTTCCGAGAGATTCTCGGAACCCATGTGCAACGCCTGGCGACCATCGCCAATGGCGACTGCGCCTGCACCACCCACGTCCCCCTCGTGGCCCCGAAAACCGCCGTTGCACAGCCCGCAACGACTTCTACACACGACTCCGGAAGGAGTGCCGAATGACGACGACCACCGACCAGGTGCAGCCGCTGACCCAGGAAGAGACCATCGCGTCCCTGGGTAAGTACGGGTACGGCTGGGCCGACAAGGATGTCGCCGGTGCCAGTGCCAAGCGCGGTCTGTCCGAGGAGGTCGTGCGCGACATCTCGGCCAAGAAGAGCGAGCCCGAATGGATGCTCGACTTCCGCCTCAAGGCGCTGCGCATCTTCGACAAGAAGCCCATGCCGAACTGGGGCTCCAACCTCGAGGGCATCGACTTCGACAACATCAAGTACTTCGTGCGCTCCTCGGAGAAGCAGGCCGCTTCCTGGGAAGAGCTGCCCGAGGACATCAAGAACACCTACGACAAGCTGGGCATCCCGGAGGCGGAGAAGCAGCGTCTGGTCGCCGGTGTCGCCGCGCAGTACGAGTCCGAGGTCGTCTACCACTCCATCCGTGAGGATCTGGAGAAGCAGGGCGTCATCTTCCTCGACACCGACACCGGTCTCAAGGAGCACCCGGAGCTGTTCCAGCAGTACTTCGGCTCGGTGATTCCGTCGGGTGACAACAAGTTCTCCGCGCTGAATTCCGCTGTGTGGTCGGGTGGTTCGTTCATCTACGTGCCGCCGGGCGTGCACGTGGACATCCCGCTGCAGGCGTACTTCCGCATCAACACCGAGAACATGGGTCAGTTCGAGCGGACGCTGATCATCGTCGACGAGGACGCCTACGTCCACTACGTCGAGGGTTGTACCGCGCCGATCTACTCCTCGGATTCGCTGCACTCCGCGGTGGTCGAGATCATCGTGAAGAAGGGCGGCCGCTGCCGCTACACCACCATCCAGAACTGGTCGAACAACGTCTACAACCTGGTGACCAAGCGCGCCAAGGCCGAGGCGGGCGCGACCATGGAATGGGTCGACGGCAATATCGGCTCCAAGGTCACCATGAAGTACCCGGCCGTGTGGATGACCGGTGAGCACGCCAAGGGCGAGGTGCTCTCCATCGCGTTCGCCGGTGAGGGCCAGCACCAGGACACCGGCGCGAAGATGCTGCACCTGGCGCCGCACACGTCGTCGAACATCATCTCCAAGTCGGTGGCGCGCGGCGGTGGCCGTGCCTCCTACCGTGGTCTGGTGCAGGTCAACAAGGGCGCCTACGGCTCCAAGTCGACCGTGAAATGCGATGCGCTGCTGGTGGATACGATCAGCCGCTCCGACACCTACCCCTACGTCGACATCCGCGAGGACGACGTGACCATGGGCCACGAGGCGACCGTCTCGAAGGTGTCCGAGGACCAGCTGTTCTACCTGATGTCGCGTGGTCTCACCGAGGACGAGGCGATGGCGATGGTGGTGCGCGGCTTCGTGGAGCCCATCGCCAAGGAGCTCCCGATGGAGTACGCCCTGGAGCTGAACCGCCTGATCGAACTGCAGATGGAAGGAGCCGTCGGCTGATGGCCGTCGACAACGTTGCCGAGGCCGCTGAGGCTCGTACCCCCGCCCTCAACAAGGGTGAGGTGTTCGCTTCTTTTGATGTGAACGCCTTCGAAGTTCCCTCGGGTCGCGACGAGGCGTGGCGCTTCACCCCGATGCGTCGCCTGAACGGCCTGCACGACGGCACCGCCGTGCGGGACGGGCAGGCCACCGTCGAGGTGAGCGCCCCCGCGGGCGTCACTGCCGAGACCGTGGACCGCACCGACTCTCGCCTGGGCGAGGGCGGCACCCCGACCGATCGTGTTGCGGCGCAGGCGTACTCCGGTTTCGAGCAGGCCACCGTGATCACGGTCGGCGCGGAAACCGAAGTGGCCGAACCGACCACGGTCACCATCACCGGTCCGGGCACGGGCAAGACCGCCTACGGCCACCTGCAGGTCCGCCTGGGCAACTTCGCCCGCGCCACCCTGGTCATCGACCAGAAGGGCAGCGGAACCTACGCCGAGAACGTGGAATTCATCCTCGGTGACAGCGCCGCGTTGAACGTGATCGTGGTGCAGGACTGGGCCGATGACGCCGTGCACGTCACCGCCCACCACGCCAAGCTGGGCCGCGACGCCACCCTGCGCCACACCAACGTCACCCTCGGCGGCGATGTGGTGCGCATGACCGGCAATGTCCGCTACGCGGGTCCCGGCGGCGACGCCGAGCTGCTGGGTGTGTACTTCGCCGACGACGGCCAGTTCTTCGAGCAGCGCCTGCTGGTCGATCACTCGCAGCCCAACTGCAAGTCCAATGTGCAGTACAAGGGTGCGCTGCAGGGTGATCCGACCTCGAGCAAGCCGGACGCGCACACCGTGTGGGTCGGCGACGTCCTCATCCGCGCCGCGGCCGAGGGCACCGAGACCTACGAGGTGAACCGCAACCTGGTGCTCACCGACGGCGCGCGCGCCGACTCGGTGCCGAACCTGGAGATCGAGACCGGCGAGATCGTCGGTGCCGGGCACGCCGCCGCCACCGGTCGTTTCGACGACGAGCAGCTGTTCTACCTGCGTTCGCGCGGCATCCCGGAGGAGGTCGCCCGCCGTCTGGTGGTGCGCGGCTTCTTCTTCGAGATCCTGCAGAAGATCACCGTCCCCGAGGTCCGGGAGCGGCTCGAGGCGGCCATCGAGGCCGAGCTCGCCGCTGTCGGAGTCTGACCACACTTCCCATCCCGCAAAGGAATCCGAAATCCGATGACCACCCTGGAAATCAAGGACCTGCACGTCGAGGTCGCCAACCCGGACGAGACCGGCGAGCCCATCAAGATCCTCAAGGGCGTGAACCTGACCATCAAGTCGGGCGAGACCCACGCGATCATGGGCCCCAACGGCTCCGGCAAGTCGACCCTGTCCTACGCCATCGCCGGGCACCCCAAGTACACCGTCACCCAGGGGTCGATCACCCTCGACGGCGAGGACGTGCTGGAGATGTCGGTCGACGAGCGGGCGCGGGCCGGTCTGTTCCTGGCCATGCAGTACCCGGTCGAGGTTCCGGGTGTCTCGGTTTCCAACTTCCTGCGCACCGCCGCCACCGCCATCCGCGGCGAGGCCCCCAAGCTGCGCACCTGGGTCAAGGAAGTCAAGGAGTCGATGTCGGAGCTGGAGATCGATCCGGCCTTCGGCGAGCGCTCGGTCAACGAGGGTTTCTCCGGCGGTGAGAAGAAGCGCCAGGAGATCCTGCAGCTGAGCCTGCTCAAGCCGAAGATCGCCATCCTCGACGAGACCGACTCCGGCCTCGATGTCGACGCGCTGCGGATTGTTTCCGAGGGCGTGAATCGTTACAAGGAGCGGGAGACCGGCGGCATTCTGCTGATCACCCACTACACCCGCATTCTGCGCTACATCCAGCCGGACTTCGTTCACGTGTTCGTGAACGGCAAGATCGTGGCCGAGGGCGGCCCCGAGCTGGCCGAGGAACTCGACGCGAACGGCTACGTGCGCTTCACCTCTGCTGCCGTAGGAGCCTGAATGACCAGCACCGTGGGGACTGTCGACGTCGCTCGGATCCGGGCCGACTTCCCGATCCTGAGCCGGACCGTGCGCGACGGAAAACCGTTGGCGTATCTGGATTCCGGCGCGACGTCGCAACGTCCTCTCCAGGTGCTCGACGCCGAGCGGGCCTTCCTGCTCGAACACAACGCGGCCGTGCATCGCAGCGCACACCAGCTCGCCGAGGAAGCCAACGAGGCTTACGAGGCGGCGCGCGCGGCGATCGCGGCGTTCGTCGGCGTCGGCGCGGACGAGATCGTGTATACCAAGAACGCGACCGAGTCGCTGAACCTGGTGGCATACGCCTTCTCCGACAGCCGATTCCCGCATCGCGTCGGGCCCGGCGACGAGATCGTCATCACCGAGCTCGAGCATCACGCGAATCTCGTTCCGTGGCAGGAGCTCGCGCGGCGTACTGGCGCGACCCTGAAGTGGTACGGGATCACCGACGACGGGCGCATCGATCTCGATTCGCTCGAATTGTCTTCTGCCACCAAGGTTGTCGCCTTCACCCACCAGTCCAACGTGACCGGTGCGGTCTCGGATGTCGCCGAATTGGTGCGCCGCGCAAAGGAAGTCGGCGCGATCACCGTGCTCGACGCCTGCCAGTCGGTGCCGCACATGCCGGTGGACTTCAAGGAGCTGGGCGTCGACTTCGCCGCCTTCTCCGGCCACAAGATGTTGGGCCCCTCGGGAATCGGTGTCCTGTACGGCCGCCGCGCGCTGCTCGAGGAGACCCCGCCGTTCATCACCGGCGGCTCCATGATCGAGACCGTGTACATGGATCACTCGACCTTCGCCCCGCCGCCGCAGCGGTTCGAGGCCGGTTCGATGATGATCTCGCAGGCCATCGGCCTGGGTGCGGCGGTCGCGTATCTGAGTAACATCGGTATGGAAGCCGTTGCGGCGCACGAGCACACGCTCGTCTCCGCGGCCCTGGAGGGTCTCGGCGCGATCGAGGGCGTGCGCATCATCGGCCCGACCGAGAACGTGAATCGCGGTGGCGCGGTGTCGTTCGTGGTGGACGGCATTCACGCCCACGACGTCGGCCAGATCCTCGACGATCAGGGCGTCGCCGTGCGCGTCGGCCACCACTGTGCGTGGCCGCTGCACCGGTACTTCGGTGTCGCCGCGACCGCTCGCGCCTCCTTCGCGGTGTACAACACCGTCGACGAGGTCGATCAGCTGGTCGCCGCGGTGCGGAAGGCCCAGAGCTTCTTCGGAGTTGCATAGATCATGCGCATGGAGCAGATGTACCAGGAAGTCATCCTGGACCACTACAAGCACCCGCACCACCGAGGGCTGCGCGAGCCCTTCGGCGCGGAAGTGCACCACGTCAACCCCACCTGCGGTGACGAGGTGACCTTGCGCGTGCACATCGACGACAACGGCGATGTGCGGGACGTGTCCTACGACGGGCAGGGCTGCTCGATCAGCCAGGCCTCCACCTCGGTGCTCACCGACCAGGTCATCGGCCTGCCGGTGCAGCAGGCGCTGAAGGTGGTCGAGGCGTTCGACGAGATGATCACCTCGCGCGGCACCCTCGAGGGCGACGAGGACGTGATCGGCGACGGCATCGCCTTCGCCGGCGTCTCGAAGTACCCCGCCCGCGTGAAGTGCGCGCTGCTGGGCTGGATGGCGTTCAAGGACGCCGTCGTGCGGATAGCCTCGGCGGAGGAAGCCAAGAAGACCATGGGCAACGGGGAGTAGAGATGAGCGAAACCGAGCAGCAGGCCGTGGAATCGGCTCCTGTCGAACTGACGCCCGAGGAGCTGCAGCACCTCGACGACATGGAAGAGGCGATGCGCGACGTCGTCGACCCCGAACTCGGCATCAACGTGGTCGACCTGGGCCTGGTCTACGGCATGAAGTTCGAGGACGGCATCGCCAAACTCGACATGACCCTGACCTCCCCGGCCTGCCCGTTGACCGACGTCATCGAAGACCAGTCCCGCAACGCCCTGGTGCGCTCCGGCCTGGCCGAAGACCTGCAGATCAACTGGGTCTGGATGCCCCCGTGGGGTCCGGACAAGATCACCGACGACGGGCGTGAGCAGCTGCGCGCGCTCGGCTTCACGGTGTAATCGCCACCTTTTCAACGATATGCGGGCCGGTCCTTCGCGGATCGGCCCGCATTCGTTTGCGCGCGAAACCCTCCGTCCATCCCACCTGGCCTGCAGTGCGCAATAGAGTTGGGGCATGCGGACATTCGTGTGGCAGGGGATCGACGAGCCGCGGATGGAGATCGTCCGGGTGGAGAGCCTGGCGCGGGCGCACGGGACAATGGTGGGGGTGGCATACGAACTGCACTGGGAGTTGATCGGCGCGGAATTGAGCGTCGATGTGGGGGAGGGGCCGAGGCGGATCGCTCTGGCGGGAGCCGACTTCTTCGACCTGCAGCATTCCGCGTTCTTCAATTCGCTGCCGGTGCTGCGGGACGGACTGCTGACGAGTACCGCGCCGCGCGATTACACGATGCGGTATGTGAGCGTTCCGGATCTGACGGATGCGTTGACGGCGCAACAGTATCGGCCACGAGGTGCCGGGGTGATCGAGTTCATTTCCGGGGATTACCGGGCGGACATGGAGTTCGATGGGGACGGGTTCGTCACGGAGTACCGGGATTACCTGCGGCGTGTACACCCGTGAGAGGCGGTGCTCAGTCTATGAGCGCGGTGTCGAGGGGGTAACGGTCGGCGAGGGTGGTGCGGTCGTGGTAGTGGAAATTGAGGACGAGATCGTCTGCCACCTGGAACAGCTCGTCACGGCCTTCCAAAGGCTCGATCCAGTCCATGGGCAGCGCCGAGAGGCCGTGAATCGCGCCGATCAGATTGCCCGCGACCGCGCCGGTGGAGTCGGAGTCACCGGAATGGTTGACGGCCAGCAGGAGTCCGCCGCGGACATCACCGGTGCGGTAGGTGTACAGCGCGCAGTAGAGGGCGATGGCCAGGCATTCCTCTGCGGTCCAACCCCTTCCGATGAGTTCCACGTGCTCAGGGGTGGGTTCGCCCAGCTGCGCGATGGCCAGGGCAGCGGACAGGGCGGTGGTCGTCTCGGCGCTGGCGGGCATGGGGGCGAGGCGGGTGATGGTGTCGCGCACGGCGAGTGGGAGTTCGACCCCGGACAGGACACGGTCGAGAAGGATCGCGAAAGCGCCCGCCGACAGGTAGGCGGTGGGATGGCCGTGCGTGAGTTGGGCGCAGCGCATGGCGGTGTAGAAGGCGTGATCCGGCCCGAATCCCGCCAGGCCGAACGGGGCGGAGCGCATGACTGTTCCGCAACCCTTCGACTTCGGATTCACCGGCCCGGGCTCGCCGAACTCCAAGGGCGCGACGAATTCATCTGCCTGCCGCCGCAACCCGGTGAGGCAGGCGTTCCCCGGTGACCGCATGGCATACAGAAACCGATGTCCGGCAAGCCAGCCGTCGACCTCGGGCCCCGGCCGTTCCTGCTGCTGTGTATCGCGCCAGCGCAAATAGGCCCGCCGCAGCACCGGCGCCGGATCCGCACCCACCGGACACCGCAACAACCCCTCCGCGGTGAACAGCGTCATCTGTGTGTCATCGGTAATCTGCTGCGCCGCACCGGGAACCACGCCCGGCAGATACCCGCTGACGCCGGATTCCCCATGCCGCTGCCGAATCTGCGCCAAGGTCAAGAACTCGATTGGCCACCCCAACGCATCGCCGACCGCCCCACCCAGCATCGCACCCCGAACCCGATCGAACAGCCTCTCGTGCTCCTCCACCCCACCACCCTATGCGGAGGAAGATCATCCACCCGCAGCCACCGTTTCACTATCGTGGGGTCATGGCCTTGCGCACCGCGTTCACGGATCTGCTTGAAGTGCGCCATCCGATCGCCTCCGCGCCCATGGGCGGAACGGCCGGCGGCGCACTGGCCGCCGCCGTCTCCGAAGGCGGCGGTCTCGGATTGGTCGGCGGCGGCCGCGCCGACCCCGACTGGGTCGAGCGCGAACTGACCATCGTCACCGAACGCACCCAAAACCCCTGGGGAATAGGCTTTCTCGCCTGGGGCGCAACCGTCCCGGCCCTGCAACGCGCCCTGTCCTTCCACCCCCACGCGGTAATGCTGGGATTCGGCGACCTACGGCCATTCATCGACCCGATCAAATCCTCCGGTACGACCTTGATCACCCAGGTCACCGATATGGCCGAGGCAGAGCAGGCGATAGCGCTCGGAGCGGATGTGATTGTCGCGCAGGGCACCGAGAGCGGTGGGCACGGTGCGCGCAACGGCCGGTCGACACTCACGTTCGTGCCGGCCGTGATCGACCGTGCAGGATCGATTCCAGTGTTGGCCGCGGGCGGAATCGCCGACGGCCGGGGCCTCGCGGCCGTATTGGCACTCGGCGCGGCCGGTGCGCTCATCGGAACCCGCTTCCAGGCGAGTCTGGAAGCACTGGGCGATCCGTACATCGGCAAGGCCATTGTCGAGGCGGTCGGCGAGGACACCGAGCGCAGCGACCTGCTGGACATCGTGCGCGACGCGGGCTGGCCCTCGGAGTACACGGCGCGGACCCTGCCGCATCCGATTCTGGATGAATGGCGTGGTCGGGGAGCCGAGCTCGCGGTCGATGAGCAGGCCAAGCGGGCGTATCACCGGGGCGTGGAGCGCGGCGAGCTGCCGCCGACCCCGGTATGGGCAAGTGAGGCAGTCGATCTCATCGGCAGCCTGGAACCTGCCGCCGACCTCGTTTCGGCGCTCGCGGCCGAGGCCGAGGGGGCGCTGGCTCGAGCCATCGCCGGTCGCAGCGGGGAATGAGCGGCCGGTCGTACCGGGGAATGCGCGGGGATCCCCGTAGGATTTCCCGGTGACCTATGACGACTTCGACGGATTCGAGCATCTCGATACCTCCACGTTGCCGGAGCGGCAGCAGCGGATTCTGTGCAGCATTCGGGATTGGGTGCAGCGGCATGGGTATTCGCCGAGTACTCGGGAGATCGGGGAGTCGGTGGGGTTGAAGTCGGCTTCGTCTGTTTCGCGGCATTTGCGGGAGTTGGAGGAGCGGGGGTTCCTCAAGCGGAGTGAATCGGTTACGCGGCCCATGGATGTGCGGTTGTTCTTGAAGGCCGCGGGGCCCGAGCGGGTGCGGGACGAGAATTCGGTGCCGGTGCCCGTGGTCGGCGATATCGCGGCGGGGACGCCGATTCTGGCGGAGGAGCACACCGACGACGTGCTGTCGCTGCCGCGCGAACTGGTCGGTCGGGGAACCGTGTTCGGCCTGCGGGTTCGCGGGGATTCCATGGTCGATGCCGCCATCTGCGACGGGGACATCGTGGTGGTGCGCAAGCAGCACGAGGCCCACACCGGGGAGATCGTGGCCGCCATGATCGACGGCGAGGCGACGGTGAAGGTGTACAAGCGCAGCAACGGCCACGTGTACCTGGAACCGCGCAATCCGGCGTATCCGATCATCGATGGCGACAATGCCCAGGTACTGGGTAAGGTCGTCTCGGTCATGCGCCGTGTCTGACGGTCTGGCATGATGACGCCCGTTATCACCTTCCATCCCCGGGGAGTATCGAATGTCGTTGCTGCGCAAGGCCGGTATCGGCCTCGCCGTTACGTCGATGGCCGCGATGGGCACCGTGGCCGCCGGAGAAGCCTCCGCGGCGGACGCGGACCCGGTCTTCGTCGCCACCTCCGGTGACCTGTACGGCGCGCTCGCGCTGTCCAAGTCCACCGGAAATGTCGCGTATGCCGTGAATTACAGCAGCTGGGACGGTGCCGACGGCGCCGCCGTCGAGAAGTGCGGTGGCGGCGACTGTGCCGTCGTCGTGCACTTCGCCAATGCCTGCGGTGCGGTGGCGCAGGGCGCCGACACCCGTTTCGGCTGGGCCTGGGCCCCGTCGAAGTCGGAGGCGGAGTCCTCGGCCATCAATGTGCTCGGCAAGAGCGCCCCGTCCTTCCCGGACACGGGCTCCTCCTCGCCGCGTCAGGCCAAGGTCATCCTGTCGGCCTGCACCGACAACGCCAGCTGAGCAAAATCGGCGAAATGCCCCGGCGCCACACCGGATTGCTCCGGTGTGGCGCTGTTTTGTCTGCTGGAGTCCGTTTTCCAGCAACACGCCCGCCCGCCCGGGGATGATTTCCCGGTGGACGACATCACCTACGAGGACACCCGGTTCGCCCTGCACGCGGCGGCCGAACTTTTGATCGCCGGTCCGCAGTACCGCCGCTTCGGCAGCATTCGCATGCGCATCGTGCTGGGCGGCTTCACCGGGATGAAATGGCCGGTGTCGGTGACGGGCACCGATCTGGTGTGGCCGCAGGGCCGCATTCGCCTGCACGGCACCTACAGTGACCTCGCCCTGACCGCCGGTTTCGAGGCCGACGGCCCGCCCGAGGGCCTCTACTCCGACGGCACCCGCATGGATCCGGACGAACCCTTCACCGTCGATGCCGATGCCGCCACCAAGGTGCACGACTGGTTCGCGGTGGGGGACACCGCATTACGGCGCTTCGCGGCCGAGCAACCGGTGTTGTGGCCGGAGCATTTCGACTTATCGGTCGCCGTCGACGAGGTGAACTACGGTGTCTCACCGGGTGATTGGGACAATCCACAGCCGTACGCCTATGTCGGGCCGTGGACGCGACGGCGTGGCGAGTTCTGGAACGCGCCGTTCGGTGCCATGCGGCCGCGGGCCGAGGTGGCCACGGTCGAGAGCCTGCTGGAGTTCTTTCGGGAGGGGAAATCCCGTGCGGCGCAGGATTAATAGGTGATGTGGGTCTTCAGTACGTCGCCAAACTCGGTGCCGAGGATGAGCACGCTGTTGTCGGTCGGGCTCAGGACGACCGAGGTCAAGGGCTCGCCGGACAGCAGGACGCAACTCGTGTGCGCGGCGGGATCCGCGCGCACGAGTTGTCCTGTGCCGGTGGCGATGTAGAGCAGGCCGTCCGCCCCGATCGCCAGATCGTCGGGTAACAGGGGTGGGGTGAGCGTTGCGGGGGAGAGGTCGACCGCGACGGTGGCACGCGCGGGATCGTCGATGGGGAGGGCGACGACCCGTGCGGTCTGGCTCTCCAACAGTGTCACGTAGAGGGTTCGGCCCGCGACGACCACGCCGTCGGCTCCGGACCCATTGGCCGACAGTGCGGTTCGCGCGCTGTCGGTCCAGGCCGCGTCGATGCTGCCGTCCGGGCGGATTCGCTCGACCGAGTTCGCGGACGTGTCGGCCACATAGAGATTGCCGTCGCCGTCGAAGGCCGCGCCGTTGGCCTGGCCGAGGCCGGAGATGAACACCTCCGGCTGCGGGGTTGAAGCCGCGGGATCGAACCGCACGACTCCGCCCTGGCTGGTCAGGCCGGTGAACGGCGAATTGCCGAAGGTCACGTACAACAGGCCGTCGGGCCCGAGCCGGACCGCGCCCGGGCTCGTCACCGGAACGCTGGTCACCAACTGGCCGTTGCTGTCGTACTTCTCCACCGCGTTCCGGTAGACGCGCGAGACCCACAGGTTTCCCGCCCCATCGACGCCGAGGTTCTCGGACCAGTCGACCAGCGGCGCTCGCGTCGGCAGCACCGTGTGCACGGGTCTGTCGGCGGAGCAGGAGGCCGCCACCGGCGTGGCGGGCGCATCCGCGGCGGCCGGACCCGCTAGGCCGCTCGTAACGACCACTAGCGCCGCGATTCCGGCACCGACGATCCGCCCTCGAGAATGGGTACGCCTCCGGGAATCCGATTGCCGCCCTCGGGAATCCGTTTGCGGCACAGCTGCTCCCGGTCGCGGATCCGGCATCGAGGCGTTCCCTTCGGTGGGCGATGATCAACCGGTAGCGTAAACCGCCCGGTCTAGCCCGGCAATCCTGGTTCGAGCGGTGCGGTGTGGAGGAAGGCTTCGACCGCATGCGGCGTGCGCAGCACCTCGACCCGCGCCGAGCTCGCATACTCATCGATGGCCGCTATGACCAGCGGCAGGCTCCGGCGTCGATAGCCGATCATCCACCGCCAGAACGCAAGGTTCTCGCGCGAGCGGCGAAGCGCCCGCCACGCGCACCGCCACAGCGGAAAGTCCAGCACCACAACGGTATCCGCCGCCCGCAACCGAACCTGGAGCACGTCATAGGGGCCGAGATCCCCGTCCATGATCCAGGCCGGTGCCCGCGTGAGCTCCTCCTGCACCGCGACCCACCGCACGCGTGACAGCGGCGTCAGATCCGGCGGCCAGAAGTGCTGGTCCAACTCGACCACCGGAATCCCGGTCGCCGCATTGAGATCCCGGGCAAATGTCGACTTGCCCGCACCCCCGCGACCCAGGATCACGATCTTCTTCATGCCGTCACCCTCTCATCGCTTGGTCGCGCGATGGGCCCGAACGCGTTCGCGATTGCCGCACGAGGACGACGAGCACCAGCGGCGGGGTCTGCCGCCGCCGGACGCGACGAAGACCGTGCCGCAGGTATCGGCCTCGCACTGGTGCAGGCGATCTCGCTCGGGGCCGGTGAGCAGGTCGACAGCATCGCGGGCGATCAGGTTCAGCGCCTGGTCGGCCGACAGTGGTGTGCGATCGAGGAAGAAGCCATTGCGTTTGTCCCAGACCATTGGTGGCCGAACACTCGGGCGCGCGGCACGGGCGTTGACCGCGGTGAGCGCGGCGGGGTCCGGTGCTCGATTCGTCGCCGCGGCCTCGACCAGCTCGTACACGGCTTCGCGAAGCGTCTTCGCGGCCTCGAGATCGGCATCGCCGCATGCTTCGATCTCCAAACCGTGGATGCCGAGCCAGGCGCGCAGTGCCCGGGCGTCGGGTAGTCGTTCGATCGGCGCCTCGGTGAATCGCCCGCCGACCGTCGCGACCAGATTGAGGCTGATGTGCTCGGTATTCGCCACCCTGCCACCTCCATGTAATGGGTTGACACGTTACAGCATACCGGAGTAGTAATGATTCGAACCATTACTTCACGGATTCGGAGTTCCGAGAATGCCTTTCGCACGCGTCACCATCGCCAACCCTGACCTGCCCGCCGACACCCAGTCCGACCTGGCGGCCGACATCACCGCCCTGCTGGAGAAGGACCTGCTCAAGGAGCCCGAAGTCACGGTCGTCCAGGTCAACCTGGTTCCGGCCGACCGCTGGTTCGTGGCCGCCGCCCGTCCGTTCGACGCGACCGGCGTCCACCTCGAGGTGAGCATTACCGCCGGTACCAATACCGCCGCGGAGAAGGCCGCCTTCATCGAGCACGCCTACGCCGTACTGGCCGACCGGCTCGGGTCCCTCCCCGCGGCCGCATATGTCGCCCTCTACGAACTCGATGGCGAAAGCTACGGCTACAACGGCGTCACGCAACTCGCGCGCCGCCGCCTCGACCCCGCCGAGAAGGACTGAGCCGTCGAGGATTAGGGCCTCACGGGTGGGTGGTTAGTCGCTCGGTGGAGTTGTTCGCCAGTGCCGCTTCGACATTGGTGATACCGGCGCGCACACCCAGCCCGTAGCCGTCCTCATCGAGAGCGTCGAGGCGGGTGTGCGCGGCCTCCAGGTGACGGCGGGCGGTGTCGAAAGCGCCCAGGCGACGGTAGTTGTCGGCGAGGTTGAGGTGCAGCGACGGATAGAAGCCGCGCACGCTCAATCCCGCGTGATGCGCCTGGGCGCGCTCGTCGGTCAACGCGTCAGCCGCATCGAGGGCGCGGATATCCCAGGTTAGGGCATCGGCCGCGTGCTCGTGTAGGTCGGCCAGGAAGTGCGCCAGCGAAACCCGGTGCAGCGGATCCCCGCCCGCGCCGATGGTGTCCCACAGTGCGATCAGCCGCTCCCGCGCTTGCGCCGTATCCCCTTGGCGGCCAAGGGTTACGGCGTCATTGATCACGCTCATGGTCTCGTCGACGGCAGTCATGGCATCGACGGTAGACCGGGGCACCGACAACTAGCGGGCGAGCTTCCCGTGCCGCCCGTCCCCGGCAATGCGCCCGCGCCGAATCAGATCGCGCTTCGTGCCCGGTCCGAGCGTGACCTGTTCGTCCTCCTCGCCCGACGTGGCTTCGGCGGGATTGGTCCGTACGAACAGCGTGACCGTGGTGCCCTCGGTGAATCCGTTCTTGCGCATCATTCCCGCCGAGGCGGAATTGTGCAGCTCCACATCGGTGACGATGCGGCGCGCACCGTGCTTGAAAAGCAGGTCGCAGCAGGCGGTCATGAGCTTGCCCGCGACACCGCGCCCCTGCATGTCCGGCGAGACCGCGATCCACTCCAGATACGCCCAGTCCTCGCGCAGCTCGAATTCCATGGAGGCGAGCACGAATCCGACCACCCGGTCCGAGTCCACCGCCACCCAGCAGGACTTACCGGCACTGTCGAGGTGCTCGGCCACCGAGGTCAACGACCAGGAGGTGTAGGGCTTGGCGTGGGTGTCGAACACCTGGTAGCCGAGGTCGATGACCTGACGCAGGTGGCCGAGGCCCATGGGGACGATGGCGATATCGGGTTGGATGGATATGTCGGATTCCATGACCCACAGTTTGCCAGGTGGGTGCTGTCGGTCCGGGTACCCGTGGATGAGTGGGTCACGAAAGTGACGTGTTATTACGCGCCCTTGCGGGTCTGCTTGGCCGGGGCCTTCTTCGCGGCGGCCTTCTTGGCGGGCTTCTTCTCGGCGGTGGCCTTGGTCGCTTTGGCGGCCTTGGTCGCCTTCGCGGGTGCGGCAGGCGCGGCATTGGCCTTGCGTCCGGAGGCTTCGAGGCTGCGCTGCAAGGCGGCGACCAGGTCCACGACCTCGGCATCCATCTCCGGCGCGGCGGCTTCGGGTGCCCGGGTGACCTTGCTGCTGCCGCTGGCGATCGCCTCGTCGAGCAGCTTCTTCAATTCGATTTGATACTCGTCCACGTACAGGCTCGGATCGAAATCGTCGGACAGCGTATCGACCAGCGTCTCCGCCATCTGCAATTCCTGCTTCTTGGGCTCGGCGACATCATCGAGTTTGTCGAACGCCACCGACCGCACCTCATCGGGCCACAACAGCGTCTGCAACACCAGCACCCCGTCGCGCACCCGCAGCGCCCCCAGCCGCGTCTTCTGCCGTAACGTGAAATGCACCAGCGCCACCCGATCCACCCGTTCGAGCGTCTTCGCCAGCAGCACATAGGCTTTCGGCGTAGTCGAATCGGGCTCCAGATAGTAGCTCTTGTCGAACAGAATCGGATCGATCTGCTCCGACGGCACGAATTGCAACACCGGAATCTCGTGCTTCTCCGCCGCCGGAAGCTTCGCGAAATCCTCGTCGGTCAAAATCACCCGATCCCCATCCGGCGACTCATACGCCCGATCAATATCGGAGTACTGCACCGGCTGCCCATCCACGGTGCACACCCGCTCATACCGAATCCGCCCCCCGTCCACGGCATGCACCTGGTGAAACTTGATGTCATGGTCCTCCGTGGCGGTGTACACCTTCACGGGAACATTCACCAGCCCGAACGCGATGGAGCCCTTCCATATGGACCGCATTGTCCGATCCTACGTCGGACGGCGTGTCCTGGTCGGTAACACGCCGCCGACCTGCGGTTTTCGGGTGGCTGATGGTTGTCGTGGGCGGTTGGTAGTGGTCCTCTGACGGCCTGTGGACGGCCTGGAAATTGATCTTGTGGTGGATTGATAGGAGTCCTGAACTGCATGGATTGTGGGGAGCGGGTCGGCATGCCACTGGATCTCGGTTCTGCGGAGATCCTCGATCGGCGCAGTGGGCTGATCGGCTCCTGGCTGCTGAGGACCATGGTCCGGAGTTTGATCAACGGCCTTGTTGACGTCGGACGTGAGTCGCGTTCGCGGAGCGGTTAATGAGACACACTGTCCGGCAACGAGACTCACGCAAACCGTACCGCATATCTAGTGGACTGCCGCCGAAACGGACTGTAAGTTTGTTTTCAGTGGGGTGTGCGACGCAGATCGTCGCACCCTGCGAGCGATGACCGACGACTCGTACCGACGCGTGTGCCGACCGATTCGTTCTGCCTCACTGCCCCGTCCCGACGCGGTGGAAAGACCACCATAAAGGGGGGTTTCGCATGGATGACGCGAACGCCAACGTAGATATGCCCGACCATCATCGGGGTCGGTTCGTCCGGTTGACCGGTCGAACCGCCGCCCATCAACTAGAGCGGCCCTCGTTAGACGAACGTCTTCGACAATGGGTCGTGACCCTCACCCCGATCATCACCGCGGTTTCTACTGCGATCGTGACCATCCTTCTGCGCTGACCCGCACAGGACTGCACCCGGGTTGTCGGACAGGCAGCTTCGACAACCCGGTCATCGATCCGCCCACGAGCGTTCCACCGATCGTTCCAACGATGGCAAGAATCTGAGTCAGCGCTCGACATATGTTGCCGGACTGGTGACCTCAGCGGCATGCCTTGTCGTTCAGATCCGAGCTTCCGGCGTGCACTCGGCAGGGGCAATAGACTTCAGGTCGTGAGCCACCGAAGTCGACTGTGCCACTTCGTCCTCGACGTCACAGACCTCGATCGCGCCATCGAGTTCTGGAGTCGCGCGCTCGACGCGACCGAGGAACCCGTAAACCCAGAAAGCCGCCACGTGTATCGACGGTTGCGGTTACCCGACGCCGAGATACGGATCCTGCTACAGGCAACCACAGACAAGAAGGTGTCAAAGGAACGGATGCACCTCGACATCGAGACCGACGACGTGCCGGCCGAAGTCGCGCGGCTCGAGGCGCTCGGTGCGGTCCGGTGGGATCATCAGCAAGAACGCGGCTACGACTTCTGGGTCTTACGCGACCCGTTCGACAACGAATTCTGTGTGCTCCAAACCGAATTCCCTGATCAGCTCGCCCGCCGTCCATCGTGGGACTAAGAGCCTCTCGCGGTCGGACCGTCCATCGTGCGCGTGACCCCGTTAGAGGTGTCTGTCCAGGCCGATAATGTCGGCAGTACAGCTCAAACGGTGTCGACCGATTCGGGCGAGTGGCGGGCGCTGGGTACGGCAGCGACGTCGTCTGACGGCCAGTGGACGGCCCGGGAATCGATCTTGTTGTGAGATTGATGCGTAACTTCTTGCTGGAAAGCTGGTGATCGAAGCCGTTTTCACCCTGAGCAGTAGCCGCCTCTAGGAGGCTGTCCGCCTTCGAGTGTGAGTTCCCATCCGGGGCAGAGTCGTTTTACTTCTGCGCGTCGAAGCACAGCAATAGCGTCCGGCACCTTAACGGACTTCGGTGTGGTCACCGACTGTTGCTGCGGGAGAGCGGTTTTCATTGGTGGTTGGCGCCCTGGTTTTTCGCCAGACCCACAAGGCAGCAGCGGTGCACAAAAGCACCAGGCCGACGTCGATAGCGCTCGACGCGAGGCGCTGGTACCACGCCTGGTCGAGGACGGTCCTGCGAGGAAGAAGCACAAGCATCAAGAACCCGAATGCGAAGTACGCGAGCAGCCACGTCAGTACCCAGCTCAGCGCGTTGCGCAGCCCCTCGCTCCAGGGTCTGGCTTTGGGCGTGCCGCGCCAGTGAATCCACAGTGCTGAGGTGGTGAATCCGACTGTCGCCGAAAGGCACAGGGCCAACCACCACTCGCGACTGCACATCGCTACCAATGGTGGTGGTGGCGATGACACCAATGTAAAGGCAGTACACCGCATAGATCCCGAAAACCACTACCCATGCCCGGCGCAGCACAGCCCACAAACGTGCACGGATAGGCTGCGGCTCGGCATCAGCCTGTGCACGGGTGCTGTTCCACAGCCAGGTAGCCGCCGCCGACGCCGCAATCACCAATGCCAGAAAAGTCGATGTGTCCCCGATTCGGCCGTACCAGTACTCGGGGTTCGCACTTCGCGGCGAATCCGCTGGAGGAAAGACGCCCAGCATCCCCCAAAGCGACCACGAGCAGCAGGCACGCCGCGATTGCGATCCGCCGAAGAACCTTCCAGCCACTGCCTGGGGTCGACTGCTCCACGTTCTTGTCGCGGCACGTGACCGGGATTTCCGGAGCATGCTGGTGTGGCAGCTCGGTCATCGATTCAGCATACTTCTGGCAAATATGTCGATCATTCGTTTTGGACCCGAAGCCGAGTGCGGCGTCGGTGACCCTGAATCAGAGTGAGGCCGCAGTGGGTGACGCCATCGCTGGTGCGCCCACGGTGGTCGGTCGACGCCCGGAGGGTGAGTGCGGATTACCTCGAACGGTCCCCTGTAGATGCCCATCGATGTGGACGTCACCCGCCCGCGTTTCGAGACCGACCGGTGAGGGCGAACCGATGAATGGGTGGCCGACCAAGGGGAAGCGGCTCTGCCTGTGACTGGCTGGGATCGATCGGGTTGGCGGGACGCTTGAAGGTCTTCAGGGAGAACCCGGAAGAGTCCGTAGAGCACCCGAAGCGGTTTTCGTCGGCGTGGCCTCCGTCACCCCGCGCGGGTGAAGGTGAGGAAGTATTCGGCGATCGTTTCGGGGTGTTGGGCTGGGGCTCAATGGTTTCCGTCGATGAGGTGGGTGCGCAGGTCGGTCACGAAGCGGCGCGGGGCGGTCGTCTGGCAGGCGACGGTGACATTGACGTCGTTCGCCGGGGCGAGAACCTGCGTCGGGATCGAGACCGAGTGCGGACGCGGACACAGCAGCCGCCCGAGATTGGCTCGGTACAAGGCGATTCCAGCGAGCGCGTCCGCCCGCGACGCGGGTGTATGCGGCGCGCTGCCCGCGGGTTCCCCACGGGCACTGGAGGCGGCGACGACGCGGTCGACGACGCCGCGGCGGACGGCGAATTCAGCGGCGGTGGGCACGTTTCTACCTTCCGCCGAATCCGATCCGCTCGGCAGGGCCGTCAAGGCCTGTACCGGGACGACGTTCGTCCTTGGAACTGCCTGTCGCAGAAGGAAGGTCATTCTCGATGCGGAGTTGATCTCGGCAATTGCCGCCGACGAATCCATCACATACACCGTTGACGGACGGCGCGCGCGATACCCACAGCGCGGACGCGACACAGTGCGACACTCGTGCGATGCCGTATCCGAGACGAGTGCGGCACCGGCTGACTCTGCGCCCCCGAACCCTGCCAATGACGCAAAACAGTGCTTGCGGGGTGTAATCCAATTCGAGGGAAGCCTTTTCGTGGTAACGCACATCACGAACTTTATTTACGAAATATATCTTGCAGCGCATCTGGTGGTTACCGGCGAGTTTACTTCCGCTCAATTGCGGGCATCGGGGTACCGCGCATATCCTGTGGTCGCGATCCGGTGCGGGGGCGCAATCATTTCGGTGATATCCGCCGATGGGGCTGAACAAGAGGAGTTTGTCTGTGTTTGCAGTGAATTCGAAGGCGGAGCTTCGATGACCACCTGTACCGGATTGTCCCCCGAACTGGCGCGATCGTGGTGGCTGTTGTCGGCGACCTCCGACAACACCGGCCGCATGGTGGGTACCCGCGCCGACGTCGCTGTGATCGACCTGGAGGACGGTGTGGCTCCGCAGCGAAAGGCCTTCGCGCGCACCGTGGCCCGTGGGATTCTCGAGCAGGGTCCGGCCTGGATCCGCATCAACGATGTTCGCTCGCCGTACTGGCGCGACGATGTCGAGGCGATCGGCGATCTGTCCCAGCTGGCGGGTGTCATGATCGCGAAGGTCGACTCGGCGACCGATGTCGAGCTGGTCTCCGCCGCCCTTCCCGTGTCGGTGCCGCTGGTCGCGTTCATCGAGACGGCCGTGGCCTTGGAAGCAGCGCGGGAGATCGCCGATCATTCCCGGGTCTGCCGTCTCGCCCTGGGCAGTGGCGATCTGCGCATGGATCTGGGGGCGGAGCCCGGATCGGCGATTCTGGATTACGCGCGGTCGCGGTTGGTCGTCGCCAGCCGGGCCGCGGGGCTGCCGGGACCCATCGATGGCCCGTCGATCGGGAACGACGACGGCATCGTGCAACGGGAGACCGCCTCGGCACGTTCGCTGGGCATGACCGGCCGACTGTGTCTCGACCCAGCGCACGCCGCCCTCATCAATACCGTCCTCAGCCCGACCGTCGACGACATCGCGGCGGCGCGAGCGACCATCGCCCAGCTCGGTTCGGACGGAGCCAACGCGACCAAGGGCAGCGACATCCCGCGTTTGCGCCGTGCGCACCGCACCATCGACCTCGCCTCCCGGTTCGATCTGATCTAGGGTCGCGGGTCGAGAACCATCGAAAAGGTCGTGCCCGACCGGACGGTGCCCTCTGTCGTGCGAATTCGTCTGTCGGCCAGGGTGAATGGGCCGGTGTTGAGGACGTTGGTCTCGGTAGCGAGGTCTTCGGGCTCTGCTGGGGTCGGGTTGGTCGTGTGATCCTCGAAGTCGACGCGGTCGAAGGCGTTTCGCCGGTCAGGGCGCGAGGAGGCGAGATCGATGGATATGAACAATATGGACATGTCGTCGCCGCTGATGCAGATGTGTCACGCGGTCATGATGTGGCTGCATCAGCAGGGCATCCTGCCGCCGATGGCGATGTGACCGTCCGTCACTGGTGGCCGCCTGGCGGACTACGGTTCGCGAACACCAGTGACGGTCAGCTGTTTCCGGTGGTGGTCGTAGTGCTGTCCCGGATACCGGTATAGCTGCGCGAGGGACATGGATCCCTGGAAGTACGGGTCCCACCGGCTCGGATAGTGCATCTCGCGCGTGAACCTGGCTGCGTCTTCCCGCCGCAGGGAACGAGGCCATCGCGATCGACGTTCGGTTCTGACCTGGCTCCACCTCGATTCGAGCGCCGCAACACGCCCATACGACGATGGTCGCGCGCCTGCCTCCACTGTCAATGGCCGGACAGAACTGCCCCAATTCGGCGTGAGCGTGTGCATGGGGCGTCCGCACCCTGCTGGACGAACGCGGCATCGACAGCCACAAACGGGTAGCCGGATGGGTCGCCGTGGTCCCGGTCTCGGCCCGCTGTGTCTACGCCGGGGTCGTCGAACGCTCCGTCTATGTCCACCCCGGCGCGGGCATCTGCACGGTCCAATCTGGCGTCTTCCCCGAGAACACCCCAGCCTGAACCTGCACAGCAAAGCGGGATTTCGTGTCATTCGCACCCGCGAACGTATCGTCCGCCACCACGACCGCTGGCGCGACGATCGTTGCACGACTACCTGACCATCCCCGATATCTACCGGTATCCCGGACAGCACTACGACATCACCGAAACAGCTGACAGTCTCCGGCGTTCGCGAACCCTAGTGCATGCGCAGGTTAGCCCGTTCGATCGCTACCTACCCGGATATGGCGCACTAGTGGTGCTCCGAGCTGGGGTATCCGCTGGTGCGGCTTGACCATGTACTACCTGCGGTAATGTGCCGCGCAGAGTAGTGGTCGGGTCGGTGTCGGCTGTCGATGCGGGCGAGCGGCGGATGGCGTGAGCAGCCGGAGGAGGCCGGGTGAAGCAGTTGTTGAGCGATCGGCGAGCCGGACGCTATTTCGGCGCGCAGTTGCTGACGCTGTTCGGCGATTCGATGCTGTTCTTGGGGGCTGGCATCTGGGTCAAGACGCTGACCGGCAGCAACTCGGCCGCGGGCCTGACGTTCCTGTTCCTCGCACTGCCCGCGATCGCCGCGCCCGCCGCCGGGCTCCTCATCGACCGGGTCTCGCGACGGTCGCTGCTGATCGCGGTCAATCTGATTCTTGCTGTGGCTGTGTTGCCAATGTTGTTTGTCGATGATCGCGCTCATGTGTGGTTGATCTATGCGGTGATGTTCGCACTCGGCTGCGGAGCCATCTTCCTCGGCGCGGCGCAGATGGCGATCCTGCCGGCATTGTTCGGCACGCAGTTGCTGGCGCAGGCCAACAGCGTGATGTCGATCATCCAGAACGGAGTCCGCATTCTCGCACCGCTTTTGGGCGCGACCCTGTTCACGGTGACCGGCCCGCGAATCGTGGTGCTGGTCGATTCCGCCAGCTTCGTCGTAGCGGCGATCGCGCTGCTGATGATCACTGTGCACGAGACTCCGACCGGGCGCGAAACCGGTGGTCTGTGGTCGGCTCTCGCGGCGGGCATCTCCTACATCCGCGTGACTGTTCCACTGCGCCAACAGATCCTGGCCATGACTGTCGCCGTCTCGATGGGCGGCATGCTCGAATCGGTCATCTACGCCGTGGTCGCGGCCATTGGTCAGCGACCCGCCTTCCTCGGAGTGCTCGTCAGCGTGCAAGCGGCCGCCGCGGTCCTGGCGGCCGTGCCGGGCCCTCGCCTGATCGAACGCCTCGGCGAGGGTCGTCTGCTAGCCGTCGGGCTGCTGGCATTCGCCGCGGCGAACGCGAGTCTGATCGTCCCGCACGAGATCGTCGCGCTGATCGCCATGGTGTTCGCCGGTGCCGGGATCGTCTGGACCACCATCGCGTCGAGCACCTACATCCAACGCGTGACCCCGGACCGTCTCCTCGGCCGCGTCGACACCGCGGTCCAAGTCAGCCGATCCGTGCCCCAAGCAATCTTTCTCGGCCTCGGCGCAGCCCTGGTCGCAGTCATCGACTACCAATTGCTCCTCGCGGCGATGGCCGCGATCACCGCGACCGTCGGTACCTGGCTCATCACCCGCACCGCACAGGCCCGACCCGCTCACCCGCACGGCAGGCCACAACAATCTGCCCGCCCATCAGATTCGCACGGGCGAGCCTGAAGCCACCGCTTGCCAGCCGCGCTGTGACGAGCTGGCCGCGACCATCGTTCGCGAAATGGACAAACCATTCGATGCAGTAGTTGTCCGCGTGACCGATCACTGCGGCATTTGGAGTAGAGACTTTGCGGCGGCGAGGTCCGCGTAGCGCGCTGGGGGCGGCAACGCGACCGAAACATGCGGTGACGCAGGCGATTACGGCCTTCGACGGCGGACTTTGGTCCTCACTGGAGTTGGTTCTTGCGGCATTGCCGGAAGGTTGTGTCGAACCCTGTGATTTCGCGAATGGTTCGTATGATTTGCCTGTCGATTTTCTTGTCTTTGATTGCTCTGCGGTGCCACGGGGATTCTGCCCGATGGGTGCGCGGTCTGTTCTTTCGGAGGAAGGTGATATGTCCGTCGCTGGTTTGGGTAGGGGAGCCCGTTGCGTCGTCGCGTTCGTCGGGATGCTGGTGGTGTGTGCGCTGGCGTTGGCGGGGACGACGGCTTCGGCCGCACCACCTGATGACTCTGTGCCGCAGCGGGTTCCGGTGCGGCCGGTACTGCCGTTCCCGATTCCGCCGCTGCCGCCGGAATTGGATCCCGGGTTCTACGCGCCGCCCGCCGAGGTCGTGGTGGCCAAAAAGCCGGGCGACATCATCGCGGCCCGTGAGGTGCATCTGGCGCTGTATTCGATCATCCCGTTCAATATCGACGCCTGGCAATTGTCCTTCCGCTCCACCAACACTCGCGGTGAGCCGATAGCGGCGGTGACGACCGTGATGAAACCGCGCGGCGACAATGGCGGACAGCCGCGCCCGCTGCTGTCGTATCAGTTCCCCGAGGATTCGAACGCCAACTATTGCGCGCCGTCGTATGTGCTGCAACAGGCGTCGATTCCGGGAAACATAACTTCCCAGTACGACATCCCGTTCGAGTTCGTGGCCCCATTGACCGCGCTGGGCGCGGGCTGGGCGGTCGCCATGCCCGATCATGAGGGCCCGAATTCGGCGTTCGCGGCCGGGCCGCTGGCCGCTCGCATCACCTTGGACGGGATTCGGGCGGCGGAGAATTTCGCGCCGATGGGCCTGCCCGGCCGCGATACCAAGGTCGGCGTGGCCGGATATTCCGGCGGCGCAATCGTTTCCTCGCACGTGGCCGAGGTGCGCGCCTCGTACGCGCCGGACCTGAACATTGTCGGCGTGGCCACCGGCGGCAATGAGCCGGACCTGCGCAAGACCATCGAATTGGCCACCAATAACGCCGGTTCGGGCATCGTGTTCAGCGGTCTGCTCGGGGTGGCGCGGGAGTATCCGGAGCTCGACGGCTACATCCAGCAGCACATGAACCCGTTCGGCCGCGCCATGATTCCGGTGAAGAACGCGTTGTGCCTGTATTCGGCGGGCATCTTCCCGTTCCTCAATATTCCGGGCCTGTTCGACCGCCCAGACCCGCTGCACGATCCGGTCCCGAACGAGGTCTTCGACGCCATCAGGCTCGGGCATTCGGTGCCGGACATGCCGGTGTTCATCTACCAATCCAACCCGGACTGGCTGGCCCCGGTCGGCCCGGTGAACGCGATCGTGGATGAGTACTGCCGAAACCCGAACGCCCGAGTCCATTACGTGCGTGACCATTTCAGCGAGCACATCACCCTGGAACTGATCGGCATGCCGCGGGTGCTGTTGTGGCTGAAGGACCGCTTCGACGGTGTCCCGGTCGGCTCGGGGTGCGATATCCACGACGAGGGCTCGATGGCGCTGGACCCGGCCACCTGGCCCGTCTGGCTGCAGGGTGCGGGCACGCTGCTGGCCGGTGTCGTGCAATGGCCCATCGGAAGCCGCTGACCTCCGGCTATATACACCCGACTGGCCGATCAGGGTCTGTGCAAATGCACTCGAACGGGTCGCCGCAATTGTGAATCTTTCGGATTGTCCGGCTCTGCGCCGGGCACCTACCGTGGTAGCCGCGAATTCGCTCTATATCCGAGGTTCCTTGGTGATCCCGTGCGTCTGCCGAATTGACCAGGAGAAGTCATGAATTCGATCATCAATGCCACCGCGAAAGCCGCGACGTTGGGCGACAAACAAGGGCTGAAAGAGGTCCTCGATTTCCTCGTCACCGAGGAGGCGCTCGGCGTCACCTTCGTCACCGCGGCCATCGAGCGCGCCGCGGGCACGCCCTCGGAGGCGTTTCTGCCCGTCCTGCGCAATGCGGTCACTCAGGAGTACCACCACGTGCAGGCGCTCGAGGACGCGGGCGGGGTGCCATTGACCCGGTCGTACTGGTTTCCCGACGCGGCGTTCGACAATGGGGGAGTCGGCCTGTTCTCCACGCTGGAGATCGTCGAAACCGTGGAGATCAGTCTGTATCTGCTCGGCGTGAGCGCCTATGCCACGGCGCGGGAACCGTTCGGTGCGCGCCTGTGCGCCGAGGCCCTGGGTACCGAGGCGGTGCACCGCGCTCTGGTGCGGCACGCGCAGAACGAACTGGGCCGCGATGTCGGCGTCCCCAATGACGTCGGTTTCGAGAATTTCGACTGGCAATCGGTCGCGGCGGTGCGGACCGCGCTCGAAGGCCTCGGTATCGGATACGGCGTCGAGACCGATCAGCCGGGCCGGTTCTATCAGTACCCGGGTGATCCGCTCGCCAATGGCGTCGGAACACCGGTCAGCCACACCACTCCGGCCTAGGAACCCGCTTCTTTCTACGCCGTTCGACATAGAAAGAAGCGAGGTTGCGCATGTTGGTTCGACGCGTTGCGAAGTCCTGCGGTACCCAGTACGGATTCGATCAGGGCGATGAGTTCGGTTTCGATGTCGTCGAGGGGTTCGGTACTGCGGTGGGCCTTGGCCAGAATCAGTGCTCCCTCGATGGCTGCGATCGCGGTCAGGGTCAGCGAGCGGGAGCGCTCGCGCGGCCAGCTCGGCCTGCCACAGGGTCATTTACCGTTACCCATAGACACACCTACAGCGTTGAAGGGAGTCGGTGATGACCACGCGAACCTTCGATACCTCGGAAGATTCCTGGGATGTGGTGACCAGTGTGGGATCGACGGCACTGGGCGTCGCGGCCGCGCGGGCGGTGGAAGCGGCCCGGCCCGATGCGATGGCTCGCGACGAGTTCGCACGGCTTTTCATACATGCCGCGGGGGAGCCGAGCCTGGTGTCGTGGCTCGGGCACGGGGCGAGCGATGACGTGCAGCGGTTTCTGGAGTACGCGCTGGCCGTGCGGACCAGGTTCTACGACGACTATTTCATCGCGGCGGCCGAGGACGGGATTCGCCAGGTCGTGATCCTGGCCTCGGGACTGGACACCCGCCCCTATCGGCTGGCCTGGCCGTGGGGTACGACGGTCTTCGAGCTTGATCAGCCGAAGGTGCTGGCCTTCAAGGCCGATGTCCTTGCCCGGCACGAGATTTGGCCGACTGCCCGCCATCGCGCCGTGGCCGTGGATCTGCGCGACGATTGGCCAGAAGCCTTGCGCGCGGCGGGGTTCGACCCGGCCCGGCCGACGGTCTGGGCCGCCGAGGGACTGCTGCTCTACCTGCCCGCGGCGGCACAGGACTTGCTGTTCGCCCGGATTCACCGGCTCTGTGCGCCCGGCAGCCGGATGGCGGTCAACTACTACGATTCCGGAGCCGACGAACAGAAGAAGAGCCTGTGGGCCAGCGGCACAGCCGGTTCCAGCGATCCCTTCGGGCATGTCCCGGATTTGGTGCACGCCGACCGCCGGACCGACCCGGCCGCGTGGTTCGCCTCCCGGGGCTGGATCACCTCGGTGCGCACATTCGAAGAGCAAGGTCTCGCCCACGGCCGTCCTGCTCCCGCGCGACTGAGCCGACGGCATCGGGAGCTGACCGATGCCGGTCGCCTGCTGCGCGCCGACCTCGTCGCAGCCGGGCACGCGATCCCCGCGCACTCTAGGCGGGGGTGACGGCCGTGATCTCCTCGTACCGCTTCGATCTCGCCATCGACCTGCCGCTCGACACATTCGCCAGGGTGGTCCGTGATCTCGCCCGTCCCGCGGCGATAGTCCCCTCCGGCACGAGAGCGACCGAACTGCTTGCGGGAGTGGTCAACACGTCCGGTCTATGGATACGGGCGGAAAAGCCGGACCCGGTCGAGAACCGAGCCGATACTTCCGGACGGGTCCCGGTCGCGTGCATACGTTTCCGTCTCGCCGAACTTGGTGATGAACAGCGGCAAGCAGACGACATCGCCCGTCTGGTCGCCGACACCTTGGCGAGTCTTCCCGGTGACGCGCAGTTGATTTCGGAGCATCGAACGGTGTGGCTGCGCCGCCGTGACAATGACCTTGTTCTGAACGCGGACAACACGTTCTGGCAGCCTCATCGCCAGCGGCTGCTGCTCGAGCCCTTCGAGCGGGAGACCGCCTCCCTCGCCAGCTGACCTGGACTTCCCGGCGTGGGTTCATCGGTCGGGCGGCGTGTCTGCGGTCGGTCGTGGCCGCCGTGTCGGTAGGTTGACGCCGGATCGTTCGGCGAGAACATGCTCCACTCCCTTCCCGAGATCGAGGTGGAATCGATGCGTTGCCGAAGGCTGTGCAGTGCTCGTGTCCTGGTGGCCGCCGCCAGCGCCGTGATGATCGCGGCGTCGACCGGAATCGGTGCCGCACCGCTGTCGCGGATCGTCGATGCCGCTGTCGCGCAGGCCGACTCGGCGGGTATGGGCGCGATCGTTGAGGCGCATCCGGTGGCGATTCCCAGTATTCCCACTGGCGCGGCGTTCTCGGCGTGGCAGGTCCGCTACGTCAGCCAGAACACCAAGGGCGACCCGATAACGACGCTGGCGACGGTGCTGCGGCCGGTCAACCGGGTCGAGCCGCCGGTGCTGCTGGCCTACGACGCGATCATCGATGCCATTGCGCCGCAGTGCTTTCCGTCGGCGCAGATGCAAGCCGGCCTCGGAGCACAGGCTACGACCGGCGTCATGGAGATGGACATGATCTACCTCGGTCGTGTGCTCGAGCGGGGCTGGACCGTGGTGGTGCCCGACTACCTCGGTCCCGACGGTGAATTCGCGGCCGGATATGTGGAGGGACGCACCACGCTGGACGCGATCCGTGCGGCCGAGAACTTCGCGCCCGCAGGGCTTTCCGGCGCGGCGACCCCGGCGGCCATCTTCGGCTACTCCGGTGGGGCGCGCGGCAGCGAGTTCGCCGCCGAACTCGCCGCCGACTACGCCCCGGAGCTGAACCTGCGCGGCGTCGCGGCCGGCGGCGTGACCGTGGACATCGCCAACGACGCGCGCGCCATCGACGGCAGTTTCTCCGGTCCCCTCGCCGCCGCAGCCGCGTTGGGCATCGACCGTGCCTACCCTGAACTCGGCATTGCGTCCTATTTCCCCGATCCCGGATTCCGTGCGAACGTGGGCAATCTGTGCCTGCTGCAACTCGAGTCGAGCTACCCGATGCTGCGGCTGTCCGATCACACCGTCACCCCGGGTGGGGTCAGTCTGCTCGACATCCCGGCCATCGCGGCGGTTCTGAGTAGTCTGCGCGCGGGCGGGTACGGGACCCCGTCGATGCCGCTGTACCTCTATCACGCGATGAACGACGAGACCGCCCCCATCGGCGACACCGACGGACTCGTCGGCGACTACTGCGGGCGAGGCGTGAACGTCACCTACGTCAAACATCCCGGAGTCGAACACCTAACCGGTAATCCCGCCGGGAGCCCCGCGGCCCTGGACTGGATCGGCCAACGACTGGCCGGGACACCGACAGGCAGCACATGCGGACTACCCGGACAATCACTCGTCGGATAACCCGCCGCCGATAGCCAGGCGATACTCCCGCCCTGCGAATTCCCGTGTGGCTCAGACCAGTCCGTGTTCGTGGGCGAAGACCACGATCTGGACGCGGTCGCGGAGGCCGAGTTTGCGCAGGATGGCCCCGACGTGGGTTTTCACCGTGGACTCGCTGGCGAAGATCTGCTGGGCGATCTCGAGGTTGGAATGGCCCGCGGCGACTGCGGCGAACACCTGCTGTTCCTTTTCGGTGAGGTCGGCATATGCTTCGGGAACTGGTGCGCGAGTGCGGAATTGGCCGTCGAGCAGGGTGGTCAGGTCACTGGGCGCGAGGACGGCATTGCCGGCGTGGACGGTGCGGATGGCATCGCACAGCAGGGCGGGGGTGGTGTCCTTGAGCAGGAAACCGCTGGCGCCGTAGCGGATCGCGGTCGCGGCGCGGTCGTCGAGGTTGAAGGTGGTCAGGACGAGCACGCGCAGGTTCTTGGTGCGGCGGGCGGCGCGTTCGGGGGAGAAGAGTTGGCGGGTCGCTTCGACGCCGTCCATTTCCGGCATCCGGATGTCCATCAGCACTACGTCCGGTTCGAGGTCCTCGACCAGGTTCAGCGCCTCGAAGCCGTCGGCGGCCTGCCCGACGGTGCGCAGGCCCGGCTGCCCGTCGATGATCACCGCGATGCCGGTGCGGAACAGCTCCTGGTCATCGACCAGCAGCACCCGGATCTCGTCGTCGCTCACGAGCCGACCCTACGCAGCGGCACCCGGGCCGCCACGGTGAACACGCCCGCCGCATCGGCGGGTGGGCGTTGGACGTCGAGGCGGCCGCCAACCGATTCCAGCCGTCTGCGCATGCCCTCGAGCCCGATACCAGACTGATTGGTCTGCTTCGGTTCGGCCGCGACGGCGTTGGCGGTCCGGATCTCGAGGTCGTCGGCCCAGTGCAGTTCGACCGTGATCGCGGTGCCGCGTTCGCTGTGGCGGATGGCGTTGGTGAGCATTTCCTGCAGCACGCGGTAGGCGACCGTGGCCAGCTCGGGGGCCAGGGTGCGGGCGACCCCGGTCTCGGTGAGGTCGATCGTGTGGCCGCTGGCCCGCACGCCCTCGATCAGTTCGTGCAACTCCCCGGGCCCGGTCTCCGACGGTGTGGCGGAGGTGAGAACCTGGCGGACATCGCCCAGCGACGAGCGGGCGAGCTTGGCGATGTTCGCCATCGCGCCCCGCAGCTTCGCAGTATCGGAATCGGCGATGAACTGCGCGGATTCGGCCTGCGCCAGAATCACCGCCAGCGAATGGCCCACCACATCGTGCACATCCCGGGCCATCTGGGCCTGCTCCTCGCGCAGGCGGGCGATCTCGCGGGCCTGCGCGCTTTCCCGGTGCGCACGGGCGGCCTCGGCCTCGGCCGCATGCTGGGAGGCCAGCGAATGCGCTGCCTGCTCGGCGAACAGCCGCAACGCCAGCCCCGCCGCCCAGCAGACCCCGAACAGAGCCAGCACCAGCACCGCTCCCGAGGCGCGCAGCCCGGCGTAGGCCAGCACCCCGGCCACGGGGACCGAGACCGCACTCGCCGCCATGGCCGCCGCGTCGCCACGGCGCGCGGATACGAAAATCACTGCGGCAAAAGCCACTTCGAACATCAGGACCGGAACGCCGACGTAGAGCTGATATCCGAAGCACACCCACATCAGCGCCAGGGCGAGCCCGGGACGCCACCGCGCACAGCCGACCGCCAGCGCCGTGAGAACCACGATGGGGGCGACACTGCCGCGATGGGGAAACGCGTTGTCCCGGATGCTGATCAGCGCTTCGACGGCACCGACGAGCAACACCGTGAGCCCGAGAACGCCATCGAGGATCCGGTCATGCCGCCGGGCGGGAATGACCTTCACCCGATCCTCCTCGCGTGGGAATGCCAGTGCACCATCGGATTGCGACCCAGGTCATCGAACCATGGACGCGACCACCACCGGCCGAGCTCGCCGGCGGCCGTGTCGCGCAGGACGAGGTCATCGGCGATCATCGCCGGGCTGCGCCGAGTTGCCGCTCCCGAATCGTACGAGCAGGGCCGCGATCAGAATCGGCACTGCGAAGGCTCCGGCTATCAGTGCCAGCAAGGCGGCGGGCTGCCAGCTGTAGCCGGTGGTGCGCTGGCCGGCGTGAATGACCAGCACGGCGACGAACAGCAATACCGCGACGGCCAGCCCCACACCGCCGAGCACCCAGGCAACGGGGAAGATGCCCTTCCGCACCACCCGGGCAAGGCCCTGTCCGCGAACGTTGTCGGGGCTTACGTTGAGGTTCATCGACTCTCCCTCACTGTGGCCGTGGCGCGCTCGCACGGCGTTGGATTGGTCGCCTCGACGGCGAGGCTCGTGTCCCACTCTGGACCTCGAGACCGTCCGAAGCCTCCTCCTCGAGTACCGACCGTCTGACCGGAAGTACCGTTCCCGATTCCGGGTAGCCAAGCGGTACCTGCGGGCGGCGATTCGGTACCTGCGGCCGAGGTGCGCCCCTTCCGGTTCCGGCGACAGTGAGTTCATGCGGATAACCACGTCCGCGCTCTCGAAGGGAACCGTCATCGATGCACGCACCGAATTCCACGCTCGAACACCATCTATTCGCCGAATCCTCAGCACCTTTCACGTCGTGCCTACCTATCCGGCGCGGCGCCGAGCCGCATCGGCTTCCCTCGCGAGCACACCCCGGCACCGATGTAGCCGCCGATACGCTGCGTACCACGCCACCGCGAGCCCGGGACCGTGTCTACGCCCTGGGCGCGCTCGCGCTCGCCGTGCTGCTGCTGCTGCCGGTCGCGTTCATCCGCCGACCCGGCCACGCCCGCGCCCTCGCCTGCCGGTGGGCACTGGCCCTGCGCTTCCCCACCCAGGACCTCACCGGTCTCACCCCGGCGGCGCGTCACGCCTTCGACGCCGCGCGCACCGAAGCGTTCTGGCGCCACCGCCGCCTCATCGGTGTCACCTCCGGCTACCGCGATCCCGCCACCCAGCAGCAGCTGTTCGACGTGGAGGTCCGGCGGTCCGGGTCGGTCGCCGCGGCGCGCACGCTGGTGCTGCCGCCCGCCGAATCCAGTCATGTCCGCGGCATCGCGCTGGATGTGCGTCCCTGCGAGGGAGCGCGCTGGCTGGAAGAACACGGCGGCCGCTTCGACCTGTACCGAACCTACGACAACGAATGGTGGCACTTCGAACACCGCCCCGAGACCGCCGGGATTCCCCCGCTGCGAAAGCCGCATCCGGGCGCCGCACAGCAGATGAACCCGAACGCCGAGACGCGCGCGATCGCAGCGTGAGACGGGCACCGCCGAGTACCGCCATGCCCTGGCCGGAGCATGACGCACTGTCCGAAGGTAGTCGTTTCCGACAACGCGTGGAGGCAAGGGAGGCGGTCGAGCACTCCCAGAGCTACCGCCAACTCCTGAATTGAATACGTCTGCAACGCAATACGATATGTCAGCAGGTCGCCGACAGCCTGAATGAAGTCGACAGCGCTGGCATGCAGCCGGGATGCCACCAGAAGTAGCTTGACTCCCACTGTGCGGCCCATCCGAAGGGTTCGCTCGAGGAAATCTGCGAACCCAGGACGTGCCTGGATGAATCCCGGAAACTCATTGATAACGACGAGAAGCGTTGCGATGTCATTCATCTCCGAGCCACCGTGATGCGCGCTCTGAGCTTCGCGGAGAGTTCTGAGACCCGAGTCATCGATCAGGCGACTCCTTCGGTCGATTTCAACCGACACCGCTTGCTCCAACCGTTCGATCAGCGGCGGCTCATCCTGAATGTTGATGACAACAGACGAGGTATGGGGCAAATATTCCAGCCCCGAGAACGTCGCACCTGCGGTCCAGTCGGCGAGTCATCCCCGGACCGAAGCCGTTGCGCCAGTACATCATCCGGCGGCAGAGCCGCACCGCGCCCCACGCACACTCCTCGGTCGAGCCGAACCGTCAACCGGCCCACTGTAACCGCCGCAGCGCTGAAAGGCCTCGATCGCGCCGCGGGGCGCAGGTCACCCGCCACCGCGGGCGCGGTTCCGCGATCGTGTCGGAGTGTCGGTGTAGCCTCTGCCGCTATGCAGCCCGCGACCGCTGTCGTGTCGAAAATCGTTGCTGGCCTCGCGCCGTTCGATGAACTCGAAAGCCAGCACATCGCAACAACGTTGGACTGGCTCGCATCGACCGACGACGTCTTCCGGCGCATCAAACCCGCGACCCCCTCACCACACCTGGTGGCCTACGTGGTCCTCGTCGATCCCGATCGACGCGGGGTGTATCTCGGTCAGCACCGAATGGCAGGCCTGCACTTGCCGATGGGCGGACACCTCGAACCCCACGAGCACCCCCTCGACGCGGCCCGCCGCGAGGCCCGCGAGGAACTCGACATCGAGCCGAATTTCGATGTGACAGGAGACCTCCCGCTCTTCCTCACCCGAACGACCACAGTCGGTCGCACAGCAGGACACATCGACGTCTCCCTCTGGTTCGTGATCCGCGGCAACCGCGACCACAACTACCCCCTCGACCCCACCGAGTTCGACACCGGCCAGTGGTGGGACCTCGATCCCCGCCACCTTCCCCCGACCGACCCCCACCTTCCACGCTTCATCCGCAAACTGGACGCCATCCTAAATCCACAAACGCCGCGGTGAGCGTGCTGGTGGTAATCACGGCGGTGATCGCGGTCCTCGGTCGCTAGGAGAGATGAGCGGGGATACTCGGGTGGTGGACCCTATTGTGGACGACGCGCCGGATCGGGAGAGTGCTGCCGAGTTGGTCGTCGGGGCGGGGACGCCCGAGCATGTTGCGATTCTGCGGTACTACTTCGCTGAGCGGCGATGGGAGTGGTCGCCTGAGGCCGCGGCCCTTTATGGTTATGACCCCGGCGACAACGTCACTCCGACCACTGAATTGCTGGTGGGGCATCAGCATCCCGATGACCGCGGTCGTGTGGAAGCGGAATTCGTTTCTTCGGTGCGCGACGAAGCTCCGTTCTCGAGTCGTCATCGGATCATCGACGCGCACGGGCGCACCCGCCCCATTCTGATCGTCTCTCGTCCGCTGGTCGGTGATGACGGCGCCACCGTCGGGACCGAGGGGTATGTGGTCGATCTCAGCGACACTGTGGCCGCTACCCGGGAGGAGATCTTCGACGAGGTCATGCCGGAGTTGTTGTCCCACCGCATGGTTATCGAACAGGCCAAAGGTGCGCTCATGCTTGCCTATGGGCTTTCCGCTGACCATGCCTTCCGCGTGCTGGTGTGGCGATCCCAGGAAACCAATATCCGAGTCCGGGACTTGGCGGCCCGCCTGGTCGAACGACTCTCGACGATCGAGCTTCCCGCCGGCGCTCGCACCCGCGTCGATCACGTTCTGCTGACCCTGCAGGACTGAGCGGGCTACGGCCGGTCAGCGCGCCGACCGCCACCGGCGATGTACCGCATCGCGCGATCTGACCGGTGACTCCGAAGCTCTTGTGGCATGGGCGACCCGGCCACGGTGACCGTTCGCCCGGCCGGGTCAGGGGATGGGGAGCTCGATGAGCTGGACCAGGGACTTGGCGTCGGTGGTGCTGTGCTGGGCCAGCTCGGTGAAGAAGTGGGCGACGTGGGGTGTGGTCAGGTGGGTTCGGAAAGCGGTTGTGTCGGTGTAGATCTCGTAGAGGTAGAACACCGCGGGGTCGGAAGGTGTGCGAAAGGAACGAAATTCGAGGCAGCCGGGTTCGCTGCGGCATGTGGCGGTGAGGATCGCGATGGCCGCGGCGAGGGGCTGTTCGTGGCCGGGCGCGGCCCGGACCACCGCGAGCATCGGACGTTCACCGGGCGGGAGGTCGTCGGGGATCTCCGGTGTGTACCGCGGGTCGGCGGCGTTCATGCGACGTGCACCGGGGTGCCCGGCAGGACGAGGCGGACCTCGATGTCGGGGGCCAGGCGGGCGACCGCGTCGGCGTAGTGGCGGGGATCGTGGTCGGCCGCGGTCGTCATCTGGTCGCCGAGGCGGCCGCTGTGGAAGGCGTAATGGTGTGGGATGGCCAGCGTCGGGCGCAGGACGGCGGTGAGGGAGGCGGCCTGTTCGGCGTCCATGACGACCTGTCGCATGTTCAGCTGCCGCACGCACAAGCCGTTGGTCGGCAGGATCGAGAGATCGAACTTCCCGAAACGTGAAGGGAGCGTGTCGAGTTCGGGCACGCGCAGGGAGTCGCCGCCGAAGAACACTGTGCGCCCGCCGGATTGGAGCACGAAGGTGACCTCGTGGACGCCGTGCTCGCCGGGTGTGGCGGTCACGGTGAGGTCGCCGACGGTCGTCGATTCCCATGCTTCGATGGTGCGCAGATCCCGGAAGCCCTTGCGGGCGGCTATCGATGTGACGGTGGCAGGGCCGATCAGCGGGGTGTCGAGGTCGAAGCCGCCCGCGATCAAGGCGTCCAGGTCGCAGTGGTCGTAGTGCTCGTGGCTGACCACGACGGCGTCGACGCGGCCCAGGCCGGCGGCGGTCGCGGCGACCGGTTCGCCCGGGTGGTAGGTCGCGGTCTCGGTGAACCAGGGATCGGTCAGCACCCGCAGGCCGCCGAACTCGATCAACTGGCAGGCGTGCCCGATTCGGGTCACGGTGAGGGAGGTGGCCATGATCGTTGTCCTTACTTCGGCAGGTCGAGGTCGAGGATCGCGCCGAGCAGTTCCTCGGGTGTCTCGAGCTGGGGCAGATGGCCGGTGCGGGGCAGCAGCGTGAACGCCGACCCGGGGATGGCGGCGGCGTAGGCCATGCCGTAATCGGGGTCGACCATGCGGTCGCTTTCACCCCACACCACGTGGACCGGCAGCTGGATGTCCGCCAGCCGTGCGGCCAGGGTCGGATCGCTCATGGTCGGGCCGGTGTAACCGATCATCGCCTGCACATCCGGGCTCGGCCCGGCGTCGCCCTCGGGCCCGATCGGGGCCTTGCTCGGGTCGTGCCAGGACATCGCGCGGATCTGTTCGATCGACTTGCCGCGCACATCGCCCCTCGGGTGGTCGTCGACCTCGATGCCGACCCCGTCGACGATGACCGCGCCGCTGACCCGCGGGCTGTCCAGAAGGGCGATCTCGGCGGCCAGCCAGCCGCCGAAGGAATTGCCGATCACCGTCACATCGCTGAGATCGAGCTGGCCGAGCAGGGCGACATAGGCCCGGGCGAGTGCGATGACATCGGTCAGCCCGGCAGCCTTCGGTGTGCCTGCGAACCCGGGATGGGTGGGCACCAGCACCCGCGAATGCGTGCGCTCGGCGAGCAGGTCCGCGAACGGGGTCATGGTCTGCGGTCCGCCGCCGCCGTGCAACAGCAGGAAGGGGCGGGTGCGGTCCAGATCGGCGACCGTGATCTCGACGGAATCGGTTGAAAGGGAATGGGTTTCGATGCGAGTGGGTCGCAGGCTACCGGCCGGAACGGTGGTGCTCATTGTTTGCCCTTCGAGCAATCGGTTATCTAAGGAAGCTGATATCAATAACCTTATATCAGGGTCCTTATGTAAGCAACCTTTGATTTGAAGGCTAGGATGAACGCCATGAGCTATCGTCCGGCCGAGGTGGGCCTGGCCGTCAAACGGCTGCAGCACCGCCACCACCGCGCACTCAATCGAGCCCTGGCCCCGTTGGGTCTGTCCCTCGTGCAGTGGGACACCCTGCGTCACCTGCATGCCAATCCGGACGCGTCGCTCCACGACCTCGCCGTACTGACCTTCCAGACCGACCAATCGTTCGGCTCCCTGGCCGCCCGCATGGCCGACCGCGGACTCATCGAACGCATCCCCGGCCCGGGTCGTGCTGTGCGCCACCGGCTCACCGCACAGGGCGAACAACTACGCGCCGACGGTCAGGCGATCATGGACACGATCGCCGAGCAGTCCTTCCACGGCCTGTCCCAGACCGAGCTGGACACGCTCGGAGCGCTGCTCGAAAAGGCCCTCGCCGCCGAATCAGCCTAGCGGGGCAACAAAAGTGGTCGGCGGTGCGCGGGACGGGTCTGTCGAAGGGGCTTATCGCCGGTGAGGGTGATCGCGGTGGCATCGGCGCGATAGGTCCGACACACGGAGGTGGTGAGGCTGCCAGGCACGGCTCGGCGAGTCGGTCATGCTGGATGTCCGACCACCGAGGAAGAAGGTAGCCGTGCGTGTTGCCGTGGCCCGGGAGTTGACCGGGATCGAGAGTGTCACTGTCGGGGAGTTGCCGCCACCGCCCGACCCCGGTCCCGGTCAGGTGCTGATCCGCGTCCATTGCGCGGGCGTGGGTCCGTGGGATGTGGGAATGCTGGGCGGAGGGTTTCCCGGGACTACGGTGCCGTTCGTTCCGGGCCAAGAGATCTCCGGTGTCGTCGAAGCGGTCGGGGCGGGCGCCGAAGTCCAACCGGGACAGCGGGTTTACGCGACGACGTTCCCGACCGGCGGCGGACTCGCCGAGTTCGCGCTCGCGGATTCCGGCCGGGTGGCCGCGATGCCTGCCGACACGGACTTTCCGGCGGCGGCGGGGCTGGTGGTAGCAGCGGGAACCGCGCACGAAGGGCTCATCGACCGAGGACGGCTGCGGGCTGGGGAAACCGTCCTCATTACCGCCGCCTCGGGCGGAGTCGGCAGTTGCGCGGTGCAGATCGCGGTAGCCGTGGGCGCCCGAGTCCTGGGTGTGGCCAGCCTCGGCAACCACGCTTATCTACGGAGCCTGGGTGCCGCGGCGGTGTTCGACTATCACGACCCCGACTGGGCCGGACAGGTCCGCCGCGCCGTGCCGGAAGGCATCGACCTGTTGTTCGACGGCGCCGGGGGACAGACCCGCGACAGCGCCCTCACCACGATCCGAGACAACGGCCGCGCGGTGTCGATCATCGCCCAGGAGCCGATGGGTGAGTTGGAGCGCGGGATCACCGGGGACACTTTCGCCGCACGCGTCGACCGACAGCGCCTCGACGCGCTGACCGCCTTGGTCGAAGCCGGCAAGCTACATCCGACGCTCGAGGCCGTATTCCCACTCGAGCGAGCCCCCGAAGCGCTCGCACGCGTCGCCGGTGGCCACACCCGCGGCAAGCTCGTAGTGCAGATCGTGCCGTAGCGGCGGCCGGTAGCGTCTGCCCACCGGCACTCGAGCGGGTGTCCCTCCGGTCTCGGATCCGAACAGTGGACCGCCGCCAAAACCCTGGCCGATCACCGAGTGTGGGTGAGGCATGGCCGTCGCGTGCCCGTTGGTAACGACTAGTCGGTATTCGATCGGGTCAGGCTGAGGCGGACCATGGGGAGGAGGTTGACGGGGGTGTTGGTGGCGGCCTCGATTGTGGTGCGGAGTTTGGTCCAGGCTTTGGGGTGGTGGTTGATGTAGTGGGCGAGGGCTTGGGCGGATTCGTTGTCTGTCATGGGGGTTGCGAGGGCGGGTAGGCGGCGGTGGAGGCCGATCGAGAGGTGGACGGTGGGGTGGGTGGTGATGTTTCGGTACCACTGAGCGGTGGGGCCGAATCCGGATACGACGATGTAGTGGTCGGGTGTGGGGTGGTCGACCACTTCTAGGACGACGTAGCGGGGTTGGCCGGTGTGGCGGCCTGTGTGTTCGAGCATCAGTAGGCGTGTGCCGAACAGGAAGCCGAGGCCGATTCGGTAGAGGGTGATGGGGGCTCGGACGACCCATCGGGTTCGGAGGGCTCGCGCGCCGATTCGTGAGGTGAGGGTGGGCGCGGTCATGGGGGTCTCCTTCGGGGGCGGTCGTGATGGTTATTGGGCGCGTTCGCGGACGACGTGTGCGATGTCGATGCGTCGGAGCAGGCGGGCCGCGGGGAGTTGTGAGGTGGCTGCGGCGGTCGATACAGCCAAGATCGCGAGGATGGGCGCTGTGGTGCCCAGGCAGAGGCCGAAGGTGAACATGTCGCTGGCGAAGGTGCGGAGGAGGGTCCAGGCGGCGAGGTATCCGGCGGCCAGGCCGATCGGGACGGCCAGCAGTGTCGCGGTGAGGTTTTCGGCGGCGAGGGCGGCGGTGAGTCTGCGGACGGGGACGCCCGCGGCGCGGAGGGTGGCCAGTTCGGTGGTGCGGTCGGCGAGGTTGACCGTCATGGTCACGTAGATGACGGTGAAGGCGAGCAGCGTGCCGAAGATCAGCATCGCGGCGATGAATACCCAGAACAGACCGAGGAATTGGTTCACCTGGTGCTGGATGGCGCGGGTATCGCTGTAGGCGAGCACTCCGGGCAGGGCGGTTACCTTGGCGCGCACCGTGTCTCGATCGGCCGTGCTGGTGAAGCGCAGCAGATAACCGTGTAGTCCGTTGCCGCCCAGGTCGATTGCCTGGGAGGCGTAGGCGTAGGTGCCCAACGGCTCGTCGAGCAGGCCCTGGAGTCGTTCGGACTTCGCAGCCCCGAGCGCCGGTGTGACCGTGAGTGTGTCGCCCACGGAGACATGGAGTTTCTTCGCCGCCGCCGCGCCGACGAGAATGCCGGTATCGGGCAACCGTATGCCGGTCCCATCGGAGCTCCGGAATCCGTGCATCGTGGTGTTCGGTACCAGTCCGGTCAGCGTGGTCGAATAGGAACGCCCTCCGGCGGCCAGCGTCACCGGCGTCAGCGCGGCGGGCTCGACAGCGGTGACTCCCGAGACCGAATGCAATTGAGCGACAATCTCGTTCGACGACATCGCGGTGATGACGGTGGCATCCTCGCGCTCGACCCGATCGAACTGGATATCCAGGGCCGAGCGCATGCTGGTGAGCATCCCCACCGACGCGAGGATCAGCACCAGGGCCAGCACGGTTCCGGTCATGGTGGCGAGGGTGCGCCGACGGCCACGGGCCAACGACCGCACCGTCATTCGCGCGACCACCGGCAGCCGATGCCAGTGCGCGGTCAGCCGGGACAACCGACCGGTCGGTTGCAGTGTGGTTCCGTCGCCCCGCATGGCCGCCGCGGGCGCGATACGTGCCGCCGCCACCGCGGGAACAAGTCCGGCAACCGCGCCGGTGAGCAACCCGAGGACCACGGCGATCACGGCGGTCGACCATCGATGATCGACAACCGTATCGGGTATGCCGACCGCCTTGGTATAGGCCGCGGTCACCGCCGAGGTGGCGACGAAGCCCGCGAGCACCCCGAATACCGTGCCCGCCACCACGATTCCCACCCCGTACCGCACATAGTGGCCGACCACGGTGCGCCGGCGTGCCCCCATGGCCAGCATGGTGCCGATGATCGGGCGTTCGGCCAGCACGAGCCTGGTGATGAGAACGTACTCCGCGACGGCCGCCGCGACCAGGAACAATGCGGGAAATGCGACGGCGAGCTCGGAGAAGCCGCTGAGATCCTCGTGCAGCGCGGCATTGGACGGCTGCTCGGCCCGCGTTCCCACCTCGATCGCGCCCGCTTCGCGCAGCAGTCGCACGACCTGGTCGCGGTCGGATTGCGTTGCCGTGGAGCGCATTTCGACCAGCGTCTGCCCGATTCCCGCGGACCCGGTCAGCCGCGCGAGCTGATCCTGTGGCGCGAAGACCACGGCGAAGCCGTGCGGGTCGCCCAGCACCTCCTGACGGCTGCGGGCCGGCCACAGGTATTCCGGTGACCACGCGATACCCGAGGCGGTGAGCACGTGCCAGGTCGTGCCGTCGAAGACCCTGAGTTCGCTGCCCGGGCGCAGGTCGAACGTCTGCGCGGCGTGATGTTCGACCATCACCTGATCGCCCCGGGCGGGGTCCGGCGATCGACCCGTGGCCACACCGATCTCGTTCACCCCGTCGGGTCCGGTCGTCCCGATGACGCGGCCCAGCAGCTTCGTGCCGCCGATCGACATGGGCACATCGGCCTGGGTGCGCACCGAGACCCGCGCCACCCCGGGCGCATCGCGCACCGCGGCCGCCACCCGCGCGCTATCGCCTCCGGATGCCGTGAAATCGGCGAAATGCAGCCGCGAATAGGTGCGCTGGTAGGAGCTTTCGAGATTGCGGAAGGAGTCGTAGCTGGCGACGAACAGCAGCACCCCGAGCAGTACCGTCACCGCGATGGCGGCCACCTGCGCCGACCGCCGCCGCAGATCCCGCACGATCTTGCGGGTGAGCACCCGATGCGTGAGCATCGCCCTCACCACCGAATGGTCGCGGCGGCAACCGGATTCGCGTTCACCTCGTCGGCGATCACCCGGCCGTCCCGCATCCGCACCACCCGATCGGCGATGCCCGCGGCGACCTCGTTGTGGGTGACCATGACGACCCCGCGCCCGGCGCGGCTGGTCCGCTGCAGCAGTTCGAGCACGCCGCGCCCGGTCGCCACGTCGAGCGCACCGGTCGGCTCGTCGGCCAGCAACAGGTCCGGATCGGTGGCCAGGGCTCGCGCGATCGAGACCCGTTGCTGCTGACCGCCCGACAGCTGGGCGGGAAAGTGATCGGCGCGATCGGCCAGTCCGACCGACGACAGCGCCTCGGCCGCCCGGTGGCGGTCGCCGCGCCCGGTCAGTTCGACGATGACCTCGACGTTCTCCCGGGCGGTCAGGGTGGGGATCAGATTGAAGAACTGGAAGACGAAACCTACATGGTCACGCCGGAATTCGCCGAGCGTCGCCGGAGCGCGCCCCGAGATGTCCTGTCCCGCCACCGTGATCGAGCCACTGTCGGCGGCCTCGATGCCGCCGATCACGTTGAGCAGTGTGGTCTTTCCCGAGCCGCTGGCTCCGAGAACGGCCACCAGCTCACCGGGCCGGATATCGAGCTCGACCTCGGTCAGCGCGCGCACGGCGGCCTCGCCGCTGCCATAGGTCTTGTTCACCCCGCGCAGGGTGATCCCGCCCCGTCGCCGGGTGTCAGTCGCCGGGGCCGCCTTCACCTGCTTGCTCATCGGATTTCCCCTCGCTCGTTCGAGTTTCGTTCAGCCCGCTACGCGCAGCAGGGGTCCCGTCACATCCACCGCCCCCAGGCTCGGGTCGAGCAGTCGATGCAGAATCAGCCCGTCCAGCAATGCCGCCACCACCGCGGCCGTCGCCTCGGGATCCGGCACCGAGCCATTGCCGCGAAACCACCCGGCCATCGCGGCCCGGGCGTCGGCGGCCAATCGTCCGAGCTCGACGCGCAGCCGCTCGTGGCGGGTGGCGGCGAGCATCATCTCGGTCATCGCGACCGTCATCGGATCCGCGGTGGTGTAGGCGGCGATCGCGGCCAGCATGCCGCGCATCGCGTCCGGCCCGGACAAGGCCAGGACACCGGCCATCGCCGATTCGTACTCACGCTGTGCCGCCTGCACCGAGGCGTCGATCAAAAGATCTGTCACCGAGGTGAAGTGGTAGTGCACCAGTCCCGGGGCAACGCTTGCGCGGTCGGCCACCAATCGGGTGGTCACCCCGCCCCAGCCGTGCTCGGCGAGGAGTTCCACCGCCGCGGCCATCAGGCGCGCGCGGGTCTCGTGACCTTGCTCGGCCGCGGTGGCCACACCACACCTCCCATCCTGGGCAGACGCCTTGGGCGTATGCCCAAGCATGCGCCAGAAAAAGGCAGAGTGCAACTATTGCATTGTGAATCTATCCGGTAGCCTCCGGTGCTGTGATGAGCCTGACCGGCGACTGCCTGTTCTTCACCGCGATCGCCGTGGCGGTCGGGGCGGTCATCGCGACCTTGGCGGGCTGGAACGCGGTGCGGGGTCCACGGCCGGTGCGGTGGCTGGCGCGACTGCTGATGATCGGCCTGTGTCAGGTGACCGCCGTCGCGGCGGTGGGCCTGTGGGTCAACGACGATTTCGCGCTCTACAGCTCGTGGCACGATCTGCTCGGTGAGCAATCCGCCGACATTCCGGCGGGACCGGGTGCCGGCGCCGCCGATTTCCACGATCTCGGGGACCGAGTCGTCGAGGCCGACTATCGAGGCCCGCTGTCGCATCTGCGCGGGCGCGTATTGGTCTGGACGCCACCGCAATACGACCGGCCCGAGTATGGGGACTACCGGTTCCCGGTGATCATGCTGCTGCACGGTGTCCCGGGCACGCCCCGGGCCTGGATCAAGGGCGGCCACGCGACCACCGAACTCGCCGACATGATGGACAAAGGTGAACTGGCTCCGGCGATTCTGGTCATGCCCCGCGTCGATCCCGCGGGGAACACCGACTGCGCCAACATCCCCCATGGTCCGCAGACCGCGACTTGGCTGGCCCAGGACGTCCGCAATCTCGTCACAACCCATTTCCGGGCGCTCACCCAGCCGACGGGTTGGGCGATGGCCGGGGATTCGACCGGCGGCTACTGTGCCATTTCATTGCCGCTGCAATATCCGACCGGATTCGCCACCGGTCTCGGCTTCAGCCCCGACGACTTCCACGGCGATCCGGACGTGGTACCCAGCCGCACACTGCGACGGCTGAACGACCCGATTCGCTTGGCGGGCACCGGCCCTCGGGTGGCGCTGCTGGTCGCGACGAGCCGCCGCGATCCGTTCAGCACCGTCGCCAACGCACAGGCGCTGGCCGCGGCCGCGAAGGCACCCACGCAGGTCGCGCCCGCGGTGATCGCCGACGATGGTGGCCACAACTGGGGCACCTGGCGTGCGATGTACCCGAAAGCCTTCGGCTGGCTCGACAGCCAGCTCGGCCGACCTCGGAAAGACTCGGCCCCAACGGCTTTGGCGGGGGCCCAGCCCGGCTCGATCTCGTCGCCGAACTGTCAGTCAGCGGTTCGGTGCGCGGTTACGCACTGAACGTGCGCTGCGGGATGCAAGACCGAGAGCAGCCGCTCGTAGTTCACCCAGCCGATGACGGCCGTGTGATCCGGGTCGATCACCGGAAGGCCGGTGCCGCCGTGGCCGTCGAGGGCGGTGACCACGTCGTGGAAGCCGGTGTCGGCGGTGACCGGTGGCAGCATGTGGATCAGTGTGGCGACGGTGGCCGGTGGGTCGGGTGTGTCGAGGGATGCGGCGACATCGCGGGCGGATACGCAGCCGCGATAGCGGCCGCCGTCGTCGACCACCGGGAGGATTCCGCCCGGGGTTCGTTCGAGGGCTTTGGCTGCCGAGGCGAGGTCCGCGTTCTCCCAGAGTGATTCGGAGATGGGTTGTGCTACGTCGGCGGCGGTCACCGCGGCGAAGGGGTGGCGTGGGCGTTCGATGTCGATGCCGCGGCGCAGGAGTTTGCGGGTGTAGATGGTGTCGGTCGACAGGAGTTTGGAGACTCCGGTCGCCACGGCGACGGCGGCCATGAGGGGCAGGATGATGCTGTATTCACCGGTGAGCTCGAACAGGATGATCACCGCGGTGATGGGTGCCCGGGTGGAGCCGCCGAGCGCGGCGGCCATCCCGACCAGACCGTACGCGCCGGGGGATTCGGTTGCGGCGGGCAGGATTTGGTGCACGATCTCGCCGAAAGCCGTACCGGCCATCGCGCCGATGAACAGGGTGGGTGCGAAGACGCCGCCGGAACCGCCGATGCCGATGGTGAGGCTGGTGGCCACCATCTTCCCGATGAGCAGCAGCACCAGCATGCCGAGCAGGTACTTGCCTTCGACCGCGTTCTCCAGCACTGGATATCCGACGCCGTACATCTGCGGCAGCGCGATGAGCAGCCCGCCGAGCAGCAGGCCACCGACGGCGGGCCTGGCCCATTCGGGTCCGCGCCATGCCCAGTCGCAGAGGTCCTCGATCAGGTAGAGCACCTTGGAAAAGCACACGCCGATGATTCCGACCACCAGGCCCAGCAGCAGATACAGCGGGTATTCGATCGGGTTGCGGACCGCGAAGACCGGCAGGCTCAGAAACGCGGTGTCGCCGAGGACGGCTCGGCCGATCACGCTGGCGGTGACGCTGGAAAGTACTACCGCGCCGAAGGATTCGGCGGCGAAGTTGCGCAGGATGAGTTCCATGGCGAAGAACGGCCCGGCCAGCGGGGCGTTGAACGTGGCGGCGATCCCGCCCGCCGCACCGCAGGCGACCAGCAAGCGCACTCGCGGGGTGTCGAGCCGAATCAGTTGCGCGATGGTCGATCCCGTGGCCGAACCGATCTGCACGATCGGCCCCTCGCGGCCCACAGAACCGCCACCGCCGATGCACAGCGCCGAGGCCAGCGCCTTGAGCACGACCACCTGCGGTGCGATGCGCCCGCCGCGCTCGGAGACCGCGTACATCACCTCGGGTACACCGTGGCCGCGTGCTTCGGGTGCGAACCGGTAGATGATCGGCCCGTAGATGGCACCGGCCACGACGGGGGCCAGCAGCAGGAACCAGAAGCCGAGCGTCGGCCAGTGCGCGGACGCCACCCGGCCCAGTCCGGAGTAGTCGTCGTACCCGGTGAACAGCCGAGTCGCCCCGGTGATCAGGTAGCGGAAACCCACCGCCGCGAGACCGGTGGCAGCGCCGACGGCGACCGCGAGTATCAGAGTTCCGGACGAACTCTCCCGCAGCCAGCCGAGAAAGGACCTGCGTGAACCGAGCGAGATTCGGAGCCGATTCTGCGCGACTCCGTCGAGCACCAACATAATTGCAGTATGCAATAGTTGCCGTATGCACAAAAACTGGGCGTGTGAACAGACTGGTCGTCGGATCGGACGCGAGATTCGGTCGATCAGACAAGCACTGGAGCCAACGGCTCGGTAACCGGCTCGAACCGGTCCGGATCCGGATCCGGGTCTGTGCAGCCGGATCTGCGGCGGTACACCCAGTGCAGAAATCCCAGACCGATCAGGCCGAGCAGGGCGGTGGCGATCCCGATCTTCCAGCCCGGTGGTCGCCAGGACACGACCAGTTCGCCGTTCTCGGTGCCCGGTGGAATGTCCACGGCGACAAAGGTTCCGGCGATGGTGTGGAAGCCGATGTCGTGGCCGTCGAGGGTGACGCGGTAGCCGGGCCAAGCCAGGCGGGCGAACACGATCTGCCCGCCCGTCTCCGAGGTGACGTGCAGGTGGCTGTTCATGCTGTCGCGGCCGATCGGACTGATCGTGACGCCCCGGGCGTCGGCGATATAGCCGTTATGGGTCGAGATCGGGCCGTCCTCGCGTTCGAGCACCCAGATGTAGCGCTCGTGGCCGGGGTAGTCGACCCACTTCCAGCCCGGTGGGGCCGGGTGGTCGCCCGCGTCCGGATACTGGGCGCGTTGCAGCACAACGCGATCCACCTTCATCAGATCGACATAGCTTCGCCCCGTTGTGGGTTCGACGGAGAAGGCCGCGCCGAATGCGGCCGGGCAGGTGCTGCCGTCCCAGCCCATGCACAGCAGTTTGCTGAACTTCCGGTACCCGATCGGGGTGTAGGCGTTCACGTAGTTCAGGTGCATGTTCTTGGCGTAGTTGCCGAATGCCAGCGAACCCCACGCGCCGGTGATCGACTGCTCGGCGGGCGGCACCAGGGCGCGGTCGGCGAGTTGCAGTGTGACACCGTCGAAATGCGGGAAGGCGCTTGTCATGTCCGAACGCTTTTCGGGGAAGTGGTACGACATCGGCGTGGGTGACTGCACGCGCACCTGGTCGTAGGCGATGGGGAACATGGCCACGATCGCCAGCGCGCACGCCGCCGCGACGCCACGCGTGCGCGCCAGCCACACCAGCGCGGCGCTCAGCGCCGCCACCACCGCCGTGGCGACCAGATGTCGAATCACCAGATGCGGTGCCGCACAGAAGGATCGGACGAACAACAGCCCGATCAGCACGGCGGCGGCGGTACCGCGCCGCCGCCAGTCGGTGAAACTCCCATACCGGGACAGCCCGACACACACCAGCACCAGCAGCCCGACCGCGAGCATCGGCAGCACCCGCGCGGGCCAGCGCAGCGGACCGATGCGCCCGGGCCCGGCGGTCCACATGAGAAACCCCAGGGCGAACAGCGCCAGCCCGGTGTGCTCGCGCCAGGCCTGCCGCATGGCCGACCAGTCGATGAAGGCCAGCAGGGGAATCAGGAACCAGGCGATGTAGACCATGGGCAGCGGCTGCACGTATCCCCACCAACCGGTGAAGGCCGGAACCGTGCTCGGCAGACTGGCATTCAACGATTCCGACCAGCCCACGTTCAGGAAGTCCTCGTTGAGGACGCGTTCGTTGCCGCGCCATGTCACCGGTGAGGACAGCATCCCGGGTAGATAGGTTTCCAACCCGGCGAGTCCGGCGCACGCCGCCACCGCCAGCAGTCGCAGCGACGGTCGCCACGCCCGCTGATGGACGACCTCGCCGACGGCGACCGCGGCGATCATCAGCGCGGCCTCGACCGCCGGGAAGACGTACTGCACCGAGATCGCCAGGTACAGGAACACGAACACCGGGATCGGCCCGCGCGTCCAGCTCCGGGAGTCGCTGCGCACGTAGCGGATCGCGGAGGCCCACGCGTGCAGCATCCACGCGGTGCCGGTGAGCGAGGTCGCCCAGCTGGCCTCGTCGAAGAACAGAAACCAGCCCGAGAGCGGAAACGCGATGGCGGCCACCGTCGCCCACGGTGGGCGCGCCCCATAGGCGAGACAGACCCGGAACACGCCCAGTGCGGCGATGATCGAGAAGATCAGCTTCACGATCGTCACGTACAGCGCCAGATTGTCGAATTCCGGTGCGAACCAGTCGACCAGCATCTGCGGCGGGTTGTAGAGGCCCGCCTCCTCCATGGCGTAGTTGCCCGACATCCACTCCCATGGCACGAGGGCCGGGAACCGGCCCTCGTGCATATGCCGTCCCAGCATGACCCACATCGGCCCGTACTGGGATTCGGTGTCGTCGGTGTAGAAGTGGCGCGGATTCGCCGACAACACCGACGCGTACCCCGCGACCACGCCCATGACGGTGGCAAATCCCCACCGGCACACGTCTATTCGAGCTTCGAACGCCGCACGAATTCCCACGAGCCGGAGACCCTACCCGATCAAAGCATTATGCAACAGTTTCTGTGTGCTCGAGTTGAAATCGGCGCTGGATCCGCGCCGCATTGCGCGAAATCCGGGTCGACACGGCAGGATGGAGGGGGTAGATGAATGTCCGGTTGGCGGAGGTGGTCACGATGGCGAAGGATGTGGTGGTCGGCGAGTCCGCCGATGAGATCACCGATGCGCTGCTGGCCGCCTCCCGGCTGCTGGTCGCCCTCTCCGCGCGGTCCATCGCGCTGGTCGACGAGTCCATCACCATTCCGCAGTTCCGCACCCTGGTGATCCTGTCCACGCGCGGACCGTCGAAGGTCGTCACGCTCTCGAACGCGCTGAACGTCCAACCGTCCACGGCGGCACGGATGGTCGACCGTCTGGTGGCGGCCGGTCTGGTGAACCGCAAGCCGAATCCGGACTCCCGGCGTGAGCTGATCATCGAACTGACCACCCTCGGCCACCGCGTGGTCGATCAGGTGACCGACCATCGGCGGCGTGAGATCGCCGCCGTGGTCGAGCGGATGCCGGAGCGGGATCGCTCCGGCCTGGTGCGTGCGCTCACCGCGTTCACCGCCGCGGGCGGCGAACCTCATCGTGACCTGGATGTCGACAGCTATCAGCTCTGATCGAACCGACCGCCCGAATCACCCGTGGGGAGCCGGTTGTCGGGTGGACGGCGACGCGGGGTGGAGGCGGCATCGCAGGCAGATCGGCGCGGGTCCGCGCCGTAAATCCGTCATCCACTGGGAACAGCGCCGGCAGCGTGTGGCGACCGGCGGATTCAGGAAGCCGATCACGCCGATGGTGAGCATGGCGAAGGCGGCGGCCAAATAAAGCGCGGCCAAGGTGAAGGCAATAATGTCCAGCGTCATGGGCTCTCGGCTCCTCGGTAGCGAATTCATCTGTCCGCCCGAGCCCTTGGTGCGGTCGGCGTGCCGGTCGCCACACCCCTGAGGCGTATTCCGAGAGTAGCAAAAGCATGCATTGCGCAATAGTTGCGTTATGCCTCGATTTGGCATCGAACCGCGTTGTGTCGCACCGGCTGTCGCTCCCGGCCGCGGATGGTGAGCGTTAACACGACGCTCCTGGTGCGTGACTCATCCCGGCGGTGATACCCGGCTGAACGGCGACCGTCGCATATCCGCTGCTATCCGGCCCAATTCAGATCGATCGGATGCTTCTGTCGATGCCCGAACCTTGACACCGACGAGGTGTCATAGGTAACAATGTGCGCGTTAACATAGCTGGGAGCAATACATGGCCGACAAGTACGTCGTCGGTGTCGACTTCGGCACGCTGTCCGGTCGCGCCCTGGTCGTGCGGGTGCGCGACGGTGCGGAACTGGGAACGGCGGTCTGTGAATATCGGCACGGCGTGATCGAGCGCGAATTGCCCGCCACCGGTGCGCCGTTGCCGCCGGACTGGGCGCTACAGGATCCCGCGGACTACCTCGAGGTGCTGCGTGTCGCGGTGCCCGAGGCGGTGCGCAACGCGGGAGTCGACCCGAATGAGATCATCGGGATAGCAACGGATTTCACGGCATGTACGGTGCTGCCCACCACCGCGGACGGCACCCCGCTGTGCCGGCTGGAGCGGTTCGCGGACCATCCGCACGCCTACCCGAAACTGTGGAAGCATCACGCCGCGCAGGGCCAGGCCGACCGCATCACCGCGGTCGCCCACGAGCGCGGCGAACCCTGGATCGGCCGCTACGGCGGCCGGATCTCGAGTGAGTGGGAATTCGCCAAGGGCCTGCAGATCCTCGAGGAGGACCCCGAGATCTACGCCGCCGCAACCCGTTTCATCGAGGCGGCGGACTGGATCGTCTGGCAGTTGTGCGGCCGCGAGACCCGCAATGTCTGCACCGCCGGGTACAAAGGTCAGTATCAGGATGGTGCCTGGCCCTCACCCGCCTATCTCACCGCCCTGAACCCGGGCTTCGCCGATTTCGTCGGCAAGCTCGCCCATCCGCTGTCGCCGCTCGGCGGTCGTGCCGGAGGCCTGACCGAGCGGGCGGCGCGATGGACCGGCCTGCGCCCCGGGATCGCGGTCGCCGTCGGCAATGTCGACGCGCACGTGACCGCGCCCGCGGCGCAGGCCGTCGGGGACGGGCAGCTGCTCGCGGTCATGGGCACCTCCACCTGCCATGTGATGAATGCCGATCACCTCGCGCAGGTGCCGGGCATGTGCGGTGTGGTGGACGGCGGAATCATCAGCGGCAGTTGGGGTTACGAGGCCGGACAGAGCGCGGTGGGCGACATCTTCGGCTGGTTCGTGGACAACGCGGTGCCCATCGACTACGGCGATCGCGCCGCCGCCCTCGGCACCGACCTGCACACCTACCTCGGTGACCTGGCCGCGCGGCAACGCGTCGGTGAGCACGGCCTGCTCGCCCTGGACTGGCTGGGCGGCAACCGATCCGTGCTGGTCGACCACGACCTGTCGGGTGTTCTGATCGGTCTGACACTGGCCACCCGGCCCGAGGACATCTACCGCGCCCTGCTCGAGTCGACCGCCTTCGGCACCCGCACCATCATCGAGACCTTCGGCGCGGCGGGCGTTTCCGTGCGCGAGCTGATCGTGGCGGGCGGCCTGGTGAAAAACGCCCTGCTCATGCAGATCTACGCCGATGTCACCGGACTGCCGCTGTCGGTGCTGGATTCCGAGCAGGGTTGCGCGCTCGGCTCGGCCATCCATGCCGCGGTCGCCGCGGGCGCGTACCCGGATGTCCGCGCCGCGTCGGCGGCGATGGGCCGGGTGGACCGGGCCGCCTACACCCCCGACCCGGCCCGCGCGGCCGCCTATGACGCCCTCTACGCCGAATATCGCGCGCTGCACGACCATTTCGGCCGCGGCGGCACCGAGGTGCTGCACCGGCTGCGGCGCATTCGCAATTCCGCACGCCAGGAGGTAGTGACCCGATGACGACCCTCGATCTCGCCGTGGCCGGTCTGCGTGAGCAGCTGGTCGACCTGCATCGCGAACTGCTGCGCTGGAACCTGGTGGTCTGGACCGCGGGCAATGTGTCCGCCCGGGTGCCCGGCGCGGAACTGCTGGTCATCAAGCCCAGCGGCGTCTCCTACGACGACCTGACCCCGGAGTCGATGGTGGTGTGCGACTTCGACGGCAACCTGGTCGACGGCGACCTTTCCCCGTCCAGCGACACCGCCGCGCACGCCTACGTCTACCGGCACATGCCCCACATCGGCGGTGTGGCGCACACCCATTCGTCGTTCGCCAGCGCCTGGGCCGCGCGGGGCGAGCCGATTCCGTGCGTGCTCACCGCCATGGCCGACGAGTTCGGCGGGGAGATCCCGGTGGGTCCGTTCGCCCTGATCGGCGGTGACGCCATCGGCCGCGGCGTCGTGGACACCCTTGCCGGACAACGATCCCCGGCCGTGCTGATGCGCAACCACGGCGTGTTCACCATCGGTGCCGATGCCCGCGCGGCGCTCAAGGCCGCCGTCATGTGCGAGGACGTGGCCCGCACCGCGCACCTGGCCCACGAGATCGGCCAGCCGATTCCGATCCCGCAGGCGGACGTGGACAGCCTGCACGACCGCTACCGCAACGTGTACGGCCAGCGCTGAATGCGCCACCGCGCCAACCGTTCTGATGAAGGAGTTACCCCTGTGACCGCACCCCAGGCACCGGCCGACGCGGCCGTGACCCGCAAGCCCCGCATCGGTCTGCTCGGCATCATGCAGGCGCTCTACGACGACATGATCCCGGGCATCACCGAACGCCAGGCCGGGTACGCCGAGGCGATCGCCGACCAGCTCGCCGATATCGCCGACTGGCGGGTCGGCCGCCCGGTGAAGGACCGCGCCGACGCCGAATCGGTCATGCGCGAGTTCGTCAATGCCGACCTCGACGGCGTCATGGTGGTCCTGTTGACCTACGGCCCCGCCATGCGCGTGGCCCGGCTGTTCAACGAGAACCGAATGCCGGTGCTGCTGGCCAATATTCAGCCCGAGCCCGCCGTCACCGCGGCCTGGGACATGGCCGATATGACCTACAACCAGGGCATCCACGGCGCGCAGGACACCGCCAACGCCATGGTCCGCGCCGACCGCCCGTTCGAGGTCCTCACCGACGACTGGCGCAGCGACCGTTTCCGCGACGAGGTGGACCGCTGGGCCCGCGCGGCCCGCGCCGTCACCGCCTGGAAGTCGTTGAAGGTGGGCGTCTTCGGCTACGCCATGAACGATATGGGCGACATCCGCGTCGACGAGAACGCCCTGCTGCGGGCACTGGGCCCCGAGATCAGCTACCTCGCACCCGGCGACCTCTACCGCGGCACCCGCGACGTCCCCGACGACGCCGTGAAGGCCCTCATCGACTGGGAGAACACGCATTTCGCGGTCGACGAGGCGCTCACCGATCTCGAACGCGAGGACCACGCCCGCATGCAGATCGCCATCGAGGCCATCCTCTCCGACCGCGGCTACGGCGCGTATTCGACCCACTTCGACGCCATCGGCGAGGACGGCCGCTTCCGGCGACTGCCCCTGGCCGCCGCCTCGAGCCTGATGGCCAAGGGCTTCGGCTACGGCGCGGAGGGCGATGCCCTGGCCGCCGCCATGGTCTACGCCGGACACCAACTCATCGGCGACGGGCATTTCACCGAGATGTACGCCATGGACTTCCCGTCGGACTCGATCCTGATGAGCCATATGGGCGAGGGCAATTGGCGCATCGCCCGCACGGACGAACCGGTGCGGCTCATCCACCGCGAACTCGGCATCGGCAAACTCGACGCCCCGCCGACCTTCCTGTTCCGCTACCGCCCCGGCCCGGCCACCCTGGCCTGCCTGGTCTCCCTCGGTGACGAACGCTTCCGCCTGGTCGTCGCCGAGGGCGAGGTCCTGGACGCGCCGCCGCTGCCGCAATTGGAGATGCCCTACGGCCAATTCCGCCCCGACACCGGCGTGCGCGCCTGCATGGACGGCTGGCTCGCCGCGGGCGGCCCGCACCACCAGGTGCTCAATCTCGGTCGGCACGCCGCGGATTGGCGCGTGTTCTGCCGCCTGTCCGGCATCGAATTCGTCCAGGTCTGATCAAGGAGCCAGCACATGACCGGAATCAATCGCCGCGACTTCTTCGCCGTCGCGGGCGGATCACTCGCCCTCCTGGCGGCCGCGTGTTCGGTGGACAGCGGCAGTTCGACCTCGGGCGGCAAGGGCGGCGGGCGCATCGGCATCGCCATGCCCACCAAGTCCTCCGAGCGCTGGGTGGCCGACGGGAACAATATCGTCAACCAGTTCAAGGATCTCGGCTACACCACCGACCTGCAGTACGCCGAAGACGTCATCGAGACCCAGGTCTCGCAGGTCGAGAACATGCTCACCCAGGGCGCGAAGGCGCTGGTGATCGCGGCCATCGACAACAAGTCGCTGACCGGGGTGCTCGCGCAGGCCAAACAGAACAAGGTCGCGGTCATCGCCTACGACCGGCTCATTCGCGACACCGCCAATGTCGACTACTACGCGACCTTCGACAACTTCAAAGTCGGTGTGCTGCAGGCGAGTTACATTACCGACCATCTCGGGCTCAAAGACGGCAAGGGGCCGTTCAATATCGAGCTGTTCGCCGGTTCGCCCGACGACAACAACACCTACTTCTTCTTCAACGGCGCGATGTCGGTGCTGAAACCGCACATCGACGCGGGCAAGCTGGTGGTGCGCTCCGGGCAGACCAATGTCGACCAGGTCACCACGCTGCGCTGGGACGGCGCGACCGCGCAGTCCCGCATGGAGAATCTGCTCTCGGCGCACTACGCCGCCGCGAATGTCGACGCGGTGCTCTCGCCGTACGACGGGCTGTCGATCGGAATCCTGTCCGCGCTCAAGGCCGTCGGCTACGGGGGCGCCAAGAAGATGCCGATCGTCACCGGCCAGGACGCGGAGCGGGCATCGGTGAAATCGATCATCGCGGGGGAGCAGACCCAGACGGTGTTCAAGGACACCCGTGAACTGGCCAAGCGCGCCGTGCAGATGACCCACGCCATCCTCACCGGCGGCACCCCGGAAACCAATGACACCTCCTCCTACGACAACGGTGCGAAGAAGGTGCCCGCGTATCTGCTGCAACCGGTTTCGGTGGACAAGTCCAACTACCGGGCCGCGCTCATCGACACCGGATACTACACCGACAAGGACCTGCAATAGCGGCCGGGAAGGAGCGGGCGATGTCGGCCAATATTCTCGAAATGCGCTCCATAACAATGGAATTCCCGGGCGTGAAGGCCCTCGACGAGGTCGACTTCTCCGTCGCCCGCGGCGAGATCCACGCCCTGGTCGGCGAGAACGGCGCGGGCAAATCGACCCTGATGAAGGTGCTGTCGGGGGTCTATCCGCACGGCTCCTACAGTGGGCGAATCCTGGTGGACGGCGCCGAGATGGCCTTCAAGGACATCCGGCACAGCGAGGCCGCGGGCATCGCCATCATCCACCAGGAGCTCGCGCTGGTGCCGCAGCTGTCCATCGCCGAGAACATCTTCCTCGGCAACGAGCGCACCCGCGCCGGCATCCTCGACTGGCAGGAGACCAACCGGCAGGCCATGGCGCTCATGGAGCGGGTCGGACTGATCGAGGACCCCGAAACCCTGGTCGCCACCCTCGGTGTCGGCAAACAGCAACTCGTGGAGATCGCCAAGGCACTGGCCAAACAGGTCCGCCTACTGATCCTCGACGAGCCCACCGCCGCCCTCAACCAGGCCGACAGCGACAGCCTGCTGGCCCTGCTGCGGGAGCTGCGCGCCCAGGAGATCACCTCGATTCTTATCTCGCACAAGCTGAACGAGGTGCTCGAGGTCGCCGACACCATCACCGTGCTGCGTGACGGGCACACCATCGAGACCCTCGAGGTGGACGGCACCGTCACCGAGGACCGGATCATCAAGGGCATGGTGGGCCGCGATCTGGACCACCGCTTCCCGCCGCGACCGGACTCGGCGATCGGGGAGGTGTTCTTCGACATCGAGGACTGGAACGTCGATCACCCCACCATCGCCGGCCGGCAGGTGGTGCGGGACGCGTCGCTGCGGGTGCGACGCGGTGAGATCGTCGGGCTGGCCGGGCTCATGGGCGCGGGCCGCACCGAGCTGGCCATGAGCGTGTTCGGGCACTCCTACGGCCGCAATATTCGCGGCACCGTCCGCAAAGACGGTGCGCCGGTGCCGGTTTCGACGGTGCCACAGGCCATCGACGCTGGCATCGCCTACGTGTCCGAGGACCGCAAACAGCTCGGGTTGATCCTCGACGAGGACATTCGCCGCAACCTCACCCTCGCCAATCTGGCGGCGGTGTCGCGCAACGCGGTGATCGACACCCACGCCGAGGTGGCCGCGGCCGAGGAGCTGCGCACCCGTCTCACGGTGAAAGCGCCCACGGTGTTCGCCAAGGTCGGCACCCTCTCGGGTGGCAACCAGCAGAAGGTGGTGCTGGGCAAATGGATCTTCACCCAACCCGACCTGCTCATTCTCGACGAGCCCACGCGCGGCATCGACGTGGGCGCGAAATACGAGATCTACCTGATCATTCGAGAACTCGCGGCGGAAGGCAAAGGCGTGCTGGTGATCTCGTCGGAACTGCCGGAACTGCTGGGCCTGTGCGACCGGATCTACGCCATGAGCCAGGGCCGCATCACCGGTGAACTGGCCGCCGCCGACGCCACCCAGGAGGCACTCATGCGATTGATGACCCGCGGCGCGAGCCCGGTGGAGGTGAGCCAGGAATGACCCTGCTCGACAAACTGAAGGACGGCGCGAACGCCGAGGCCATTGTCGCCAATGCCGCGGCGCAGGACCGGGGCGGTGTGCTGGACAGCGTGCGAAACGCCTTGCGCGGCAATGTCCGTCAATACGGCATGATCGTCGCCCTGGTGGCGATCACGCTGCTGTTCCAGGGCCTCACCACGGCCCGGCTCAGCGACGGCGTGAGCCTGCTGACGCCGCTCAATGTCACGAATGTGATCCTGCAGAACGGCTACATCCTGGTGCTGGCCATCGGCATGATGCTGGTGATCATCAACGGGCACATCGATCTGTCCGTCGGTTCGGTGTGCGCCCTGGTCGGCGCGCTCACCGGCATCGCCATCGCGCACTGGCACTGGCCGTGGCCGGTCGTGGTGGTGGCGGGACTGGCGCTGGGCGCGATCATCGGTGTGTGGCAAGGGTATTGGATCGCCTACGTCAAGATCCCGGCGTTCATCGTGACCCTGGGCGGCATGCTGCTGTTCCGCGGACTCGCGCAGCTGGTGCTGCAGGGACAGTCGATCGGGCCCTTCCCGCAGGGCTTCGTGAGCATCGCGGCGGGCTATCTGCCCAACTGGCTGCCGATTCACGCCCTGGTCTTCGACGGCTTCCGGCACGGTGTCGTGGTGCGGCTGAAAACCGGTGAGCTGCACGGCCTCACGCTGCTGCTGGCGGTCGCGGCCATTGCCGCGCTGGTGTGGACGCAGCTGCGGATGCGACGGCGACGCCGCTCGTACGGCCTGCCCGCCGGGCCGCGCGCGGTGTTCGTGGCCAAGCTGGTGGCGCTGGGCGCGGTGATCGGGGCATCCGGATTCGTGCTGGCGTCCTACAACGGCCTGCCGGTCATCGGACTGATTCTGGTGGTGCTCATCGTCGTGTACTCGTTCGTCATGAACCGCACGGTGATCGGTCGCCGCATCTACGCCGTCGGCGGCAACGAGAAGGCCGCCGCGCTGTCGGGAGTCAACACCCGCCGCAACACCTTCTGGGTCTTCGTGAACATGGGTGTGCTCGCGGCGCTGGCGGGCATCATCTTCGCCGCGCGCCTCGGCGCGGCCACCCCCAAGGCCGGGCAGAACTTCGAATTGGACGCCATCGCGGCGGCATTCGTGGGCGGCGCGTCGGCCAGCGGCGGCATCGGCACCGTGGTCGGAGCCATTGTCGGCGCGCTGGTCATGGGCGTGATGAACAACGGCATGTCCATGCTCGGCGTGGGCAGCGACTGGCAGTTGGTGATCAAGGGACTGGTATTGCTCGCGGCGGTGGCCTTCGACGTCTATAACAAGAAGCGCGCCGCGGCGTGAGACCGGAGGACCGATTGCCTTGAGCCAGCCCGACATTCTGACCTTGGAAACCGCCGACGTCCGACTGCGGCTCGCGCCAGGGCGCGGGGGAGTGATCACCGGCCTGGAGATCGGCGGACGCGAGCTCCTGCGGCAGGGCGACCGATATGGCTGCTTTCCCATGGCACCGTGGTGCGGTCGCCTCGCCGAGGGGCACTTGGTCACCGACGCGGGCACCTATCAGCTGCCGCGCAATGCCGCGCCCCACGCCATCCACGGCACGGTTCGCGACAACGCGTGGAAGGTGACGGAACAGACCAATACCGCTGCGACCCTGGTGCAGTCGCTCACGGAGCCCTGGCCGTTCCCCGGACGGGTCACCCAGCGATTCGCGCTCACCGCGGACGGGCTCACACTGGGATTCGTCGTGGAGGCCGACGCGGATCCCTTTCCCGCGCAAGCCGGATGGCATCCCTGGTTCAAGCGCTCCCTCGATCCGGACGGGGAGCCCGTCCGGATCGACTTCACCCCGAGCTGGCAGGAATTGCGCGGGCCCGACTATCTGCCGACCGGCGAGCGGATCGAGCCGCGACCCGGCCCCTGGGACGACTGCTTCGGCACGCCCGACGGGGTGCGGGTCGCACTGAACTGGCCGGGGCAGCTGCGGCTGACCGTGCGCAGCCCCGAACAGTGGGTGGTCGTCTACGACATGGAGCCCGAAGCGGTCTGCGTCGAGCCGCAATCGGGGCCGCCCAATGGATTGAACACCATGCCCCGGCTGGTCACGCCGGAATCCCCGCTCACGGTCGAGGCCAGCTGGAGCTGGGAGCGTTTCTGACACCGGTGCGCCTAGGCTGATTGCGGCGCACCGGTATTCGGCCTACCGTGAGCGCGGTGCGCCGGTGCTGTCGCGCACGACCAGGGTGGGTACCACCTGCGGAGAATCCGTGCGCGTCCCGTCGGATTCGATGAGCCCCAGCAGCATTCGCATACTGCGGCGGCCGACCTCGTCGAAATCCTGCCGCACCGTGGTCAGGGGAGGAGACAGGTAGGCGGCTTCGGGGATGTCGTCGAAGCCGACCACGGAGATGTCCTCCGGCACCCGCAGCCCGCGTTCGGCGAAGGCGCGCAACAAACCCAGCGCCATCTGGTCATTGGCCGCGAAGACCGCGGTCACGCCGGGCTGCGCGGCCAACACCGGACCCGCCTCGTAACCGGACCGCGCGCTCCAGTCCCCGGCAATGATCGGCGGCACCGACGCGCCCGCTGCCTGCAGGGTCTGCCGCCACCCATCGACGCGATCGCGGGATTCGAGCCAGCCGTTGGGACCCGAGATGTGCCAAACGGTTTCGTGGCCCAGATCCAGCAGATGCTGGACCGCCAGTCGCGCGCCTTCGACCTGGTCCACCGACGCCGAGGGCAGTCCGGCGTCCGGCCCGGCCTCCACCGCGACCGCGGGCAGCATGGCGGGCAGGCTGTGCAGCGCCGCCGCCGCGACCATCAGCGGGGCGATGATGATGACGCCGTCGACCCCCTGATCGGCCAAAGTGCCCACGGCGTCGAGGACTTCGGCGCGATCGGCGCGCTGCAGGGTCACGATGCTGACCCCGTAGTGGGCCGCCCGCGCCGCCCGTTCGATGCCGAGCAGCATGGACGCCGGACCGTAGAGGACGGTGTCGAAGGTGACCACCCCCAACACCTTCGAGCGACGGCTCACCAGGCCGCGAGCCATGGCATTGGGCCGGTAGCCGAGTTCCTCGACCGCGCGCAGCACCCGCTCGCGGGTCTCGGGCCGCACCCGCGGACTGTCGTTGAGCACCCGGGACACCGTCTGATGAGAGACCCCGGCCCGCTTGGCCACATCGATCATGACCGCGGGTCGAGCGGGCTGCGCGGCAGCACCGTCGGCGAGCTTGTCGTTGTCCCTCACATCCGCACCTTTCGGCTGTCTCGGCCGGTCCGCTTCAGGGTACGGGGTTCGATTCGACCCTTGACGGCGTCCATGTGAGCGTTAACACTATCAGGACCTCCCCCCTCATCAACTGTTCGTCGCAAGGGAGACACCTCGTGTACAAGAGGCTTGTCATCGTCGCCAGCGCTCTTATTCTCACCGCCGCCGCGGTGTCCGGCTGCGGAAGCGGATCCGGTGGTGGTGGCACCACCCTCGGCTTCTCTCAGGTCGGAGCCGAGAGCGGGTGGCGCACCGCCAACACCCAATCCATCCAGGACTCCGCCAAGGAGGCCGGCATCAACCTGAAATTCGCTGACGCGCAACAGAAGCAGGAAAATCAGATCAAGGCCATCCGGTCGTTCATCCAGCAGCACGTGGATGTCATCGCGTTCTCCCCGGTGGTCGAATCCGGGTGGGACACCGTGCTGAAGGAGGCCAAGGACGCCAAGATCCCGGTCATCCTCACCGATCGCGCCGTCGACTCCAAGGACCCCACGCTGTACTCCACCTTCCTCGGCTCGGACTTCGTCGAGGAGGGAAAGAAGGCCGCGCAGTGGGTGATCGACGCCTACAAGGGCTCGAATGAGACCGTTAACATCGCCGAGTTGCAGGGCACCACGGGTTCGGCCCCGGCCATCGACCGCAAGAAGGGCTTCTCGGATCTCATCGCGGCCGATCCCAAGTTCAAGATCGTGGCCTCGCAGACCGGTGATTTCACCCGCGCCAAGGGCAAGGAGGTCATGCAGGCGTTCCTGGCCTCGCATCAGAAGATCGATCTGCTCTTCGCCCACAACGACGATATGGCGCTGGGCGCGATCCAGGCCATCGAGGAGGCGGGGCTCAAGCCGGGTAAGGACATCAAGATCGTGTCCATCGACGGTGTGCACGACGCGTTGCAGGCCCTGGTCGACGGCAAGGAAAACTATGTCGTCGAGTGCAATCCGCTGCTCGGACCCCAACTGATGGACCTGGTCAAGAAGGTCAAGGCGGGGCAGCCGGTGGATCACCGGATCGTCACCACCGAAACCACCTTCGGCCCCGAGCAGGCCGCCGCGGCGCTGCCGAACCGCAAGTACTGAGGCGCAAGCGATGTCGGACCCCAAGACCGCACCGCTGCTGTCGATGACCGGCATCGGCAAGCGATTCGGCGCGGTCACCGCGCTGACGGCGGTGGACCTGCGACTGTTCCCCGGGGAGATCCACGCCCTGGTCGGGGAGAACGGCGCGGGCAAATCCACGCTCATCAAGGTGCTCACCGGAATTCACCCCGCCGATGCCGGAACCATCCGCTTCGACGGGCAGCCGGTGCGCTTCACCGGGCCGCAGCAGGCCCAGCGCGCCGGGGTGAGCACCGTCTACCAAGAGGTCAACCTGTGCCCGAACCTCTCGGTGGCGGAGAACATCTACATCGGCAGGGAACCGCGCCGGGCCGGGCTGGTGCGGTTCCGGGCCATGCGGCGCTCGGCGGCCGCGCTGGTCGAGCGGATGGGGTTGGACGTGGATGTCGCCGCGCCGCTCGGATCGTATTCGCTGGCGGTGCAACAGCTCATCGCCATCGTGCGGGCCGTCGACCTGGACGCGCGGGTGCTGGTGCTCGACGAACCCACCTCCTCCCTGGACGCCGACGAGGCCGGGCAACTGTTCGCGCTCATGCGCCGCCTGGCCACCGACGGTGTGGCCATCCTGTTCGTCACCCACTTCCTGGATCAGATCTTCGCCCTGTGCGATCGGGCGACGGTGCTGCGCAATGGAACCCTGGTGGGGGAGTACGCGGTCGCCGAACTGACCCACAAGACCCTCGTCGCGCGCATGCTCGGCAGCGCGGCCGAAACCCTCGAGGAAATCGAGCAGGAGAGCGCACAGCACGACGGGCCGCAGACGCGCGCGGCCGAATCCGCGCCGCTGCTCACCGCGACCGGGGTGAGCGGGCGGCGAAACTCGGTCGCGCCCTTCGATTTGACGGTGCGCGCCGGCGAGGTGGTCGGCCTGGCCGGACTGCTCGGGTCCGGGCGCTCCGAGGCCGTCCGGCTGCTGTTCGGGGCCGACCGCGCGGCCACGGGCAGCGTGACGGTGACCGGCGCGAGCGGCCCGGTACGGTCACCGCGCGCGGCGGTCGCGCACGGGCTCGCGTTCTGCCCCGAGGATCGCAAGACACAGGGGTTGATCCTCGAACTGTCGGTGGCGGAGAACATCCTGCTCGCCGCGCAGGCCGCCCGGGGCTGGGCGCGGCCCATCCCGGCCCGCACCAGAGCCGAATGGGTGTCGAAATACATTGCCGCCCTGCGTATCACACCCGCCGACCCGAACCTGCCGGTCAAGTCGCTCTCGGGCGGGAATCAGCAGAAGGTGCTGTTGGCGCGCTGGCTGGTGACCCAGCCGCGGCTGCTGATTCTCGACGAGCCCACCCGCGGCATCGATATCGGGGCCAAGACCGAGATCCAGCGTCTGGTGCTGTCGCTGTCCGAGGAAGGAATGGCCGTGCTGTTCATCTCCGCCGAGCTCGAGGAGGTGCTGCGCCTGTCCCACAAGGTCGAGGTGCTGCGCGACCGCCGACTCGTCGCCGAACTGGCCAATGACGAGACGTTGACCGTGGACCGTCTCATGGAAACCATTGCGAGCGGAACGATCTCATGAGAACGCGGCTTTCGGAGCTGATTCGCCATCGGCTGGTGTGGCCGGTGGTCGCGCTGGTGGTGCTGCTGGCCGTGGATGTCGTCCACACCCCGGGGTTCCTGGCCGTGCGCATGCAGGACGGCCACCTCTACGGCGGGCCGATCGACATTCTGCGCTACGGCGCGCCGCTGGTGCTGATCTCGGTGGGGATGACCCTGGTCATCGCGACCCGGGGGATCGATCTGTCGGTGGGCGCGGTGGTGGCCATCGCCGGGGCGCTGGCCTGCCTGCGCATTCAGAAGTTGACCGATCCGAGTGCGATCGGCGGCGTCCTGGTGGCCGTCGCCATCGCGCTCGCGGTCGCAGTGGCGCTGGGCCTGTGGAACGGAATCCTGGTGGCGGGCTTCCGCATTCAACCCATCGTCGCGACGCTCATCCTCATGGTGGCCGGGCGCGGCCTGGCCCAGCTGATCACCCAGGGACAGATCATCACGGTCAACAGCGGTCCCTATCACGTGATCGGCGGCGGCTTCCTGCTCGCGCTGCCGGTGCCCGTGCTGATCGCGGCGGCGGTCACCGTATTGGTGGCATTGCTGTTGCGCCGCACCGCCCTCGGACTGCTGCTGGAGTCGGTCGGCGGCAATGCCGAGGCCGCGCGGCTGGTGGGCATCCGGGCGGGCGGGCTGATCGCCGGGGTGTACGTCGTGTGCGCCTGCTGCGCGGCGGTGGCCGGTCTCATGATCAGCTCCAATGTCTCCGCGGCCGACAGCAACAACGCCGGTCTGTGGATCGAACTCGACGCCATCCTCGCGGTCGTGCTCGGCGGCACGGCGTTGACCGGCGGACGCTTTCATCTCGGCGGAACAGTGCTGGGCGCGTTGGTGATTCAAACGCTGACCACCACCATCTACACGATCGGGGTGCCCCCCGAAACCACCCTGTTGTTCAAGGCGTTGGTCGTGATCGCCGTGTGCCTGATCCAATCCCCGGCCTTCCGGGCCAAGGTATTGCGTGCCCGACCGAACCGGCGGCATACGGCCCCCGACCTGCCCGCGACCGACCGCGTAGAACCCGCGCCCAGCCGACAGGAGGCGGTGCACCGATGAGCGCACCCACGATCACCGCGCCCGCCCGATCGGGCGCGGCACTGAAATCCCTTGCACTGCAGGGCGAGCGCTACACCCCCGTGCTCGTCACCGCGGCCTTGTTCGTGATCATGTACGGCATCGGCGTGGCACGCTATCCGGCCTTCGGCTACCCGCAGGTCTTCGTGAACCTGTTCATCGACAACGCCTTTCTGCTGGTGCTGGCGGTCGGCATGACCTTCGTGATCCTCACCGGCGGCATCGACCTGTCCGTCGGCGCGGTCCTGTCGGTGAGCACCGTGATCTCGGCCTGGTTGGTGACCACCCACCACTGGCCCGCCCCGGTCGTGATGGCGCTGATCCTGGTGGGCGGCACCGTCTTCGGCGCGGGCATGGGCGCGGTGATTCACTACTTCGAGATCCAGCCGTTCATCGTCACCCTGGCGGGCATGTTCCTCGCCCGCGGACTGTCGTATGTCATCAGCACGGACTCGATCACCATCACCGACCCCACCTACACGCGCCTGGCCCAGCAGCGCATCCATCTCGGCTCGAGCGTGTTCGTCTCGGTGAGCATGCTGGTCGCCCTGGCCGTGGTGGCGGCCGCCTTCGTGGTGCTGCACTACACCCGGCTCGGCCGCGCCGTCTACGCGCTCGGCGGCAACGAGCAGTCCGCGCTCATGATGGGACTTCCCGTGGCGCGCACCAAAATCGCCGCCTACGCCATCAGCGGCGGCTGCTCGGCGCTGGGCGGCATCCTGTTCACCTTCTACACGCTCTCGGGCTGGAGCCTGCACGCCGTCGGCATGGAACTCGACGCCATCGCCGCGGTGGTCATCGGCGGCACCCTGCTCTCCGGCGGCAGCGGATTCGTCCTCGGCTCCGTGCTCGGCGTGCTCACCCTGGGCGTCATTCAGACCATCATCAGCTTTCAGGGCACCCTGAGCTCCTGGTGGACCAGGATCGTCATCGGTGCCCTGCTGCTGGTGTTCATCCTGCTGCAGCGAGTTCTCGGCGGCCGCGCGCGAGGCCGGGGCTGAGCGCGACGGCCGCCGGGACGCGCCTCAGCTGATAGCGAATTGGCCGAGGGTCTGTAGCAATTGCGCGCTGTCGCGGTCGATCGGTGCGCCGAACTCCGACTCCCGCCCGGGCGCGAGACAGTCGTATTGGTCGTCGGTGGTGAGTTCTGCCATCGTGGTCGCGGTGACGGTGGCGATGGCGGGGACGATGAGGCGGGACTTGTCCTCGGACGGGTACGGTTCACCGAATCCGATCAGACGGAATTCGGAGCCCAGGTAGCGGGAGAACATCTCCACCGCGAGGTCTTCCAACATCTCCGCCGAACCGGCGTGCATCCCGGGCAGCGTCCAGGTGTGCCCGGCGATCAAATGAGACGTGCTCGGGCGGCGGATCAGCAGCACGCGGCCGTCGTCCTCGGACTGGACGATGCCGATGACGCTCACCGTCCCGATCATGGATTCATGGGCGTGGGAAACGATTTGACGCTGGAAGTCCGTGGTGTAGGTTCGCACGGTTTGCATGAAGTACCTTCCTTGTCGCACTGCGTACATGGGCCGAAAAGGACCTCGCCAAACTCACATCGCGCCGACCGCGCTCCCGGCCAGAACCGCCGATTCGCGCACGCCCGAACTCGTCGAAAGCGGGGCTTCGTGAATCGTTTTCGCCGCACGCAGGCCCGACTCCAACGCGCCCTGAATCCACGCGTGGTAGAGCGAACAGTGCTCGCCCGCGAAGAGCAGTCGGCCTTCGGGCTCCAGAATGTGCTTCTGGATACGGCTGGCCTGACCCGGTTCGAACTGCGCGAACGCGCCGCCCGCGTAGGGGTCGTTGAACCAGGCGTGGCGGGTGCCGAACTCGAACGCATCCATGATTTCGGGATGGATCTTGGCGACGTCTTCCAGTGCCTGGTAAACGCATTCGTCCTCGGACAGCGAACCCCAGCGCAGCGCGTCCTGACCCCAGGTATAGCTGGCGAGCAGGACGCCGCGCTCCTCGTCCGGCGCGTAGGAACCGGGCGACGGGTAGACGATGCGGCGAATGGGTAGATCGGTGGTGGTCGTTCCGCCCAGAATGTTGTATGGCGGTTCCTCCCAGAAACGCCTGCGCACCTGGAAAAGGATCTTCGTCGAAGCGTTGTAGCGCAGTTCGCGGATCGCCTGCCGCTTCGGCTTCGACAGCGCCGGTTCGATTTCGATATTGCTCAGCACCGGGAACGGCAGCGTGCAGATCGCATAATCTCCGGTCACCGAGTAGCGGCCGCCGCGGTTCTTGTACTCCACGGTGACGGAGGACTCGTCCTGCTTTATCGCCTGCACGTCGGCGCCGAATCGCACGCGATGGCTGATGTGCCGATAGAAGCCCTCGGTCAGTCGATCGGTCCCGCCCTCGATGTACTGCATGTCCTCGAAGCATCGACCGACAATCTCGAAGAATTGTTCGACCACAGCGGTATTCATGTTCTGTTCGCGGAAGCTCATGATCGCGTACATTTCGATCGCGCCGTCCGACCAGCCCTTGGACTTCAGGAACTGGCGCAGTGAATAGTCGTCGTACTGACTCATGATGCGGTCCCAGCCGGCCGGGCCCTCCTGGTCGTAGATCGACTTGATTTCGCTGGTCGCCTCGTTCCACAGCTGCGTCCAGGTCTTGCCACGCTCGTGGTCGGCCAGCTTGAACAGTTGGTCCACATGGCTTTCGGCCTCTTCGAAGGTCATGCTGTTGCCGCAGATATTGACCATCGCGCGGGGGTTGTCCATGACGAAGGGCCGCAGATTCAGTCCGAACAACGCGCAATAGGCCAACGTGAGCGTGTGCACCCGCGGAATGCGCATCGCGCCGGCCTCGGCGAACAGGCCGGGTGCGAACTGGCGCATCGTATAGATGCGACCGCCGATTCGGTGCTGGGCTTCGAGCACGATCGGCTCGTGCCCTTGCCGCTCCAATTCGAATGCGGCGACCAGTCCGGCGACTCCGCCGCCGAGCACGATGACCCGCTTGCGGCCGTGGTCGTTGTGCTCGAACCCTTTGCGGGCGATGGTGAGCAGGTCCTCGCTCACCGGTGGTGTCGTACTGGGCTGCGGGCGATTCGGCAACTCGGGGAATCCGCCCGTGCTGCCGGTGGCAGAAGAATTGAGGCTTCCGATCAACGTCATCCCTCTCCAAATCTTTGGTGTAGTAGAGATGTGTGCGACCGTGACGAACCTTACATCTATAATCCCCGCTCGGAGCACTTCTTATTATCTTCATTCAAATTACCCGGCAATAATGGCGGAGCAATGACCGGCATCGGGGCTGGCAATTAATTTTCGAGCGCTGCTGTCCGTTCAATACCGTAATTGCGGAATCTACGGCGGGTTGCCGCGAGTCGGGCTTCTCGCGCCAGTAGCGTCTGTCCACAACACAGCACTGACCGGATTCCTTCGAGCCGAGGAGATTTCCGATGTCGTGGGCGTCGTTCGCCATGCTCGCTCCGGCCCTCATGGTGATCGGAGGTGTGTTCGCGCTGCGGTGGTCGGTGCGCAAGGGCGCGCACGATGAGCACAATGAGGTCGCGGGCATGGTTTTTCAGACCGTCGGCGCACTGTACGCGGTGCTGTTGGCATTCGTCGTGGTCAGCGAATGGACTTCCTTGCAGGACGCCAGGAACAACACCTTCACCGAAGCCAACCAGCTGGGCACGCTCTACTGGAATGCCCGGGCGCTGCCCCCGGAGGCGGGGCGCGATCTCGAGGCGACGACCCAGCGATATGCGCGAGTCGTCATCGATCAAGAATGGCCGCTGCTCGCCGACGGCGGATACAGCCCCGAGGCCACCGAACTGGTGTACCGGATGCGCGCGGACATCAATGCACTGCCGGTCGGCGATGCGCACGCCCAGGCGGTCTACGAGCATTCGCTGTCGACGGTGAACGATCTGGCCGCCGCGCGACGCGAGCGGCTCAGCCAGAGCGGGCACAATGTACCGTCGGCGCTCTGGCTGGCACTGGCCATCGGTGCGGCGGTGACGGTCGGATTCACCTTTGTCTTCGGCCTTTCCAACTTCCGGGCACACGTGGCGCTCGGCAGCGCGCTGGCCGTCCTCGTCATCCTGGTGCTCGCGTTGATCCAGGCGCTCGACCAACCGTTCGCGGGCACTATCGCCGTCGACCCCGACGCCTTCGAGATCTTCCTGCGCGGACTCCCACCCCAACGCTGATCTCGCCGATTCTTCTGCGCCGAAACCACTTTGGCGGTGCGCCAGCTCCGTAAAGTGAACTGTCGGCGGCACGGCGGAATCGAGGGGTGACGATGCGATTTCAGACGCGGGTGGATATCGACGCCGAACCGAATGCGGTGTGGCAGGCCCTCATCGACGTGGAGTCGTGGCCGAAATGGACCGCCTCCATGACGTCCGTGGAACGCCTGCAATCTGGGCCACTAGGTGTGGGAAGCAGCGCCCGGGTGGTGCAGCCGCTCCTGAAACCCGCGGTGTACACCGTCACCGCGTGCGAGCCCGGAGCGTCCTTCGACTGGCAGACCCAACTCCCCGGGCTCACCGTGAGCGCGACGCACCATCTCGAGGCGCTGAATGCGGCCCGAACTCGCCTGACTCTCGGTGTGACACAGTCGGGTCCACTGAGCCTGCTCGCCTGGCCCCTGTTCGGCCAACGCACCCGCCGCTACGTCACGATGGAGGCCGAGGGCCTGAAACGGGCGGCCGAGTCCCGATCCACCTGAATCCCTCAGGCCTCACACAAAGGGATCGAGGCCCGAGTGAGCGCAGCCTGATGCAGCGGATCGAGATGGTGGGTGCCCACCGTGCTCAGGACGCTGCCGACCAACCGGGCGGCGCAGTCCGGGGCCGCCAATTCGGTGTGATCGCGGGCCAATTCGTCGATGATCTCCACATTGACACGATCGATGATGGGCCGCACGGATGTGAGATCCGGAGCGCTCGAAGGCGCGGCACTCAACCCGCTGTTCCACAGCGCCACCAGCCCACGCTGCACGATCTTGTTCGCATCGATCTGCGCCTCGAAGACCTGCCGAACCTGATCCGCGGGCAGATCCTGTTGTGCGCCCAGCCGAACCATGTCGGCGTAAATCGCCGCCTCCCGACCGGGATCGTCGATGGTGGGTTGCGTTCCGTCCCGCTCGGCCTGCGTCCACTTCGCCGCGGCGACGCTATCGGCGGTGTCCAACCGTTCGGCCAGCAAGCTGACCAACCGATCCATCGATCCCGCGGGCGGCATCGAACCTTCCGCCGCCGCAACTCCGAACTGCCCGCTCAGCAGCGCAATCGTGGATGCGGTCACCACCGCCAGCCCTCGCATCAGGCCATTCTCGCTCTATTCGCTGAAAGCTCACTGAGAATCCACCACGCGCTCATGACGTCACAGGCAGTGCTCGGTGTGCCAGTCCATGACGTCGCCCCAGGCCTGCCAGACCGGGTCGGTGCGGAGGGTTGGTTCGCTGGGGGCGCCGCCGAGGACGGCGGTGATGGCGTTCGCCTCGAGGATCGCGTCGCCTTGGATCTCGGCCGGGGCGGCCGCGGCGAAGGCTTGGGCGCGGGCCGAGGCCGCGACGTGGTCGCCCTGGAAGTCGCCACGGTCGAGCGCGGTGAACAGGTCGGTCACGTACTGGGCTTCGCCGCACTGGTCGAAGTCGACAGCGACGGGGTTGGCCGCCGCGGTGCCCAGGCTCGCGGTTCCCAGTGCCGTGACTGCGGCCAGCACACCCACGAGTGCCATGATCTTCGCCATCGAAAACTCCTTCGTCGATTTGGTTGCCGCGACACTCTGGCAGCCGGAGATTTCAATCGCCTTACAACGATGAATTCGCCCTCCGCGCCCCGTCTTTCGTAGTAGGCGGCGCGCGGAGCGCCAGATCATCGGAAGGAAGTCGTCATGTCGATTCGGAAGCCCTTACAGCAAGCCCGGCACCTGCACCGGAAGCTGGTGCAGGCGCATCGGGACCAGGTCAGTGAACGGGCTGTGGTGCATCATCGGCGCGTGGTGCAGGACGCGTGGCGCGGGGCTCGCTGAGCGTGGCCGGGCGCAGTGTCGCGGCGAGGACCAGGGCCCCGGCCAGGGCGAAACCCATTGTCCAGAGCGAGCCGACGTGCATGGCGTGGATGAACGCGTGGTCGGCGGCGGCCGCCAGATCGGGGCGGGCGATGGTGGCGGCGACGTGGCGGGCCTGTTCGGCGGAGACCTGAGCGGGCTCGCGGGCGGCGTCGGGGAGGGTGTCGACCGACCCTCGAATACCGTTGCGGTAGGTGATCGCCATGATGGTGCCACCGATGGCGATGCCGAGCACGCTGCCGGTCTGGCGCACGGTATTGGTGACCGCGGACCCCGCGCCCGCGCGTTCCAGGGGCAGGGTGCTCATCAGGGCGCTGGTGACCGAACCGATCACCATACCGATCGAAAAGCCCTGCAGCGCAGAGAGAACGACATTCCAGGCGACGGGTGTGTCCAGACCGAAGAACACCATGCTGCCCATGCACAGCGCGCCGATGGTGAGCGCGGTCGCGGTCACCGGGCGCAGGCCCCAGCGGCGGACCAGGCGGACGCCGAGCGGTCCGCCGACAATGACGCCGAGCGCGGCGGGGGAGTTGATCAGACCGGCCGCCAGCGGCGAGAAGCCGCGTGCGCCTTGGAGATAGAACGCGCCGTAGAACCCGCTCGCGGTCATGGCCAGAAACAGCAGACCCAACGCCGCGTTGCCGCCGCCGAACACCCGCGCGGCCAGTAGCCGCGGATCGAAACTCGGCTGGGCGGACCGCAATTCGACGACCACGAAGGCGGTCAGCAAGGCGACACCGGCCGCGATCGGCCCCCACACCGGCACCGGAGTCCAGGCCGCGACCTGTCCCGCGCGAATGAGACCGTAGGCGAGCGCCGCCAATCCGCTCACCGACAGCGCCAATCCGATCAGATCCAGCGGCCGCGGCGTCGGGCTGCGGAAGTTCGGCACGAACGACGCGATCCCGATCAAGGCGATCGCGACGACGGGCACGTTCACGAGAAACACCGAGCCCCAACAGAAGTGGTCGAGCAGCACCCCGGCCAACAGCGGCCCGGCGGCCAGCCCGACTCCCGCCGACGTGGAGAACAGGCCGATCGCGGTCGCGCGGGCGGGACCGGTGAATGTCCAGGTCACCGTCGCCATGGTGGCGGGCATGATGAGCGCGCTGCCCACACCCATGACCGCCCGCGCGGCAATGAGTTGCGCCGGGTCGGCGGCATAGGCGGCCCAGATCGAGGCGACGGCGAAGACCGCCAATCCCGTCGCGAGCACGCTGCGATGCCCGAACCGGTCGCCGAGCGCCCCGGCGGTGAACATGAGCGCGGCGAACACGAGCGTGTAGGAGCCCGAAGCCCATTGCAGCTGAGCGGGATTCGCGCCCAGCCCGCGCACCGGATCGGCGAGCGTCTCGAGGGCGGTGGCCAGGATCGTGTTGTCGATCCAGATCAGCAGGGAGGACAGGAGGAGTACGGCGAGAATCAGCCGCTGCCGAGACTTCGGCAGCGTCACAGACGCGGTCATGGAAACCTTCGATAAGATTGGTAGGAACCTGACGATCGCCAGTGTGGTCGATTGTCAGGAACCTGTCAATCGCTGGAAAGGTGATGCCCGTGAGCCAGGACTACTGCGGCAGTGACGGTTCGCTGACCTTCATGGTCCGCAAGGTCTGGCTGAGCATGCGCGCCTCGATCGGCGAGGTGCTCGCCGACTTCGGGCTCACCTCTTCGCAATACGCCACCCTGATGATGACCCAGCGCGAGCCGGGCATGTCGGTCTCCGATATCGCCCGCGAAGTCGGCAGCACCCGGCAGGCCGCCAACGAGATGCTCGCGGGCCTCGAGAAGGAGGGGCTGATCGAACGGCACCCGCATCCCACCGATCGGCGCACCCACCGGATCGCGGTCACCAAGAAGGGCCGTGACGTTTACCGAAAGGCGCATGCCGCGGTCGGCCGTCGGGAGGCCGAATTGGAGGCGGGGTTCACCGCCGAACAACGCGCCGCCATTCGGGAATGGCTGGGCGGCATGGCCGAGGCCTGCCGCTGAACCGAACCGCATCGCACCCGTGTTGGCAAGCCGTTTTCCACGGTGTGGAAAATCCCGCCGCCATCCGATCGCCCTGATTGGAACCCTTCGGCGGAATCGACCGGCCGCCTTACCGTTCCGGACACCAACTCTCCCGGAGGACGTGCCCGATGAGCGAACCATGGCGAATCAGTACCGATGTGCTGGTGATCGGCGGCGGACCCGCCGCGTGTTGGGCGGCCGTGCACGCCCGGGAAGCCGGGGCCGAGGTGGTGCTGGTGGACAAGGGATACTGCGGAACCAGCGGCGCGACAGCGCCTTCCGGCACCGGCGTCTGGTATGTCGCGCCCGAGGCCACGGCCCGCGCGAACGCCAAGGCCTCGCGTGAGGCGTTGGGCGGGCATCTGGCCGACCACTATTGGATGGATCGCGTTCTCGACCAGACCTACACGAATATGAACCGGCTCGCGGTCGAGGGGCGCTACCCGTTCCCCGTGGACCCCGAGACCGGTGAGCAGCTGCGCACCGGAGTGCAAGGGCCGGAATACATGCGGCGCATGCGGGCCTGGGTCAAGCGGCTCGGCGTGCGGATCCTGGACCATTCGCCCGCACTGGAACTGCTGGTCGACGCCGACGGTGTCGTGCGCGGCGCGGCCGGTTACCGCCGACAGGCCGAGACGGATTACGAGGTGACCGCGGGCGCGGTCGTGCTGGCCACCGGCGGCTGCGCCTTCCTGTCCCGGGCACTGGGCACGAACGTCGACACCGGCGATGGCGCGCTGATGGCCGCCGAAGCCGGGGCGCGCTTCTCGGGCATGGAATTCTCGAACGCCTACGCCATCGTCCCCAAGGGCTCGACCATCACCAAGACCGCCTACTACGGCTACGCCACCTTCTTCCACGAGGACGGTCGCGTGCTCGAAGGCGCGGGCTCCACCAAGGGCCGTTCGGTGATCGCTCGAACGCTGTTGTCGGAGAAGGTCTTCGCGCAACTCGACCGCGCCGACGCCACGGTCCAGGCGCAGATGCGATTGGGCCAGCCGAACTTCTTCCTCCAGTTCGACCGCCGCGGTATCGATCCGTTCACGGACCGCTTCGAAGTGGATCTGCTCGCCGAGGGCACGGTGCGTGGCACCGGCGGCATCGATGTCATCGACGACGACTGCGCCACAACGGTTCCCGGTCTCTACGCCGCGGGAGACGCGGCGACTCGCGAGCGCATCTGCGGCGGTTTCACCGGCGGCGGCAGCCACAACTCGGCCTGGGCCATGTCCTCGGGCACCTGGGCGGGCCGGGGCGCGGCCGAATTCGCGCTGCGGTCGGGCCGCGTCGACGCGGCGGCGGTGCGTGGTGTCGGCCGGGTCGGATTGCGGCCCGACACCGGCGAATCCGTCTCCGCCGACGAGGTCGTGGCGGCCGCGCAGCAGGAGCTCATCCCGTTCGAGAAGAACTACCTGCGCCACGGCGACCGCCTCCGACCGGCGCTGGCCGCCCTCGACGGAATCTGGCAGCGCGCCGCGCAGGGCCTCGGCGGGACCGGCTCGGACCGGGTTCGGGCCCGCCAGGCCGCGGCCATCACGGCCGTCGGCCGACTGATGTACCGATCGGCGTTGGCGCGCACCGAAACTCGTGGCATGAGCAAACGCGCCGACCATCCCGACCTGGACCCGGCGCAGCGCCACCACATCCTCTCCGGCGGCACGGACCGCCTGTGGATCGCCGCCGAACCCGCCGCCGAGGCGGTGGCGTCATGATCGAACTCGTGCGCGCCAGCGACTGCATAGCCTGCGACAAGTGCGTCGACGTCTGCCCAACCGACGTCTTCGACCGCACCGATTCCGGAATCCCGCTCATCGCAAGGCAATCCGACTGCCAAACCTGCTTCATGTGCGAGGCCTACTGCCCAACCGATGCCCTTTATGTAGCCCCGGACTCCACCCCACTCCGGGACCGAAACGCCATCCCCGAAGCCCACATCGGTCGCTACAGAGAACAACTGGGCTGGGGGAGGGGCCGCACCCCCGGCAGTCTCGTCGCCATCGGCCCCCATCTCCCACACGGCACGCCCCCACCCCGCCTCGCCGAACTCGAACCGACCCGCGACTGAGGCCGGACGCTCAGCGCAGGGCGAGGGCCAGGAAGAAGTCGACGCGGTCTTCCAGACGGGACAGGTCGCGTTGGGTCAGTTCTTCGATGCGCTGGATGCGGTAGCGCAGCGTATTCACGTGCAGGTGAAGCAGATCCGCGCACTTGGTCCACGAGCCGGAGACCTCGAGGAAGGTTTCCAGGGTGTGGACCAGGTCGGCGCGGTTGTCCTGGTCGTAGACGCGCAGCGGGTCCAGGAGGCGGACCCGGAACATGCGGCGGACCTCGTCGGGGACGCTGGCCAGCAGCAGCATGTGGGTGGCCAGTTCGTCGTGGCGGACCACACTGGTGGGCTGCTGGCGTTCGGCGGCCATGCGGCGGGCGTAGCGGGCCTCCTCGACCGCGCCGCGCAGACCCTCGCCGTCGACCGCGCCACTGATGCCCACGGACAGACGGCTCTGCTGTAGGCCGGGTTCGAGCGCTTCGATGGCGCGATGCACATGGTCGTCGAGGGCCTTCTCATCGCCCAGCGCGACGAGCAGGATCACCTCGCCGTCGACCACACCGATGGCCGGGCTCTTGCCCGACAGGATTTCGCGCAGCACCGCGCGCAGCTCACCGGGCCGCACGGCACCGGAGTCGGCGGTGGCGGCCACCGCTATATAGCGCTCGGACAGACCCAGGCCCGTGAGTTCCAGGCGGGAGACGATATCGGCGGGCTTGGCGTCGGACATGATCAGCTCGATCAGTTCCTGCGCCAGCCGCCCCTCGGCGCTCTGCCGATCGTCCTGACGAGCCTTCTCGAGGGATACCACCGCGGCCAACTCGCCGATCAGCGCGCGCCGATCCTCGGGCCAGTCCTTGTAATCGCTCTCGAACACCAGGAACCAGTCCGCGATGCGCGAGGTCCCGTCCGCGTCCACCGCGAACAGCGAGTAGCGAACCTGGCTGTGGGAAAGCACATGCGGCAGCCGCTTCGCGCCCAAGAAGGCCGAGCGCACCTGCTCGGGCAGATCCCGAGTGGGCCCGGCCACGACCCGACCCAGCGAAGACACCACCCAGCACCGCGTGCCCAGTGTGCGATGCACCAAATCGAGCACCGAATCCAGACCGCCGCCCGACACCAGCTGCCGATGCCGATCCAGGATCGCGCTCAGGTCCGCGGCCCGCCCGGAGGACAGTCGCCGGTTGATGGTTTCGGTGACCGTCGCGAAGGCGATGTGCTCCTCGACCCGGAACAACGGGATTCGGTGTTTCTTACAAGCCTCGATCAAATCCTCGGGCGCGTCGCCGAAGAGCGCGTCGCCCGCCGCGAGGGCCGCGACCTTCGCCCGAGCGATGTTGCTGACGAATTGCTCACTGTCCTCCGGCTGTAGCCGCCATTGCAGGCCGGTTAGGACAAACTCGCCGCCGGAGAGGTATCGGCTGGGATCCAGCATGTCGGTAGTTACTACCCAGCGTACGAAACGGTCCAGCTCGTCCTCTCCGGTGACGAGCCGTAGGCCCAGGTCGTTCATGGTCAGCAGGGAACGTAACCGCATTTGTCCGAGGCTAACAGTCGGTGACACTCCGGTTACCGAACTTGGATGTAACTACAAACGCGCCCCTGTGTTCCAGGCCACAGATTCGGATGTCTCGTCCTTTCGGGCATCCCGGTCGGACGGGTTAGGTGGTGGAAACACGCCAATGACGGTTTGGAGGTCGGATGTCGAGTCGCCTGGAATGGCTCGGTTCGCTGTCCCTGGAGGAAGCCGAGGCGCAGCTGCTGACCTGCAATGCGTCCCGGACCTGGGCGCGCAAGATGGTCGCGAACCGCCCGTACGCCGACGAGGCGAGCCTGATCGCCGCCGCGGTGACCGGCACCACCGAGCTGGCCTGGAGCGATATCGAGGAGGCGCTCTCGGCGCATCCGCGCATTGGTGAGCGCACCGCCGCCAAGCACCAGTCCGAGCAGGAAGCCAAGTGGTCCGCCGACGAGCAGTCCGGCGCGACCGATGCCGATGCACAGGTGAAGGCTGATTTGGCCGCCGGAAACGTGGCATACGAAGAACGGTTCGGGCATGTCTTCCTGATCCGAGCCGCGGGCCGCACCGCCGCCGAGATGCTGGCCGAGCTCCGGATTCGTCTGGGCAACTCGGTCGCCGACGAGCAGCTGGTCGTGCGTCGCGAACTGGCGGACATCACGGGCTTGCGCGTTCGCAAACTGCTGGCGGATTGTTAGAGGTCCAAATGAGTATTGCATCGCGAAGCGATTCGGCCAGGGGCGGTGGCGGGGCGACGGGTGGGCCCAAGCTCGTTATCGAAAACGCTTACATCGCACCGGTTGTCGGTGACGAGATCCCCAACGGCTATCTGATCGTCGGCGACGACGGCCGGATCGAAGCTCTCGGCGCGGGACCGGCGCCGATGGTGGTGGGTGCTGACCGCCTCTCCGGCACCGGCTGCCTGGTAACCCCGGGCCTGGTGAATACCCACCACCACCTCTACCAGTGGGCCACCCAGGGCCTGTTCCAGGACGCGACCCTGTTCGAATGGCTGACCGGTCTGTACCGGCTGTGGGCGACCATGGACGCCGAGATGGTGCACGGCGCGGCCACCGCGGGCCTGGGCTGGCTGGCGCTGACCGGCACCACCACCTCCACCGATCACCACTACATCTTCCCCAAGGGTCGTGGCGACGTGTTCGAGGCGGAGGTGCGCGCGGCGCGCGAGATCGGCCTGCGCTTCCACCCGTGCCGCGGTTCCATGGACCGCGGCCAGTCGCACGGCGGTCTGCCGCCGGACGAGGTGGTCGAGAAGACCGATGAAATCCTCGCCAGCACAGAGGAAATCATCCGCACCTACCACGATCCGTCCTTCGACTCCATGCTGCGCGTGGCCGTCGCCCCCTGCTCGCCGTTCTCGGTGTCGGAGGGCCTGATGGTCGAATCCGCCGCGCTGGCGCGTCGGCACGGCGTGCGTCTGCACACCCACCTCGCCGAGACCCTCGACGAGGAAGAGCACTGCATCGAGCAGATGGGTTGCACGCCCGTCGAATACATGGAGAAGCTGGGTTGGCTCGGCGACGACGTGTGGTTCGCGCACGCGGTTCACCTGCACGACAAGGACATTGCGGCGTTCGCCAAGACCGGCACCGGTTCGGCGCACTGCCCGACGTCGAATGCCCGTCTGGGCGCGGGCATCGCGCGGGTCACCGACCTGCTCGCCGCCGGTGCCCCGGTCGGCCTGGGTGTGGACGGCGCGGCCTCGGCCGAGCTGACCTCCATGGCCGGGGAGATGCGCCAGGCCCTGCTGTTCCAGCGCGCCGTGCACGGTCCCCGCGCCCTGACCGCCCGGCAGGCGCTCGAGGTCGGCACCCTCGGCGGTGCCCGAAACCTGGGCCGCCACAACGAGATCGGCTCCCTCGAGGTCGGCAAGCTCGCCGATATCGCGGTCTGGCGGGTGGACGGATTCCGTGCCGCCGTGGAGGACCCGATCTGTGCGCTGGTCTTCGGACCGCAGCCGCCGCTGGCCCGCCTGCTCGTGGGCGGCCGCACCGTCGTGGAGAACGACGAATTGAAGACTTTGCCGCACGACACGGTCGCACAGGCCGGTGTCGACGCCCGTAGGCGAATCATGCGACAGGAGAACCGATGACGTTCTGGTAGACCCCATCTTCTTCGATTTGCCCGCAGTAATGGAGAACCACCCATGCTCTCCTTCGAACACCTGCGATCGCCGCAGCGATTCGCGATGCCTGCCGCACGCGGGGCGGCACCGGGACCATCACCCTGGTTCCCGGGAGTCCGGACGACAACATCCGGAAAAGTTGATTAACAGGGGCAAGTCCGCATTTCGCGGTAAAGACCCCACAACAAGCATCACCGAATCCGAGGCCCGGGACCCCCAGCACCCCCGCGCCAAAGGTCGGCTACGCCCATAGGAGGGCAGCCATGACCCAGACTCAGTCACCGATCACCACATCGGAAGTGACGCGGAGTTCCGCGCTCGACCGGCTTTTCAAGCTGACTGCGCGCAAGACCACACTATCCCGCGAAATCCGCGGCGGCATCACGACATTCGTCGCTATGGCGTATGTCATATTGCTCGTGCCGCTGATTCTCGGCGGTGTCGCCGACATCAACGGCGACAAGTTGAGCATCGCTCAGCTGACCACGGCGACCGCCTTCTCCGCCGGTTTGACCACCGTCCTCATGGGCCTGGTCGGCAATGTGCCCCTCGCATTGGCCGCCGGTCTCGGACTGGTACCGGTCGTCGCCTTCCAGGCGGCCCCGCACATGACCTGGCCCCAGGCCCTCGGCCTGGTGGTGCTGATGGGCATCGTCATCGTGATCCTCGCGGCCACCGGCCTGCGGACCATGATCATCAATGCCATTCCGCTGGCCATGAAGAACGCCATCGGTGTCGGCATCGGCATGTTCATCGCCATGATCGGCCTGGCCTCGTCGGGTGTGGTCGGTAAGGGAGCCGGAACTCCGGTGACGCTGGGCGTGGACGGGCATCTGTCCGGTTGGCCCACGGTGATTTTCGCGGTCGGCCTGCTGCTGATGCTGGCGCTGTTCATCCGCAAGGTGCCCGGCGCGATCCTGATCAGCATCGCCATCGCCACCGTGCTGGCGATCATCGTGAACAGCATCGCCAAGATCGATCCCAAGCAGTGGGGCACCGTCGTGCCCGAGAAGCCGAAGTCGCTGTTCGCCACCCCGGATTTCGGTCTGATGGGCCACATCGATCTGTTCGGCGGTTTCGCCACCGCGGGTGCGGTCACCGCGACCGTCGTGCTGTTCACCCTCGTGCTGACCGGTTTCTTCGACGCCATGGGCACCGTGTTCGGCGTCTGTGACGAGGCGGGTCTGGTCGACGAGAACGGCCAGGTGCCCGGCATGGGCAAGATCCTGACCACCGACGGTGTCGCCCAGATCATCGGCGGCCTGTCCGGCGGTGCCGGTTCGACCGTGTACGTCGAATCCGCGACGGGTGTCGGTGAGGGTGCCCGTACCGGTCTGGCCAGCGTGTTCACCGGTGGATTGTTCTGTGCGGCGATCTTCTTCACCCCGATCGCGGCCGTGGTGCCGATCCAGGCCGCGTCCCCCGCGCTGGTGCTGGTCGGCGCGCTCATGATGACCCAGGCCCGCAAGATCGACTGGAACGACCTCGAGGTCGCCATCCCGGCCTTCATCACCATCGTGCTGATGCCGTTCACCTACTCGATCACCAATGGTGTCGGCGCGGGTCTGATCGCCTACACCGTGATCAAGCTGGCCCGCGGCAAGTTCCGTGAGATCCACCCGCTGGTGGCCGTCGTGTGCGTCGTGTTCGTCGCGTACTTCGGCATCAACGGCATCGAACAGGTGCTGGGATAACTCATGCGTGACATCGCGGCACGACTGCTGGAATGGCATGCGGCGGGCAAGGATTACGCCGTCGCCTGCCTCCTCGGGACCGGTGGCTTCGCGCCCCGTCCGCTCGGCGCGGCTCTGGCCGTGGACGCCGACGGGACGGTCGTGGGGAGCATCGGAGAGGGCCCGATGGAGGCTGCCATCGCCGAGTTGTGCCGCGAGTCGCTGCGTACGGGTCGATCGATGCGAGAGACCGTCGGAACGATTCAGGTGTTCGTCCAGTCGGTGACCGAGGCCAATCGCGATGCGGTGGAATTGGTCCTGCGAGCTGAGGGGGAGGCCGTGGCACTGGTCCGCGACCTCGACAGCGGCGCCGTCATGGCGCTGGGCACCTGGTGGACCGCCGGAGCCGAGCTCGACGAGCGGGTGGTGATCGCCGCCCAGTCCATGCTGGACGCCGCAGCGAGCGGAGTCCGCACCATTGGCCGCGGCGCGGACGCGATCACCGTGTTCGTGCAATCGCAGGCGGCCCGACAGGTATTCGGCATGGTCGCGCATGTCTAGCGCGATCACGCACCGTGTACTCACTCACGACGCCAAATTCGTTGTGCCGCTGGCGGCGGCGCTTCCCCTGCCGGTGGCGTTCGTGTGTGCGGTCCGCCGCGGGAGCACCGGGTGGCCACCCGGAACCCGCGGCGGACCGATCCACCGCTGACTTTCATTCTTCGACCGAAAAAGGAACCACTGCAATGCCTTTGATCTTCCTGAACGGGGGTGCCATGCGCGGCGGACCCCTCAACTACCTGCTCGAGGGCGCGCCGTTCGCCGGGGAGGCCAAGACCGCGGCGCAGTACCGGTTCTATTCGATCGACGACCGCTTCCCGGGCCTGCACCCGGTGGCCTACGGCGGCGCGCCCATCTCCGGCGAGCTGTTCGACGTGCCGCTCGAGGTGCTGCGCAATCGGCTGCTACCGGCCAAGGCGCAGGAGCTGGAACTCGGTGTGATTGCCTTGGACGACAACCGTTCGGTGCTGTCCATGCTGTTGCGCCTGCCCAATCTGTCCCACCCGCAACTGCTCGACATCACCGATTACGGCAGCTGGCAGAGTTATCGGGAGGAATCGACACGATGAAGTACACCGCCGCGGGCGCCCTGCGGAAATTCGACGCGCACTGCTCGATCCTGTTCACCGACCTGCCGCTGCTGGAACGTCCGGCGGCGGCCAAGGCGGCGGGATTCGAGGCCGTCGAATTCTGGTGGCCCTTCGGCGAGAACCCGGTGCCCGGGGACAAGGAGGTCGACGCGTTCGTCTCCGCGGTCCGCGACGCCGGGGTTGCGCTCATCGGGTTGAACTTCATCGATCTGGTGCCCGCGGGGCGCGGGCTGGTGTCCGTGCCGGGGCGGGAGACCGAATTCCGGGACAATATCGACGTCACCGTGGGGATTGCCGAGCGGCTGGCATGCCGCTCGTTGAATGCGTTGTACGGCAATCGGATTCCCGGTGTCGATCCGGCCGTGCAGGACGAGCTGGCGCTCGAGAACCTGCGGCTGGCGGCTCGCGCGGCCGCGCGCATCGATGCGCAGGTCGTGCTCGAAGCCTTGAATTCCATTGAGTCGCCCGACTATCCGATCGTCTCGGCCGCCGGTGCGGTGCGGGTGATCGACGCGGTCGGCGAACCCAATCTCCGATTCCTCTGCGACCTTTACCATCTCGCCCGCATGGGCGAGGACCTACACTCGGTCATCGAGACCTACTCCTCCTACATCGGCCATGTGCAGATCGCCGATGCGCCCGAGCGCAGCCGTCCCGGAACCGGCACGCTCGATTTCGAGAGCCTCTTCGCCGCACTCGACGTCGTCGGCTACGACGGCTGGATCGGCCTGGAATACAAGGACCCCGAACACGATTGGAGTTGGATCGAGTGAGCACCATCGGATTCATCGGCCTCGGCATCATGGGCGGCCCGATGGCCGGACACCTGGCGGCCGCGGGCCACGAGGTGACCGGCTACAACCGGTCGGCCGCCGCGGTGGAGAAGCTGGTGGCGGCCGGCGGGATCGCCGCCGGGAGCGTCGCGGAGGCCGTCGACGGCAAGGACATCGTGATCACGATGCTGCCGCAGGACGAGCAGGTGGTGGAGGTGTTCACCGAGATCCTCCGGCACGCGAAACCCGGTGCGCTCTACATCGATTTCTCCTCGATCACGCCGAAGACGGCGGAGTGGACCGCCGCGGAAGGGGCGAAGGCCGGGCTGCGGGTGTTGGACGCGCCCGTGAGCGGCGGCGAGCCGGGCGCTGTGAATGCGGCGCTCTCGATCATGGTCGGTGGTGCCGAGGCCGATTTCGAGGCGGCGAAGCCGGTGTTCGCCGCTGTCGGCAAAACCTACGAACTGGTCGGCCCCAACGGTTCGGGTCAGGTCGTGAAGGCGGCCAATCAGCTGATCGTCGGCGGCACCTACGCCTTGGTGGCCGAGGCCATCGTGCTCATGGAGAGCCTCGGCGCGGACGCCGCCAAGGGCCTCGACGTCCTCGCCGGTGGCCTGGCGGGCAGCAAGATCCTCGAACTCAAGCGAAAGTCCATGCTGGAGCGGGACTTCCGTCCCGGTTTCCGCATCGATCTGCACCACAAGGACATGGGCATCGTCGGGCAGGCGGCCCGCGACGCCGGGGTGGCCATCCCCATGGGCGCGCTCACCGCCCAGCTCATCGCCGCGGCCCGCGCCATGGGCCACGGCTCCCTCGATCACTCGGCGCTCTTGCTGGTCGCCGAAGCGCTCTCCGGCAAGACCGATTCCGGCGAGGCGACGGCGTGAACGACGTGATGAATCGCCCCCCGCACTGGCTGGACCGCCACGGCCACGGTGAAATGGGCTGGCCCGCAGGCTGGACCGTCGACCGCTACACCGTGCAACTGCCGGTCGTCGCGGACTCGGCCGCCGAAACCGCTGCGGCACAACCTGACTGCGGTCCGACGGAATGCCCGCAATGAGCCCCGAAGACTCCGATCCGGCCGGTGAGACCGACCGCTCCGCGCACCACCTCGGCCGCGACGATTCCGGCTGGCTGCGCATGACCGGGCGCGCGGGCTGCGACCCGGTCCTCGCGATCAGCCGTGCCGACGCGGCCGGAATCGGCCGGACCGAGCGATGATTCAGCCGCGCGGCGGGGTGCGGAAGGGGTGGCAGGAAGGGCACGTGATCGTGGCCCCGGACAAGTTCCGGGGATCGCTCAGCGCACCCGAGGTGGCTGCGCGTCTGGCGGCCGGGTTGCGGGCGGTGCGGCCGGACGTGCCGGTGGTGACCGTACCGGTCGCCGATGGCGGTGAGGGGACGGTGGCCGCGCTGGTCGCGTCCGGGTACTCCGGTCTGCAGACGAATGTGACTGGGCCGGTGGGGAATCCGGTGGTGGCCTCGTTCGCGATGAACGGCTCGACGGCCGTGATCGAGCTTGCCGAGGCTTCGGGGTTACGACGGCTGCCTGGGCGGGCCACCGCGACGACCGCCATGACCGCGACCAGTGCCGGGACCGGTGAGCTCATTCGCACCGCGGTGCGGCGCGGGGCCCGGCGCGTGGTGTTGGGGTTGGGCGGCAGCGCGTGCACCGATGGGGGTGCGGGCATGCTCACGGCACTCGGTGCGAAGTTGCTCGACGCGAACGGGCGGCCGGTGCCGCCGGGTGGGGCGGCCTTGCGGCGGCTGGCGCGAATCGACACGCGCGAGCTGCTGCGGGTGCCCGTCGTCGTGGCCTCGGATGTCGATAACCCCTTGCTCGGGCAACGCGGTGCCGCACAAATTTTCGGGCCGCAGAAGGGTGCCGGTCCGCGGGAGATCGAGGCCCTGGAAGCCGGTCTCGCCCGGTTCTCCGAGATCGCCCGCCGTGATCTCGGTATCGACGCGACGGATCAGCGCGGTGCGGGTGCGGCCGGGGGAGTGGGGTTCGCGGCGCTGGTGTTCTTCGGCGCGACGGTTCGGCCCGGGATCGAAATCATTTTGGAGGAGCTGGATTTCGCGCGGGCGCTGTCGGGTGCGCGGCTGGTGATCACCGGTGAGGGTTCCATCGATGAGCAGACCCTCGACGGCAAGGCTCCCGTCGGTGTCGCGCGGGCGGCCTGGCGGGCCGAGGTGCCCGTGGTGGCGGTGTCCGGTCGGCTGAGCATCGATCGAGACATGTTGCGCCGCTTCGGCATCGACCACGCCTACGCCCTCACCGAGCTGGAACACGATCCGCGTGTGTGCGTCGCCCACGCGGGTCCCCTGCTCGAACAGCTGGCCCAGGGCATCGCCGCCGCCCACCTGGAGCGGCAACCGATCCGAAGCCGCTGACGCCGAATTCCCGGGGCTGACCACCCCATTCCGGAGCCGGGGCCGCTGACCGATGAGGGTCGGCGGCCCCGCGCCCGGCGGGAATCAGACGAGGGTGCGTTGGGCGAGGATGGCGGCGGCGGTGCGTTGGCCCATCCGGACTGCGCCGTCGACGTGTTGGAAGCCGTGGCCGGCCAGGTCGGAGCAGGAGAAGTGGATGGGGCCGACCGGGTCGCGGTGGTCGCGGCCGTAGCGGGTCATGCCGCCCAGATCGAAGCTGACACCGTAGGCGCCTCGGGTCCATTCCTCGGTGCCCCAGTCGGATTCGTAGAAGACGACCGGGTTGGCGGCTTCGGGGCCGAGGTAGCGGACCAGGCAGTCGAGGGCGGCCTGTTTGCGTTCGGCGGCGTCCATGGAGAAGTAGAGGTCGGCTTGGGTGTGGGCGATGAAGCCGACCATCGCGCCATTGTCTACCCCGTGGTTGGTGTTGTCGTAGACCTCGGACACCAGATCGGTATCGCTGAAACCGGTGCCGGACAGGCCCTTCTCGCGCCAGAACGGGGTCTCGTACACCGCGTGCACCTTGACCACGAAGCCGAAGGACATGTGCTGGTGCATCTGGTGGCGGCGGCGCGGCAGCGGGGGATCGAAGCTGATGCCCGCGTACAGGTTCGGCGGCACGGCCAGCACGACCCGCTCGGCACGCACTTCCAGGTTGCCGTCGGCGAACACGGTCACGCCCGCGTCCGACCACTGGATCTTGCGGACCGGCGCGTTGAGGTGCACGTCCGCGCCGAGCGCGGCCGCCAGGCGCTGCGAAACCTGTTGCATGCCACCGACAACGCGCTTGTCGAGCATGAAGGTGTCGGTGGCCAGCGCGGTGTAGGAGCCCTGCGCGGCGGCCATGTGCAGCGCCTGCAGGGTGGAGAAGGTGTGGGCGGGCTTGGTCAGCATGGCTCCGGCGACGAAGAACGAGACGGTCTCGCGGGCGTACTCGTCGTCGGACTGCTGTTCGAGCCAGAGGCTGAACGGGATCGAATCCAGTTCCGCCGCTCGCGGATGCGCCCACGGCTCCTCGGCGCCGACCTCGGCGGCCAGCCCGTCGAGCAGGGCCAGCAGTCGGTCGATCTCGGTCGCGGTCTCGGCAGGCGCGGGGAACACGTCGCCGGTGAACTCCTGTCGGGTGCCGTCCGCGGCGAGATACACCGACCGACCCTCGCGGTAGCGGGAGAACGTCTTCAGCCCGAGTTCCTCCACCAGGGCCAGCGCCGCGGTGTGGTGCGGGGAGAGCCACTGGCCGCCGATCTCGATCATGGCCCCGTCGATGTCGCCGGTCCAGGTGCGGCCGCCGACCCGATCCCGGGCCTCGAGTACGGCCACCGACAGTCCGGCCTTCCGCAATTCGGCGGCAGCGGTCAGACCCGACGGTCCGGCCCCGACGATCACGACGTCACGAGTGATGACAGCCACGAGAGCTCCTTACCGGTGATTCGACATCGGGATAACCCGATGGTTGCTATCTCAGTATGTGTGCGCGGTCACGATCGTGCTCGCGCCGTTTCGGCGATCCGGCCCGCCCCTCATTCGCCGAATCGGCGTGCGCGGGCCGGATCAGTCCCGCGACCTGGGCGCGGGGTCAGCGAGCCGGGAGCGGCTCGTGCTGGGTGATGCAGTGAATTCCGCCGCCGCGCGCGAAGATCGGGCGGGCGTCGACGAGCACGATCTCGCGGCCGGGGTAGACCCGGGACAGAATGTCGGCGGCCTCGGCATCGGACGGGTCGTCGAAGCCGCACAGGATGACCGCGCCATTGCAGACGTAGTGGTTGATGTAGCTGTAGTCCACGAAGCCCTCCTCGTCGCGCAGGGTGCGCGGGGCGGGCACCGGAATGATCTCGAAAGGCGTTCCGGCGGAGGTGGTTTCGGTCGTGAACTGCTTGATCAAGTCGCGGCTGAGTTGATGGTCGGGATGCTCGGGATCGCGCTGGTCGTGCACCAGCACCACACCCGGCGACGGCAGCGCCGCCACGATATCGGCGTGCCCGCGGGTGCCGAAGCGCTGCGAATCCCGCCACAGTCCGCGCGGGAGCCAGATCGCGGTGTCGATGCCGATGGTGCGCCGCAGTTCGGCCTCCACCTCGGCCTTGGTGAGGCCGGGATTGCGGAAGGGATCCAATTGCACGGTCTCGGTGAGGATGACCGTGCCCGCGCCGTCGACCTGGATGCCGCCGCCCTCGTTCACCAGCGGCGAGTCGACGATCGGCACCCCGGCCGCGGTGGCGACGGCCCGGCCGATGGCCGAGTCCTTGCCCCAGCGAGCCCAATCCTGTTGGCCCCAGCCGTTGAACACCCAGTCCACCGCGGCCACCGAGCCGTCGGCCGCGTGCACGAAACTCGGACCGATATCGCGCATCCACGCGTCGTCGAGGGGTGCTTCGAGCAGTTCGATCGTGCCCGACAGCATCTTTCGAGCGTCGGCGGCATCGGCCGGATCGACGACCATGGTCACCGGCTCGAACTCCGCGACCGCGTGGGCGACGGCCGACCAGGCGGCCCGCGCCTCGTCGACGGCCTCCGGGGTCGCGGTGATCTCCGAACCGACCGGCGGGAACGCCATCCAGGTCCGGCGGTGTGCCGCATGCTCGGCGGGCATCCGCCAGGCCGCGCCCTCGGCGGTCATCACGCCCGCCCGAACGGGTAATCGCGCTCGACCGGCGCGGTCAGGCGCACGTAGGTGTCGGGGCGGCGGGTCTCCAGGAACGGGAACAGCGTCAGCCAATCCTTGCGCTGATCCAGGTCCAGATCCGCGACCAGCACCGCGGATTCGTCGCGCGGGGCCTGCACCAGGATCCGGCCGTACGGGTCGGAGATGAAAGACGAACCGTAGAAGGTGATTTCGCCTTCGTCGCCGTAGCGGTTGGGCACGATCATGAAGGTGCCCGCGGTGATGCCGTTGCCCACGATCACGTGCTGCCACAGCGGCTGGGTGTCGAAGGCGGGAAAGGACGGCTCCGAGCCGATGGCGGTCGGGTAGACGATCACGTCGGCCCCGGCGAGGGAGTACATGCGGGCCACCTCCGGGAACCATTCGTCCCAGCAGGTCGGCATGCCGATGCGCACGTCGCCGAGATCGGCGTGGCTGTGCGGCCGGTACGCCTCGTCGGTGGCCGGGCCCGCCCGGAAGTAGGTGTCCTCGTAGTAGCCCGCGCTGATCGGGATGTGCAGCTTGCGGGTGCGCCCGACCAGTTCGCCCTTGGGGGACACCAGAATCGCGGTGTTGAAGCCCAGGCCGTCGCCCTGATCGGCGCGCTCGTAGAGCGAGGCGTGCACGAAGATGCCGTGTTCGACGGCCGCCTCGGCCGCGAAGGTGAAGGTGGGGCCGGTCTCCGGATCCTCGGCGTCGGCGGCGGGGTTGTCGCCGCCGCGAACGAAGGCCGGGTACTTGCTGAAGGTCACCTCGGGCAGGAAGACCGCCTTGGCCCCGAGCTCGGCGGCCTTGGCGATGCCCTCGTTCAGTTCGGCGCGCATCGCGGCGGTATCGGCCTGCCAGCGGTGCTGGACCAGGGCCACGCGCAGCGGCTCGCGGACGGGGGCCTCGACCCGGGCGTGCGAGACGGGCGGTTCGAAACACGTGAGGACGTTCATGATTACTCCTTCTCGAAATGCTCTGGGGGGCTTCGGCTACGACGGCATGGGATCGCCGGACACCGCGCGCGGCAGGGTCGCGCCGCGGAAGTACTCCGGGTGCCGCCAGCGCTGCGCCAGCATCAGCACCGCGCCCAGCGCGAGGATGCCGAAGCCCAGGTAGAACACCAGCCCGACGCCGAAAATCGATGCGCCGCTGCCGACTTCGGGTTTGAGGCTCTCGCGCACCGAGATGCCGAACACGACCAGCAGCATGGTGCCGCCCAGTAGCGGGAACGCCAGCTTGAACAGGAAGTCGCGGGCCGAGGCGAACCAGCGGTTGCGGAAGTACCAGACGCAGGCGAAGGCGGTGATGCCGTAATACCAGCAGATCATGATGCCCAGTGCCGCAATGGTATCCAGCAGTACATGCTGCGACAGCAGCGCGGTGATGGCGTAGAAGCCGCCCGCCACGATCGCGGCGACCGCGGTGCCGAAACGCGGCACCTGGTACACCGGGTGCACGCTGGCGAAGCGCGGCGGCAGCGCCTTGAAGGTGCCCATGGCCAGCATGGCGCGCGCGGCGGGCAGGAAGGTGGCCTGCAGGCTGGCGATGGTGGAGACCAGCACGGCCGCGAACAGCAGCAGCTCGCCCGCGCCGCCCATCACCGGTTCGGCCAGTGCGCCGAAGACGTTGTCGTGCGCGGCGTCACCGCTCAGACCGATGCCGGTGTCGCCGACGCCCGCGTACCACATGAGCGCGACCGCGAGCAGCAGATAGGTGCCCAGCACGGTCAGGATCGAGAGCAGTCCGGCGCGGCCGGGGGTGCGCTGCGGGTCCTTGCACTCCTCACCGAGGGTCAGTGCGGTGTCCCAGCCCCAGTACATGAACACCGACCCGATCAGGCCGATCGCGAACGCGCCCAGGGTGAGTCCGGTGAACGGGTTGAACCAGTCGATGTCGAAGCTCAGCCCCGACGGCGCGTCCCCGCTGATCGCCTTGGCCAGCGCGATGCCCGCGAACAGCAGCAGTACCACCAGCTGGAAGCCGACCAGCACGTACTGCGCGCGTTCGCTGGAGCTGATCCCGCGGCTGGCCGCCCACCCGGCCGCCGCCAGGAAGGCCAGCGTGGTCACGATATTGATGAGTTTGTTGTCGCCCAGGGCGGCAATCGATTCCGAATGCGCGAGGCGTCCGATGAACAGATAGAGGAACTCCGCCCCCACCGCCGCGATATTGGCCAGCACGATGACCACGGCGATCACCGAACCCCAACCGGCCATCCAGCCGACATACGGGCCGAGCGCCCGCGCCGACCAGGTGAAAGAGGCGCCGCAGTCCGGGGTTTCGGAACTGAATTCGCGATAGGCGTAGGCCGCGAGGAACATCGGGATGAACCCGGCGATCAGCAGCGCGGGCATCTTCAAGCCGACCGCGGCCACGATCAGGCCGAGACTGGCGGTGGTGGTGTAGGCGGGCGCGATGGACGCGATACTCAGGACGGCCCCGGCAATGGTGCCGACCTTGTTGGTGGCCAATCCCTTGCCGCTGGCGGCATCCTGGGTATCACGCGACGGCATTGTCGCCTCGGAGGCATTTTGCACGAGCATCCAAGCTCCTGAAATTGGGTCTGGCTGCGCCGCAACCTTTTACGGAGTGCGGCGCGACCTCGCCGATGGAGAACCGATCCGGCGGAGAGGGCGCGCGAATCGGGTGGGCGCGTTATCCGGCTCAGGGGCCGGTGCGCCGGGTGACGTCAACGCGTGAGCGCGACGTATTTGGTGTCGAGGTATTCGTCGATCCCCTCGGATCCACCCTCGGTGCCCAGACCGGACTGCTTGATCCCGCCGAACGGGGCGGCCGGATCGGAGATGACGCCGCGATTGACGCCGACCATGCCGGCCTGCAGCGCGTTCGAGACTCGCAGGACCCGATCCAGATCCCGGGTGTAGAAGTAAGCGGCCAAACCGTATTCGGTGTCATTGGCCGCGGCCACCACATCGTCCTCGGTGTCGAAACCGTAGACGGCGGCGACGGGTCCGAAGATCTCCTCGCGGTGCATGCGCGCGGTGCGCGGCACCTCGTCGAGGACGGTGGGCTGGAAGAACCAGCCGGGGCCGTCGATGGCCTTGCCGCCGGTGCGGACCACCGCGCCCGCCTCGATCGCGTCCTGCACGAGGGCCGCGACGTTGTCGCGCTGGCGCTCGTTGATGAGCGGGCCGGTGTCCACGCCGGACTCGTAGCCGGGACCGACGCGCAGCGCGCCGATCTGCTCGGCCAGTCGCGAGGCGAACTCTTCGCGAATCGAGTTGTGCACGTAGATGCGGTTGGCCGCGGTGCACGCCTCGCCGCCATTGCGCATCTTGGCGGCCATGGCCCCGGCCAGCGCGTCGTCCAGATCGGCGTCCTCGAAGACGATGAACGGGGCATTGCCACCGAGCTCCATCGAGGTGCGCAGGACATTGTCGGCGGCCTGGCGCAGCAGCAGCTTGCCGACGCGGGTGGAACCGGTGAAGGTGACCTTGCGCAGGCGCGGGTCGGCCAGCAGCGGCGCGGTGATCCCCGCGGCGTCGCTGCCGGGAACGATCGACAGCACGCCCGCGGGCAGTCCGGCATCGGCGAAGACGCGGGCCAGCGCGAGCATGGTCAGCGGGGTGTCCTCGGCGGGCTTCACGATCACCGTGCATCCGGCCGCCAGCGCGGGCCCGATCTTGCGGGAACCCATGGCCAGCGGGAAGTTCCACGGCGTGATCGCCAGGCACGGGCCCACGGGCTGTTTGGTGACCAGGATGCGGCCGGTTCCGGCGGGGGAGTCGGTGTAGCGGCCACCGATGCGCACGGCCTCCTCGCTGAACCAGCGCAGGAATTCGCCGCCGTAGGCGACCTCGCCGCGCGCCTCGGCGAGGGTCTTGCCCATCTCCAAGGTCATCAGCAGCGCGATCTCCTCGGTGCGCTCCATCAGGATATCCCAGGCGCGCCGCAGGATCACCGCGCGCTCCCGCGGAGCGGTTGCGGCCCAGGCGGGTTGGACGCGGCAGGCGGAATCCAGGGCGCGCAGCGCGTCCGCGCCGGAGGCATCGGCGACCTCGGTCAGGATCTCGCCCGTGGCCGGGTTGCGTACCGGGAAGGAGGATCCCGAGACGGCGGGCGCGGCCGCGCCGTCGATCCAGACACCGGTGGGGATCAGGTCGCTGATCCGGTCGTATTCCAACATCGTTCTCCTAGACCGGGTTCAGGCGAGCTCGGCGATGGCGGTGCACAGCACCGTCAGCGCCTCGTCGAGCACTTCATCGGTGATGACCAGCGGGGGTAGCAGGCGGATCACATTGCCGTAGGTGCCGCAGGTCAGGGTGATGACACCCCGCTCGAGGCAGCGCTTGGCGACGGCCGCGGTGAGGGCCGCGTCGGGCTCGGTGGTGCCCGGGCGCACGAACTCGAGCGCCAGCATCGCGCCGCGGCCGCGGATGTCGCCGATGGCCGGAACCCGCTGTGCCAGTTCGGCGAAGCGCGCCGTGGCGACCTCGCCGATGTGGCGGGCGCGGGCGGGCAGATTGTGGTCGCGGATGGCGTCGATGGCGGCCAGCGCGGCGGCGCAGGCCACCGGATTGCCGCCGTAGGTGCCGCCCAGACCGCCCGCGTGCACGGCGTCGAGCAGCTCGGCGCGGCCGGTGATGGCCGAGAGCGGCATGCCGCCCGCGATGCCCTTGGCCATTGTGATGATATCGGGCACAACGCCTTCGGCCTCGCAGGCGAACCAGTCACCGGTGCGGGCGAAGCCGGTCTGCACCTCGTCGGCGATGAACACCACGCCATTGGCGCGCGCCCAGTCCACCAGGGTCGGCAGGAATCCCGGTGCGGGGACGATGAATCCGCCCTCGCCCTGGATCGGTTCGATGATGATCGCCGCCAGGGAGTCCGCGCCGATCTGCTTCTCGATGCGCGAGATCGCCTCGCGTGCCGCGCTCACGCCGTCCTGACCGCCGTCGCGGAACGGGTAGGACATGGGCATGCGGTACACCTCGGGCGCGAACGGGCCGAAATGCGCCTTGTAGGGCATGTTTTTCGCGGTCAGCGCCATGGTGAGGTTGGTGCGGCCGTGGTAGGCGTGGTCGAAGGCGACGACCGCGGTGCGGCCGGTGGCCAAGCGCGCCACCTTGATCGCGTTCTCGACCGCCTCCGCGCCGGAGTTGAACAGCACGCTGCGCTTCTCGTGCGTGCCGGGGGTCAGCTCGGCCAGCCGCTCACAGACCTCGATGTAGGCCTCGTACGGGGTCACCATGAAGCAGGTGTGGGAGAAGCGCTCGATCTGCTGCCGCACCGCCGCAACGACTTTGGGATGCGAAGCGCCGACATTGGTGACCGCGATGCCCGCGGCCAGGTCGATGAGCGAATTGCCGTCCACGTCCACGATGACGCCGCCGTCGGCGGCGGCGGCGTACACCGGCGCGGTGGAGCCCACACCCGCGGCGACGGCGGCCTTGCGGCGCGCGGTCAGCTCCTGCGAGCGCGGGCCCGGTAGCTCGGTGTGCAACACCCGCTGCTGCGGGAGTCGATAGGTGATGTCGGTCATTCGGAAGTCCTTCTGCGGGAAAGGGGTTGGAGCGGGGGAGCGCCGTCAGTCGTGTGCGCTCATGACGTGCTTGATGCGGGTGTAGTCCTCGACGCCGTAGGCCGAGAGGTCCTTGCCGTAGCCGGAGCGCTTGAAACCGCCGTGCGGCATCTCCGCCACCAGCGGGATGTGGCAGTTCACCCACACGGCGCCGAAATCGAGGGCGGCCGAAACGCGCTGCACCACACCGTGATCGCGGGTCCAGACGCTCGAGGCCAGGCCGTAGTCGACGTCGTTGGCCAGGCGCACGGCCTCGTCCTCGTCGGCGAACGGCTGGACGGTGATGATCGGGCCGAAGGTCTCCTCCCGCACGATCGGATCGTCTTGGCGCACACCGGTGATGATGGTCGGCGCGAGGTAGAAGCCGCGCTCGCCGACGCGTTCGCCGCCGGTGGCCACGCTCGCGTGCGCGGGCAGCGCGGCGAGTTTGCCGGTCACCGACTCGAAGTGGCGAATATTGTTGAGCGGACCGTAGGCGGCCTCCGGATCGTCGGGCAGGCCCGGCTTCACGGTCTGCGCCTTCTTCACCAGGGCCGCGACCAAATCGTCGTGCACCGACTCATGTACCAGGACCCGGGTGGCGGCGGTGCAGTCCTGTCCGGCGTTGAAGAAGGCGGCATCGCCGATGCGCTCGGCGGCCAACGCCAGATCGGCGTCGGCGAACACCACCACCGGCGCATTGCCGCCGAGTTCCAGATGCGCGCGCTTGACCTGCTCGGCCGCCGCGGTCGCCACCGCGATGCCCGCGCGCACCGAGCCGGTGATGGCCACCATGTCCAGTCGGGGATGGCCGACCAGCGTCGCACCGGTGGCGGCGGTGCCGAGCACGACATTGAGGACGCCGTCGGGGAGGATGCCCCGCGAGAGTTCGGCGAGTTTCAGGGTGCTGCCCGGGGTGGTGTCACTGGGCTTGAGCACCACCGTGTTTCCGGTCGCCAGCGCCGGGCCGATCTTCCAGATGGCCATCATCAGCGGGTAGTTCCAGGGCGTCACCTGGCCGATGACGCCGACCGGCTCGCGGCGGACGTAGGAGGTGAAGCCGGGCATGTACTCGCCCGCGGACTTGCCCTCGAGCAGCCGCGCGGCACCGGCGAAGAAGCGCAGGTGATCGGCGCCCGTGGCGACCTCCTCGCTGGCGACCAGGTGCTTGGGCTGACCGGTCTCGCGGCACTGCGCCTCGACCAGCGCGTCCGCATTGGCCTCGATGGCGTCGGCCAGCTTCAACAGTGCGGCCTGACGCTGGCTCGGGGTGGCGGCCTTCCAGGCGGGAAACGCGCGATCCGCGGCGGCGACCGCGGCATCGATATCGGCCGGGCCGGAAATCGGGCTGCGGCCGACCACGGTCTCGTCGACCGGGCTGATCAGCTCGAACGACTCCGAGGCGGCGGAGGCGACGAACTGTCCGTCGATGAAGTTGCGAAGCGTCTCACTCATGTATGCCCGATCTCTTTCGACGTGGGATGCGCTGGTGTCGACCGCCAGTGTGCTGTGTCACACACCCCCTCGTCACCCGCCGAATCGGCACGTCGGCAGAATGTCGTTTCGACAATCTGTCCAGGTAGCCATGGGAGAGCTGTGAACTCGGGAATTCCGGTCCGATGGGTGCTGTCCCAACCCGAACTGGGGCTGGTCCTTCGGGGCGGCGGCGGGGGTTTGGGCCGGACCATCACCTTGGTGATCACCTCCGAGCTGGCCGAACCGCAGCAGTGGATGTCCGGCGGGGAGCTGGTTCTCACCACCGGAATGGGATTGCCGCTCGGTCGCGCGGACCGACAGCGGTATCTGGAGGACCTGCACGCGGTCGGGATCGCGGGCCTCGGGTTCGGCGTCGGGCTGTCCTACGAGACCGTGCCCGAGGACCTGATCGAGGCCGCCGACCGGTTGGGACTGCCGCTGTTCGAGGTGCCGCTGCCGACGCCGTTCGGCGCGATCACCAAGAAGGTCATGCAGCGCCTCGCCGATCAGGAGTACGAGCAGGTGCTGCGGGCCTCGCGGGCGCAGCCGCGGCTGACCCGGGCCGCCATCCAAGGGGCGCGGGCCATGAGCAAGGAATTGGCCGCGGCGCTCTCGGCCACCGTGCTGGTGATCGGGGCCGACGGGGCGATCGCCGAGGCGCAGCCGCGCAAGCCCGCGGCCGGGATACTGGAGCGGATCGAGGAGTTCCTCGGTGCCCGCGGTGACGGCGCGGGCAGCGGCGTCATTCAGGTGGGATCCGGGCAATACCTTGTGCTGCAGGCCATTACGGCCGGTCAGACCGTGCACGGGTATCTTGCGGTGGTGACCGACGCGGCGCTGAGTCCGGTCGATCAGGTGCTGCTCGGACATGCCAGTTCGCTGCTGGCCATCGATTTCGAGAAGCCCGCGCGACTGCGGATCGCGCAGAACCGCTTGAACTCGCAGGCCATGGCCATGCTGCTGGCCGAGCCGGGGGATCCGGACACCATGTGGCAGACCTTGGGCACCGCCGCCGACCGGACCGGCCGGGTGCGTGCCCTCGTGCTGCGGTGCGCGTCCCCGGGTGCGGCCGTCCAGGCGCTGGAAGCCGTTGACGCGCAACTGCGTCCGCTCAACCGTCAGCTGTTCGCGCATGTCGCGGGGGATCGGGTCGCGGTGTTGCTGTCCGGTTCCGATTCCGACGACACCGCCGAACAACTGCTGACCGGACTGCCCGCGCCGGTCCGCGCCACCATGCGCGCGGGTCTCAGTGCCCCACAACCCTTGCGGCGCTTCACTTCCGCCGTGGAGCACGCCGAACTGGCCGCCTCCGCCGCGCTGCCCGGGGCCCGGCCGCTCGAGCTCGCCGCGTCGGCGGGCCATGCGCTGCTGGCGTTCCCGGAGGCGCAGCGGGTGCTCGGCGCGGTTTCCGAGGCCATGCTGCAGCCGCTCGTCGACTACGACGAGCGCAATGGCACCGATCTCATCGGCTCCCTGCGCGCCTATCTCGAGGCGCACGGGCAGTGGGAGACGGCGGCCACCGTCCTCGGCGTGCACCGGCATACGCTGCGCAGCCGGGTCGCGAAGATCGAATCGGTGCTCGGCTGTCAGCTCGATCAGGCGCTGGTGCGCGCCGAACTGTTGCTCGCGGTCATCGCCCGCCGGTGACCGCCGCGGCGGCCAACTCGGCGTTCACCACACACAGTCGGGCGATATCGACCGTGCCGGAGCGGTGCAGCCGGGCCACCAGCTCGATCAGGCGATCGGCGGCTGGGCTGTCCTTCCAGCGGGAGACATGGTCGCGGGCCAGATCGTTCGCGGCGGCGTCGGCCAGCACCGCGGCCACCAGTGCGTGCCAACGGGATTGGAGTTCCTCGGCCAGCACCGTGGCGGCCAGGGTCTCCCAGTGGTCGGCGGTGCGGGTGGCGGCGAACGCGGTCGCCAGACGGTCCAAGCCGATGAGTTCGCCCAGCTCCCGGTAGGTTTGGGCGACCAGCGCGACCGGGAGCCCGGTGCGGCGCGCGGTGTCGCTGAGCGGCAGCGCCTGGGCGAGCAGGCGCAGATTGGCCAGATTGCGGCCGGGGTGGCCGCCGGGGCGCGGGAGCACCGCGGTGAGTTCGGCGACCAGCGGTGCGTGATGGTCGATTTCGGCCGACCAGGTGGCGGCCGAACGGTGGGTGAGCAGCCAGGCGGCGGCCTGTTCGACCGCGTCCTGAATGCCCTTGAGCAGACCCATGCGGACCTGCGGTGAGACCCCCGGCAACGCCAAAGCCGCACGCCACCAGCGATCCACCTCGAGCACCGCGTCGACGACCGTGCAGGCCAACACGATCTGCGGGGTGTCGGTACCGAGTCGCTCCTCGAGGCGGTGGATCAGGCCCGGGCCGACCCGGTTGATCACCCGATTGGCCGCCGTCACCGCGACGATCTCGCGGGCTACGGGGTGCTGGGCCAGGCGGTGCTCACCCAGCAGGGCGCGCACGGATTCGGGGAAGTACTCGGCCAGCAGCCCGGCGACCACCGGGTCGTGCGGGGCGTCGGAGGCCAGCAGTTCGTCGCGGACCAGATTCTTGGCCGTGGCCAATAGGACCGCGATCTCGGGGCGGACCAGACCCTGCCCGGCGCGGTGGCGGGCCGCGAGTTCGGCTGGGGTGGGCAGGAATTCGGCGGAGCGTTCGAGGCCGGTGGCCTGTTCCAGGTTCTCGATCAGACGGCCGTGGCGGTCGATGAGGAAGGGGGCGTGCGCCTCGGCCAGGCTGATGGCCAGGGCCTGTGCGTCGCAGTCGGCGAGCACGGCGCGCACCACCTCGTCGGCATTGGCGGCCAGCAGGGCGTCCCGCTCGGCGAGTGTCGAAAGACCCTCTGACACAGCGGCATTGAGTGCGATCTTGAGGTTCACCTCGCGGTCGGAGGTGGCCACACCGCCCGCGTTGTCGATGAAATCGGCGTTGACCCGGCCGCCGGCGACGGCGTAGTCGATGCGGGCCCGCTGGGTCAGTCCCAGATTGCCGCCCTCGCCGATCGCGCGGCAGCGCAGTTGGTCGGCGGTCACGCGCACCTCGTCGTTGGACGGGTCGCCGACCTCGGCGTCGAGCTCGCCCCGCGCTCGCACGTAGGTGCCGATGCCGCCGTTGAACAGCAGATCGACCTCGGCGCACAGGATGGCGCGAACCAATTGCGGCGCGGTCATTTCCGTCTCGTCGACGCCGAGCAGTCGGCGCACCTGTGGTGAGAGCGGAATCGTTTTGGCGGTCCGTGGCCAGACTCCGCCGCCCTCGGAGATGAGTGCCGGGTCGTAATCGGCCCAGCTGCTGCGCTCCAGCGCGGCCAATCGGGTGCGTTCCCCGTGCGAGAGCACGGGATCCGGGGCGGGGTCGAGGAAAATGTGGCGGTGGTCGAAGGCGGCGACCAGGCGCAGGCGGCCGGTCTCGAGCATGCCGTTGCCGAAGACATCACCGGACATATCGCCGATACCGACCACGGTGAACGGCTGGGTGTCCGGGTCTATGCCGAGTTCGGCGAAATGCCCGCGGATCGAACGCCACGCGCCGCGCGCGGTAATGCCCAGCGCCTTGTGGTCGTAGCCGGTGGAGCCGCCCGAGGCGAACGCGTCGCCGAGCCAGAAACCGCGTGCCACCGCAATGGAATTCGCGAGATCCGAGAATCGCGCGGTGCCCTTGTCGGCGGCCACCACCAGGTAGGGATCCGGGTCGTCGTAGACCACCGTGGCGGGCGGCGCGGTGGGCACGCCGTCGACGACATTGTCGGTGACGTCCAGCAGGCCGCCGATGAACGCGGCGTAGGCGTGCTCGACCGCCGCGGCGTCCGGACTGCCGCCGCGCACCACGAACGCGCCCTTCGCGCCCATCGGGACGATCACCGAATTCTTGACCGTCTGCGTCTTCATCAGAGCCAGGACCTCGGTGCGGAAGTCGTCCACGCGATCCGACCAGCGCAGGCCGCCGCGCGCGATGTCCCCGCCGCGCACATGACTGCCCTCCACCCGCGTGGAATGCACGAAGATCTCCCGGTACGGGGTGATCGGGCCGGTGAGTGACAGCCCCGACGGGTCGATCTTGAACGCGGCGACGGCGCGGCGCGGCTGAAACCAGTTGGTGCGCAGCAGCGCCGTGCAGAAGGTGTGCAGCCCGCGCAGCAGTTGGTCTTCCGGGCGGGTGGTCGCGGCTTCGAGGCAGTGGCGAATCTGGGCCTCGGCGCGCTCGGTCGCCGCCGCGCGATCCGGCCGCGCGGGGTCGAAGCGGGCATGGAACAGGGTCACGAACGCGCGCACGAAATCCGGATGGGCCGTGAGGATTTCGGTGATGGTCGGGCCGCCGAGGGGCAGTCCGGCCTGTCGCAGGCAGCGGCAGGCCGCGCGCACCAGCACGGCATCGCGCCAGCTCAATCCGGCGGTGGCGACGAGGCCGCTGTAGCCGTCGATCTCGAAGTCGCCCGCGACGGCGGCCAGGAACGCCTCGGCCAGCAGCTCGGCCTCCGGCGCGGTCGGCTCGACGCCGTCGGGTCGGAAGGTGAACAGATGCTCGGTGGCCTCACCGTCCGCGCGCACCTCATGGGTGCTGACGGGCAGCCGCAGCGCCGAGAAGATCTCGATCAACTCGGTGAGCGACGGACCGTCGCCCAGCCAGATCAACCGCGCCCGGGGCGGCCGCGCGCCGGGATCGAATTCCAGCCGCGGCGCGGCGTGCCCCCGATCCTGGTCCAGCGTGCCGACCACTGCTGCGAGACTCATCCGATTCAACTCCCTGCGCGTGACCTTGATGGTTTCGCATCAATCTGCCGCACAGAGACGCGGGACACAGTGGCCGAAGCGGAGTGTGCGAGCACCCGCCATACACCGAATCGTCCATACCGGCCCCGGCGCGGTCCCATGCCCCGCCAGCCCGGTCAGCGGCCGGTGCCTACCGCGTCAAAGCCCTGTCGCCGATCCTCGCGTAAATCGCTGTCTCCCAATGCTCCACCTCGGCCCCGGCCAGAATCTCATCCAATAACGGTGCCTGCGCAATGCTCCCGGACCCGTGATGCCCGGACTCCCGAGCACTGGCGATCACCGCATAGATCGCCGCCGCGTACACCTCCGACCGCGCCGCCGGTATCACCGCCCCCGCGGCCTCGATCCGCCGCAACCGTTCCTCCACCGCCTCGATCACCTCCCGTAGCGCCCGTATCTCGACATCACTCTGTCTATCCACGTCACAACCCCCTGCGCAGCTCGCCGGATGTGAAACCGATACCAGCACACCATCAGCGACCCGCCGCGTACAGCGATTCGGGAGAATTCGGTCCGATCCTGTCCGGGTCACCCCAAGATCAACGCACCCTCCATGGCCACCGCGTAAACTGCCGCCTCCCAAGGGTCGGCCTCGGCCCCGCCGAGAATCACATCCAGAATCGGGGCCCGCACCAGACTCCCGGCGCCGTAGTGTCCACCCGCCCGCGCGCTGGCGATCACCGAATAGATCAGCGCCGCATACACCTCCGCGCGCGGCGCGAGCACACATCCACCCGCATTCTCGTTCGCGCGCAACCGCTCCTCCACCGCCTCGATCACCTCCCGCAACACCCGAATCTCGATCTCGCGCATGTCGTCCATGTCAGATCCTCCAGGGCGGCCGAGGAGCCCGCTTCCCGATCCGCACCAGATACGTCTTCGCCTGTAACTTGGCCGCGCACACGGTAATCGGACAATCCGCATGCTCACGGAGCGCCCGTAGCGCATCGCCTTCAGTCATTACCGGCAGGGCACTATGCCCGGTCGCTGGAAGCCCGAACATCGTTGGAACCTCCCGTCATTCGGGGATTGCTGACACTCCTAGCAGACCACCGCGCGAACGTCCGCATAAGTGATATCTGAATATTCAGATCAGGTCGTCGAAAACGCCTTGAGGCGATGCGGATTCGCGGACAATGGGTAGGCAGATTTCAGCGGGTTGTCCATTCACTATTGGAGAGCTGGCGATGGCCGAGATCGAGGAGAGTGCGTCACCCACCCTGATGCGGCGGCAACTGGGCCGCTTCCTACGTGAGGCGCGGGAGGGGCGCGGCCTGTCGATCGCGAACGCCGCCAAGGAGGTGCAACTCAGTTTCAATGCCCTGCAACGCCTCGAGACCGGCCGTACCGTGAACCCACGCCGACAGGATGTGCGCGAGCTGTGCTCGCTCTACGAAGTCGACGCGGAAGAGACCGAAAAAGCAGTCGGACTCGCGTCACGCGCCGCCGCGGCGAAGGATGAGGGCGGGGTGACATCGCTGGGCGGGCTCTTCTCCGACGCGTTCAATATGTACATCGGAATGGAACGCGCGGCCCGGCGGCTGCTCTCTTACCAGGAGCTGGTTCCCGGTTTGCTGCAAACGCCCGCGTACGCCCGCGCGATGATTCGCGCCTTCTATGTAAACGGCACCGAGGATGAAATCGAACGTCGCGTGCAGGTGCGGCTCGACCGTCAGGTCATCGTCACCCGCCGCACGCGCCCGCTCGAACTGGAGATTCTCCTGCACGAGTCGGCCGCCCACCGCGTGATCGGCGGCCCGGACGTCATGGCCACCCAACTGCGCCAACTGGCCGAGGTGAGCAAGCTACCCAATGTGACCCTTCGTGTACATCCGTTCTCAGCGGGCTCGATCTGGGGGTTGCCCGCGGTCCCATTCGTATTGTTGGACTTCGGTACTGACAGCAGAGGTATGCCCGTCGAACCGCCGGTCGTCTACCTCGACGGTGCGATGAGCAGCGATCTGTACATCGAGAAGCGTGAAGTCGTGGAGCGCTACCATGATTTCGCCGAGGCCATCCGACGCACGGCCCTGGACGAGACGAGGTCGCGGGACCTGCTCCGGCAAGCAGCAAGGAGATTCGACAGTGAACGATGACCTATCCCACGCGCGCTGGTTCAAGAGCAGCTACAGCGAGACAAGCGGCCAGTGTGTAGAGGTGGCCTTCCTCCCCAACGGCACGACCGCCATCCGCGACTCTAAGAACCCCACCGGCCCATCACTCACTTTCACCAGTGCTGCCTGGCATTCCTTCACAGCAGCCGTCCGGGTAGGTCGCCTCTAGCAGTCTTTCGGCGAGTGGCACATCCTGGAGGCGTTTTGTCTGAATTCGCCTCCAGGATGTGCCACTCGGCGGGTTGGTGGTGCGAGGTTCGCGAGTGGAATCGCTGGGTGGGGTGGTTGGGTGATGATGGCGGTATGGGTGATGCGGGGGAGGCGTTTTCGGGGAGTGCGGCCGTGGCAGCGGGGGAGATGAGCAGGTGGGCGGTGCGACAGTGTCGGCGGGTGGGGCCGGATACGTTTGTGGACGACACGGTTCGGTTGGATGCTCGGGGGTGGGCGCGGGCGGCTGCGGTGTGGGGTGGGGAAGGCGCTGTGTTGGTGGGGTGTTCGGCGGCGGCGATGCACGGGGCGTTGTGGTTCGACGAGTTGCCCGCGGAGGTAGTGCTGCCTAGGCGGGCGCGGACGCCGGAGAATGTGCTGGTCTATCGGGACGATATTCCTACCGAAGACCTCTGCCTCGTCGATGGGTTGCTGTGTACGACACCGGTTCGTACCGCGTTCGATATCGGGCGTCGGGGTAATGAGTGGCAGGCGGTGGAGCGACTCGATTCATTGTGTAGGGCAACGGGGCTCACGCCCGCCGAGATCGAGGAATTCACACTCCGCCATCCCGGGGCGCGGAACCGTCGGCGGCTCATACGGCTGCTGCCATATGTCGACGGTGGCGCGGAATCCCTCCCAGAATCCCGTACCCGCCTGCTACTGCACCGATCCGGCCTCCCCAAACCAGAAACGCAGATCACAGTGTTCCGCCACGGCACCATCATCGCGCGCATCGACATGGGTTGGCGAAACTGGCTGGTAGGCGTCGAATACGACGGCGCCCACCACTGGACCGACCCCCGCCAACGCACCCAAGACCTCGCCCGCTACAACGACCTCCCCGCCCTGGGCTGGACAATCATCCGCGCCAACGCCACCCTCCTCGCCCGCCACCCGCAAGAACTCATCACCAAAATCACCGCCGCCCTCCACCAACACGGTTACCCCTCGCCGAGTGGCACATCCTGGAGGGGATTTGTCTGAATTCGCCTCCAGGATGTGCCACTCGATCATCTTGGGCGGGGGGATACTGGCGGGATGGGTGGGAATTCGTATAGCGAGAGCGCGCTCAGTCATGAGATGCCGACGGAGTTGGGGCGGTTGCGGTTGCTCGAGGAGTTTCTGGAACCGTTCACTACGGCGGCGATCGAGCGTACCGGGATCGAAACCGACTGGCGTTGTTTGGATCTCGGGGCGGGGGCGGGTGGGGTTGCGCGGTGGCTCAGTAAGCGCTGTCCGGACGGTCAGGTGGTTGCGGCGGACATCGACGTCAAGTTCTTGAATCCCGAGGGTAACCTCGAGATTCGCGAATTCGATGCGCGCACCGGGGATTTCGAGCCGGGGTCGTTCAATCTCATTCACACTCGGGCGATGTTGATGCATCTGCCGGAGCGGGTGGAGCTGGTGGCCCGGTGCCACTCCTGGCTGGCTCCGGGTGGTTGGCTGGTGGCCACGGATCCCTCCGGGTTCACCTCGGCTTCGTCGCCCTATCCGGAGTGGCGACGGTTGATGGACGCGTTCTGGGATCTGATGGCCGCCCACGGTGGCGATCCGCTGTGGGGTCGGCAACGGCTGGCGCGGGTCGTCGCCGAGGCCGGGTTCACCGATGTCGACATGGCGATCCATACGGCCGTCGTCGGCACGGACGGTCCGGCGGATCGGTTCTGGCGCATGTTCTTCGCGCAGGTCGGCCCGCGCATGGTCGAACTGGGGCTGCTCACCGCCGGCGAACTCGGCGCGGGTGTCGCGCTGCTGGACGAGCCCGCCTTCTTCGACAGTCCCGACGCGTTCGTCACCGTCTGGGGCCGACGCCCCGGCTGATCAGGGCGGCGGCGAGTTCGCGGCGCACTCGCCACGGCAGGGCCGCGAACAGTGTCGCCATCGCGGTGGCCGTGCCGCGCAGATCGTCGCGTCCGGAGAGATAGGCACGCTGCGACGACGTCGGCATCGCGAAGAACGCATCGAAGAAGCCGGGAATCTCCGTGGGCGGTAGGGCAAGTAGTGCGCGTAATCCCGCCTGGCGCAACAGCATTACGGCGCGGGCCGAAACAGGCCAGGTGGAGTCGCCGGAGATCGCGGTGTCCGCCAGACGCAGGGAGGTGGCGACGCTGTAGCCCGTGGCGGGGTGCATGAGGGCTCCGGCCGCGCCGAAGGCGGAGGCGGTCGGCTTGCCGCCGTGGACGGGGAAGTGGACTCGTTCGGTGGGTTCGGTGCCGGTGAGAGTGATTCCGCGGGAACGCAATCGGGTGTGGAGGCGGTCTCGCAGGGTGGTCAGGTCGAGGGCAGGGCGGCCTGCGAGGCAGGTTTCCTCCAGGAGGACCTGGGTGTCGTTCAGGGGTACCGCGTAGAGGAACGAGCGGGGCTCATAGGGGTCTGCGCCGTTGTCGTCGCGCCAGTCCATGAAGTAGGTGTCGGTGTCGGGCCACTTGGGGCGGTCGACGATGACGCCGAAGGCCGTTTGCTCAGCGAGGGCGGGGGAGCGGGGGACGCCTCGGGCGTCGATTACGCGGCCTGCGGGGAGGATTGGGCCCGAGGCGAGGCGGATGGCGGGGAGGTCGAGACCCGTCGTGCGGTGGCGGGTGGGGCGACTGATCTCGACGACGCGGTCTTGCAGGAGGCGTGCGCCGGTGAGATCGAGGGAGTCTTGGAGGGCTGCGGTGTCGAAAATGGTGTAGGGGCGGTCGAGTTCGATGCGGCGGGTGGTCCAGGCGACGGGGCGGTCGATGGTGGCCGCGATGGTGTTCGGCTGCAACCAGTCCGGGAGCTCGTCGGACCAGGCCGCATAGGTGGGTGTCCAGCGGCGATGGGGGTTCGGGTCGACGAGGGTGACCGTGAGCCCGTGCGCGAGGGCGCGGTGGGCGAGGGCGCGGCCTGCGGGGCCCGCGCCGCAGATCAGCAGATCGTCGGTCACCACGTGATTGGATCATGCCGCGTGGTCCGCATACGCTTCGGGAATGTATGCCGGGCCGGGGAGGGCCCGGGAGGGCCACGAAAGGTGAGCAGATGACGAATCCACCCGGCGGGGTCGGTGGCGATCCGACTGTCCACAGACAGCAGCCGCAACAACCGGAGGCGGCGTGGTGGGACCACCCCGCGCAGCCGACGGGCGAGCAGACGCAGCAGTCGGCGGATCCCCAGGGGTGGCAGCCTACGCAGCTGAATATGGCTGCGCAGCAACCGTATCCACCGCACGGATTCCCGCAGGACGCCGGATATGGACAGCAGGCGGGGAGTCCACAGGGTGGGGGATACGGGCAGCAGGCCGCGTACGGACAGGATGCCGGTTTCGGGCAGCAGGTCGGAGGTGCCCAGGGTCCGGGGTATGGGCAGCAGGGCTACAGCCAACAAGCTGCGTATGGGCAGGATGCCGGGTACGGGCAGCCCGGGACGCCTCAGGGCGTTGGATATGGGCAGCCAGCAGGGAGTCCGCAGGGCGCGGGATTCGGTCAACAGCCGGGGTTTCCACCGCCGCAGCAGCCGAAGTCGAATACCGGGTTGATCGTCGGTGTGGCGATCGGCGCGATCGTGGTGCTCGCGGTCGCGGTGGGCGCGATTCTGCTGGTGTCCAAGAAGAGCGACTCTTCCTCGCAGGCGGACGCCACCACGACCACCACGACGGCGGTCACTACCTCGGCTCCCGCCACCACGCGCACCACCGCGCCGACCACCTCCAAGGCCGCCCCCGCGGGCCGAGGTTTCAGCTACACCGAGTACGGCAAGGACTGGAACTTCAAGTTCAATGACGTTGCGCTGCAGGCCACCTACGTCACCGGCAAGGACTACGACACCTGCGCCCCGATCGAGGACGCCGGCAAGCTGACCAGCATGGGCTGCAAGGCCGCCTCCCTGATGGCGTGGAAGTCCGAGAACGGCGGCCTCATGCTGACCCAACTGGTGCTGACCATGACCGACGCCGACAAGGCCCGTTCCGCGGTGGACCTCTTCAAGGACGAGGACCTGGTGCTACCCAAGGGCACCTACATCGCCGACTTCGACACCGGCAAATGGGTCGACGGCAACCAGAGCACGTTCCTGGTCGTCACCGAGGTCACCACCACCAGCGCGGTGGACGAGGCAACCGCCGACAAGTACATGCACTACCGCCAAACAGACACCGTCGCCGCACTGGGATTCCGCTGATCATTCCCCGCGACCACAGCTCGCGAGCGCGCTCGGCAGCGAGTCCGTTGCCGAGCGCCAGTCAGCGACCACAGTTGGACCGCGCGCCCGGCGCTGAGTTCCGGTGCCGGGCGCGAACTTTCGTGGTCAGATGCCGCCCGTGGCGAGCAGACCGCCGTCCACCCGCACGGTCGTGCCCGTGATCCACGCCGACTCGTTCGACGCCAGGAACCCGATCAGCGCCGCCACATCCTCGGGCGACCCGAGCCGCTTCATCGGGTACACCCCGGCCGCCGCCTCCTCGTCCGCCGAATACAGCGCATCCGCGAACTTGGTCTTGATGACACCCGGCGCCACCGCATTCACTCGAATCTTCGGCCCCAACTGCCAGGCCAACTCCTCGGTGAGCCGAATCAGCGCAGCCTTCGAAGCGCCATAGGCCGCAATGACTCCCGTCGACCGCAACCCCGCGACACTGGCCACATTCACCACCGCGCCCCCGTGCTCACCCATCCACGCCTTGTACGCCTGCTGCACATACCCCAGCGCCGCAACAACATTCACATCGAAGATCTTGCGCACGGCCTCGAGGTCAGCATCCATGAGCGCCCCATACACCGGATTGATCCCGGTGTTATTGATGAGCACATCCAACGACCCGAACTGCTCGACGGCGGTAGCAACCTGCAAGGCTCGAGCCTCCGCATCCCCAGAGTTCCCCGCCACGGCAACCACCTTGCCCGGATGCCCCAGCCCCCGCAGCCGCTCCGCCGCCTCCTCCAACGGCTCCGCCTTCCGAGCCGAAATCACCACATTGGCCCCCCGCCCCAGCAGCTCCGCCGCCACCGCAAACCCAATCCCGCGACTGGCCCCGGTAACCAGAGCACTCTTACCAAGCAAGTCATCACTCATGTGGAGGCACCTTACGTCAGTCAGCCGAGCTGGACCCGATTCGGCTCGGGTTCGTCGATGAATCGCTGTCTCCCCTCGATGCGGAATTCGTAGCAGGGGACAATCCGTTAGGTGCGGACCGAGACGTTGAATGCGCTATTGGCGACCCTGGACGACGCGTTCGCCCAGGTCCCGCGCCCTCGGTCCATCGACGCCTGCCCATGCTGCGTCGACGAAGCAGAGACCGCAACCCTCCTGAACACTCCCCGCGAGCATCTCACCGCCGGACAACTCTGGACCTACGCCCACAACGCAACACTCACCTGCGGCTCCGAACACGACTTCCGCTACTTCCTGCCGCGCATCCTCCGACTATCGCTGCCCGAACAACATCCGATGCCCTGCATCGAGATCACCTTCAGCCACATCGGAAACCTCCCATGGCGAACCTGGCCAGAAGCGCATGCCCTGCAAGAATTCTTCGACGCCCTCTGGAACGACGTGCTCACCAACCATCCACCAACACTCCACCCCGACGAACTCCTATGCTCCCTAGCCCTCGCCGAAGGTTCCGTCACCCAACGCCTTTCCTCCTGGTCCCAGCTACACACCCCCGCCGCGATCCAAAACCTGGCCGCCTTCCTCGCCGCCGACCACACCAACACCGCCAACTCCGGCGTCAAACTGAAGGCCGGTCGACTAATTCCAACTAATGCCTTCTGGGACAAAGATTCCAAAGCTCACCACGAACTGACCACCTGGCTCAACAACGGCCCAGCCGCCCAAGCCACTGCCCTCGCCTTCACCCGCACCAACGACCCCGACCTACTGGACCTTCTCGCCGCCATAGACACCCGCCTCGACATTTGATCGAATCCCCGCCGCCAATCCACCCGGCCAAGCCCATTCTCTGACCGGATCATGCTTCTGAGGGCATTGAACCCGCCTTGTGATGGGCAGTTCCGAACGTTCGGGGATTCTCGGAGTTAGGGTCGCTGACGTGGGACTTCTCCTGACGATCGCAACCCTGGCCGCAGTGCTGGCAAGCTGTCGGTGGGTATTCCGGAGCATTCGCCGCCGACAGCAGCGGGGCGAATTGACCAATGCGATGCCGCGAACGTACGGGGATCTGATACTCCCGGGTTATGACCCGGCCGAGAGCCGAGCCGCTGAGAACTATATCGAGCAGGTCGATATCCGAGATCGGCCAAGCGAGCGAATTGTCGAGCAGCGCCTGCGTAATCGCACGATGGAGGCGCTGGAGATTCTCGCCGACGGTGAGGAGAGTGTCCGCGCCTGGGGAGACGCTGAGTACATCAACAGGTTCTTCGACACCATCGATGACGATTCGCCATGGCGCTGGCGAGAATGGTCGACATTCACCCCAGCGGAGGTGACTGCGCTCGACAAGGTTCAGCGAATCCTCCTCGATGCCTGCGATGCGACCGTAGGCCTCACGTCCGAGGAGTTCATCGCCGCAGGCTGGCCCGCCCGCATCGAACCGATCGCGGCCGCCGCTTTGGAGTTGATGCGGGAACGCGGCCGCTTCCACGAAGACAGGGAGGAAGATCAGCCTTCGATCCCTGAGTAGCCGTGTGCCATCTCGTAGATAACCTCGGCGACCGTGATTCCCGCTGGTGCGCCCCATTGGGCTACATGGCTGTGCATATCGTCGCCGACCTGGACACTGTCGCGACTGAGGCCGATCCGAATTCATCGGGGTCCTAGTCGGCCCATCCGCTGCTGGCGAGAATGTCCTCCACGGTCTCGACTCGCACCTCCGGATGGCGTTGCCGCACAATCTCACCGGCGAGGGTCGCGGGTCTGGCCTTGCGGGGATTCGCGAGCGTTTGTTGTTCGAGGGTGCGGAAGAGGGCGGGGCTTCCGCCCAGTCGCGGGTAGCGGGCGGTTACCTCGTCGGCGTAGCCGGGCGGTAGGTCGGAGGGGCTGCCGCCGAGGTCGATTCCGATGCCGGTCACGGCGGCTTGTATCTCTGGGGGCCGGCGGCGCTGGTACACCGGGGAACCGATGAATCCCGAGGTGTGCGCGGCGATGGCGTCCCAGATGATGTCCACTCGGGCGTCGGTGACGCCGTTGTCCTCGAGGAAGCGGGCCGCGTAGTCGGCGCCGTCGATTTCGAAGCGTTGATCGCCGTTGGCGACGTCGGTCATGCCGATGTCGTGCAAAACGCAGATGAGGAACACGATTTCGTCATCGCAGGCCAGCCCCTGCTGCTCGGCGAAGGCGCGGGCGTAGAAGTAGCTGCGCATACTGTGATTGCGCACATGCGGCTGGGCCACCTGGTCCAGCAGCAGGCGCGCCTTGACGGCGAGCGCGGTCAATGGCGGCTCGGCCGGTTCCGCCCGCGACCAGGTGGGCGCTGCGGCGAGGAACATCCCGGTGACCGCTGCCCCGCCCCAGAGCGCGCGGCGACGTGGAATAGGCACGATAACTCCTTGTCGGACAACATATTTCACTAGTTGACGGTGCGGAAACGCTGGCGGTAGTCGCTGGGGGTGACACCCATTTCCTTCTGGAATATCCGGCGCATGGATTCCTCGGAGCCGAATCCGCATCGGCGGGCAATGGTCGCCACCCCGTCACTGCCCGAGGCCAGTTGGGCTTTCGCGGCCTCGATCCGCACCTGCTCGAGATACTGCCCCGGCGACATGCCGAGTTCGCGGCGAAACAGCCGGGTCAGATGACGCGGGCTGATGGCGGCCCGTTCGGCCATCGCCGAAAGCCGGTGGTCGGCCGACAAATCGGCGACCACGGCATCGAGCACCGTCCGCAATGCCTCGGTCCGTGGCGAATTGACGCTGGTGCGGACGCTGAACTGCGATTGCCCGCCCGGCCGGTGCAGGAAGACGACCAGATACTTCGCGATCCTGGACGCGGTCTCGGCACCGTGGTCCGACTCGACCAGCGACAGGGCCATATCGATGCCCGCGGTCACCCCGGCCGAGGACACCATCGGTCCGTCGCGCACGTACAGGGCGTCGGGATCGACGTCCACGGCGGGGAATCGGGCGGCGAGCTCGGCGCAGGCCGCCCAATGTGTGGTGGCCCGCCGCCCATCCAGCAGTCCCGCTTCGGCCAGCACGAACGCGCCGGTGCACACCGAGGCGAACCGGCGCACGTGTCGGCGCGTGGCCCGGATCGCGGCGACCAGTTCGGCGGGGACCCTGCCGGTCGGTGCGTAACCGGGCACAATCAGCGTATCGATCCGCCTGGTGAGATCGCTTAGTGCGCAATCGATCCCGATCTCGACTCCGACATCGGTGCGCACCGGCCGACCGTCCGGGGAGGCGAACCGAATCCGATGCCCGGCCCAGTGCAGCACCTGCACCGGGCCGGAGAGATCCAGCAAGACCACACCATCCGCCACCGCCACCACGACATCCGCGGGTTTCGCAACCACCACATTTCGATCTTGCGTACCGGCCGAAGAGTCCACAAGGACATCCACCCCACAGATCCAGCCATTTCCTGAGGCATTGCCCGCACCGTATGGCGAGGTCCGGATCTGTGGGCTTTGTGTCATTGCGGGAGCTGTTTCGAGCCACCGAGACTGAGCGCATGGCGCCGGCTCGCGACGGTCGGCCGTTCCCGAAGGGCAAATCGTGACCGAATTCGACACCTCATCCACGACCCTGGGCGACGGTGATCTACCTGCGGTGCAACCAATTTCACCCGAAATGGTGACACAGCCCCCGACCGACGACAGGAGCGTGACCATGACTCCGACGGCCCTGCGCCGGGCGGCGATCATCGAGACGCTGTCGCTGGTGGTCCTGCTGCTCAACCTGGTCACTGTCCATTGGCCGGTTGTCTCCGCCCTGATCGGCCCCGTGCACGGCTGCGCCTACATCGCCGTCATCCTGCTGGCCTTGCGGCTCACGGAGACTCGGCGCGGCATCAAAGCGCTCGCATTGCTTCCCGCTGTCGGTGGACTGCTGGTGCTGCGCGGTCTGGCCGGATTGGCCCGTCGCGCCGGTTACGAAAGGCGCTGTCTCCCAGATTGACTCACCGCCACCCGATGCTTCGTGCAGTCACATGCGGTCCAAGGTGAGGCGGGGGTCGTCGAGGAGGGGTTGGAAGGCTAGGCCGGCGGCTCCGAGCAACGCCGGTGTTGTCAGGCTGCCTTGCAGGACGAGGGCCGGATCGGCGTGGCTGAAAAACGATCGGGCGGTGAGGCTTTCGGTGATGGTGTCGGGAGCGAGTTGGTGGTAGCGGGCCAGGCTTCCGCCGAGGACGATGCGATCGGGGTCGGTGAGGTTGGTGAGGCTGGCCAGGCCGTTGCCGAGGCGTTCGGCGACGTGACGCACGGCGGTCATGGCGGCTTCCTCACCGCGAGCGGCCGCCTGGAGCAATAGGTCTGCGGAATGGGCGATTTCGTGGTCCGGCACCATCGCGCGACCGCTGGCACGCAGCAACCCGCGATGGTCGGCTTCGATTTCGAGGCATCCGGTGGAACCACAGGGACAGGGTGCTCCGGCGGGGTCAACGGTGATATGCCCGGGTTCCATCGCGTAGCCGTGCGCGCCGTCGAAGAGTTGCCCATTACTGATCAGCCCACCGCCCAAACCGATATCGGCCGTGGTGAGGTAGAGCATCTGGGTGGCGTCACGGCCCGCGCCGTGGTGGTACTCGGCCAGTCCGGCGAGGTTGGCGTCGTTGCCGATGGCCAGCGGCAACTCGGTCAGACCGGGTATGCGGGCCATGCGCTGGGTCAGCAGCTCGTGCAGCGGCAGCGCTCCCCACCCGAGATGCAAAGGCGCGAAAGCATATCCGTCGCCGCGTCGGACCGGCGAGGGGACGGAGACGCCGATGGCCAGCAGCCGCGGATGCGCCCTCGACTGCTCCGCGGCGAGGGAACAAATCCGGTCGAGCAAGGCCTCCACCGCGATTCGCCGCTGCAGGGAGATCGTCGAACTCCGCAGGATGCGTCCGCCGAGGGCCACCGTCGCGACCGTGGCCGTATCCACATTGATCTGCACCGCGATCACCGCCGGTGCCTCCGGCGCGATCGAGACGCGGTGGGACGGGCGGCCGGTGTCCTGACCATTGCCCGGCCGGGCCGCCCGGTCGACGGTCACCACGCCCCGATCGGTCAATTCGGTGAGCAGGTAGCCCATCACGCTGCGTCCGCAGCCGAGCCGCTCGGTCAGTGTCGCGCGGCTTGCGATTCCGCCGAGCAGGTGGAGCTGGGTGATCAGCGCGGCAAGCGAGTCTCGGCCGGTCTCTTGCCGTTTCGGTGCCATCCGCCTAGCATACTTTGTGCAGCTACTGCACAAACCTGGGAGGTCACGTGGACACCACTCTCGGTCTCGTCAGTGGAGCATTGAGTACGGCGAGTTTGCTGCCCCAGGTGGTCCGCGCGATCCGCACGGGCAGAACGACCGATCTCTCGTGGTGGTGGCTGGCACTTTTCGCCGCCGCGGTCGGCGGCTGGCTCGTGTACGGCGTGCGCAGTGCCGATCTGGCCGTCGCGGTCACGAACGCGGCGATGATGGTCTTGATCTCGATGCTCATCGTGGTGAAGACACGCCACAGCCTCGCCGCGCAGACGCGGTGAGTTGTCCGAATGTCCCAGGCTATCAGCTCATTTCGCATCGATATCCCACAATCCCAACTCGACGACCTAGGTCGTCGCTTGGCCGAAACGCGTTGGCCGGAGCGGGAATCGGTGCCGGACTGGTCCCAGGGCATGCCGTTGGACACCATCATCGGGTTGTGCCGCAACTGGATGGAGGAATACGACTGGCGCGCCACCGAGCGACGGCTCAATCGGATCCCGCAATTCCACACCACGATCGACGGCCTGCCGATCCACTTCCTCCACATACGTTCCCGCCACCCCGACGCCACGCCGGTGATTCTGACCCACGGCTGGCCCGGCTCGTTCCTGGAGTTCGAGCAGGTCATCGCACCGCTCACCGACCCACCCCACGATGAGTCGGCGTTCCACGTCGTCGTCCCATCGCTACCCGGATACGCCTTCAGCGGGAAGCCCACCACTCCCGGCTGGGGGATCGAGCGCATCGCCCGAACTTGGTGCGAATTGATGACCCGCTTGAACTACCCGCGCTTCCTCGCCGCGGGCAGCGATTGGGGCACAAGCATTTCCACCACCATCGCGCTCCAGAATCCGGAACGGCTGATCGGCCTGCACCTGGTCCCGCCGCTCGTACCACCCGATGGCTCTATACCTTTCACCGATGCCGAGCGAGCGTCAGTCGCTGACCTGGACGAACGGACCAGCACCGGATCCGGCTACTCGGCCATACACAGCACCCGCCCACAAACACTGGGATATGGGTTGACCGACTCACCTGCCGGCCTCGCGGCATGGATCGCGGAGAAGCTGTGCACCTGGACTGGCGACCCCGGCCTCACCCGTGACCAGATACTCGACAACATCACCCTGTACTGGTTCACCCGCACCGCTACGTCGTCGATTCGGTTGTACTGGGAGAGCATCGCTCAGGTCAGCCGGTGGTTCACGGCGTCCGTAGCCGACACGATAGATGTGCCGACCGGCTGCAGCGTCTACCCGAAAGAAGTACCGCGCCCGTCCCGCCGCTGGGCAGCCCGCCGATTCACCAACATCGTGCAGTGGAGCGAACCCACCCGCGGCGGACATTTCGCCGCCTGGGAACAACCCGCCCTCTTCGTCGCAGACCTGCGGGCAACCAACCACGCAATCCACAGCGCCACACCGCGATAGCGTGGCCGAGGGCAGCCGGTCGAGGTCTTCGATGACATTCGCGAATTCGATGTATGCAATCGAAACTATTCAGATCGCGAAGGGATTATCGATTGCCCATGCGACGCTGAAACGGGCATGACCATCCGAACCCTCTACTTCGCCTGTGCCGCACTGATCCTCGCGGGCTGCTCGACCCAGACCGGACACACCACCGACCCCGTCGATCGCTCCGGCGACTTGGTCATCCCGCAGGCCGTGCACATCGACGGTGGGCTCAGCCCCGAACAGGCCGAGCGGGAAGTCCATCTGGCCCAGGTTCTCTACACCTTCTGGAACACCGGCAACACCGACTACCTCGACCGGGCAATCGCTCCGTCCTTCCACGACAACACCCTCCCGCCCGGCCGACCCCAAGGCCCCGGCGGCCCTGCCACGGCATCGAAGAACTTCCGCGCCACGGTCCCGGACCTCACCTGCGAACTGTCGGACCTGTACGTCACCGGCGACACCCTCACCGCACGACTGATCTTCCGAGGCCACTTCACCGGCACCTACAACGGCGTCCAGGGCACCGGCCAACCGGTCGAGTTCAACGCTATCGACCTACAACACATCGGCCCCGACCACACCCTCATCACCGAGGATTGGCACATCGAAGACAACCTGACCTTCCTTCACCAAATCGACCAGGCACCTTAGCCAGTCCAGCCGCCGAGCGGGACCGCGCACGGTTAGCCGAAGTCCCATTCGGTGGCGCGGGGGTCGGGGAATTGGTCGGCATGGGCCATGACGATGGTTCCCGCCTTGACGCCGAGTTGTTGGCCGGTGTTGTACCACGCTTGGACTTGATCATCGCCGGGCCCGTGCTGCCAGATGTGGTTGTCGAGGTTGTCATTGGTCTCCGTGCACGGTTCGGAGATCAGCGCACCCGATGACGTGCGAGCCAAGCAGTTGCCCAGGCCACTGCGCAATCGGAAGAGACCCGCCCAGCCCCCGACTCCCGGTACGACCCCGGTCCAGGATTGGACGGTGACGATGTGGGACGAGTCCCATGCGCACGGTTCCATGTCCACGGCGCCGTCGTTGTCGGTCAGGCATTGACCGGTCGCGATATTGCGCAGGAAGGTTCCGAACGGCCATGTCGGCCAGCCGCCGGGCGGGTCGGCGTGGCCGGTCGCGGTGGTGAACGCCGTGGCGAATGTGACCGCAACCGCCGCCGCGGCGATGCCCGTGCGCTCAGCGATATTCATGGTGGCCACCGTAGAAACGGCCCATATCAACGGCATTACAACGCGGTAGGCGGGCCGATCGCTGGTTTCGCCGCGCCGGGGTCAGTGGTAGGCGTCGAGTTCGGCGAGGTAGGTGGCGCGGGTGGGCTCGTCGAGGAAGGCGGCCTCGAAGGAGTTGCGGGCCAGGGTGCGGACCTGGGCGTCGGTGAGGGACAGTTCGGTGGCGGTCGCGGTGAGGTTGGCGTGGACGTAGCCGCCGAAGTAGGCCGGATCGTCGGAGTTGACGGTGACCAGCAGGCCCGCGTCGAGCATGCGATGCAGGGGATGGTCGGCGAGGGTGTCCACGACGCGCAGGCGCACATTGGAGAAGGGGCAGACGGTCAGCGGGATGCGCTCGCGGACAAGGCGATTCACCAGCTCGGGGTCTTCGAGGCAGCGGACGCCGTGGTCGATGCGTTCGACGCGCAGGATGTCGAGGGCTTCGCGGATGTACACGGGCGGGCCCTCCTCACCGGCGTGCGCGACCGCGCGCAGACCGAGGGCGCGGGCGCGCTCGTAGACCGCCGCGAACTTGGCGGGCGGGTGTCCGACCTCGGCGGAGTCCAGGCCGACGGCGACGATGCGGTCCAGGAATGGTTCTGCCGCACTGAGGGTTTCGAGCGCCGATTCCGCCGACTGATCGCGCAGGAAGGACAGGATCAGCGAGGTGGTGATGCCGTAGTCCTGCTCGCTGCGGTCCAGGGCGGCCAGCAGTCCGCGCGCGACGATGTCGAAGGCGATGCCGCGGGAGGTGTGGGCCTGCGGATCGAAGAAGATCTCCGCGTGCCGGACACCGTCCTCCCGCACCCGAGCCAAATAGGCGTTCGCGAGATCGGTGAAATCCTGTTCGGTCCGCAGCACATCGGTGAGCGCGTAATACAGATCGAGGAACGACTGCAGGTCGCTGAAACTGTAGGCGTCCCGCAATTCCTCGACGCTCCCGAAGGGCAGCGTGATGCCGTTCCGCTCGGCGAGCCGGAAGGCCAACTCGGGTTCGAGGGTGCCCTCGATGTGCAGATGCAACTCGGCTTTCGGAATCGGCATCCGACGATCGTAGGGGAGGCGGTGTCGGTGACGCCCGACACGCCCGTCTCCCGCTCAGTGGAAAATACGCGAAACGGACACGGGCGGTGTGGGCTGGGGATAAGGTCTGGCATCCCGGTGATCACGGGCCGGCCTCGGTAGTAGCGAGGGGGTCCCGCCGGGATGCGTGTGTGCTCCCCGCGCGATGCCGCACGCCCGTACTCGACACTGCCGCGTAGACAGGTCGCTCCGGTCTCGCGGCCAGCGTCGGGCTTTCTCGGTGCCTGAACCGGATACCGCTCGCAACGACTCCCGTAATCCTTTGCCCTGCCGCGCGTTCGCGGCGGAGACCGGTTGCGGCGCACCGTTTTTCATTGAATTCATTCTGCTGCAAAAGGTTAGTTTTCCATGGCTTCACCCACGCAACACACACGTCGTCAGGTGCTGGGCGGCGCGATCGCCGGATTGGTCGGCGTCACGATCGCACCGCATCTGGCCCATGCCGCCGATCCCGCCTACGACGTGGTCGTCGTCGGCTGCGGCGCGGCGGGCATGACCGCCGCGCTGACCGCGGCCAAGCGCGGTCTCTCCGTCCTGGTGGTGGAGAAGGCCGCGGTGTTCGGCGGTTCCGCGGCCCGGTCCGGGGCCGGTATCTGGCTGCCCAACAATTCGGTGATTCTCGCTGCGGGAGTACCGGATACGCCCGCCAAGGCGGCCGCCTATCTCGACGCGGTCGTCGGTTCCGATGTCGCGGCCGACCGCAAGGCGGCGTTCCTGACCAACGGTCCCAAGATGCTCGACTTCGTGATGGCGAACAGCCCCTCGAAGTTCATCTGGATGGACGGCTACTCCGACTACTACCCGGAACTCACCGGCGGCATGCCGAACGGCCGGTCCATCGAACCGGACCTGTTCGACGGCAACCTACTCGGCTCGGAACTGGCCAATCTCAATCCGTCCTACATCCCCACCCCGAAGGGCGTGACGATCTTCAGCCAGGAGTACAAGTGGCTGGCGATCTCGGCGGTCAATGCCAAAGGCGCTGCGGTGGCGACGAAAACGGTCGCCCGCTACACGGAAGCCGTTGCCGCGGGCAAGGTTCCGCTCACCATGGGCCAAGCCTTGGCGGGCGGACTGCGCGCCGGGCTGCTGCAGGCCAAGGTGCCGGTGTGGCTGAACACCCCACTGTCCGCGCTGCTGCACGACGGTTCCGGGAAGGTCACCGGGGTCACGGTCACCCAGAACGGGAACAGCGTGAACCTCACCGCCAATCGCGGAGTCATCCTGTGCTCCGGCGGATTCGAGCACAACCTGTCGATGCGCACCAAATACCAGCAGGCACCCATCGGCACCGACTGGACCGTCGGCGCGGCAGCCAATACCGGCGACGGCATCCTGGCCGGAATCGCGGCGGGCGCGCAGGTCTCGCTCATGGACGACAGCTGGTGGGGGCCGGCCATCCCGCTCCCGAACGAACCGTATTTCTGTCTGGCGGAACGCACCCTGCCCGGCACGATCATCGTCAATCAGGCGGGCAACCGATTCGTCAACGAGGCCGCGCCCTACAGCGACGTGGTGCACGTGATGTACAAACAGAACCCCGCCAACCCGGACATCCCGTGCTGGTTGATCTTCGACCAGAACTATCGGGACAAGTACCTGTTCCGCGATGTCTCCCCGACCCTGCCGTTCCCCGACACCTGGTACAGCTCGGGCGCGGTGAAGAAGGCCGACACGTGGAACGCGCTGGCCGCCGCGATCGGCGTCGATGCCGGCAATTTCTCCAAGACGCTCACCAAGTTCAACACAATGGCCTTGGCGGGCAAGGACACCGACTTCAAACGCGGTGATTCGGTGTACGACCACTACTACACCGATCCCGGCGTCTTCCCGAATTCGTGTCTGGCGCCGCTGCTGCTACCGCCCTTCTACGCCTGCAAGATCGAGCCGGGCGATCTGGGCACCAAGGGCGGTCTGCTGACCGACGCCAGCGCCCGCGTCCTGAACGCCGCCGGCGCGGTCATCCCGGGCCTGTTCGCGGCCGGAAACTGTTCCAGCGCGGTGATGGGCCACAGCTACGCCGGTGCGGGCTCCACCATCGGACCCGCCATGACCTTCGGCTACGTCGCGGCCAATACCCTCTGATCCCGCACGACGCGGATGGTGGCGGTGGTCGCGGTGTCTCCCGCGCCACCGCCACGAAGTGCCGATCGAGGGCGTTTGTCCCTGTCGAACCGACAGCTACCGGTGGTCAGATGGAGATCGGACACATCCGTGAACCAGTCGACAGGAGGTGCGGACATGGACCCGTTCGACTCCCACGAAGAGCCGCGCAGCATGGTGAACCTGTCGCGGGCCGAATCCCTGCGTCTGCTGGCCACCGTTCCGTTCGGTCGTGTGGTGTTCACCCGCGACGCGCTGCCCGCCATCCGACCCGTCAATCACATCGTCGACGGCGACCAGGTGATCGTGCGGACCCGACTGAGCTCGCGGCTCACCACCACGGTGCGCGCCGACCCGGAGGTGGTGGTCGCTTTCGAGGCCGACGACCTCGATCCGGTGCGTCGACTGGGCTGGTCGGTGGTGGTCACCGGCATCGCGCGGACCATCACCGATCCCATGCGGGTGGCCCGCTACGACCGCCGGGTGCGGCCCTGGATCGACGGCTTCATGGACACCATCGTGGCCATCGAACCCACCTTGGTCACCGGCGTGCGACTGGTGCGGCGCGGCTCAATCCACGCCGAGGCCGCCTTCGGGCCGGACTCAGCCGCGAGCTGAGGGTCGGCCGCTGGATCCGGTGCCCGCGCGAATTCGATTGCTCCCCTTGGCCGGAAGGAGAGTTTCGAGTGCCTTGCGGAGATGCTCGCGCGCCTGGTCGGCGGTGAGTTGGGCGGGGAGCCAGCGCGGGGAGAGGCCGTGGCCGTAACGTCCGAGGCCAGCTGAGGAGGTCGTCAGCCGGTGGGTAGGTCGTCGCTTTCGAGGGCTGTGCCGTCGTCGATGGTAATGCTCATGTATACGTTGAAGAACGGCGAATACCGTTGCAGGGTAACGGAAACCGGGACGGTCATGTAGTGGCCCGCCGAGCACGAGGGCTGGCAGGTGTTGCGGTGAATGGTGCCGGTTCCGTCAGCGGCGGTTTGGTCCCATCGTGACCAGACCAAGTCGTCGATCCAAATGTCGGCGTTGGTGCCGCAGTGCAGGGCGGAGATCTTGGTGGGGCGGATTTCTGGTTGATCACCGCAGCGGGAAATGACGCGTGGTGGTGTCGCCACCGGTGACGGCAGCGCAGTCGAAGATGAGCGTGAGTCGGTGGAAGTCGCCGATGCGGTGTCGGTCGCGGTTGCGGCGACACCACTGTGGCTGTTCACGGCGCGCAGGTGTAAGTAGACGGGCGCCGCGATCGCGGCGACCGAGGCGATGCCGACCGCCACGAAAATGACGGCCGCGCGGCGAGAAGCGGGGCGTCGCGTCCGGGTCCTACCCGGGCGCTCGGACTCGGAGGTGGTGGCCTCGGCCAGCGCGGCCCGGGCGGCATCGACCATGGACGCGCAGTCGGGATACCGATCCTGCGGGCTTTTGGCGAGTGCCCTGGCAATGACGGCGTCCAATCCCCCTGGCACCGAGGGGCGGATGCCGCTCGGTCGTGGCGGCGTCGCGGTCAAATGCGCGGCGACAACGGCACCCTCACTGTCCCCGGGGAAAGGCACTCTGCCGGTGAGCATTTGGAAGAACGTGCAGCCGAGCGAATAGATGTCGGAGTATCCGTCGGCGACTTCTCCTTCGAAGCGTTCCGGTGCCGTGTAGGCGAAACTCGCGAGCAGTCCCGTGGCCGTGACGGTGGCGTCGACCGCGCGGGCGATGCCAAAATCCGCGACGAGAACACGCTCCTGCCCATCGACGGATTCCAGCAGTAGATTGGCGGGCTTCACATCCCGGTGAACCACGCCCCTGCGGTGCGCGAAATCCAATCCGGCGGCGGCGTCGGCCAGCAGCCGCACGGCGCGTTGCGGTGCCAGCGCCCCTTCCCGCGCGATCAAGCTCGCGACGTCCCCGCCCGCAACGTATTTCATGGACAACCACGGCATGCCGTCCTCGACGCCGCGGTCATAGACCGGGATGATATTCGGGTGCTCCAGCGCCGTGATCAGTTCGATCTCGCGCTCGAAGCGCGCGGCGACCGCCGAATTCCGATTCTTCTCGCTGGTCAGCACCTTCAAGGCCACCAGCCGCCGCAATCGAGGATGACGGGCCAGATAGACCGCCCCCATCCCGCCCGCCCCGATCTCGCGTTCGATCACGTGACCGGCGAAGACGGTTCCGGGCCCCAACTGCATTCGTCCAGTATTGCTGGAAGGGGTTGTGTGAGTGATCAATTCGCCGCTTCCGGCCTGGATCCGAGCGGGAGGCCAGGGCGGACCGGGCATGACGACCGCGTGTTCTGGATGACTTTGACGGTGAGGTAGTTAGGTGCCATATTAGATTTGTGAGTTCGGATGCGGAGGACTTGAACGCTCCCACGTTGGGGCAGGCGCGGTTGCAGTTGCGGCGGTATGGGCTCGAGGGGGAGGTGGACCCGCGGGCGGTGCTGGTGGCCGTGCGGCTCTTGGCGGCGGGGGCGAAGTTGGGGCAGGCGACCGAGGTGCATTTCGCGCGGTTCGGGCTTTCGGCGGGGCGGTATCGGTTGTTGGCGGCGCTCGAGGATGCCGAGGGGGAGTTGTCGCCGTCGCGGTTGGCGGCGATCCTGGGGGTCACGCGCGCAACGGTTACCGGGCTGATCAGTGGGCTCGAACAGCAGGGGCTGGTGTGTCGGCGGGCCTCGGCGGAGGACGGCCGCGCGGTGACCGTGGTGCTGACGGCCCGCGGCGCGCGGAAGTTGCGCGATATCGCCCCCGAGCACTTCGCCCGCCTGCAATCGATGGTCGACGTCCTGACCCGCGAGGAGCGCACCGTGTTTCTCGAGCTGCTCGACCGCATCACCCACGGAATCGACGCGCTCACCGCCGACTGAACGAACGGCCGCCTGCATGCGGTCCGTCAAACCCTCATAGTTAGCTACCTAATTATAGTTCGAAAGGTCGACGGATGATTGTTGTGATGGGGGCGACGAGTTCGATCGCCCAGGCTCTCATGGGCCGTCTCACCGAAATCGGGGTGCCGTGCCGGGCAGTGAGTCGGCGTCCGGAGTTCGTCCGGGCATCGCTGGCCCCGGGTTCGGAGGTCCGGTACGCCGACGCGGCGGATCCGCAATCACTGCGGGCCGCGTTCGATGGCGCGACACAGCTGTTCCTCACCATGACCAACGGCCCGGCTCAGATCGAACTCGAAACTCGGGCAATCGAAATCGCCGCCGAGCAAGGCATCGGCCACGTGGTCAAGCTGTCGGCTCCCATTGCCGCGCCGGACTCACCGGTGGCGGTCTCGCGATGGCATTACGCGATCGAGGAAGCCTTGCGGGCATCCGGGATGGTCGCGACCATGCTGCGGCCCTACGCGTTCATGCAGAAGCTGTTGCTCCTGGCTCCCGGGATCGTCGAGGGCGGCGTCATCGTCGGTACTTCGGGCGCGGCCTTGTTCAACTACATCGATGCCCGCGACATCGGCGAAGTCGCGGCCGCGGCACTCACACGCAGCGAGATCGCCGGGGGTGCATACACTCTCACCGGTTCGCGGACCTATAGCTATCCGCGGATCGCGGAGCTGCTCGGCTCGGCTCTCGGTAGACCGATCCGGTATGTCGACCTGCCGTCAGATGCCTTCCGTGCACAGCTCATCGAGCGCTCGGGCCTCCCGGACTGGCTGGCCACGCACATCACTGAAGTCCAGCGGCTGGCCGTCACGCATCCGGAACGCCCGACCGACACTGTCGCTCGCATCCTCGGGCACGCTCCACGGACACTGGAACTCTTCCTGGTGGAGAGCCTGGATTCCTTTCGGCCCCAGGTGGTTACGCGATGACCGTTGGAGTCGATGTCCCCGACCGTCGCGGGCGCACCGGTCTGGACCGCCACGGGCTCGACCTCACGGGCAATCCGCGAGTCCGCATCCGTGCGGTCGAGGTGTTGTCGTGCCATTGGTATGTCCTGCGCAACACCACATTCGACTTTCAGCATGGGGATGGCCACTGGAGCCGCGAAGAGCGCGAAACCTATGACCGCGGCGACGGCGCAACCATCCTGCTCTATCGCCTCGAAAGTCGAACGATCCTGTTGACCAAGCAATTTCGACTCCCCGCCTACGTCAACGGCCATCCGGACGGCATGATGCTCGAGACCCCCGCGGGACTCCTGGACGACGACTATCCGGAGGAGGCGATCCGCCGGGAGACCTACGAGGAGACCGGCCACCGCATTGGTCCGGTCCAGCGGGTGTTCGAGGCGTACATGAGCCCCGGTTCCGTCACCGAGCGACTCCACTTCTACGCCGCCCCCTACGCGGACGCGCGCCCCACGACGGGTGCCGGAATCGCGGCCGAGGGCGAGGACATCGAGACCGTCGAAATCGAGTTCACCCGTGCCATGGACATGATCCGAACCGGTGAGATCGCCGACGCCAAGACCATCATGCTGCTGCAATGGGCCGCGCTCGACGGCCCGTTCGGCCACGCAAGGAATCCGTAAAGCGATTTGACTTCGCGCGGTGGCCGGGTCGACTATGGGTTGGTCAGCACCTCGCTAGGCGAGGCTCCTGTACGAACACAGGCCACTGATCCGACGACGTCGAGAGACGCCCAGGGTTAGGACAGATCTCCCCGGATTAAGGGGTTATCCGAAGTGGCTTCCCGACTGGCGGGATACGTCGTGCAGTGCCGAAGCTCTGACGAGAGGGGTGCCTCGGCCGCCGGTCATGGGCGGCTTCGGATCCCTCGCCCGGTGCGGCACAGCGAAGATGGTCGACGCGCGCGTGCGTCCTGACGGCGAGGAGGTGAGGGGCGAATGAGTTCCGGCGATAGTCCGTATCCGAGTCAGCTTCCACCTTCCTCCCGCAAAGGAGTTCTGCCATGGCGACTTTCGCGATGCCGCGTGCCCGTACACCATTGACCGTGCTGTCGGTGCTGGGTGCTTCGATCGGGCGGGTCCGCGCCCGCTACGGCCTGACCGATCAGGAGCGAGCCAATATGCGACTCGCCCGCTCCCGCGCCGCCGTCTACACGGCGTCGCTGGGCGGTCACCCATTCCACGTCTGACAACCGGCCGGTTCTCGGCCGCGCCGAGAAAACACCCTGGGAACTCCGGCGATTCGCCTGCCGGAGTTCCCGGGATGCCCGATCCTGAATGAGTAGCCAGGCCATCGCCCGCTGGGCCTGCGCGCCGTTGGAGAAGGGTTCTCATTCATGTCCAGACACCGGGGTCGAATTATTTCCGGGATGCCGTCCACCATCGACTCGTCCCGATCGCATCCGGCCCGCTTCTACGACTACTGGCTCGGCGGCCGCGACAACTACCTACCCGACCGGCGATTAGGCGACGAGATCGCCTCCTATATCCCCGGCATCCGCGCGATGGCCCGCGCCAATCGCGCGTTCCTGGGTCGCGCCGTCCGCTACGCCATCACCGAGTTGGGCATCACCCAGTTCCTCGATATCGGCACCGGCCTGCCGACCGCGCGCAATGTCCACCAGGTCGCCCAGGATGTGGATCCCGAGGCCCGCGTGGTCTACGTCGACAACGACCCGATCGTGCTGGCCCACGCCCGCGCCCTGATGTCGGGAACCCCGCAGGGCAGAACCGCTTTCATTCTCGCCGACCTGCGCGACCCGGACTCCATCCTGACCGACCCGACCCTCGCCGAGACCATCGACCTGGATCGACCCGTCGCCATCATGCTGGTCGCCGTCCTCATGTACTTCCGCGACGCCGACAACCCGCACGGCATCATCGCCCGCCTCCTCGACGCCGTCCCCTCCGGCAGCTGCCTGGTCATCACCTACCCCACCGCCGACGTCGACCCCAAGGGAGCGGACCTGGCCGCCGCCGCCTGCGAGCGCGCCGGTATCACCATGGCCCTGCGCACCCGCGCCGAAACCGAATCCCTCTTCGCCGGAACCGATCTCATCGCCCCCGGCGTGGTCCACCTCGACGACGGGCACCCCGAACTCGCCGAAGCACCCCTGTTCGAACCCGACCCGTACTCCGGCCCGGCCTGGGCCTACGCGGGCATGGGCCGCAAACCCTGACCGCTACCCGGGGTCTGGGCGACTCCGGGTAGCGGTGTCGGTCGACTACGGATCCGGATCGGTCACCACATGGTCGGCAGGCGTTCGGGGATGCGCTTCATGAAGCGGGTGCGCCAGACGAGCTGTTCGATGGGGACGGCCAGTTCCAGCTCCGGCAGCCGGTCGAGCAGGATCTCCAGCGCGATCTGGGCGTGGCGGCGGCCGAGTGCCGTGGCGGGGCAGTAGTGCTGGCCGCCGCCGAAGCTCAGGTGCGAGGTGGCGTTGGGCCGGTCCAGGTCGATGGTGTGGGGGTCGGGAAAGGCTTCGGGGTCGAAGTTGGCGCCCTCGACCAGGACGAGCACCAATTCGCCTCGGCGGACCAGGGTTTCGCCGAGTAGAAGGTCCTCGGTGGCCAGCCGGGGGAGCGCGTCGCCGATGGACAGGTTGATGCGCAGGAGTTCCTCCACGCCGGCCGCGATCAGCGATCGATCACGCAGCAGCAGGGCGCGCAGCTCGGGGTGTTGGAGCAGGGAGACCAGCGCCATGGTGAGGAACCCGGAGGTCGAGATGACGCCCGCGCCGAACAGGGTGACCCCGACGGTGGCGAACATCTCGTCGGAGACATGCGAGTAGTCGGGATCCCTGCGCAATGCGGCGAGTTCGGCGATCAGACCGGTCGAGCGGGCATCGTCGAGCCGGTCGATCATGTACGCGATATCCCGGTCCCAGTTGAGCTTTGCCGCCGGGATGGGTTCCGCGGAGTTCATGAACGCGATGGGCAGGCTGCGCATCAGCAGTGCCGAATCCTCCTGCGGGATACCGAGTATGTGGCAGTGCAGGGCGCTCGAGTACGGTTCGGCGAAGTCGTTGCGGAGATCGGCGGGTGCGCCCGCCGCCAGGATGTCCTCGATCAACGCACCGGCCGTGACGCGCAGGAAGTCTTCCAGCCCAGCGGCTTTGGGATTCAGCGCCTTCATCACCGCCTTGCGCAGACCGGCCCCGGTGATGTTGCCCATATTGTTGACCACCTCGGGTGGGATGGTCAGCGCGTACTGGCGCGGTACGCCCGGTGCGGAGGTGTCCTTCAACGAGAACCTGCTGTCCTCGAGCACCTGCTTGCACAGCGCGTAGGAGGAGACGAGCCAGGCCTCGTCCCCGGCGATGGTGCGGACCTTGCGGACCGGGGTCGCCGAGCGCAGGACCTCGACCTCGGCCGGGATCCGGTCGCCGCGCGCGGAGAAGGGGAAGTCCAGGGGGACGGTGGCGGTGGTGGTCATGCGGTGAGTCCTTCCGCGGGAGTGACGATGGCGTGGCCCTGATTGCGGGAGGCGCGCAGACCGGCACCCCGCGAGTAGAGCAGCTCCGCCATGGGAAGCAGCTGGTGGTAGCAGTTCAGCGAGGACGGGACGCCCAGGATCGCGGGCGTGTCCAGGAACAGCGGCGCTTCGGCGCAGATGTAGTCCAGGCACACCCGTTGTTGCCGCGCGGTGGGTTGCGCGCCCGACAGCACCTTCGAGGACAGGAACGAGTCCACCAGCCCGTGGCAGACCTGCGCGAACTCCTCGTCGCCGGCCAGGCGCGCGACCAGATCCGCGTGCAGGCGGCGATACGCCGGATAGTTCTGGAATGCCGAAATCGGGTGTGCGGCAAGGCGTTGGCCCGACGGGTCCGCCTCGGCGACGGCGGCGGTGATCTTCGCGCGGACGCCGCGCAGATTCTTCACCGCCTTCCGACGGGCATCGAGCTGCGAATATCCCAGCGCCTCGTACATCTCGGCCTGGAACACATCGGTGTAGACGAAGTCGGCGCGGTCGAATCGAGCCAGGCCCCAGCGCGCGAGCTCCTGAATCCGTCGGCCCGAGAAGTAGCTGTTCCCGGGCGAGACCCCGATGATGGCGTGATCGCCGTCGTCGAGGATGACGCGGCAGTGCGCGGTGAAAGGCTGTACCGAAAACCCTTCCTGTGCAATAGGTTCCGTGCTTTCGCGCGGAGGTCTGGGGAGTGTTGCTGGTATCACGACGGGCACACCTCTCGTTGCGGTACGACGAACGGCCGGAACTCGCGAGCACCGCAATCCTCACCCCGTGATCGACCCGGCGGCACCACGACCGGATACGAATCCGGGGCCGAGAGCCCGCGGGCTCTTCGTGCTATCCAACGATGGACAGTGCTGAAAAGTACTGCGGGGCAGTATGACTCGCCGTATGACGGGGTCTGGTACGACCTCACTCGCCCCGCGTCCTTCAGGCGGTGCGAAACATGCGCAAAAGCAAACTGACAAAACGACGAAAATTGGGGGACCATTTTTGTTTCTCTGCATAGGGCGAGAATTCGTCGAAAGTCTGTGAAAACGACCTGGCGGGCAGTATGTTTCGCTACCACGCATCGTTCGCGATGTGGAATAATCGTGTTTCTCGCTCCAGGAGGGACCCTTGCGTCCTTTTTCCCGTTTCCTGCTCGCTGTACTGGTGGCCGTGGCTGCCATCGTATTCGCCATGGTCCCGGCCTCGGCGGCCACGTCCGGTTACAACGACTTCACCTGTAAACCCAATGCCGCACATCCCGATCCGGTGGTATTACTCCACGGCCTCGGCGGAAATGCTGACGGAAACGTCGGCCCGTTGGCGTTGATCCTCGCGGCCAAGGGTTATTGCACCTTCGCGCCGACCTACGGCAAGGTCGATGAGACCGTCCCGGTCGGCGGCACGGTCGATATCGATATCTCCGCGCACGAGATCGCCTCGTACATCGACCGGGTGCTCACCGCGACCGGGGCGAGCAAGGTCGATATCGTCGGGCACTCCGAGGGTGCGTTCCAGTCCCTGTACGTACCGAAGGTGCTCGGGTACGCGGGCAAGGTCGGCAAGGTGGTCGCGCTCGCGCCGCCGACGCACGGGACGACCTTCGTGGGACTGGTCACCGTCGCACAGGACGCCGATCTGGATTTCCTTGTCACCAAGGTGATTCCGCTCGGGTGCCCGGCATGTAGTGAGCTGGTGGTCGGCGGTTCGGCGGTGAAGACTCTCGACAACGGAGCCATCGCCCAACCGGGCGTGGCGTACACGATCATCGCTTCACGCACCGATGCGCTGGTGGTTCCGCACAAGTCGACCTTGTTCAACACGGCCGAAACCGCCTTCGTCGCCGAGTCCGGTGTGAAGAACGCCTATGTTCAGGACACCTGCCCGCTCGACCCGGTCGGCCACATCGGTCTCGCCTACGACGCCGACGTCAGCGAAATGGTCTCCAACGCATTGGATCCGGCGCATGCCGAAAAGGTGACCTGTAGCCTGGGCCTGCCCGGCTGAGCCGCGACGCACCGCTACCCGGGGACCGGGAGACCCCGGGTAGCGGTGCGGTCGGCTAGGAGCCGGTGCGCCGGACGTCCTGACCGTCGGGTCGCGTCGAGGCTGCCAAGGCCCAGCGGATCGCGGTGCGGCGGACCGAGGCGGCATCGGCGTAGCCGAGGAGTCGAGCTTGCTGGGTGCGGCTCAGGGGGCCGTCGGCCGAGGCCGCGGCCAGGCGGGCGTAGCGGGCGCGGTCGAGTTCATTGCGCCAGGTGGTTCCGGCCTCGGCGAGGCGGCGCTGCAGGGTGCGGGGGCTGACGGTGAGGCGGCGGGCTATCTGTTCGAGGGAGACCTCACCCAGGTCGAGATCCTCGGCCATGGCGGTGGCCACGCGCTCGGGCCAGGCGGTGGCCAGGGGTGGTGGGGGCGGGAGGGCCGCGGCCAAGGGGCGCAGGACGTCGGCCAGGACCGGGTCGGCGGTGGTCAGGGGCAGGTCCATGTCGGCGGCGCGGAAGGTCATCGAATCCCGGCTGGCTCCGAAATCGATGGCGGTGCAACCGAATACGTCGTGGTAGGCGGTGAGGTCGCGAGGTGCCGACTGCCGCAGCGACACTCGGACTGGATGCAACGGCTCGGCGACCACGCCGCGGGCGCGCGCGAGCACGGCGGTGAGTCCCCACGCGTGGGTGAGATCGCGAGCCCGGCCCTCGCCATTGACCATGTCGAGGGTCAGCGTGCACTCGTCGTCGGACTCGGCGAAGAAGTCGAAGCGGTGGTTGGTGGTCACCGCGCTCACATACGGGCCGCAGGTGGCCAGCCCCGCGCCGACCGTCGGTGCGGAGGAGAACAGGTAGTCGTAGAGCTGGGTCGCCTTCAACTCGTACCGATTGCCGACGCGCAGCGCCACTTCCGGATCGTCGAGCCACCGCGCCGCGACCTCCCACAGCCGCGAGAACGTCTCGCTGGGCACATGCACGCCCGATCCGGTCAGCGTCCACTCGGGCACACCGCACTCCCGAATCAGCCGATCGCGATCCAGACCGGCGGCGGTGAGCTGCCGGATGACGAACCGATGCAGCAGCGTCTGATCGGTCCCGATCGGCTCTGTGTCGCGGCGCGGCCCTGCCATACGGCAGACGTTAATCCGACCGCCTACGCTCCGCCACCGGTTCGGCGCACCGGGGGACCGGTGGAGGGGGCACCGGAAATGTCTGGCGCGCACACGATTCCAATTTCGCGGAATCGAATGATTTTTACCGGTGAACACCGGGTTGTTCACATCCGTGATGCCGCAAGATATATCGGGAATTCTTTACGAACAATCCGTTGACCGTGTTTCTCGGTTGCCGCTCGTTTGGGGTCTTGGCAGGGTGGGTATCGGCTGTACACAGAGATACTCGAGTTTTCGCCTCTCGATGACGAGAAGGAGTCTGCAATGAGTTTCGATCTGTACCGCGACCGGCTGGCCGAATCCGACCGGCCTTTGCATATTGTGATGGTTGCCCCTCCGTATTTCGATATTCCCCCGCGCGGATATGGCGGCGTAGAGGCCATTGTGGCGAGTCTGTGCGACGAACTGGTCGCCCAAGGCCATCGCGTCACCCTGCTGGGTGCGGGACGCGACGGCACGGCGGCGGATTTCATTCGTATCTGGGACGACGTGCAGACCGCGCGGCTGGGCGAGATCTACCCGGAAGTGGTGCACGCCATGAAGGTTCGCGCGGTCATCGAAGAGCTGGCCGCCACCGACCACATCGATATCGTGCACGATCACACCTTCGCGGGTCCGTCGAACGCGCCCTTCTATCGACTGCTCGGCATCCCCACGGTCGTGACCGTGCACGGCCCGGTCGAGGACGACATGCGGGATTACTACCATTCCTTCGACGACGGTGTCGGCCTGGTCGCGATCAGTGACCGGCAGCGCGCGCTCGCACCGGAATTGCCGTGGATCGGCCGGGTGCACAATGCGATCGATCCGGACGATTGGCCGTTCCACGAGCAGAAGAAGGATTACGCGCTGTTCCTGGGCCGCTACGCCGATTACAAGGGTCCCGACCGCGCGCTCGACGCCGCCCACGCGGCGGGTATTCGCCTGATTCTGGCCGGAAAATGCAATGAGCCAGCCGAACACGCGTATTTCGACGAGCACATCCGGCCGCGCCTGACCCCGGACGATTGCGTCTTCGGTGAGGCCGATGCCATTGCCAAACGCGAACTGCTGGCGTCGGCGCGCTGTCTGCTGTTCCCGATCTCCTGGGAGGAGCCGTTCGGCATCGTCATGATCGAGGCCATGGTGTGCGGCACCCCGGTCGTGGCGCTGCGCGGCGGCGCGGTCGAGGAGGTGGTGGAGCACGGTGTCACCGGCTGGATCTGCGACGATCCGGCCGAGCTGCCCGACGCCATCGCCCGCGTGGGTGAACTCGATCCGTTCGCCTGTCGTGAGCGTGTGGTGCAACGGTTTTCGCTGGATCGGCTGGGTGCGGGTTATGCCGAGGTCTACCGGCACGCGATCGTGGTGGCCGAGGCGCGGGCACGCATGCGGGGTTGGCGCGGGCGGCTGCCGATGGCCGTGTCCGCGCCGGAGCTGCTCACCGCCCCGGCGGTTCTCGACACCCCGGAGGCTCTCGGCACCCCGGAGACTCTGACCGCCACCGACACCGAGGATGCCGTGAGCGTGCGGTCATGACCGGCGCGGTGTTCAACGCCGGCCCGCCGGTACCGATCGACGCGAGCGGCGGCGTGGTGACCCTCGTCGAATCGAGCACGTTCTGCCTGTCCGACCACCTCGGCGACATTCACGACGGCACCTCGCAGGGCCTGTTCTACCGGGACGCGCGGGTGCTGTCACGCTGGCAGCTGCGGTTGGACGACCATGCGCCCGAAGCGCTTTCGGTCACTACGCCCGAGGCGTTCCGCGCCCGCTTCATCCTGCGCAAGCCGCCGCGACCGGGCGTGGCCGACTCGACGGTGCTGGTGGTGCGGCGGCGCATGATCGGCGACGGCATGCGCGAGATCATCCTGATCGACAACCTCGGTGACGAGGACACCGCCATGACGGTGACGCTGCACGCCGAGTCGGACTTCGCCGATCTGTTCGCGGTGAAGTCCGGCACGGTCGCGGCCGGCACCGGCGACGTCCGCGCCGACGACGGGCAGCTGCACCTGACCGATCGCGGGGGCGGCGGGCGCGGGCTGATCATCAGCGCCGACGGCCATCCGCTCGCCCTGCCCGGCATGCTCAGCTGGCGGATCGTGGTGCCCGGGCGGGCGCACTGGCAGACCACCGTGTACTGCCGCCCGGTGATCGCGCACCGGGCCGTGGAGATGAGCTTCGGCGACGACGAGCAGGACGGTCCGCTGGCGCGACTCAAGCAGTGGCGAGCCAACGCCACCAGCCTCACCACCGGGAACCGGAGCCTGACGGCGATTCTGCAACGCACCGAAAGTGATTTGGGCGCACTGCGAATCGACGATTCACCCAATGGCGGTCCGACCTATGTGGCGGCGGGCGCGCCCTGGTTCATGGCATTGTTCGGACGCGACAGCCTGCTCACCTCGTGGATGGCGCTGCCGCTGGATTCGGCGCTGGCGCTCGGCACCCTGCGCCAACTGGCCAAGCTGCAGGGCACCGGGATCGAGCCGGTGACCGAGGAGGAACCGGGCCGCATCATGCACGAGATGCGGCACGGCCCCGGGGGTGATCAGGTGCTCGGCGGGTCCGTGTACTACGGAACCGTCGACGCCACAACGCTTTTCGTCATGTTGTTGGCCGAATGCTGGAGGTGGGGAGCCGATGAACGAGAAATCCAGGATCTGCTGCCTGCCGCCGACGCGGCCCTGGCGTGGATCGACGACTACGGGGACGCGGACGGCGACGGATTCGTCGAATACCGCCGCAAGACCGATCGTGGCCTGGCGAATCAGGGATGGAAGGACAGCTGGGATGCGATCAACTTCGCCGACGGGCGCCTGGCGGATCCGCCGATCGCCCTGTGCGAGGTCCAAGGCTATGTGTACGCGGCCAAGCGCGGGCGCGCGGACATAGCCGAGGCGTTCGGCGACGGTGCGACCGCGCGGCGGCTGCGCGGGGAGGCGGCGGAGTTGCGGCGCAGGTTCGAGGAGGCGTTCTGGATTCCCGAGAATGGTTGGTACGCCATCGGTTTGGATGCGAACAAGCAGCAGATCGATGCCTTGTCGAGCAATGCCGCGCAGTGCCTGTGGACCGGCATCGTCGGCGACGACCACGCCCGCGCGCTCATCGAGAATCTCGGCGACGCCTGCATGGACAGCGGTTTCGGGCTGCGCACGCTGGCCTCCACCATGGGTCGCTACAACCCGATGAGCTACCACGACGGCTCGATCTGGCCGCACGACACCGCCCTCGCAGTCGCGGGATTGATGCGCTACCAACACATTCCGGGTGCCATCGAACTCGCCGAGCGTCTCGCGGGCGGCCTGCTGGAGGCGATCATCGCCTTCGGCGGCCGCCCGCCCGAACTGTTCTGCGGCTTCTCCCGCGCCGCCCTCCCGACCCCGGTGCCCTACCCGACCTCCTGCTCCCCACAAGCCTGGGCGAGCGCCGCGCCGCTGCTCCTGCTGCGCGCCTTCCTCGGCCTGGAACCCGACGTTCCGCACCGCACCCTCACGGTCTCCCCGCGCCTGCCCGAACGCATCGGCCAGGTCCGCCTGGCCGATCTCAAACTCGGCGACGCCACCGTCACCCTCGAGGCGAGAACCACCACCGTCAAGGTCGAGGGCCTCCCCGCCGACTGGGAGCTGCGCCAGACCTGACCGCAGCGCCTCCGGACGGGTCGGGCAGCATAGTCTCGAACGATCGAACACGGTGTCGAACCCAACGAGGAGAGGATCCCCATGTGTCAGCCCGTCCCCTGTGAAACCTGCGGCAAGACGACCTGGGCCGGTTGCGGCGAACACATCGCCGAAGTCAAGGCCGTCGTCCCCGCCGACCAGTGGTGCGACGGCGAGCACTAGCCCAACGCTGTCGGGGCGGCCCACCCGCCCCGCACGGCCCTACCGCCCCGACCGACGAGATCACCCGGTGGTTGCTGAATCACGCGGCGAGTTCGTCAGTGGTGGGTGAGGTTCAGGCTCACTGCTGAGGCTGGTGTGCCAGTGGAGAATTCACCTTGTTGACGAGCCAGCGGTCGCCCGAGCGTTCCAGGCGCATGACCATGGACAGCTGGCCGGGGGCGGGCTTGCCCTGGGTGCCGAGGCTGGTGATGGTCTGCCCGATCACCACGATGGCCTCGGCGGAGTCGTGGTCCACGTTTCGCACCGCGCACTGGACGTCGGTGGCCGTTGAGACCACCTGTCCTTGGGTCAGCACGTCTCGCAGATCCTTGCTGGTCGAGTCGAATTGTTTGCGCCAGTCCCCGGTCGCGCCGGCGAGAACCGCGGTGAAATAGGCATCGAGATTCTTGGCGTCGTAGGTGGCGAGCACCGGGGCGTACTTGCACGCCGCGGCCTGAGCCTCGGATTGGGCTGTCAGCAGGTCCTTGCTGTGCGCGTCGTGCCGGTAGAGAACGATGCTCGAACCGATCGATGCGGCCAATGCGACGACTATCGCCGCGCTCGCTAGGACTCGACCGCGCTTGCCCAATCGTGGCAGCCGCAGATGCTCGGGCAGCGATTTCCTCCCGCGCGGTTCGGCGGGTGGCTGGTCGATTTCGGTGTCGCTCATGGGGTTTCCTATCGGGGGATGGGCTGGGAGAGTTCGTTGCCGGTGGCACCGGGTGGGGTGGTCGCGCCGTTGTCGGGGATGGCTGGGCGGGGAGCGTTGGCCGAGCCGCGGATTTGGATGGCCGGATTCGAGGTGACGCAGTAGTTGTAGAGCCGGACTCGGGTGTCGGCTTGGATGTCGGTGGGGACGACCGGGATGGTGTCGTAGTCGCAGCTGGGGCGGGGCCAAGGGTCGACCAGGGTGTTGTACGCGCCGTCGTGGGCGGGGACACCGAGGGCCTCGGAGCCCGCGCGCAGGGCCGGGAACAGGGCCGCGATGGCGGGGGCGCGGAGCTTGGCGGCCTTGGTGACCGCGACGAAGTTCGTCACCAGATTGGTGACGGGGTCCTGGGTTTCGGAGATGAAACCGTTGAGCGTCGCCAACTGGCCCGGCCCCTGCCGGAGCAGTTTGCGCAATTCCTGGTCGGCGGAGGCGAATTGGTCGAACAGCACGGTGCCCGCCGCGGTCAGCGTCCCCAGATCGGGTTGGGCGTGCTGGGTGGTGTCGGCGATGACCTCGAGGTTCTCGATCAGCTGCCGGGTCTGCGGCAGCAGGTCGTCGAGCCCGGACATGGCGCGGCTGATGCCGGACACCATATTGCGCAGCCGATCCGGGCCACCGGCCAGCGCCTTGTCGAGCTCGTCGACGATGACGTTGAGCCGGTCGGGATTCATGCCGCCGATCAGATCGCTGAGATTGGTGAACACCGCCTGGATCTGCACGGGAGTGCTGGTACGCGCCCGCTCCACCACCGCGCCGTCGCGCAGATACGGCCCGGTGTCGGAGTCGGGCCGAAAGTCGAGGTACTGCTCCCCGGCCGCCGAGAGCCGCCCGACCGCGACGGTTCCGCCGACGGGAATCCGTGCGCTGTCATCGATTTGGGCGACGGCGGCCACACCGTCCCCAGCGACGTGCACATCGGTGACCTTCCCGACCCGGCTACCCCGGAAGGTGACGTCATTGCCGGGCAGCAACCCGGCCGAGGACGCCAATTCGACCGTCACCGAATACGTGTGCGGAATCGGATTGAACCGCAACACATACCCGCCGATATACCCCGACCCGAGCACCAGCACGGCGATCAACCCGATATTGGCGATGGCGATGCGCTGCCGCACCACCCACTGCCACAGCGGCGGATTCATCGATCCCCTCCCTGCGGCTCGGGCTGTGTGTCCGGCTGCCGAGGCGGGCTGGTGACCCGCCCGAACACCTTCGCCAACACCTGCGCCAGACTGCCGATGAACTGCCCGACATCCCCGACTTCGGGCCAGCGACTACCGCTGGGATCGGTGAGCGCCCCGATATCCAGATACGACACCGTCGCCGCCACGGCCAATGCCGGTCCGCGCAGGCTGGCCATGAGCGAGGGATAGATCTGATGCAGCCCATCCAGCGCGGGTGTCAGCTGATCACTCTGCGCGAATCCGGACATGAGGGCCTGAATGCTGTTGAACAGCCCCACGAAATCGTCACCGGTGGTGTTGGCGAAGTCGCCGAGGGCGTCGGTGGTCGTCGCCACCTTGGCGAGCAGATCCACGATCTGCTGATTGTTCTCGGTCACCAGCGCGATGAGCGCGGGAAACGTGTCGGCCGCCTGCCCGAGCTGCGCCTTGCGCCGCGCCAATTCGCCCGAGAGCGAGTTCATCCCGCCGAGCACTCGATCGATATCCCCGGTCCGCGCGTTGAGCGCGGCAATGGCGGCGGTCATCTCCGTGATCAGATGTGACAGCTCCGGCGCGCGCCCGGCGAACATGGAGTCCAACTGCCCGGTGATCTTCGCGGCCTGATTGATCCCACCTCCATTGAGCAGCAGCGAGATCGACATCATGAGCTGCTCCACCGACGCCCCCGCCGCCGTGTGATCGACCCCGATCGTGTCCCCGTCCCGCAGCGGCTCCCCGGCCGCCTGCGCCGAAGGCAGGGTCATGGCCACGAACATGTCGCCCAGTGGAGTGGCCTGCCGCAGTTCGACGGTCGTGCCCTTGGGCAGCTGAATGTCCTGACGGATCAGCATCTGCACATCGGCGAGAAAGTTCGTCGTCTTGATCCTGGTGACGACCCCGATATCGGTTCCGCCGATCTTGACGTGCGCGTGGTCGGGCAGGTTCAGCGCGTCGGCGAACGCGGCGTGCACGGTGTAGCCGGGTGCGCCCAGCCCGGGTTTGGGCATGGGCAGGGTGTCGACGGTGACCGCGCACGAGGTGGTGGCGAGCAGGGCGGTCGCGGTCACGATTCCACCGAAAGCCGTTGTGCGTAGTCTCATTTCAGGTTCGCGATCCCCAGGAGTGCGGCCGTGATGCCGAAGTCGGGCCCGAAGTCCTGGACCTTGCCGGTGCGGCAGCCGTCGAGTCGCATCTGGATGCGTTCGCAGAAGGTCGACAGGATCTCGCCGTCGAGCAGTGACTTGTCCAGCAGCCCGTGCAACCGCAGGGCTTGGCGTTCGGTGCTGGTGGCATTGGCCAGGTTCTGGAACATGAGCGGTCCGACGTCCACGATCTCGGTGAGTCCGCGGGCATTGGCGCGCATCTGGTCGGTGATCCCGACGAAGCGGGTGAGGGCCCCGGCCAGCTGATCCTTGTTCTGTCCGACCAGCGTGGCGGTATTGGTGACGAAGTCGTCGAGCTGTCGCAGGACCGCGTCGATGCCCGGGGCCTGCTGACCCATGAGGTTCACCAGCTCGGTGAGCCGCCCGCTGAACTCGCGCACGGTCTGATCGTTCGAGGCGATGACCTGGGTGATGTCATTGAGTTTGATGATGGTGTTGGAGATCTGGTCCTTGTTGGCGAAGGTCACCTCGAACGCGGAGGACAGCGCGTCGAGCGTCTCGCGCAGCTTGTCGCCATTGCCGTTGAGCAGTGGGAACAGCACACGGCTGGCCATCGGCCCGCTCTGGTTGTCGCCCTTCAACGCCTCGCCCAGCTGCGAGAAGGTGGCCAGGATGCGATCCAATTCGACGGGAACCCTGGTGCGCTGCAACGGAATATAGGCCCCGTCGGCCAGCGTCGGCCCGTCCCCGGCGTAGGCTGGAGCCAACTCCACGTGACGATTCGTGATCAACTGTGGATTCACCAGCGCCGCAATGGCATCGGCTGGAATCTTGACATCCTTGTCGAGGGACATGGTGACTTGCACGTAACTGCCCTTGGGCGTGACGGTTTCGACGGTCCCGACCGGAACACCCAGCACCGCAACGTCATTGCCCGCGTACAGTCCGGCGACATTCTCGAAATCCGCGGTCACCTTCATCCGCGCCCCGAGGTACTCCCTCGGCAGTGAGGTGAGCGAGTCCGGCAGCAGCCCGCACGCCGACGTGAGCAGCAGCGCAGCACCCAGCGCCGCGAATTTGCATCGTCTGCGAAATGTCATCACTTGCACCCCTGTACGGCCTGCGCGAAACACAGCCAGTTGTCCGGAAACAGCCACGGCGCGTACACATTTCCGTACGGTCCGTCGCCGAGCACATTGTTGAACTGCCGCAAGGTCACCGGCATGATCTGATACAGCCGATCGAGATTGCCCTTGTTCTTCTCGAGGCCCTCGGACATGGTGTTCAGATCGGTGATGAGCGGCGCGAGCTGATCGTTGTTCTCCAGGCCCATCTGCTGCAGCAGGCTCGACAGCGCGGCCACATTGTCGAGCAACTGTTTCAGCAGCGTCTGCCGCTGCTGCACCGCGTTGCCGATCGCCGCACCGCGAGTGAGCAACAGCAGCACGCTGTTCTGATTGTCCGAGGCCAGCTGCGAGACGGTGTCCATGCTCTTCAGCAGCGTGTCCACCTCGTCGCGCCGATCATTGATCACCTTGGCCAGCGCGCCCACGCTGTCGAGGGCCTGCACGGTCAGCTCCGGTGAGGTGCCCATCTGCTGGTCGACGAGATCCAGCGCCTGCCGCAGCTTCTGCGGATCCAGCTTCTCGATGCGCTCGAAGGAGTTCTTGTACTGCGGATCCTGAATGACCTTGCCCAGGTTGTAGGGCACCTCGGTGTGATCGAGCTTGATCCGGTCCCCGGCCAGCGATTTACCGTGCCCGGGTGTGAGATCCACGTGGAGCCGACCCAGAATGGTCGACATCTTGATGGCCGCCCGCGCGTCATCACCGAGGCTTATCTCCCGGTGCACCCGCATATCCACGAGCACCTTGCCGTTGTCCAGCCTGACCGCGCTGACCTGCCCGACCTCGATGCCCGACACATCCACGGTCGCGCCCGGCCGCAGCCCGGACGCCTGGGCGAATTCGGCGTGAATCGTCTTGTCGCCCACCTGCGCCTGCTTCAGCACGGTCGACCCGACCAGCAGCAGCACCACGAACCCGGCCGCGAACAGTCCGAGTCGCAGGTATCGGTTGGCGAGGAATCCGGGATAGCGCAGCCGCCTCATCGGCATACCTCCGAATGGGATTGGCCGCCAATCTGATCGAACAGACCGGGCGGGAGCAGCACGCCCCACAGCGACACGTCGAGACTGCACAGGTACGCATTGCCGTACGCGCCGTAGCTGCTGAAGCGCGCGACGCCATTGAGGACGTCGGGCAGCTCGACGGCGGCCTTGTCCAGGGACGCGCCATTGAGCAGCAGCAGCGCGACACCGGCGGAGGCATCGGTCTGGGCGCGGGCCGCGCCGGGCTCGACCGCGGCGATAATGTTCACCAGCGAATCCGTCGCCGTCGCAACCCGTTCCACCGACGATTTCAATGTCGAGCCCTGCGTGTACAGCGCCTCGGTGAGCGCCCGCGCCTGGGTGATCAGCGTCTCCAGCTCATTGCTGCGGTGGGCCAGCCCGGAGATGACGCTGCTGAGATTGCTCACCACCTGCCCGAGAATCTCGTCCCGCTGCCCGAAGGTCCCGGCCAGCTGCGCGGCCTGGGTCACCAGCGCGCTGAGCGACACCCCATTGCCCTGCAGGGCCTGAATCAGCGTCTCCGACAGGGAGTTCACCTGATCCGGTTGCAGCACACTGAACAAGGGCTCGAAGCCGGACAGCAGCGAGGACACGTCGAACGACGGTTCGGTCCGCTCGATCGGAATCTGATCCCCGGCCGCCAGCGGTTGCCCGGCCTCCTTACCGGGCATGAGCGCGATATACCGCTGCCCGATGAGGTTCTGATACCGCACCAGCGCCTTGGTCGTCGTGGTCGGGTGCTGTTCGTCCTGTATCCGGAAGTCCACCCGCGCCCGGTACCCGTCCCCGAACGAGATCTTGTCCACCCGCCCGACCCGCACCCCGGCCATCCGAATGTCATCGCCGACCCGCAGCCCGAGCACATCGGAGAACACCGCCGAATAGCTGTGCGTCCCACCGGGCACCGCGCGCTGCAGTGTGGACCAGATGGTGTAGGTCAACACGATGGCGACCACGGCGAAAAGGCTGAAGCCCGCCAAGGCTTTTCCCGACTTCACGCGGCACCTCCGGCCTCGGCGGGGACGAGGGAACCACCGGCCAGCATCGGCGTGAGCAATAGGATTTCGGCCGCGGTCGGCGTGCGGCCGACCAGTGCCGCGATGGCGTCGGCACCGTGCAGTCCGCCACCTCCCACCTCGGCTGCGGGAGCGGCCGCGGGCGCGGTGAGCCCGGGAATCGCGGGCAGGGCCGGAATGCCGGGAAGTGTCGGAGCGGGCCCTGCTGCGTCTAGATGCCGGGGCGTCAACTGCTGCGGAAACTGCTGTGCCGGAGCGGTTTCCGGCACGGTCCCGCCACCGCAGCGCGGCCCGGCCAGATCGCCGTAGTGCGGGCAGTCCTTGGCCGTGTACTGCTGGAACGGCGTGAAGGACACGTCCATCTTCCACACCATCTGCTTCTTGGGTCCGTAGGTGAACGTGGTCTGCAGCCGCTGCAACGCGGTATTCAGATTGGCGATGGCGTAGGGGATGGCTTGGGTGTCCTGGGCCAGGCTGGCGAAGAGCTCGTTCAGTCCCGAGACCAGGAACTTGCCGGAGTCGGGATTGCGTGCGAACAGACCGTTCACCGTGTCCACCGCGGTACCGCCGCTGCTCAGCAGATCCATCAGCGCGGCCCGCTGTTCGGTGAGCGTGCGCGCGGTGGTCACCGACTTGGCCAGGGTTCCTACCAGATCCGGGGCCGAGGTACTCAGCGCGGAGGCCGCGCGTCCGAGATTGCCGAGCAGATCGCCGATCCCGTCGATGCCGCGCACCTCGGTGACCCAGTGATCGAGCCGCTCCACGGTCGACCCCGGCACCCGCGACCCCGGGTCCAGCGCCGCGGACAGGGTCGACAGCACCCGGCCCAGCTTCTCCGGCTGAATCGTATTGAGCACGGTGCGCAGCACATTGAGCGTGGTCTGCAACTGCACCGTGGCCGAGCTGGTGTCCTCCGGAATGGTCGCACCGGCCCGCAGGGTCTCGCGGGTCGGCGTGGTGTCCACCAGCTCCACCGCAGTCACCCCGAAAATATTGTTCGGAATGACCCGTGCCGCCACCGTCGCCGGAATCGTTCCCGCCACTTGGGGTTTCAAGGCGATCGCGGCCCGCTGCCGCTCGCCCTTGGCGACCACCGCGACATCCTCCACCCGACCTACGATCATGCCGCGGAACTTCACATCGGCGTGCGCGGGCAGCCCGTCACCGGTGCTGGTGAGCTCGGCGACGACCGGCACCTTCTCTTCGAAGCGGCCGTTGTAGCGCAGCGCCAGCAGATACAGCAGCACCGCCACCGTGGCGATCAGGGCGAGTCCGGCCAACGTGAGCTGCCGGGCCGTCGGCCCTCGCCCGCTGGGATCGAGAATCATCGCAACACCTATCCCGAGATGCGGAACCCGGGGTCGATGCCCCAGATTGCGAGGGTCAGAAAGAGATTGACGAAGACCATGACGACGATGACCATCTTGATGGCCCGCCCGGCCGCCACCCCCACGCCCTCCGGGCCGCCGGTGGCGACGTAGCCGTAGTAGCACTGGATGAACGTCGAGATCATGACGAACAGGACGACCTTGAGCAGCGACCAGAACACGTCCGGGCCGAGCAGGAACTGGAAGAAGTAGTGGTCGTAGGTGCCCGCCGTGGTGCCGCCCAGGAACAGCACCGACAGCTTGGTGGCCAGATACGCCGTCGCCAATCCCACGCTGTAGAGCGGAATGATGGTCAGCGTGGCCGCGATCATGCGGGTGCTGATCAAGTACGGAAGCGGCCGAATGGCAAGGGATTCCAGCGCGTCGATCTCCTCGGAGATGCGCATGGAACCCAACTGCGCGGTGAACCGGCACCCGGCCTGAATGGCGAACGCCAGGGTGGCGATGATGGGCGCGAGCTCGCGGGTGGTGGCGAAACCGGAAATGGCACCGGTCAGCGGCGACATGGTGAGCAGGTTGAGCGCCGTGAACGACTCCATGCCCACGGTGATCCCACCGAACCCGCACAGCGCCACGACCACGCCGATGGTGCCGCCGCCGACCACGAGTGAGCCATTGCCCCAACCGACATCGGCCGTAAGCCTGAGCACTTCCTGCCGATAGTGCTTCAACACGAACGGAATCGCGATGAGCGCCTGGAAGAACGTGATGACCTGATGCCCGAGCCGCTGATTGGCCGCCACGGGAATCGACACCACAGTCGTGGCCATCCGCACGGGTTTGAGCGCCGGGGGAGTGTAGCTACTGCCCATCCTCACACCACCTTCGTCGGTAGCAGTGTGTTGTAGAGCTGGGTGAGCACGATATTGGTGGCGAAGAGCATGAGCGCCGAACTCACCACCGCCGAGTTCACCGCATTGGCCACCCCACCCGGCCCGCCGTGCGCGTGCAGGCCGATATCGCAGGCGATGACCGCGGTCAGCAGCCCGAAAATGGCCGCCTTGAGCACCGCGATCACCAGATCATTGGCCACCGCGAAGGACGCGAACGACCCGATGAACGAGCCCGGCGTCCCCTGCTGGGCATAGACATTGAACATGTAGGCCGTCGCGAAGCCCACGAAGACGATGAATCCGCACAGCAGCATGCTCACCAGCACCGCCGCCGCCAGTCGCGGCGCGACCAGTCGGCGTACCGGATCCACGCCCATGACCATCATGGCGTCGATCTCCTCCCGAATGGTCCGCGACCCCAGATCCGCGGTAATGGCCGACCCGACCGCGCCCGCGATCATGAGCGAGGTCACCAGCGGCGCGCCCTGGCGGATGATGCCCAGCCCGGCCACCGCGCCGATGAACGTGGTCGCGCCGACCTGATCGACCAACGCGCCCACCTGAATCGACACCACGACCGCGATGGGAATGGCGACCAGCACGGTCGGCGCGGCCGACACGCTGGTCATGAACGCGCACTGCTTGATGAACTCCCGATACGGGAAGCGGCGGCGCAGGATCGACACGACCAGCTGCCGCAGGGCGTCACGACCCAGATCGACCTGTCGCCCAAGGGTTTCCAGTGACCGTTGCGGATGGCGCCGCCAGAGTCCGCGAATACTGCTACCGATGCGTTCGAGCTCGGTAGGTTCGGCTGGGCCGGAGTGTTTTTCGAGTGTCGTCATCAGGCCGCGCCCTCGAGATAGCTCTGCAACCGCACCAGTCCGAACCCGACCACCGCGATCCCCGCCGCCACCGTGCACAGCACGGCAACCCAGAGCCCCACGCGCAGAACGGGATTGACTTTCATACGCCCACCGAGGATCTTGATGCCGATCACCAGGATGTCGATGAGCCAGACCAGGGCCATCATCTAGGTCATGCACACATTCGAGAAGGTGAGCACCGGCCAGCACACGATGGATCCCAGGAACGAGATGATCACATCGAGGCCGTGCATCTGCTTCAGATGCGAGGTGTGCGTGAGCGTCCACACCACCCCGACCAACCCGTAGGGGATGCCGAGAATGATGAGCGTGCCGAGAAATTCCGACACCTTCATCTCGTAAGCGAGTATGCGATCCAAGCGCTTCAGCATGCCGCCAAGTTCCTTCCGGTCCCAGCCCGTGCCGCTGTGCACGAGCGGCCGCAGCGTCGTATGTTACTCAGTATTCTTCAACGGGGAAGCGAATCGGAAGATCTTTGCTTCCGCTGTCTGTTGGTGCACAGTTGGCATGATCGAACAGATTTCGGTCACTGTGCAACGGTCATAAGTTAGTATCGGTTCATCGTGGAATCTGCCCGGGAGGGGTACTCATGGCAATCGCGGCAGCGCAGCCGTCCGGCGCGGCCCTCACCCTCGAACAGACTCGCATCCGCATCCCCGGCGTGCACCGGCCCGACGGCAAGCGGCCGCCGAAACTCGAGGACGCACTGGACTTCTGGCAGTTCTCCGGGGCCGCCGCGAACGTGGCCATGCAGATGGCGCGGCCCGGGGTTGGGCACGGCGTCGCCGACAGCAAGGTCGAGTCCGGTGCGCTCATGGTGCATCCGTGGAAGCGGTTGCGCACCACGGCCTCTTACCTCGCGGTGGCGATTCTGGGCACACCCGAGGAGAAGATCGCCTTCCGGGAGGCGGTGAATGTCGCGCACCGCCAGGTGAAGTCCGAACCCGGTGTCCCGGTGAAGTACAACGCCTTCGACCGCAACCTGCAGCTGTGGGTCGCGGCCTGCCTCTACATCGGCTTCGAGGACTCCTATCAGCTACTCAACGGCAAAATGAGTCCCGAACAGGCCGAGGCGTTCTACTCCACCGCCGCGCCCCTGGGCACCACCCTGCAGGTCACCGCGGACATGTGGCCCAAGACCCGCGCGGAATTCGACGAATACTGGGTGGTGGCCTGCGAGCAGGTGGCCGTCGACGAGAAGATCCGCGCCTTCGTCGACGACCTGCTGCATCTGCGGATGATCCACTGGTACCTGCGGGTCCTCTTCGGCGGCCTGCTGCGCTTCCTCACCGTCGGCTACCTCGCGCCCTACTTCCGCGATCAGATGGGCCTGACCTGGACCGCGGCCGACCAACGCCGCTTCGAGCACCTGTTCCTGTTCGTAGGTTTCGTCAACCGCTTCATCCCCCGATTCCTCCGCACCGCGGGCACCCGCTCGATGATGGCCGACGTCCGCCGCCGACTGAAGCGCCACCGGGCCCTCATCTGACCGACGGCCGTGTCACCGGGCGCGGGGTCGGCTACCTGGTCCGCGAATCCGTGTGGCGGGCCGCGCCGGTCTCAGACTCGATCGAGAAATCCGTTGCCGTAGTCGATGTTCCGGGTTTCGCGCAGCTCGTCGTCCGGGGTGAAGCGGACGGTGTCCGTGCGGTCCCAGAGTTCCATTCCGGCGATGGCGGATTGACAATCGCGAATGCAGCGACGGACACCGTTGCGAATTCTCGGCGGCAAGTGCAGCGCATCCATTTCGGCGGTTATGGATTGCGCGGCCCGTTGGCAATCGGTCACCCGGGCATCGATGAGACGCCGGATTTCCACGACCGACCGAGACAGATCCATACCGCGATGGTCGTGCAGTGTGGTCACCATATTGATGGTGTCCTCGGCATCGGTTTCGATGGCCAATGAGTGTAAGTCATTGGTCCAGCACATAATATCGGCGGTGGTGGCGATGATCTCCTGATAGGCGGGCCCATAATAGAGGGCGTCGGGAAGCTCGATGTGCTCGATGATTTCCGCCAGATCGACGGTCGGCAATACCGTGCACGCGTCGCGTCGCAATCGTGGATATTCCTCCGGACTCGGGGACCGGAGCGCCTGCCGGAATGCGTTCTCCCGGGCATGTCCGATCAGCCACAATTCCAGGTTCAAAGCGAATCTGCGTTGCCACACTTCGGAATTGCGTGGGAAGGTTCGGGTGCACAGATTGGACAGAGCTGCGATGACGGGTGGTACCGGACCGGTCGCCCCGCGATCGTGCACCACCCGCAGCGCCGCGTGGCGCAGTCGGTCGTACTCGTCGAGGCGGCCGGTGGTGATGGCCAGATTCTGCAGATCATCGAAGATGAAGAATACGGTGATCCATTCGGCCACGAGCAGCATGTCGGCGAAAGACGCGGTGGGGCACCAATAGGCGGAGAAGCGCGCGTATCCGAGCTTGTCGAAACGCCGTGCCGCGTCATCGTCGGCCAGTAATCCGAAACGCATTGCCCAGGTCTGAACTCTTTCCTGTGCTCGATCGCTCATGGAATGTTTTTGCGGCGGGAACGGAAGTGGGATCTCCAGGTGCCGCAATTCGTGTTCGTTCATAGGACACACTCGGGTTCACTCGGCCGGAGGCGGGATCCCTCCGTCGCCAGCGTAACCGACATTTCGGGCGAATAGCGGTGGATTCGCAAGATCTGCAGGGCTGCAATCGGTTTGGCTTTCCGTGGAGACGGGTTCGCGATGGTCGCGCGGGTATCGTGGAGGAGTTCCCGTCCCCGTCCGCAACCCCGTGCGAGCATCCGTGAACGAGGAATCCATCGGCGCGATCCGCAAGCGCGCACTGATGTCGTTGTGGCAGTTGATCAGGCTCGTCGACGAGGACGCCGACGGCATGATCACCGGGTCGCCGTATGCCACGGCGGTGGTGGTCGACCGGCTCCAGCAAACACCTCGGCTACTGCCGGATTCGCTGGCGCGGCTGGGCCTGAATGCCTTGGCGCGCACGCGGAATGGGGATGGCAGCTGGGGGAGTCCGCACGCGCCGACGGGGTACCGGACGGTGTCGACGCTGGCGGTGGTGTCGATGTTGCTGGCGTTGCCGTCGGACGCGCCGGTCGATCGGGGGTGGGTGCGAGAGGCGGTGCGGGACGGGTGTGAGTTCCTCCTCGCCGATCCGGAATCACTTGCGCCAGACCGACTGCCCAGTCTGGAGTCGATCGACTGCACGGTTCCGATTCTCCTGGATCGGGTTGCCGAACGGCTCGGGTACGAGGGCGGTCGGTATGCGATTGCACTGGACCGCGCCCGAACGGCACAGCGGGCCAAGACCGATCGCTGCGCGGTAATGCGGACGCGAGCGGCCGAGGGCGATCGCGACGCGTGGCGCGAGTACCCGCTGGAGTTGCTCGCGACCGCGCCTCGCGGCTGGAACGCCGAGGATTCGCTGAGCGGCGGTGCGGTCGCGTGCTCACCGGCCTTGACCGCCAGCGCGGTCCGCTGGCACGGATCCGAAATGCGCGGTGCCGAACGCTATCTGCGGCGCGAGGGGGTGCGCCACCAAGGGCTGTGGCCCGCCCTCGCGCCGGCCACGAACTTCGAACGGGCCATGGCGGCGGCGCTTTTCGCGCGATTGGGCTTCCCGCTGCCGCCCGGGTTCACCGCGTCGTTGAGCGCGTCCCTGCGTGCCGCGCTCGGCGCCGACGGCATGGCCTTCGCGCCGGGTCTGCCGCCGGACCTGAACTCCTCCGCGCTCGCGGTCTTCGTCCTGAACTCGTGGGACGACGGCGTGAATCCCGGGTGCCTGACGGCCTTTCCCGCGACCGCGGCACCGATGGCGACCGCGCACCTGCTCGAGGCGCTGACCACCGTCTCCCCGCGTCGGACCGGCCCCTTCCGCGGCCGCGAAGCGGCGGCCCTGCACGCACTCGTCGAAACCCAACACCCGGACGGCTATTGGAGCGACAGGTCGGTCGCCTCGCCCGTCCTGCCCACCGCCGCCGCGGCCATGGCCCTGTCCCGCGCGATCGAAGCCGAGTTCTCCGCCGATGCGCTGCTGGCGGTTTCGCGCGCCGTCGCCTGGCTGCTCGCGACTCAGCGACCGAACGGTTCGTGGGGCGTCTGGCATTCGACGACCGAGGAGACCGCCTGTGCGGTCCATGCGCTGGGCAGTTGTACGAGTCCCATGATCGAGCGCTTCGTGGCCACCGCGTTACGGCGTGCTCACATTTTTCTTGTCGATTCCCTCGACAGTGCGGTAACCGATTCTGTGCGAACCCCATTGTGGCACTACAAAGATCTCGGTTCGCCGCTTCGAATCGAGCGTCTCTATACATTGACAGCACTCTTGATGAGCGGTTCGCCCGTTCCGTGAGGTCACCGTCGTGGCCTTCACCAACAACCGAATACGGAACTCGTTCGAAACGTGGTTGCTGAGCGATATGTGGTGGGAAGATTACCGGCGTGGAGCAAGCCGTTTTCGGCGCTGTCGAGATCTCATCGTCCTCGACCCTTTCGCCACGTCAGGCGTTCGAGCAGTGGGAAGCCTTGATGTCGGATGCGGTCGCCCCGACGGTGATCGAACCATTGCGCCAAGGTCACTGGCATGGACAAATCACCACGACCCAATTCGACGGATTCGCCGTCTCGCGCATGCAGGCCAGTGCGCAACGGGCATTGCGGACGAAAAGGATGGTGGCGCAGTCCACCGGTGAGTTCATCCTGGTGAATATCGTCCTGGAAGGGACGAATTGGACCGAGCAGGGCGGGCAGGTGGCCGAATGCAAGCCCGGCACCATCTCGTTCTTCGACAGCGGCCTACCGCTGGAGAGCCGCACCACCGACAATTGCCTGTCCACGCTGGTCCGCGCGCCACTACAACTGGTGATGGAACATTCCGGCCTCACCCGCGAGCAACTGCCCACGGCCACCGCCGTTCCTGCCGTCGGCGCGCTCGGGGTGGTCACCAGTTTCTTCCGCGGCCTGGCCGAACTCCCGCCCGACGACATCAGCCAGGCGGTCTCGGTCTTCGGCACCGACGCCGCGGGCATGATGGCCTCGGCGCTGCTGCTGGCGACGGGCGAAACCTCACCCGCGCCCTCGGACTCGCTCTACACCCGCCAGCAGGTATTGGCCTACATCCGCAAGAACTTCACCAATCCGGACCTGACGGTCGACGAGATCGCCCACGCCTGCCTGATCTCCCGCCGCACCCTCTACCGGGTCTGTGAAGGGTTCGGCGAGCCTGGCGCGATCGTCCGCCGCACCCGCATCGCCCACGCCCGCCGCCTCATCCGAGCCGACCCCTCCCGCTCGTTGGCCGCGGTGGCCGCGGCCTCCGGCTTCTCCACCGACCGCCACTTCTACCGAGCCTTCCGCGAGGAAACCGGCCTCACCCCCGGCCAGTTCCGTGATCAACTCGGCGCCCGGAGCCGCGGGCGGTAATCTCTGGCGATGGCCGCGAAGGGAGTTCGCGGAGAGGGGGATTGGGTCGTGGAGCTGCCCGCGTGGTCGCAACAGGACGGAACCGGGGTGCGGTTCGAGTGGGGGATCACCGGGGCGCGGGCGCTCGGGCCGGGGTGCGCGGCGATCGTGGTCGTCGACGTGCTGTCGTTCACCACCTCGGTGTCGGTCGCCATCGACGCTGGGACGCGGGTGTATCCCTACACGTTCCGGGACCGGACGGCAGCGGATTTCGCGGCCGCGCACGATGCCCGGCTGGCCGTCGGCCGCCGCGCGATGTCGGCCGAACAGCCGTGGTCACTGTCCCCGGCGGCGCTGCGCCGCGCACCCGCTCCGGAGCGGCTGGTCTTGCCTTCACCGAACGGTTCGGCCATTTCGGCTGCCGTCGACGGTGTTCCGGTGATCGCGGCGTGTCTGCGGAACGCCGCGGTGGTCGGGGACTGGATCGCGAAGCAAGGGTGGGGCACCGTGGACCAGCCGATCGGTGTCATCGCCGCGGGCGAGCACTGGCCCGGGCGCGATGTACTGCGGCCCGCGATCGAAGACCTGGTGGGTGCCGGAGCCGTCATCGCGGCACTCGCCGACCACGGCGTCGGGACGCTGTCGTCGGAGGCGATCATCGCCCGCAACACCTACACCGGCATCGCCGATGTGCCCGGCTTGATCACCGACTGCGCCTCCGGACGGGAACTGGCGGCCATCGGATTCGGCGAAGACGTCGCCACTGCGATCGAAATCGATAGCAGCGCAACGGTTCCTGTCCTGCGCGACGGGAGCTTCAGCGACGCATCGGCGTAGCCGCCCCGGAACGGTGTCTGCCGGGCGCCGAGCCGGTCGTGCGCCCGGCCGGGCGAATCATCCGCGCGAACAGCAGGGCCGCGGGCAGGGAGAGTAAGACCCACACGATGAGGATTGCTACGAGAGCGTTCATTGTGCGACTTCCTTTCAGCAAGACTCATCCCATCACGGCTACGATCCAGCAAAAAGAGGAATTGGTCCTCTAAAACCCTTGCCGGTCCGATAATTCGGACACCCATTTGCTCAGGCCAGGTACATCAGCGCGATTCCGGCGGTCACGGCGCAGGTGGCGACGATGCGGGGTGCGCCGAAACTCTCCTTGAACCAGAGGGTTCCGATCAGCGCGCCCACGATGATGCTGGACTCGCGTAGCGCGGCGACGTCGGCGAGATCGGCTCGGGTCTGAGCCCACAGGATGATGCCGTAGGCCAGGACGCTGCACAGGCCGCCGGTGAGGCCGAGGAGCCAGAACGGGCGCAGGTCGGTCGCCAGTCCGCGACGGCGTTGGGCCAGCGCGGCGAGTGGAACACCGAATTCGCCCAAGACCATCAGCCAGCCGATGTAGCCGAGTGTGCTGTGGGACAGGCGAACTCCGACACCGTCGACGGTGGTGTAGGAGGCGATCATCAGGCCGGTGGCGAGGGCGGCGTAGATCGCGGTGGGCCGCGCCGGGTGGGCGCGGTAGCCCCAGCCGACCAGACAGGCCAGGCCGGTCGAGATCAGCAGAACGCCGGAAATCTGTCCCGCGCTGGGCAATTCGCCCAGGAACACCGCCGCCGCCAGGGTGACCACCAGCGGTGAGGTGCCGCGGGCGAGCGGGTAGGTTTGGCTCAGGTCGCCGAGCCGGTAGGACGCCATCAGCAAACCGTTGTAGGCCAGGTGCAGGGCGGCGGATGCGCCGAGGAAGACCCAGCTGCGCGGATCCGGGATCGGAGCCAGGCAGACCAGCGGAATGCCGCCGATCATGCTGCCGAGGTTCACCAGGGTGAAGGCGACGGTCTTGTCGGGGATCTTGTGCGCGATGGCATTCCAGCTCGCGTGCAGCACGGCCGCGAAAAGTGTTCCCACCAGGACGATTACGGGCATGTGCCTCGGGCTCTCGGTCGGCCGCACCGTCACCGGCGCAGGCGGAAGGGAGTCCTCCAGGCTTTTGTCCCTTTAGATGTCGGCGATTCCGGCAGAAACACCGAGGCGCAGCTCGGACCAGTCCGCACTCGCCTGATTGTGGTGTCGTGCTGGCGGCGGTGCGCGGAACCCTATACGCGATCGACATCCAACCTAGCAGGGGTGCGCGGCTCGTGCGGCCCGCGAGATGCTTGCCGGTCCCGCACCGAGCGTTTGCCGCCGCGCTGATCCGGGCCGCTGAACTGGGACGTTTAGGATGGTCGGCATGCTGGAGGTCAGACAGCTGAAGATTTTCCAGGCGGTCGCGCGGACCGGTTCGTACTCCGCGGCGGCCCGGCATCTCGGCTATACGCAGCCAGCGATCAGTCAGCAGGTCAAGGCCATGGAGCGTCAGCTCGGCACCGCGCTGGTGACGCGGTCGGGGCATCAACTCCAGCTCACCGAGGCCGGTGAGGCGCTGCGTCGGCATGCCGCCACGGTGCTCGGCAGTCTCGACGCCGCCGAGGCCGAGATCCGCGCGCTGACCGAATTGAAGGCGGGCACGGTGCGGTTGGCCGCCTTTCCGAGCGCGATGTCGACGCTGGTGCCCAAGACCATTGCCCGGGTCCGCGCCGCCGAACCCGAGCTGCGGATCGCGCTGGTGGAGGCCGAACCGCCGGAGGCCGTGGCCATGCTGCGGGCGGGCGAGTGCGAGATCGCGCTCCTGTTCGACTATCCCGAGGGCGGGGTGCCGGACTCCGAAAGCTCTTGTGACGCGGCCAGTCCCGATCTGTCGGAGCTGAGTGTGCGGCCGCTGTTCACCGACCGGCTGCGCGTGTTGCTGCCGCTGGGGCACGAGCTGGCGGGCGGGTATCGGATGAGTCCGCTCCAGCTGTCGGAGCTGGCTCACGAGAAGTGGATCGCCGGGTGTCCGCAATGCCGCGGCTACCTCATCGACGCGTGCGGGGAGGCCGGATTCCACCCGGACATCTCCTTCGCCACGGAGAATCTCGGTGCCGTCGTCGGTCTGGTGGCCGAGGGGTTGGGTGTCGCGCTGGCCACCGAACTCGCCATCGCCGGTATCCCGGCCGTGGGCGCGGTGCGGTCGGTGGCGGTGGAACCCGCGATGCAGCGGCGCATTCTCGCGGTCACCCTGCCCAAATTGGAGAAGGTGCCCGCGGTGCGCGCGGTCATCGAGGAGTTGCAGGCGACCGTGCCGCTCGTCGAGACGGCCGTCACAGGGTAGACCCGGCCATTATCGGGAGTTTCACCCCCTATTACGAACGCTTAGAATTTGTCGGCCCAGGTCGGTCCCACTAAACCCGGTCCTCGACTAGCGTCGGGGGCATGGCACTGGCAACCGGATCGCAAACGCTCGTCGACGAGAGCGACATCAATCGCTACGACCCCGAATACCGCGCCTGGCTGCGCGAGGCCGTGCGCAAGGTCCAGGCCGACGGCAACCGCTCCGCCGACACCCATCTGCTGACCATCCCGCTGCCCGCCGACTGGGGCATCGACCTCTACCTCAAGGACGAATCCACCCATCCCACCGGCAGTTTGAAGCACCGGCTGGCGCGCTCGCTGTTCCTCTACGCGCTGTGCAACGGCTGGCTGCGGCCCGGCCGCCCGGTGATCGAGGCGTCGAGCGGGTCGACCGCGGTGTCGGAGGCCTACTTCGCCAAGCTGATCGGCGTGCCGTTCATTGCCGTCATGGCGCGCTCCACCGTCAAGTCCAAGGTCGAACTCATCGAATTCCACGGTGGCACTTGCCATCTGGTCGACGATCCATGCGAGGTGTACGAGGTCTCGGCGCGGCTCGCCGAGGAGACCGGCGGGCACTACATGGACCAGTTCACCTACGCCGAACGCGCCACCGACTGGCGGGGCAACAACAATATCGCCGAATCGATCTTCCGCCAGCTCGAACAGGAACGCTTCCCGGAACCGAGCTGGATCGTCGCCACCGCGGGCACCGGCGGCACCTCGGCCACCCTGGCCCGCTACGTCCACTACACCCAGCGCGCCACCGGCATCTGCGTGGCCGACCCGGAGAACTCGGCCTTCCTCGAGGGCTGGCGCACCCTGGACCGAAACATCACCTCCGACAAGGGTTCCCGCATCGAGGGCATCGGCCGCCAGCGCGTGGAACCCAGCTTCGTCCCGCACGCCGTCGACCGCATGATGCGCGTCCCCGACGCCGCCAGCGTCGCCACCATCCACCTCCTCCAACGCCTCCTCGGCCGCCGCTGCGGCGCCTCCACCGGCACCGGCGTCTGGGCCTCGTTCCACGTCATCGCCGAAATGCTCGCCCGGGGCGAAAAGGGCAGCGTCGTAACCCTTCTCTGCGACCCGGGCGAACGCTATCTCGACAAGTACTACAGCGACACCTGGCTCACCGAACAGGGCATCGATCCCGAGCCCTACACCCAGCGCCTGGAGCGCTTCCTCCAGACCGGTGACCTGTCCGCCTGATCCACGTCCTGCCGTTCGATCAAGACTGTGCCGCAGCGGTTTTGGCGAAAAGCTCGAGCAGTGTGCTCCAGCCGCCGCCCTGGATGGCGATGGCGTCGTGAATGGCCTGCCCGTCGACCAGTCGATCGAGGTGGCGGTGTTCGAGTTCGACTCGGGTTTGTTCCGGGCCCTCGGGCACGAAGCGCACCTCGATCTCGCTGGCGTGGGCCGGATCGGGGTCGAACTGCCAGGAGCCGTTGATCTGCCAGGTCACCAGGAAGCGGTGCGGCGGCTCCCAGGCGAGTACGCGGCCCCAATCGCATTCGCTGCCATCGGCTCCGCGTTCGAACCAGCGGCCGCCGACCGATGGCTCGATGACGGCGTCGACCATGTCGGACTGTCCGATGTGGTAGTCGGCGGGCCACCAGCTGCCGAAGTTCTCGGTGAAGAACCGGAAGGCCCGCTCCTGTGGCAGGGCCACCGTCGCGGTGCCGTTGAGCGCGGGAATCGTGGGGGTGCTCATGATTGCTCCTGTTCGGGATCGGCCGCGTCGGCGGCCTTCTGAAAACTGGTCAGCGCGTCATCCCAGATCCGCTGGAAATACGCCTGAATCGCGGCCACACCCTCCGGATTGATCCGATAGATCCGGCGTGTGCCCTCCGCCGTGGCCACCACCAGCCCGCCATCCCTGAGCACCCGCAGGTGCTGCGACACCGCCTGCCGGGTAATCGGCAACCGCTCGGCCAACTCGCCCACCGAACACGGCCGCCGCGCCAGCAACTCGAAGATCGCCTTGCGGCTCGGATCCCCGAGAATGGTCAGGTCGACCTCTTTGAAAGCAGCCACGTACGTAAGTGTGCGCTTTCATAAACCGCCTGACAAGGCCTCGCCGGGGCCCGTCCGGGTGGGCGGTTCGGGTCGGTCGGTGGCCATCTGCCCGGGGCGCGGGGACTTTCGGCCGTGCTGCGAATGCGGTCTGTGAGGGGATGCTCTACGGCACCGATCGGAGTTCCTGAACATGTCGGCCGTCGGTCGCCCGAGCGGGAAGGAGGTGGTCGATCGATCGGACCCGATACGCGGTGACCCCGCCCCCGTCACGCACCCCCGAGACTTCAGAGTCCGCGTGCCGGGGGCTTTCGCTTGTCAGGGCAGCGGTACCGACCAGTGGACGCGGGTGCCACCGGATTCGCCCGGTTCGATGGTGAAGGTGCCGTTGCGGCGGCGTGCGCGGACCTCGAGATTGGCCAGACCGCTACGGCGGGAAGAGCTTTGGTCGAGGCCCGCGCCGTTGTCGTTCACATCGACGGTGACGTCGTCGGCGACGCTGAGGGCGATGGTGAGGGAATCGGCTCCGGCGTGGCGCACGACATTGCTGATCGCCTCGCGCAGGACCGCCTGCACATCGTCGGCCAGGGAGACCGGGATGACCGAGAGGGGACCGGAGACGTGAACCGTGGTGCGCAGCTTGGTTTCCGCGGTCATCTCGGCGACCAGATCGTGCAGACCCTGTTGCAGCGGGACCTGGCCGATGGCGGGGCCGTGCAGGTCGAAGATCGACTGGCGGATGTCCTGGACGATGGATTGCAGGTCATCGAGGCTCTGGTACAGGCGATCCCGGATCTCCGGGGACCGGATGCGCTGCGCCGTGCCCTGCACCGCCAGTCCGGTGGCGAACAAGCGCTGGATGACGCGGTCGTGCAGATTGCGGGCGATCCGGTCGCGTTCGGAGAGGACGTCGAGCTCGCGCATGCGGAATTGATTGTCGGCCAAGCGAAGAGCGAGCGCGGCCTGACCCGCGAAGACCGTCATCATGGCGATCGCGGACGCGTCGAAATCGGGTTCGCCGGGGGCGCGCAGCACGCCCAGCACACCGAGCATGGATTGGCGGGCGCGCAGGGGGAGTAGCAGCACCGGGCCGAACTCCGTGTGCAATTCCGGGAATGGGTTGTGCGCCAAGCCCTCCGTGACCAGACACTCCGCGCTGCGAAAGACGCTGCCGGTGTGGGAGCCCTCGATGGGTATGCGGCGCGACAGCATGGCCGCGGCGGGCACGCCCGCGCCCGCCGACACGATCAGCTCGGTCACCGCGTCATCGGAGAGCTCCAGGTCCTCGGGGAGGGCCACGAAGGTACACACCGAATCGGTCAGCGCGAGTGCGCGATCGGCGATGAGCTCGATCACCTCGGCCGGATCGCCGCCGCCCAGCAGTTCGGTGGCCACATCGCGAATGGACTCCAGCCACAGCTGCCGCAGCTGCGATTGCGCGTACAGCCGGGAATTCGCCACCGCGATGCCGGCCGCGGCCGCCAGTGCGCGCACCACCACCTCGTCGTCCTCGGTGAACTCCTGGCCATTGACCTTCTCGGTGAGGTACAGGCTGCCGAACACCTCGTCGCGCACCTTGACCGGAACACCCAGAAAACTGTGCATCGGCGGGTGGTGCGCCGGAAACCCGATCGAGGCGGGATGATTGGACAAATCCTTGAGCCGCAACGGTTTCGGCTGCTCGATGAGCAGACCCAGCACCCCGCACCCGTGCGGGAGTTCGCCGATCAGCACCCGCGTGCGATCGTCGATGCCCTCGTACACGAACTCCGACAGGTTGTCGCCGCTGCTGCGCGTCTCCCGCACCCCGAGCGCACCGTAACGGGCGTCCACCAACTCGATGGCGGTGTGCACGATGGTGCGCAGGGTCTCGTCGAGATCCAGGCCCGAGGTGATGACCAGCATGGCGTCGATGAGCCGATCCATCCGATCGTGAACATCCACCACCTGCGCGATCCGGTCCTGCACCTCGGCCAGCAGTTCGCGCAGCCGCCACTGCGACAGTGCCTCCACCATCGGAGTCCTGTCGCCGAATCGCGGCACGGAGCCACCCGACATGCGGCAGATTCTCGCACCCCGGATCACGCGACAGACACCGAAGCGCAAACATGCCAGCGGGTTCGTGTCGGCGTTTGCCTGGCTCGGTGCCGGCCGGTGCGCAGCGTGAATCCGAGGCGGCGATGAAAGGCTAAGGGGTGAGCGGCTTTCGGCGGGGGAGGATGCGGCGGTGGGCGATGCGCCAGCCGGTGGGGGTGCGGAGGAGGGTGTCCTCGTAGGTGACGCTGGCGGTGGTGCCGTCGAGGTTCACGGCCAGGCCCTTGGAGCGGGCGGCGGCGGTGTCGTCGGTGGTGGGGGTGACGGTGATGTTGGTGACGTGGTGGGCGAGGGGGTTGGCGTCGCCGAGCTGGAGGGCGGCGTCGCGCAGGGCGTCGCGGCCGGTGAGGTGGCCCGCGTCGTAGGCGGTCATGTCGTAGACGATGTCGTCGGTGAAGACCTCGCCGAAGCGGTCGAATTCGCCGCTGTCGCTGAGATGGCCGTGGAGAGCGAGCAATTCGTGAATGGCCAGGCGGTCGGCTGTGGTGAACGGCATGGGTGCAGTCTCGCCCGGGGCGGGGTCCGGTGGCCAGTGGTTTATGTCAGTTCACGAGTTCGTGGGCTAGTGCCACGGCGGCCTTCATGTCCGGGGCGTATCCGACTCGCCAGTTGAGTCGGTCGATTGGTGTCACCGACACCTTGTATCGGTCTTCGAGATGCTCGAACTTGACGATGGCCCGCTCGTTGAGTGGTGCTTGAGCATTCATGACTCCCTCTCTTGACCCTGTGAAAGCGTCCGAGACGATTGAAGTAAATCCAAAACCACAAAGCGGGCAGCTGCTTGCTCTGGATTAACTGTAGAAAACTCAGCACTGCGTATATATGGGCAATTGTCCCATTCTTCGGCCGTGTCCCGCGCTCGGGCGTGCCGTTCGGGTTCCGGCGTGCCATGGGTGCTGCCAGCGAACTGCCAGGGCCGACGGGCAGTGTCGGCCGGGTTCGAACCCGATGACGAAACGAAGGGATTGGCATGACCGAGGCATTGCCCGCGGGCGCGGTGGTCCGCGTGGGACGCGCGAGCTTCGATCCGAGCGACTACGCGGAGTTCGAGGCGCTCATCAGGAAGCAGGCCGACTACCTGGTCCCGGCCATCAAGGAGTTGCCGGGGCTCATCCACTGGTTCACTGGAGTGTCGCCGGACGGCTCCACGGTCCAGATCAGTGTCTGGGATTCCGAGGAGCACGCCAAGCAGATGGACGAGCTGACCCTGATGGCCGTGGTCGCGCGCGGCGAGATGGAGGCGATCGGCGGCAAGTTCGAGCGCCCCATCATCAACTACCCGATGACCTGGACCATCTGAAACCGGACCGACCGCCCGGAGCTGCGAGCCGCCGGGTCAGCCGTTGCGGCGGCGGCGCGGACCGCCGCCCGCGCGGGAGAACCCGGCCAGGCCGCCGGTGCTTCCGGCCGGTGCCGCACCCCGACCGCCCTGCCGCGCCAAGCCCGACGTGGCGCGCTCGGTCTGCTGGCGACCGGCGGACTGACCGCGCGTACCGGGCTTGGTGAGACCCGGGTCCGCATCGCCGTGGGTGCTGTGCTTGTAGGACTCGGTGCCCTGGGCGGCACCGCGCTGACGACGAGCGCCGGGGCGTCCGCGGTCACCGCGCCGGTCATCGCTCTCGGCACGGTTGCCGCGCACAGGGTTTCGCTCTTCGCCGCGGTCGGACCCGCTGGCGCGTCGCGGGGAACGACCCGACCTCACGCCGCCGACCGCTATCCGGCCGGACTCGGAACGGGTCCGGCCCTCGGCGGCGGGCTTCGCGCGGCGGGTCGCGGTGGGCTCGGTGAGGGCCACCAGCGGGGCGACATCGCCGACCAACTGGGCGACGGCGGGGGAGTCGGGGGTGACCGACTGCGGGGTGACGGTGATTTTCGCCTTGCGCATCAGGGCGTGCATGTCGCTGCGCTGATCGGGGAGGACCAGGGTGATGACGTCACCGGCATTGCCCGCGCGGGCGGTGCGGCCGGAGCGGTGCAGGTAGGCCTTGTGCTCGGCGGGCGGGTCGACGTGCACGACCAGCTCGACGCCGTCGACGTGGACGCCGCGCGCCGCGACATCGGTGGCCACCAGGACCTTGGCCGCGCCGGAGGAGAAGGTGGCCAGGTTCCGGTCGCGGGCGGGCTGGGAGAGATTGCCGTGCAGATCGACGGCCGGAATCCCGGCCGTGGTGAGCTGCTTGGCCAGCTTGCGGGCCTGATGCTTGGTGCGGGTGAACAGGATTCGGCGCTCGGACCCGGAGGCGAGCCGGTGCACGACCGCCCGCTTGGCCTCGGCCGAGGACACCTCGAACACATGGTGGGTCATGGCGGCGACCGGCGAATTCGCCTCGTCGACCGAGTGTTTCACCGCATCCGGCAGGAAGCGCTTGACCAGTTTGTTCACGCCATTGTCGAGGGTGGCCGAGAACAGCAGTCGCTGACCGGATTCCGGCGTTGCGGCCAGGATGCGGGTGACCCCGGGCAGGAAGCCCAGATCGGCCATGTGGTCGGCCTCGTCGATAATGGTGATGCCGACCGCGTCGAGGCTGATCACGCCCTGCTTCATGAGGTCTTCGAGCCGCCCCGGGCAGGCGATGACGATATCCACGCCGCGCTTGAGCGCCTGCACCTGCCGATGCTGCGAGACACCGCCGAAGATGGTCGTCACCGACATCCGGTACGCGGCCGCGAGCGGTTCCATGGTCGCCGCGATCTGGGTGGCCAGCTCGCGGGTCGGCGCGAGCACCAGCCCGCGCGGGTGGTTGGCGGCGCTGCGCCCGCCCTGCGCGCCGAGCCGGTCGACCATGGGAATGGAGAACGCGAGGGTCTTGCCGCTGCCGGTCTTGCCGCGCCCGAGCACATCGCGCCCGGTCAGCGAGTCGGGCAGGGTGTCGGCCTGGATGGGGAAGGGTGCGGTGATACCGGCGGCGGTGAGGGCGCGCACCAGCGGTTCGCGCACACCGAGATCGGCAAAAGAGGTGGAACTCATTGGGTAACAGTGCCTTTCGGGCATCGGGGGTGCCCGAGCCGTCTGCGGAGCTGAACTCCGCGCCGGGGGCACAGGGTGGCGAGATTGCGGTTGCGCAAAATCGATCGCCGTAAGGAAAGCCTGGGGTCGCGCAGCCTGGATGGTGCATGCGAGCGGTGAGCGAACTACGACGCTTGATGTGGCCGTGCCACATCCATGATCAACTTTCTGATTCGCCGAAAGTCTACCCGGTCGAGGTTTGCGCCCCGTACGCGGGGAGGGGTGGCAGGGTGGGCAACGGCCGCGCGTAGAGCCAGGCGTCCCAGAGTTGATGCAGCGGCACCGGGTTGTAATGCCCGGCCAGATCGGTGAATTCGGCCGTCGAGATGGACGAATGGCGATACCGGGCGGTCCAGGCGCGGAGCAGGTCGAAGAAGGCGGCCTCGCCGATCGTGAGGCGCAGCGCGTGCAGGGTGAGCGCGCCCCGCTTGTACACCCGATCGTCGAACATGAGCTCGGGCCCGGGATCGGCCAGCATGAGGTCCTGCGGCAGTCGCGAGAGGTTGCGGTGCGCGGTGCGCGCGAGCTGGTCGGCGCTGGGTCCGCCCGCGGCCTCGGACCAGATCCATTCCGCGTAACAGGCGAAGCCCTCGTGTAGCCAGATATCGCGCCACTGCCGAATGGTCAGGCTGTTGCCGAACCACTGATGGGCGAGCTCGTGCGCGACGAGTCGCTCCGAACCGCGCCGCCCGTCGCAGTGATTCGCGCCGAACACCGAAATGCCCTGGGCCTCGATGGGAATCTCGAGCTCGTCGTCGGTGACCACGACCGTGTACGCCTCGAACGGATACGGCCCGAACTTCTCGGTGAACACGGCCATCATCTGCGGCTGCCGCGCGAAGTCGTGCTCGAAGGCGGCGCGCACGCGTGGCGGCAGGATGGCCTGCATGGGCACCGTGCCGCGCGGCGCGTCGATGCGCTGTTTGCGGTACTGGCCGATCTGAATCGTGGCCAAGTACGTCGACATCGGTTCGGGCTGCTCGTATACCCAGGTGGTCTGGCTGGCCTTGGTCTGCTTGCGCATCAGGGTGCCGTTGGCCAGCGCGTAGTAGGGCGAGTCGGTGGTGATCGAAATCCGGTAGCTGGCCTTGGAACTGGGGTGGTCGTCGCAGGGGAACCAGGAGGCGGCACCGTTGGGCTGACTGGCCACCAGCACCCCGTCGGTGAGTTCTTCCCACCCGACCTCACCCCACGGCCCGCGCACGGGCTTCGGCGGTCCCGCGTAGTTCACGGTGAACACCAGCACCCCGCCCGCCGGGATCTTCTGCCGCGGCGTGATCACCAATTTGCCGCGCTGATGCGCGTATTTGGCGGGCTTGGTCCCATTGACCAACACCTTGGTGACCGCGAGCGATTGCGAAAGGTCCAGCGCGTACCGATCTCGCACACCGGTGGTCACCGTGGTGATCTCCGCGGTCCCCGCCAACCGGTTGCTGGACATCTTGTAGACCAGCTCCAGGTCATAGCGCGACACCCGGTATCCGCGATTTCCGTTCTGCGGCAGGTAATCGTCGATGGGTTCGTCGAGCCGGTCCGCCATCAGCGACCCCCGGCGGGCCACGGCGCGATGGGGTTGCCCCACCAGCGGGTCGAGGGCGGCACGCTGTCGCCACGCATGACCAGCGAGGCCGGTCCGATGGTGGCGCCCGCGCCGATCATGGAGGCGGGCAGGGCGACACAGTGCGGTCCGAGGGTCGCGCCCGCGCCGAGCGTGACGGTGTCCATGGCCATGATGCGGTCGTGGAACAGGTGCGTCTGGACGACGCAGCCGCGTTCCACCGTCGCGCCGTCACCGAGTGTCACCAGGTCAGCCTCCGGAAGCCAATAAGATTCGCACCATACCCCGCGCCCGATGGTCGCGCCGAGTCCGCGCAGCCAGAGGTTCAGGACGGGCGTACCCGTCGCGGCGCGCGCGAACCAGGGCGCGGCGACGTGTTCGACGAAGGTGTCGGCGACCTCGTTGCGCCAGACGAAGGAACTCCACAGCGGGTGCTCCTCGTTCCGAATCCGGCCCACCAGCAGCCATTTCGCAATGACCGAGGCGGCTCCGGCGACCGCGCCCGCCGCGATCAGGACCAGACCGCTGAGCAGGGCGGCGGGCAGGTGACCGAGCCGCTGGGCCAGCCAGGCGAGGGCGAAGAGCACTCCGAGGCCGATGGCGAAGGTCACGAAAACGGGGATGAGTCGGCAGGTTTCGACCACTGCCCGCGCGACTCGCAGACGCAGCGGCGGATCGAAGGTGCGTGCGGTGTCGCCGGATTCGGCGGCACGACGCAAACGGGTCGGCGGGCTGCCCAGCCACGACGAGCCCGCCTTGGCCTTGGACGGTGCCGCGGAAAGCACTGCGACCAAACCGTTCTTGGGCACGCGCCGCCCGGGCGCGGTCATGCCGGAGTTGCCGAGGAAGGCGCGCTTGCCGACCTTGGCCTCCCCGATGCGCAGCCAGCCGCCGCCCAATTCGTAACTGGCGACCATGGTGTCGTCGGCCAGGAACGCGCCGTCGGCGACGACGGTGAACTTGGGCAGCAGCAGGACGGTCGAGACCTCCACGCGCTTGCCGACTTTCGCGCCCAGCAGCCGCAGCCAGACCGGGGTGAGCAGGCTGGCGTAGAGCGGGAACAGGAAGGTGCGTGCGGAATCCAGCAGGCGCTCGGTGGCCCAGGCCTGCCATCCGGCGCGGCTGCGCACCGGGTGGTAGCCCTCGGTGAGTCCGATGCTCAGCAGGCGCACGGCCACGATGGTGACCGCCGCGTAGACGCCCAACACCAGCAGCAGGGCGACCGGCAGGATGGCGAAGGCGCGGCCGAAACCGGCTGTCAGCGTCTGGGTGTCGCGAATCCACCAGGCGATGAGCAGGCCGCCGACGGCCAGCGAGAGAATCGGGACGGCGGCCAACACCATGGAGGTGACGCCGAAGACGGCGATCCAGTGCGAGGCGCGTGCCGGGGTCTCGTCGGGCCAGCGGTGCTGTGCCTTGCCGACTTTCACCGCGGGCGAGCCCGCCCACTCCTGTTCGGCCTTGACCTTGCCGGAGACCGCCGAGCCGGGCGCGATCTCGGCATTGCGGCCGATCCTGGTGCCGGGCAGCAGCATCGAGCGCGCGCCCACGACCGCGCCGGGGCCGATCTGGATGGGGCCGATGTGGACGAGGTCGCCGTCGATCCAATAGCCGGACAGGTCCACCTCGGGTTCGACGCTGCATCCGTCGCCGAGTTCGAGCATGCCGGTGACCGGCGGCAGCGTGTGCAGGTCGACGCCGCGGCCGACGCGGGCGCCGAGTGCGCGGGCGAACGGCACCATCCACGGTGCGCCGGAGAGGTTCTCGGCCCCGCTGGCTTCGGAGAGTCGCACGGCGGTCCACAGCCGCAGGTGCACGTGGCCGCCGCGGGGGTAGCTGCCGGGTTCGACCGTGCTCAGCAGCAGGCGGGAACCGGCCACACAGAGCGCCATTCGGCCGGGCGGGGAGATGAACAGCAGGAAGGCCGCCAGGGTCCACCACCACGAGAGATGCGGCAGCCATGGCAGCGACCCGGACCAGGCGGCGATATTGCCGACGATGGCCAGCCAGGTGAGCCATTGCAGACCGGTTAGGGTGGTCAGCGGGATGGTGGCGAGCACCTGGAACAGTTGCGCGGGTAGGGGAACCGGGCGTACGTGCCGTTCCTCGACGGCCGCGATCGGCGCGGCGGCGTCGATGAACGCGGCCAGTGCGCCCAGGCGCGGATGGTCGTAGAGGTCGGCGACGGCGATGTGCGGCTGGCGTTCCCGCAGCGCGGCGACGAGCTGGGCCGCCGCGAGCGAGCCGCCGCCCAGGTCGAAGAAGTCGGCGTTCGGGTCGCTGACCTCCGCGCCGAGGATCGAATCCCACAGGCCCGCAACCCACTGCTCGGTCTCGGAGAGTCCGCTGTCGGCGGTGGCGGCGGTGGCCTTGGGCAGCGGCCACGGCAGGGCGTCGCGGTCGACCTTGCCGGAGGTGCGGGTCGGCATGTCGTCGACCACGGCCAGGCGGGGGACCAGCGGTGCCGGAAGCTGTTCGGCGAGAAGGTTTCTCGCCGCGGTGAGGTCGTAGCCGGGTTCGGGGCCGGTGAGGTAGCCCACCAGGATCTTGTTGCCCGCCTTGGTGGTCCGGATGGCGGCGGCCGCGCCCGTGACACCCGGCAGGTGCTGGAGCGCATTGTCGATCTCGCCGAGTTCGATGCGGCGGCCGCCCAGCTTGATCTGGTCGTCGGCGCGACCCAGGAAGACCAGACCCTCGCGGTCGTTGCGCACGAGATCGCCACTGCGATAGGCGCGTTCCCAGCCCACCGACGGCAGTGGCGCGTACTTCTCCGCATCCTTGGCCGGATCGAGGTAGCGGGCCAGGCCGACGCCGCCGATCACGAGTTCCCCGGATTCGCCCTCGCCCACCGGGTTTCCGGCCGCGTCGACGACGGTCAGATCCCAGCCGTCCAGGGGCAGGCCGATGCGAATCGGAAAACCGCCGTCCAGCAGCGCGGCACAGGCGACCACGGTGGCCTCGGTGGGCCCGTAGGTGTTCCATACTTCGCGCTCGGAATCCTGGTTGCCCGCAAGCCGTTCGGCCAGTTCCGGCGGCACCGCCTCACCGCCGAAGATGAGCAGCCGGACCGGTTCCAGGGCCTCGACGGGCCAGGTCGCCGCCAGTGTCGGGACGGTGGAGACAATGCTGATCTCCCGGCGTACCAGCCACGGGCCCAGATCCGCGCCGGTGCGGACCAGTGCGCGCGGCGCGGGCACCAGGCAGGCACCGTGCCGCCAGGCCAGCCACATCTCCTCGCAGGAGGCGTCGAAGGCGACCGAGAGTCCGGCGAGCACGCGGTCGCCGGGGCCGATGGGCGCGTCCTGGAGGAACAGGCGCGCCTCGGCGTCCACGAACGCGGCGGCGTTGCGATGGGTCACCGCAACGCCTTTCGGGGTTCCGGTGGAGCCGGAGGTGAAGATGATCCAGGCGTCGTCGGCCGGTGTCGGCTCGGCCGTCGTCGTCGCGTTGGTGGATTCGGTTGCCGCGCCGGTCGATTGGATGCCGTCCGCGGTGACGATGGCCGAGACCTTCGCCTCACCGAACACCAGCCGGGCCCGCTCGTCGGGGTCGTCGGCGTCCACCGGCACGTAGGCCGCTCCGGCGTGCAGCACCGCGAGAATCGTGATGTAGAGCCCGCGCGTGCCCGAGGGCATCCGCACGCCGACCCGGTCGCCCGCCCGCACCCCGGCCGCCTCCAGGCTCTCGACGACCAGCGCGATCTCCTCGCGCAGCTCGGCGTAGGTGAGTTCCTCCTCGCCATCGTCGATGGCGGGTGCGTCCGGGTGGGCCGCCGTCGTCGCGGCGAGAATGTCGACCAGGGTCCGGGCCGGGGGTGCGTACGCCGCCCGCAGCATGGGGTCGGCGGCGATCTCGGTCTCGGTCTGTGCCTGCGACTGCGGCATCACGTACGTGCCCACCTCTCGTGGAACCCTCCGGCGCTTGTTCGTTGGTTGTTTCACACGAGAGTTACCGGCAGGCAAACTCTGTGGCGGCCATCAGCTCACCGTACCGGTACGTCCATGTTGTCCGTTGTTCACCCGGGCTGTTTGCGGAACTGGGACAGGAACTGCCAGATCACCTCGGAGGCGTCGAATTGGTGGGAAACCTTGCCGACGAGGGCCTGGGGCAGATACTGGGGTCCGTCGGGCCAGGTGTGACCCCCATTGGCAATCGAATAGAGCTGCACCTTGGCCCCGTTGGCGCATTCGGAGGACCGCACGGTCACCGAGGTCCCGTCGTCGGTGCGCTGGGGGAGTTGGGTGGTGGATACGGCGTCGCAGGCGTTCTTCTCGCGCCACAGCTGTTGGGTGGCGTCGACCGACAGGACCGGGCTCGAGCCCGCGCCGTGATGGCCGGAGGTGATGCGCACGACGCCGCCGTCGTAGGGCACGATCGGATCGGAGGTGCCGTGGATCTCCAGGACCGGCAGGGAATGGGTTGGGGCGCAGGCGGATACGTCGGCCTCCGGCAGCGGGCCCGCCACCGGCGCGATGGCGGCGAGCTTGTCGGACAGGCGGCAGCCGAGATCCTCGGTGAACATGCCGCCATTGGACATGCCGGTCGCGTACACGCGTGACGGGTCGACCGAGTCGTCGGCGATGACGCGATCGATCACGGCGGCAATGAAACCCACGTCGTCGATATTGGCGGCGCTGGCATTGGTGTCGTCGCCGCGGCCGTCGTTCCAGGACTTCTCATAGCCTTCGGGGTAGACGGCGATGAAACCGTTCGCGTCGGAGAGCTTGTCGAAACCGAAGGCGGAGGCCGTGTTCTGGGCGGAGCCTCCGCCGCCGTGGAACACCAGCACGGCCGGCAGCGGGCCCGGCGGGCGGTTGGCGGGGTAGTGGACGAGGTATTGCCGCTGGAGCCCGCCGAATTCGAGGGTCACGGTGGTGTCGGCGGCGGCGCGGGCCAGCGGGTGCGAGCACCCGGCGGCCATGAACACGGTGGACAGTGCGATCGCGGCGGCGATTCTGGGTGCGTACACGCAGGTGATCGTAGAGATCGCGGCTGAAGCTGAGCTGAAGCTTCGAATCAGCTGTGAGCGCGAATGGCGGCCAGCGTCGCGGCGGCGACTTCGCCTGGAGGCGGGCCGATTTCGATGCTGACAATGTGCTCGTCTGGGGACGGTGCCTCGAGGGTCTGCAACTGGGAATCCAAAAGCCCGGGCGGCATGAAGTGGTCCATGCGCGCAGTCAAGCGGCGTTGCAGGTCCTCGCGTGAGCCCGTCAGGTGCACGAAGGTGAGCACGGCGTCGGGATGACCGATCATGCTGCCGCGCAGGACATCCCGGTACGAGCGTTTCAGTGCCGAGCAGGTGACGATGGCCGAGCGGCCCGCCGTCACCTCTTGGGACATCCAGCGCGCGATCGCCTCCAGCCACGGCTTGCGGTCCTCGTCGGTGAGGGCGTGTCCGGCATGCATTTTCGCGATGTTCGCGGGCGGGTGCAGGTCGTCGCCCTCGAGGAGGTCCCAGCCCAGGGTGCTGACGAGCATGCCCGCCACCGTGGATTTGCCGGAGCCGGAGACGCCCATGAGGACGACGATGTGCGGTCGCGCGCTGGATTCCATCTCTTCTCCTTAGACGACCGCGCTCAGGGCGAGGACACCGGCCAGGCCCGCCAGCGAGATCACGCACTCCATGACGCTCCAGGACTTCAGCGTCTGCCCCACATTCAGGCCCAGGTACTCCTTGACCATCCAGAACCCGGCGTCATTGACGTGCGAGAGGAACAGCGAGCCCGAGCCGATCGCCAACACCATGAGCGACACGTGCGAGGTGCTGAGTCCAGCGGCCACCGGGGCGAGAATGCCCGACGCGGTCACGGTCGCGACCGTCGCCGAACCGGTGGCGACGCGAATCAGCGCGGCCACGAACCAGGCCAGCAGCAGCACCGGCAGGCTGGAGTCGCGAATCGCGTCGGCAATGGTGTTGGCGATGCCGGTGTCGACCAGTACCTGCTTGAAGCCGCCGCCCGCGCCGACGATGAGCAGAATCCCGGCGATGGGCGGCAGGGCGCTGTTCATGGTGTCGGCCAAGGACTCCCGGGTCATGCGCCCGCCGCGGCCGAGCACGAGCATGCCGACAATGAGGGCGATGCCCAGGGCCACAACCGGGGTGCCGAGAACGTCCAGGAGCTTCTTGACCGACGATCCGGACTTGGGCGAGACCACGTCGAACACGGCGCTGCCGAGCATGAGAACGACGGGAAGCAGGATCGTCGCCAGCGTGGCGGCGAAGCTCGGGCGCGGCTTCTGCTCCTTCTCCTTCTCCTCGTCCTCGGCCGCCTCGGTCGAGAACAGCTCCGGCACCGGCACATTCACCCAGCGCGCGGCCAGCTTCCCGAACAGCGGACCGGCCAGAATGACGGTCGGTACGGCCACCAGCACACCCAGACCCAGTGTCAGCCCCAGATCGGCCTTCAATGCCGACACCGCGACCAGTGGACCCGGATGTGGCGGCACCAAGCCGTGCATGGCCGAGAGCCCGGCCAGCGCGGGAATCGCCACCGCCAGCAAGGGAAGTCGCGACCGGTTGGCCACCAGCAGGATGACCGGCATCAACAGCACGACACCGATCTCGAAGAACATGGGCAGGCCGATGATGGCGCCGACCAGGCCCATCACCCACGGCAGCGCCCTGGGCCCGGCCCGGCTCACCAGCGTGTCGACGACCTGATCCGCGCCGCCGGAATCGGCGAGCAGCTTGCCGAACATCGCGCCGAAGCCGATGAGAATGCCGACGCTGCCCATGGTCGAGCCGAAGCCCTTCACGAACGAGGCGACGGTGTCGGCGGCACCCAGCTTGGCGATGAGTCCGACGGTGACCGCGCCGATGGCCAGGGCCAGGAAGGGATGCAGTTTCAGCCAGGTGATCAGGCCGACGATGAGCGCGACACCGATCAGGGCCGCGGTAATGAGCTGGGCGCTACCGGCGTGGTGGGTGGCCGCGTCGGCCAGATTCACCACGGCGAGTGGAGTGAGGTTGTGCATGACGCTTCTTCGAGTCGGGGTGGAGTGATCCAGGGCACAGAGACCTAATATGGAGGACTATATCAAGTCGATGCGCGAATAAGTACTACGTATTCGACGCGGGATGCCGATAGGTATGCCTCAGATGTGTGACACTGAAGCCATGGTCGAGAGCGCCGAATCCCTGCCGCTGCACGAATCGGTGCTGGATCGGCTGGGCTCCGACATCGCCTCCGGCGCGATCGCGCCCGGCGCGCGCATCTCCTCCGACGAGATCGCGACCCGCTTCGAGGTCTCCCGCACGGTCGCCCGCGAGGTCGTGCGGGTGCTGGAGTCCCTCGGCATGGTCGGTGTTCGCCGCCGTGCGGGCATCACGGTGCTCGATCCCGCGCACTGGAATGCCCTCGATCCCAAGCTGATCCGCTGGCAGCTCGCGGGCCCGAACCGGTTTCCGCAGCTGGCCTGGCTGGCCGAACTGCGTTCGGGCATAGAGCCGCTCGCCGCCCGCCTGGCCGCCGCCAATGCCACCCCCGACCAGTGCGCGACCCTCACCGCCGCGGTCATGGGCATGTCGGCCACCGCCCGCGCGGCCAATACCGCCGCCTATCTCGAGCACGACGTCACCTTCCACGCGACGCTGCTCGCCGCGTCCGGCAACCCGCTGCTCGCGGTCTTCGCGCCGATTGTGCGCGAAGTGCTCACCGGCAGAACCGAACACGAGCTCATGCCCGCGCAGGCGAATCCGCGGGCCCTGCAATTGCATGCGGCTATCGCCGCAGCCATCCAAGGCGGCGACGCAGCCGCCGCCGAAGCCGCCATGCGCGAAATCGTCGCCGAGTCCGCGACCGCCATCGCCTGCTTGCAGCCGTCAGGGCACGATCAGGTACCACTCGGCCCAGGGACCCTGTAGCGGCCAACTGTTGGCGAAGAGTTTGGCCAGACCCATGCCCATCCAGAGATCGACGGTCTGGGTCTCGCCCGCCGTCGTCCCCGCGTGGACATACACGTCTCGGGTGCCGGTTCCGGCCGAGCCCAGCCACGCCAGGGCGATGTGATTGCCGCACGGGCCGCTGATGTAGCCCAGCGGCGACACATGCGCGATCACGTGACCAGGCATTCCATGCGCGGCCTCCAGGCCCACATAGATCGCTCCGGCGCAGAAGTTCGCGTCCCCGAAGGTCAGGATGGTCGACCCGAGCGGCGCGAATTCCGGTATCCAATCCGCCCGCGCGGGTGTCGCATTCACGCCGCACACCGCGGCCGCGATCCCCAGCGCCGCCGCCGTCCCCGCCAGCATCCGTCGCAGTGTTCTCATCGGATGTCCTTCCCGCCGAGTACAACTCGCGAGTAGTTCCAATCTGAAGGATATCGAATTCACCTGTGTCGCACGGGCGGTCCGGCGGGTCGAGGCCCATGGACATGGCGGACTCGTGGGGCATTCGATCGGCGTGGATCGGTATTGTCTGCGGTGCGGGTGAATCGGGAGGAAGAGGTTGGCTGAGCAACTCCGGCCGGGAGTGATCTTCGCCGGGTATCAAGTCGAGCGGTTGCTCGGTACCGGTGGCACGGGTGAGGTCTATCTGGCCCATGACCGAGACCTACCCAGATTCGTCGCATTGAAGCTGCTCAACAGCGTTGCGGGCGATGACGACGAGTCCCGGCAGCGGTTCCTGCGCGAGGCCAATATCATTGCCCGGCTCGCGCATCCGAACATCGTCACGATCTACGCGCGGGGCGAGGAACAGGGCCGCCAGTGGCTGGCCATGGCCTACGTCGACGGGTCCGATCTCGCCGCCGAACTGCTGAACGGTCCGCTCGAACCCAAGCGTGCCGCCGCCATCACCGCCGACGTCGCCCGCGCCCTCGATTACGCCCACGACGCGGGCGTGCTGCACCGGGACGTGAAGCCCGCCAATATCCTGCTCACCGCCCAGCCGCGAGAATGGGCGCTGCTCAGCGACTTCGGGATCGCCCAGTCCAATCACGAGGTGCGCGGCATCACCGAGAACGGTGAGGTGATGGCGAGCTTCCAGTACACCGCGCCCGAGCGATTCCACGGCGAGGCGCGGGTGGATCGGCGCTCGGATGTGTATTCGCTGGGCTGCACGCTGTTCGCCATGCTCACCGGTGTGCCGCCGTACGCCGACGGGGATCTGCCGCGCCTGATCTATGGGCACGTCAGTGCGCCGGTGCCCTCGGTGCGCCCGCTGAATCCGGCGCTGCCGCCCGCCCTGGATCCGATTCTGGCGCGGGCCATGGCCAAGAACCCGCGCGACCGATTCGCCACCTGCACAGAGCTAGCGGCCGCGGTGAACGCGGCGCTGGCCGCGGCTCGGCCGCGCCCGCCCGCCCCGCCGCCGCGAGAAACGGGTCGGCACAGCGCGAACGAGGTATCGCGGTCGTGGCGGCGATCGCGGACCGTCCTGGCCTTCTCGGCGGTCGCGTTGCTGGCCGGTGCCACCGCGGCCGTTGTCGGGCTGATCTCGTCGCTCGTGACGCCGAGTTCGCATTCGGCGGCCATCCTCACCACCACCGCTGCGAGCAAGTCGGTTCCGAGCAGCGCGCCCGCCTCGCTCACCACCTCCGCGAGTTTGGCCGCCGACGGCTGCCCGTCGCGCCGGACGCCCGATGGCGTGTCCGGAATCGATTCCGGCAACACCACCTCCGGGCCGGACGCCATCCTCGGCTTCCAATACGCCTACTACGTGCTGCGCTCCGGTCCCGCCGCACGGCAATTCGTGGCCGACGACTCCGCGAGCGTGGCCGACGCGCCGAAGATCCAGTCCGGCATCGACTCCGTCCCGTTGGGCACCCGCTACTGCGTTCAGGTGAGCCGAATCTCGCCCACCGACAACGACCATTGGTCGGTCAAGATCACCCAGCAGCCGCCGGGGCAGCTGCCCGACGTGTTCACCCAGACCGTCACCACTCGCACCGACGGCAATCGGACGCTGATCACCTCGATCGACGAATAGCACCGCGCGACAAAGACGGTGGGTGTGCTGGCGGGCTGCTAGTGTGCCAAGCGTTGGCTCGATCGGGGTGACTCGGTGGGTTGGTGAAAGCTGTTCTTCGGTAGGGAGTTTCGGTTGGAGACGACGGGGTCGTGGCGCGATTTCTCGGGGGCATCGGCGGGTTGTCCGGTGATGAGTCGGGGGGAGGTGCCTCGGATTCCCTTGGGGACAGCGGAATTCGCGGCCGATCCGCACGGCGCCTATCGGGAGATGCGGCGCAAGCACGGCGCCATGGTGCCCATCGAACTGTCGCCGGGTGTGCCGGCGACGCTGGTGGTGAACTACCGGACCGCCTTGCGGATTCTCAATGATCCCGAACACTTTCCCGCCGATCCGCGGGTGTGGCAGGAGGGGATTCCCGACGATTCGCCGGTCAAGCCGATGATGCAGTGGTATCCGAACGCGCTGCGCAACTCCGGGGCCGAGCACGCGCGGTACCGGCAGGCCTATACCGCGGCCATCGACGGGATCGATTTGCACGCGGTGCATTTCACCGTCGAGCAGATCGCGGGGCCGTTGATCGCGGCGATCGAGGCCGAGGGCGCGGCGGATCTGGTGTCGCAGTACGCGCTGCCGCTGGTGTTCGAGGTGCTCAATCAATTGGTGGGCTGCTCGGCCGATATCGGTCAGCGGGTGGCCACCGGGATGGCGGCGCTGTTCGATACCGTCAACGCGGCGTGGGGAATGCAAACGCTGGGGGAGGCGCTGCTGGAGTTGATCGCGCTCAAGCGCGCCGAGCCGGGCGATGACGTCACCTCCCGAATGGCCCATCACGCGGCGCGTCTCAATGACGAGGAGATGCTGTATCAGCTGGTCAGCTTCTACGGCGCGGGCATCGAGCCCATGCAGAATCTGATCAGTAACACCCTGCTGCTGATGCTGACCGACGACCGGTTCGGCGGAGATGTGCTGGGTGGCAGCCTATCCACGCGGGACGCGCTCGACGAGGTGTTGTTCAACGACCCGCCGATGGCCAATTTCGCCATCAGCTATCCGCGGCAGCCCATTCTGATCGACACCACCTGGCTGCCCGCGCATCAGCCGGTCATGATCAGCCTCGCGGCCTGCAACAACGATCCGGAGATCGCGGGCGGCGATCGCACCGGCAACCGCTCGCATCTGGCCTGGAGCGCGGGACCGCACGCCTGCCCCGCCCGCTCGGTCGCCTATCTGGTCGTGCAGACCGCCATCGACCAGCTGCTCGATGCGCTGCCCGATATGCAGCTGTCGGTTCCGAAGCACGAAATCTCTTGGCGTCCAGGGCCGTTCCACCGCGCCATGGTGGCACTGCCGGTCGAATTCCCGATCACCCCCGCGCTGCGCGCGGTGTAAACCCGCGCTACGCGCGAAATCAAGGAGCACTACCTATGTCCAACAGCCCGATCGTGCTGGATGTCACCGGCGCGGATATTCAGGGCGAGTCCGCGCGGATTCGCGAGCAGGGCTCGGTCACGCTGGTCGAGTTGCCCGGCGGTGTGCCGGCGTGGTCGGTTACCGATCAGGCCGTGCTGAAGAGCCTGCTCGCCGACCCGCGCGTGTCGAAGGACCCGCGCCAGCACTGGGCGGCGTTCCGCAATGGCGAGATCACCGAGGCGTGGCCGCTGCTGCCGTGGGTGATCGCGGAGAACATGTTCACCGCCTACGGTTCCGACCATCGCCGCCTGCGCAAGCTGGTGTCCCCGGCGTTCACCAACCGCCGCACCACCGCCATGCGCGAGCGCATCGAGGCCATCGTGACCGAGCTGCTCGACGAGCTGGCCGCGCTGCCCGAGGGTTCGCAGGTGGACCTGCGCTCGCTGTTCGCCTACCCGGTGCCGATCAATGTGATCTCCAGCCTGATGGGTGTGCCCGAGCATCTGGACGAGGCCATCCACAAGTGCGTCGACGGCTTCTTCGACGGCTCGTTGACGGCCGAGGAGTCGATGGCCAACTACCTCGAAATGGCCGAGCGCATCGGCGAACTCGTCGCCTACCGCCGCGACAACCCGGGCGACGACATCACCTCCGCCATGATTGCCGCGCGCGACGACGAGGACGGCTCGCAGCTGAGCGAGGCCGAACTGGTCGCGACCCTCATGCTGGTCATCAATGCCGGGCACGAGACCACCGTCAACCTGCTCGGCCAGGCCGTGGTCGCGCTGCTCGCCCATCCCGAGCAGCTGGCCGACGTGCTCGCCGAGCGCGCGTCCTGGAGCGACGTCATCGAGGAGACCCTGCGCTATCAGGCCCCCGTCGCCCACCTGCCGCTGCGATATGCGGTGGAGGACATCGACATCGACGGCCACACCATCCCCAAGGGCGAAGCCATCCTCGCCTCCTACGCCGGAGCCAGCCGCGACCCCAAAATCCACGGCGAAACCACCGACACCTTCGACATCCACCGCGAAACCAAGGACCAACACGTAGCTTTCGGCCACGGCGCCCACCACTGCCTGGGCGCGCCGCTGGCCCGCCTGGAAGCTTCCATCGCCCTCCCGGCCCTGTTCGCCCGCTTCCCGGACCTCCGCCTGGCCACGGAGGCCAAGGATCTGACCCCCCTCGGCAGCTTCATCTCCAACGGCCACACCGCCCTCCCGGTCTTCCTCACCCCTGCGGAGTAACCGCCGCCCTCGCGGGCCGGCCCAACCCGGCCCGCACACGGCAACCGCACTCTCCCAATATATTTCGGGTCTGGACGGCGGGTCTGTATCCCATACTGTGGTCGGATGTCCGTCGATGTCGTCCTGGCGAATGTGTTGGCTCACTGCGGTGGTGATCGTGAACGGGCCGCCCGCTATCTGTCTCGTGCGATCGCCGCCGCGCCGTCCGACGCCGAGGTTTACGCGGCTGCGGTCGAGTTGCTACCCACCCTCGGTGAGTTGCCCGGCAATGATGCGACTGTCGCGCCGCTGTTGGCCTTCGCCCACTTCTTGGACGGTCGGTTGGACGATGCCGTTGTCACTCTCGGTGCGCTCAGCGGCGTCAGTCCGCACATACCGTGGGCCGACGCGCCGTGGTTCGCCGACGTGTCCTTCCTGTCCGCGGTAAGTATCGAAGCCGTGCGGGAGGCCGTGTGTCTGCTCTTCGACCATGCGGCGGTGCCCGAGGATGCCGCCGCGGTGCCGTGGTCGCGGGCGATCGAGACGATCACGGCTCGGCCGGAGTTGGGTCCCGAAGACTTTGCCGGGCTGGCGATCTCGCTTCGCCTGTTGGGTAGGACGGACGAGTCGCTGGCGCTGTGCGACCGCGCCGACCGTATCGGCCGAACCATGCTGACCGAGGTCGTTCGAGGCGGGACCTGGCGGCTACTGGGAAACCTCGACGAATCGGCCGCGGCATTCCACCGCGCACTCGCCCTGGAGCCGGACAACTGGTCTCTATATCTCGACCTGTCCGACCTGCACGCGGAGCGCGGCGACCATCCCGCCGCCCTCGCCGTCGCCCAGGCGGGCCTGACCCACGCACCGAACGAACCCAAGCTGCTCGCCGCTCGAGCCGCCCACCACGCTCGTCTGACCGGCACCGCAGCCGCACTTCGTGAATTCGACCGCCTCGCCCCCGACATCGACCCGGCCTACTCCCGCTGGCTCCGCGACCAGGCGACCGGTGCCGATTGACCGGTCGGGACGAGTCGCCGCATCGTTGCGTCCCAGAGGCGGTCGCCGAGTAGGTGTCGCACCCGGGGCATGACACGGGCCTGGGAACCGATTCGATATCGCGCTTTGGGCGATTTGGCGGTGATCGCTTTCACGATGACGTCGGCGACTGTGTTCGCGTCGAGAACACCACCTGCGGTAGGTCGGTGGGTTCGTTCGATCATGGTGATCACGTTGTGTTTGAACGCCTCGTAGGGGCCGCTACCGATGGGCATGGTGGCCTGCCCGGTCGCGATGAACTCGCTGCGGACCGCACCCGGTTCCAACAGCACCACCCGAACACCGAAGTCGCGGACCTCGAAACGCAATGCGTCGCTGAGTGCTTCCAACGAGTACTTGGTCATGCTGTAGGCGGCCGAGGCGGGCGGGGTGACCAGGCCGGCGGCGGAGCCGAGGTTCACGATGGTGCCGCCGTGCTGCTCCCGCATGCCCGGCAATACCAACTGGCACAGCCGGATCAGGCCGAAGACATTGGTCTCGAATTGTTGACGCAGGCTCTCGAGTGACACTTCCTCGACTGGGCCGATCTGGGAATACCCGGCGTTGTTGACCAACGCGCCCAGCCGCCCAGCGGCGTTCTCGATCGTTGCGACCGCATTGACGCGGGATTCCTCGATGGTCACATCCAGTTCGATGGTATGACAGCCCGCGGCCTCCAGTTCGGTGAGCGATTCGCGCCGCCGCGCCGAGGCCCACGTCGGTAGACCGGCTTTGACCAGCGCTAACGCTGTGGCACGCCCGATGCCGGACGAGCAGCCCGTGACAAGTACCGGACCCTTCATAACCCACCTCCAGTGAGACACCATCTGTCTCATTTCGAGAGTAGTGCATCTCTGCGGGCTACGCTCGATCAATGGGTGCGATCCGAGAGCGAACGGCGACGCTGATCATCGAGCGAGCGGCGATGGTCATCGCCGACAAGGGTGAAGACGCCAGCATGGCCGACATCGCGGACGCGGCCGGGATCGGCCGGGCAACCCTGTATCGCCATTTCCCCAACAGAGACGCTCTGGTCCAGGAGATGACAAGGGCCGCGATCAACGAACTCGGAGACCGGATCACCGACGCCCGCCTCGAAACCGTCCCCACCACCGAAGCGATCGCCAGACTCACCCGCGCCCTCATCGCAACAGGCAGCAAGTATTTCGCCTTGATGCGCCTCGGCCACAAACCCGATCCGACACACGTCGAACCAACCCTCGACGCACCGGTGCGAACCGTGCTGCAGCGCGGAATCGACACCGGCACACTACGAACCGACCTACCGATCGACACACTCGTGAACGTCTACGGCCGACTCCTGGACATGGGCCTCACGATGACCGCCGAACCGGGTATCGGAGTCGAGCAAGCTGCCGACACGGTAATGACAATCCTCCTCCACGGTATTGCCGCCCCCACCGCCAACAAGCCCCGCGGCCGTCGCCCCTGATGGCACCGGACACGGTAAGCCGCTGATACGCGCTTCGTTCACGGCTGCGGGAGAGCGCGCGACAGGCTGTTCGGGCACACTGACGACGTGCGACGCAAATGCAAGATCTGTACATCGATGGCAGAAACCACGATCGAACCGTCCATCGACACAGGCTTGCCCAGCCGCCGCACGGCGAAAGATATACCGGCCGTTCGGTTCTGAGCACTTATGTGGCCACCAGTCGGCCGGGCGATGTGTTGCGCCGAGTCCGTGCCGGCGGACCAGTAAATGCTCAGGGGACATGGACTGCCATCCCACCGACATCGCGTGCCTAACCGGCGCTCACCGCGCCTGACCGGCTAACAACACTCTGACGTCAGCAGATGGCACGACTGCATGATGCTTCACCCATCACCTGACGAATGGATACCCGTGAACACACCGACCCGCGTCGAGCCGTTGCCCGCCCCGCAGCCCAGCTACCCGTCGGCCGCGGACGGGCCGAGGAAGCAGAAGAAATGGGTGTGGTTGGTTGGGGCCCCGGTATTGGCTCTCGCCCTGGCGGCACCGGCATGGAACAGCGCTTTAGCAGCGGCTGATCACGCTCAACCGGATATCGCGGCGCCCGTTTCGCCACTCGCGGTCGAGTTTTCTCCCGCCAAGCAGGACATCACCTCCAGCCAGCGCAACGCCATCCAGTCTGCCCAGCAGTACCTCGACTACTCTGCCTTCTCCCGTAGCGGTCTGATCCACCAGCTGGAGTACGAGGGCTTCTCCACCGAAGACGCTACGTTCGCAGTGGACAGCCTGAACGTGGACTGGAACGAGCAGGCGGCAAAGTGCGCCAAGCAGTACCTCGATTACACCTCGTTCTCTCGGTCCGGACTGATCGATCAGCTGGTGTACGACGGCTTTACACGCGCCCAGGCCGAGTACGGAGTCAATGCCTCCTACTGACAACCTCTTTCGGCGGGAACTCCTATTGGAGAGAAGCGAGCACTTGCGGCGCGCAGCCGGTCGCAGTGCTCGCGCGGGAGGCCGCGCTTCGGGCGATTCACGTACCGCCGCTGGAAGGTTCGAGAACGCCCGCGCCTGCACGGTGATGCAGACTGGAGACCGTGGTGGAGGATCCGATCGAACTCGAAGTTCGGCGCGGACGGTTGCTGGCGCAGTTGAGTGAATTGCGTCGAGCGGTTGCGGAGCTGTCTGAGGAGTATGCGGCGCTGCCTGAGTCTGGGGTGATTATCGATACCGTTGGCGCTGGTGCCCTTACGACGCCGGGCTACTGTGTGGCCGGGGCTCGGGAGGTGTTGGAGGAGGTGCTGATCGAATTGGATGCGGCCGGGGATGCGATGCAGCGAGCTGCCCAGTACACGGCTCGACTGCGCGGCGTGGTGTTCGACTGAGTAGTAGCTCAGCCCACGAGCATGCAATTTGGCGGGTAAACGTCGAGAAGACGTCTGCTGGATTGCATGCTCGTGGGTTACGCGGATTCTAGGGTTTTCTTGAAGAGGGTGAGGGCTTGGTCCATGGTGGCTGCGTAGGGGGCTGCGAGGGAGTCGGGGAGGATGTCTCGGGACCAGATGAAGCGGGATGCGTTGGGGCCGTGGGGGAAGACTTGCATGACGGCGTTGTCGTGGAGGGGGGTGGGGGTGCCGGAGTAGACGGAGTAGACGAAGCGGTGGGAATCCGGGTCGAGGGTTATGAGGCGTTCTCGGACTACGGTGCCGTGGGTGAAGGTGACTTCGCGGGTGTTGTCGCCCAGGTCGGTGGTGGCGGTGACGAGGGTGGGGGCCATGCGGAGGGGGCCGTTGATGAAGTCGGAGACCACTTCCCAGACCTGGTCGGGTGGGACGTCGATGAGGATTTCTCGGGAGATGGAAGCCATGAGGTGATCATTGCAGCCTGTCTCGGGAAGACGGCGTGGCATTGGGGTTTTCGATCAGCGGGTGGCGAGGGTGGGGCGGACGGTGGCGAAGCCGGTTGCCTGTTCGAAGGCGTGGCCGACCTCGAGGACCAGGCGGTCGCAGCGGTGCGGGCCGACGATTTGGAGGCCCACCGGGAGCCACGCGGTGGTGAAGCCGCCCGGGACCGACAATGCCGGGCAGCCGGTGGCGCTGATGAAATAGGCGGAGCGCATCCAGTCGAGGTAGGTGTGCATCGGCTCGCCCGCGATCTCTTCTGGATAGTCGAGGTCGATGTCGAAGGGCGGGACCTGGCTGACCGGGAGCAGGAGAATGTCGTAGCGTTCGAAGAACTCTCGGACTCGGTGGAACAGATTCGTATGGAGGACTTCGGCTTCGGCGATGTCGTCGCCCGTGAGACGCAGGCCCTCTTCGATATTGGCGACGAGGGTGGGCTTCATGTGGTCGCGGTGGGCCAATAGCGGTCCCAGGCCGAGGGCGAAATACCATGCCCGCAGGGTTCGGAAGACCTGTTCGGCACCGAAGAGGTCGGGGCAGTCCACGGTGACGATCGCGCCGAGGTCGGAGAACACGTGGACGGCGCGTTCCAGGACGTCACGGACCGCGCGATCGACAGGAACCGTCCCGCCCAGGTCGGGTGACCACGCCACGCGCAGCCCGCGCAAATCGCGCTCCAAGGGTGCCGCGAAGATCGATCCCGGCTCCGAAATCGATTGGGGGCTGCGCGGATCCGGGCCCGCCAGCACCGAGAGCAGCAGCGCCGCGTCGGACACCGTGCGTGCCATCGGCCCCTGCACCGCGAGGGTCTGCCAGGCCGCCGGATCCGGCCAGGTCGGCACCCGGCCGGGGGAGGGGCGGAAACCCACGACATTGCAGAACGAGGCGGGATTGCGCAGCGAGCCGCCCATATCGCTGCCGTCGGCGAGCGGATGCATGCCGCACGCCAGGGCGGCCGCCGCGCCGCCACTGCTGCCGCCCGCAGACTTGCCGAGGTCGTAGGGGTTTCGGGTCGCGCCGAAGACCGGGTTCACGGTGTGCGAGCCCGCCGCGAATTCGGGCACATTGGTCTTGCCGAGGGTGATCACCCCGGCCGCCTTCAGCCGCTCGATCACCAGCTCGTCCCGCGCCGGAACGTTCTCCGCCAGCAGCGGGCTGCCGTAGGTGGTGCGAATCCCCGCGGTGTCGTGGGTGTCCTTGTGCGCCATGGGAATCCCATGCAACGGACCGGGCTCCACCCCGTCGGCGAGTCGCTTGTCGGCCGCGTGCGCCGCGTCCAACGCCTGCTCGGCCACCAGGGTGACAATGGCATTGACCTTGGGATTGAGTCGCTCGATGCGGTCGAGATGAGCCCGCACCACCTCCACGGCGGACAGCTCGCGCCGCCGCAGCCAGCCGGCCAGTTCCCGAGCCGAGGCGTAACACAGATCGGAATCCACAGGCGCTCCTCATCATTCGCCCTGCGCCTCCATGGTCTCCCACGAGACCCGCGCCCGCGACCGTATACGGTCCCCGATTCGTGATTTTCCGGCCGGTCGGTTTTCCCGCCAGATGGGGCTCCGACGGTGGACCATGGAGGTCCGCTGTGTTCAACGAATGTCGAGCCCAGGAGGAACGAAACCCATGGTCACCACACGAATTCCCGCACGCGCCACGGCCGTCGTGATGGCGTTCGCGACCCTCGGCCTGACCGGGCTGCTCGCCGCCGCGCCGGCGCTGGCCGCCAATTCGGTCACCGTCGAGGCGGCCAAACCCTCGGCCGTCGGCATCGACTACACCTGCGAATCCGCCGCGGGCGTCGCGAGTATCGACGCCATGGTCGGCGACCCGAACGCGGATCGACCGGCCGCCACCGGCAGTCAGACCACCGTCACCTGCGACGGCTCCCCGCACACCGCCACCATCGCGCTGACCCCGATGGCGGGCGAGACGCCCCTGACCTCCGGCACGCCGGTGCAGGTGCGCGTGGCCCTGGTCGACCAGAGCGAAACCGTCGTCTCCGGCACCGCCAAACTCCTCACCCTTGACTGAGCCCCCGCACGCCCGAGTCCTCGGTGCGCAAGGTGTTCGCTGCGCGCAAGCAACCGGAAACCTGCCGTTAGAAGCGAGGTGCCAGACTCGCCGCCGCGCGCCCGATGAGCACCGGATCGGGGGCGCGGCGGCCCCAGAGAACCAGGACCCGGACGTGCGATTCCGCTCGATCATCTGCAGCGCGGCGATTATGGCGGCGGCAATGCTGGTCGCCCTGTCCTCGACGCCGTTCGACCGGGCCGCCATGGCCGAACCGGACATCGTGGCCCCCACCGATTCGCCGGTGGCACCGGATGGTTCGACCATTGTCGGCACCCGCGTCATCGACGACCGCCACCTCCGGCTGACGGTCCACTCCGCCGCCATGAACGCCGACTTCCCCGTCGACGTCCAGCGCGCCGCCGATGATTCCGCCCCGCGCCCGGTGCTCTACCTGCTGAGCGGCGGCAGCGGCGGCAAGGGCCCGGCGTCCTGGGACAGCCGCACCAATGCCTTCGACTTCCTGGCCGACAAGAACGTGAATGTGGTGCAGCCGATCGGTGGTGCGGCCTCCTATTACGCCGACTGGCGACTGCCCGACCCGCGGCTGGGCGTCATGAAGTGGACGACCTATCTCACCGAGGAACTACCCCCGCTCATCGACACCGCCCTTGCCACCAATGGCGTGAACGGCCTTGTGGGAGTGTCGATGTCGGGCACCTCGGTCCTGCAACTCCCGATCGCCAAGCCGGGCCTGTACCGCTCGGTCGCCGCCTACAGCGGCTGCGCGCGCATCGCGGACCCGGTGGGACAGGCCTTCGTTCGCATCACCGTCGGCTTCGGCGGGGGAGACGCCGCGAACATGTACGGCCCCTTCAACGACCCCATGTGGGCGGCAGAAGATCCGTACCTGCACGCCGACGCGCTACGCGGAGTCGACCTATACCTGTCGAGCGGCAACGGTCTGCCCGGCCCGCACGACCAGGCGGGGGATCGCCACTTCGCCGGTGGCGGAGACAATCTCGCGAACCAACTACTCGTGGGCGGCATCCTCGAGGCGGCCGTCGACCAATGCACCCGCGACATGGCCGACCGGCTGAAGGAACTCGGCATTCCGGCGACGGTCGAACTGCATCCCTACGGCACCCATTCCTGGGGCTACTGGGACGACGAGTTCCCCGCCTCCTGGCCAGTTCTCGCTCACGGCCTCGGCCTCTGACCACCCTCGAGCGCTAGTCCTCGGGTGGGAGTTGTTCGATCGCCCAGCGGGCCCATTCGCGGTTCGTGGCGGTGAGGCGCTCGCCGTATTCCAGGGCGATGCGACCGTAGCGGGAGAGATTGCTGTCGTCCCAATCGATTTGGCGTTCCAGCTCGGTCAGTTCCTCGTGGGCCGCGGAGGACCGCTCTTCCATGTCGGCCAGGTAGGCGAGGGCTTGGTCGCGGGGGACGACGCCGAGGAAGAAGATGCGGAGCAGGGCCTCGTTGCGCACCACCGGTTTCGGCTTGGTCGTCGTCAACCAGGTGCGCAGGTCGTCGAGCCCGGCGGCGGTGAGGGTGTATTCCTTGCGGCCGCGTGGCCCTTCGTCGCTGATCTCGATGAGACCGGTGTCGGCGAGTTTGGTGAGCTCGGTATAGATCTGGCTCTGCGTCGCGGGCCAGACATTGGCCAGCGAGTGCTTGAAGGTTCGCAGCAGGTCGTAGCCGCTGGCGGGGCCGTCGGACAGCAGACCGAGCAGGGCGTACCGGAGACTCATGCGGATCACCTTACATTCCACTATTGACATGTCGGTATAGGAGGCTCAGTCTTGGACATGTCAGAACTGGAATGTGCTGTCGCCGAGGAGTTCTCGCCGTGTCCTATCTCCGGACCTTCGCCCCCTGGATCGTCCGGGAGTTCTGGGACCAGCCGCTGTTCATCCGGACCGCCTACGTGCTCACCTCGGTGTGGGCGGCGAGCTTCGTGATCGCCTGTGTCGTCCTCGCCGCGCTGGCCCACGGCTCGGCCGGGCCGCGGGTGACCGCGCAGGTGCTGGCCTTCGTCATCCCCGTCGTCTTCACGATCCGCTATGTCGCTCACATCCAGGGCAAGGCCCGCGCCGCGCTCGCGGATTAGCACTCGCCCGAAGTTAGGAACCGATCATGACCGTCCCGCATCTCACCGGGAACTACGCACCCGTCACCGAGGAAGTGACCGCCTACGAATTGCCTTGCACCGGAACGATTCCGGACGAGCTGAGCGGCTGGTACCTGCGCAACGGACCCAACCCGCACGCCGGTGCGTCAGCGCATTGGTTCCTCGGCGACGGCATGGTGCACGGCGTCCGTGTCGAGGGTGGCCGCGCGGTGTCGTACCGCAATAGATGGGTGCGCACCAGCACGTTCACCGACAACGCGCCGATGTTCGATGCCCAGGGCAACCGGGATTACGCGGCGGGTGTGGCGAATACGCATGTGGTCCGGCACGCCGGACGCACCCTCGCCCTCGTGGAATCCTCGTTCCCCTACGAGATCACCTGCGAGCTGGACACCGTCGGGCCGCACGATTTCGACGGCAAGCTGACCACCGCCATGACCGCGCATCCGAAGACCTGCCCCACCACCGGTGAACTGCACTTCTTCGGCTACGACTTCCTCGAGCCGTACCTGACCTACCATCGCGCCGACGCCGCGGGCAATCTCGAGATCAGCCGCCCGATCGACGTCCCCGCCGCCACCATGCACCACGACTTCGTCTTGACCGCAGCGCATGTCGTCTTCATGGACCTGCCGGTGCTCTTCGACGCCGCGACCGCCATGTCCGGCGCGGGTCTGCCCTTCCGCTGGAGCGACGACTACCAGGCCCGCCTCGGCGTGCTGCGCCGCGATGACCCGTTCGGCGCCGTCCGCTGGTTCCCGATCGACCCGTGCTACGTCTTCCACACCCTGAACGCCCACGAGGACGGCGACCGCATCGTCGTCTACGTCATGCGCTATTCGAGCATGTGGCGCACCGATTCCCGCACCTTCGACGAGGGCGCGACCCTGTGGCGCTGGACCATCGATCTCACCACCGGAACCGTCCGCGAGGAGCAACTCGACGACCGCGCCGCCGAATTCCCCCGCATCGACGACCGCCTCGCCGGACTCGACTGCCGCTACGGCCACGTGGTGACTGCCTCCGACGGTGGGGGCACGCTCCTGCGCTACGACCTGCACACCGGCAGCGGCGCGGCCCACGAATTCGGCCCCGGCCGTATCCCGTCGGAGGCGTCCTTCGTCCCCGCCGACGAAACCCCCGGCGGGGACGGCTATCTCATGACCTACGTCTACGACCAGTCCGAGGACCGCAGCGATCTGGTCATTCTCGACGCCTCGGACTTGTCCGCACCGCCAACGGCCACGATCCGACTACCGCGCCGCGTTCCCTACGGCTTCCACGGCAACTGGCTGCCCGATCACTGACTCGTTCGGCTAGCTGGTGCGCAGGTGCAGGCCCGGATTCGCCGCGAGCACGGCGTCGATCGGCTGGGAAGTGAGGATGTCGTTGGCGGCGCACTGATGATTCTTGCTGGTGCCGCCGCTGACCAGGCCGAGTGCCTTGGTCCCGCTGAGGACCGACCCGCCGCTGTCGCCCTGCACACTGCAGGTGGTCACCGTGAAGAAGCCCTCGACCTGCACCTTCCGGTCCGTGCCCGGCAGACCTCCCTCCTCGAAGGTCTGGCCGACCATATCGACCGTGCCGCAGGTGTATCCGGTGATCGCACCGGATTTGCACGCGGGCATGCCGGTGACCGGGCTGGCGACACCGTCGATGGCGATCGTCGCGGCTGCCGCGGTCGTCTCGACGCCGATGCCCTGCGCCGGGAGGCTGCTGCCCGAGGACAGGTGCTCGGTCTTGGTGCTGCTCGAGCTGCCGCTCGATGACGAACCGCCGCCGGGGGTGGGAGAGGTCGGGGCGTCGGGTGCGGGTCCGGGCTTCTCCGACGGACCGGCGACGACCAGATTGTTGCGGAAGCGCGCGACCTGGTCGGGGTTGAACCGCAGGATCGAGTAGTCGTGCGGCCCGAACTCCGTCGTCCCGAAATAGCCCAGTTCGTCGCCGAGACCGTCGGCGGCGTAGTCGTAAATCTTGTGCGGCTCGGTGGTTTTCGCTGCGGGATCGACCAGATTGTTCGGATCGCAGTGCCCGGCCGAAATCGCCACGTCGTGTCCGTCGGCATCGGTCGCGTTGAATCCCAACGAGCAGTTGCCGTAATGCGTCGCGTCGAAGCCGATGCCATAGGGCTGGCCGCCCTTGAACGGTTCGCCGGGCGCGGCGACCGTCACCGGAATCTCCGAATCATCCGTGGATGGCCCGGTCCGCGGAGGCTGGGCGTCGATCCAGCGCCGTACCGCCGCCCGCCGCTGCTGTAGGGCGGCCGTACTGGACCCGACCCGAACCACTTCGAACCCGGCCTTGCGCGCGGCATCGGTGGCGGCGTCGAGTCCCGTGCCGTCGCTCAGTGACACCAGTGCCCGCGCACCGTCCATCCGCACCCCGGCGAACACCATCGGATACGCCACGCGGGCGAGCTTCTCGAAGTCGGCCAGCCGCTGCGAGGTCGCGGCCCGGGACAGATACTCCGCCATCTCGATGTGCAGATCGCGGCGGACCGCGGCCGCCAGATCGGTCGTCACCCCGTCCGGATTCGGATCGACCGGTGCCGCCCCCGATATCGGCATGACGGCGGTGAACATGGCCGCGCAGCACGCGCACAGCGAAACGACTTTGGCCCGACCCATTTTCGCCTCTCCCAGGATCAGATGTGCGATGGACACCAACTCCGAACAGGCGTTATACCGATCATGAATGCTAGTCCACCGTCGCATCGAAGCGGGCGAATCGGACTTCGAGCATGTCGCGGATCGGGAGGTTGGCTACGAATGAGTCAACGAGATCGCCGACCTGTCGTGCCCGAGGGGCATCAGGGGGTGTGAAACATGTTGCGGTGCACCACTCTTGGTCGAGGGGGCTGGGCACATTGCCGCTGGACGAGTGTTCAGTTTAATCAATCTGCTTCAGGGGAGCGCGTGGTGAGGACTCGCCTTGCGCATATTGTTCAGCCGCAACGGATTTGATTGACACGCTTCGAACGGGGTGATTAGGCTCACTTTTTGTTCGCGCGGCTCAATCGTTCGAGCGCGTACGTGCGCGCCGGCCGGCCGGGTCGCGGCCGTTGACGAATCATGTTCCCTACCAGGGCAATTCGAAAGACGGGTGGCGGCCACGAGCCGCCATGGAGCACGGCGTCCACATGTTCGACCGCATTCCCGTTAGGAGCGCGAATGACCCGCGCACTCATCATCGGGTCCGGCGTCGCCGGTCCGGTGCTATCGATGGCATTACAGCAGGCCGACATCGAATCCCGGATTTTCGAGGGTGATGCGGCCGGGGTCGGGGAGGACGGCTCCTGGCTGAACTTTCAGTCCGCCAACGGGATCGACGCCCTGCGCGCCATCGACGCCGCGGGACCGGTGGAGAAGCTCGGCTACGAGGTCGAGACCATGAGTTTCGCCAACAGCCGCGGCCGGTCCCTGGGCCGCATGCCGATACCGGCCCGGCCCGACGGCCTGAAATCCATGATGGTGCCGCGCGCGGCCCTGCGGGAAGCGCTCGACGGCACCGCCCGTGAACGCGGCATCGCGGTCGAGTACGGCAAGACGCTGCGTGACGTGGTGCGACTACCCGGCGGGGGCGTACAGGCGGTCTTCGCCGACGGCTCCACCGCCGACGGCGATCTCCTGATCGGTTGTGACGGTGTGCATTCCACCGTGCGCACCCTGATCGACCCGGACGCTCCCGCACCCGGCCCGGTGCCGGTCCTGACCACCGGCGGCTACATCCCCGACTTCACCATCGCCGCCCCCGAGCGCGATCTGCACATCAACCTCGGCACGCGCTGCTCCTTCGCCTGGTTGCGCACCCCGGACGGCGGCACGGCCTGGTTCGCCAACCCGCCCAAGACCGGCGACACCCCCGACGGCGTCCTGTCCGACGGCGACGACGCCGCGCTGCGCCGCTGGCTGCACGAGATCATGGCCGGGGAGACCGCGCTCGCGCACGACATCGTCGACGCTGCGCCCGCGCCCCTGTTCGGCTGGTCCAGCTACACCCTGCCGGTGGCTCGCCGCTGGCACGACAACCACGGCATGGTGATCATCGGCGATGCCGCCCATGTCACCTCGCCCACCGCGGGTCAGGGCCTGGCCCTCGCCATCGAGGACGCCGTCGTCCTCGCGCAATGCCTGCGCGACTGCCCCGATGTGCCCACCGCGTTCACCACCTTCGAGGCCCTGCGCCGCGACCGCGTGACGAAGATCGTCAAGCACGGCCGCAATCCCGAGCCGCCCGGCGCGATCGGCCGCTTCCTGCGGGATCTGATGATGCCCGTCATTCTCGGTAAGACCGCCAAAGACGGTGGTAAATCGCTGATGTGGATACAGGGACACCACATCGACTTCGACGCGCGCGTCATACCCGTCACCCGCTCCGATTCCTGATTCCCGAATCCGGCCACTCGCGCTGATCGAAGCGTCCACGACGAGGTCTCACACACCATGCTCTCCGACCCCATTGCGGTCGTCGGTGCCTCCTGCCGTTTTCCGGGGGCGTCGCGACCTGCCGAATTCTGGCGTCTGCTGCGTACCGGCGGCGACGCGGTAACCGACATCCCGGCCGACCGCCGACACCCCGCCCTCGCCGGAACGCGTGGCGGATTCCTCACCGGCACAGGCGAATTCGACGCGGACTTCTTCGGGATCTCCGCCCGCGAGGCCGCCGCCATGGACCCGCAACAGCGACTGATGCTGGAACTGGGCTGGGAGGCCCTCGAGGACGCGCGCCTGGTGCCCGCCCGGCTGACCGCCACGGCGACCGGCGTCTTCGTCGGCGCGATCTCCGACGATTACGCCACCCTCGCGCAGCGCCACGGCGTCGTCGGCCAGCACTCGCTGACCGGGACCAATCGGGGACTGATCGCCAACCGGCTGTCGTATGTGCTGGGTCTGCGCGGCCCGAGCCTGACGGTCGATGCGGCACAGGCGGCCTCGCTGGTCGCCGTGCATCTGGCAGTGGAGAGCCTGCGCCGCGGGGAGTCGGAGCTCGCGCTGGCCGGCGGCGTGCAGCTCAACCTCGCGCCGGAGAGCACCCTGCGCGTGGACCGTTTCGGCGGGCTGTCCCCGGACGGGACGTGCTACGTCTTCGACGCGCGTGCCAATGGTTTCGTCCGCGGCGAGGGCGGCGGCCTGGTCGTGCTCAAGCGACTCGCCGACGCCCTCGCCGACGGCGACCGGATCTACTGCGTGATCCACGGCAGCGCCGTCAACAATGACGGCGGCGGGGCCACGCTGACCGCACCGAACGAGCTCGCGCAGCAGGAACTGCTGCGGGCCGCCTACCGCGAGGCGGGGGTGGACCCGGCCCTGGTGGACTACGTCGAATTGCACGGCACCGGAACCCGGATCGGCGACCCGATCGAGGCCGCGGCGCTGGGTGCGGTGATCGGCGCGGCCCGACGCGGCGGGGCACCGCTGGCCGTCGGTTCGGTGAAGACCAATATCGGGCACCTGGAGGGCGCGGCGGGCATCGCCGGATTGCTGAAAGCCGTTCTGAGCGTTCATCATCGCGTGCTGCCCGCCAGCCTCCACTTCGCCACCCCCAACCCGGACATCCCGCTGGACGCCCTGAACCTGCGGGTCCAGCAGACCACCGCGGAGTGGACGGCGACGCGGCCGCGGGTGGCCGGGGTCAGCTCCTTCGGTGTCGGCGGCACGAACTGCCATGTCGTGCTGGCCGAGCACGTGCCCGCCGAGCATCCGCGACCGCGGCAACCGGCGACGCCCGCGCCCGTGCTCTGGACCCTCTCCGGCCGCGACGCGAAAGCCCTGCGCGGACAGGCGGAATCACTGCGCGAACACCTGCGCGCCGATGCGAGCGCCGACGCGGCGGACATCGGATACTCCCTGGCTGCCACCCGCACCCCCTTCGCGCACCGGGCCGCGCTGATCGCGGACGATCCGCGGGCGCTGCTGGACGCCTTCGTCGACGGCGCTCCCGTCCCGGATCTGGTGCGCGGGGTGGCCGGGGACGGTACGGCGGTGTTCGTGTTCCCCGGTCAGGGCTCGCAGTGGCCCGGCATGGCCATCGAATTGGCCTCGTGCTCGGCCATTTTCGCCGATCGGCTGCAGGAGTGCGCCGACGCGCTGGCACCGCACGTCGACTGGTCGCTGCCGGAGGTCCTGCGCGACGTGCGGGCGCTCGAGCGGGTCGATGTGGTGCAGCCCGCGCTGTGGGCGGTCATGGTGTCGCTGGCGGAGCTGTGGCAATCGCTGGGTGTGACGCCGTCCGCGGTCGTCGGCCATTCACAGGGCGAGATCGCCGCGGCCTGTGTGGCGGGCGCGCTCTCGGTCACCGACGCGGCGCGCGTGGTGGCGGTGCGCAGTCGACTGCTGGCGGGGGTCGCGGGCGGCGGGGCCATGGCCTCGATCGCGCTGCCCGCCGAGCGCGTCGACCTGGGCGACGGGCTGTCCATCGCCGCGATAAACGGCCCGAATTCCGTTGTGGTTTCCGGTGTGTCCGATGCGGTGGATGCGCTGGTGGCCAGATATCAGTCCGCGGGTGTGCGGGCCCGGCGGATCGCGGTCGACTACGCGTCCCACTCGGCGCAGGTCGAGCCGATCCGAGCCGATCTGCTGGCCGAACTCTCGGATCTGCGTCCGGGCCGGGCGCAGATCCCGATGCTGTCGACCGTCACCGGGGAGTGGGTCGAGGGGACCACGCTGGACGCGGACTACTGGTATCGGAATCTGCGGGAGCCCGTCCGGCTCGACCGCGCGGTGCGCGCACTCGCCGACCGTGGGCGACGGATCTTCCTCGAGGTCGCCCCACATCCGGTGCTGGCCGGCGGGATTCAGGAAACCGCGGCCGACGCCGTCGTGGTCGAATCGCTGCGCCGCGACGACGGCGGGTGGCGGCGGTTCCTCACCTCGGTCGGTCGGGCCTGGGCACACGGCCTGGAGGTGGATCCGGAGACGCTGTTCGCGGGCACCGGGGCACGGCGGGTGGACCTGCCGACCAACGCCTTCCAACGCCGACGGTACTGGTTCGACGAGGCCGAAAACACTGCCGCCGAGGCGATCTCGGCCGTATCGCTGACGCCGGGCGCGGAGCTCGACCTGGTCCGCGCCCACGCCGCGGCCGTCCTCGGACAGCCGAACCCGGAGATCATCGATGCCGATCTCCCGTTCCGGGACCTCGGCATCGATTCGCACCTCGCGGTGGAACTGCGCAATCGACTCAGCGCCGAAACTGGACTGCCGCTGCCCGCCACGCTGCTGTTCGACCACCCCACCTGCACCGCCGTGGCCGCCTTCCTCAATGCGGAGAACACCGGTGCGGCAGGGGAATTCGTCGCGCCGGAAGCGCCGTCGGCCACCGCGCTCGAGCCGATCGCCATTGTCGCCATGAGCTGCCGCTTGCCCGGCGGCATCGATTCACCCGAACAGCTGTGGCGGCTGGTCGCCGCGGGCGGCGACGCGGTCGGCGAGTTCCCGGACGATCGCGGCTGGGACCTGGCCGGGCTGTACGACCCCGACCCGGAGCACCCAGGCACCTCCTACACCCGATTCGGCGGATTCCTCGACAGCGCAACAGAATTCGATCCGGCCTTCTTCGGCATCGCACCGCGCGAGGCGCTCGCCATGGACCCGCAACAGCGGGTACTGCTCGAGATCTCCTGGGAGGCTCTCGAACGCGCCGGTATCGACCCGGCCGCCCTGCGCGGCACCCGGACCGGCGTCTTCCTCGGCGCGATGGCACAGGACTACGGTCCGCGCCTGCACGATTCGACCGACGGCTTCGCGCTGACCGGCACGCTGACCTCGGTCGCGTCGGGTCGGCTGGCCTATGTCTACGGTCTCGAAGGGCCCGCCGTCACGGTCGACACGGCCTGTTCGTCGTCCCTGCTCGCGCTGCACCTGGCGTGTCAGTCGCTGCGGCAGGGCGAATCGTCGCTGGCGCTGGCTGGCGGCGTCACGGTCATGGCCAATCCGGGCATGTTCGTGGAGTTCTCGCGGCAGCGCGGACTCGCCCCCGACGGGCGATGCAAGGCGTTCGCGGCCGCCGCGGACGGCACGGGGTGGAGCGAAGGGGCCGGACTGCTGGTCCTGGAACGCCTCTCGGACGCGCAGCGCAACGGGCACCGCGTGCTGGCGCTGGTGCGCGGCTCGGCCGTCAATCAGGACGGCGCGTCCAACGGGCTGACCGCGCCGAACGGGCCGTCCCAGCAGCGGGTCATCCGGCAGGCGCTGGCGAATGCGGGCCTGTCGGCCGCGGAGGTGGACGCGGTCGAGGCGCACGGCACCGGGACCACGCTCGGCGATCCGATCGAGGCGCAAGCCCTGCTCGCAACCTACGGCCAGCACCGCGATCACCCACTGCGGCTGGGCTCGTTGAAATCGAATATCGGACACACCCAGGCCGCCGCCGGCGTCGCGGGCGTGATCAAGATGGTGCTGGCGCTTCAGCACGAGCTGCTGCCGAAGACCCTGCACGTGGACGCGCCGTCGCCGCATGTGGATTGGACCGCGGGCGCGGTCGAGCTGCTGACCGAACCCGTGCCCTGGCCGCGGACCGACCGCCCGCGCCGGGCCGGTGTCTCGTCCTTCGGGATCAGCGGCACCAACGCCCACGTGATCATCGAGGAGCCCGCCGCTCCCGCCGACCTGCCCGCTGACCCGGTACTACCGGTCGTGCCGTGGGTGCTGTCGGCCAAAACCGAGGCGGCGCTGCGTGATCGGGCACGGCAGCTGTGGTCGTTCGTCGATCACGAACCCGACCTGGAGCTGGCGTCCGTCGGTCGGACGCTGACGGCACGGTCGGTGTTCGATACCCGCGCGGTCGTGGTCGGGGCGGACCGCGCCGAGATGCTGGCCGCGCTGGCCGCCCTCGCCGACGCCCCGGCCGCTCCGAGAGTCGTCGACCAGAACGACAAGGTCGTGTTCGTCTTCCCCGGGCAGGGTTCGCAGTGGCCGGGCATGGCCGTGGAATTGGCCGCGCACGCACCGGTGTTCGCCGCGCGGCTCGCGGAATGCGCGGCGGCGCTGGACGAATTCGTGGACTGGTCGCTGTGGGACGTCCTCACCGACGAGGCCGCGCTGGAACGCGTCGACGTGGTCCAGCCCGCGCTGTGGGCCGTCATGGTGTCCCTGGCCGCCCTGTGGCGCTCCCACGGCATCGAACCGGCCGCGGTGGTGGGACATTCGCAGGGTGAGATCGCCGCCGCGGTGGTCGCGGGTGGGCTCTCCCTCGCCGACGGCGCGCGGGTGGTGGCCCTGCGGAGTCGGGCCCTGCTGGCGCTGTCGGGCCGCGGCGGCATGCTGTCGGTCGCGCTGTCCGCCGACACGCTGCGGTCGATGCTGGGGGAGGGGCTGTCCCTCGCCGCGGTGAACGGACCCGAATCCGTGGTGGTATCCGGGGATTCGGCCGCCCTCGACGCGCTGGAGGCGCGATGTGCGGCGGAAGGCGTTCGCGCCCGCCGGATTCCGGTGGATTACGCGTCGCACTCCGCGCACGTGGAGTCGATCCGCGCGGAGTTGGCCGAGCTGTTGTCACCGGTGCGGCCGCGCACCGGCGAGGTGCCGTTCTATTCGGCCGTCACCGGCGCGCCCATGGACACGGCTGGACTGGACGGCGAGTACTGGTACCGGAACCTGCGCGAGACGGTGCGATTCGAGCGCGCCACCGCCGCCTTGCTCGCCGACGGACACCGCGTATTCGTCGAGACCAGTACGCACCCGGTGCTGGCGGCGGCGGTCCGGGAAACCTTGGACGCCAAGGATATCGACGGCCTGGTCGCCGCGTCCCTGCGCCGTGACGACGGCGGTCTGCGCCGATTCCTGACCTCGCTGGGCGAGGTGTTCGCCGGGGGTCTCCCGGTGCGCTGGGAGTCGATGTTCCCCGGTGCCCGGCGAGTGGAGCTGCCGACGTATCCCTTCCAGCGGGAACGGTACTGGCTGACCGCGCCGCGGGAACTCGATCGAGATCGGTCGGCGTCCGAGTCGTGGCGTTACCGCGTGACCTGGAAGCGGCTGGCGCACAACGATTCTCAGGCTGGCACGTGGCTGGTGATCGCCCCGCCCGACGAGAACGAAATCACCGCCGGATTGTCCGAACGCGGAGCTCGCGTGCTGCGCGTCGCGCCCGGCGACGACCTGACCGCCGAACTCGCCGGGATCGGCCCGGTCGACGCGGTGCTGTCGCTGCTGGCGCTGGACGCCGAACCACACCCGCGATACCCGGCCGTGCCCCGCGGCTACGCGATGACCCTGGCGTTGATCCAAGCCTTGGGCGCGGCGGGCGTCGAGGCCCCGCTGTGGTGCGTCACTCGGGGTGCGGTGTCGGTGTCGGACGAAGACGTCCAGCCCGCACAGGCCCTGTGGTGGGGACTGGGAAGGGTTGCGGCGCTGGAGCTTCCCGACCGCTGGGGCGGATTGATCGACCTGCCCGAGCGGTGGGACGAGTCGATTCCGCAGTCCATCGCCTCGGTCGTCGCCGGAGCCGAGGATCAGGTCGCCATACGTCCGAACGGAGTGTTCGGCCGCAGGCTGGTCCGCGCTCCGCTGCCGCTCACCGCACTCGACGGCTGGCGTCCGTCGGGAACCGTCCTGGTCACGGGCGGAACCGGGGCGCTGGGCGCGCATACGGCGCGATGGCTGGCCGCCGGTGGGGCCGAGCATGTGGTCTTGGCGAGCCGACGTGGACCGCGGGCCGAGGGCGTCGACGAACTCACGGCCGAACTGCGTGAACTCGGTGCCCGGGTCACGGTCCGCGCCTGCGATGTGGCCGATCGAGCGGCGCTGGCCGATTTGCTCGCGAGCCTGCCCGTCCTGGATGCGGTGGTGCACACCGCGGCCGTGCTCGACGACGGCGTGATCGAGTCGCTGAGTGTCGAGCAGGTCGATCGGGTGTTGCGGGTCAAGGCGCGGGCGGCGTGGGACCTGCACGAGTTGACCGCGGACCGGAATCTGTCGGCGTTCGTGCTGTTCTCGTCGTTGGCCGGGGTGGTCGGGACACCGGGCCAGGGCAACTACGCGCCCGGCAATGCCTACCTGGACGCTCTGGCGAGCCACCGCCGATCGCTGGGCCTGCACGCCACGGCCATCGCCTGGGGACCCTGGGCCGGAGAAGGCATGGGGCAGGGGGAATTCGGGGTCGTCGCACGTCGACACGGCGTGCCGATGCTGCCGCCCCGGGCTGCGCTGCGCGCGCTGGAGCAGTCGCTGCTGCGCGCGGAATCCGGTGTCCTGGTGGCCGATATCGACTGGGACCGTTTCGGTGTCGCTTTCACCGCCACCCGGCCCAGCCCGCTGCTGAGCGAACTGATCCCCGCGCTCGAGACACCCGTGACCGCGCACGAGGCGCGGCCGCTGCTGGAGGTCGTGCGCCAGCAGGTCGCGACTGTCCTGGGATACGCCGACGCCGAATCGGTGCCCGCCGACAAGGTCTTCAAGGACCTCGGCCTGGACTCGGTGACCGCGGTGGATCTGCGCAACCGCCTCGTCGCGGCGACCGGTCAGCGGCTACCGGCCACGGCCATCTACGACTACCCGACCGCGCGGTCACTCGCCGAATTCCTCGGCGGCACAGGCGAAACGACGACCCCGGAAGCGGCGGCGGCCACCGATGACGAGCCGATCGCCATAGTCGGCATGGCCTGCCGGTTCCCCGGCGGGGTGCGCTCACCCGAGGACCTGTGGCGCCTGGTGCTCGACGGACGCGAGGTCGTCTCCGGTTTCCCGGCCGATCGCGGCTGGGATGTGGACCGGCTGGCCGAGTCCGGCCGCCTCACCACCAGGTCCGGCGCATTCCTCAGCGACGCAACCGAATTCGACGCCGAGTTCTTCGGCATCATGCCGCGCGAGGCCGTCGCCATGGACCCCCAGCAGCGGCTGCTGCTCGAAACCGCGTGGGAAGCCTTCGAGCGGACCGGCATCGATCCGAGCTCGCTGCGCGGCCGGGCGGTCGGCGTGTACGCGGGGACCAACGGCCAGGACTACGGCGCGGTGCTGCGCTCCGACGGCGGCGACCGATTCGACGGCTACCTGGCCACCGGAACTTCGGCGGCGGTGCTGTCCGGGCGGCTGGCCTACACCTTCGGATTCGAGGGCCCCGCCGTCACCGTCGACACCGCGTGCTCGTCCTCGCTGGTGGCACTGCATTTGGCGGCCGAGGCCCTGCGCAAGGGCGAGTGCGCGCTGGCGGTCGCGGGCGGCGTCACCGTCATGTCCACCCCCGATCTGTTCGTCGAGTTCTCCCGCCAGGGCGGGCTCGCCCCCGACGGCCGCTGTAAACCGTTCTCCGCGAACGCGGACGGCACAGCCTGGGGTGAGGGCGTCGGCGTGCTGATCGTGGAACGGCTGTCGGACGCGCGCCGCCACGGACATCCGGTGCTGGCGGTGCTGCGCGGCTCCGCGGTCAATCAGGACGGCGCGTCGAACGGTCTGACCGCGCCGAACGGGCCGTCGCAGCAGCGGGTCATCCGCACGGCCCTGGCGACCGCGCGACTGTCGGTGCGCGACGTCGACGCGGTCGAAGCGCACGGCACCGGAACGACATTGGGCGATCCCATCGAGGCGCAGGCGCTGCTGACCACCTACGGGCAGGATCGCGACCGGCCGCTGTGGCTGGGCTCGATCAAATCGAATATCGGCCATACCCAGGCCGCCGCGGGCGTGGCCGGGGTGATCAAGATGGTCATGGCCATGCGCCACGGCATCCTGCCCGCCACCCTGCACGCCGATACGCCCACACCGCACGTGGACTGGTCCGAGGGCGCGGTCGCGCTGCTCACCGCGGCGCAGGCGTGGCCGGAGGCGAATCGGCCGCGGCGCGTGGGTATTTCGGCGTTCGGGATCAGCGGCACCAACGCGCATGTGATTCTGGAGGCGGACCCGGCCGAGACGCCATCCGAGCCGGAACCCGGTCCGGGGCTCATCGCGGAAACCGAAGTCGCCGCGGTCGTGCCGTGGGTGCTGTCGGGCAAGGGCCACCACGCGATTCGGGCGCAGGCGGCGCGCTTGCTCGAAGCTATGGAATCCGGCGAACAGTCGCCGGTGGACATCGCGTTCTCGCTGGCGACGACGCGTGCCGCGCTCGAGGACCGCGCGGTCGTCCTGGGCGCAGACCGGGCCGATTTGCTCGCGGGTCTGCGGGCCTTGGCGCACGGAACCCCCTCGGCGCGAGTCGTCGCGGGTACGGCCGTCGAGGGCAAACTGGCCTTCCTGTTCTCCGGCCAGGGCTCGCAACGGCTGGGCATGGGCCGCGAGCTCTACGCGGCCTTCCCTGGCTTCGCTCGGGCCTTCGACGACGTGTGCGCGGCGGTGGATTTACCACTGCGACAGGTGCTGTGGGGTGAGGATGCCGAGCTGCTGAACCGGACCGACTTCGCGCAGGCCGGGCTGTTCGCCCTCGAGGTGGCGCTGTTCCGGTTGTTCGAAGGCTGGGGCGTGTACCCGGACTTCTTGCTCGGCCATTCGATCGGCGAGCTGGCGGCCGCGCATATCGCCGGTGCGCTGTCCCTGCCGGACGCGGCCGCACTGGTGACGGCGCGCGGACGGTTGATGCGGGCGCTGCCCGCCGGTGGCGTCATGGTCGCCGTGGCGGCATCCGAGGACGAACTGCGACCGCTATTGGTGGCCGGGGTGAGCATCGCCGCGATCAACGGCCCGAACGCGATCGTGCTGTCCGGTGACGAGGATGCCGTGTGGTCGGTGGTCGGTGACCGGAAAGCCAAGCGGCTGCGGGTATCCCACGCCTTCCACTCCGCGCGCATGGAACCGATGCTCGACGAGTTCCGGCGGGTGGCCGCGGGCCTGTCCTACCAGCCTCCGCGAATTCCGGTGGTGTCCAATGTGACCGGGCAGCCGGTCGAGCACTACGACGCCGAATACTGGGTGCGGCACGCGCGGGAGGCGGTGCGATTCGCCGACGGCATGCGATGCCTGGCCGATCTGGGCGTGACCACGTTCCTCGAGCTCGGTCCCGATGGCACGCTCGCCGCCATGGGCCGCGACTGCGTGCCCGAGGCCGGTTTCACCCCCGCGCTGCGCAAGGACCGTGACGAGTCCGAAGCGGTGATGTCCGCCGTGGCGCAGCTCTATATACGCGGGATCGGCCCGGACTGGGCGGCCATGTTGCCGGGCGCACGCGTCGTGGGCCTGCCGACCTACGCCTTCCAGCGTCGGCGGTATTGGCCGGTGAGCGCGGAGTCGCCCGTCGACTCGCTGCTGTACGGGATCGACTGGTGGCCGCTGCCCGACACGGGCGTACCGGCGCTCACCGGCACCTGGCTCGTGGTCGGCCCGGCCGAGACGGACCTGACCGAGACCTGCGCGAAAACACTGGAACGTCACGGCGCGACCGTTCGCATCGTGAGTACGGCCGCGGAGATTCGCGGCCTCGCCGCCGACGGTGTGCTGTCACTGGCGGCCTTGAACGAGACGCGGGCGGTCGCCGACACACTGGCCCTGCTGGCGTCCACGACCACGGGACCGCTGTGGTGCCTCACTCGCGGCGCTGTCTCCATCGATGCCGCCGATCGACTGGAAAGCCCTGCGCAAGCGCAGATCTGGGGACTGGGCCGAGCGGCGGCCCTCGAACACCCGACCCGCTGGGGCGGCCTGATCGATCTGCCCGAGGAGTTCGACGAATCGGCCCAAGACCGCCTGGTCCAGGTGCTCTCCGGCGCGGCCGGGGACGATCAGGTGGCGCTGCGCGGGTCCGGCCTGTACGGACGCCGCCTGACCCGGACAACGCGAAAGACCTTGGCCCCCACCACGTGGCGGCCGCGCGGCACCGTCCTGATCACCGGCGGCACCGGTGCGCTCGGCGCACACGTCGCGCGCTGGCTGGCCCGCAATGGCGCGCGGCAGCTCGTGCTCACCTCGCGGCGCGGCCCCGCCGCGCCCGGCGCGACCGACCTGATCGCCGAGCTGACCGCACTGGGAGCGACGGCCACCGTCGTCGCCTGCGATGTCGCCGACCGCGCGGCCTTGGCGGCGGTACTGGCCGAGCATCCGGCCGACGCCGTCGTCCACGCCGCCGGACTGAGCCATATCGCGCCCCTCGCGGGCACCACACCGGACGAGGTGGCCGCCATCGCGGCCGGAAAGGTGCTGGGCGCACGGCATCTCGACGAACTGCTCGGCGACCGCGACCTCGACGCCTTCGTGCTGTTCTCCTCCGTCTCCGCGGTCTGGGGCGTCGGCGGGCTGGGCGCGTACGCGGCCGGGAACGCCTACCTGGACGCCCTGGCCCAGCAGCGCCGGGCTCGCGGACGCACCGCCACCTCCATCGCTTGGGGACCCTGGGACGACGGCGGCATGGTCGAAGCGCAAGGCGAACGAGACCCCTTGCGGCGGCGCGGTGTTCCGGTCCTCGCCCTCGAACGGGCGCTGGCCGCACTGCAACAGGCACTCGACCACGACGATGTGACGCTCGCCGTCGCCGAGGTGGACTGGGCCCGATTCGCCCCGCTGTTCACCCTCGAACGACCCAGCCCCCTGCTGGCCGGAATCCCGGAGGCGACACCCACGCCGGAACCCGCCGCGCCGACCGCGACGGACCAGCCGGTCGCCATGGACGACAGCGCACTGCTGGATCTGGTCTGCGCCCGGGTCGCCGAGGTCGTCGGCCACACCGGCGCGGGGGCCGTCGAACCCGAAAGGTCCTTCCACGACATCGGATTCGACTCGCTGACCGCCGTCGAACTGCGCGACCGGCTCACCGCCGACAGCGGGGTGGCGCTGCCCGCGACCCTGGTCTTCGACCACCCGACCCCGCGCGCGGTCGCGGAGTATCTGGCCGGGGAGCTGCGCGGTCGACGGACACCCGTGCGCATCGACACGACAACCCTGCCCGCGGACGACGACCCGATCGTCATCGTCGGCATGAGCTGTCGCTTCCCCGGCGGCATCGCCTCGCCCGAGGATCTCTGGCAGGTCGTCAGCGACGGCGTGGACGTGGTCTCCGAATTCCCGGCCGACCGCGGCTGGGACCCGCACACCCTGCCCGACCGCCCGCGCGCCGGCGGATTCGTCCACGATGCCACCGATTTCGACGCCGACTTCTTCGGCATCTCGCCCCGCGAGGCGCTCACCATGGATCCCCAGCAGCGCCTGCTGCTGGAATCGGCGTGGGAGTTGTTCGAGCGGGCCGGAATCGATCCGGCCACCCTGCGCGGCAGCCAGACCGGCGTCTTCATCGGCGCGTCGAACTCGGAGTACGGACCCGGGCTCAGCGGTGCCGCCGACAGTGCCGAGGGCTACGCCCTGACCGGCAGCGTCACCGCGGTCGCCTCGGGCCGCCTCGCCTACACCTTCGGGCTGGAGGGACCCGCGCTCACCCTCGACACCGCCTGCTCCTCGTCCCTGGTGGCGCTGCATCTGGCCGCCCGGTCGCTGCGGCACGGCGAGTGCGCGCTGGCGGTGGTCGGCGGCGTCGCGGTGATGTCCCAGCCGGGCGCGTTCATCGACTTCGCCCGCCAGGGCGGACTGGCCGCCGACGGCCGGTGCAAGTCCTTCGCCGCCGCGGCCGACGGCACCGGATGGGCCGAAGGCGTCGGAATGCTGCTGGTGGAACGGCTTTCGGATGCGCACCGTCACGGGCACCGGGTGCTGGCGGTGGTGCGCGGGTCGGCGGTGAACCAGGACGGCGCGTCCAATGGCCTGACCGCGCCGAGCGGTCCCGCGCAACAGCGGGTCATCCGGGCCGCGCTCGCCGACGCGCGTCTCACCGCCGCCGAGGTCGACGCGGTCGAAGCGCATGGCACCGGAACGAAACTCGGTGATCCCATCGAGGCGCAGGCGCTGCTGGCCACCTACGGCCAGGATCGGGAACGGCCGCTGTGGCTGGGCTCGGTCAAGTCGAACATCGGTCACGCGCAGGCCGCGGCGGGGATGAGCGGCATCATCAAGACCGTGCTGGCATTGCGCCACGGCGTCCTGCCGCGCACCCTGCACGCCGACGAGCCGACCCCGCACGTGGACTGGTCCGCGGGTGCGATTTCGCTGCTGACCGAACAGATTCCGTGGCCGGACGCGGGACGGCCGCGCCGGGCCGGGGTGTCGGCCTTCGGGATGAGCGGCACCAATGCGCACGTCATTGTGGAGTCCTACGCGCAACGGGACGAAGGACCGGGGAATGCGGGGGAGCCGCAGCGCCTGGTGGATTCCGGCCAACAGCATGCCGGAATGACGGGTGGGAACGTTGCCTGGGTGCTGTCGGCGAAAAGCGCTGCGGCACTAGGTGAGCAGGCCGCACGCTTGCGCGCGTATGTGGAGCGGCACCCTGATCTCGACGTGGCCGATGTGGGCTGGTCGCTGGCCACCACCCGGGCCGCGCATCCGCATCGAATGGTCGTGCTCGCCGGTGACCGCGAGGAATTTCTGAAAGAACTTGCCGCACCGACCATTCGGGGCTCGGTGGTGCCCGGCAAGCTCGGATTCCTGTTCGCCGGTCAAGGCAGCCAGCGTGCCGGGATGGGGCAGGAGCTCTATGCCCACCACCCGGTGTTCGCCGCCGCGTTCGACGCGATCTGCGACCGCTTCGACCCCGCGGTGCGCGAGGTCCTCCACGGTGACGGCGCGCTGCTCGATCGCACGATGTTCACCCAAACCGGCCTGTTCGCACTGGAAGTGGCGCTCTATCGACTGCTCGAGCACTGGGGCATCGTCCCGGATCAGCTGATGGGCCACTCGATCGGCGAACTCGCCGCCGCCCATGTGGCCGGGGTGCTCTCCCTCGACGACGCGTGCACGCTGGTCGCCGCCCGCGCCCGGCTCATGCAGGCGCTGCCCGCCGGGGGAGCCATGGCCGCCATCGAGGCCACCGAGGACGAGATCGCCCCGCTGCTGTCGGAGCGGGTCGGCTTCGCGGCCCTCAATGGGCCGGAGGCGGTGGTGATCTCGGGCGACGAGGACGCGGTGGAGGAGATCACGCTGCTGTTCGAGGACGGGAAGGTCAAGCGGCTGCGGGTGAGTCACGCATTCCACTCGCATCGCATGGATCCCATGCTGGCCGAATTCCGGGAGGTCGCGGAGGCCCTGACCTACGCGCCGCCGCGAGTCCCCGTGATATCCAACCTGACCGGTGCGCCCGTGGCCGCCTACGACGCCGACTACTGGGTCCGGCACGTGCGCCAGCCCGTTCGCTTCGCCGACGGCATGCGCACCCTGGCGGAGCTGGGTGTGACCACCTTCGTGGAGCTGGGCCCGGACGCCACGGTGACCGCCATGGGCCAGGACTGCGTGCCCGAGGCAGGATTCGTGCCGCTGCTGCGGAGGCGACAGCCGGAATCGGAGGCACTGCTGACGGCGGTGGCCCACCTGCACGTGCGCGGCATCAGCCCCGACTGGCGAACCGTCCTCCGGCCCGCCCGCACGGTCGATTTGCCCACCTACCCCTTCGCACGCCAACGCTTCTGGCTCGAACCCCGCCGGGTAGCCGACCCCGTCGACGCCCGCTTCTGGGAAGCGGTGGAACACGACGACCTGGCCTTCCTCGAATCCGCGCTGCGGGTCGCGCCCGATCGTCCGCTGGCCGAGGCGCTGCCCGCCCTATCGGCCTGGCGACGTGGCCTGCGCGAGCGTTCGGCCGTGGACACCTGGCGGTACAAGGTGACCTGGAAGGCGCTCGCGCACACCGAATTCCAGCCGCTGACTGGTACCTGGCTGGTGGTATCGCCAACCGGAGCCGATTCGTGTCCCGTGGTGGACGCGCTGACCGCGCACGGGGCGAGCGTGGTCGAGATGGAACTGACGCACGCCGATCGCGAGAACCTCGCCCGGCGACTGCCCACGACACCGGTCGACGGTGTGCTGTCGCTGCTGGCGCTCGACGACCAGCCGATGCCGGAATTCCCCGCTGTCCCAGCGGGATACGCGATGACGCTCGCGCTGTGGCAGGCCCTCGGCGCCGCGGGCCTCGATGCCCCGCTGTGGTGTGCGACGTTCGGCGCGACAGCGGTGGCGGGGGAGGACGTGCGACCCGACCAGGCCCTGTTCTGGGGCCTGGGCCAAGTCGCCGCACTCGAGCACCCGGAACGGTGGGGCGGACTCCTGGACCTGCCCGCGGAAGCGGCCGGACAGCGACTGCCGGACTTTGTCGGCGAGGCATTGCCGACCGTGCTGACCGGCGCGGAAGACCAAGTCGCCGTGCGTTCCTCGGGCGTCTACGGCCGACGCCTGACCCACGGGCCCTCGACGACCGCCGCCGACGGCTGGCAGCCCGCGGGCACCGTCCTGGTGACCGGCGGCACCGGCGCATTGGGCGCGCACACCGCGCGGTGGCTGGCCGCCGCCGGAGCCGATCACCTGGTCTTGGTGAGTCGCCGGGGACCCGCGGCGGCGGGTGCGACGGAGCTGGAAGCCGAATTGCGCGCTCTCGGTGTCGATGTCACCGTGGCCGCCTGCGATGTGGCCGACCGCGCCGCACTGGCCGAATTGCTCTCGCGGCTCCCGGTGCTGGACGCGGTGGTGCACACCGCCGCGGTGCTGGACGACGCGGTGCTCGACGCGCTGACCGCGGAGCAGGTCGACCGGGTGCTGCGCGTCAAGACGCGGGCCGCGTGGCACCTGCACGAGCTGACCGCCGACCGGAATCTGTCGGCGTTCGTGCTGTTCTCGTCCCTCGCCGGGGTCGCGGGCACACCGGGCCAGGGCAACTACGCGCCCGGCAACGCCTACCTGGACGCACTGGCCCAGCATCGGCGCGCACAGGGCCTGCCCGCCACCGCCATTGCCTGGGGTCCCTGGGCGGGCGGCGGCATGGCCGACCACGAGGGCGGCGATACCGCGCGCCGCCACGGCGTGCCCGCCATGGCCCCGGAGCTCGCGCTGGCGGCGCTGCGCATGGCCCTCGCGGGCGATGAGACGACGCTGACCGTCGCCGCCATCGACTGGGATCGCTTCCTGCCCGCGTTCACCGCGACCAGGCCGAGCCCATTGCTGGCGGACCTGCCGGAGGCCCGCAAACAGCCCGCCGCAGCGAACGACGAACCGGAAACCGACGCCACCGACCTGCTGGCGCGCCTGGCGGAATCCGGTGCGGCGGAACAGCATCGGCTGCTGGTGAACCTGGTCCGCGCCCAGGTGGCGACCGTGCTCGGGCACGCCGACGCCGGTGCCATCGAATCGACCCGTCCCTTCACCGACTTCGGCTTCGACTCGGTGACGGCCATGGAATTCCGCAATCGGCTCGCCGCCGCGACCGGAGTCCGGCTGCCCGCCACGGTCGTCTTCGACCATCCGACACCGCAGGCGCTGGCCACCAACCTGCGCACGCGATTGATTCCCGAGCCGACCGATCCGGTCGCGCCGGGCCTCGACCACCTCGACACGCTGGAGCGGACCCTCGCCGCCCTCGAGCCCACGGCGGCCGAGTACGCGACGATCACGACCCGGCTCGAGGAACTGCTGGCCGCCTGGAAGCGGCACGACCGAACGCCCGACCGCGCGGCGGGCCAGGGCGATGCGGTCGACGAAATCGATTCCGCCACAGCGGAAGAACTGTTCGACATTCTCCACAGGGAATTCGGGAAATCGGTGGGTGACGTGCAATGAGCGATGAGAGCAAGCTACTCGAGCACCTCAAGTGGGCGACCGCCGAGCTGCGGCAGACCCGCCGCCAGCTGCGCGAGGCCGAGGATGCCCGGCACGAGCCGATCGCCGTGGTCGCCATGAGCTGCCGCTTTCCGGGCGGTGTCGAATCACCCGAGCAGCTCTGGGATCTCGTGGCCGCGGGCCGCGACGCGGTCGCGGACTTCCCGGTCGACCGCGGCTGGGACCTGGACGCCCTCGCCAGCACCGACCCGACCCGACCCGGCCGATCCCACACGCGCCACGGCGCTTTCGTTGCGGACGCGGCGGCATTCGATCCGAGCCTGTTCAAGATCTCGCCGCGCGAAGCGGTCCTGATGGATCCGCAGCAGCGACTGCTGCTCGAGGTCTGCTGGGAGGCGTTCGAACGGGCCGGAATCGCCCCGGACTCGGTGCGCGGCAAGGAGATCGGCGTCTTCGCGGGCACCAACGGGCAGGACTACGCGAACCTGCTGACGGCCGCGCCCCGGCTCACCGAGGGTTACCTGGCCACCGCCGCCACCGCCGCGGTGCTGTCGGGTCGCATCTCCTACACGTTCGGATTCACCGGGCCCGCGCTCACCGTGGACACCGCCTGCTCGTCCTCGCTGGTCGCCCTGCATCTCGCGGCCGAGGCGCTGCGGCGCGGCGAATGTTCGATGGCCCTGGCCGGTGGCGTGACCGTCATGACCACCCCGACCATCTTCGTGGAGTTCTCCCGCCAGGGCGGCATGGCCGCCGACGGCCGCAGCAAGGCGTTCGCCAGCGCCGCCGACGGGGTCGGCTGGGGCGAGGGCGCGGGAGTGCTGCTGCTGGAACGGCTTTCCGACGCCCGCCGCCACGGGCATCCGGTGCTGGCGGTGGTACGCGGGTCGGCCGTCAATCAGGACGGTGCGTCCAATGGGCTGACCGCCCCGAACGGGCCGTCACAGCAGCAGGTGATCCGGGCGGCGCTGGCCGACGCGCGGCTCACTGCCGCCGAGGTCGACGCGGTCGAAGCCCACGGCACGGGAACCACGCTCGGTGATCCCATCGAGGCGCAGGCACTGCTGGCCGCCTACGGCCAGGGCCGGGAACGCCCGCTGTGGCTGGGCTCGGTCAAGTCGAACATCGGTCACACCCAGGCCGCCGCGGGCGCGGCCGGTCTCATCAAGATGGTCATGGCGATTCGGCACGGCCAGTTGCCGCGCACGCTGCACGTGGACGAGCCGACCCCGCACGTGGACTGGTCCGCGGGCGCGGTGTCGCTGCTGACCGAACACCTGCCGTGGCCGCGGACCGGTGCGCCGCGCCGCGCCGGGGTGTCCTCGTTCGGCGTCAGCGGCACGAACGCGCACGTCATCCTCGAACAGGACGTTCCCGTCGCAGACGAGCGGGACGCGAGCGCCGAGACGGACGCGCCGACGACGGAAGCGCTTGTGCCGGACGCTATTCCGGTGATGCTGTCCGGCCGCACCGCCACCGCGCTGCGGGCCCAGGCCGATCGGCTGCGGTCCCATCTCACCACCCATGCGGATCTGGCGCTGCCCGACGTCGCGTTCTCCCTCGCGAGTACCCGCGCCGTGCTCGAGCACCGCGCGGTGGCGGTGGTCCGCAATCGTGCCGAACTCCTCACCGAATTGACCGCGTTGGCCGACGGCACGCCCGCGCCCGGGACGACTACGGGCGTGGTCGCCGAAGGCGGTGTCGCCTTCCTGTTCCCCGGCCAGGGTGGACAGTGGGTCGGTATGGCCGCGCGGCTGCTGGAGTCATCGCCCGTGTTCGCCGCTCGAATGGCCGAATGCGCTGCGGCCCTGGAGCCTTACGTCGACTGGCGACTGCTGGACGCGATCCACGACAGCGCACTGCTCGAGCGCGTCGATGTGGTCCAGCCGGTGCTGTTCGCGGTGATGGTGTCGCTGGCCGAGCTGTGGCGCGCCCACGGTGTGGAACCGGCTGCGGTGGTGGGGCATTCGCAGGGCGAGATCGCGGCCGCGTGTGTCGCCGGTGCCCTGAGCCTGACCGACGCGGCCAAGATCGCCGCGCTGCGCAGCCGCGCGCTGACGGCGCTGGCGGGCAGCGGGGCCATGGTGTCCTTCGCCCTGACCCCCGAGGCCGCCGAAACCCTGCTGGCCCGGTGGGATGGGCGACTCGCGCTCGCGGCGGTCAATGGACCGACCTCGGTGGTGATCTCCGGCGCGCCCGACGCCATGGCCGAACTCATCGACCACTGCGACCGACACGACATTCGAACCCGGCGCATCCCGGTCGATTACGCCTCGCACTCCGCCCAGGTCGAGCAGATCCGCGACGAACTGCTGACCCTGCTGTCGGGGATCACACCGCGCCGCGCCACGGTGCCGTTCTACTCCACGGTGACCGGACAGTGGATCGACACCACGGGCCTCGACGCCGGGTACTGGTACGAGAACCTGCGGCAGCGAGTGCGATTCGACACCGCCATCCGGGGCCTGTTCGATGAGGGCTACCGGCTGTTCATCGAGTGCAGTCCGCATCCGGTGCTGGTGCCCGCGGTGCAGGAAACCCTCGACGGCTATGCCGATCCCGCCGCCGTCACCGGCACCCTGCGCCGCGATCAAGGCGGCTACGACCAGTTCCTGACCGCCGCCGCGCGGGCGTACGTCCATGGCGCACCGGTCGATTGGACCGGGGTCCTCGCCGCGACCGGCGCGCACCGTGTCGAACTGCCCACCTACGCCTTCGATCGGCAGCGGTACTGGATCCAGCCGCCCGCCGGGGGCGGGGATGTCACCGCGGCCGGCCTGGGCGCGGCCGAGCATCCGCTGCTGGGCGCCACCATCACCGTGGCCGACGCCGATTCGGTGCTGCTGACCGGCAGACTGTCCACCCGCACGCATCCGTGGCTGGCCGACCACGTCGTGCTGGGCCGGGTGCTGCTGCCCGGTGCCGCGTTCGTCGAATTGGCTTCGCGGGCAGGCGATCAGGTCGGTTGCGACCGCATCGAGGAACTCACCCTCGAAGCGCCGCTGATCCTGCGCGACGGCACCGGGATGGTGGTGCAGTTGCTGGTCGGCGCGCCCGACGCCACCGGACGGCGGGCGGTCACCGTGCATTCCCGCCCCGAGGACGCCGACGCGGACGAGCCGTGGACCCGCAATGCCACCGGCGTGCTGGCCACCGGGTCCCTCGAAGCGGCAGCGCTGACCGACTGGCCGCCCGCCGGAGCCGAAGCCCTCGCGGTGGACGACTACTACGAATGGGCCAGCGAGACAGTCGGATTCGACTACGGACCGATGTTCCAAGGGCTGCGCGCGGCATGGCGACGCGGTCGGGAACTGTTCGCCGAGGTCGAACTGCCCGATGCCGAACAGGCCCAACGCTATGGACTGCACCCCGCGCTCTTGGACGCCGCCCTGCACACCCTGGGCCTCGGACGCGACGCGGAACAGGGTCGGGTTCCCTTCTCCTGGCGTGATATCGCCCTGCGCGCGGTGGGCGCGAGCGCACTGCGCGTGCGCGTGACCCCGGCCGGGGCCGACGCGGTCGCCCTGGACCTCGCCGACGGCACGGGTGCCCCGGTGGCCACCATTGGCGCGCTGGCGCTACGGCCGGTCTCGGCGGCCGGACTCGAACGCCCCCGCACGGCGCGGCGGCAGTCACTGTTCCGCATCGACTGGCCGACGGTCGCGGCGGCACCCAACCCGGTGACACTCGAGTTCGCTCGCGAGCTGGACGAAATCGACACGGACGCAGCGGAATATGTGGCCCTGACCTTCGAGCCGGGAACCGGCGGGGACGTCGTGGCGGCCGCGCACACCGCAACCCATCGCGCGCTGGCCGCCATCCAGACCTGGCTCGCCGACGAGCGATTCGCGAACTCCACGCTGGTCTTCCTGACCCGAGGCGCGGCGGGACCGGAGATCACCGATCTGGTCGATGCCGCGGTGTGGGGCCTGGTGCGCTCCGCACAGACCGAGAACCCCGGCCGGTTCGTGCTGCTCGACCACGACGGCGCGGCCCCCGAACTCCTGGCCCGCGCGCTGGCGACCGGTGAACCGCAAATCGTGCTGCGGGACGGGCAGAATCGGGTGCCCCGATTCGCCCCGATGCCGGTGTCGGCCACCGAGTTCCCGACCCTCGAGGGCACCGTCCTGGTGACCGGCGCGGCCGGATCACTGGGCCGCCTCGTCGCCCGACACCTGGTCACCGAGCACGGCGTCCGCAGCTTGCTGTTGGTAGGCAGGCGCGCGCCCGGCCCCGAGCAGATCGCCGAACTCACCGCACTCGGCGCGACCGTCACGGCCGCCGCCTGCGATCTGGCCGACCGGTCCGCCGTGGCGGAGCTGCTCGCCGACCGCGAGCTGGCCGCGATCGTGCACATCGCCGGTGTGCTCGACGACGGCGTGATCCCCGCCCTCACCCCCGAACGTCTCGACACCGTCCTGCGGCCCAAGCTCGACGCCGCCGTACACCTGCACGAACTCACCGCGGAGCGTGGGCTTTCCGCCTTCGTGCTGTTCTCCTCGGCCGCCGGTGTGCTGGGCGCGTCCGGGCAGGGCAATTACGCGGCCGCCAATACCTTCCTCGACGCCCTCGCCCAATACCGCCGCGACCGCGGCCTGCCCGCGACCTCGCTGGCCTGGGGCACCTGGGAGCAGAGCGACGGCATGGCCGCGGACCTGGACGAGGCCACCGCCGCCCGCCTCGCCCGAATCGGCTCCGGAACCATGTCCGCGAGCGAGGGTCTGGCGTTGCTGGATGCCGCGTGGACCTCCGAGGAAGCGGTCCTCGCGCCCGTGCGCCTGGACCTGTCCGTGCTGCGCGCCCAGGCCGCCGACGGGTCGCTGCCGCCCCTGCTGCGCGGCCTGGTCCGGGTGCCGGCGAAGCGGGCGACGGCCGAATCATCCCTGACCGCACGGCTTTCCGGCCTCGCCGAGGTCGAACAGGAGCGCGTGGTCTTCGACCTGGTGTGCGCCGAGGTCGCGGTGGTACTGGGGCACACCGGATCCGGCGAGATCGAGGCGACCCGGGCCTTCCGGGACTTCGGATTCGACTCACTGACGGCGGTCGAACTGCGCAACCGGCTCGCCGAGCGCACCGGCCTGCGCCTGCCCGCCACCCTGGTCTTCGACCACCCGACACCGCTGGTGCTGGCCCGCTGGCTGCGCGCCGAACTGTTCGGCGAAACCAGCGCACCGGCCCCGATCACGGTGGCCGCCGCGACCGCCGACGACCCGATCGCCATTGTCGGCATGAGCTGCCGCTATCCCGGCGGCGTCACCGGACCCGACGACCTGTGGCGACTGGTGGCCGCGGGCACCGACGCCATCGGCGCGTTCCCCGCCGACCGCGGCTGGCGCGTCGAATACAGCGACGATCCGGGACGGACCGGCACCAGCTATGTCCGTGAGGGCGGATTCCTCTACGACGCCACGGAATTCGACGCGGGCTTCTTCGGAATCAGCCCGCGCGAGGCCACCGCCATGGACCCGCAGCAGCGGCTGCTGCTCGAAGCGACCTGGGAGGCCTTCGAACACGCCGGAATCGACCCGAACACGGTGCGCGGCAGCCGCACCGGCGTCTTCGCCGGTGTCATGTACCACGACTACCTCTCCCGCCTGCACGCCGTGCCCGAGGCACTGGCCGGATACGTGGGCACCGGCGGGGCGGCTAGCATCGCCTCGGGCCGGGTGTCGTACGTGTTCGGACTGGAAGGCCCGGCGGTCACCGTCGACACGGCCTGCTCCTCCTCGCTGGTCGCCTTGCATCTGGCGTGTCAGGCGTTGCGCAATGGGGAATGCTCCATGGCGCTGGCCGGTGGCGTGACCGTGATGCCCACCCCGGCGGTATTCGTCGAATTCAGCAAGCAGCAGGCGCTCGCGCCGGACGGTCGCAGCAAGTCCTTCTCCGCCGCCGCCAACGGGACCGGCTGGGCCGAGGGCGTGGGCATGCTGCTGGTCGAGCGACTTTCGGACGCACGCCGCCACGGCCATCGGGTCTTGGCGGTTGTGCGCGGGTCCGCGGTGAATCAGGACGGTGCGTCGAATGGTTTGACCGCGCCCAATGGTCCGTCGCAGCAACGGGTTATCCGTCAGGCGTTGGCGAATGCCGGTTTGTCGGCGTCGGATGTGGACGCGGTGGAGGCGCACGGGACCGGGACGGTGCTGGGCGACCCCATCGAGGCGCAGGCCCTGCTCGCCACCTACGGGCAGGAGCGCCCCGACGGCCACCCGCTGTGGCTCGGCTCGCTGAAGTCCAATATCGGCCACACCCAGGCGGCCGCGGGCGTCGGCGGGGTGATCAAGATGGTCATGGCCATGCGGCACGGCACCCTGCCCAAGACCCTGCACGTGGATGCGCCCACCCCGCAGGTCGATTGGTCCCAAGGCGCGGTCGAACTGCTCACCGAGGCGATCGAATGGCCCGCGCACGAGCGCCCGCGCCGCGCGGCGGTGTCCTCGTTCGGCATCAGCGGCACCAATGCTCACGTGATCGTCGAGGGCGTGCCGATCGAAGCCGCTGCGGCACAGTCGAATACCCCCGAACGTCACGCGGTCGAACCGATTCCGTGGGTGCTGTCGGGCAAGAGCGCCGACGCACTCCACGCCCAGGCCGCCCGGCTGCTGTCGACCGCGCGGACGGCCGACCCGCTGGATGTCGGCTTCTCCCTGGTGACCACCCGCGCCGCCTTCGACCACCGCGCAGTCGTCCTTGGCGGTGACCGGGACGAGCTGTGCCGCGAACTCGAAATCCTCTCGCGCGGTGAACAATCCGCGCGCGTGGTGCGCGGTGTCGCCGTCGGCGGCCGGGTCGCGTTCGTCTTCCCGGGACAGGGCGGACAGTGGGTCGGGATGGCGAGCGAACTGCTCGAGTCCGCACCGGAGTTCGCCGCCCGCATGGCCGAATGCGCCGCCGCCCTGGAACCCCACGTGGATTGGCGGCTACTGGACGCGCTGCGTGACGACGACCTGCTGGAACGCGTCGATGTGGTGCAGCCGGTGTTGTTCGCGGTGATGGTGTCGTTGGCGGAGCTGTGGCGTGCGCACGGTGTGGAACCGGCTGCGGTGGTGGGTCATTCGCAGGGTGAGATCGCGGCGGGGTGTGTGGCCGGTGCCCTGAGTCTGTCCGATGCGGCCAAGGTTGTCGCATTGCGCAGCCGCGCGCTCACGGCCCTGGCGGGTGGCGGAGCCATGGCCTCGATCGCGATGACCGCCGAGGCGGCGACCGCGCTGCTCAGCCGATGGGACGGCAGACTCGAACTCGCCGCGGTGAACGGACCGTCGGCGGTCGTGGTGTCCGGCGATCCGGCCGCGGTGGCCGAATTGGTCGAACACTGTGCCGCGCACGACATTCGAATTCGCCAGGTCCCCGTCGATTACGCCTCGCACTCCACCCAGGTCGAGCGGATCCGCGCCGAGTTGCTCGCGGCCCTGGCCGACCTCACGCCCCGGGCCGCCTCGGTGCCGTTCTTCTCCGCCACCCTCGGCGACTGGGCCGACACCACGACGCTGGACGCCGACTACTGGTACGAAAACCTGCGTCGCCCGGTGCGATTCGAGACCGCGATCCGCGGCCTGGTCGCCGACGGGCACCGACTGTTCGTCGAATGCAGCCCGCACCCGGTGCTGGTGCCCGCCGTGCAGGCGACCCTCGACGACACCCCCGATCCGGCCGCCGTCGTCGGTACCCTGCGCCGTGACCAGGGCGGCTACGACCAGTTCCTGACGGCCGTCGCGCAGTCCTATAGCTACGGCGCGTCCGTCGACTGGTCGAGCGTGTTCACCGGGACCGGTGCGCGCCGAATCGACCTGCCCGCGTACGCCTTCCAGCGCCAACGCTACTGGCTGGACGCACCCGCCGCGGGCAGCCCGCAGGTCGCGGCCGCCTCGATGCCGCTACCCGCCGAGGACACCGGGTGGGCGGGCACGCTCGCCGCACTGCCCGCGGCCGACCGGGAACGGGCGGCGCTCGACCTGGTGCGGTCCACCGTCGCCGCCGTGCTCGGACACACCACGGTCGACGCGGTTCCCGCCCGACAGCCGTTCCGCGACATCGGATTCGACTCGGTCACCGCCGTGGAACTGCGCAACCGGCTCGACACCGCGACCGGACTCGGCCTGCCCGCCACCCTGGTCTTCGACCACCCCACCCCGGCCGCCGTCGCCGACCACCTGCTGGGCCGGCTGGCCGGAACCCGGGCCGAGGCCACACCCGCGACGGTGTCGGCCGCATCCGACGAGCCGCTCGCGATTATCGGCATGACCTGCCGCTTCCCCGGCGGAGTCGGCACGCCCGAACAACTCTGGCAGCTGTTGACCGACGGGGTGGACGCCGTCGGGGCCTTCCCGACCGACCGCGGCTGGGACCTCGAACACCTCTACGACACCGCCGCCGCGGGCAGCTCCACCACCCTCGAGGGCGGATTCGTCCACGACATGGCCGAATTCGACGCCGGATTCTTCGGCATCTCCCCGCGCGAGGCGCTGGCCATGGACCCCCAGCAGCGGCTGCTGCTGGAAACCGCGTGGGAGGTCTTCGAGCGCGCGGGCATCGACCCGACCTCGCTGCGCGGCAGCCGGGCCGGGGTGTTCATCGGGGCGGTGGCCTCCGGATACGCGGCGCGGCAACCCATGTCGGGCGCGGAGGGCTACGCGCTCACCGGCGGCGCGGCCAGCGTGCTGTCGGGCCGCATCGCCTATACCTTCGGTCTCGAGGGGCCCGCGCTGACCGTCGACACCGCCTGCTCGTCCTCGCTGGTGGCGCTGCACCTGGCGGGGGAATCGCTGCGGCGCGGCGAAAGCACCCTCGCGCTCGTCGGCGGCGCGACCGTCATCTCGACCCCGGAGATCTTCGCCGAATTCGCCCGCCAGCGCGGGCTGGCCGCCGACGGCCGCTGCAAGGCGTTCGCGGCCGGAGCCGATGGCACCGGGTGGGCCGAGGGCGCGGGCATGCTGCTCGTCGAGCGGCTGTCCGACGCGCGCCGCAACGGCCATCGGGTGCTGGCCGTCGTGCGCGGGTCGGCGGTGAATCAAGATGGCGCGTCGAATGGTTTGACCGCGCCCAATGGTCCGTCGCAGCAACGAGTCATCCGTCAGGCGTTGGCGAATGCCGGTTTGTCGGCGTCGGACGTGGACGCCGTGGAGGCGCACGGTACGGGGACGGTGCTGGGTGATCCCATCGAGGCGCAGGCGCTGCTGGCCACCTACGGACAGGACCGCGAGACACCGCTGCTGCTCGGATCGATCAAGTCGAACATCGGCCACACGCAGGCCGCCGCCGGTGTCGCGGGGATCATCAAGATGGTCCTGGCCATGCGAAACGGGTTGCTGCCCAAGACCTTGCACGTCGAGGTGCCCTCGCCCATCATCGACTGGAGTGCGGGCGCGGTCGAACTGCTCGCCGAACCCCGCCCCTGGCCCGACCACGACCGCCCGCATCGGGCGGGTGTGTCCTCCTTCGGCGTGAGCGGCACCAATGCCCACGTCATTCTCGAACAGTTCACCGAGGACGCCGCGATCACGGCGGGCGACCCCGAGACCGGATCGATGGTGGCGTGGCCGATTTCGGCCCGCGACCGGAACGCGCTGCGGGCGCAGGCCGAACGACTGCTGTCCCACACCGAGACCGCGCCGGAGACCGACGCGGCCATCGGGCTGACACTGGCGACGACCAGGGCGGCACTGGAGCACCGTGCCGTCGTGATCGGCGCGGACCGCGAGGAATTGCGGGCGGGTCTGCGCGCCTTGGCCGAGGGCATACCGGCCCCCGGACTCGTCGAGGGCACGGTGTCGGGAGAGACCCGGATCGCCTACCTGTTCTCGGGTCAGGGTTCCCAACGTCCCGGCATGGGACGCGAGCTGTACCAACGGTTCCCGGTGTTCGCCGCCGCCCTGGACGAGGTCTGCGCCAAGCTCGACGGACGCCTCGGCGGCTCGCTGCGCGAAATCCTGTTCGGCGACGGCGAACTCCTCGACCAGACGAGGTACACCCAGGCCGCGCTGTTCGCGCTCGAGGTGGCCCTGTTCCGATTGGCCGAATCCTTCGGCCTCACACCGGAATTCCTGCTCGGCCATTCGATCGGCGAGCTGGCCGCCGCGCATGTCGCGGACGTGCTGTCCCTCGAGGACGCCTGCGTGCTGGTCGCGGCCCGAGGTCGCCTCATGCAGCGGCTGCCCGCAGGCGGCGCGATGATCGCGATCCAGGCCACCGAGGCCGAGGTCACGCCGCTGCTGAACGAGCGGGTCGGCCTCGCCGCGGTCAATGGGCCGCGCGCGGTGGTGGTCTCCGGTGCGGAGGACGCGGTGCTCGCGCTCGCCGCGCGGTTCCCCGATCGGAAGACCAAGCGGCTCACCGTGAGCCACGCCTTCCACTCGCCGCTCATGGAGCCGATGCTCGACGAGTTCCGGGAGATCGCGGCCGAACTCTCCTACGCACCGCCGCGGATTCCGATCGTGTCGAATCTGACCGGGGAACCGGTGCGCGCCTACGACGCCGACTACTGGGTCCGGCATGTGCGCGAGGCCGTGCGCTTCGCCGACGGGATACAGCGCGCCGCCGAACTCGGTGCGAACGTCTTCGTCGAACTCGGTCCCGAGGGCGTGCTCACCGCCATGGGCCAGGAATGCGTGCCCGACGCGACCTTCACCCAATTCCTGCGCGCGGACCGGCCGGAGGAAGCCGCGGTGCTCACCGCATTGGCGCAGCTGCACGTCGACGGCGTCGACATCGAGTGGGCCCCGGCCTTCCCCGGCGTGACGACCACGGTCGACCTGCCGACCTACGCCTTCCAACGGCGTCGGTACTGGCCCGCCGCCACCGCCGCGGACGTGGCGGCCGCCGGTCTGAACGCGACCGGTCATCCGCTGCTGCGCGCCGCCGTGGCGCTGCCGGAATCCGGGGCCCTGGTGCTCAGCGGGCGACTGTCCGTGCAGACCCAGCCGTGGCTGGCCGATCACGTCGTGCTGGGCACGGTGCTGCTGCCCGGCACCGCCTTCGTCGAACTGGCGGTGCAGGCCGGGGATCAGGTCGGCTGCGAGCTGATCGAGGAACTGATCCTGGAAACCCCGATGGTGCTGCCCGCACACGGCGGCCTCGACCTGCGGGTGACCGTCGCACCGCCCGGCGACGACGGTCGCCGGAGTGTGAGCGTGCACGCACGGCCGGAGTCGGCCGCGAGCGACGCGGCGTGGACGCGCCATGCCGTGGGAATGCTGGCCCCGCATGCGCCCCAGAGTCCGTCCCCGGTGGGCGACTGGCCGCCCGCGGACGCCGAATCCCTGGAACTGGACGGGTATTACGACCGCGTCGCCGCCGATGGGTTCGCCTACGGACCCGCCTTCCGCGGTCTGCGCGCGGCCTGGCGACGTGGCGAGGAGTTCTTCGCCGAGGTCGCGCTGCCGGAGAGCATGGACACCGAGCGCTTCGGGATCCATCCCGCCCTGCTGGACGCGGCCCAGCATGTGCTCGGCCTCGCAGCACCCGACGAGAAGGGGCGACTGCCGTTCTCCTGGCGCTCGCTGGCCCTGTACGCGACCGGCGCGACGGCCGTGCGGGTGCGGCTCGCCCCGACCGGCAACGGCCAATTCACCCTGTCGGTATCCGATCCGGCCGGAGCGCCGGTGGCAGAGGTGGAATCGCTGGTATTGCGCGCGGTGTCACCGACTCGACTGTCCCGCAGCGATATCGCACGCGACGCCCTGTTCGCGATCGACTGGCTCCCGGTGTCCGCGAACGCGGCCCACGGCCGCGACGACAGCTGGACCGTCCTCGCAGACGGAGCTGAGGTCGTCGCGGAGGCATTGAGCGCCAATGGTTTCCGGATCGAGGCGTACCGGGACCTGCCTACGGTGCACGGAACGCTCGAGGCCCTGCAAGCGTGGCTGGCCGAGAGCACCTCGGCCCTGCTGGTGGTCACCCGCCGCGCCGTCGCGGCCGTCCCCGGCGACGTGCCCGATCCCGCGACCGCGGCCGTGTGGGGTCTGGTCCGGTCGGCCCAGTCGGAGAACCCGGATCGAATCCTGCTCGTGGACATCGATTCCGACGACGGGCTGACCCCCGCCCTGGCCACCGTGCTCGCCGCGGGCGAACCGCAACTGGCCGTGCGCGCCGGAACCGTGCTCGCGCCCCGGCTGACCCGGGCCGAACCCGGATTGATCGCACCCGACGCCGACACCTGGCGGCTGGACACCACCGCGGCGGGCACCCTCGAAAACCTCGCCCTCCTCCCGCATCCCGACGCCAGCGCGCCCCTCGCACCCGGCCAGGTCCGCATCGCGGTGCGGGCGGCCGGGGTGAACTTCCGCGATGTGCTGAACGCGCTGGGCATGTACCCCGGTGCGGCAACACCGCTCGGGCTCGAAGGCGCGGGCGTGGTGCTCGAAACCGGGCCCGGGGTCACCGGACTCGCGCCCGGCGACCGCGTGATGGGTCTGCTGGACCGGGCCTTCGGACCGGTGGCCGTCGCCGACCACCGCCTGGTCACCGCGATTCCCGCGAACCTGACCTTCGCGCAGGCCGCCACCATTCCGGCGGTCTTCCTCACCGCCTACTACGCGCTCGTCGATCTCGCCGACGTGCGAGCGGGGGAGCGGGTGCTCGTGCACGCGGCGGCGGGCGGCGTCGGCATGGCCGCGGTCCAGCTGGCACGCCATCTCGGGGCCGAGGTGTTCGGCACCGCGAGCCCCGGCAAGTGGAATGTGCTGCGGGAGAACGGGATCGCACCGGACCGCATCGCCTCCTCCCGGACCACCGAATTCGAGGGCCACTTCCTCGAGGCCACCGACGGGCAGGGCGTCGATATCGTCCTCGACTCGCTCGCGGACGAATTCGTCGACGCCTCACTGCGTCTGCTGCCGCGCGGCGGCCGCTTCCTGGAGATGGGCAAGACCGACGTCCGCGACCCGCAGCGGGTGGCCGCCGCCCATCCGGGTGTGGACTATCGGGCCTTCGAACTGTTCGAGGCCGGACCGGATCGACTGGGGCAGTTGCTGATCGAGGTGGCCGCCCTGTTCGAACAGGGCGTGCTGCGGCCGCTGCCGTTCACCGCCTGGGACATCCACCGGGCGAAAGAGGCGTTCCGGTTCGTCAGCCAGGCCCGCCACATCGGCAAGGTCGTGCTCACGGTGCCCGCCGCGCTCGACCCGGACGGCACGGTGCTGGTGACCGGGGCCACCGGTGTGCTGGGCGGTCTGGTCGCCCGACACCTGGTGACCCAATACGGGATTCGGCATCTGCTGCTGGTCGGCCGCCGCCGCATCGCCCCGGAACTCGAGGCCGATCTCACCGAGCTGGGAGCCGAGGTCACCGCGGTCGCGTGCGATGTCGCCGACCGCGGCGAGGTCGAACGACTGCTCACCCTGGTGCCGCCCGCGCACCCGCTGACCGCGGTGGTGCACGCCGCCGGAACCGTGGACGACGGCGTGATCGCCTCGCTCACCCCGCAGCGGCTCGACACCGTCCTCGGCCCCAAAGCCGAGGCGGCACTGCACCTGCACGCCCTCACCGAACACCTCGACCTCGCCGAGTTCGTGCTGTTCTCCTCCATCGCCGCCACCTTCGGCGGTGCGGGACAGGGCAATTACGCGGCCGCGAACTCGGTGCTGGACGCCCTCGCCCAGCACCGCCGCGCCCGCGGCCTGCCCGGCACCGCGCTGGCGTGGGGCCTGTGGGAGCAGCGCAGCGCGATCTCGGCACACCTGGACGCGACCGACCTGGCCCGCATGGCCCGCGGCGGTTCGAAACCGTTGTCCACCACCGAAGGTCTGGCCCTGTTCGACGCCGGGCTGCGCGCCGAGCGGGCGCTGCTGCTGCCGTTCCACCTCGACACCGCGCGCATCGCGGCACCCGTCCCGCCCTTGCTGACCGGCCTGGTGCGGGCGCGCGGACGCCGCAATGCGGCCGAATCCATCGCCGCGGACGCCTCCCTGCTGAGCCGTCTGGCCGGGATGACACCGCTCGAGCGCGACGAATACCTGGTGCTGCTGGTGCGCACCCATGCGGCCGTGGTCCTCGGCCACGGCGGACCGGAGGCGATCGACGCCATCCGGGCCTTCAGCGATCTCGGTTTCGATTCGCTCACCGCGGTGGAACTGCGCAACCGGCTCGGCGCGGTCACCGGGCTGCGGCTGCCCGCCACCCTGGTGTTCGACTATCCGACCGCCGCGTCCCTGGCGGGCTACATTCGCTCCGAGCTGACCGGGACCGCACCGAATGTCGAAGTCGCCGAGGCGGTCTCGGCGGGCGAGGAACCGATCGCCATTGTCGCCATGAGCTGCCGGTTCCCGGGCGGCATCGCCTCGCCCGAGGACCTGTGGCAGGTCTTGAGCGAGGGCGCGGACGTGATGTCGGAGTTCCCGCGCGACCGCGGCTGGGATCTGTCGGGTCGATCCGTCACCTCCGAGGGCGGATTCCTCTACGACGCGGGCGATTTCGACGCCGGATTCTTCGGAATCTCACCGCGCGAGGCGATCTCGATGGATCCCCAGCAGCGCCTGCTGCTCGAGGTCTCGCAGGAGACCTTCGAGCGCGCGGGCATCGATCCCACGACGCTGCGCGGCAGCCGGGTCGGCGTGTTCGCGGGCACCTGGGCGCAGGGGTACGGCGGCACCGCCGACGGCTACGCCCTGACCGGCGGCGCGACCAGCGTGGTGTCCGGGCGGGTGGCCTACACCTTCGGGCTGGAGGGCCCGGCGGTCACGGTCGACACCGCGTGCTCGTCCTCCCTGGTCGCCCTGCACCTGGCCGCGCAGTCGCTGCGCGCCGGGGAATGCTCGCTGGCCTTGGCCGGTGGCGTCACGGTGCTGGCGACCCCGCTGATCTTCGAGGACTTCTCGCAGCAGGACGGTCTGGCACCCGACGGCCGCTGCAAGGCCTTCGCCGCCGCGGCCGACGGCACCGGCTTCTCCGAGGGTGTGGGTCTGGTTCTGGTGGAACGGCTTTCGGACGCACTACGCAACGGGCATCCGGTGCTCGCGGTGGTGCGCGGCAGCGCGGTCAACCAGGACGGCGCGTCCAACGGGCTCACCGCGCCCAATGGTCCCGCGCAGCAACGGGTCATCCGGCAGGCGCTGGCCAATGCCGGTCTGGACGCCGCCGAGGTCGACGTGGTCGAGGCGCACGGCACCGGAACCCGGCTCGGCGACCCCATCGAGGCGCAGGCGGTACTCGCCACCTACGGCCGCGATCGCGACCGGCCGCTGTGGCTGGGCTCGGTGAAGTCCAATCTCGGGCACACCCAGGCCGCGGCCGGGGTGGCCGGGGTGATCAAGATGGTGTTGGCGCTGCGGCACGAAGCGCTGCCGCGCACCCTGCACATCGACCGCCCCACCGGCGAGGTCGACTGGACGCTCGGCGCGGTGGAACTGCTGACCGAACAGGTGCCGTGGCCGCGCACGGACACACCGCGCCGGGCGGGCATCTCCTCGTTCGGATTGAGCGGCACCAACGCGCATCTCATCCTCGAACAGGCTCCGCCGCAGGAGGTTGCACCGGAGCAGCCCGAGCCCGACGCGGTGGCCTGGGTGCTGTCGGCCAAGAACGACGCGGCCTTGCGCGCGCAGGCGCGCCGACTGCGGGCCCGGGTGCTCGCCGATCCGAGCCTGCGGCCGGTCGATATCGCACTGTCGCTGGCCACCACCCGCTCGGCGTACCCGCGGCGCGCGGTGGTGGTCGGCGCGGACCGGGCCGAACTGCTGGCCGGGACGGCCGCCCTGGCCGCGGGCACGAGCGATCCGGCCGTGATCGAGGGCAACGCGGGCGAGCCGGGCAAGGTCGTGTTCGTCTTCCCCGGCCAAGGCTCCCAATGGCCGGGAATGGCACTGGCGCTGGCGGATTCGTCACCGGTGTTCGCGGCCCGGCTGGCCGACTGCGAACGGGCGCTGGCCCCCTATGTCGACTGGTCGCTGCGCGACGCCATCGCCGACGAGGACGCTCTGCAACGCCTGGACGTGCTCCAGCCGGTGCTGTGGGCGATCCTGGTGGCGTTGGCCGAATGGTGGCGCTCGATGGGCGTGGAACCGGCTGCGGTGGTGGGCCATTCGCAGGGCGAGGTCGCTGCGGCGTGCGTCGCCGGTGCGCTGTCGCTCGCCGACGGTGCCCGGGTCGTGGCGCTGCGCAGCCGGGCTCTGACCGCGCTCGTCGGCCACACCGGACTGCTGTCGGTGCCGCTGCCCGCCGACGAGGTCGCCGAACTGCTCGCGCCGTGGGGCGATCAGCTCGCCATCGGCGCGGTGAACGGGCCACGGCGCGTGGTCGTCTCGGGCACGAGTACGGCGCTGGAGGAACTGCGGGCGAGCCTGCCCGACATCGACGCCCGCCCGGTGCTCGCGGGCGTGGCCTCCCACTCGGCACAGGTGGAACCGCTTCGCGAGCAACTGCTTTCGGATCTCGCGTCCGTCGCACCGCAGGCGTCCCGGGTGCCGTTCTACTCGACGGTGACCGGCACGATCGTGGACGGGACGAGCCTCGACGCCGAGTACTGGTACGGGAACCTGCGTGGGGCGGTGCGGTTCTCCGACACCGTGGGTGCGCTGCTGGCCGCTGGACACCGCGTGTTCGTCGAGGCCAGCCCCCATCCCGTGCTGACGGTCCCGATCCGGGAAGTGGCCGAGGACCCCGCGCTCGAGCTCGCCGAGGACGCGGTGATCGTGACCGGTTCGCTGCGCCGCGACGAGGGCGGACAGTCTCGCATGCTGGCCTCGCTGGCCCAGCTGTACGTGCGAGGCATCGGGGCGCAGTGGGGTGAGCTGTTCGCGGGCGGCCGTCGAGTGGACCTGCCCACCTACGCGTTCCAGCGCGCACGGTATTGGCTGACACCGCATTCCGGCTCCGACGAGGTCGTGGACGCCGCCTTCTGGGAGGCCGTCGACCGTGGGGACCTGGACGCACTCGCCGCGACCGTCGGCGACGGTGACGAGCAGCGGTCCACGCTGACCGCGGCGCTACCGATGCTGTCACGGTGGCGGGAACGCCGTCGCACCCGCTCGGCGGTGGACGCGCTGCGCTATCGAATCGGCTGGCAGCCGGTCGCCGATCAGCCGCCCGCCATCTCGGGCACCTGGCTGGTACTCACGCCCGAGAGCTGTGACGCCGGGGAATTCGTCGAGGCGCTCGAACGGCACGGCGCGAAGGCGGTCACCGTGGCACCGCATCGGCTGCGTGAGGTCCTCGTCGACGGGGCCGAGACCGCCGGGGTGCTGTCCCTGCTGGCATTGGACGCGACAGCGGACCACGTGCCCACGACACTGCCGCGTGGGCTCACCGCCACCGTGGAAGCCATACGCGCCCTTCAGGATTCGCAGCCGGACGTCCCGCTGTGGTGTGTCACCCGGGGCGCGGTGTCGATCGGGCGGTCCGATCGTGCCGTCGACGCCGGGCAGGCGCAGCTGTGGGCCTTGGGTCGGGTCGCGGCGCTGGAGTTCCCGCGCGGCTGGGGCGGACTCGTCGATGTGCCCGAGACGCTCACCGAGCACACGGCCGCGCGCCTGGCCGGAGTCCTGGCCGGGACCACCGGCGAGGACCAGGTGGCGGTGCGCTCGTCCGGGGTATCGGCCCGCCGGCTGGTGCGGGCCGGAGCGGGTCGCGCCGACGAATGGCGGCCGGCGGGAACGGTTTTGATCACCGGCGGCACCGGCGCGGTGGGCTCGCGGATCGCGCGTCGACTCGCCGAGGCCGGGGCCGATCACCTCGTGCTGGTGTCCCGCCGTGGCTCGGCCGCGCCCGGGGCGCGGGAACTGGTCGCGGAACTCGGTGTGCGGGTGACGGTCGCGGCCTGCGATGTGGCCGACCGGACCGCGCTGGCGGAACTGGTCCGCGAGATCGAATCCGACGGCGGCCCCGTGCGCGCGGTCGTGCACGCGGCCGGGGTGAGCGCCACCGCCGGACTGTCGGAGTTCGATCCCGGCACCGCCGCGGAGGTGTTCGCGGCCAAGGTGTCCGGCGCGGAGAATCTCGATGCCGTCTTCGGTGACCGGGCGCTGGACGCCTTCGTCCTGTTCTCCTCGATCTCGGGGGTGTGGGGTGGTGCGGGCCAGGCCGCCAGCGCGGCGGCGAACGCCCATCTGGAGACGGTCGCGCAGCGACGCCGTGACCGCGGTCTGGTCGCGACCGCGATCGCCTGGGGGCCATGGACGGAGGGGACCATGGCGCCCGGGGCGTCGGTGGAGCAGCTGCGTCGACGCGGGGTGGCCAGCCTGACAACCGAACTCGGCTTCACCGCCCTGCGCCACGCCGTCGGCCAGGACGACGCGACCATCACCCTGGCCGACATCGACTGGGAGCGCTTCGGTGCCACGTTCACCATCGCGCGGCCCAGCCCGCTGCTGGCCGAACTCTACGATGCGCGGCCCGCGGCCGAAGAGCCCGAGACCGGCGAATCCTCCGGATTGCGGACGCGATTGGCCGACCTGCCCGAGTCCGAACGACACGACGCGCTGCTCGACTTCGTGCGCGCCGAAGCCGCCGGGGTCCTCGGTCACGCTGGGGCGCAGGACATTCCGGAGGATCGTCCGTTCCGGGAGTTCGGCTTCGACTCGCTCACCGCGGTGGAACTGCGCGGCCGGCTGAGCCGGGCCACCGGGCTGCGGCTGCCCACCACCCTGGTGTTCGACTACCCGACACCGGACGCGCTGACCGAACGCCTGCTGGGCGAGCTGTTCGCGGACACCGCGAACGACCCGGCCGAGGAACGGGTGCGCGCCCTGCTGGCGGATATCCCGCTCGCGCGGCTGCGCGATGCGGGCCTGATGGACGTGCTACTGCGGCTCGCCGGTGCCGGACCGGTGGACACGCCGCCCGCACAGTCGGCCGACCTTATCGACGAGCTGGACGACGAGAGCCTCATCCGGATGGCGCTCGAGTCGGATTCCTGAGGTGGAGAGACGATGACAAGCAACACCGACCAGCTCAGAAGCGCGCTGCGGGCGTCGCTGAAGGAGACCGAGCGCCTACGCCAGCTCAATCGCGAACTGGCGGAGGCGAATCGGGAGCCCCTGGCCATCGTGGGCATGAGCTGCCGCTATCCGGGCGGCGTCGGCTCGCCGGAGGACCTGTGGCGGCTGGTGGCCGCCGGAACCGACGCGGTCGGCGAGTTCCCGCGTGACCGCGGCTGGGATCTCGCCGCGCTCGAATCCAGCTCCCACACCCGGGAGGGTGGATTCCTCTACGACGCCGCCGAATTCGACGCCGCCTTCTTCGGAATCAGCCCCCGCGAGGCGCTCGCCATGGACCCCCAGCAGCGACTCGTCCTCGAACTCGCCTGGGAAGCCCTGGAACGCGCCGGTCTCGACCCGGACGCGCTGCGCGGCTCCCGCTGCGGAGTCTTCCTGGGGGCCAATGGCTCCGGCTACGGCGTCGGCGTCTCCGACCCGGAGGTGGAAGGGTATCTGCTGACCGGCACCGCCGCCAGCGTCATCTCCGGGCGCATCGCCTACACCCTCGGACTGGAGGGCCCGGCGGTCACCGTGGACACCGCCTGCTCGTCCTCGCTGGTCGCGCTGCACCTCGCGGGACAGGCGCTGCTGCGCGGTGAATGCACCCTGGCCCTGGCGGGCGGGGTGACCGTGATGCCCAATCCCGGCCTGTTCGTGGAGTTCTCGCGACAGGGTGGGCTCGCACCCGACGGCCGCTGCAAGGCGTTCGCCGACGCCGCCGACGGCACCGGCTGGTCCGAGGGCGCGGGCCTGCTGGTCGTCGAACGCCTCTCCGACGCCCTGCGGCTCGGACATCCGGTGCTGGCCGTGGTGCGCGGCAGCGCCGTGAACCAGGACGGCGCGTCCAATGGGCTGACCGCGCCGAACGGGCCCTCCCAGGAGCGGGTCATTCGGCAGGCCCTGGCGGCGGCACGGCTGGCCGCCGGGGAGATCGACGTCGTGGAGGCACACGGGACCGGCACCGTGCTCGGCGACCCGATCGAGGCACAGGCGCTGCTGGCGACCTACGGCAGCGACCGCGTCGACGCGCACCCGCTGCTGCTGGGCTCGCTGAAATCCAATATCGGCCACACTCAGGCCGCCGCCGGGGTCGGCGGAATCATCAAGATGGTCATGGCGATTCGCCACGGGGAAGTGCCCGCGACCCTGCACGTGGACGCGCCCAGCACCCGGGTCGACTGGGCGGCGGGCGCGATCGACCTGGTCACCGCGCGGACCCCGTGGCCGCAGACGGGTCGGCCCCGGCGGGCCGCGGTGTCCTCGTTCGGCGTCAGCGGCACCAACGCGCACGCGATCATCGAACAGGCCCCGACACCGGCACCTGCGGCCACCTCGGCGGGGACGACGCTGCCGATCCTGCCGATCCCGTTGTCCGCCAAGACCGATGCCGCACTGCGAGCACAGGCACAGCGGCTGCGCGACCACCTGGACAGTGGCGCTGAGCTTCTCGATATCGCCTATTCCACCGCCACATCACGCGCCGCGCTGCCCCGGCGCGCGGTGGTGTGCGCGGCCGATCGTGAGGAGCTATCGCGTGGCCTGGCCACGCTGGCCGCGGGTGAGGCCCCGATCGGCGGGCCCGTGAAAGGCAAACTGGCGTTCCTGTTCTCGGGCCAGGGTTCGCAGCGACTCAGCATGGGACGCGACCTGTACGAGGCGTTCCCGGCGTTCGCCGCCGCCTTCGACGAGGTGTGCGCCGCGTGGGAACTGCCCGTGCGGGAGGTGATGTGGGGCGCGGACCGGGAACGATTGGATCGCACCGAGTTCACCCAGGCCGGGCTGTTCGCCTTCGAGGTGGCCGCCTTCCGGCTGCTCGAAAGCTGGGGTCTGCGACCGGATTTCCTGCTCGGGCATTCCATCGGCGAGCTCGCCGCCGCGCACGTCGCGGGCGTGCTGTCCCTGGCCGATGCCGCGACATTGGTGGCGGCGCGTGGTGCACTGATGCAGGCGCTGCCGCCGGGCGGGGTCATGGTGGCCGTACAGGCCGCGGCCGACGAATTGGAACCCTTGCTGGTCGACGGGGTGAGCATCGCCGCGGTCAACGGCCCGAACTCGGTCGTCCTGTCCGGCGACGAGGAGGCGGTCGCCGCCGTGGTGGGCGACCGGAAGGCCAAGCGGCTGAGCGTGTCCCACGCCTTCCATTCCGCGCGCATGGAACCGATGCTGGACGAGTTCCGGGCGGTCGCCGCGCGACTGACCTACCACCCGCCGCGAATCCCGCTGGTATCCAACCTGACCGGACGACCGGTCGTCGAGATCGACGCCGAATACTGGGTGCGGCACGTGCGGGAAGCGGTGCGCTTCGCCGACGGCGTGCAGTATCTGACGGACTCGGGTGTACGGACCCTCCTCGAGTTGGGCCCGGACGGCACCTTGACCGCGATGGGCCAAGAATGCGTCCCCACCGGCGAATTCACCTCGATCGCGCGCAAGGATCGCCCGGAAGCCCGGACGCTGATGGATGCCGTGGCCGCGCTGCACATCGCCGGAGTCGGCCCGGACTGGAACGCGGTCTTCGCCGACACCGGGGCCCGGCGAGTGGATCTGCCCACCTACGCCTTCCAACGCGAACGCTATTGGCTGGCACCGGCCACGCTGACCAATGTCGGTGCGGCCGGGTTGAGCGCGGCCGATCATCCGCTGCTCGGCGCGACCGTGTCGCTGCCCGAATCCGGCGGCGTCCTGCTCACCGGGCGGCTGTCGCTGGACACCCACCCGTGGCTGGCCGACCACACCTCCCAGGGCGCACCGCTCCTGGCGGGCACCGCGTTCGTGGAGCTCGCCCTGCGCGCCGCCGATCAGGTCGGCGGCGGCACCGTCGAGGAACTCGTGCTCGCCGCACCGCTGCCGCTGCCCGCACACGGCGGCGTCGATCTGCAGGTGATCCTCGGCGCGGCCGACGAGACGGATCGCCGTGCGCTGTCGGTGTATTCGGGTCGAGACGGCGAATGGACCCGCCATGCCACCGGCATCATCGCGCCCGCGGCGACGTCGGCCGCGTTCGACCTGGCCGCCTGGCCGCCCGCGGACGCGACCGAACTGGATGTCGAGTACCTCTACGACGCCCTGGCGAGCGTGGGCATGGGCTATGGGCCCGCGTTCCGCGGCCTGCGCGCGGCCTGGCGGCGCGGCGACGAGGTCTTCGGCGAGGCCGTGCTCCCGGCGGGCGACGGCCGCGGATTCGCCTTGCACCCGGCGCTTTTCGACGCCGGACTGCACCTGCTGGGCCTCGACGCCTTCGCCGCCGAGGACGGGCGCGCACACCTGCCGTTCTCGTGGTCGGGCGTGACCCTGCACGCGGCCGGGGCGACCGCCGTCCGGGTCCGGGTGACCCCGCGCGAGGGCGGCGCGGTGTCGGTGGTCATGGCCGATACGACCGGCGCGCCGGTGATCTCGGTGGACTCGCTCGAGATGCGCGAGGTGACCACCGCCCGCGCGCAGTCCGATCCGCTCTACCGCCTCGAATGGGTCCCAGCGCCCGAAACGGATGCGCGGGAACAGGATTCGGCCATCGAGGTCCTTACCTGTGAGCCCGAGCCCGGCGACACCGTGCGGTCCACGCACACAACGGTCTGCCGCGTCCTGGAATCGCTGCACTCCTGGCTGGCCGCCGACCGTCCCGCCGCCGCGCGGCTGTTGGTGGTGACCACCGGTGCGGTCGCGGCCGTACCCGGTGACGAGGTCACCGATCTGGCGGCCGCCGCGGTCTGGGGCCTGGTGCGCTCGGCGCAATCCGAGCACCCCGGCCGCTTCCTGCTCGCCGATGTCGACTCACCCGACGGGGTGGCCGCGGCCGTCGCCGCGGGGGAGGCGCAGGCCGTGGTCCGCGCGGGCGAGGTCTTCGTACCGCGACTGGCCAAGGTCACCTCGACGGGGTCGGTGAACCCGTGGCGTTCCGACGGCACCGTGCTGATCACCGGTGGCTCGGGCACTCTCGCGGGTCTGGTGGCACGACACCTGGTGGTCGAGCATGGGGTGCGGCACCTGCTGCTGGCCAGTCGCAGCGGGCGCACCCCCGATCTGGGGGATCTCGACGCGACGATCACCTCCGTCGCCTGCGATGTGGCCGATCGGGCCGCGGTGACGGAGCTGCTGGCGGGCATCCCGGCCGAGCATCCGCTGACCGCGGTGGTCCACACCGCCGGTGTCGTCGACGACGGCGTCCTGGAATCACTCACCCCCGCGCGCGTCGAGGAGGTCCTGCGGCCCAAGGTGGACGCCGCCTGGCATCTGCACGAGCTGACCGCCGACCTGGACCTGTCGGCCTTCGTGCTGTTCTCCTCCGGCGCAGGCGTTTTCGGCACCGGCGGCCAAGCCAACTACGCGGCCGCCAATGCCTTCCTCGACGGCCTGGCCCAGCATCGCCGGTCGCGCGGCCTGCCCGCGACCGCACTCGCCTGGGGCCTGTGGGCGGTGCGCAGCGGCGTCACCGGTCATCTCGCCGAGGCCGACCTGGCCCGGGTGGCACGCGGCGGCGTGCTGGCGCTGTCGGCGCGAGAAGGATTGGCGCTGTTCGACAGTGGCTCGGCCGCAGCCGACGCGCTGGTGGTGGCCATGCGACTGGACCTGCCCGGCCTGCGGGCCCGTGCCGGGGACGGCGAGATCGCGCCGCTGCTGCGCGGCCTGGTCGGCGCACCGGCGCGCCGCAAGCTCACCGGACCGACCGGATCGCCGGTGGCGGGGCTGACCGGGGCCGAGCGCGAGCGCGCGCTGCTCGAGCTGGTCCTCACCAATGTGGCAGCGGTGCTGGGACATTCCGGCGCGGACGCGGTCGATCCCGGACGCGCCTTCGGCGAGATCGGCTTCGACTCGTTGACCGCGGTCGATCTGCGCAACCGGCTCGGCGCGGCCACCGGGCTGCGACTGCCGGTGACCCTGGTGTTCGATTTCCCGACCCCGGCGGCGCTGGCCGCCCACCTGGGAAGCGAATTGTCCGGCGGCACGGGCGAAGTCGCGGTACCGGCCGCGACCGAGGCCGCCGCGGACGAGCCCATCGCCATCATCGGCATGGCCTGCCGCTATCCCGGCGGCGTCGCCACCCCGGACGAGCTGTGGGAGCTGGTCGCCTCCGGCGCCGACGCCATCTCCGAATTCCCGCGCGATCGGGGCTGGGACGTCGAGGCGCTCTACGATCCCGACCCGGACCGGCTGGGCACCAGCTACACCCGGTCGGGCGGATTCCTGCACGAGGCCGCCGAATTCGATCCCGAGTTCTTCGGCATGTCACCGCGCGAGGCCCTGGCTACCGACTCCCAGCACCGACTGCTGCTGGAGGTGTCGCACGAGGCCTTCGAGCGGGCGGGACTGGACCCGGAATCGTTGCGCGGCAGCCGCACCGGGGTGTTCGCGGGCGTGATGTACCAGGACTACGCCAGCGTCGTCGAGCATGCTGCCGACAACTTCGAGGGCACCATGGGATTCGGCGGCAGCATCGCCTCCGGACGCGTCGCCTACACCTTCGGACTCGAAGGCCCGGCGGTCACCGTCGACACCGCCTGCTCCTCGTCGCTGGTCGCCCTGCACTGGGCCGCACGGTCCCTGCGCGCGGGCGAATGCACGCTGGCCCTGGCGGGCGGGGTGACCGTGATGTCCACCCCGGGTGTCTTCCTCGGCTTCTCCCGGCAGCGCGGACTGTCCCCGGACGGGCGCTGCAAGGCGTTCTCCGCCAGCGCCGACGGCACCGGCTGGGGTGAAGGCGTCGGCATGCTGGTGGTCGAGCGGCTCTCCGACGCCCGCCGCAACGGGCACCCGATCCTGGCGGTGCTGCGCGGATCGGCCATCAACCAGGACGGCGCGTCCAACGGTCTCACCGCGCCGAACGGGCCCGCGCAGCAACGGGTCATCCGTCAGGCCCTGGCCGACGCCGGGCTGCGCGCCGCCGACGTGGACGCGGTCGAAGGGCACGGCACCGGCACCACCCTCGGGGATCCGATCGAGGCCCAAGCCCTGCTGGCGACCTACGGGCAGGACCGTGACCGGCCGCTGTGGCTGGGCTCGATCAAATCGAATATCGGCCACACCCAGGCCGCCGCCGGGGTGGCCGGGGTGATCAAGATGGTGCAGGCCATGCGGCACGGCGTGCTGCCGCCGACGCTGCACGTGGACGCGCCGTCCCCGCACGTGGATTGGTCCGCGGGCGCGGTCGCGCTGCTGACCCGGGCACGGGAATGGCCCGCGGTCGAGGGGCGTCCGCGGCGCGCGGGCATCTCGTCGTTCGGGGTGAGCGGTACCAACGCCCACCTCGTGCTCGAGGAGTATCCCGCCGAGCAGCGTTCGGGCACCGCGACGAAAATGCCCGTGCCCTGGCTTGTTTCGGCCAAGACCGAGTCGGCGCTGGGGGAGCAGCTCGCGCGGCTCGGCCGTTATCTGCGGTCCCGACCCGAGCTGGAACCGGCCGACATCGGATGGTCGCTGGCCACCACCCGCACCGCCTACCGCCATCGGGCGGCGGTCACCGGGCGCACCCGGGAGGAACTGCTCGCCGCCCTGGATGCGCCCGCGATCACCGGGTCCGTGGTGAAAGGCGCACTGGCCTACCTGTTCTCGGGCCAGGGTTCCCAGCGCTGGGGGATGGGTCGCGAACTTCACTCGGAGTTCCCGGTCTTCGCCGCGGCGTTCGACGAGATCTGCGCCGCTCTGGACATGCCGGTCCGCGAGGCGATCTGGGGCGAGGACACCGCCGCCGTGGATCGCACCGAGTACACCCAGACCGGACTGTTCGCGCTCGAGGTGGCCCTGTTTCGCCTGCTCGAAAGCTGGGGTGTGCGACCGGATTTCCTGCTCGGGCATTCGATCGGCGAGATCGCGGCCGCGCATGTCGCGGGCGTGCTGTCGGTGGCGGACGCGTGCGCCCTGGTGCGGGCCCGGGGTCGGCTGATGCAGGCGCTGCCCGCCGGTGGCGCGATGGTCGCGGTGCGCGCCTCCGAGGCCGAGATTCGCCCCGCGCTGACCGAGGGGGTCGATATCGCGGCGATCAACGGGCCGGATTCGCTCGTGCTGTCCGGCGACGAGGACGCCGTGCTGGCGGTCGTCGGCGACCGGAAGGCCAAGCGGCTGACCGTTTCCCACGCCTTCCACTCGGCTCGCATGGAGCCCATGCTCGACGAGTTCCGCCGCATCGCGGCGGGACTGTCCTACGCGCCGCCGCGAATCCCGGTGGTATCCAACCTGACCAGCGCTCCGGTCGAGTCCTTCGATGCCGACTACTGGGTCCGCCATGTCCGCGCGACGGTCCGATTCGCCGACGGTGTGCGGTATCTGGCCGGCCAGGGTGTCCGGACCGCCCTCGAACTGGGACCCGACGGCACGCTGGCGGCCATGGGGCCGGACAGCCTGACCGACGCGGAACCGGTGTCCGACATCGCGTTCGTGCCCCTGCTGCGCAAGGACCGTGGGGAGAGCGAGGCCGCGATCGCGGCCTTGGCGCGGCTGACGGTGCGCGGCATCGGCGTGAACTGGGCGGGCATCTTCCCCGAGGCCCGACGGGTGGAACTGCCGACCTACGCCTTCGAACACCGGCACTACTGGCCCAAGCGGGCGGCGGTCACCGGTGACATCGGCGCGGTCGGCCTGGACGCGGCCGATCATCCGCTGCTCGGGGCCGCGGTGGCGCTGCCGGAATCCGGTGGCGTGCTGCTCACCGGCCGACTGTCCGTGGAAACCCACCCGTGGCTGGGCGACCACGTGGTCCTCGGCTCGGTGCTGGTGCCCGGAACCGCGCTGGTGGAGTTGGCGATTCGCGCGGGCGACCAGGTTGGTTGCCCGGTCGTGGAGGAACTCACGCTCGCGGTGCCGCTGGTGCTGCCCGAAGGGCGCGCGGTGCACATTCAGGTCGCGGTGGCCGCCGCCGACGAGCAGGGCCGGCGCGGCCTGTCGATCCACTCCAGTGTGGACGGCTCGACCGAGTGGACCCGCCACGCCACCGGCATGCTCGGAACCGACAGCCGCACCGCTGATTTCGAGTTGAGCGTGTGGCCGCCCGAGGGTGCGCGAGCGCTGCGCGCGGACGGGTGCTACGACACCTTCGCCGACCGCGGTTTCGCGTACGGACCCGCCTTCCGGGGTCTGCGCCGGGCCTGGCAGCACGGCACCCAGATCCTCGCGGAAGTCGAACTGCCGGAGGAATTCCGCGACCCGGCCTTCGGCATCCATCCGGCACTGCTGGACTCCGCGCTGCACGCGCTCGGACTGGCCCCGGACGCCGGAGACACCGGGGCACTGCCGTTCTCGTGGACCGGGGTCACGCTGCACGCCAGCGGTGCCGCCACGCTGCGGGTCCGGCTGGACCGATCCGATGCGGAAACCTGGAGTCTGCGGGTCGCCGACGGCACCGGCGGGCCGGTCGCCTCGATCGACTCCCTGATCCTGCGGGCCGCGGCAACCGATCGGTTCGACACTGTCCGCCAGCACGACTCGCTGTGGCAGCTCGACTGGGTCGACGCCACCGAGGCCGAGCCCTGGACCGGGGAATGGGTCGAGCTCGGCGACACCGCAGTGGAATCCCTGGACCCGGTACCGGACACCGTGGTGGTGGCCAGCGAACCGGGCAACACGCCCGACGCCGTGCGAGCCGCGACCCATCGAATCCTCGGCCTGCTCCAATCCTGGCTCGCCGACGACCGATTCGCCGACACACGACTGGTGGTGACCACGCGCGGGGCGGTGGCCGCCGCACCCGGCGAACGCCCCGTCGACCTGGCCGGAGCCGCGGTCTGGGGTCTGGTTCGCTCGGCCCAATCCGAGCATCCGGGTCGGTTCGTCCTGGCCGACGTGTCTTCGCCCAACGACCTGGCCGCCGCCCTCGCCAGCGGCGAACCACAGGTGGCCGTGCGCGCGGGCGCGGTGCTGACACCCCGATTGGCCAGGGCCGCAGGGGCACTCACCGTGCCCGAGGCCACACCGGACTGGCGCTTGGACAGCACCGGCAAGGGCACCCTCGACAACCTGGCCCTCCTGCCGCACCCGGAGGCGTCCCGGCCGCTCGCCGCGGGCGAGGTGCGCATCGCGGTCCGCGCGGCCGGACTGAACTTCCGCGACGTCCTCAACACGCTGGGCATGTATCCCGGCGATGCCGGACCGCTCGGGGTCGAAGGGGCCGGGGTGGTGACCGAAGTAGCCTCGGACGTCACCGATTTCGTAGTCGGCGACCGGGTGCTGGGTCTGCTGCCCTGGGCGTTCGGGCCGACCGCGGTAGCCGACGCACGCGTGATCGTGAAGCTGCCCAACGACTGGTCGTTCACCCGTGGCGCGTCGGTGCCGGTCGTGTTCCTCACCGCTTACTACGCCCTGCGCGATCTCGCCGACCTGCAGGCGGGTGAATCCGTGCTGGTGCACGCGGCCGCGGGCGGGGTCGGTATGGCCGCGGTGCAGCTGGCCCGGCACTGGGGCGCGGAGGTGTTCGCCACGGCGAGCGCGCCGAAACAGGATGTGCTGCGCGCGCAGGGCCTGGCCGACGATCACATCGCCTCCTCCCGCAGCCTGGACTTCGCCGACGAATTCCACACGCGCACCGCGGGACGCGGCGTCGATGTGGTGCTCGACGCGCTGGCGGGCGAATTCGTCGACGCCTCGCTGCGCCTGCTGCCGCGCGGCGGCCGGTTCATCGAGATGGGCAAGACCGACGTGCGCGATCCGGCGCGGGTCGCCGCGGACCATCCCGGGGTGAGCTACCGGTCCTTCGAACTGTTCGACGCCGGACCCGACCGCATCCGGCAACTGCTGGACGAGCTGATGCGACTCTTCGAAGCCGGTGTGCTGCAACCCCTTCCGGTCACCACCTGGGACGTCCGGCGAGCGCCGGAGGCTTTCCGGCACGTGAGCCGCGCCCGCCACGTCGGCAAGGTCGTGCTCACCGTCCCCGCCGCCCCGAACCCGCACGGCACCGTGCTGATCACCGGCGCGACCGGCACCCTCGGCGGACTGCTGGCCCGACATCTGGTGACCGAGCACGGGATTCGGCATCTGCTGCTGACCAGCCGCGGCGGCCGAGCCCCCGAACTGGAGGCGGAACTGACCGCGCTCGGCGCACGGGTCACCATGGCGGCCTGCGATATCGGCGACCGCGCCGCCCTGCGCGCGCTGCTCGCCACCATCCCGGCCGAGCACCCGCTGACCGGCGTGGTGCACGCGGCCGGCGTGATCGACGACGGCGTGATCGACGCCCTGACCCCCGAACGGATCGACACCGTCCTGCGCCCGAAGGTCGACGCCGCGTGGAATCTGCACGCGGAGACCGAACATCTGGACCTGGCCGACTTCGTGCTCTACTCCTCGGCGTCCGGACTGTTCGGTGCCCCGGGTCAGGCCAACTACGCGGCGGCCAACGCCTTCCTCGACGCCCTCGCCCAACAGCGCGCCGCGGCCGGGCTGGCGGGCACCGCGCTGGCGTGGGGACTGTGGGAGGAACGCAGCGCCCTCACCGCGGACCTCGGCGCGGCCGACCGGAAACGCATGTCGCGCAGCGGTGTTCGCGCGCTGTCGGCCTCCGACGGGCTGGCCCTGTTCGATGCCGCCCGGCACTCCGGTCGCTCGGCCCTCGCGCCCATGCATGTGGACGCGTCCGCGCTGCGTGGGCAGGACCGGCCGCATCCGCTGCTGCGCGGCCTGGTCCGTGCCCCGGCCCGGCGAGTCGCCGACGCGGGCACCGCCGCGGCGGCAGAATCGCTGCGGGAGCGGCTGATCGGACTGCCCGCGGCCGAGGCCGAGCGCATCCTCACCGATCTGGTCGCCACCCACATGGCCGCCGTCCTCGGCTACTCGGGTCCGGAGGCAGTGGATCGGGAGCGCACGTTCCGCGATCTCGGGTTCGATTCGCTGACCGCCGTGGAACTGCGCAACCGGCTCGGCGCGGCCACCGGGCTGCGACTGCCCGCGACCCTGGTCTTCGACCATCCGACCGCCCCGGAGGTGGCCGCCCTGCTGCGCGCGGAACTGGCCCCCGATGGGGCCGCGTCCGCCACGGTGGCGCTGCGGGAGGTGGACCGGCTCGGCGAGCTGCTCGCCGCCCTGGAGACCTCCGAGGCCGAACGGGCCCAGATCACCGTCCGGCTGCAATCCCTGCTCGTGAAATGGGGTGGCGCGCAAGCGCCGACCGAATCCGGGGTCGGCCTCGACGCCGACACCGACGACGAGCTTTTCGACTTCATCGACAACGACCTACAGGTGTCTTGATGAGCACTCCGCAGACCAGCAATGAAGCCAAACTCCGCGACTACCTCAAAAGGGTCGCCGCGGATCTGCAGCAGACCCGCCAACGGCTCATCGAGGCCGAATCGCGGGAGCAGGAACCGATCGCCATCATCGGCATGAGCTGCCGCTTCCCCGGCGGCGTGCGCTCACCCGAGGACCTGTGGCGGCTGGCCGCCGACGGTGTCGACGCCATCGGCGACTTCCCGACCGATCGCGGGTGGGCGGTCGATCCGAGCTACCCGCGGCGCGGCGGATTCCTCTATGACGCACCGGAATTCGACGCCGCGTTCTTCGGGATCTCCCCACGCGAGGCGCTGGCCATGGACCCGCAGCAACGACTGCTGATGGAGCTGTCATGGGAGGCCATCGAGCGGGCCGGGATCGACGCGGCCACCCTGCGCGGCGGCCAGGTCGGGGTGTTCGCCGGTGCGGCCGCCTCCGGCTACGGCGCGCACGCCGAACCGGAGCAGACCGCGGGCTTCGCCCTCACCGGCGGTGCGACCAGCGTGCTGTCCGGGCGCGTCGCGTACTTCTTCGGATTCGAGGGCCCGGCGGTCACCATCGACACCGCCTGCTCGTCGTCGCTGGTGGCCCTGCATCTGGCCGGACACTCACTGCGGCAAGGCGAATCGTCGCTGGCGCTGGTGGGCGGGGTGACCGTCATGCCCAGCCCCGCCATGTTCGCCGAGTTCGCCCGCCAGGGCGGGCTCGCCGCGGACGGACGCTGTAAAGCCTTCGCGGCCAGCGCGGACGGGACCGGGTGGGCCGAGGGTGCGGGTGTGCTGCTGATCGAGCGGCTGTCCGATGCCCGGCGTCATGGGCATCCGGTGCTGGCGGTGGTGCGCGGCACCGCCGTCAACCAGGATGGCGCGTCCAATGGCCTGACCGCGCCGAATGGTCCGTCCCAGCAACGGGTCATCCGCAAGGCGCTGGCCAACGCGCGACTGTCGGCCGCGCAGGTGGACGCGGTGGAGGCGCACGGCACTGGAACCACCCTGGGCGATCCGATCGAGGCCCAGGCCCTGCTCGCGACCTACGGGCGCGACCGGGATCGTCCGCTGTGGCTGGGCTCGCTCAAATCGAACATCGGCCACACGCAGGCCGCTGCGGGCGTCGCGGGCGTGATCAAAATGGTGCAGGCCCTCCGCCACGGCGTGCTGCCGCGCACGCTGCACGTGGACGAGCCGTCGCCGCAGGTGGATTGGTCGGCGGGCGCGGTCGAACTGCTGACCGCGAACCGGGACTGGCCGCGCGGGGAGGAGCCGCGCCGTGCCGGTGTCTCGGCCTTCGGTGTCAGCGGCACCAACGCGCATGTGATTCTCGAACAGGCCGCCGACCCGGAACCTGTTGCGCCGGCAGCGCCGAACCCGGAACTGGACATGGTGCCGTGGGTGCTCTCGGCGAAGACCCCGTCGGCCTTGCGTGCCCAGGCCGCGAACCTGGTCGAATTCGCCACGGGCGCACCGGATATCGACCCGATCGACATCGGGCGCGCGCTGACCGTGCGATCGGCGCTGGACAGTCGTGCCGTGGTGGTGGGGGCGGACCGCGACGAACTGTTGGCCGCGCTGCGCGCGGTGGCCGACGGCACGACGGCCCCCGCCCCACACGCCGGGGGCGGCAAGATCGTATTCGTCTTCCCTGGCCAGGGTTCGCAGTGGACCGGCATGGCCCTCGAATTGGCCGCCGCCGCACCGGTGTTCGCGCAGCGACTGGCCGAGTGCGAGCGGGCGCTCGAACCGTACGTGGACTGGCGGTTGAGCGAGGTGCTCGCCGACGCGGCGCAGCTCGAGCGGGTCGACGTGGTGCAGGCGGCGCTGTGGGCGGTGGCGGTCTCGCTGGCCGCGCTGTGGCGTTCGTACGGGGTGGAACCGGCCGCGGTGGTGGGACATTCGCAGGGCGAGATCGCGGCCGCGGTGGTCGCGGGGGCGCTGTCGCTCGAGGACGGCGCGCGGGTGGTGGCCTTGCGCGGGCGCGCGCTCACCGCGCTGTCGGGCCGGGGCGGCATGGTCTCGGTCGCCTGCTCGGTGGACGAACTGGGTCCCCTGGACCCGGGACTGTCGATCGCGGCGGTGAACGGGCCGGGCGCGGTGGTGCTCTCCGGAGCACCCGAAGCCCTGGACGCGCTGCTGGCGCGCTGCGAGTCCGAAGGGGTTCGGGCCCGGCGCATTCCCATCGACTATGCGGCGCATTCGGCGCAGATCGACGCCCTGCGCGACGAACTCACCACCGTGCTCGCCCCGGTCCGGCCCCGTCCGAGCACGATCCCGCTCTACTCGTCGGTGACCGGCGCGCTGTTGGACACCACCGGCATGGACGCCGACTACTGGTTCCGCAATACCCGCGAGACGGTCCGATTCGACCGGGCCACAGCGGCATTGGCCGCCGACGGCTACCGGGTGTTCATCGAATCCAGTGCGCATCCGGTGCTCACGGGACCCGTGCAGGCGGCGGTCGAAGAGGCGGTGGTTGTCGGCTCGCTGCGCCGCGGCGAGGGCGACATCCGGCGGTTCCTGACCGCCCTGGGCGAGGTCTTCGCCGGGGGAGTGCCGATCGATTGGGCCGCGCTGTTCCCCGGCACGGGCCGGGTGGAATTGCCGACCTATCCCTTCGAGCGGCAACGGTATTGGCTGGAGCAGCCGACCGCGCGGGCCGGTGGCGATGGCCAGCGGTACCGCGTCGATTGGCGCACGCTGCCCGACCCCGAATCCATTCCGCCGCGCACATTGCTGGTGATCGCACCGCCCGCGGAATCCGAGAGCGGCAGGGAGACAGCCGAACTCACCGACGCGCTGTCCGAACGCGGTGTCGTGCTGGTGCGCACGGCACCGGCCGACGACGTGACCGCCCTGGTCGACAAGCTCTCCGGCGTCGGCAAGGTCGATGCCGTGCTGTCACTGCTGGCCCCCGATTCGAGCCCGCACGACGAGCATTCGGCGGTGCCGCGCGGATACGCCCTCACCTTGACACTGATCCAGGCCCTGGGCGCGGCCGGTGTCGATGCACCGCTGTGGTGTGCGACCCGCGGCGCGGTGGCCGTCGCGGACGAACCGGTGCGGCCCGAACAAGCCCTGGTCTGGGGTCTGGGACGGGTCGCGGCACTGGAACTACCGGACCGCTGGGGCGGTCTGGTGGACCTGCCCCGAGACGTGAATGCCGCCCTCGTGGACCGCCTGCTCGGTGTGCTGGGCGGTCCCGAGGACCAGGTGGCACTCCGCTCGACCGGAGTATTGGGCCGTCGACTGGTCCGGGCGGCGCTGCGCGCCAAGGGCTCTCACGGCTGGACGCCGTCCGGCACCGTCCTGGTGACCGGCGGCACCGGTGCGCTCGGCGCGCACACCGCCCGGTGGCTGGCCGCCGACGGAGCCGCGCACCTCGTCCTCGTGAGCCGACGCGGCCCCGCGGCCCCCGGTGCCACCGAGCTCGCGGCCGAGCTGCGCGCGCTGGGCGCGGAGGTGAGCGTGCTCGCCTGCGACGTGACCGATCGAGCGGCACTGTCCGAGGTGATCGCGGCCCTGCCCGCACTCGACGCGGTGGTGCACACCGCGGCGGTACTCGACGACGGTCTGGTCGACGCGTTGACCGTCGAGCAGGTCGATCGCGTATTGCGGGTCAAGGCGCGGGCGGCGTGGGATCTGCACGAATTGACCGCGGACCGGAAGCTGTCGGCGTTCGTGCTGTTCTCCTCGCTGGCGGGCGTGGTCGGCACGCCCGGGCAGGGCAATTACGCGCCCGGCAATGCCTACCTGGACGCCCTGGCCGAGTACCGCCGCGCCCAGGGCCTGCCCGCGACGGCCATCGCGTGGGGGCCGTGGGCCGGAGACGGCATGGCCGAGAGCGGAATCGGCGAGACCGCGCGCCGCCACGGCGTGCCCGAACTCGACCCGGCACTCGCCGTCGCGGCCCTGCGGGAGGCACTCGCGACCGGTGAGACCACGCTGACCGTCGCCGAGATCGACTGGGCCCGTTTCGGTGTCGCGTTCACCGCCACCCGGCCCAGTCCGCTGCTGGCCGACCTGATCCCGGCCGCTCCGCCCGCCGCCCCGGAACTCGGGACCGCCTCGCTGCTGGACCTGGTACGCCGCCAGGTCGCCGCCGTGCTCGGCTATCCGGATGCCGAATCGGTCTCGGCCACCAAGGCTTTCAAGGACCTCGGCTTCGACTCGGTGACCTCGGTCGACCTGCGCAACCGACTGGTCGCCGCGACCGGGCGACGGCTCTCGGCCACGGCTGTCTTCGACTACCCGACACCCCGGGCCCTGGCCGAATTCCTCGGCGGCACCGAGGAATCGACGGACCAGGCCGCCCCGAACGCCACCGAGGAGCCGATCGCCATTATCGGCATGGCCTGCCGATTCCCGGGCGGCGTCGGCTCGCCCGAAGACCTGTGGGAGCTGCTGCTCTCCGGCCGCGACACCGTCTCGGAGTTCCCCACCGACCGCGGCTGGGACATCGCCGGACTGTCCGCGGCCGATCGCCTCGCCACCCGCGAAGGCGCGTTCCTGGACCACGCGACGGAATTCGATGCCGAGTTCTTCGGCATCTCCCCGCGCGAGGCGCTGGCCATGGACCCCCAGCAGCGGCTGCTGCTCGAAACCACCTGGGAGGCCTTCGAACGCGCGGGCATCGACCCGGAGACCGTGCGCGGGAGCCGGGTCGGCGTCTACGCGGGCACCAATGGCCAGGACTACGTCGGTGTGGTGTCCCACGCCCGCGAGGACCTGGAAGGCTATGTCGCCACCGGTCTCACGGCCAGCGTGCTGTCGGGCCGCATCGCCTACGCCTTCGGGCTGGAAGGCCCGGCCGTCACCGTCGACACCGCCTGCTCGTCCGCGCTGGTGGCCCTGCATCTGGCCGGACAGGCGCTGCGCGCGGGCGAATGCGAACTCGCGCTCGCCGGTGGCGTGACAGTGATGTCGACCCCGACCGGGTTCGTCGAATTCTCCCGGCAGGGCGGACTCGCACCGGACGGGCGCTGCAAGGCGTTCGCCGAGGCGGCCGACGGCACCGGCTGGTCCGAGGGCGTCGGCGTGCTCATGCTCGAAAGGCTCTCCGACGCACAGCGTCTCGGGCACCGGGTGCTCGCGATCGTGCGCGGCTCGGCGGTCAATCAGGACGGCGCGTCCAATGGCCTGACCGCGCCCAATGGGCCGTCCCAACAGCGGGTGATCCGCCAGGCCCTCGCCGCCGCCGGGCTGCGGGCCGACGAGGTCGATGCGGTGGAGGCGCACGGCACGGGCACCGTGCTCGGCGACCCGATCGAAGCGCAGGCCCTGCTGGCTACCTACGGGCAGCACCGCGAGCAGCCGCTGCGGGTGGGCTCGATCAAATCGAATCTCGGACACACGCAGGCCGCCGCGGGCGTCGCCGGTGTGATCAAGATGGTGCTGGCGCTGCGGCACGGCGTGCTGCCGAAAACCCTGCACGTGGACCGGCCCTCGACGCACGTGGACTGGTCGGCGGGCGCGGTGGAACTGCTCACCGAGCAGCGCCCTTGGCCCGTCGGCGACCGGCCGCGCCGGGCCGGGGTCTCGTCCTTCGGCATCAGCGGCACCAATGCCCACGTCATTCTCGAACAGTTCCCCGAGGCCGATCCGCTGCCGCGTGAGCTGCCAGCGGGCGCGGTGCCGTGGGTGCTGTCGGCCAAGAGTCAGCGGGCCTTCGACGACCAGGTGGACCGGCTGCGAGCCTTTGTCGCGGAGCGAACGACGCTGTCGCCCTTGGACATCGCGCACGCCCTGGAGAGGCGATCTCGGTTCTCCCATCGCGCCGTCCTGTTGGCCACGGCCGATGGGGTCTCGGAGCTCGCGCGCGGGGTCGCCGCCGACGGGCCCTCGGCCTTCCTGTTCGCCGGGCAGGGATCACAGCGCCCGGGCATGGGACGTGAACTCTACGAACGGTTCCCGGTCTTCGCCGCCGCCTTCGACGAGATCTGCGCTCGGTTCGACACCGAGCTGGAACGGCCGCTGCGTGAAGTCATCGACGGCGAGCCCGGGCTGCTCGAACAGACCGGATACACCCAGCCCGCGCTGTTCGCGCTCGAGGTCGCGCTGTACCGGCTGCTGGAATCGTGGGGCGTCACACCGGATTTCGTGGCCGGGCACTCGATCGGCGAACTGGCCGCCGCCCACGTCGCCGGGGTGCTCGACCTCGCCGACGCGTGCACGCTGGTGACCGCGCGCGGCAGGCTCATGCAACAGCTGCCCGGCGGGGGAGCGATGGTCGCGCTCCGGGCGAGTGAGGCCGAAGTCGTTGCGGTGCTGACCGATCGGGTGAGCATCGCCGCGATCAACGGACCGGAATCGGTGGTGATCGCCGGGGACGAGGACGCGGTCGAGGCGGTCGTCGCGCACTTCGCGGATCGCAAGACCACGCGTCTACGGGTGAGCCATGCCTTCCATTCGCCGCGCATGGACGCGATGCTCGAGGACTTCCGCGAGATCGTGGCCCGCCTGCGCTACGACGCACCGCGAATCCCGGTGGTGTCCACGCTGACCGGTGCGGTGGTCGAATCCTTCGACGCCGACTACTGGGTCCGCCACGTCCGCGAGACGGTTCGATTCGCCGACGCGATACAGACCCTCACCGAGTCGGGTGTGCGTGCCATGCTCGAGCTCGGTCCCGACGGAGTCCTGTCCGCCATGGCACAGGAAACCACTCGGATACCGGTCCACCCCGCGCTGCGGAAGGACCGCGACGAACACACCGCCCTGCTGACCGGGTTGGCCTGGCTGTACGTCAACGGTGTTCCGGTGCGGTGGTCGGCGCTGTACCCGGCGACCGACCCGCACCGAATCGACCTGCCCACCTATGCCTTCCAACGCCAGCGGTACTGGCCCACGCTGGCACCGGGCGATGTCGCCGCCGCCGGACTCTCCTCGCCCGAGCACCCCCTGCTGGGCGCGGTCGTGGAACCGGCCGAAGGGGACGGCGCGGTCTTCACCGCGCGGCTGTCCACCGCGACCCACCCCTGGCTGGCCGATCACGTCATCGGTGCGTCAGTGGTGTTCCCGGGCACCGGATTCCTCGAACTGGCCCTGCACGCCGGACACCTGCTCGACTGTCCCCGGGTCGCGGAACTGACCCTCGAAACCGCGCTCGTCCTGGACCCCGGTGACCAGATCCTGCTTCAGGTGCTGGTCGGGGCCGCAGACGCGGCCGGGCACCGCGCGGTGTCGGTGTATTCGGGTGCGGGTGAGCGGGAGTGGACGAGACACGCGGTCGGAACGCTGGCACCGCAACAGGATCGGACGCCAGCGCTCGACGCGCCGTCGACCTGGCCACCTGCGGCCGACGGCGCGGACGTCGACGAACTCTACGCGGGCTTCACCGAGGCCGGACTGCACTACGGCCCCGCCTTCCGCGGCCTGCGCGGAGCCTGGCGCATCGGCGCGGAGGTCCATGCGGAAGTGGCCCTGCCCGGCGGTGAGGCCACCGGTTTCGGCTTGCATCCGGCCCTGCTGGACGCGGCGCTGCACGCCAGCGCCCTGGGCGGATTCGTCGAGCGCCAGGACATCGCGCATCTGCCGTTCGTCTGGTCCGGGGTGTCGCTGTACGCGACCGAGGCCGCGGTGTTGCGCGTGATCATCGCGCCCGCCGGACGAGATGCGGTGTCGGTGCGGGCATTCGACGCCTTCGGTCGGCCCGTCGCCGATGTCGAGTCGCTGACCGTGCGGCCGGTCGACACCGGAGCGCTGCACCGCGGTCCCGCCCGCGATTCCCTGTTCCAGATCGAGTGGACGGAAGTATCGGTCCCGCAGCAGGATTCGGTGCCCGACGGCACCGTGTTCGAATGCCCCCGGACCGCGGGCGAGGTGGTCGAGTCCGTGCACCGCGCGACCCGGCTCACCCTGGACACACTCCAGAAGTGGCTCGGTGCAGACCATTCCGAGGATGCCAGGCTCCTCGTGGTGACTCGTGGCGCGATGACGACCCAGGCCGGTGAACAGGTCACCGACCTGGCACACGCCGCGGTCTGGGGTCTGGTGCGCACGGCACAGGCCGAGCATCCCGGCCGAATCGTGCTCGCCGACCTCGACGTGGCCGATCTGGACGCGGACACCGTCCGGACACTCCTGTCCGCCGGAGAACCGCAGGTGGCCTTGCGGTCCGGTGTCCTTCTCGCGCCCCGGCTGACCCGGGCGACGGGACGTGACATCCTGGTGCCGCCGGTCGGCGAGCCGTCGTGGCGGCTCGACATCGTCGGGCAGGGCACCCTCGAAAACCTGGAGTTGGTGGCCGATCCCGCCGCGCGGCAGCCGTTGGCGGCGGGGGAGGTGCGCATCGCGGTCCGCGCGGCGGGCCTGAACTTCCGCGATGTGCTCAACGCACTCGGCATGTACCCCGGCGAGGCCGGTCGGCTCGGGCTCGAGGGCTCCGGCGTCGTGATGGAAACCGGGCCCGGCGTCACCGATCTCGCGGTCGGGGATCGCGTCATGGGACTGCTGTCGGGGGCCTTCGGTCCGGTGGCGGTGGCCGATCGACGATTGCTCACCCGCCTGCCCGCGGGCTGGACCTTCGCCGAAGGCGCGGCCACCACGCTGGTGTTCCTCACCGCCTACTACGGTCTGGTCGACCTGGCCGAAGTCCGCGCGGGCACCAAGGTGCTCGTGCACGCGGCCGCGGGCGGTGTCGGCATGGCGGCGGTGCAACTCGCGTGCCACCTCGGAGCCGAAGTGTTCGGCACCGCCGGACCCGGCAAGTGGGATGCGCTGCGCGAGTTGGGGATCGAGGACTCGCATCTCGCGTCCTCGCGCACCCTCGAATTCGAGCAGCGATTCCTCGCGGCCACCGGCGGGCACGGCGTCGACGTCGTGATCGACTCGCTGGCCCGCGAATTCGTCGATGCCAGTCTGCGGCTGCTGCCCGAGGGCGGGCGATTCCTCGAGATCGGCAAGACCGATATCCGCGCCGCAGACGAAGTGGCCGCCGCGCACGCCGATGTCTCGTATCAGGCGTTCGATCTGATCGAGGCGGGCCCGCAGCGGATTCAGGAGATGCTGCTCGCGCTCGTCGAGCTGTTCGACACCGGGGCGCTGCGACCGCTGCCGATCACCACCTGGGATATCGGGCAGGCCCGCGAGGCGTTCCGGTACGTCAGCCAGGCCCGCCATGTCGGCAAGGTCGTGCTGACCGTGCCCGCCTCGCTCACCCCTGGCACGGTGCTCGTCACCGGTGGCACCGGGGTGCTCGGCGGCGCGGTCGCCCGGCACCTGGTCACCGCGCACGGGGTTCGCAGACTCGTGCTGACCGGCCGCCGCGGCATCGCACCCACCGAACTCATCGCCGAGCTCGAGCAGGCCGGAGCCGAAACGTCGGTCGTGGCTTGCGATCTCACCGATCGCGAGGCGGTGGCGGGACTGCTGGCCGCGATCCCGGACCTGACCGGAATCGTGCACGCGGCGGGCGTCGTCGAGGACACGCTGATCGAAACCATGACCCCGGAACAACTCGACGCCGTGCTCACCCCCAAGGCCGACGCGGCCTGGCACCTGCACGACCTCACCCGTCACCTGGACCTGGCCGAATTCGTGCTGTTCTCCTCCGCCGCCGGTGTTTTCGGCAATGCGGGCCAGGGCAATTACGCGGCCGCCAACGCCTTCCTCGACGCCCTGGCCCGGCAGCGGCGGGCCGCGGGCCTGCCCGGACTGGCCCTGGCCTGGGGAATGTGGGAGCAGCGCAGCGGAATCACCGCGCACCTCGGCACGGCCGACCTGGCCCGCATGGCCCGCGCGGGCAGCCGAGCCCTGCCCACGGCCGACGCGCTCGCACTGTTCGACACCGCGCGTGGCCTGGGCGAGCCCGCACTGGTTCCGGTCCGATTGGACACGGCCCGGCTCACCGGCACGGAATCACCGCTGCTGCGCGGGCTGGTCCGCACGACCGCGCGGCGCAGCGCGGGCGGGCTCGCCGCCGACGGCCCGAACCTGGCCCGTCGCCTGGGCGGCATGGCCGAGGCGCAACGGCGGCAGACGCTGCTGGAGTTGGTCACCGGGCACACCGCGACCGTGCTCGGCCACACCGGTTCCGGTGCCGTCGAACCCGACCGCGCCTTCGGCGATATGGGCTTCGACTCGCTCACCGCGGTCGAACTGCGCAACCGCCTGGCCGCCGACACCGGGCTGCGGCTGCCCGCCACCCTGGTGTTCGATCACCCGACACCACGGGCGCTGGCCGACTTCCTCGGTGTCGAATTGCTCGGGGCCGCACCGGAGCACGCGGTCGCCGCGCCCGCCGCTGTCGCGGCCGACGAACCGATCGCCATTGTCGCCATGAGCTGCCGATTCCCCGGCGGAGCCAACTCCCCCGAAGAACTGTGGCGACTGCTCGCCGACGGCGAGGACGCCATCGCGGCCTTCCCGTCCGACCGCGGCTGGACCGTCGACGCCGCGGCTGCGGGCGCGGTCGAGGGCGGATTCGTCGATGCCGCCACCGAATTCGACGCGGGCTTCTTCGGCATCTCCCCGCGCGAGGCCCTGGCCATGGACCCCCAACAGCGACTGCTGCTGGAAACCTCCTGGGAGGTCCTCGAACGCGCGGGCATCTCCCCGACGCAATTGCGCGGCAGCCGCACCGGGGTGTTCATCGGCGCCGCCGCCTCCGGGTACGGGGTCGGCGTGGACACGGCACCCGAGGGCATCGAAGGCTATCTGCTGACCGGCAATACCGGCAGCGTGATCTCCGGCCGCGTCGCCTACGTGCTGGGCCTGGAGGGCCCCGCGATGACGGTCGACACCGCCTGCTCGTCCTCACTGGTCGCCCTGCACCTGGCGTGTGAATCCCTGCGCCGGGACGAATGTTCCATGGCCCTCGCCGGCGGCGTCACCGTCATGGCGACACCGGGCATCTTCGTGGAATTCTCGCGCCAGCGCGGCGTGGCCGCCGACGGGCGCTGCAAGGCGTTCTCCGCCGCCGCCGACGGCACCGGGTGGGGCGAGGGCGTCGGAATCCTCATGCTGGAACGACTTTCCGACGCGCGCCGCAATGGGCATCAAGTGTTGGCGGTCGTGCGGGGCAGCGCCGTCAACCAGGACGGCGCGTCCAACGGCCTGACCGCGCCCAACGGACCTTCCCAACAGCGGGTCATCCGGCAGGCCCTGGCCAATGCCGGTCTGCGCGCCTCGGATATCGACGCGGTGGAGGCGCACGGCACCGGCACCGCACTGGGCGATCCCATCGAGGCACAGGCCTTGCTCGCCACCTACGGGCAGGACCGTGACCGTCCGCTGCTGCTCGGATCGATCAAATCGAATATCGGTCACACCCAGTCCGCGGCCGGTGTGGCCGGGGTGATGAAGATGGTGCTGGCGCTGCAGCACGGGATGCTGCCCAAGACGCTGCACGCGGATTCGCCCTCACCCCAGGTGGATTGGTCGGCCGGTGCGGTCGAACTGCTCACCGAGGCGACCCCGTGGCCCGAGTTCGACCGGCCGCGACGCGCCGGGGTGTCCTCCTTCGGCATCAGCGGGACCAACGTCCACACCATCCTCGAACAGGCACCGCCGCAACACGCACCGGATCGACCCGAACCGGTGCGCGACGCGGGAGTGCTGCCGTGGGTGCTGTCGGGCGGCAGCGAACAGGCGGTGTGGGCGCAGGCCGCGAAACTGCATGCGCACCTGAACCTTCGGCCCGACGCGAATGCCGCGGAGGTGGCGCTGTCGCTGGTGCGCACGCGTGCCGCCCACCCCTATCGCGCCGTCGTGCTCGGCGGCGACCGCGACGCGCTGATGAGCGGACTGCGGACCCTCGCCCAGGGCGGCGCGGCGGCACAGCTGGTCGAAGGCGTGGCGAGCCCGGTCGGCCGCATCGCCTTCGTCTTCCCGGGCCAAGGATCGCAATGGTGCGGCATGGCACTGGAATTGGCGCGCTGGTCGCCGGTGTTCGCCGAACGACTGCGCGAATGCGCCACGGCACTCTCGGAGTTCGTGGACTGGCGACTGACCGACGTGCTGGCCGACGCGGACGCGCTCGAACGCGTCGACGTGGTGCAACCGGCGCTGTGGGCGGTCATGGTGTCGTTGGCGGCGCTATGGCGTTCGTTCGGCGTCGAACCCGCCGCGGTGCTGGGTCACTCCCAGGGGGAGATCGCCGCCGCGGTGGTCGCGGGCGGTCTGTCCCTCGAGGACGGCGCCCGGGTTGTCGCCCTGCGCAGCAAGGCGATCGGCGCGCTGGCCGGACACGGCGGCATGGTGGCGGTCGCCTGCGCGGTGGACGAACTGGGCACACTCGGCGACGGACTGTCGCTGGCCGCGGTGAACGGGCCGAATTCCCTTGTCGTGTCCGGTGATCGCGAGGCACTCGACGCCCTGCTCACCCGCTGCGAGGCCGAAGGCATTCGCGCACGCCGGATTCCGGTCGACTACGCCTCGCATTCCGCACACGTGGAGGCAATCCGCGCCGAACTGGGCGAGCTGCTGGCCGACGTGCGCCCGCAGAGCTCGCCGATCCCGTTCTACTCGGCCGTCACCGGCGTGCCCCTGGACACGGCCGAGCTGGATGGCGACTACTGGTACCGGAACCTGCGCGAGACAGTGCGTTTCGAACAGGCGACCCGGGCCCTGATCGCCGACGGGCATCGCGGTTTCATCGAGACCAGCGCGCATCCCGTGCTGACGGCCGCGATCCAGGAAACCCTCGACGCCGCCGACAGCACGGCGGTCGTGGTCGGTTCCCTGCGCCGCGACGCGGGTGACGGCGAGCGGATGCTGCTGTCGCTGGCCGAGGCGTACGTGCGCGGCATCCCGGTGCGCTGGGAGGCGGTCCTGCCCGACGCCGCCCCGATCGAGCTGCCCACGTATGCGTTCCAGCGCGAACGCTACTGGCTCGAGCCCGGTTCCGGCGGCGCTGCCCGCCCGGTGCGGCAGGTCGAGGACAACGCCGCCCCGGGAGGGCCCGCGCTCGCGGCCCGACTCACCGGCAAATCCAAGGACGACCAGCTGCGCGAAGTCCTGGATCTGGTGCGCACCCACGCGGCCGCCGTGCTCGGACACGACGGACCGCAGGCGGTGGAACCCGCGCGGGCCTTCAGCGAGATCGGCTTCGATTCGGTGATGGCCGTGGACTTCCGCAACCGGCTCGCCGCCCGCACCGGACTCGAGCTTCCCGCGACCATGGTCTTCGACTACCCGACCCCGGCCGCCCTCGCCCGCTACCTGCGCGCGGAAACAGTGGGCGGAACGGTCGCGACCACAGGGACCCGCGCCGCGGCGGCAGCCGACGAACCCCTCGCCATCATCGCCATGAGCTGCCGATTCCCGGGCGGCGTCGCCTCGCCCGAGGACCTGTGGCGGCTCGTGGTGGAGGGCCGCGACGCGGTGTCGGCCTTCCCCTCCGACCGCGGCTGGGACATCGACAACCTCTACGAACCCGAACCCGGGCGCGCGACGACCTACGAGGGCGGATTCCTCTACGACGCCGGCGATTTCGATCCCGGCTTCTTCGGCATCTCCCCGCGCGAAGCCCTGTCTATGGACCCGCAGCAGCGGCTGCTGCTCGAAGTCTCCTGGGAGGCATTCGAACGCGGCGGCATCGACCCGGAGTCGTTGCGCGGCACCGAAACCGGCGTGTTCATCGGCTCCGCCTTCTCCGGCTACGGCCTCGGCGCGCCCGAGAACGCCGACGGCTACGCCCTCACCGGCACCATGTCCGCGGTCATGTCGGGCCGCCTGTCCTACGCCTACGGGCTGGAAGGCCCGGCCGTCACCATCGACACGGCCTGCTCGTCCTCGCTGGTGGCACTGCATCTCGCGGGGCAGGCCCTGCGCAATGGCGAATGCTCACTGGCGCTGGTCGGCGGCTCCCAGGTGATGGCCAATCCCGCCATGTTCATGGAGTTCAGCCGTCAGGGCGGACTCGCCGCCGACGGCCGCTGCAAGGCGTTCGCCGCGGCCGCCGACGGCGCGGGCTGGGCCGAGGGGGTGGGCGTGCTGCTGGTCGAGCGGCTGTCCGACGCCCGCCGCCACGGTCACCGGGTGCTCGCGGTCATGCGCGGCTCGGCGGTGAACCAGGACGGCGCGTCCAATGGGCTCACCGCGCCGAATGGCCCTGCCCAGCAACGGGTTATCCGGCACGCACTCGCCAATGCCGGGCTGCGTCCCGCCGATGTCGACGCCGTCGAGGCGCACGGCACCGGCACCACACTCGGCGATCCCATCGAGGCGCAGGCGCTGCTGGCGACCTACGGGCAGGATCGCGAACAGCCCCTACTGGTCGGGTCGCTGAAATCCAATATCGGGCACGCCCAGACGGCGGCCGGGGTCGCCGGTGTCATCAAGACGGTGCTGGCACTCCAACACGGGGTACTGCCCAAGACACTGCACGTGGACGCGCCCACACCGCATGTGGATTGGTCGGCGGGCAAGGTCGAGGTGCTGACCGAGAACCGCGAGTGGCCGCAGGTCGCGCGACCGCGTCGAGCCGGGGTGTCGGCATTCGGCGTGAGCGGCACCAATGCGCATGTGATCCTGGAACAGGCTGCGCAGCAGGTGGATTCACCGGAGCCGACCCAGCCTATCGAGGCGGTGCCGTGGGTTGTCACCGCCCGGACCCGGCAGGCTCTACGTGCCCAGGCCGGGCGACTGCTCGCCATGGCGGCCGACGCCGACCCCGTCGACCTCGGATATTCGTTGGCCACCACCAGAACCCACCATCCCCACCGTGCCGTCGTGGTCGGCGGCGACCGTGCGGAGCTGGTGGCCGGGCTGACCGCGCTCGCCGCAGGCGATGCCGCGGCGAGCATCGTGGACGGTGTGGCCGTCGAACGCGGCAAGGTGGCGTTCGTGTTCCCGGGCCAGGGTTCCCAATGGCCCGGCATGGCCTTGGAATTGGCGCGAAGCTCGACGGTGTTCGCCGCACGTCTCGACGAATGCGCCACGGCCCTGGCCGAATTCACGGACTGGTCGCTGCTCGACGCGCTGGCCGATGCCGCGATGCTGGAGCGGGTCGATGTCGTGCAGCCCGCGCTGTGGGCGGTCATGGTGTCGCTGGCGGAGCTGTGGCGGTGCCACGGCGTCGAACCGGCCGCGGTCGTGGGGCATTCGCAAGGTGAGATCGCCGCCGCCGTCGTCGCCGGTGGGCTGACGCTGACCGACGGCGCGCGCGTGGTCGCCCTGCGCAGCAAGGCCCTGCTCGCATTGGCCGGACGCGGCGGCATGATGTCGGTGTCGCTGTCGGCCGCGGACATTCGCGACCGGCTGGGGGACAGGTTGTCATTGGCGGCGGTCAACGGCCCGAATGCCGTGGTCGTGTCCGGTGATCCGGACGCCCTCGACGCCCTGTTCACGCGCTGCGAGGCCGAAGGCATTCGGGCACGGCGGATTCCGGTCGACTACGCGTCGCATTCCGCGCACGTGGAGGCTATTCGCGCCGAACTGGCCGAGCTGCTCGAACCGGTACGCCCGCGTTCGTGCGAGATCCCGTACTACTCGGCGGTCACCGGACAGCGCCTGGACACCACGGAACTCGACGGCGACTACTGGTACCGGAACCTGCGCGAAACCGTCCACTTCGAACAGGCCACCCGGGCGCTGCTCGCCGACGGATTCGACGTGTTCGTCGAGTCGACCCCGCATCCGGTGCTGACGGTGCCGGTGCAGGAGACGGCCGAGCAGGCGCTGGTCGTCGGCTCACTGCGGCGCGACGACGGCGGACCGCGACGGTTCCTCACCTCGCTGGGGGAGCTGTTCGCCAACGGGGTCGCGGTGCGCTGGGAGACCGTGTTCCCCGGCGGGCGGCCGGTCGACCTGCCGACGTATCCGTTCCAGCGGCAACGGTTCTGGCTGACCCCGACCCCCGTGGAAGCCGTCGCCGAGGACGCGGAATTCTGGGCCGCCATCGAACAGGGCGATCCCGACGCGCTCGCGGCGACACTGCGGGTCGACGCCGATCGCCCCCTGTCGGAGGTGCTGCCCGCACTGTCGGCCTGGCGGCGCGGCCGCCGCGACCGCGCCACCATCGACTCCTGGCGCTACCGGATCACCTGGAAACCACTGTCGCAGCGGCCGACTCCGGTTTTGACGGGCACCTGGCTGGTGGTCGGCCCGCCCGGCGGCATCGCGGGTGTGCGCACGAAGGCCGTGATCACCATGCTCGAGGAACACGGCGCGGAGGTCATCGAACTGCTGACCTCCGAGAGCGAGCGCGGCCCGCTCGCCGACCGCCTGCGTCGGCTGCCGGCGCTGACCGGGGTGATATCGACCTCCGCGTTCGACGAGCGTGCCAGCGTCGAATACCCGGCGGTGCCACGGGGTTTGGCCACCACCTTCAGCCTCGTTCAAGCCCTGCTGGACGCGGGCGTGACCGCCCCGGTGTGGCTGCTCACCAGTGACGCGGTCGCGGTCACCGGCTCCGATCCGCTGGCCGCCCCGATCCAGGCCCAGACCTGGGGCTTCGGTCGCATTCTCGCCCTGGAACACCCCGAGCTGTGGGGTGGTCTGATCGATCTGCCCGCCGAACTCGACGCCGCCGCGGCCTCGAATGTGGTTGCGCTGCTGTCCGGTTGGGACGACGAGGATCAGGCGGCGGTGCGCGCGGCCGGAACCTTCGGGCGGCGGATGGTGCGCGCTCCGCTCGGCGACGCACCCGCGGCCCGGGAGTGGAAGCCGCGCGGCACCGTGCTCATCACCGGCGGCACCGGTGCGCTCGGCGCACAGGCCGCCCGTTGGCTGGCTCGCGGCGGAGCCGAGCACCTGGTGCTGGCGGGCCGACGCGGGCCCGACGCACCCGGCGCGGCGGAACTGGCCGACGAATTGCGGGCGCTCGGAGTCGAGGTCACCCTGGCGGCCTGCGATGTCGCCGACCGCGACGCCCTGGCCGCGGTGCTCGAGAAATACCCCGTCACGGCCGTCGTGCACGCGGCCGGATACGGTGAGACCGCGCCCATCGCGGAGACGAACCTGGCCGAATTCGCCGCGATCACGGCGGCGAAATCGTTGGGGGCGGCCAATCTCGACGCCCTGATCGCGCCCGGCACACTCGACGCGCTGGTGTTCTACTCCTCGAACGCGGGCGTATGGGGTGCCTGGGGACAGGCGGCCTACGCCGCCTCGAACGCCTACCTCGACGCGGTCGCCGCCGAGCGGCGCGCCCGCGGTGAGGTGGCGACCTCGATCGCCTGGGGCTCCTGGCACGGTGATGGCATGGCCGAGGGTGAGGTGGGGGAGCGGCTGGTGCGGCGCGGGGTGCTGCCCATGGCGCCCGAGCTCGCGCTCACCGCGCTGGGACAGGCGCTCGACCACGACGAGACCTTCGTCGCGGTCGCCGAGATCGATTGGGAGCGTTTCGTTCCCGCGTTCACCCTGGCCCGGCGTCGTCCACTGCTGGACGAACTGCCCGAGGTCCGGCGGATTCTCGACGCGTCCGACACGGACACCGAACCCGACGTGGACGCCGCGGGCGGACTGCGGGAACGGTTGGCGGGCCTGCCGGACGCCGCGCGCGACCACGAGCTCACCGAACTGGTCCGCACCCAGGTCGCGGCCGTGCTCGGGCACCACGGCACCGAGGAGATCGAAGCCGGGCGCGCCTTCCGGGACCTGGGCTTCGATTCGCTCACCGCGGTCGAACTCCGCAACCGCCTGACCCGGGCGACCGGACTGCGACTGCCCGCGACCCTGGTGTTCGAGTACCCGACGCCCGCCGCGCTGTCGGGCTACCTGCGCGGCGAACTGCTGCCCGAGGCGTCCGACGATTCCGAGGAGGCGCGGCTGCGCCGGGCGCTGAATTCGGTTCCGGTGGAACGGTTCCGGCAGGCCGGACTGCTGGAGGCGGTGCTGCGGCTCGCCGAACCGGCCGCCCCGGCGACTCCCGCGCCGACCGCCCCCGACCGGCGCGAAGCGATCAAGACCATGGACGTGGCGGAGCTGATCCGCATGGCTCGCGACAAGGACTGACAACGGTGACAACGGAATTCGACGACCTCGTCGACGCACTGCGCAGCACGCTGCTGGACAACGAGACCCTGCGGCAGGAGAACAAGCGCCTCACCGACGCCGCGGACGAACCCATTGCGATCATCGGCATGAGCTGCCGCCTGCCCGGCGCGGTCACCTCCCCGGAGGAGCTGTGGCAGCTGCTCGACGACGGCCGCGACGCCATCGCGCCGTTCCCGCCCGACCGCGGCTGGGTGATCGAGGGCGAGTACTCCGGCACGGTGGAGGGCGGATTCCTCGGCGACGTCGCCGATTTCGACGCCGACCTGTTCGGGATCTCGCCCCGCGAGGCGCTGGCCATGGACCCCCAGCAGCGGCTGCTGCTCGAAGGGGCCTGGGAGGCACTCGAACGCGCGGGACTCGCACCCGACAGTCTGCGCGGCGAGCAGGTCGGGGTGTACGTCGGTGGAGCCTACTGCGGGTATCTGGACACCCTCGCCGCCGCGCAGACCCCGGGCGTCGGCGGGTTCCTGCTCACCGGCAACACCACCAGCGTCATGTCCGGGCGCATCGCCTACGCGCTCGGCCTCGAGGGGCCCGCGCTGACCATCGACACCGCCTGCTCCTCGTCGTTGATCGCGATCCACCTGGCCTGCAACGCGCTTCGGCGCTCCGAATGCGCGCTGGCCCTGTCCGGGGGTGTCTCGGTCATGCCGGGGCCGGGCCTGTTCGTGGAATTCGCCCAGCAGGGCGGGCTCGCCGCGGACGGGCGCTGCAAACCCTTCTCCGCGGCGGCCGACGGCACCGGCTGGTCGGAGGGGGCGGGCATGCTCGTCCTGGAACGGTTGTCCGACGCCCGCCGACACGGGCATCCGGTGCTGGCGGTGGTGCGCGGCAGCGCGGCCAATCAGGACGGCGCGTCCAACGGCCTATCCGCGCCCAACGGGCTGTCGCAGCAGCGGGTGATCCGGCAGGCCCTGGCCGCGGCCCGGCTCAGCGCCGCCGACATCGACGTGGTCGAATCGCACGGCACCGGAACCAGTCTCGGCGATCCCATCGAGGCGCAGGCGCTGCTCGCGACCTACGGCCAGCATCGGGAGCGGCCGGTGCTGCTCGCCGCGCTGAAGTCCTATATCGGCCACACCCAGACCGCGGCCGGGGTGGCGGGGGTGATCGCCACGGTGCTGGCCATGCGGCACGGGCGGATTCCGCGGATCCTGCACCTGGACGCCCGCTCGCCCCACGTCGACTGGTCGGCGGGCGCGGTCGAACCGCTGACCGAGCCGCGGGCCTGGCCCGACACGGGAAATCCGCACCGGGCCGCGGTGTCCTCCATGGGAATCAGCGGCACCAATGCTCACCTCATCCTCGAACAGGCACCGCCCGTAGAGGTCTCCGAGGTTGCCATGGGCGAGGCCGTCCCGGACCGTCCGGGATACCCGCTGCCCTACCTGCTTTCGGGTCGCAGCCGGGAGGCGCTGCGCGCGCAGGCGGTGCGGCTGCGGCCACTGGCCCAGCGGGCCGACGCCCTCGACCTCGCCTACTCGCTGGCCACTTCCCGTGCGGCACTGGAACATCGAGGCGTCATCGTGGCCGACGACGCGGACGGTGTGGTGGCGGGCTTGGACGCGCTGGCTGCCGGCGGCACCGCCGTCGAACTCGTCGATGGTGTGGTGCGGCCGGGTCGGCTCGCGTTCCTGTTCTCCGGTCAGGGCGCGCAGCGCGCGGGCATGGGACGCGGACTGTACCGCTGCGCCCCGGTGTTCGTGGCGGCACTCGACGAGGTGTGCCGAGCCTTCGACGACGCCCGCGGCGCGGGCTCGCTGCGGGAGGTGCTGTTCGCCGACGACGGTCCGATCGACGAGACCGAGCACACCCAGGCCGGGCTGTTCGCGATCGAGGTGGCGCTGTTCCGGCTCGCCGAACACTGGGGCGTGACACCGGATTTCCTGATCGGCCACTCCATCGGCGAGATCGCGGCCGCGCACGTGGCGGGCGTGCTGTCGCTGGCCGACGCCTGCACCCTGGTGAGCGCCCGCGGCCGACTGATGGGTGCCCTGCCCGCGGGCGGGGTCATGATGGCGGTGCGGGCCTCGGAAGCGGAACTGGTGCCGCTGCTCGTCGACGGGGTCGGTATCGCCGCCGTGAACGGGCCCGAGTCCGTGGTGCTCTCCGGTGACGAAGAAGCCGTGGTGAAGGTGGTCGGCGACCGGAAAGCCAAGCGGCTGAACGTCTCCCACGCCTTCCACTCCGCGCGCATGGAGCCCATGCTCGACCGGTTCCGTCAGGTGGCCCAGGGACTGACCTACGAGAAGCCCCGAATCCCGCTGGTATCCAACCTGACCGGCGAACTCGCCGACTCCTACGACGCCGACTACTGGGTGCGGCACGTGCGCGAACCCGTGCGGTTCCACGACGGCATCCGGCGACTGCACGAGCTGGGCGTCGCCACCTTCGCCGAACTCGGACCCGACGCCGTCCTGGCGGCCATGGGCCGCGACTGCGTCCCCGCCACCGCCGACGCGGCCTTCGTACCCCTGCTCCGACGCGACCGGGACGAGGGCACCGCCCTGATGACCGGGCTGGCTCGACTGCACGTCCGAGGCGTCGGAATCGACTGGCAGCGGGTGCTTTCCGGCGGTCGGCGCATCGACCTGCCCACCTACGCCTTCCAACACCGCCGCTACTGGCCGGACGGGTCCGGCCAGGTTGCGGTGCGGGCCAGCGCGCCGACCACCGCCCTCGACTCGCCCGACGCGCTGCGGCAGCGGCTGGCCGAGACCACCGACCCCGAACAGGTGATGCTGGATCTGGTGCTCGACCACGCGGCTTTCGTCCTCGGCCACGACGATTCGGAATCGGTCGCGCGCGACCGGGAGTTCCTGGAACTGGGGCTGAGTTCGATCTCGGCGGTCGAACTCCGCGACCGCCTGGCGCGGGTCACCGGCCTGGAACTGTCCAGCAGCATGTCTTTCGACCATCCCACCCCCGGCGAACTCGCCAAGCACCTGCTGGGCGCTTTCACCGGAACCGGCACCGCGACACCGCAATCCGGCGGGATGCTGGGCCGGCTCTGGCAGGATGCCAACCGCGTCGGCCAGGCCACCGAATTCGCTTTGAGCCTGGTGGAGATCTCCAAATTCCGGCCCAAGTTCGAGGAGCCCTCGGAATTCGGTGGCACACTGCGCATGACGCGACTCGCCCAGGGCGACACCCGACCCGGCCTGATCTGCTGCTGCACCTTCTCACCGCTGTCCGGGGCGCACGAATACGCACGCTTCGCCTCCATCTTCCGCGGCCGACGCGACGTACACGCCCTGGTCAACCCCGGCTACGCCGCCGGTGAACTGCTGCCCGCCAACCTGGCCGCCAGCGTGCGCCTGCAGGCCGAAACGATCCTGCGGCACACCGACGGCGAACCGTTCATCCTGGTCGGGCATTCCGCGGGCGGGCTCATGGCCAATCAAATCTGCCGTCGGCTCGAGGATCTGGGCGCGGGCCCGCAGCGCGTGGTGCTGATCGACACCTACTCGCCCGACAGCCCGGTGATGGCGGCATGGGGTGATGCCCTGATGCTCGGAACGCTCGAACGCGAAGGCGCGTACACGCCGATGGACGATCACCGAGTGACCGCGGGCGCGTGGTTCACCCCGCTGCTGGCCACCTGGAAGCTGGCCGAGATGAACGCGCCGGTCCTGCTGGTGCGCGCGGGCGAACCGACCGGCCCGTGGCCCGACGGCGAAGACTGGCACACGACATGGGATTTCCCGCACACCGTCGTGGACGCCCTGGGCAACCACTTCACCATGATGGAGGAGCACGCCGAGGTGGTCGCCCGCGCGGTCGACGACTGGCTCGCCGTCGACCTGCCGTGAGTCTCGGTTACGAACCGGCCTGCGCCGCGGCCAAGACGCGGCGCAGGTTGGCGATCACCGTCGCGGCCTGGTCGTTCAGATAGAAATGCCCACCCGGATAGGTGTGCAGCTCGAAGCGGCCCGTGGTGTGCTGCGACCAATCCTGTGCCTCGTCCAGGGTCACCCGCGGATCGTCGGAGCCGATGTGCGCCGAGATCGGCATCCGCAAGGGTGCGCGCTCGGTGTAGCGGTAGGTCTCCACCGCGGTGTAATCCGCGCGCAGCGCATCGAGAATCAGCTGCCGCATCTCCGGATCGGCCAGCGCGAGCGGATCGGTGCCGCCCAGCGCATCCAGCTCGGCGAGAATCCCGTCATCGGTCCGGGTGTGCACGTTCTCCACCCGCACCCGAGACGGTGCCCGCCGCCCGGATACGACGAGTGCCGCGGGCTCGCATCCCTTGTTGGCCAGCCGCCCCGCCACCTCGAACCCGACGAGGGCTCCGAGACTGTGCCCGAAAATCACCAGCGGCCGATCCGCCCACGCCAGCAGCTGCTCGGCGACCGCGTCCGCGAGTTCCCCCACACTCACCAACGGCTTCTCCAACCGCCGGTCCTGCCGACCCGGATACTGCACCGCCAATACCTCGCACTCGGGTGCCAACGCCCGCGCCACCGGCAGGAAATAGCTGGCCGACCCACCCGCGTGCGCCAGACAAGCCAGTCGAACCCCGGCGTCCGGCGCCGGACTGAACCGCCGAATCCACCGCTGATTCAGCTCACTCACCACAACCATCCAGACCTGCCTTCCGAACGACTCCACCGCCACGGTATCAGCCACCCGTGACACCTGGATTCCGTTGCGGTACGGAGCTATTCGACTGCTCCTCGAGCGACTCGGTCACCTCGAATCCCCTCATCGCCGACGTGCCGGCGCGGAAGAATGACAGGGGTGTCCGACATTGTTGCATCGACCGAAGATGTCGAACCCGCTGAGCGGGAAGACTATTGGCATCATGTGCTGGGCGATACGTTCGCTCCGGTGAATCTGGAGGGCTGGGATGTCTCTCCCGAGCCGACGGCTCGACTGGCGGGAACCGTCCGCGGGCGGTTGCTGTTCGCCGAATTGACCGCGAGCCCGCACGTTCACCGGCGGACCGCGCAGTGCATCCGGCAGTCGGATGCGGCGTTCTTTCAGATCGCGGTGCTGACCGAGGGGAAGCGACGCTGGAGAAGGATGGGCGGGTTGCCGCGCTCGCACCGGGTGATTTCGCGGTGTACGAGAATTCGCGGCCGTTCACCTGGACCTTCACTCGGCCGTGGTCGGTGTCGGTGCTGTCGGTGCCATCGGATGCGGTGGCGCTCAGCGAGTCCGCGCGCCGATCGGCCAGCGGGCGTGCGCTGTCGGGGCGAGACGGGCTGTCCGGGGTGGTCGGTAGATTCGTGCTCGACCTCATTCGGCACGGGGCGGACGTGGCGGAGGAGCGCTCCGAGGAGATCCTCGCGCGCACCACCGATTTGGCGTTGTGCCTGCTCGCCGCACCCGACTCGGTCGGGTACACCGACGCCGCGCAGCGCAGTCTGATGATGCGAATCAAGGCCCATATCGAGCAGCATCTGGCAGATTCGACATTGTCACCCGGCGAAATCGCCGCGGCGGTGAACATTTCGACGCGGTACCTGCACAAGCTGTTCCAAGCCGAGCATGAGTCGGTCGCGCTCTATATCCGCCGTCGCCGGCTGGCGCGCGTCCGGGACCAACTCCTCGATCATCGTCTCGCCCACCTCGGCATCGCAACCCTCGTGCATCGCAACGGATTCGGCGATATCAGTGGCTTCAACCGGGCCTTCCGCGCGGCCTACGGGGTCAGCCCCGGCGAAATGCGCCGTGGCCATCCGCAAGCGCCCGCCACCTGAGCACGCGGTGCGCTCTCGTCCGGGTTGTGTGCGCGAGCGTCCAAGTCGGACAGGCGGGCGGCGGCAGACGATGTGACGGCAGTTCCCCGGGATGCGCGACCCCGCCACCCGGTCTAGAGAAGAGGTTGCCATGAGCAAACCGACAATCGTTCTGGTGCACGGCGGATTCGTCGACGGCGGCGGCTGGCGCAATGTCTACGACGAGCTCACCCGCGACGGCTACACCGTGCGGGTGGTCCAGAACGCGACCAAGTCCCTCGCCGACGACGCCGCGACCACCCGCCAGATCCTCGACGGCGTAGCGGGCGACGCGGTCCTGGTCGGGCACTCCTACGGCGGCGCGGTCATCACCGAGGCCGGAACCCACGACAAGGTGACCGCCCTGGTCTACATCACCGCCTTCGCCCCCGACAAGGACGAATCGGTCAACACCCTCATCGCCGGATTCCCACAGGACGGCCCCCAACCCCCGATCCTCCCCCCGGTCGACGGCTACCTCTTCCTCGACCGCTCCAAGTTCCACGCCTCCTTCGCCGCCGACCTCCCCGCTCCCGACGCCGCCTTCCTGGCCGACTCCCAAGTCCCCTGGGGCCTGGACGCCCTCGGCGGCCCCATCACCGACCCCGCATGGCGCAGCAAGCCCAGCTGGTACCTGCACGTCACCGACGACAAAATGATCCCGCCCCCCGCCCAGCTGTCGATGGCCGACCGCATTGGCGCGACGGTCGCCGAAACCCCGGGCAGCCACGCCATTTACGTCTCCCAACCAACGGTCGTGGCGAACCTCATCCGCACCGCCGCCGACGCGACGTAACCGAGCGCGGCCCGCTGGCCTGATGACACCCGCCGGTGGCTGCGCTGACCCAGAGAATGGTGGAGCGGGCCCTGACCTTGGGTCTGTGGCGCTTGAAGTAAAATCGGTGGTTCTTGTGTGTCGAGACGGCACACAATCGATGAGTTACCGACCCGCATCCACGCTGCACCCGAGGAGACGCTTGTGATCACCGCGACCGACCTGGAGGTCCGGGCCGGAGTCCGCACCCTGCTGACGGCGCCCGGGTCGGCGCTGCGGGTGCAGGCCGGTGATCGGATCGGGCTGGTGGGCCGCAATGGCGCGGGGAAGACCACGACGCTGCGGATTCTTGCCGGTGAGGGTGAACCATACGCGGGCAAGGTCATTCGTTCGGGCGAAATCGGTTATTTGCCGCAGGATCCGAAGGAAGGCAATCTCGAGATCCTGGCCAAGGATCGGGTGCTCTCGGCGCGCGGGCTGGACTCGCTGCTGCGGGAGATGGAGAAGCAGCAGGCGCTGATGGCCGAGGTGGCCGATGAGAAGGAGCGCGACAAGGCGATCCGCAAGTACGGGCGGCTCGAGGAGCGGTTCTCGTCACTCGGCGGGTATGTGGCCGAGAGCGAGGCCGCGCGGATCTGCAATAGCCTGGCGCTGCCGGATCGGGTGCTCAATCAGCCGCTGAAGACGCTCTCCGGTGGTCAGCGTCGTCGAATCGAGTTGGCGCGCATCCTGTTCAGCGCCTCCGACGGCTCCGGCGGCAAGTCCGACACCACCCTGCTGCTCGACGAGCCCACCAACCACCTCGACGCCGATTCCATCAACTGGCTGCGCGGATTCCTGCAGAACCACGACGGCGGGCTCATCGTCATCTCCCACGATGTCGAACTGCTCAACGATGTGGTGAACAAGGTGTGGTTCCTCGACGCCGTGCGCGGCGAGGCCGACATCTACAACATGGGCTGGAAGAAATACCTCGACGCCCGCGCCACCGACGAGCAGCGCCGCGTGCGCGAGCGCGCCAATGCCGAGAAGAAGGCCTCCGCCCTCAAGCAGCAGGCCGCCAAGCTCGGCGCGAAGGCCACGAAAGCCGCTGCGGCACACCAGATGGTCAAGCGCGCCGAGCGCATGCTGGCCGAGGCCGACGACGTGCGCGTGGCCGACAAGGTGGCGCGCATCAAGTTCCCCGAGCCCGCGCCCTGCGGCAAGACGCCGCTGATGGCCACCAATCTGACCAAGCTCTACGGCTCGCTCGAGATCTTCACCGGCGTGAATCTGGCCATCGACAAGGGCAGCCGCGTGGTCATCCTCGGCCTCAACGGCGCGGGCAAGACCACCATGCTGCGGCTGCTGGCGGGCGTGGAGACCCTCACCGCCGGGCAGATCGACCCGGGCCGCGGCCTGAAAATCGGATATTTCGCCCAGGAGCACGACACCCTCGACGATCAGGCCACGGTGTGGGAGAACATTCGCCACGCCGCCCCCGACGCGGGCGAACAGGATCTGCGCGGTCTGCTCGGCGCGTTCATGTTCTCCGGTCCGCAGCTCGACCAGCCCGCGGGCACGCTCTCCGGTGGTGAGAAAACCCGTTTGGCACTGGCCGGTCTGGTCTCCTCGGCCGCGAATGTCCTTCTGCTGGACGAGCCTACGAACAACCTCGACCCGGTCTCGCGCGAGCAGGTGCTCGACGCGCTGCGCAGTTACGCGGGCGCGGTGGTGCTGGTGACCCACGATCCGGGCGCCGCCGAGGCGCTCAATCCCGAGCGAGTGATCATGCTCCCGGACGGCACCGAGGACCACTGGTCCCAGGATTATCTGGAACTGATTCAGTTGGCGTGACACTGATCACACGGTTTCGTTGATCACAGGCATCCGAGTCTCTAACCTGGAATGAGGCGCCCACGGCGACTCGGAGGATAGCCATGAGTGACAGGCCCGCACAGGGTAAAGCCGTATTGGGTAAAGGCACGCGCGTCACCGGGAAGTCCCGAGATCGCCTGCAATCCCAGCTCAAGAAGCAGTACGAGGCCGGGGCGAGTATCCGGTCACTAGCTCGAGAAACCGGGCGGTCGTACGGCTTCATCCACAACGTGCTGGTGGAGTCGCATGTGCAACTCCGCAGTCGCGGCGGTGCCAACCGCCGCAAGGCTGCCAAGGCCGGCAAGTAGCGTCGTTCCCGTTCCGGGAGTGGATTGCAGGGTCTCGACCGGCGAAAGCCGGTCGACGACTTGCGATTTCGGACGATTCGCGATGACGCGCGGCCCACGCGAGATCAGGACAGTACGGTCCCGTCGCCGAGAACCAGCAGGTTTGCGAGGCTCTGGAAAATCGGCAGACCGGTCTTGATTTCGAGATAGGCGAACTGCCCCTGGGGATTCACCTCCAGGAAGTAGAACTCGCCATCGAGGCCCACGCGCAGATCGAGCACGCCGAACGCCAGCCCCAACGCGCCCATGAGCGTGGTGAGCGACTTGCTCACCGAGGCGGGCAGGCGATCGGCCGTGAAGGCCACCGAGGTGTCCAGGCGTGAATCCACCCGTCCCACACCGGATTGCGAATCGATGCGCACCACCCACTCGATGCCGTCCACCCAGACGATGCGCAGATCGCTCTCGGCGTGGATGTAATCCTGAAAGATGGTGGGGGAGTTGCGGATCGTGGGCAGGCGGTCGAGATCGGCGGCGGTGAAGATGCGGGTCTCGGTGAACGCGCCGCGGACCGTACCGGTGCGTTTGTAAACCACTGGGCCGGGCCGTGATTCGATGAACGCGCGCGCCTCGTCCGGGTCATTCGTGACGAGGGTTTCGGGCACCGCGAATCCGGCGCGGTAGGCGGTCTCGAGCTGCACGATCTTGCGTCCGGCGGTGCGGTCGGCCCCGGGGTCGTTGACCCACAGGGCCGGTACCGACCACAGCAGACCTTGCAGGAAACCGTCGCATTCGGCGCGGCGGTAGGTGTCGTCCTCGTCTCTGAGGCCCGCGGGCACGCTGACGGGATGGGGCCTGCGCCACCAGACCGAGGTGACGTCGTCGAGGCCGAAGATGTGCGACAGGGTCCGGTAGGAACCGTCGGTGCCCAGCCGGAAAGTGCCGTTCTCGCGCGGAAAGTCGCGCATGTCCAGCCGAATCGGGGTGTGCCCGTGGTGTTTCCGCAGGGTGGCGGCCAGGGCGTCGCCGTGCAGGTCCTCGGCCTCGGTGACGATGAGGACCGAACCCATGGTGCGGGCGGGCATGTGCGCCCCCGTCAGTCCAGGCTGTCGCAGGCGATGCCGTCGTCGCTGCCGCGGTAGGAGCGGGTCTGGCAGCAGGTCATGGTGGCTCCGCCCACGCCGGGCGCGGTGGTGAGTTCCAGTCCGCGAGCCCAGATTTCGGTCTCGCGGCGCAATTCGTCGTCACCGCGCGCGGGACTCAGGTCCGCGGTGAGGGTGAGCGGCCGGTCGGTGATCTCGACCCGGCGACGCTGCGTGAAATCGGCGGTGGTGCCCGGCCGTACGTGCACCAGCACCGGGCGGCCCTCACAGCTGCCCTGCGCCGACGCAGTATCCCACCGGGTGATGTCGAGGACATCGGTCCGGTGGAAGGTCCAGGTGCCGTCGCCGACTCGAACGCTGATACTTCGCTCGGTGGCTGCGACAAGATAGCCGGGTAGCGGTGGCGAGGTGCTGGTGAGACCTGTCGTTCCGGTCCGGTGCAGGGCGCCGGTCATGCTGAACTCCGATCTGCTCGGGATTTGCTGCGGGGCCGAGCGTGATCTGAATCATATCCCGCGACCGGCCGTATTCGGTCCGCAACGAAAGATTTCAGCCACCCCGGCAAACTTTGCCGAGGTTCCGGAAACCGCTCCCGCCGAAAGAATTTCGCTGATATACCTGAGCGATGCGGCGGGCGCGGTGTTCGTTCAGAGACCCAGCACGTCCGGCGACTCGGCGATCGCCCGCAGCGCCGCACCGGGATCCGCAACCAGTTTGCGTGCCTGGAGATCGAGAATGCCGGACACTACCTCTATCTGCGCCGATACGGTGCCGTCCAGTTTCACGATCTGCTGGTGCATTCGGAAGATCTTGCCGCCGGTGAACTCGAACTCGCAGGTCACGGTGACCTCATCGCCCAAATGCAATTCCCGCTGGTACTTAATGGTCTGTTCCAACACGACCGGTCCGATACCCGCCGCGACCATTTTCTCGCCCGGCAGACCGCTCGCCCGCAACAACTCCCAGCGCGCGTGCTCGGCGTACTGCAGATACACCGCCTGATTCAGATGCCCGTTGATATCGAGCTCGTACCCGCGAACCGTGATGGGAACAGAGAAGACCATGAAACTACCAACCCGGACCGCGCCGCCGATCATTCCGCAATTTCGGTGGCCTACGGCACACCGGTCCGCGATCGCGGGGCTACCGTCGCGATCCCGGACCCGGTCGCGTGGCCGCGGAAAGTTGCCGTGGCACCCTCGATGATCATTGCGCGAGCGCCGGATTCGTTCCGTTGAGGGCCGGCGCGGTCGGTCAACCGGGGTTTCCGGTTCCTGCGCAGCAATCGCGCGGATTCAGGCGCGGTTGGCGTTGCGCTCGTCCCACCACTGCGGGGCGTCGATGAAGTAGTTGTCGTAATCCTCCTGTGCGGCTTCGAATTCGGCGGGCGTGACCTCGCCTCGGGCCAGTTTCTCCAGGAAGCGGAAGTAGCCGTGCCGCTCGACGCCCGGGGTGAGCGCGATGAAGATCCGCGCCGTGCTCTCGGGCGCGGCCCCGAAGGCGTGCGGCATGAGCTTGGGCACCACGATCGCGCCGCCCGCGCCCACCGTGGTGATCCGATCCCCGGCCATGACCTGCAGTTCTCCGTCGGCGACGTAGAAGATCTCGTCCGAGAGCGTGTGATAGTGCGGCGTCGCGCCATCGGCACCACGCCCCAGGGTCACCTCGACCGTGCTGCTGGACCCACCGGCCTCGTTCGCGTCGATGAGCAGCCGCACCGACGTGGTCGCACCCGCGCCGAGGATCTCCGAGTCCTCGGGACGGCGGATGGCGGCGGGCTGGGAAGCGGTGTTCATGACTGGCTCCAAATCGTTCGGTACTTGATAATTCGCTACCGAACTATAAACCGTCGAATAGAGTGTTGTCCATGGGCGAGAAGAACATCGACGCGGTCGACGTGATCCGGGAGCAATGGCAGCGCGAGCGACCCGACCTCGACGGCACGGCCATGGCCATCCTCGGCCGCCTCGGCAGACTCATGGTGGTCGGCACCCAGCGGGTCGAATCCGTGTTCACCGCACACGGATTGCAGCGCGGCGAGTTCGATGTGCTTGCGGCCCTACGCCGTTCGGGCGCCCCCTACGAACTCAACCCCTCGAACCTCGCCGACACCCTGATGATGTCCCGCGCGGGCATGACCGGCCGCCTGGACCGCCTCGAAAAGGCGGGCTTGGTCCGCCGCATCGCGGACGCCGGCGACCGCCGCGCCATCAAGGTCGCCCTCACCGACCGCGGCCTGGACCTCATCGACACCGTCGTCGGCGAGCACTTCGAAAACGAGACCCGCATGCTGTCGGTGCTCTCGGAACAGGACCGCGAGCACCTCGACCGCATCGTCCGCCTGCTCCTGGCAGACCTCGAGCGCTGACCCGGGCCGCCGCCCATGGGGGCCGTCAGCTGGGTCCCGGTCGCCGCAACTGCCCGGCGGGCACGCCGTACTTCTCGCGATAAGCCCGATTGAACGCCGACAGCGCCGAAAACCCGCTCTCGTACGCGATATCGGCGATGGTTCGGCGGCAGTTGCGCGGATCGGACAGCCGCTTCACCGCCTGGTCGAGGCGAGTGCTGAGCAGAAAACCATGTGGAGTGGTGCCCGACAGGCGCATGGCGCGTTCGAGCTGACGCCGAGTCACGCCGAGTTGCTCGGCGACGCCCAGCACGGTCAGCCGGGGATCGTCGGAACAGCGCTGGATATGCCGACGAGCATCCCGCGCGATGCTGGCCAACCGCGAGTTCTGGGGCGCCCAACGCTCGTCCAACGCGCCCGCCAGCAGGCTCGCCATGTGGGTGCTGATCGTCAAGAACTGAGTGGCGGTGAGAGTTTCACTGTGCCGGGACAACTGATCGGCGAGCGCCAGCACCGACCCGAGCAGTGGATCGCGGGCGTCGAGCGCGAGGTGCGGCGGACCGTCAGGTGACAGGTGCAGGTAGTCGGCGGGGATATTGATGATCCATGCCCGCGCGTGGTCGGCATGGGACAGCACCATGCGTTGCGCCCAGTCGATCACGCCCATCTGACCGGGCCGAATCCACACCCTCGTGTCATGCTGCTCGATACCGAGCGCGCCGTCGCGGGGGATCAGCAGCCGGGCGGAGCGGTCGCCATCGGCTTCGACCTCGGCGAGGGTGCGCTCGTAGGAGATCGCGCTGGACTGGAAGTCCACATTCTGGAAGTCGCCGAGTCGATAGTTCTGCAGGCGCATGACACGCAGCCCGCCATCGAAGTCCGGCCACCTGCCGAAGTCCACCCGCGCCCCGCCCTGGTTGGTCCGCACCTGTTCCCGCCAGTAGGCGGGCTTGTCGTCCGGCGAGAGCTCCGCTGTGGTGGCGCTGCCCAACTCCAGCTCCAGCACCCGCGCTCCCCTTCTTTCGTCGCAAATCCGGAAGCGCTTCGTCGCATATCCGGTCGCCCAGAATGTATACGCGCACATAACGTTTGGCGAGGTCGAGGGAAATCCGTTCGGCGACAACGATGTCGGCGGCGGTCGGGTGCCGTTCGTGTGCGACGAAGCTGCGAACGGCATCGGTCCTGCGATCGATGTCAGCGCTCTGTTCGGGTGACGAACCGAGCGAGGATGAACGAGCGGCGTGAGTGTCGGTCCGCCGTGGGGGGTGGATCGCCGTCACGTCGTTTGGGCGGGGTCGGGGAATACCGGGTTGATGGCGTTGGGCGTGACCCGACCGCGACGACATCACCCCGTATTCCCGATCTTCGCCGTGATGCGGGACAGGCGTGGGGATTACTGCTTGCGGCGGACCGAGGCTTCGACGAGGTCGAGGACGGCCTCGAGGTTGTCGTTGGCGTGGCCGGAGGCGATGCGGGCGATCAGGCCGTCGAGGACGAGGTCGAGGTAGCCGAGGATGACCTCGGTGGGGACGTCCTCACGCAGGGCGCCCGCGGCCTTGCGGCGTTCGAGGCGGGCCACGGTGGCGGCGGTGAGTTCGGTGGAGCGTTCTTCCCAGTTGGCGCGGAACTCCGGATCGTTGCGCAGGCGGCGCGCGATCTCGAGGCGGGTGCCGAGCCAGTCGAAATCCTCTGGGCGCGCGAGCATATCGCGCATGACCTGGATGAGGCCCTGGGTGGCGGCGACCTCGGCCATGCGACCCGCGTCCTCCTGGGCGAGTGCCAGGAATAACGCGTCCTTGTCGCGGAAGTGGTGGAAGATGGCGCCGCGCGACAGGCCGGTGGCTTCTTCGAGGCGACGCACGGTGGCGCCCTCGTAGCCGAACTCGGCGAAGCAGCGGCGGGCTCCGTCGAGGATCTGACTACGCCGGGCGGCGAGGTGGTCGTCACTGACCTTGGGCACTGGGCTCCTCCGAAACGTGTTGTGCGGGTTCTCCGTATCGATCTTGCGACCAAACCGGAGAACCCGCACGAGCGACGAGCGAAGCGGCCCGGGACGGGCCGCGTGGCAGGCGGCGGCGTGAACCGCCGCCCGCCACCACGACTCGGCTTCGAAACAGCCCTTCGAAGACCGAGGCGTTCGCGGTTTTGACTAGCCGCGAATCATCGGGTCACCCCCGCGTACGCGGGGAAATGCATCAGCCCCGAATCATGTTGCGCAGCACGAACTGCAGGATGCCGCCGTTGCGGTAGTAGTCCGCCTCGCCGGGGGTGTCGATGCGGACGACCGCGTCGAAGACGACCTTCTCGCCGTTCTCCTTGGTGGCGGTCACCTTCATGGTCTTCGGAGTCACACCCTCGTTCAGCTTGGTGATGCCCTCGATGTCGAAGACCTCGGTGCCGTCCAGGCCCAGCGACGCGGCGGACTCGCCGGCCGGGAACTGCAGCGGCACAACGCCCATGCCGATCAGGTTGGAGCGGTGGATGCGCTCGAAGGACTCGGTGATGACGGCCTTCACACCCAGCAGGCGGGTGCCCTTGGCGGCCCAGTCACGCGAGGAACCCGAGCCGTACTCCTTGCCGCCCAGCACGACCAGCGGGATGCCCGCGGCCTGGTAGTTCTGCGAGGCGTCGTAGATGAACGCCTGCGGGCCACCGGGCTGGGTGAAGTCGCGGGTGTAGCCGCCCGAGACGTCGTCCAGCAGCTGGTTGCGCAGCCGGATGTTGGCGAAGGTGCCGCGGATCATCACCTCGTGGTTACCGCGACGCGAGCCCAGGGAGTTGTAGTCCTTGCGCGCAACGCCGTTGGCGTCCAGGTACTGCGCGGCCGGGGTGCCCGGCTTGATCGGACCGGCGGGGGAGATGTGGTCGGTGGTGACCGAGTCGCCCAGCAGCGCCAGCACGCGCGCGCCCTTGATGTCCTCGACCGGGGCCGGTTCCATCGTCATGCCGTCGAAGTACGGGGCCTTGCGGACGTAGGTCGACTTCTCGTCCCACGCGAAGGTGTCGCCCTCGGGGGTGTTCAGACCCTGCCAGCGCTGGTCACCGTCGAACACGGTGGCGTAGGACTTGGTGAACATGTCCCGGCTGATCGCCGACTTGATGGTGTCGTCGATCTCCTGCGCGGACGGCCAGATGTCCTTGAGGAAGACGTCGTTGCCGTCCTTGTCCTTGCCCAGGGCGTCGGTCTCGAAGTCGAAGTCCATGGTGCCCGCGAGCGCGTACGCGATGACCAGCGGCGGGGAGGCCAGGTAGTTCATCTTGACGTCGGGGGAGATACGGCCTTCGAAGTTGCGGTTGCCCGAGAGCACCGCGGTGACCGAGAGGTCGTTGTCGTTGATCGCCTTGGAGATCTCCTCCGGCAGCGGACCGGTGTTGCCGATGCAGGTGGTGCAGCCGAAGCCACCCACGTAGAAGCCCAGCTTCTCCAGGTACGGCCAGAGACCGGCCTTCTCGTAGTAGTCGGCGACGACCTGCGAGCCCGGGGCCATGTTGGTCTTGACCCACGGCTTGGAGGACAGGCCCTTCTCGACGGCGTTGCGGGCCAGCAGGGCCGCGCCGATCATGACCGACGGGTTGGAGGTGTTGGTGCAGGAGGTGATGCCCGCGACCACGACCGCGCCGTGATCCAGGACGAAGTCACCGCGCTCCGGGTCCGAAACCTTGATCGGCTTGGACGGGCGGCCGGCGGAGCCGTTGGCGGCGGTGGGAACACCGTTGCCGTCGCTGGCGGTGCCGGAGGCGACCGGGTCGCTGGCCGGGAAGGACTCCTCGAGGGCCTCGTCCAGCGCGGTGTGCGGCACCGGGTCGTTGGTGTAGGTGCGGATGTCCTGACGGAACTGAGCCTTGCTGTTGGACAGCAGGATTCGGTCCTGCGGGCGCTTCGGGCCGGCGATGGACGGCACCACGGTGCTCAGGTCCAGCTCCAGGTACTCCGAGTAGGCCGGCTCGTTGTCGGCGTCGTGCCACAGGCCCTGCTCCTTGGCGTACGCCTCGACGAGCGCGAGCTGCTCGTCGCTGCGGCCGGTGAGGCGCAGGTAGTTGATGGTCTCCTCGTCGATCGGGAAGATCGCGGCGGTGGAACCGAATTCGGGCGACATGTTGCCCAGGGTGGCGCGGTTCGCGAGGGGCACCTCGGCGACGCCCTTGCCGTAGAACTCGACGAACTTGCCGACCACACCGTGCTTGCGCAGCATGTCGGTGACGGTGAGCACGACGTCGGTGGCGGTCACGCCGGGCTGGATTTCACCGGTCAGCTTGAAGCCGACGACGCGCGGGATCAGCATGGAGACCGGCTGGCCCAGCATGGCGGCCTCGGCCTCGATGCCGCCGACGCCCCAGCCCAGCACGCCCAGGCCGTTGACCATGGTGGTGTGCGAGTCGGTGCCGACGCAGGTGTCGGGGTAGGCCTGGCCGTTGCGGACCATGACGGTGGGGGCCAGGTACTCGATGTTGACCTGGTGCACGATGCCGACGCCCGGCGGGACGACCTTGAAGTCGTCGAACGCGCCCTGGCCCCAGCGCAGGAACTGGTAACGCTCGCCGTTGCGCTCGTACTCCAGGTCGACGTTGCGCTCGAGGGCGTCGGCGGTGCCGAACACGTCGAGGATGACCGAGTGGTCGATGACCATGTCGGCGGGGGAGAGCGGGTTGACCTTGTTCGGGTCGCCGCCGAGGGTGGTGACGGCCTCGCGCATGGTGGCCAGGTCGACGATGCAGGGCACGCCGGTGAAGTCCTGCATGATCACGCGGGCCGGGGTGAACTGGATCTCGGTGTCGGGCTCGGCCGACGGATCCCAGTTCGCGAGGGCGCGGATCTGGTCGGCGGTGATGTTGGCGCCGTCCTCGGTGCGAAGCAGGTTCTCCGCGAGGACCTTCAGGGCGTAGGGCAGCTTCTCGGTGCCGGGCACGGCCGAGAGACGGAAGATCTCATACGAGTTGCTTCCGACCTCGAGGGTGCCCTTGGCGCCGAAGGTATCGATACTCGTCACGTTCAGCTCCACTCGTCTGTGAATGGGAGGGCCAGCGGCGGGGCTGTGCCGTTGGCCTCGTCGAGGCGCAAGCCTCGTCCGTTTGCCGACTCTAACAGTACGCTTGTCCTGTGAGCACATCGGGGGAGGTTTGACGGGCGGACATGCCAGCCGCGGTGAGGTGATGTGACACGTCGTCCCGTACTCTGCGTTCGTGACCGTCTCGCAGACCTCGGTTTTCACGCCCATGAAGGCGGAACTACCGCCGAACACCAACCTGGATGCCATCATCGCCGATCTCGCCGATGACCATGTCGCCGCCCCCTCCGGACGCGACCAGGAGGCCCTGGCGGCCATTGCCGCCGACGCGCGTGAGCACGGAATTCAGCTGGACATCGTTGTGGTGCAGGGGAATCCGGGCATCGAGGCGAATCTGCGCGATCTGGCCAATGAGGTCGGCAAGATCGAGCACGGGACCGTGGTGGTCTTCAGTGACGACTGGGTCGGGACCTACAGCGACCAGTTCACCCGTGGGCATCTGGAGTGGGCCGAGGACAAGGCCAAGTACCGCGGGCCCGAGCACACCACCGACGCGGCACGGATTTTCGTGGATCGGCTCGAGCAGCCGGAGACGATTTCGTGGACGGTGATCACGCTGGTGGCGTTGGGGGTATTGATCGCGTCGATCGGCGGGCTGTATCTGGTGAAGCGGCGGCGGGCGCAGAGCGAGGCGGGCGTGCCGGAGTCGGCGTCGGTCGGGTAGCGGTTTCCGCCGCGGCGGGAGCTCTTCATGAGGGGTTCGGGTTCTGACCCGAGCCCCTTTCTTATTGTCGACACGCCGACGGGTGGCGTGCGTGTCGCGCTTTGTGTCGCAGGGCGATTCGTCCGTTACCTGCAAATACGTGGCTAATTTCGAATTACATCGGTGTGATTGTGGCGTGCCTGATCGGCGCGATCCTTGACGTGCCGTACGGTTTCGCGATGGCACGGTTGGGGTTGATGTGCCGGATGAGACTCCAGGGAGGTGCGATGCGACGACCGGCGACGTTGTGGGGACGCTCGGTGCGGGTCGCTACGGAGTTGCTCGTAGCGCTGATTGTGCTGGCCATGGGGATTGCCAGCGGGCACGCTGTGCCCCCGCCGCCTCCGAACCCGAGCGACAGCGACCTCAATGCCGCGGGCGCTCAGGTGGACGCGGGCGTGGGAGAGGTCGGGGCCTTGATCAACCAGGTGGCCTCGGCCGAACAGCAGCTGAAGCAGCTCGACGACGCGGTCGCGACTCGCCGCGAGGCGGTCAACAAGGCGCTGGTGGACCTGCAGATTGCCCGCGATGCCGCCGATGCCGCCGCCCGCACGGTTGCCCAGTGCCAGCAGAGCCTCACCGACGCGGGCGCGAAAGTCGATACGGCACACCGGGAATTCGACAAGTACGTCGCGCAGGTCTACATGCGGCCCGGTTCGACCTCTCTGGTGAGTTACCTGGCCGCCCCCAGCCCCGAGGACGCGCTCAATCGCGCGCAGGTGCTGACGATCGCGTCGAAGAATCAGCAGGTGGTCGTCGAGGGTCTGCGGCACGCGCAGATCGATCAGGCCAACAAGACCTCCGACGCCAAGCAGGCCAAGCAGGCCGCCGATGCCGCGGCGGCGGACGCCGACGCCAAGAAGGTTCAGGCCCAGAATGCCGTCACCGCGGCGCAGGCCGAGTTCGACCAGCAGAACTCGATTCGCAATGGGCTTGTGTCCCAGCGTGATTCGGCCCAGCAGCGGCTGGATGCGGCCCGCGCCAATGTCGCCGGGCTGCAGAGTCAGCGAGATGCGTTCGTGGCGTGGGACAATCAGCGCAAGGCCGAGGAGGCCGCCGCTCGCGCCGCCGCGCGGGCCGCTGCGACCCGCGTCGCCGCGGACAGGGATTCCGCCGACCGCGCCGATCAGGTGGGCCAGAGCCACCGCCCCCACGTCGTCCAGGACACCTCGCCGCCTCCGCGCCGCTCGACCCAACCGGTCCGCCCGAGCGGCTCCAACAGCCAGCTGATCGAAACCGTCGTCGACCGCGCCATGTCCCAACTGGGCGTCGAATACGCCTGGGGCGGAGGCGATGAGGACGGCCCGACCCTCGGCATCCGCGACGGCGGCACCGCCGACAGCTACGGCGACTACAGCAAAACCGGCTTCGACTGCTCCGGCCTGATGATCTACGCCTTCGCCGGCATCGGCGTCTCCCTCCCGCACTACTCCGGCTACCAATACACCATGGGCACCCGAGTCCCCGTCGCCGACCGAGCCCGCGGCGACATGCTCTTCTGGGGCCCCGGCGGCAGCCAACACGTAGCTCTCTACATAGGCAACGACAAAATGATCGAAGCCCCCCAATCCGGCGAGGTAGTCCGCATCTCCACCGTCCGAGAAGACGGCATCATGCCCTACGCCATCCGAATAATCTCCTAGCCCCGCTCGGCGGCAACCGGGGCGAGGGCATCGAGGTGAACGTCGAAGGTGAACGGCATGTCGGTGACGCGGCTGAATACCCAATGCACACGGACCGTTGCGATTTCGCCGTTGATGTCCTCGATCGTGCATCCGATGGCGGTGCGGCGGGGATAGCTCGAGGTCGGCAGTAGATCACCGCCGAAGATGGCGCTCTTATCGACCAGTTGGTGCGGCCGACCGTAAACGTCCGTGAACTCGACCAGAACCAAGCCTGGTTGCGGGTCGTCGGTGAGCCATACGGATGCGGTGGCGGGCAATTCGCATTCGTCCCCCTTGCCCAGTCTCCATTCCATGGCAATACCGTAGTGCCGGACTCCACTGTGCGATCACGGATGCGGCCGCCGATCGTGCGCAGGCAGGCTGCCACTCGCGCTATAAATGGGCTGCCGAAGGTCAGCTGAGTCCCTGGATCCAAAGGAGATGCACCCCAATGGAAATCGTGAAGAAGGCTCCCACCGTGAAGGGGCCCGCCGAATGGTTCACCGGCGACGTCTATCTCGACGTCCTCTTCCGTGGCGAGGACCCCGCTCGCGCGCGGCTCGCCTCCGTGCACTTCACGCCGTGTGCGCGCACCGCGTGGCATCGCCATTCGCTCGGCCAAGCGCTGCATGTGACCGAAGGGCTGGGTCTGGTGGTGAATCGTGACGGCCAGGTCATCATCCTGCGTCCCGGCGAGACCGTCTGGACCCCACCCGGCGAAGAACATTGGCACGGCGCCGCCCCCGACGCCTTCATGACCCACCTCGCCCTCTGGGAAGGCGACGACGTCACCTGGCTGGACCACGTCGCCGACACCGAATACCTCTCCGCCGCCACCCATCTCGCCTGACCTGGGCCTGTCTCGCCGCTTCCAGGCGCGCCGACCGTGTGCCGTGTATTAACAGCGACTCGGATAGGTCGGATAAGAGGGCAGCGGGCGGTATCGGAGGCGTGCACGGCGCGTATACCGGGCCAAAGGGGAGGAGCGCGGGATGCGGATTCGGGCTATCACGATATTCCTGACCGCTGTGGCGGTGGTTGGGCCGGTGGGATGCGGTGTTTCACACCAAGATTCGCCGAGTACCTCGGCCGTGACCGGTACGGGGGGCAACCCGCCGTCCACCGTGTCGGACCCGGCGTTGGCTCCGGGCGCATCGGACAGTCTGAGCACCTGGGAGGTGACGCTGTCGGAGTTCACGACGCTCGCGCCGGCCGGTGGCCGGAACCGCTTCGCCGTGTCGGCGCGCGTCCGCAACACGGCCGCGAGTGCGGGGGATCTGAGTGCGGTGCATTGGTTCGCATTCATCCAGAACCCGGATGATATCGGCCAGAAAGCTACCAACCTCATCGACTGCCCACCCGACTTGGGCGCTGGACTGCCACGCACCGGTTCCGTCGCGGCGAAGGGGATCGTCTCGGGCAAGCTGTGCTTCGACACCGCGGACGCACTGCACGGTACAGCCGAGATCAGCGTCTTCGGCCGCTACCCGCGGTACGTCGCGGGAGGAACCCAATTCCAGCCCCCAGACCACGCCGCAGGTGCCCAAAGCGCAAGCCCCGACCTGAGATTCATCATCAAAAGCATCCAGCCCGAAGCCGACCGGACCACCGCCATCATCACCCTCAGCTTCGGCACCGCACCCAGCCCCTACTGGCGATCGCAACTACCCACCGCATCCGCCCTGGACCCGACAACCCCCAACTCCACCCAAGAGTGCCACCCCGGCTCCGGCATGGCAGTCACCGCCCCCTACGACCCAACCTCGACCCCGCCCAGCCAAACCGTGACCACCGTAGAACTCTGCGTCCTAGGCCCCCTCCCCAACCTGACCATAGGCTTCCTCCCCCGCCTCTACTGGCGCTTTCCACTGACCGGCCCCTGACGGCCACCCGCACCGCCAGCAACTCGGTCACCGAAAGCCGATGCTGCGCAAACAGCCTCGTCGATGTCCGCACGACACCCCATTGTGCCGAGCACCGACCTCCGACCCCCAGTACTCTCCCCCCAATCCCACCGTCCCACGACGTGGAAACTACGTAGCAACTACTGATTTCCCCGCCGCAGCCGTCGCTGTGCCCCGACGCCCGGTGGCCACCGTCGACGAGCATGCAATCTGGCAGGCAAACGTCGAGTAGGGGACTGCTCCAGTGCATGCTGGTGGGGTTGTCTCGATCGAGGAAGCTGTCGGCGTAGGTCTTCGCGTTCAGTTCCCACTGGGCACCCCCTCGCCCTTCATCCGACCGCCGAGGAATTGGTGGGCCCCGAAATCGCGCAGCTATCCGGCTTCTCCGACCAGGCATGGTGTGTGTGGCGTCCAGGCGAGCACGCGTTCGCCGATCTCGAATGACAGACGCTTGGTCTCACTGAGGAGCACGCAGCTCACTCGCGCTCTGCGAGGAACTTGTCGAGGAGGTCGAAAAGGACGTCCAGAACATGCGAGTGCTCTTCTGGGGTGAGGTCGTCGAGGAAGCCGTGGTCAGGGAGGGCGATCGACATGATCGACCCGGGCCAGCCGAGACTTGTCTGTTGGCCCGTGTAGTTGGTGATCAACCAGTCGCCGAATCCGTCGAGTAGGGATTGGCCGTAGCGGCGGGCCGCGGTGTCGTAGCCGGTGAGGAAATGGGTGATGGCCGGGAAATTTGGGCGGCCGATGTACATCCCGGGACGTTTGGCTATCAGGGCCATGAACTCGCGCTCGGTGAGGTTGTTCGGATTCGCCACCTGTTCACCCCATCATGGCGACAAGCTGTTCGCTACCGAGGATGGCCCGAATTGTGATGGGATATCTGACAGGGGGCGGGCCGATTGCCGTGAGGTGAGGCGGATGTGGGCTAAGCGGGGCTGGTTGGGGTTGGCGGGGGTTGCGGTGGTGGTTGGGTGCTCGTCGCCTGGGCCTAGTACGACCGGTGGGGTGTTGCCGCTGCGGAAGGTTGCGGAGATCGGGTTGGGTGGGGGGTCGTCGCGGTTCGATTACGCGAGTTTGGATTCTGGGCGGGGGTTGATGTTCGCCGCGCATATGGGGGCGGGGGAGATCGTGGAGGTGGATGTGCGGGGGCGGAGGGTGGTGCGGACTATTGCGGACGCGCCGGATGTGCATGGGGTGTTGGTGGTTCCGGAGAAGGGGCGGGTGTATGCGACGGTGACGGGGCGGGATCAGGTGGTGGGGTTGGACGAGGGGAGTGGGGTGGTGTTGTTCACCGCTTCTACCGGGAGTTATCCCGATGGGCTGGCCTATGACCCGGTGCGGAATGCGGTGTGGACCACCAATGAGCGGGGTGGGAGCGAGACGGTGGTCGATGCGGACAGCGGAACCGTCCGTGGCACAGTCGCTTTGGGTGGTGAGGTGGGGAACGTGGTTTACGATGCGCCGGTCGATCGGATGGTGGTGGCGGTACAGGGGCGGGGTGAGCTTGCGGTCATCGCACCGGATTCACTGACGGTGACCGACCGTATCCCGACGCCGGGATGCTCGGGGCCGCACGGGCAGGCGCTGGATGCGGAGGGGCAGATCATGTATGTGGGCTGTGAGGACAATGCCACGCTGCTTACCGTGGATCTCGCGAAACGTGTTGTCATCGAACACAACAGCGTCGGGGAGACGCCAGATGTGCTGGCTTACGATCCGGGGCCCATGCGGCTGTACGTGGCGTGTGAGAGCGGGTGGGTGAGCGTGTTCGACCGGCGGGACGGGCATACGACGCCTGCGGGGGCCGAGCACATGGCCGATGGAGCGCACGTCGTGGTCGTGGATCCCGCCGATCACCATAGCTACTTTCCGATCGCCAGCGGTTCGGCGGGGCCTGCGCTCTGGGAGTTCGAGTCCGTGCCGTAGCCGGGCGTGCGAAGGGCCGGTTCCCACTCCGAATACAGCTGCGGGAAGCATCGATTCAGGAGGTCCAGCATGATGGCGGGCGCGGTCGATGCTCCGGGAGATGCGCCCAGCAGACCGGCGATGGTGCCGTCCGCGCCCGTGACGAGTTCGGTGCCCATGGTTAGAACACCGAGGCGCTTGGCGTCGGGCTTGACCAGCTGGGCGCGCTGGCCCGCCTGGACCAGGTACCAGTCGGCGGGGTTGGCTTCGGGGTAGAAGCGCTGGAGTTGGGCGAACTTGCGGTGCTTGGTGGCGAGGAGCTCGCGAATGAGGTACCCGACGAGCGGCAGATTCTGGAGCCCGGCGGCCACGAGCGCCACGATATTCGTCAGTCGCAAGGTGGTGAACAGATCGGTGAGCCGGCCGTGCTTGAGCAGTCGCGTACTGAACGTGGCGTAGGGACCGAACAACAGAGATGGTTCACCCTCCACGATTCGTTTGTCCAAGTGCGGCACCGACATTGGGGGAGCGCCTACGGCGGCCTGGCTGTAGACCTTCGCAGTGTGGCGGGCCGCGACGTCGGGGTTGTCGGTGCGCAGGAATTGCGCGCCGACCGGGAAGACGCCGTAGCCGCGAATCTCGGGGATGCGAGCCTTCTGGAGCAGTTTCAGCGCGTAGCCGCCCGCGCCGACGAAGACGAATCGGGCGCGAAGGGTGAAGCGCTGCTTGGTGGTTCGGTTGCGGCCGGTCACGGTCCAGAGGCCGTCGGGACCGCGGCGCAGGCCGGTGACCTCGTGACCGGTGAGCAACTGGGCTCCGGAATCGGTCATCGTGCGGATCAATGACCGGGTGAGGGCTCCGAAGTCGACGTCATTGCCCGCCTCGTACCGGGTGGCGGCCACCCGCTCGCCCGGATCGCGCCCCTCCATGAGCAGGGGAGCCCACTCCGCGATCGTGGCGGGGTCTTCGCTGTACTCCATCGCCGAGAACTCCGGCAGCGCACGCAGAGTCTCGTACCGCTGGCGCAGATAGGCGATGTCTCGCTCGCCGAAGACGACGTCCATATGTGGGGTCGGGTTCACGAATCCGGTGTCGGTCACGGCACCTCGATCCGCTAGCTCCGCCCAGAACCGCCGCGTCTGCCCGAACATCGACGCGATCTCGGCCGCCTTACCCGGATCGTTCGGATCGGGCATGTAGTTGAGCTCGCAGTACCCGGAGTGCCCGGTCCCCGCGTTGTTCCAGGGGTCGGAGCTCTCCGCGGCGACCCGGTCGAGCCGCTCGAGCAGCGCCATCGACCAATCCGGTTGCCGCGCCGCGATCATCGCGCCGAGCGTGGCCGACATGATCCCGCCGCCGATCAGCAACACATCGAGAACCTCGGTGCGGGTGGCGAATTCGGCATAGGTGACATTCGTGTCCATGGCAGCGACCTCCTTGGCTCGTGGTACCTGTCATCGTCACGCCGCCCGGAATGATCCGTCCAATGTTCATTTCAGCGGGTTATGATCCAAATATGGATGAATTGTCCTCGGTGCAGGTGGAGGCCCTGATTCCGCTGCTCGCCGCGTTCGAGGCGGCCGCCGATGAGGGCCACATCACCCGCGCCGCGCAACGGCTCGGCGTCCCCCAGTCCTCGTTGAGCCGACGATTGAAGGCGGTCGAGCAGGCGGTCGGAGTGCGGCTGTTCCAGCCGGTGGGCCGCCGCGTCGCCCTCACCGCGGCCGGACAGGAGCTGTTCGAACGCACCCGCGGCCTGGTCCGCCAGCTCGGCGACGCGGTCGATGTCGTGCGCAGCAATGCCGATCCCGACAGCGGCCTGGTCCGGTTCGGCTTCCCATTCACGTTGGGGCCGGTCAGCATTCCGTCGCTGCTGGCCGACTTCCACACCGGCGCACCGCGCGTCCGATTGCATCTGGTGCAGGCGCACGGCACCGCCCTGGTCGAAATGGTCCGCGAGGGTCGTCTGGACTTGGCCGTCACCATCCCCGCACCCGACGATCTGCCGACAATTCTGCTGGGCCACCAGCGCATCGACCTCTACGTCGCCAGCACTCACCCCCTCGCCACCCGCACCGAGGTCGACCTGGCCGAACTGTCCGACGAGCCGTTCATCGCCAACCCGCCCACCTATCATCTGCGCCGACTCTTCGACTCCTGGTGTGCCGCAGCCGGATTCACTCCGCAGGTCGGCTTCGAGATCACCGAATTCGAAACCCTGCGCGCCCTGGTCGCCCAGAACCTGGGCATCGCGGTGCTCCCGGCCCCCGAACTCCCGCACCCCGGTCTGACCCGCGTCCCCCTCACCGGCCAGCGCGACCGCAGCATCGGCCTGGTCTCGGGCAATCACCGCCCGACCCCGGCCGTGCAGCGGTTACGCGATCACATTGCGACTTTTGGGGTAGGCCGAATTCCGGGGGTTACCGGATAGGCACCGGTCTCGCGGTTCCCTAGCGTCGAAGGCGTGGTCGACAGCGACCTCGGAGGCGTGGTGGAGAAGGAGAGCGGTATGGGTGTGAGCAGGTTTTGGCGTCGTGGCGGGTATGCCGCCGTCGCCGCGGCGGCAGTGCTGGCCACGGCAGGCTGTAACGACGGCACGGCGCAGACCCACGCCTCCGCGCCGCCCACGCAGGTCTCCGATGCGCTCGACCTCCTGGTCCGCTCCGGACTGCCCGGCGCGCAGGTGGTACTCAGCGGACCCGATGGCCAGAAGACGGCCACGGCGGGCTCCGGCAACCTCGCCACCGGAGCGCCCTACGCCGACAACGCGCACATTCGAATCGGCAGCGTCACAAAGACTTTCGTCGCCACGGTGGTCCTGCAACTGGCCGGTGAGGGAACCGTCGACCTCGAGGCCCCGATCGAGCGCTACCTCCCGGGTGTGGTGCAGGGCAATGGCAATGACGGCAACCGAATCACCGTCCACCAGCTGCTCCAGCACACCAGCGGCCTGGCCGATTTCGCGCCGGAGGACGTCACGCAGAAGCTCCCGCAGCAGCTCGACCAGACAACCGACGGCAAGGCCTACCGTGACTACACACCGGAGGACGAGGTCCGTATCGCCCTGAGCATCCCGCCACAGTTCGAGCCGGGCGCCGAATTCCGTTACACCAACACCAATTACGTGCTGCTGGGCATGATGATCGAACGACTCACCGGCCATTCCCTGGCCGATACGATCAGTACTCGCATCCTCGAACCTCTCGGAATGCGTGACACCTACTACCCGGTGGCCGGTGACACGGCCCTGCGCGACCCGCACCCCCTCGGTTACCGCAAGGTCGGCGACGCCTGGGTCGACGCCACCGACACGGAGGTGGCATGGACCGGTGCCGCCGGTGCGATCGTCTCCACCGGCTCCGACCTGAATCGGTTCGTCACCGCCCTGGTGACCGGAAAGCTGCTCCCGGCAGCACAACTCGCGCAGATGCGGCAGACCATCCCGATGCCGCCGGTCGCCGGAATGAACTACGGACTCGGCCTGATCCGATTCCAGGTGCCGTGCGACGGCCAGACGAAGGAGGTGTGGGGTCACTCCGGCGGTATCCCGGGCTTCAGCACCTTGGCGATCGCCACGGACAAGGGCACCGCGGCGACCGTCAGCATCAATACCCTGGAGACGAACGACCAGTTCGCCACCGCGTTCACCACGATCGCCTGCGCGATCGCCTGAACCGACTGGAAATCGCCCGGACTAGTCGGCTTCCAAGCTCACCGGTTCGACATCGAGCACCTTGCCCGGATTGAACAGACCCTGCGGGTCCAGCGCACGCTTGACCGCCGCCATGAGATCGACCCCCGACCCGTGCTCCTCGCGCAGATACTTCTTCTTGGTCAACCCGATCCCATGCTCACCCGTCGCGGTCCCGCCGACCTCGAGCGCATGACGCACCACCAGATCCGAAAACACCTGTGCCCCAGGGTATTCGTCCTCGTTGTACGGCACGATCGTGTGCACGTTCCCGTCGCCGATGTGCCCGGCGACGGTGATGTTCAACCCCAGCTCGGTACCCAGCCGGGTGGCCGTGTCGACCGCCCCCGCGATCTGCGAGTACGGCACGGCCGTATCGGTGATCAGGAACTGCCGCCCGGGATTGCTGGCCTTTACCGCGAAATACAGGTTGTGCCGGTCCTCCCAGAGCGCGTGCCGGTCGCCGTGCGTCCGCGCCGTCGTCACATCGATCGCCCGATGCGCGTGTGCGATCCGCTGAATGTCGCTCTCATTGGCGGTGACCGCCGCCGCCGAACTGGATTCGATATCCACGAACAGCGCGGGCGATTCGGCATACGCCGTGCCCCGGAAGGCATTGATGGCCGCCATGCTCGGCGCGTCGACGAGTTCGAGCCGACTCACCGGGAGCGCCAGCCCCAACATCTCGACCGCCGTATCCACCGCGTCCGCCACGGTAGGAAACGAAATCCGCAGGGAGTGAATCCATTCCGGAATCGGATGCAACCGCACCGTCAGTTCGGTGATCAACCCGAGCGTCCCCGCCGACCCGATGAGCAGGTCCTTCAGGTCGTACCCGCTCGAGGATTTGCGCACCGCCCGCCCGAGCCGGGTCACCGTCGCATCCGCGAAGACCGCCTGCAGGGCGAGCACATTCGCGCGCATTCCGCCGTAGCGAACCGTGGTGGTGCCGCTGGCATTGGTCGCGGCCATCCCGCCCAGCGAGGCGTCCGCCCCGGGATCCACGGTGAACTGCAATCCGTATTCGGCGGCGGCCGCATTGAGTTGAGTGCGGGTCACCCCCGGCTGCACGGTGGCCGTGAAGTCCTCCGGCGCGATGCCCAGAATCTTGTTCGCCTGGGACAGATCCACGATCAGCTCGTCGCCACGAGCCAGCAGATGCCCTTCCAGACTGGTCCCGGCACCCCGGGCGATGAGCGGTGTCCCGTTGTCGCGGGCCCACTCGACCACGGTCACGACGTCGTCGACCCCGGTCGGGTACACCACGCCGCGCGGGCGCTGTCCGGCCCGGCCGGTCTCGTCGACCGTGTATTGATCGAGGACCACCGGACGAGTGTCGATCTCGAGCATGTGGCCCTCCCGGCTCCCGACTACTCCTGGTACGCCATGAGGATACGGCGAATCGACGTGGTGACGGGCAGCTCACCGGCCAGCGGAACCCATCGGTAGTTCGCGTAGTTGGTGAGCCGGATCGGACCCGCGGCCGCCAACTCGGCCGCGAAATGCTCTCTGCGCACCGGTTTTCCGGCGCTGGAGAGGTAGTCGAAGCTGCCGAGGTGGCGCACGATATCGACCACCGTGAGCCCGGTCTCCTCGCGTACCGCCCGCACCACCGCGTGGGCCAGCGACTCGCCGGGGCGCACGACCGTGCCGGGTAGGTGCAATGGACTGCGCCCCTCGACATGCTCCTCATGCTCGAGCATCAGCACCGCGTCATTGTGTTCGACGACTACGCCGACCCGTAGCGCCACGCCGTCCGCCGCGGCCCGCTCCCTGAGTTCTTCCAACACCGTCTCGCCGATCGATTGCTTGGGCGAAACTTCGAAATCCCACACTGCACACCACATCCCGTATCACCGGACACCGTCGACCGATACCGATAACGCTACCGGTGCGGAATCGGTCCGCGGCAGAGACATTCGCAAGATTGCACGCACTTTCAGCCAACCGATCCGCGGCCCGGAAACTTTCTGGGGGTGGGTCGGTGCGAAGCTGAAGGCCGGTTCCAGCCTACGAGAGGAGAAGCCGTGAAGGTATTCCAAATCGGTGCCGCCGGTGGCGTCGGCCGCCCCCTCGCGACCCTGCTCACCGCCCGTGGCGACCAGGTCACCGGCATGCACCGCAATCCTGCTCAGGCCGACACCATCGCCGCCACCGGCGCGACCCCGATTCCGGGCGACCTCATCGCCGACACGGTCGACGAGCTGGCCGCCAAGTTCCGCGGCCACGACGCCATCGTCTTCTCGGCCGGAGCCCACGGCACCGGCGTCGACCAAACCACCCTCATCGACGGCAAGGGCCTCGAGAAATCCGCCGCGGCCGCCCGCCAGGCCGGAGTCTCCCGCTTCCTGCTCGTCTCGGTCTTCCCCGACGCGGGCCGCGACCGCGAAACCTCACCCGGCTTCGAGCACTACATGCGCGTGAAGAAATCCGCCGACGTCCACCTGGTGAACACCGACCTCGACTGGCTCATCGTGCGCCCCGGCACCCTGCGCGACGAGCCCGGAAACGGTTCGGTCACCGCCGGTCTGGCCATCGAATACGGCGACGTCCACCGCGACAACGTCGCCGCCTTCCTCGCCGCCGCCCTCCACCGCCCCCAACTCAACCGCATGATCATCGAACTCACCGACGGCCCGACACCCGCCGAGGAGGCCGTCGACCGGCTGCTGGGCTGAGCCACGCCCACCGCAACGCCGCGGCGCGTAGGGCGAACGCGGCGGTGACCGTCACGATGGTGGCGGTGGTGAGATTCGTGTGCGGCCGACACAGGAGGAAGACGCCTGCCGCGCCCAAAGCCGCTGTGACATACCAGGATCCGATTCGCACCAATGCGACCGGATCGCCGAGGAGTAGGTCCCGGACCACGCCGCCGCCCGTGCACGCGACGATGCCCACGAGTACCGCCGCGCCCGCCGACACCCCGGCCAGTTGGGCCTTGGTGATGCCGAGTACGAGGTAGAGGCCCAGTGCCCCGGCGTCCAACAGTGCGATGAGCATCGAGATGCGGATGAGCAGGTGCGCGAAGGTCGTTCCGATGCCCGCCGCGAGCAGTGCGGTGAGTAGGTAGCTGTCGCTGCGCAGTGCGGCGGGTGTCTGTCCGAGGACGCAATCGCGCAGGATGCTTCCGCCCAGTCCGGTCGCGAGGGCGATGACGGCCACCCCGATCACGTCGATGCGATCGGCCCGGGCGCGGCCGGTGGCGGTCAGCGCGCCCGCGAGCGCGCCGACCGCGACGGCCGCCAGATCCAGCCCGACCGGTATGTGCAGCAACCCGGTCACGACTGGGCGGTCACCGTGCTGGCGACAATGCTGGATCGGGCGAGTTCGGTTCCGGTGGTGACGGATTCGATCCATTCCGCCGTGCTGGCCACCGCCGCGAAGCGGGACTGCAGGACGACGAGTACCGCGCGGTGCAGGTCCTCGGCGGTGATCGACCCGGCCTGATTGGCCAGCGTCAACGTGCCGGTGGCGTCGGCGAGGAATTCGACGGCGAAGCCGCGGTGGACGGCGTCGCGGGCGGTGGACTCGTCGCAGTTCTGGGTCATGTAGCCGCAGATGGCGATGGTGTCGATGTCATGTTCGGCCAGCCAGTCGGCCAATCCGGTGCCGGTGAAGCTGGAGGGCAGCGTTTTCTCGATCACAAGGTCGTGCGGGCGTTCGGTGACAGTCGGATGGAGCGCGAAACCCGCACTGCCCCTGGCGAAGATGGGCGACTGCGCCGGTGCGGCCTGCCGGATCAGAATCACCGGGATTCCAGCGGCGTGCGCCGCGTCCATGGCCGCACCGATGTTCGCCAGGCTGATATCCAGCGGGGGATAGGCGATGGGGAGGTTGCCGACCACGTATTCGTTCTGGACGTCGATCACGATCAAGGCTCGTTTCATACGAATGAGCCTGTGCGCCGCCGAAACCGCGAGCCAGTGCCGCGGTCGTCATCGGATCGCCCGGACCGGGGTTTGCCAGAGCCCCCCATAGGATGTCCGGTCGTGGAAGAGACCTCGCAGATCGGCGCATTCCTGCGCACGCGCCGCGCGCGGCTGCGGCCCGAGGACGTCGGGCTGACCGTCTACGGAACCCGGCGACGCGTGCCGGGCCTGCGCCGCGAGGAGCTCGCCCAGCTGGCCGGAATCAGCGCCGACTATTACATCCGCTTCGAGCGCGGCCGCCTCGACAATGTCTCCGACTCGGTCATCGACGCCGTCGCCAACGCCTTGCGCCTGGACCCCGACGAACGCCGTCACCTGCACAATCTCGCGCACCCACCCGCCCACGACACGCCCGAATCACCGGAGCTGCGGCCCAAGTTGAAGCAACTTGTCCAAGCCTTGGACCCGACACCCGCCTACGTGGTCGGCCACCACACCAACATCCTGGCCTGGAACCGCGCCGCCGCGGCGATTTTCGACATCGACTTCGACGCGGTCCCCGACGCCGAGCGCACCTGGGCCCACCTGATCTTCCGCAACGACAACGTCCGTCGCGTCACCGCGCCCAGTTGGCCCGAGATGGCGCGGCGCGTCGTCACCTATCTGCGCCTGCGCGTCAGCGCCCGCCCCGACGACACCGCCCTGCGCAACCTGGTCACCACCATGACCGCCGCCAGCGACCAGTTCCGGTACATGTGGGAGACCCACGACGTCGCCGATATCGCCCACGGCCGCTACCACCTCGACCACCCGCGGGTCGGCGAGTTGCGCCTGGACTTCGAATTCCTGAATCTGCCCGCCGACCCGGGCGTGCGCGCCCTGGTCCTCTACTCCGCCGAGCCCGGCACGCCGTCCGCTGCGGCGTTGCGCGAACTCCTCGGTCTCGAGCCGGAACCGGCCGTGGAATAGTCGAAACACACATTTCAGGGCCGAAATTCGCGTGCCGATCGCAACCGGGTGCGGCAAATGCGCGAGATACCTGGAATAGTTGGGGCGGAACGCACAGAGACCAAGGCGAAAGCGGGGATGTTGGTGACTTCGACTGACGGTGTGAGCGGGGTAAGCACGGTGAAGGATGCGCCGCCCTCGGCTTCGAACACCCTCGAGCGCGATGTCCAGACCCTGGAGAAGGCGATCTACGAAGTCAAACGCGTGATCGTCGGCCAGGATCGGCTGGTCGAGCGGCTGTTGGTCGGCGTACTCGCCAAGGGGCATGTGCTGCTGGAGGGTGTGCCGGGCATCGCCAAGACCCTGGCCGTGGAGACCTTCGCGAAGGTGGTGGGCGGCAGCTTCTCCCGCGTCCAGTTCACCCCCGACCTCGTGCCCACCGACCTCGTCGGTACCCGCATCTACCGCCAGGGCCGCGAGGAGTTCGACACCGAACTCGGCCCGGTGGTCGCGAACTTCGTGCTCGCCGACGAGATCAACCGCGCGCCCGCCAAGGTGCAGTCCGCGCTGCTCGAGGTGATGGCCGAACGGCACGTGTCCATCGGCGGCAAGACCTACCCGATGCCGAATCCGTTCCTGGTCATGGCGACCCAGAACCCGATCGAGTCCGAGGGCGTGTACCCGCTGCCCGAGGCGCAGCGCGACCGCTTCCTGTTCAAGGTCGTCGTGGACTACCCCTCGGTCGAGGAGGAGCGCGAGATCATCTACCGGATGGGTGTCACCCCGCCGGAGGCCAAGCGCATTCTCGACCCGGAGGAACTGGTCCGCCTGCAGGGCGTCGCCGCCAACACCTTCGTCCACCACGCGCTGGTCGACTACGTGGTCCGCGTGATCGCCGCGACCCGCAAGCCCGCCGACTTCGGCATGCAGGACGTCGCCGGGTGGATCTCCTACGGTGCCTCCCCGCGTGCCTCGCTGGGCATCATCGCCGCCGCCCGCGCGGTCGCCCTGATCCGCGGCCGCGACTACGTGGTCCCGCAGGACGTGGTCGAGGTGATCCCGGATGTGCTGCGCCACCGCCTGGTGCTGTCCTACGACGCCCTGGCCGACGAGGTCAGCCCCGACGACGTGATCAAGCGCGTGCTGCAGACCGTCGGCCTGCCGCAGGTCGCCGCCCAGGCCAATGCCCCGGCCGGTGCCGCCACCCCGATGCCCGCCCCGGCCCAGCCGCCGGTGATGGGTCCGCACGGCGGTCAGCCGCAGCCCGGCATGGCCCCGGTCGGCGGTGCCCCGCAGCCGGGAATCCCGCAGCCGCCCAACGGTCATGTGCCCGGCGTCCCCGGTCAGCCGCAGCCGAAGTAGGTGACCACGGAATCGATTGCGCCCGTGACGATCTCACCCCCAAGCGGCTCAACCCACGCCCCGCCCTCGTTCCGGCAGGGGCAGCTCACCGACCCGCGGCTGTCGGCGGCGTTGCGCACGCTCGAACTCACCGTGCGCCGACGCCTCGACGGTGTCCTGCACGGTGACCACCTGGGCCTGATCCCGGGCCCGGGCTCCGAACCCGGCGATGCGCGCATGTATCAGCCGGGCGACGATGTGCGGCAGATGGATTGGTCGGTCACCGCCCGCACCACCCATCCGCACGTGCGGCAGATGATCGCCGACCGGGAACTCGAGACCTGGCTGGTGATCGACCTGTCGGCCAGCCTCGATTTCGGTACCGCGCTGTGCGAGAAGCGCGATCTGGTGGTCGCCGCGGCGGCCGCGGTCACGCATCTGACCAGCGGCGGCGGCAATCGCATCGGTGCGGTGGTGGCCAATGGCCAGCAGCTGATCCGCATTCCGGCCCGCAGCGGCCGGGTGCACGAGCAGGCGCTGCTGCGCAAGATCGCGACCACCCCGCACGCGCCCGACGGCGTGCGCGGCGACCTGCGCGGGGCCATCGAGTCCCTCCGCCGCCCGCAGCGCAAACGCGGTCTGGCCGTGGTCATTTCCGATTTCCTCGGCGATATCGACTGGCAGCGTTCGCTGCGCGCCATTTCCGGCCGCCACGATCTGCTCGGCGTCGAGATCCTCGATCCGCGCGATCTCGAGCTGCCCGATGTCGGCGATGTGGTCCTGCACGACCCGGAGTCGGGCCGGACCCGGGAATTCAGTGTGACCCCCACGCTCCGCGCCGATTTCGCGCGTGCGGCGCAGCAGCATCGCGACCAGGTCGAGGGTGCGTTGCGCAGCTGCGGTGCGCCGGTGATGACCCTGCGCACCGATCGCGACTGGATCGCGGACGTGGTCCGATTCGTGTCCACCCGGCGCCACACCTTCGGCGCCCCGAATGCCGGACGGGTGCCGCGGCAGTGACTATTGGCGACTTGACATTCAGTCTCTCGAATTTCAAATACGAAGCCTGGCTGGGCTTCCTGGCCATCATCGCCCTGGCGGCGTTGATCTACGTTCTCATGCAGCAGCGTCGCCGCAAGCATGTGCTGCGCTTCTCCAATATGGAGATGCTCGAGAAGGTCGCGCCCAAGCAGCCGCGGGCGTGGCGGCATGTGCCGGTGGCGATCACACTGGTCGGCCTGGTCTTCCTGACCTTCGCGGCCGCCGGTCCGACCGCGGCCAAGAAGGTGCCGCGCAACCGGGCCACGGTGATCCTGGTGATCGACGTGTCGCTGTCGATGGAGGCGACCGATGTGCCGCCCAGTCGAATTCAGGTGGCCAAGAAGGCCGCCAAGGAGTTCGCCGACAATCTGACCCCCGGTATCAACCTGGGTCTGGTCACCTTCGCCGGGACCGCCTCGGTGCAGGTGTCGCCGACCACCAACCGCGAAGCGGTCAAGGCGGCCATCGACAATATGAAGCTGGCCGAGCGCACCGCCACCGGTGAGGGCATTCTGACCGCGCTGCAATCCATCGACACCCTGGCTTCGGTGCTCGGTGGCGCGGAGAAGCCGCCGCCGGCGCAGGTCGTGCTCATGTCCGACGGTAAGCAGACCGTTCCGGACGACAAGGATGTCGAGAATCCCCGCCACGGCTTCACCGCCGCGCGTTTGGCGAAGGAGAAAGGCGTTCCGGTGTCGACGATTTCGTTCGGCACCACCTGGGGCACCGTCGAGATCCCGGATCAGGACGGCAAGGGCTCGCAGCGCGTGCGCGTCCCCGTCGATGACGACTCGCTGCGCGAGATCGCGAAACTGTCCGGCGGCGAGTTCTTCACGGCCTCCACGCTGGAGGAACTCAAGAATGTGTACGGCCATCTGGAAGAGCAGATCGGCTACGAGAAGACCGTCGCCGACGCGAGCCGGCCGTGGGTCCTGGTGGGGTTGCTGGTGACCGCCGCCGGTTTGATCACGGCATTGCTCTATCGTCAGCGTCTGCCGTAAATCGGTACCGCGCGCCGAGTCCCGAACACGAACAGATAGGTTTGCCCTTATGTCGAACATCACATCCCGGTCGGTACTGGTGACCGGCGGTAACCGCGGCATTGGTCTCGCGGTCGCCCAGCGCCTGCTCGCCGACGGACACAAGGTCGCCGTGACCCATCGCGGCTCGGGGGTGCCGGAGGGACTCTTCGGCGTGAAATGCGATGTGACCGATAGCGAATCGGTCGATCGGGCGTTCACCGAGGTGGAGGCGCATCAGGGTCCGGTCGAGGTGGTCGTGGCCAATGCGGGCATCGTGGACAACACGCTGCTCATGCGCATGAGCGAGGACTCGTTCTCGAAGGTCATCGACGCCAACCTCACCGGTGCGTGGCGAGTCGCCCAGCGCGCCAACCGCAATATGCTCAAGAACCGCTTCGGCCGCATCGTGTTCCTCGGTTCGGTCGTCGGCCAGATGGGCTCGCCGGCGCAGGTCAGCTACGCGGCCTCCAAGTCCGGCCTGATCGGTATGGCCCGTGCCATCACCCGTGAGGTCGGCAAGCGCAACATCACCGCGAATGTGGTGGCGCCCGGCCTGATCGACACCGACATGACCCGCGAGGACATGACCGAGGAGATGCGCAAGAACGTCCTCGAGTTCATCCCCGCGGGCCGCATCGGCCAGGCCGAGGATGTGGCCGCGGCCATCAGCTTCCTCGTCTCCGACGACGCGTCCTACATCTCCGGTGCGATCATTCCCGTCGACGGCGGTATGGGCATGGGCCACTAGGCCCGGTCGAATCCGTTCCATCCCCAGCACTTTCACTCGAGGAGAACCCACCACCCCATGGCTGGATTGCTCGACGGCAAAACCGTCCTCATCACCGGCATCATCACCGACTCGTCCATCGCCTTCCACGCCGCCGCCAAGGCGCAGGAGCAGGGCGCGAAGGTGATCATCACCGGAATCCCGGAGCGGCTGCGGCTCATCGACCGCATCGCCAAGCGTCTGCCGCAGGAGGTCCCCCCGGCCATCGGCCTGGACGTGACCAGCGAAGAGGATCTGGCCAACCTCCCCGCGAAGCTGCGCGAGCTCGCGCCCGAGGGCATCGACGGCGTGCTGCACTCGATCGCCTTCGCCCCCAAGACCCTGATGGGTCCGGACGCGGTGGCCTTCCTCGACGGCCCGGGCCCCGACGCCGCCAAGGCGTTCGAGATCTCGGCCTGGTCCTACGCCTCGCTGGCGCGCGCCGTGCTGCCCGCCATGAACGAGGGCGGTTCCATCGTGGGCATGGACTTCGATCCGCGCACCGCCATGCCGTACTACAACTGGATGGGTGTGGCCAAGGCCGCGCTCGAGTCGGTGAACCGGTATGTGGCGCGAGAGGTGGGCGAGGCGAAGAAGATTCGCTCCAACCTGATCGCGGCCGGTCCGATCAAGACCCTCGCGGCCAAGGCCATCGCGGGCACCGCCACCGATGACGCCAAGCAGCTCAATATGCTCAACGAGTACTGGGACGGCGCGTCCCCGATCGGCTGGGACGTCGACGACCCGACCGTGGTGGCCAAGTCCATCGTGACCCTGCTGTCGGATTGGCTGCCGGGCACCACCGGTTCCATCATCTACGTCGACGGCGGCGCGAGCCACAACACCTGGTTCCCGGACCAGGGCTTCGGCGCCTGATTCGTTTCGTTCTCGAGTTCTGAAGGAGGAGAGCAGTGGCCGCGGAGCCGATGGCTCAGGAAGTGGACGCCGAGCCCACGGCTCGTGACGTGGACGCGCTGCTACTGCTGTCCTTCGGCGGCCCGGAGCGCCCCGAGGACGTGATGCCGTTCCTGGAGAACGTCACTCGCGGTCGGGGCATCCCGCCGGAGCGTCTCGCCGAAGTCGCGCAGCACTATCTGCACTTCGGCGGGGTGTCGCCGATCAACGCGTTGAATCTCGACATCATCAAGGCCATCGAGGCCGAATTCGCCTCGCGCGGTATCGATCTGCCGGTGTACTTCGGCAACCGCAACTGGCATCCGATGGTGGAGGACACCGTGGAGCGCATGCGCGCCGACGGCATCCGGTCCGCGCTGGTGTTCCCGACCTCGGCGTGGGGCGGGTATTCGGGTTGCCTGCAGTATCACGAGGACATCGCGCGAGCCCGCGGCGCGGTCGAGGGCGCGCCCGAATTGGTGAAGCTGCGCCAGTATTTCGATCATCCGCTGTTCGTCGCGGCGTTCGCCGATGCGATTCGCGCGGCGGTCGCGGAACTGCCGGAAGACAAGCGCGCGAGCGCCCGTCTGGTCTTCACCGCGCACTCGGTGCCGGTCTCCGCCGATGTCGCCTCCGGCCCGCCCACCGAGGAGAACCTCTACAGCCGCCAGGTCGCCGAGGCGGCCCGTTTGTGCGCCGCCGCAACCGGATTCGATGACTACGACCTGGTCTGGCAGTCGCGCTCGGGTCCGCCGCAGATCCCGTGGCTGGACCCCGACATCGTCGACCACCTCGACGCCCTCGCCGAACAGGGCGTGGATGCGGTCGTGGTCTGCCCCGTCGGCTTCGTCTCCGATCACCTCGAGGTCATCTGGGATCTCGACAACGAGGCGAAAGACCGTGCCGCCGAACTGGGTATGGCCTTCGCCCGCGCCGCCACCCCCGGCCCCGACCCGCGTTTCGCGCAGATGGTCGCCGACCTGGTTCAGGAACACACCGCGAACGCCGCCCCCGCTCGCCTGAGCGATCTGACGGCCCTGGGCTGCACCGTCAATGGCGCTCCCTGCGTCGTGGGCTGCTGCGCCCTCCCGCCACGCCGCCCCGCGGTCGCGCCAACCGCCAGCGAATTGTAGTCTCGCCCAGGTGACTACACCCGGACGCGCCACCCAACAACGCCGTCAGCCCGCGGGCGCCCCCGCCGCCGCCCGCAAGCGCCGCACCTTCGGCCCCCCGGACCTGTTCGTCTGGGCCCCCGTCCTGACGCTCTTCCTCGCGGCCGGCATCATCGGCACCATCGGCCAATCCCTCCTCTTCGCCGCCGCTTTCGTCGCCATCGCCGTAGTCATGGTCGTAGCCGACATGTGGTTCAACCGCTGACGACGTAGATCCGGGCGCGGCATCCACCGATCACGCTCGACCAGCGGATACCATCGCGGGGCCCATTCGACTGGAAGGGATTACCCGTGTCCGTGCCGACGCCCGGAGTTGCGCCCACGCCCGGTATCGCCCCGCCGAACTCGCGGTCCCGATCGATCGTGCCGCTGGTGATTTCGAGCATTCTGGCGGCGGCGGGAATCGCCGGGACCACCGTGGGTTTTCTCTTGTATTCGGGCGAGCGCCAGTCTCTTTCCGACGAGCGCGCCACCTCGGATCACCTGCGTGGCCAACTCGCCGCCGCCACCGCCGCCACCGCGGGCAGTGCCGAGGCGCGCAGGTCCGCCGCCGAGAAGGCCGGCTGCGACTACGTCAACCTCATGGCTACCTACGACGTGTCGAATCTCGACGGTTGGCTCGCGGCGGTTCTCAAAGGCTCGACCGGATCGTGGCATCAGACGCTCGTCCAGACCGGCGACGAGATGCTGCACACCATGAGGCTGGGCAACAACTCCGGTAAGGCCGTGGAAACCCATTGCGGCGTGGCCTCGCTGGATGACCGCAGCGCACACCTGGTTGCCGTCACCAAACAAGCGGTGACCAATCCGTCGAAGCCGGATGGCTCCGCGCAGGTCATGCCCATGCTGGTGACCATCGACGAACAATCCGATGGTCGTTGGCTGGTCAGTGAGATGACGGGCGTCACGCCCTGAGCAGACCGATCCGGTTGCTACTTGAGAACATTCACCGCGCGGGCGATCACCAGGCTGACGGTGATGAGCGAAACCGCCGACTGCACCATCATCAGCGTCTTGGCCCAGCGGGACATGGGCATGACGTCGGTGGGGCTGAATGCGGTTGCGTTGGTGAAGGATAGGTACAGATAATCCGGAAATTGCGGCTCCCACTCGGGGTCCGTGAGATCCGGATTCTGCATTTGGACCCAGAGGAAGTCGGGATAGGGTTTGCGGGCGTGGGCTCGGGCGGCGGGGCCGCCGCGGTCGAAATCCCAGTACCAGAGGGCGAATACGAGGACATTGCTGAGCCAGACCGCGCCGCCCGAGGTCAGCAGGCCCGCCGCGTTGTCGCTGACGGTGCCGTGGATCAGGCCCAGCACCAGGTGGTAGACCGACCAGACCAGGGCGAATCCGAGCACCGCCATCAGCAGGAGGCTGAGCCGCCGCAGCCAGATCTCCTCGCGGTCGAGCCGGATCGGATTCGCGATGGCGAGAATGACGAGTAGCGCCAAACCGATCGACGGCACCAGCCAGCGCGGACCCGCCTCGAATTCGCGCGGCAGAAAGAACTGCACCACCAGTATTCCGATGATCGCCGCCGTCGCCGCCCACCGCGATTCGCCCGCGGTCTTGCGCGCCCACGCGGGCACCTGATCGTCGTCGGTGTCGTTTCCAGCCGTACTCACGCTGGTGAGTATGCCCGCACCTGGCCTTTCCGCCGCTGAACGACGCCACCGAGGCCCAAAGGTGACGGAAGTATGACGCGGGGTTGAGGGCGGACTTTCCAGCGGGCAGGGTGGGTTGTAGCTGAGGCCGAACGAAGGAGGTCATGTGACACGGGAGTACAACCGGAATCCGGCGGCCGTGGCGGCGCTGTCGCCCGAGCAGTATCACGTCACGCAGGTGAACGGGACCGAGCGGGCGTTCACGGGGGAGTACTGGGACAACCATGAGCCCGGGATCTATGTGGACGTGGTGTCGGGTGAGCCGTTGTTCGCCTCGACGGACAAGTTCGAGAGCGGATCGGGGTGGCCGAGTTTCACCAAGCCGATCGATGCGTCGAACGTGGTGGAGAAGCGGGATCTGAGTCATTTCATGATTCGCAACGAGGTGCGGTCCTCGCACGGTGACAGCCACCTCGGGCACGTCTTCCCCGACGGGCCGCGTGACGCGGGCGGCCTGCGCTATTGCATCAACTCCGCGGCGCTGCGGTTCATTCACCTCGACGATCTCGAGGCCGAGGGTTACGGGCAGTACAAGTCTCTGTTCACGAAGGAGGAAGCGTGACCGACACGCGGAAGGCGATTCTGGCCGGCGGATGTTTCTGGGGCATGCAGGATCTGATCCGGCGGCAGCCGGGCGTGGTCTCGACCCGGGTGGGCTACACGGGCGGTCGCAACGACCACCCGACCTACCGCAATCACCCCGGGCACGCGGAGGCCGTGGAGATCGAATACGACCCGGCGCAGACGGATTACCGTGCGCTGCTGGAGTTCTTCTTCCAGATCCACGATCCGAGCACCAAGGACCGGCAGGGCAATGACATCGGTACCAGCTACCGGTCGGCCATCTTCTATCTGGACGATGAGCAGAAGCGGGTCGCCGAGGACACCATCGCCGATGTCGACGCCTCGGGCCTGTGGCCGGGCAAGGTGGTCACCGAGGTGACCCCGGCGAGCACGTTCTGGGATGCCGAGCCGGAGCACCAGGACTACCTGGTGCGCTACCCGAACGGGTACACCTGCCACTTCCCGCGGCCGGGCTGGAAGCTACCGAAGCGCCAGGCCACGGCATAAATTCGACGGGCCTCATCGGGGTGTTCCCCCGGTGAGGCCTTCTTTTGTCCTCGCAACTAGTTGCACAGAAACTAGTGTTGTGGATACTATTGCCGCAATGATCGCGAGGGCGATCGAACGGGTATCTCGGAAGGCGATAGCAATGAACGGCATCAAGAAGGCACTGATCATCGGCGGCGGCATCGCGGGACCGGTGACTGCGCTGGCCCTGCAGAAGGCGGGCATCGAGGCGACGGTGTTCGAGGCCTACGAGAGTGCGGCCACCGACGCGGGCGCGATGCTGACCGTCGCGCCGAACGGCCTTGCGGCACTGAAGATCATCGGTGCGGACAAGCTGGTCGAATCGGCGGGACACCCGCTGCACAGCATGGTCATGGAGACCGGGACCGGCAAGCAGCTCATGCGGGTCGACGCGCTGCCCGGGCTGCCGCCCAGCTGCACCATGTTGCGCGCGGAGCTGTTTCGCGTCCTGCACGAGCACGCGGTCGCCAATGGCATCACGTTCGAATACGGCAAGCGGCTGGTCGATATCGAGCAGACCGACACCGGCGTGATCGCCCAGTTCGCCGACGGGACAACCGCGTCCGGTGACATCCTGATCGGCGCGGACGGCATCCACTCCACGGTGCGCACCCTCATCGACCCGCAGGCCCCCGGCCCCGAATACACCGGACTGATGAGCTTCGGCTTCGGCGAATTCGATCCGGACGGAAGGCTTTCCGATGGCGGCAAGGGCGATATCGAGGCCATGCACTTCGCCTTCGGCAAGCGCGCCTTCTACGGCTACTGGCGTCAACCCAATGGCAAGCACGTCTTCTTCAGCAACTACCCGCAGACCGAACCCATGACCCTGGCCGAGGCCAAGGCCGTCCCCGCGCAGGACTGGCTGGACAAGCTGCGCGCGGCCCACATCGGCGACATCCCCGGCGAGCGGCTGTTCGCGCAGACCAGCGTCCACGAGATGATCATCACCGGCCCCATGGAGCGGATGCCGCACGTGCCCAACTGGTTCCGAGGCCGCGTGGTCCTGGTCGGCGACGCCGTCCACGCCCCCTCGTCCAGCTCCGGTCAGGGCGCGTCGCTGGCCATCGAGTCCGCCATCGAGCTGGCCCGCTGCCTGCGCGACATCCCCGACCCCACGGCGGCTTTCGCGGCCTACGAGCGCCTGCGCCGCCCGCGCGTGGAGGAGATCTCCGACAATGCCGCCAAAACCAATAACGGCAAGACCTCCGGCCCGGTCGCCAAGGCGATGTTCGGCCTGATCATGCCGATCGCCACCCGCACCTTCCTCAAGCCGGAGAAGATGTTCGGTCCCGTCCACCGCTTCGTCATCGACTGGGACGAGCCGGTGAATGCTTGACCCAACGGCTCGGTGTTCGATTACCGTTGTGGCCATGGGACTTTCGGCGGCCGAAGTGTTCGACGGACTGGGTAAGGACTACGAGCACGCCTTCGCCGGGCTGATCGCCCAGCGCGAGGAACTCGACTGGCTGCTCACCCAGCTCCCGCCGCGGGCGAAGGTCCTCGACGTCGGCTGCGGCACCGGCCGCCCGACCGCCGAGGTCCTCGCCGCGGCGGGCCACGACGTCACCGGCTGCGATGTCTCTCCGGGCATGATCGAGATCGCCCGGGCCCAGGTGCCCGGCGCGCGCTTCGAACTAGCCGACCTCCGCACCCTGGACTATCCGCCCGGAACCTGGCACGCGGTCGTGGCCTTCTTCCCCCTCCTGCAACTCACCCGGGCCGAGATCGACGCCGCCCTGGCGAAATTCGCCGACTGGCTCGCCCCGAACGGGCTGTTCCTCTTCGCCACCGTCCCCGCCGACGTCGAGAGTCTCGACATCGAATTCATGGGCAAACCGGTCACCGTCAGCAGCTATCCGCTGGCCGAGTATCACCGTCTCCTCCACGCAGCGGGCCTGACCATTGTCCGCGAACGCGTGGTCGAGTTCCTCCCCGACCACCCCGCGGCCATCCCGGAACACGATCTGTTCCTGGCCGCCCGCAAGTCAACGCCGTAGCGCCCGATACCCACTCCACCCCAGCAGGCCCACGCCCGCCACGACGAGAACCACACCGGCATAACTCCATTCGGAATGCCCGGTCATCGGCGACCCGTGCAGCGACCCCAGGCCCTGCACGATCCAGATCACGCCGACAATGCACAGCACGATGCCGATCACGGCTGAGACGATCCGCCCCATGGGAACTCCTCGGTAGGCTGACCTCAGCATAGGGGTCTCGAGCGCTTCATTCGCAGGGTGCGAAAGGTCTAAACTGTTAGCCGGACCGAGCATTCGATCTTCCGCGAACCACCTGGTTCCGGATCACAGTGCACGGTCACGAATCCGCCAGTAGAGCGCAAGCGCGTGGTTGCCACGTTGTCGGTCGGGGTGTCCCTTCCGGACGCTTTTGTGGCCGTGCCCAACCGAGGTATGGCCATGACTATCTCAGAAAGCAAACCCGTACGACACCGACTGTCCCGGGCCCTCGTCGTGGGCTCGCTCGCCGTCCTCCCGATCGGCTTCGCCGCGCCCGCCCTGGCCGCGCCGCTGGTCGTCGTGGACAACGACCACGACTGGCGTGGGGACTGCGATCACAACGGCCGATTCACCTGGCAGAACGACCGCGGCCGAATGCAGTGGAGCGACTGCGATCACGGCCGCGGCCACTGGGAGTGGCGCGACAACGACTGGCGTTGGCATCACGACCGTGACGACGCCCCGGCCCCCGCACCCTGGAACCCCTTCGGCAGTCTGTGACCGCTCCTAGCCGAGAAACCCGCGTGTCATGCGCCGCGCGGGTCGGTCGGATCGTGGCGCTCAGCCGTTGGCGAGCGAGCGGGCGATGACGAGGCGCTGGATTTGGTTGGTGCCCTCGAAGATCTGGGTGATCTTGGCTTCTCGCATGTAGCGCTCGACGGGGAAGTCTTGGGTGTAGCCGTAGCCGCCGAAGACCTGGACGGCGTCGGTGGTGACCTTCATGGCGGCGTCGGTGGCGACGAGTTTGGCGACGCTGGCCTGGCGGGAGTAGGGGAGACCCGCGTCGCGGCGGCGGGCGGCGTCGAGGTAGGTGGCGCGGGCGGAGTCGACGGCGGCGGCCATATCGGCGAGGACGAAGCCGAGGCCCTGGTGGTCGATGATGGGGCGGCCGAAGGCTTCTCGGTCCTTGGCGTAGGCGACCGCGTCGTCGAGGGCGCGCTGGGCGATGCCGGTGGCCACGGCGGCAATGCCGAGGCGGCCGGAGTCCAAGGCGCTGAAGGCGATCGGGAGACCTTGGCCGGGCTCGCCGATCAGACGCTCGGCCGGTAGGAAGGCGGCGTCGTAGGCGGCGGTGGTGGTGGGGACCGCGCGCAGGCCCATCTTCTCCTCGGGCTTGCCGAAGGACAGCCCCTCGGTGTCGGCGGGGACCAGGAAGCACGAGATGCCGCGCGAGCCCTCGCCGGTGCGGGCGAACAGCGTGTAGTAGTCGGCCTTGCCGCCGTTGGTGATCCACGCCTTGGTGCCGGTGATCCGGTAGCCGCCCTCGGCCTCCACCGCGCGACAGCGCAGCGCCGCCGCATCGGATCCGGCATGCGCCTCCGACAGGCTGTACGCGCCGATCAGATTGCCGGACAACATCTCCGGCAGCCACCGCTGCTTCTGTTCCTCGGTGCCGTAGGCGAAGAGCGGATGGCACGACAGGCTGTGCACGCTGACCGCCACCGCGACCGCCGCCCACCGCGCGCCCAGTTCCTCGAGCACCTGCAGATACACCTCGTAGGGCTGCGCACCCCCGCCGAACTCCTCCGGATACGGCAGGCTCAGCAGCCCGGCCGCCCCGAGCGCGCGAAACGCCTCCTCCGGATACCGCTCCTGCTTCTCGTACTCGACGACATTCGGTTCGAGCACCTTGTCCGCGATATCGCGGGTGAGCTCGATGAGGTCGCGGGCTTCGGGCGTGGGCAGCAGGCGATCGACGGGCATGCCGGTCACATTACGACCGACACCCAATTGCGTGCAAGGGTGCACGCAATTTCGATGAACGGTTATGCTGACCAGGTGGTATCCGGTCTGCCCCCGAACAAGCATCAGGAGAAGAGCCTGCGCACCCGCGCTCTTCTGCTGGACGCGGCAATCGACAGCCTGGCCGAGGTCGGGTACGCGAGCGCCTCGATTGCCGACATCACGGCCCGGGCCGGGGTGACGCGGGGAGCGCAGCTGCATCACTTCCACACGCGGCAGGAGCTGTTCGCGCAGACCATCGAGCATCTGACGCTGCGTCAGCGAGAGGCATTGCAGCGACGGGAGCGGACGCTGCCGCGCGAGTCGTCGGCGGGGGAGGTACTGGTCGAACTGGTGACCGCGCCCTTCGCAGGCAAGTTGGGCAAGGCGGCCGTCGAACTGTACGTGGGCATCGCCAACGATCCCGGCCTGCGCCGGAACATGCTTCGCGTCCAACACGATCTGACCGTCGAGCTGCTCGACGCCTGCGGCCGCCGCATCGACGTCTCGCGCGAGCGCCTGGAGTCGGCATTCTGGCTCACCATCAACCTCATTCGCGGCGCGACCCTCGACGAGATGGTCGGCCGAGACCGCCTGCGCCGCAAGCAAGTTCTGGCCGATTGGGCCCGCCTGGCCGACGGACTGCTCGCCTGAGTGAAACGCCCGCTTTCAAGGTCGCGATTACGAGTCGTTGAATGGTTCGTGCGTGCGCGGCACTCTGGAGGAAGGCCGGGCACCACCTTGGGGGAGGGACGCCAGTATGGCGATCAATCGGCGAAACCTGTTGCGGGCGGCCGGACTCGGCGTCGGGCTGGCGGCCCTGGGTTCGGCGACGGGCTGTGTGCCGAGTGAGCCGGGAGCGAAGCCGCCCGCGGAGACCAGCGTGCCGACGACGGAACCGCCTGCCGGACAGGTGGATTGGGAAGGGCTGCGCAAGCGGCTCGGTGGGACTTTGAATCTACCGTCCGATTCGGGGTACTCGACGGCCAAGTTGGCGTTCAATCCGGCGTTCGATAGTCGGCAGCCCGCCGCGATCGCACAGTGCGCCAATGCCTCCGATGTGCAGGCCTGCATCACCGCGGCCGCGAACGCGAGGATCCCGGTGGCGGCGCGCAGCGGGGGACACAGTTACGCGGGGTACTCCACGCCCGACAACGGGCTTGTGGTCGATCTGGGTCGGATGACCGGTGTGCAGGTGAACGCCGACGGGACGGCGGTGATCGGTGCGGGCACCCGGCTGATGGACGTGTACAACGGTCTGGCCCAGGCGGGCCGGTGTCTGCCCGCCGGTTCCTGCCCGACAGTCGGCATTTCCGGGCTGACCCTCGGCGGCGGAGTCGGTGTGCTGGCCGGAAAGTACGGCCTGACCTGCGACAACCTGGTTTCGGCGCAGGTCGTCACCGCCGACGGCACGCTGCGCACCGCCTCGGCGACCTCGGAACCGGATCTGTTCTGGGCGCTGCGCGGCGGGGGTGGCGGCAACTTCGGCATCGTCACCTCGTTCACGTTCCAGACCGTGGCCGCTCCCCAATTGGCCGTGTTCCAGGTGCGTTTCCCGGCCGGATCGCTGACCGATGTGCTCGCGGGATGGCAGAGCTTCACGGCCTCGGCCCCGGACGAATTCTGGTCCACCTTGGGCATTTCCGCCGGAAGTCCGCCGACCTGCCGCATCAATGGCTGCTATGTCGGCTCCGAGAGCGCCATGAACGCACTGCTGGACAAACTGGTCGCGGCCACCAAGACCCAACCCGCGAATCGGTACTCCCTCACCAAGGACTACCTCTCCGCGATGATGTATTTCGGCGGCTGTGCCAATTATTCGGTGGATCAATGCCGTCCGAATTGGAATGGCGGGGGAGTGCTCGGTCGTGAAACATTCACCGCCTCGTCTCGCGTATTGACGAAACCACTCTCGGACCCGAGCCGCCTGACCGCCTTGGTGACCGGACGAGAAGGCATGGATATTCTCCTGGACAGCCTCTCCGGTGCTCCTTCGCGAATCGGTGCGAAGGACACGGCATTCCCGTATCGCGGAGCCTTGGCGACCGCCCAGATCTATGTCGGTGCCGCCACCTCGGCCGCCCGCAATTCCGTGAACGAGGTTCGCGACGGTCTCGGTGACCTGACCGGAAACACAGCCTGCGTCAATTACATCGACCCCGGCCTGTCGAATTGGGCCAGCGCCTATTACGGCGACAACGCGTCTCGACTACGCGATGTCGCCAAGCGCTACGACCCGCACGGCGTCTTCGCCTTCGACCAGTCGGCGTCCAAGGTGTGACCGCTCAGAAGGTCGCGGGCAGGCGAGCGTAGACCCCCGGATACCCGGCCTCCGCCGTCCCGCGCGCCCACGAGGTGATGCCGACCAGCTTCCCGTCGACGAGCAACGGCCCGCCACTGTCGAATTCGCCGGTATCGGCGGTGATGGATCCGGCGCACACCATCTCCGAGGCATCGAAGGCGCCCGGATAGGCCGCCGCGCACTCGGCGTCGGTGACCATCGGCACGGTGGCGCGCCGCAGGACCGTGTTGAAGTAGTCGTTCTCGGCGGTCCCACCCCAGCCGAGTACCGTCGCGCTGCTGCCCGACGGCGCGGCCATCTGGACGACCGGTCGATTCTGCGGCTCGGCGAGCGTGAGGACGGCGAGGTCGTGGTGGTGCACATCGACACCGTCGACCGTGTCGGTGCGGTAGTCCGGGTGCAGTCGAACGTTGGTGACGCTCACCGTCGTTCCGTCGTGCGCGGCCAGGTCGCTGCGATCGAAGGTCACGGTCAGCGCCTGCGGCAACAGCTGTGCCAGTTCGACGCAGTGCGCGGCCGTCAGCACCTGATCGGGTGCGATGAGCGCGCCACCGCAGAACTGCCCGGAGGCGCGGGGAAAGAACAGCGGCGTGCCGACCGAGACCAGCCACGGATAGTCGGAGGTGGTGATTTCGGTACCGCCGACCACCGCGTTCGCGGGGACGGCGGCGGGGAGGGCGCAGCCGAGGAACGCCGCGGTGAGCACCGCGACCCGACGAGTGAACGACATCGGGCCATTCAAACAGAGATCACCGGAGTTCGAGGACCGGATGTGTCGGACCCCGCGCGTACGGTCGGAACATGACGTCTTGGAACGAGTTCGCGACCGCCGCACCACGTATCTCGACCGTCTTCACCCGTCGTCACGCGGCCACCGGCAACCTGTGCATGCTCGCCACCCTGCGCAAGGACGGCTTCCCGCGCATCAGCCCGATCGAGCCGCGCGTCTTCGAGGGCCAGCTGTGGGTGGTCGGCATGCCCAACACCACGAAGTTCGCCGATCTGGCCCGCGACCCGCGCTTCTGCCTACACACCGCGACCGTGGACACGCACGTCACCGATGGTGACGTGAAGCTGTTCGGCACCGTGCACGATGTGCAGGACCTGGCCCTGCACCGCCGCTTCGCCGACGCCCTGTTCGCGGAGACCGGCTTCGACCTGCGCGGCCGCAAGTTCGAGCCCTTCTATGCCGCCGACATCACGGGCGCGTCGTCGATCGAAATCGTGGACGGGCGTTTGGAAGTCACGATCTGGAAGCCGGGGCAGGCCGAACGGGTGGTTGAGGTCTCGGATTCGGCGGAGCCCGCGACGACATAGCGTGCAATATTGCATCGAGTGCACACATGCACATTGTGCGTGTGTGCACGAACTGATGAACAGCGGTGTATTTCAGTGCTTTTCGAGGTGATGTGGGGGTGAAATGAGGGAAATCCATCCGCCGCAAGGCTATCGGGCGCGGCGGTCGACGATCGACGGCGCGGTGCTGTGGACGCGCGACGATGTGTCCGACAGCGACCTACCGGTGCTGCCGGACGGCTGCATGGATCTGCTCTGGATCGACGGCCGCCTCTCGGTCGCCGGACCGGACACCCGCCCCTACCGCCCGCCCGCCGGATACGCCGACCGAATCAGCGGAATCCGCTTCTTCCCCGGCACCGCCCCCGCGCTCCTGGGCATCCCCGCGTCGGAGTTGCGCGACGCGCGAGTCGACCTCGACGCGCTCTGGTCGGCGGCGAATGTCCGTCGCGCGACCGAGGTCCTCGCGAAGGCGACCGATCCGGCGGCGGGTCTCGAGGCGGTGGCCCGGTGGCGCGCACGTGAGAGCGATCCCGCCGATCCGATGCTGCGCTCCATCGTGACGTCACTCGAACAGGGACGGTCGGTGGCGGCGACCGCCGACGAATTGGGCACCGGCCTTCGTCGGCTGCATCGCCTGTCACTGCACGCGTTCGGGTACGGCCCCAAGACTCTGGGGCGAATCCTGCGGATGCAGCGTGCCCTGGCATTGGCGCGAAAAGGAATGGGGCTGGCGGAGGTTGCGTCGGTCGCGGGATATGCCGACCAGGCGCATTTGACGCGGGATGTCCGGGAATTGGCCGGAATGTCCCCGCGCGAACTATTGGGTCGATGAGAGCGCCGCGTAGAGATCGACGGCATTGCCGTCCGGGTCCAGCACACTCGCATAGCGCTGTCCCCAAAAGGCGTCGAACGGCTTCAACTCGGCCCGATACCCGGCTCCCACCAATTCCTCGAATTTCTCGTCCACCCCTGCGGGTGAACCGCATTCGCATGCGAGCGCCAGCCGCCCCGGTCCTTGCGGAGCATTCCACTCCGGTCGGAAGGATCGAATCGTCTCCTCGGTATCGAGCATGAGCTTGACGCCCCCGCCCAGATCGGCGTCCACGTGCGGTTCGCGTTCGGCACCTTCGGGGAACGTCAGCCCCAACCGTCGGTAGAAGGCCAGCGACGCGGCCATATCGGCCACCACGATTTCGATTACGTTCAGTCGAATACCCATGCCTCGAACCGTAGGCGCTGATCCGCCGACCGTCTTGAAGAAATCGGACAGCCCGCTATCGCGCGTGCACGGCCGCCAACCGTGCCGCCCGAATCGCATTCCACAGGGGCCGCAACAGCGCCTCCTGCGCCGCGACGGCCGTGGCGGAGGTCGGCGCGGAGGCCGGTTCGCGCTCGGCGACGGTGAGTATCGCGGCCACCTGGTCCGCGGTGTCCAGAATCCGGCGTGCCCGCAGCGGCAGCGAATCCGGGTACTTGTGGCGCGTGTGCCCGGCCAGTTCGGCCTCCACCAGCTCGCGCGGCCCGACACCGCCGGATCCGAGCCGGGTGGTCTGCAACTGCGCCAGGGCGTCGGCGGCGGCGCGCACGGCCTCGCGCATGGTGTATTCGGCCTCACCCAACGGCATTTCGGGGGCGAGGGTCAGCGGGATGGGCGTGGAGTAGACCCGCCACTGCAAGGCGTCGTCCTCGGTCCAGAACGGCACCAGCCCGGTCCCGGTGCTCCCGGGCGTCCCGATCAACAGGCCCTCCCCGGCTTCGGTTGCGGCGGCGGCGAATTCGGTCCCCACCGGCATGCCGCGCACATCGCCCGGGATCGGCAGCACCAGTCGCACCTGTGCCTCGGGTCCGGCCATGGCCTCGCGGATGAGCTTGAGCAGCACCATGATTCCCGCACCGGCCACCGCGTCCGGATCGCCGTCGGGCGCCCAGGGCAGGCCGGTGTGTCCACCCGTGACCGGGTCCCCGGCAGCCACGCTCTGCTGGGGAGCCCAGGCACGCAACGCGTCCAACACGTCGTCGGGTGCGCTACTGCCGGCCAGCCAGGACCCGGCCCAGACCGTCAGCGAAGCGCTCGGGGAAGAACTCATGCAATCGAGGATAACTGGCGGGCTACTCCTGCTCGGTGACGAAATCGATCAGTCGTTCGACGGCGCCGATGAGCGGTGTCTCCAGATCCTTGTAGGAGTTGACCGCGTTGTAGACGCGTCGCCACCCGTCCTGCGGGGTGCCCCACCGTAACCGCTGGCAGATGCCGGTTTTCCAATCCTCGCCGCGCGGCACGTCCGGCCAGGCCGCGATGCCGACGGCCTTGGGTCGCACCGCCTGCCACACGTCGATATAGGGATGGCCGGTGACGAGCACATGCGGCCCGAGTCCCTGGGTGAGCCCGGTCTCCTTCGACCCGGTGACCAGGTGATCGACGAGCACCCCGACCCGTCGCGTGGGTCCGGGTCCGAACTCCGCGAGCTTGGCCCCGAGGTGATCCAAACCCTCGAGTTGCTCGACGACCACACCCTCGACGCGAAGGTCGTGCCCCCACACCCGTTCGACCAGTGCCGCGTCGTGCACACCCTCCACCCAGATCCGGCTGGCCCGCGCGACGCGTGCCTTCAACCCCTCGACCCGGGTGGACCCGGACGCCGACCGGGTCTCCGGCTTGGGCGCGACCGCCGTCGGCTTCACCAGGGTCACCGGCTGCCCGTCGATCAGAAACGCGGCCTCCCGCAACGCGAACAGGCGCACCCGCCCCTGCCGGTCCTCGAGTTTGACGAACTCCCCGTCGTAGCTGCGGTCGAATCCCACTACGGCACCGCAGAATCCGGTGGCCGCGTCCTCGGCAACCAGGTCACGCTCGGCGACGACGCGTGGTATGTCCCGTTTGGGAGTCCTCGGGTGGCCGGAAAAGATGTCGCCGTATCTGTCACGCCCGCTCACCCGACCGAAGGTACCGCCGCCGCACCGGAATACGGCGGCGCGACGCGGCGGACGGCGGAGTTTGCGGCGGAAGTCACCGCGACCAGGGTCCTCGGTCGGTAGCAACGACGGGGTGGACGGTTGGATTCGATGACCTTGGTCCGCGCCGGATTACGGGTGGACGAGCCGCGCAGCGACTACTGTTGATGCTGTGGCCGCAATAGTTTGGCTGGTCGCGGGCATTCTGCTCGCGGCGGCCGAGATGCTCACGGGCAGCCTCGTGCTGATCATGCTGGGCGTCGCCGCACTCGTCACGGCGGGCGTGAGTGCGGCGACCGATTCCTCGGTGGTCGTCGACGCCGTGGTGTTCGGCGGCGTCTCGATCGCGCTGCTGGTTGGGGTGCGTCCATTCCTGTTGCGGCGCTTCGCGACTCCGCCCCCGCATCAGACCGGGGTCGACGCGCTGCCCGGCAAGACCGCCAAGGTGCTCGAACAGGTCGACGAGCACGGCGGGCGCGTGAAGCTGGGCGGCGAGGTATGGAGTGCGCGTCCCTATGACGCGTCGGAGACATACCCCGTCGGTTCGACCGTCTTCATCATGAGGATCGACGGCGCGCACGCCGTCGTCATGAAAGGGCCGTGATGGCTGTACTGATAGTCGCCATTGTCTTGGTGCTGTTGGTCGTGGTGGTGGTCTTCAAGTCGGTGGCCCTGGTGCCGCAGGCCGAGGCCGCGGTGATCGAGCGACTGGGCCGCTATTCGCGCACGGTGTCGGGACAGTTGACCTTCCTGGTCCCGTTCGCCGACCGGGTGCGCGCCAAGGTGGATCTGCGTGAGCGGGTGGTGTCCTTCCCGCCGCAGCCGGTGATCACCCAGGACAACCTGACCGTGCAGATCGACTCGGTGGTCTACTTCCAGGTCACCAGTCCGCAGGCCGCGGTCTACGAGATCTCCAATTACATTGCGGCCGTGGAGCAGTTGACGATCACCACGCTGCGCAATGTGGTCGGCGGCATGACCCTCGAGGAGACGCTGACCTCCCGCGACCAGATCAACTCTCAGCTGCGCGGTGTCCTCGACGAGGCCACCGGCCGCTGGGGGCTGCGCGTGTCGCGGGTCGAGCTCAAGGCCATCGATCCGCCGCCGTCGATTCAGGAGTCGATGGAAAAGCAGATGAAGGCCGACCGTGAGAAGCGCGCCATGATCTTGACCGCGGAGGGTCAGCGCGAGGCTTCCATCAAGACCGCCGAGGGCCAGAAGCAGGCGCAGATCCTCGCGGCCGAGGGCGGTAAGCAGTCCTCGATCCTGGCCGCCGAGGGCGAACGGCAGTCCCGGATTCTGCGCGCCCAGGGTGAGCGCGCCGCCGCGTATCTGCAGGCGCAGGGTCAGGCCAAGGCGATCGAAAAGGTCTTCGCCGCCATCAAGAACGGCAAGCCGACCCCGGAACTGCTGGCCTACCAGTACATGCAGACCCTGCCGCAGGTCGCCAAGGGCGACGCCAACAAGGTGTGGCTGGTGCCCAGCGATTTCGGCAAGGCCCTGGAAGGTTTCGCCCGCGGGTTCGCCAAGCAGGGTGAGGACGGCGTGTTCCGCTACGAGCCGACCGAGGACGGCGCGCCCGCCGAAGCGCCCGAGGATGACTCGGACGAGGTGGCCGCCTGGTTCGACACCGCCACCGACCCGGCCACCCAGCGCGCGGTCCGCGCCGCCGAGGCCGATGCGCGCACCCCGGTCGAGCCGCCCGCCGCCATCCCGACGACCCCGACGCGGCCGCCGCATCTGGAACAGCGGCAGCGTCCGGAGCAGCAGCCCCGACCGCAGTACCGGCAGGAGCCGCCGAACCAGGGTTGGCAGAACCCGCCGCCGCCCCGCCCCCTGGGGAACTGATCGAATCATGAACGGCACGAGGCCCTCTCGATCCTGTCGAGAGGGCCTCGCGCCGTGTCGCGGTCAGTTCCGCGTGCCGCCGAAGTGCTCACCCGCGATCGACCGCGACGGCTCACCGTCCACGCCAACCGGGATATCGCCCTCGAGGGTCGTGCGGTAGAGCACCCGCGTCACGTCCAGGTGCTCGAGATCGCTCGGGGCCAGGTGGGCGGTGGCCCGGTTGTCCCAGAACGCGAGACTGCCCTGCTGCCAGCGGAATCGGACCGTGTACGCCGGATCGGAGATCTCGGCGTAGAGCAGTTCCAGCAGTGCGTCGCTCTGGCGCGGGCTCAGTCCGATGATCCGGGTGGTGAAGCCCGGGTTCACGAACAGGACGCGCTCGCCGGTCACCGGGTGCACGCGCACCACCGGGTGCTCGGTGATCAGCGGTGCCGCCGCGACCCGCTTGGCGTAATCGCTATTGCTGTCCCAGGCCGGAAGTTTGCCGCCGAAGCGGTGTTCGGCGCGCAGTCCGTCGAGGAACGACTTGAGCGAATCCGGCAGTCCCGCATAGGCGGCGGCCAGATTGGTCCACTGGGTGTCACCGCCGCGCTCGGGCGCGATCTCGGCCCGCAGCAGCGAGGCGGCGGGCGGGTTGATCAGCGGCGAGACATCGGTGTGCCAATGGTTGGTGTAGCTGAACTTCTTGCGCCCGAACCGCTTCTCGTACAGGCGGCTGTCCACGGCCAGGATCTCGGGGAATTCGGTGGGCGCGTCATCGTCGTACGGATGCGAGGGCGTGACCGCCCCGAACCGCCGCGAGAACGCGATCTGCTCGGCGTGCCCGATTCGCTGGTCCCGGAAGAACAGCACCTTGTACTCGTACAGCGCCGCGGTGAGCACCGCGATCTGCTCGTCGGTGAAGTCGTCGCGCAGATCGATCCCGCCGATCTCGGCGCCGATATGCCCGGCGACGGGCGTGATCTGGAAGGTACCGACCTGGTTCTCGGCAACGGTGGTCATGAGCGTTCCTCTCTGGCTCAGGCGGTCGCCTGGGTGCGGACGGGGGCGAACTGGCTCTCCACGGGCGCGAGACCGTAGTGGCCGCGCAGGGTGGTGGCGGTGTAGTCGGTGCGGAACAGGCCGCGCTCCTGCAGGATCGGGACCACGCGGTCGACGAAATCCTCGAGGCCGCCGGGCAGATAGGGCGGCATGATGTTGAAGCCGTCGGCCGCGCCGCCCTCGAACCAGGACTGCAGTTCGTCGGCGATCTGTTCGGGCGTGCCCGCGAAGGTGCGGTGGCCGCGACCGCCGCCGAGCTTGCCGATGAGCTGACGCACGGTCAGCTCCTCCTTCTCGGCGAGCTCCTTGACGAGGGTGAATCGGCTCTTGCCGCCCTCGATCTCGCTCTCGGACGGCAGCGGCGGCAGCGGGGCGTCCAGGGCGTGCTCGGTGAGGTCGACGCCGAGCAACGAGGATAGTTGGCGCAGTGCGTAATCGGGGGAGATGAGGTCGGTGAACTCCTGCTCGAGGGCGCGGGCCTCGGCTTCGGTATCGGCGATGAACGGCACCAGGCCGGGCAGCACCTTGAGGTCGTCGGCCGAGCGGCCGTACTTGGGCAGGCGCGCCTTGAGATCGCGGTAGAACGCCTGGCCTTCCTCGAGGGTGCGCTGCGCGGTGAACACTGCCTCGGCGTGGCGGGCCGCGAATTCCTTTCCGCTCTCGGAGGATCCGGCCTGCACCAGCAGAGGACGACCCTGCGGGCTGCGCGGGGAGTTCAGGGGTCCGCGGACTCGGAATCGCTCACCGCTGTAGTTCAGGGTGTGGACCTTGTCCGGGTCGGCGAAGATGCCGGTCTCGGGATCGAGCACGATGGCATCGGATTCCCAGCTGTCCCACAGCTGTACGGCCAGATCCACGAACTCCTCGGCCCGCTCGTAGCGGCGCGCGTGCTCGGGGATGGCGTCGAAGCCGAAGTTGAACGCCTCCTCCGCACTGCCGGAGGTGACGATGTTCCAGCCCGCCCGGCCGCCGCTGATGTGATCGAGGGAGGCGAATTTGCGTGCCAGATTGAAGGGTTCGTTGTAGCTGGTGGAAGCGGTCGCGATCAGCCCGACATGCTCGGTGGCCGTGGCGATGGCGGCCAGCAGGGTGACCGGCTCGAACACCGCGAGGGCGTTGCGCTTGATACGCGGGCCGACCGCCAGTCCGTCGGCGAAGAACACCGAGTCCAGCTTGCCGCGCTCGGCGATGCGGCCCAGTTCCTGGAAGTGCTTCACATCGAGCACCCGGTGCTCCTCGGTGCGCGGATGCCGCCACGCGGCCTCATGGTGACCGACGCCCATGAGGAAGGCATTGAGGTGGAAGGTCTTGCGTGCGTTGGACATGGGGAGAGAGGTTCCTTCGGAGGTTTCGATGAGTGTCAGTGCGCGCGCCAGCGGGACAACCGCCGCTCGATGGCGACGAGCACGCCGTTGTAGGCGAGCCCGACCAGCGCGATGGCCACGATCCCGGCGTACATGTCCGGAATCTGGAAGTTCTGCTGTGCGGCGGTGATCAGATAGCCGAGTCCGGCCCGCGCCCCGAACATCTCGGCGGCGATGAGCACCAGAATCGACCCGGAGGCCGCCATCCGGATGCCGGTGAAAATGGACGGCACGGCGGCGGGCAGGATCACCTTCTGGAACAGTCGCAGCGGTGAGAAGCCCAGCGACACAGCGGATTTGATCAGCAGCGGATCGACGGTCCGCACCCCGCTGATGGTATTGAGCAGGATCGGGAAGAATCCGGCGTAGACCACCAGCGCGATCTTGGAGGTCTCACCGATGCCGAGGATCAGAATGAACACCGGCAGCAGCGCGAGCGCCGCGGTATTGCGGAACAGTTCGAGGACCGGATTGAGGAACTCCGCGATCGGCTTGTACCAAGCGATGGCCACACCCACCGGAATCGCCGTGATCAACGCGATGCCGAACCCGATCAGCGAGCGGGTCACGCTGGTGGAGACGTTGTCCCACATCTGGCCATTGCGAACGAGTTCCAGCCCGGCCTGCACCACGGTCGAGAACGGCGGCAGGAAGACCTCATCCACCAGCCCCAGCCGTGGCGCGGCCTCCCAGACGGCGAGGAACAACCCGATCACAATGGTGGGCTTGCCGATTCGCCAGGCGAGCCTGCCCAACCCGGACAGCAGGGCCCGCAGACGCCCCTGGTGAGATGCGGTGGACTGCCGGGACTCCCACCTACTCCCGGATGTCGATACCACGGTCTCCGTTGGGATATCGGTGGCCGACGAGGTCTTGGCGGCGGACGCGGTCTCGGCGGTTGGCGCGATGTCGGTGACGCTCGCGGAGCCACCGGCGGTCGCGGTATCGCTCGCGGTTGAGGTGCCGGAGGTCGCCGTGATTTCGGTTGCCGCTGGGGCCGCGGTGGTCCGGGACGTCGGGGCGACGGGGGCTTCGGTGAGTCGCAGGGCGCTAGACATGGGAGTTCCTTCGGTCGGCGAGATCGGCCTGTTCCAGGTCCTGGGCTCGGGCCACCTCGTCGTGCAGCAGCGACCAGACCTCGTGGCGCAGTTCGCGGAATCGCTCGCTGGAGCGGATGTCGCCGTCCGCGTCGCGATCGAGGTCGATATCGACCACGGCCTTGATCCGGCCCGGCCGAGATGTCAGCACCGCGACGCGTTGGCCCAGGTAGACCGCCTCGTCGATGCCGTGCGTAATGAACAGCACCGTTTTGCCGGTGGCCCGCCAGATTCGTAACAGCTCGTCCTGCAACGACTCTCGCGTCTGCGCGTCCAAGGCGGCGAAGGGCTCGTCCATGAGCAGCACCTCCGGATCGAAGGCGAGGCTGCGGGCAATGGCCACGCGCTGCTTCATGCCGCCGGACAGCTCGTGCGGATAGCGGTCCCCGAATCCGGCCAACCCGACGAGCTCCAGGTAATGCGCGGCGATCTGGCGACGCTCCCGCCGCCGAATTCCCTTGGCCTCCAGCCCGAATTCGATATTGGCGCGGGCGGTGCGCCACGGCAGCAGCGCGTACTGCTGGAATACGATCCCGCGATCCAGCCCCGGCCCGGTGACGGGCGCGCCATCGAGGAGGATCTGTCCCTCGGTGGGTTTCCCGAGCCCGCCCAGCAGATCGAGCAGCGTGGATTTGCCCGATCCGCTGGGCCCGACCAGCACCAGGAATTCCCCGTCCCGCACATCGACGGTGATATCGGCCAGTGCGGTGAAGGCCTCCCGCTCACCCCGCACCGGGAATTCCTTGCGCACCCCGGCGAGCGCGAGTTTGACGGTGTCCGTACTCATTTCGCGATCGCCTCCCCGCTCGGCCCGCTGGTGGCGGGGTAGGTGCCATTGGCGTAGGGGTTGTCCTTGTTGGTGTAGAGGTCCTTGGCCGCGAGCTTGCCCGCGGGCAGTTCGCCATTGCGAACCAGCCAGTCGATCCAGATCTGGAGTTCCTTCTCGGCGACCACACCGCCGGGCACCGGAATGCCCGAGCTCTTGTAGTACTGCAGCAGCGAGGTGTTCTCGTTGCGGCCGCGCTTCTGAATGATGTCGGCGAACTTGGCCACCACCTCGTCGCGCGGGGTCACCTGCAGCCAGCGGGTGGCCCGGGCGGTGCCCTGCACGAAATCGGCCACCGCGTCCGCGTGCGACTTCAGATAGTCGTTGCGGAAAACGTAAGTGCCGTAATCGAATTGCCCGAACAGATCCTTGTCGGTGTAGAGCGGGTGCACACCGCCGCGCCCCACCGCGGTGTCGCGGAAGACACCCTGCAGGGCCGCCACATCGATCTGCCCGTTGCGCAGCGCGTCCTCGGTATTGGCGGGCGGCAGCACCACCAGTTGCACCTGCTTGATCTCGGCGTCGCTGAGCCCCTGATCGTGCAGCCACTGCCGGGTGATGAATTCGTGGTGCGCGCCGAGGGTATTGACGCCGACCTTCTTGCCGATGAGATCGCGCGCCGAGGTGATGCCGGAATCGTCGCGGACGAAGTATCCGGTGAAGCTCTGTTCGTCGGCCCCGTAGGAGCTGAGCACCGCGGTGACGGGCGCGCCGCCCGCGACCAGCTTGATGACCGCGCCATTGAAGGCGCTGCCGAATTCGACCTGCTTGGTGGCGGCGGCCTGAATATTGGCCGGGCCGCTGGTGGTATCGCCCTCCCAGTGGAGGCTGATCTTCTTGAAGTAGCCGAGGTTCTCGGCCAGTTCGAAGGCGGACACCTGGCCGGTGGTGCCCTGATAACGGACGACGGTCCTACCGTCGGCGGTGGTGCCCGCGTCGGTCTTGGCGCAGCCCGTCAGGACCACGACCGCACTGGTGACGGCGAGGGCGGCGGCCAGGGCGCGCCGCACCCGGGGGCGGCGGAGAGGGAATGCCATGGGGGACTCTTTCGGTGAATGTGTCTGTCGCACGGGAGGATTCGAGAACGGGGCGACAACAGAGCGTCATGGGGGTTCCTTCGCGGGGACTGGGGGAGCCGAGGTGATTCGGGAGTGGTCACATGCTGCGACGGCCGTGGGGGCGCGGCAATCGCCATTTCACGATGTGGAAATCAGCGTGAGCGAAATTCGGCCGCGGAAAGCGCTGGGCCGCCGCCGGTTTGGAGCAGCGGCGCGATGCGCCCGGCCGCGATGCGCATGGCGGGCACGACCGCCCGAATGAGCTCGCTGTCCAGCCGCGCCGAGCGGGCCTGCACCGCCAGCGCGCCGTGCACCTGCCGGCCGGGTCCGACGATCGGCACGGCCAGGGCGCGGATCGGGTCCTCGGTCTCGATGAGCTCCGAGGCGAAGCCGGTGCGGCGCACCCGGTCCAGATCGAGATCGGCGGCCGCGCGGGCGGGGGAGTAGGCCAGCAGCGCGTGGCCGGTGGCGCTGGTCCGCAGCGACTGGCGGGGCCGGGGCACCTGGTGATGGCAGAACGAGACGGGCGGTCGCGCCTGGAACACGGTGACCGCGTCGCGGTCCTCGAGCACGCTCACGCTGACCGTGATCCGAATGCCCGCGGCCAGCGCGTACAGATGCGGTGCCACCGAGTCCAGGCCCAGGCGGGTGAGCGCGGGCCGGGCCAGGGTCGCCAGGCCGTGCCCGACCCGGTAGCGGTCGGTCGCCGGATCCTGTTCGAGCAGGCCGCCGCGAACCAGGGCCTGGGCGAGCCGGTGCGTGGTGCTGACGGGCAATCCGGCCAGCTGGGCGAGATCGCTGAGCGAGAGCTCGGGATCGTCGCCCTGGAAGCAGTTGAGCACCTCTACCGCGCGGTCGACCGCGCGTGCTCCGGAACGTGGTTCTTCGGCCATGGACGCACTATTCCTAGGGCTTTGACCTGCGGCAACGGTTGCGCGCAACGCGATTCGGGCCGGTCGGACCGCGATTTTCGGTGGGGATCGTTTTGTCTCGGCTTTGTATTACGCGATTGGCGTCACCATTTCTCCGTGACGTCCGTCACAAATTCGGCCGTAAATTCCAGAAATGTCATTCTGTGACACTCCGGTGCTATCTGCGAAAACTCTTCGAGTGCGGTCGATACCGTTTTGTCAACCGTCCGTGATCGGGACGTGATTCAGCGTGATTGTTCCGTTACCGTCGCTCTCGGCTCGGATACCTCCGGGCCCCCGCTCGAATCGCCGAACACCGGAAACCCGTCCCGCGATTCGAGAGCAACCGAGAACCCTGGGGACGGGGCACCGCAGCTGAAAGCGCGGAACGGTGGGCGCAGGCAGGGAAATACTTTATGCATCGCAACCGGAAGCTCACCACCCGCATGCTCGCCGCCACCGCGGCCATCGGCGCGTTCGTGTCCGTCCCGTTCGCGCTGTCGACGGCGACCGCCTCGGCCGCCGGACACGACTGGGACGCCGTCGCGCAGTGTGAGGCCAGCGGAAACTGGGCCGCCAACACCGGTAACGGCTTCTACGGCGGCCTGCAGTTCACCCAGAGCACCTGGAACGCCTACGGCGGCTCGGGCAATGCCGCCAACGCCAGCCGCGAGGAGCAGATCCGCGTCGCGGAGAATGTGCTCGCCGGTCAGGGCGCGGGCGCGTGGCCCGTGTGCGGCGCGTACCTGTAATAGGTTTTCGCGTTCGTCGAAACATCACGATGGCCCTTGTCGCATAACAGCGACAAGGGTCATCGGCGTATTTGCCGAGTCAGGCGTGTGCTTCGTAAATCGCTTTCGCCAATTCGGTTTTCAGGGACTGGAATTCCGGTGTGGCCGTGACGGCGAGGTCGCGCACGGCGGTGTCGTCATCACCCGGTAATTGGATGCGGCGATCGACGATGACGCGTCCCGGGCGAGCGCTCATGACCAGGACGCGGGTCGAGAGAAACACCGCCTCTTCGACCGAATGGGTCACGAACACAATGGTTTTACCGGCCTCGCGCCACAGTCGCAGCAACTCGACCTGCAGGCGTTCGCGGGTGAGCTGATCCAGCGCGCCGAACGGCTCGTCCATGAGGATGATGCGCGGATCGTTGACCAGCACCCGCGCGATCTGCGCCCGCTGCTGCATGCCGCCTGACAACTCGTAGGGCCGCTTGTCGCCGAACTCGGCCAGCCCGACCAACGCCAGCATCCGCTCGGCGGCGGCACGCCGCGTCTTCTTGTCCACACCACGACATTTCGGACCGAACTCGATATTGCCGCGCACCGACAGCCACGGGTACAGCGTCGGAGCCTGGAAGACCACACCCCGCTCCGGCCCGGGCCCCTCGACCGGGTCCGCGCCCACCAACAGGCTCCCGGTGCTGGGCTCGAGGAACCCGCCGAGCAGTTGCAGCAGCGTGGTCTTGCCGCACCCGGACGGCCCGACAACGCTGACGAACTCCCCGGGCTCGATGATCAGATCGGTGGGGGAGAGCGCGACTGTCGGCCCCGTATCGCTCGCGTAGGTCTTGGAGACCCCCGCCAGCACCACCCGATCACGCGCCGCCGCCACTGCACCACCGCCCAGCCTCGCCAGACCACCACCCGATTCCGTCGGGCCACTCAACTCCGCGGGGCTGCTCGGTCCGGCCGGACTATCACGCGGTACTGGATCGTCTACTCCGCCTGGGGCATTCACTCCAGCCGGATCATCCAGCTCTGGCTGGGTCACTTCGCGCTCACCTTCGTCGCGGCGTCGGGGTAGACCGCGGCAGTGTAGGCCTCCGGAGCGGCCAGCGCCTGAATCTCGCCCTGGCTCAACAGGAAATCGGCGGAGGACTTCAGGTCCGTGCCCAGCTGCTTGCCCAGGTAGGCGGGTCCGGCCTGGGTGGCGGCGTCGAGGTAGCCGTATTCGCCGAGTTGCTTGCGGATGTCGGCCACGGGGACGCCCAGCTGTGCCGAGATGCGGGTGGCCGCCGCGTCGGGCGCGGTGTTGATCTGGTTGACGGCCCAGTTCTGGGCCGCGGTCCATACCTCCAGGAACTTCGGGTTGGCCGAAACGAATTCGCTCCGTGCGCCTTCCAGGTCGTAGGTCGGCTTGCCCGCCTTGGCGGTGTCGGCGGCGGTGGTCACCACGTGGCCGTTCTTCACGAGTTCCGAGAGTGTCGGCTCCCAGATGAAGGCCGCGTCGATATCGCCGCCCTTCCAGGCCGCGGCGATGGCGTCGGGTTGCAGGTTCACCAGCGTCACGTCGCGTTCGATTCCGGCGGCGGTGAGCGCGGCGAGCAGGCTGTAGTGCGAGGTGCTCGCGAACGGCACGCCGATCTTCTTGCCGCGCAAGCCCGTAACGCTCGTGATGGCGGGATCTTTCACCACCAGCGATTCGGCGGCCCCGATCACGTCGTGCACCCACACGGCCTTCATGCCGATGTTCAGCGGTGCGGAGAGCGCACGCGCGGCGGCGGCACTGCCGAGCAGTCCCAGATCCAGGGAGTTCGATCCGAACGCCTGAATCACCGTGGCTCCGGAGGCGAACTTGCTCCACGTGATCTTGGCCTTGGGCAGGCAGGTTTCGAGCAGCCCGGCGTCCTTGACCACCAGGTCGCCATTGGGAATGTCCTGATATCCGAGTCGCACTGTGCCGGTGAAGCTTTCGTCCACCGCCACCGGGCAGGCGACCTTGTCCCCGGTGGCTCGGGACTGGTCGGTGCGCCCCGACTGGACGCACGCGGTCAGCGATCCCGTCAGCAGACCCGCCAATGCCACTGCCGCCAAAGCGCGCTTCATGATTTGCCTTTCCAGGGCACGACCAGCGTGCCGATCCAGCTGATGACCGCGTCGAGGGCGAGCGCGGTGAGACCGATGACGATGATGCAGGCCATGGTCAGCGGCGTATTGAGCTGCTGACCGGCCAGGAAGGCGAGGCCGCCGATGCCGGGGATGCCATTGTTCAGTTCGGCGGCGACCACGGTCGTCCACGCGAACCCGATGGCCACGCGAATGCCGCCGATCACCTCGGGGAGCGTGGCGGGCAGCAGGACCCGGGTGATGACGTGCAGCCGGTTCGCGCCGAGGGAACGCGCCGCATTGATCCGATCGGCCGAAACCCCGTGCACGCCAGCGATGGTTGCGATCACGACCGGCGGGAACGCGGCCAGGAACAACAGCCAGATCTTCGAGGTGTCGCCGATACCGAACCACACGATGAGCAGGCCGATATAGCCCAGCGGCGGCAGGGTGCGCAGGAAATTCAGGTACGGGCCGATGATGGCACTCAGTGTTTTGGAGGTGCCGAGCACGAAACCCACGAGCGGACCGAGGATTACGGCCGCGCCAGCGCCCACGACAATGCGTTGCAGGCTGGCCAGCAGATGCTCCCACAGGAAGTAGTTCTGTTCGCCGGGCACCTCGCGCGGCACACCCGGCGCGAGCTGATGCCAGCTATTGGCCCGCACGAACGCCTCCCAGACCGCGCCGGGCCCCGGAAGAAACTGCGGATCGACCAGTTTCGCGGCGGCCACCGCCCACCACAGGGCCAACAGTCCGGCCAGCGACAGCACCCGCACCGCGAGCCCGCGCAGGGGCCCGGCGGGCGGCGTGAGCCGGACCCGAGCCGTGGCGGCGGTGGCGGAGCGGGCCGCTCCGACGCTGATCATGTGACGATTCCGAGCACGCGGTGGGGACTCACGCGAAGCGCCTTTCTCTCTCGACGGGTGGACCTGACCGTTCCAATGCGGGACCGGAACCGTCCGGGCAGATCCTGTCGCGGGCCCGGGCGCGCGAACAGTGCCACGCTCAGCGTGATTCGAAGGCGGGATCAGGCAGGCGCGATCGGAGGGGGTTTTCACCGTCCGACGTTTGATCGGTGATCACGCGGGTACGGTGTTTCAGAAGGAGACCGATTTCGGGGTGGTCGCATCGGTTGGGGATGGGATGTCGAGCCGCAGAACGATTTTGCGCGCGGGTGTGGTGCTTCCGTTGGCCGCCGCGTGCACGCCGTTCGGGGCGGGCACGAGCGCCGATGCGGTGAAGATTGCGGTGCCCTGGGGCGGTGCGGAACTCCAGGCATTCGAGGCGATACTCGCCAATCTGCGCAATGGCGGCCAATTTCCGCATCGCACCACGGTGACGACACTCGGTGATGATGTGGGCACCGTCTTCGCGGCGGGGCGATTCGCGCCCGATATCGTGGTCGTGCCGCAAATCGGGCAGATCCCGCGGCTGGCGGCCGACGATCGGCTGCAGGCGCTGGATGAGAACCTGTGGAGTGACGACAGCAAGAAGCCACGCTATGCCGATGGCTGGTGGCCATTGCTGCATGTCGAGGCGAAAGGCAATCGGCTCTATGGGCTGCCGTTCAAGGCCACGTCCAAATCGCTGATCTGGTATGACCGCACGCGATTCACGCGGCTGAATCTCGCCCCGCCGGATCGGTGGCCGCCGTGGCTGTGGCCCGCATTGATGACCCGACTCGCGCGCAGTGGCGTGCATCCGCTGGCGTTGGGTGGCGCGGACGGCTGGATGCTCACCGATTTTTTCGAGAATGTGCTGCTCGCGGAATCCCGGGATGCGTATGAGAGCGTGGCGAATCCGAACGACTGGCGACCCGAGCAGCGCCGCGCCGAGCTGACCAGGGCTTTGCGGACCTTGGCGGGCATCTGGGGATTCGACGGCGCGTTCCCCGGCGATATCGGCCGCGCCCTGACCCAGCAGTTCCCCGATGCCGTGCGCGACGTATTCGGCACCGGTCGCGCGGCCATGGTGGTGGCACCCGATTTCGCCGAACCCATTGTGCGCGGATGCTTCGGGGGCAATGACGTGAGAATGGTCGAGACGGTGGGGGTTTCACTATTCCCCGGCAATCTGCCGCCATTCGGGAAGGGACCCGTGATCGGCGGCGGTGATGTCATGGTGGCGACCCGGTCGGCGAGTGAGAAGGCGCGCGAGTTGATCGGGCTGCTGTCGCGGCCGGAACTATTGACCGACTGGATCAGCGCGGGCGGCTTCATCGCACCGGATCTGCGTGTCCAACCGGGCTATTCGCCGCTGCTCGACACGACGCTCAATCTCTCCGGACCTCGACTCCATGCCTGGAGCGAATTCGACCTGGCCGACCGCATTGGCTCGCGCGGCGGCGACAATCCGCTGTGGCGGGTGATCACCGCGTTCCTGACCGACCTCGACGATCCCGCGAAACGCGAATCCGTGGCGGTCGACAATGCGGTCGCGGCCATCTACGAGCTGGAACGCAGCCGACGTGGGTGAATCGAGCATGTACACGGTGAATTCCAACGGCCTCGAGCTGGAGCTGGCCACGCGCCGACTATCGGGGCCGTTGATTCCGGGCAGACATCCGCATGTGCAGGTCGTGCTGACCAATGTCTTCCGCGCTCCGGCATTCGTCTTGATGGCATTGCTGCTGATTGTTCCCGCGCTGTACACCATCGGGCTCGGCGCACAGACGAATCCGCGACTTGCCCTCGGATGCGGGTTGCAGCTGCTCGGCGGCACGGGGCTGTTGGTGCTCGACCGCCGTCGCGGGCGTGGGGGAAGACCGCCGCTGGCACGGGCATTGCAGCTCGGCCTGCGAGTGCTGGCCGCTTTGGTGGCCGTGTCCTGCTTGGGCATCGGCACCTTGCTGGTCTGGCGCGGACTCCCGGTCGGCTCCCGCAGCGCCTATCTGCACACGGCGGGCTGGGTCGTGCTCGCCGTGGTTCTGGTCCTGCTGGCGCTGGTGCTGGCCTGGCCCAGCCGGCATATCCCTTGGCTGTGGTGGCCGTTCATCGTCCCGTTCGGGGTCTCGGCGTTCACCGCGGGCATCGCCTTCCGCTTCATTCTCGAAACAACCACCGGCGGACGGTATTTCGAGCATGTGGCGACGGATCGTCTGGCGTTCCAAGCGGTTCTGGTGGCCGCCTTCGCCTGGACCTGGCTGGGCCTGCTGATCGGCCTGTTCCGGGCCGCCATCCTGGCCATCGAGGCCGACCCGGTGCGTGCGGGGGAGCTGTATCACGGCCCGGAGCGGTTCCTGCTGTGGCGACTGTGGAAGCAGGTCCGGCCGGTCGCGTTCATCGCGTTCCTGGTCGTATCCGTCGCCGCGGCACGGGTTTTCGACGCGGTGCTGGGTGCGGTGCCGCGCTCGCTGCAGCGCGACGTGGGCACCGCGACCGTCGAATGGTGGCGGCTGTCCACCGCCTGCGAGGCGGCCTCGTGCGGTGACGCGGCCGCCTACGCGCTGCCACTGACCGTGGCCCTGGTGCTGGCGGCCTTGTTCTCCCAGGATCGAATCAATGCCCGCCGCCCGAGCGGGCCTCCGCCGATTCGTCGCCTGCGCCCTGTGGCACGCACCCGCACCCGCTTGTGGCGAGCCACGATCGTGATTCCGGCCATCGCCCTGGTGCTCTATCCGATCGGCGAGCTCGTGTACGTCGCCATGTACGGCACCGGTGGCTCGCAAGGCATTGCGGTGCATGACCTGCTATCCGATCCAGCGCTGCGCCGCGCCCTGCTCACGACGGTCGAGGTGGCCGCCTCCGCGACGGTGATCGCGGTGACTTTCGCACTGCCGGTGGCGTATTGGCTCGCGGCATCGAAGATCCGGATGGTGGTGCCGGGCCTGGTGATCCTGACGGTGCTGCCCGCCCAGATGTACCTCGGATCGCTGCAGCAGGCGATCGGCTCCTTCGGCTGGTTCGGCACCCTGGTGCCGCTCATCTTCACCCACGCCGCCGCCGGACTCCCCATCTCCATCCTCGTCCTGCGCGGCGCGCTCCTCGCGCCCGCGTACACCCCGGCCGCCGACGCGCTCTACGGATTGGCTTCGCTGCGTACCATTCTCGGGCGCACCCTGTCGGTGGTGGGCCCGGCGATCGGCGCGGTCGCCGTGCTCGAATTCATCCAGGTCTGGAACGACTTCCTCCTTGGGCTGCTGATCAGCGGCACCGGGGGCAGCCCGTGGTCGCTGCTGCTGTGGGGCGACACCCGCCAATTCAGTCTGAGCTCGGCGCAACTCGCGGGTGGGGCGCTCGTCTCGGCGGCGGTGCCGTTGGCGCTGCTGCTGATCACTTGGCGACGCTGCCTGGTGCCCGGGCTGACCGGGGGAGCGCGGGTATGAGCACCGAACAGTCCCCGAACGGCGGTGCCGAGTCGGCCGAGCTGGCCCGCGAGAGCCGCTCGCTCATGGCCACACCGAAATCGACGGTATGGCAGCTCCTGCTGAACGTGCCCGCGACCCTGGGTCTGGGCCTCGTCGGCGTCCTCGGGACCAACCTGCTCACGGACTCGTTCAAAGAGAACCCTTTGGTGCAGTTCGTGGTCGGCGGTATCGGGTGGGTGGCCTTGGTGTTGTTCGTGGTGGGGCTGTCGGCTCGGGCGTACCTGTTCGTGCGGGACCACGTGGCGCTGCCCGAGGCGCAGCCGGAATTGCCCGAACCCGGTGGGCCGTGGGAGGCGGCACCCGCACCCGAGGAACGAAACGACCTCGCCGACAATTGGGCTGCGGCGGTACTGCGCGATATGCCCTTGCGGACCTATGAACTGCCGGTGCTGCTGGATGTCCTGTCGGCGAGTGCTGGGGCACGGATGCCTGTCACCAATGTGAGCATGCCCGATGACGACATGCCCTCGGCCCCAGCGCTGTTGGAACAACTGGTGACCGACGACGTGCTGCGCCGGTCGACCGGCAGCCGATACCTGCTGGCCGCGGTCCCACCCGAAGACCGACACCCCGCCACCGGAACACCGGAATGGCGTGCCGCCCTGGCCATGCTGCTGCGCCGACACGCAGAGCAGGCGACCCGCTGGGCTCGGGCACTCGACGCACCCGCGACCGCCGCGCGGGCCCGCGCCTGGTTCACCAACGAGGAACCGCGGCTGTGTGACCTGCTGTCGAACTGCGCGGAACTCGAGGGGCTCGATCAAGTCCGCGCGGTGGCGTCGGACCTCGGCGCGATCGCCGATGCTCTCGATACCTGGTTCGTTCGCTGTGGCAAGGCCGAGGACTTTCCGGGTCGCGATCGTGAAGGCCGCCAACGCGACCGGTCGAGTCCCGCCGCTGCCATGGTGAAAATCGGCAAACGGACGAAGTCCGGGCTTGTCGAGGCATTGGCGGCCATCCGCGCGGACAGCGCCGAGCAACGGTCCGTGCGCTACAGCCCACGCCCGCTCTCGCGCAGTCTCCGCGCCCGTGCCCTGCACCGGCAGGCACTGAAGACGTTGGGCCCCCGCGAAACCCAACGCGAAGACACGATCAACCTGCTGGAACAGGCATGGTGGCTGCTACCTCGCGAGGACGTCGCAGGCGAGGTGTGCGCCTTGGCGAACATGGCAATCGTGCACTTGATGCAGGGCCGATACACCGCCGCGCGAGACCGATTGGAATTGGCCGACTCCATGGCCGCCGACGGACGAGATCCCGTGGGCGCGGCCCACGTGCACGAGATCGCGGGGGCACTCGACTGGGCTTCGGGCGAATTGCGGCACGCCGTCGGGCGCTGGCAGCTCGCGCTCGCCGAATGGCGCGCTCTGGCCGACGATCTCGGCACCGGCCGCTGCCTGCAACACCTGGGCTCGGCCGTGGTCGCTGAGCCGACGCTCGCGGCGACCCTGATGGATGCCGACCACATCGACGGCCGGCCGTTGCATCAGGCGGCGGGATGGCTGGTCAAGGCCAAGGAGCTGAATCCCGGACTGACCGCCGATACGTGCGAGAATGAGTTGCTGGGAAAATTGAGCCGGGAAAATGGCTCGCCCGTGAATACCCTTCCCGAATTCGATCGGTGGCCATTGCCGCCGCCGGATCAGGCGGCCACGTCGGATTGAGGCTCGGGCCGCGAGAATTGGCGGCTGCGTCGCCAGGCCGTTCCGAGTGATACCGCCGCGGTGGTGAACATGCCCATTACGACCAGCACCGCGAAAAAGAGGGAAAAGGCCCAGCCATCGCGACCGCCGCCGCGATACCAGATCGCCACGGCGGCCACCACCGGTCCGGCGGTGAGGAGCGCGGGGAGCAGCGAAATCAGGCCGATGCCCACGAGCATCGGGGTGGGCGGTGGCTGCCGGATCAAGGTCAGCCAAGCGTTGAGTTTCTTGTTCTCACCCGGTAGTAAAGCTGCTTCGCCCACGACTTTCACACCTCCGGAGATGGATTATGTGCTACCGCCTGTGCAATCGACCGGAGGTTAGAATACTCAACATTTCAAATTTCGACGGACATTCGCGCATCGACCACCAAACCAATTACTCCGACGCCCAGCAGAATCGCGGTCACGATCAGTTGAGCGGGGGAAGTTCGGTTGGTGAGGGCATCGCCGAGCAATACCGTGCCGACCGTGCCCGGAATGATGCCGAGGAACGTCGCGATGAGGTAGGGCGTCAACCGGATCGAAGACAGTGCCGCGCAATAGTTCACAATCGAGAACGGCGCGATGGCTATGAGCCGCAAGGATCCGATCGCCAGCCAGCCGCGCCGGGCCAGGCGGGCGTCGACCGCCTGCACGGCCGGATGCGTCAAACGGGCCCGCACACGCTCGTGATCCAGGGCGCGGACCAGCCAGAGTGCCAGCACCGCACTCAAAGTCGTGGCCGTGATCGCCAGCGTCAACCCTTCCGTCGAGCCGAACAGCATGCCGGCGCTGAGGGTGAAGATCGTGCGCGGGAAGGGCGCGATGCAGACCAGCGTGTGGACCGCGAAGAACACCAGCGGCAGTGTCGGACCGACCGAATCGGCCCACTGCCGAATCTGCTGGGGTGCCGGATGCGGCGCGAACGCGGCCAGGGCGAATAGCAGTCCGCAAGCGATCAGCGCGATCAGCGTGCGCGGTTGACGGAGACGGTTGAGCAGCGCGGATACTCGCTCGATCGGCTCGCGGAGGGTTGTTGGCACCGCGCCAGGTTACCCGCTGGTAGTGAGACTCCGGAGGCGACAATCGAAACCGGGCCGCTAGCATCAGGGGAAAGACCATGAATGCTCGTTAACCAAAGTGGTTGTTGACCTGGGTAGATGCCGGGAAAACGGCCATCCGGTCAGGGAGTGGAAGAAGGACAAAGCAGCTATGCCGATTGCTTCCGACTCGGATACCGATCCGGTGCCCGAGTATGCCGCCTGGCGCAAGGGTGTCGCCGGGGTGCTGGCCAAGGCCCGCAGGGTGGATGCGAGCGACTTGCCGGATGAGCCGGAGAAGCTGCTCGCGGTCACGACCTACGACGGCCTGACCGTCAACCCGCTCTACACGCGCCGCGACGAACTGCCCGAGCAGCCGCTGCCCGGGCAGTTCCCCTACGTGCGGGGTGGCGACGCCACCCGCGATGTGCACCGGGGCTGGTACGTCAGCCAGCGCTTCGGCGGGGCCGACGCGAAGGCCGTGAACGCCGACATTCTTTTCGCTCTCGACAATGGCGTGAGTGCCGTGTGGCTGGGTGTCGCCGAGCGTGGCGTGCCGGTTGAGGGCCTGGGTACCGCGCTGCAGGGCTTCCTCTACGAGTTGGCCCCCCTCACCCTGGACGCCGGACCGGCTGCCAATGAGGCTGCCGCCCAGCTGTTCTCGCTGCTCGACGCCTACGAAGCACCGCAGCGCAAGGACATTCGGGTCTCCCTGGGCGCGACCCCGCTGACGAGCCTCTTCGCCGGTACGCAGGCCATCGATCTGGACGGCGCGATCGCGCTGGCCCAGCAGTCGGTCGCCCGCACCGAGACGGTCCGCGCGATCACCGTGTGCGGCGTGGCCTTCCACAACTCCGGTGCCTCCGACGCCCAGGAACTGGGTGCGGCCGTGGCCGCCGGCCTGGAATACCTGCGCGCCCTCACCGACGCCGGTGCCGATATCGCGGATGCGCTGGGCCAGTTGGAGTTCCGCTTCGCGGCCACCGACGACCAGTTCGAGACCATCGCCAAATTCCGTGCCGCCCGCAAGCTCTGGGCCCGGGTCGCGCACGTGTGCGGTGCCCCGGCCTTCGGCAACGCGCCGCAGCAGGCGATCACCTCGGCGGCCATGATGAGTCAGCGGGATCCGTGGGTGAACATGCTGCGCACCACCCTGGCCGCGTTCGGTGCGGGCGTCGGCGGCGCGGACATCGTCACGGTGCTGCCCTTCGACGACGCCCTGCCCGCCGGGGAACTCGAAGTGTCCAAGGCGTTCTCCGAGCGCATGGCCCGCAACACCCAGCTGCTGCTGCTCGAGGAATCCCACCTCGGCCACGTGCAGGACCCGGGCGCGGGCTCCTGGTACGTGGAGTCGCTGACCGAGGAACTCGCCGCCAAGGCGTGGGAGTTCATGCAGGAGATCGAGGCCGCGGGTGGGTACCTGGCCGCGCTGCAGCAGGGACTGCTGGCCGAGCGCATCGCCGAGACCAAGGCCAAGCGCGATTCCGATGTGGCGCACCGCAAGACGGCCGTCACCGGTGTCAACGAATTCCCGAACCTGAGCGAGAAGCCGCTGTCGGAGGCGGCCCGCGCCACCAACGGCACCGCCCGCTACGGCGCGGCCTTCGAAGCGCTGCGCAACCGGTCCGATGCCTACCTGGCCGCCAATGGGGTACGTCCCCGGGTGCGACTGGTTCCGCTGGGTCCGGTGGCGGAGAACAATGTTCGGGTCACCTTCACCACCAACCTGCTGGCCTCCGGCGGTATCGAGGCGGTCACCGAGGCCGGTCCGTCGATCGCCGTGCTGTGCGGCTCCGACACCCGCTACGGCACCGATGCCGGTGCGGCGGTGCGGGAATTGCGTGCGGCCGGGGTGACCACCGTGCTGCTGGCCGGTCCGGAGAAAGCGGTCGCGGAGCTTTCCGGGGCGGATCGCCCGGATGGCTTCGTGACGGCGCGCATGGATGCGGTGGCGGCTCTGTCCGGCCTGCTCGAAAAGCTGGGAGCGTAGAGATGAGCGATATCAAGCATCGCATCGGCAATTTCGCCGAGGTGCCGCTGAACGACGGGGAGACCGCGCCCGCCGAGGTGAGCGCCGCGCAGGTCGAGGAGTTCGTCGCCGAGGCCGCGACCGCGAATCACTATGCGCCCGAACAGCTCACCTGGTCGACGCCGGAGGGCATCGATGTGCCGCCGGTGTTCACCAAGGCCGATCGGGACGCCATCGTCGCCGAGGGCTATCCCCTCGACAGCGTGCCGGGTGTGGCCCCGTTCGTGCGCGGCCCGTACCCGACGATGTACGTGAACCAGCCGTGGACGATTCGCCAGTACGCGGGCTTCTCCACCGCCGCGGACTCGAACGCCTTCTACCGCCGGAATCTGCAGGCGGGTCAGAAGGGCCTGTCGGTGGCCTTCGACCTGGCCACCCACCGTGGCTACGACTCGGATCATCCGCGCGTGACCGGTGACGTCGGCATGGCCGGTGTCGCCATCGACTCCATCCTGGACATGCGGGAGTTGTTCGATCACATTCCGCTGGACCAGGTTTCGGTGTCGATGACCATGAACGGCGCGGTGCTGCCGATCCTGGCGCTCTACGTCGTCGCCGCCGAGGAGCAGGGCGTCAAGCCCGAACAGCTGGCCGGAACCATTCAGAACGACATTCTGAAGGAGTTCATGGTCCGCAACACCTACATCTACCCGCCCAAGCCCTCGATGCGGATCATCTCCGACATCTTCGCCTACACCTCGGCGAAGATGCCGAAGTTCAACTCGATCTCCATCTCCGGCTACCACATTCAGGAGGCCGGAGCCACCGCCGACCTGGAGCTGGCCTACACCCTCGCCGACGGCGTGGAGTACATCAAGGCCGGTCTGGCCGCGGGCATGGAGGTCGACAAGTTCGCGCCGCGCCTGTCGTTCTTCTGGGCCATCGGGATGAACTTCTTCATGGAGGTCGCGAAACTCCGTGCGGGCCGCCTGCTCTGGAACGAGCTGGTCGCCAAGTTCGAGCCCAAGAACTCGAAGTCCCTTGCGCTGCGCACACATTCGCAGACCTCGGGCTGGTCGCTGACCGCGCAGGACGTGTTCAACAATGTCGCGCGCACCTGCGTCGAGGCCATGGCCGCCACCCAGGGCCACACCCAGTCGCTGCACACGAACGCGTTGGACGAGGCGCTGGCGCTACCGACGGACTTCTCGGCCCGCATCGCCCGCAACACCCAGCTGCTGATCCAGCAGGAGTCCAACACCACCCGTCCGGCCGACCCGTGGGGCGGCTCGTACTACGTGGAATGGCTGACCCACCAGCTGGCCGAGCGCGCCCGCGCCCACATCGCCGAGATCGAGGCGCACGGCGGTATGGCGCAGGCGATTTCGGAGGGCATCCCGAAGCTGCGCATCGAAGAGGCCGCGGCCCGTACGCAGGCCCGCATCGACACCGGGCAGCAGCCGGTGATCGGCGTCAACAAGTATCTGGTCGAGGAAGACACCCCGATCGAGGTGCTCAAGGTCGAGAACTCGCGCGTGCGCGCCGAGCAGAACGCCAAGCTGGAAAAGCTGCGGGCGGAACGCGATTCGGCCGAGGTCGAGAAGGCGCTGGCCGAATTGACCCGTGCCGCCGCATCGTCCGAGGGCGGCATGGAGAACAACCTCCTGGCCCTGGCCATCAACGCGGCCCGCGCCAAGGCCACCGTCGGTGAGATCTCCGACGCGCTCGAGAAGGTCTACGGCCGCCACCAGGCCGAAATCCGTACGCTCTCCGGCGTTTACCGCGAGGAGGCTGGCAAGGTGACCAATATCAGCAAGGCGATCGAGCTGGTCGAGGCGTTCGCCGAGGCCGAGGGCCGCCGCCCCCGCATCCTGATCGCCAAGATGGGTCAGGACGGCCACGACCGAGGCCAGAAGGTGATCGCCACCGCGTTCGCCGACCTCGGCATGGATGTCGATGTGGGCCCGCTGTTCCAGACTCCCGAAGAGGTGGCGCAGCAGGCGGCCGACAACGACGTGCACGTCGTCGGCGTCTCGTCGCTGGCCGCAGGCCACCTCACGCTGGTGCCCGCCCTGCGGCAGGCACTGGCCGATGTCGGGCGTCCCGACATCATGGTCACCGTCGGCGGCGTCATCCCGCCCGGTGACTACGACGAGCTGTACGCGGCCGGCGCCGCGGGCATCTTCGGCCCCGGCACCATCATCGCCGACGCCGCGATCGACCTGATCCAGAAGCTGGCCGCACAGCTGGGCCACGAGATCGGCACCGGCGCGGGCGAATGAGCGACGCCGCACGCGGAACCGAGGGTGGAGACCTCCACCCTCGGCTCGGCACCACCGCCGGGGTCGGCGCATCTCGCCCCGGCACCCAGCCCGCCGCCGCGGGCACCCGCCGAGTCATCGACGTGGACCAGCTGGCCGCACAGGTGGCGGCCGGGGAGCGAGCCGGACTGGCCCGCGCCATCACCCTCGTCGAATCCACCCGCGCCGATCACCGGGACCTGGCCCAGCAGCTGCTGCTGAAGCTGACGCCCGAATCGGGCAAGGTGCTGTCGAATCGCGTTGGCATCACCGGAGTCCCGGGCGTGGGCAAGTCGACCTTCATCGACGCGCTCGGCATGTACCTCATCGGTCAGGGGCACCGGGTGGCCGTGCTCGCGGTCGACCCGTCCTCCACCAGGACCGGCGGCTCGATCCTCGGCGACAAGACCCGCATGGCCCGGCTGTCGGTGGAACGAGACGCGTTCATTCGCCCATCGCCGACCGCGGGAACCCTTGGCGGCGTGGCGAAAGCGACCCGGGAGACCATCGTCCTGCTGGAGGCGGCGGGCTATGACGTGATCCTCGTGGAGACCGTCGGCGTCGGTCAATCCGAGGTCACCGTCGCCAATATGGTCGACGTCTTCTGCTTCCTCACCCTGGCCCGCACCGGAGACCAACTCCAGGGCATCAAGAAGGGTGTGCTGGAACTCGCCGACCTGGTGGCCGTGAACAAGGCGGACGGTCGGCACGAGCTGGAGGCCAAAGCGGCGGCGCGTGAACTCCAGGGCGCGATGCGTCTGATCCACCCCCGCGAATCGCTATGGCGGCCACCGGTTCTCACCATGTCGGGCTTGAACGGCACCGGCCTCGACACGTTCTGGGACACGGTTCTCACCCACCGTCGAGTCCTGACCGAGGCGGGCGAATTCGCCGAGAAGCGCCGACGCCAACAGGTCGACTGGACGTGGACCATGGTCCACGACAACCTGCTCCGCCGCCTCACGGACAATCCGGCGGTGAAGGGCATGCGAGCCCAGATCGAAAAGCAGGTCCGTGACGGCTCCCTGACCCCCGCCCTCGCTGCCGAAGAAATCCTCCGGGCCTTCGACGAACGGGACTGAGCCCCATGGACATCCAGATCCGACCGGGTACCGACGCCGACGCGAAGGCGGTCGCCGCCCTACACACCGCCAGCTGGCGCACCGCCTACGCGGGCATCATGCCCGAGGACTACCTGCACGGCACTCTCGAACATGACCACCAGGTCATCTGGCTCACCCGCCTCACGGTAGGCCAGGCCGAAGGCAACCTCTTCGTCGCCGAATCCGGCGGGGACGTGGTCGGATTCATCTACCTGACCCCCACACCCGACGGCCGCGTCCTGATCGACAACCTCCACGTCGACCCGACCCTCAAACGCGGCGGCATAGGCAGCCGCCTGCTGCGTTATGGATTCGACTGGGCGGCCAGCGAATACCCCGGCCGCTCTGTCTACCTGGAAGTCCTGCAAGCGAACAAGCCCGCCATCGCCTTCTACGAACGCCACGGCGGCCGCCCGAGCGAGCCCCGAATCGCCCACTTCACCCAAGGCTTCGAACTCCCGGAACTAGAAATCGCCTGGTAGCAAGGCAAGAAAGAAGAAAAGACAAAGAAGAAAAGATAAAAGACGCCTGGAGGAGGGAGAGAGGGTGGCCGAGCTTGCGAGGCCCCCTCACCTACCAGCCCACACCGGGAAACGCCCGCACCTCCCAGCGCCCTCACCTACCGAACCTCACTCACGTTCCAGCCCGCTCACCGCTCGGCCGTTCATCGTCTCTGTGGACTTGTCAAAGAGCTTGAAGCCGTGGAGCTGTCGAACGATTCGGGACGGTGTTTCTTGGGTTGTCTCAAGTAGGTGATGCGTGCAGTCCGTAGGCCGGGAGGTGAGGTAGCGGCTCCCAACCTGGCGTCAGCCCCAGTGCGGTAGGGCAGGCGACGCAACCACGCTTCCCCGTGCTTTGCGTACGCCAGCGCGACACGAGCAACCGGATCGCACGCAGCCCGAAGGGCCCCACCTTGGGTGAGGCTCGGGCTGGAATTAGGGGCGTGACCACCATCGGACCGGTGGGCGGGGGTGCGGGCGCGTGCGCGCCTTGGCCAACGAGGCGGCCAACAACTCCCCGGCGTGGTGGCGGTCGTTCACCTGTGGGGTCCCGGTGGGGTCGAGATGATGCGGGGCGATCCACCCGATGTGTCCGGCGTGTTCGGAGTCCGGTGGCATGACCACGGTCTTCCACTGCTTCGGGCCGTCACCGACGAGCGAGTGGCAGGAATCGCAAGCGAGGGTGAGGTTTTCGATGTCGGTGAGTCCGCCCTTGGACCATTCGGTCACATGGTGCACAGCGGTCAAGGTGGCGGGGGCATTGCAGCCCGGGCGGGTGCAACCACGCTCGGCGGCGATCAACGCCATCCGCTGATGCGAGCTGGCCATCCGCTTGGTGTCCCCCAAATGCAGGGGACGGCCGTGGTGGTCGAAGATCGCCAGAAACGGATGCGACTTCTGCGCCAACTCCAAAGCTTCTTCCAAAGGCACGGTGCCACCGGAGGCGGTGGTGGCGACCCCGGCAGCGGCCTCGACCTCCGCCAGGCTCATGGTGATGATCGTCGAGACCGGCAGCCCGCGATGCGACCCCGGCGTGGGAGCCAATTCCGGGCGCAGGTATGCCAACAACGCGTCGTGGTTGCGTTGGGCGGTGGAGCGGTTGTCGCGGCGTGCGGCGTCCTTGAGCTTGTCGGTGTCGAGTCCGTCGGTGTGCCAGGGGCTTTCGGGGTCCTCGGCGTTGCACATGCCGGGCCGGCCGAGGCTGGCGAGGATCGGATCCAGTACGGCGCGCAGTTGCGGGGTGAGTTCGGCGGTCAGGGTGCTCATGCCGTCGACGCCTTGCTTGCCGAGGGTGAGTCCGCGGCGGTTTTGGCGGTCGGTTTCGTCGGTGAGGCGGCCGTCGGGGTCGAGGTAGGCCAGGATGCGGTCACCGACCTTGGGCAGGTCGTCGGGGGTGGAGCGGGTGGCGAAGTGGGCGAGCTGGTATTCGGCTTCGTCGCGCAGGTCTTGGTCGACCTTGGCGGGGATGCGGCGCATGATCTTGCCGATCGCCCGCGCGTGATCGGCGGAGATGAAGCCTTGTTCTTGGACGGCGGCGGTCCAGGCCAGCCACGGCTCGACCAGCTGCCCGCCCTCCTGGCGCACGCTCAACAGTTGGGCGGCGTTGACGCGGGCTCGTGCGTCGG